>CAVQBU010000026.1:0-121056 GCA_963710845.1 uncultured Acidobacteriota bacterium | reverse complement strand
TGCGGACCAGCAAGCGCCGGCCGTGAATCCGGCGGTTGATCAGCAGCCGTCGACCGAAGACTAGGTCGAAGGTTTAGCCGGAGAATACTCAGAAGAATTGTCCGAAGAATCGCAATTGCATAACGGTGAAATGAAAATGCGTTCCCGCAGGAAATTATTCGCGCTGGCGATAGGGCTGCTTCTCGCGCCTTTTCTGTTGCTAAGCGCGCAGCCTGCGTCGGCGCAGCGGCCTTATGGCGGGCGGGGAATGTACGCGCCTCGGCAGTTCCGACAACAGCGAGTCCAAGCGACGCACCCACCAGCGCATCCTCCGCAGAGCCATACGCAATACCACGCGCAGCCGTCCGGCGCGCCGCACGCGAATGGAAATCAAGGCGGCAATCAGGGCGGAAACGCGAATCATCCAAACGGCGGCGCGGCTGGTGCGGGCGGCGCTTACCAGGGCGGCCAACATCCCAACGGCTATAACGGCAATAGCTATCGCCCACCGACGAATTCTAATGGCGCGCCGAGGCAGGGGACGAACGCACCACCAAATGGGCACGGTGGCGTGAATGGGCAAGGTCAGCCGAAGTTGCCCGGCCAGTGGGAACAGCGGCTGGGACAAATGTCTCCGCAGCAGCAGGAACATTTCTTGCAGAATAATGAGCGCTTCCGCAGCTTGCCTCCTGATAGGCAGCAGCAGATCCGCCAAAATCTGCAGCGCTACAACAGTCTTTCGCCAGCGGAGCGCGACCGCGTCGAGCACAGCTATCAAAATTGGCAGCGCATGTCCCCGGAGCAGCGCCAATACGTGCAGCGTACGCTGCTGCCGAAGTGGCAGCAGATGTCGCCAGACCGTAAGCAGGTGGTCACCGGGCGTTTGCACACGCTGCAACAGATGAGTCCCGCAGATCGCCAGGCCGCGCTGAACGATCCGCGGTTCATGCAAGGTCTGAGCCCAGACGAACAATCCGTCCTGCGTGGCCTCGATTCCGTGCGCAATCCTTCTGGTCCTTAATTCCTCGCTCATTCCAGAAATCAGCAGCTTTTTAGGTTGCGAAAAAACGCTCGAAGTGTCATTCCGATCTCGCGGCAGAGGGATCGGGATGACACGCACAGGACTTTTTCCGCAAACTGTTTCGACTCCGCTGAAAGCGGGAAAAAGAGCCCGCGGGACGCCGGCGCTACTTAAGATCGGCGATAATCCTTTTACATTATTGTGTTGTTTGGGCCGATTCTTTACATTGGGCTCGCATGGCAGTCATCCGGCGCCCTGGCAGACGCCGGACGTAAGCCACCCAGACGCATTGGATGTTCGCCCCGGCCGGTACCCCCATACCGGCCGGGGTTTTTTTCGTCGTTACTTGATACCTCCCGGCCAGCGGCTGCAACTTCATAAATCAGCCACTTGCGCGAAGCCGCCGCCGCGCCGCCTCATACTTCCGCGTAGTCCACTGTTGATGACGGTTTTCTCTCCGCTTTCACGCATAGCGTAGTGAATGTCTGTAGCCGGAAGGTGGGGCAAGCGGCCGGGGACTGCCCGCCCCGCCTTCCTGATGCCGCGACTTCACGGGTTGGCAACGGGCGGCGCCAACGTTTTACGGGTCAATTGGACGGCCACTGCGCACATACGAAGGGCGGACCGCTTAGGCGGGAAAGGGGAGGAAAGACATGCCAGGATACGAAACGCAACAAATGGGCGACACGACGGAAATCTCGACGATCCCTGAGAAGGTCCCGGCTCCGTGGCTGCTGGTGGCGATTCCCGGCAGCTTGCTGGTATTAATCGCGCTCTCGACGGGCTTCATCTACGGCGTGCTCGCCGCCGGGTTCGTGTACGGCGCGATGTACCTGCTGATGCACTCGAAACAGGCTACGCAGTACCGCACGCCCGCGAAATTCCGTGTTTCGAAAAATGGCATCGAAGTGGGCGGCAACACGATTGCGAAAGATGCCATCCACCGCGTGATCGTGCGCAACCACGTGCGGCAGGCTGCCGGTGACGTGATCATCGTAGCCGACGGCCATCCCAATAGCGGCCAACAGAACGTGGTCGCCGGAATGAACTGGGCCGTGCAAAAACTCGGGCCCATCTCGTATCGCGTGGATGTCGAAGCCCGCGGCGTGCCGACGACTCTAGCCGGCGGCCTGACCGAGCCCACCGCCGCCGCAATCATGACCGACGTAAACAAGGCCCTGCAGCTTTCCTGAGTCCAGCCCGACGATTTGCGCCGGATGGCGTGCTGAGTTGGCGCGACATCCGGCGTATCGCTACCGCACCGACCCCCGCGCAGAACCCATTCACGGTATTACCACGCAAGATGACTTCGCAGTTGTCCAACCGGCGCCTCGGGCTCACACAAGAACGGAACCAACAGGGAAGTAGAGCGGGAGAAACGTCGAGTCAGAAGAATTTTGTGTGAGTGTTTACTGTTACAAAACATTTTGAAATTTTTTTCTGCAACGTGGGGACTAGCGCTATGAGTCATTGCTGCGGTGTCCCCCAGTAATTGTGGTTTGCGTCGCAACGACCACAAGAACTCTTCGTGTGCCTCCGAAAATCCACAAATATTTTCCATTTCCAGAAGAATTCCGCTTGACATGTTTGCGAAGCTATCTACAATCAGGGCACAAAGTGGGAAGAAGTGGCGCAGAGTGGTAGAAGTTGGCAACGAGTGTAGGGCAGTGGCGATCCTAGAAGCAAGCATTGGCGCACCCAGCAGCAAGTATGGGCAAGAGAATAGTGGCGAACCCGGAACGAGATACCAGAAACAAACAGTTTCATTTAGAAACGCGACAGCAGGGGCGAACCAGCGAGTGATTTTAAAGACGCACACGCCGGGCGGGCTGTTCGAGGGCTTTCATGCTGCGGGGCAACTATCTAGCAACGGTGGACGAGAAAGGCCGGCTGAAGATTCCCGCCGACTTTCTGGCCGACCTGCGCAAGAGCGGCACGAAGTTCTACGTCACTTCAACGAAGGGCGATCGCGCCACCATCTATCCCCTGAAAGCCTGGGAAGAAATCGAAAAGAAGCTGGCGAAGCTTTCTTCGCACAACGCGGCGAAGCAAAAATTTCTATCGCGCACGAATTATTACGGTCAAGTGGTCGAGGTGGATGGCTCGGGGCGCATTCTGATTCCACCTGTACTCAGAGAATCGGCGGAAATGAAAGGGGAAGTGGACGTTCAGGGGCAGTTGACGTACCTGGAAGTCTGGAATCACAGCCGGTTCCTGGATCAAATGAACCGTAATCCGATGACGGCGGAAGACGAAAAGGCGTTGGACGATCTGGGCATTTAAGTTTTGAGCGTATTGCATACGCCGGTTCTGTTGGCTGAGATTTTGGAGTGGTTGCAAATCCGGCCCGAAGGGACGTATGCGGATGTGACGGTCGGCACGGGCGGTCACACGCTAGAGATCGCCAAGCAGCTGACTACCGGACGAGTTTTGGGTTTGGATCGCGACCCGCGAGCTTTGGAAATCGCGCGGGAGCGATTGGAGCCGCACGAGCGGCAGGTGATTCTGGTGCACGCGGAATTTTCGAAGATCGGCGAAGTAGCGGCAGCCAATCAATTGCCGCTGTTCGACGGAATCATCGCCGATCTGGGGATTTCAAGCCTCGAGCTGGACAGCCCTGAACGCGGATTTTCTTTCCGCTGGGCCGCGCCTCTCGACATGCGCATGAATCCCGATAACCCGCTGACAGCGGACGAAATTGTGAATCAGTGGCCGGAGAAAGAGCTGGCCGACCTCCTCTACAACAACGCGGAGGAGAGAGATTCACGCAGAATCGCCAGGGCGATCGTACGGGCGCGGCCCATACGCGACACCGAACACCTGGCAACGATTGTGGCAGGGGGACGAAAAGCAAGGGGAAGGCAGAGACTGCATCCCGCGACAAAAACGTTTCTGGCGCTGCGGACAGCGGTGAATCGAGAAGAGGAGGAACTCGGGCAGTTTCTTTCGCGTACCCCTGCCACTTTAAATCCAGGAGGACGGTTGATCGTCCTCAGTTATCACTCGATCGAGGACAGGCTGGTGAAACATGCCTTCCAGCGGCTCTCGCACGAGGGATTTCGCATACTGACCAAAAAAGTGATCCAGCCCGGCGACCCGGAAATCGCAAGTAATCCGCGGTCGCGCAGCGCGAAGATGCGCGTAATCGAGAGGGTGGCGACGGCGGAGACCCGCGTAGGCGGGGAACGCACGGCGCCGCAAGTCTGCTAATGACCGAATATTACACAGTAAAAAGAATCGACAATTCGCGGCTGGTGCGCAGCATGGCGCCCGCGCGTTTGCAGGATTTTTGGCGTCGTGTGGCTGCAGGCGGCGCGATGGCGGCGTGCCTGCTGTTTTACGCATGGCAGCATTTCGCGTGCATCCAGTTGCAATATCAGGTGGAACAACTTTCCGCGTTGCGCGCGCAGTCCGCGCAATTGAATCAGCAATTGCACGTGGAAGTGGCCACACTGAAGGCGCCGGGCCGTGTGGACGGTATCGCGCGCAACGAATTGGGATTGACGGTTTCGGTGCCGGGCCAAGTTATGCCGGCGGACGGGCCGAGCGAAGCCGTGTTGGCTGAGGCGCGCGCGGTGGTCCAGCCGCAGCGGCCCTGAAAATCCGGCTGATGAATTTGTTTCGGCCCGTTGCAAGGGGCCATTCCGGCGAAGCGACGTGAACATTGGCCGGGCAAAGTTTCTCGCAAGTTAGGGCGGAATCCATGGAGCAGCGCGGCGCGCGTCTCCGCTGGTTGGTGGTCTGGGTCGTGGCGGTGGTTTGGATGGGGGCGGTGCTGGCCCGCCTGAGTTACCTCCAGCTCTTCTGCTATAGCGAATACTTCGCAAAAGCCCAGCATCAGCAACAGCGCACATTTGATATCAGTCCGATGCGCGGCGTGATCTACGACCGCAAGGGCCGGGAACTGGCCGTCAGCATTCCCATGGACTCGGTTTTCGCGGACCCCACTGACATCAAGGATCCTGAGATGGTCGCGCGGTTGCTTTCGCGCGTCTTGGACATCCCCGCCGAAGATCTGGAAACAAAAATTAATGATTCCAGCAAGCCGGTGCGCCTGGCCAAGAAACTTTCGCCGGAAACCGTCGAGCGTATAGACGAAATGAATCTGAAGGGCGTGTTCTTCGAAAAGGAAAACCGGCGCGTTTATCCCGAGCACGATTTGCTGGCGCATGTGCTGGGCTGGGTGGATACAGACGAGAAGGGGATGGGCGGCATCGAGCACGAGCTCGATAAGCAGATTCGCGGGCGGCCGGGACGCGTGATGTTGATGGCCGACGGCAAGCGACGATTTTACGACCGCCGTGAATCGGCAGCTGATCCCGGCGCGAGCGTGGTGCTGACGGTTGATGAAACCATCCAGTACATCGCGGAAAAAGAACTGGCGCGCGCGATGGAGGAATCGCACGCGCACACCGGCACGGTGGTGATTCAGGATCCCTCGACCGGCGCGCTGCTCGCCGTGGCGAATAATCCGGTCTTTGATTCCAACGACGCCGGCAAATTTTCCGACGACACGCGCATGGACCGCGCGGTGACGGCGGCGTACGAGCCCGGCTCGACGTTCAAGGTCATTACCATGACCGGCGCGATCGAAAACCACGTCACGAATCCCAATGTGCTGGTGGATTGCCAGATGGGATCAATTCTTGTGGCTGGGCGCTTGATCCACGATTGGCATCCCTTCGGCGTGTTGAGCGTGCGCGACGTGCTGGCGCATTCCAGTGACGTGGGCTCGATCAAAATTGCGCTGAATCTGGGCGCGCCGCGTTTTTACGAAACGATGCGCAGATTCGGAATCGGCCAGCTCACGGGCATCGAGTTGCCCGGGGAAAATCGCGGGCTGTTGCGTCCATTGGAGAATTGGACGGCCAGTTCGATCGGGTCGGTGGCCATTGGTCAGGAAGTGAGCGTCACACCTGTCCAGATTATTTCCGCGATTTCGGCCATCGCGAACGGCGGCACGCTGTATCGCCCGCGCATCGTGCAGGAAATTCGCGGCGACGCATCGCCGACGTTGCCTGCGCGCGCCGAATCGCAACAGGTGACAGACGCGGAGACCGCCGCGACCGTGCGTGGAATGATGGAGACCGTCGTGTTGAGCGGGACCGGAACGCCGGCGCAACTGAACGGCTACACCGCAGCGGGAAAATCGGGAACGGCGCAGAAAATTGATCCGAGAACTGGACGTTATTCTCCGAATCAGTACGTCGCGTCGTTCGTTGGCTTCGCCCCGGTGAATGAGCCGGCGGTGACCATTTTAGTGGTGCTGGATTCGCCCGAGGGAGCGCATCACGGCGGCGAAGTGGGCGGGCCGATTTTCAAACGCATTGCCGAGCAGGTGCTTGCGTATCTTGACGTGGCCCACGATGTGCCGATGAGTGTGCCCGCGGGCACCGAGACTGCGAAGAACCGGCAGCCGACGCAGGTGCCGGGATCCGACAAATTCCGCGCGGACGCAAATCAGGCGGCGGCGAAACATGAAGCCGCGAATCTTGAGAACGTGGCGCGCTTTCGCGACGTCGTAGCTAAAAAAGATCAGGCGGAGAATCGCGCCGCCAGCCAGGAAGCGAGCGGCGGAGCGCCGACGATGGCGTTCAGCGAAGAAGATTCTGTCGAGGTTCCAGATTTTTCGGGGCAGAGCGTGCGCGGCGTAACTGAAACGTGTTCGCGGCTCGGTCTGATTCCTTCGCTGCTTGGCAGCGGAGTTGCTCTCGAACAGACGCCGGAGCCTGGCACGCGCGTGATTCGCGGCAGCATGGTGACGGTACGATTTGGACGCGCTGCGGCGCAGATCGAGCCGACGACACGGCCGACAACACAGCCCGCGACGCCCGCAGGGAGTACGCAGAGGAATGTGCATTGAAATCCGTAGTGGAAGGCGGCCCGAAAGTGCAATCAGCAACGCGGCGGCAAAAAAAGCGTCCAGGGATGGAAATGGAATTGTCCGAAGTGATCGCGGGGATTGAAGGCGTTCGTGTGACAGGAGGCACGCGGGCACGTGTCGCTGCGGTCGCATGCGACAGCCGAAAGGTTGTGGCGAATACGCTGTTCTTCGCGATGCCCGGCACAAAAACGGATGGCAACGAGTTTGTGGCCGACGCTCTTGCGCGCGGCGCAGTGGCGATCGCGAGTCCGAATCCACGTCCTGCAAATATTTCGCGCGATGTCGCCTGGATCGAAGTGCTCGCTGGAAGTGAGCGCAAGGCGCTGGCTCTCGCGTCTGCGAATTTTTATGGCCATCCGGCTGACACGCTGCAGCTTGCGGGCGTCACCGGAACAAACGGCAAGACCACCATCACATTCATTCTGGATTCGATTTTGCACGCCGCCGGATGGAAGACGGGGCGCATCGGCACCACCGGATACCAGACGCCGCGGGGCACCCGCACCGCGAAGAACACCACTCCCGAATCGCTCGACCTGCAGGAGATGTTTGCCGAAGTCCGCGACGCCGGCGGTACGCACGCGGTGCTGGAGGTCAGCTCCCACTCGTTGGTGATGGACCGCGTGTGGGGCTGCCACTTCGCCGTCGCGATTTTCACCAACCTCACGCGCGATCACCTGAATTTTCACAAGACATTCGAAGAATACTTCGAAGCGAAGCGCTTGCTGTTTGCAGGGACCGGCGCCGGCGCGCCAGACGTCGCGGTCATTAATATTGATGACCCGTATGCACAGCGTTTGCAGGCATTGGGAAAACGCACGCTGACCTACGGCTTGAACGAAGCGGCCGACCTCACCGCGAAGAAATTTACTTTGAGTTTCACGGGCCTGGATTTCACCGCGCAGACTCCGGCAGGAAAAATCGAAGTGCGATCATCACTGGTCGGCCGAATAAATGTCTACAACATTCTCGCGGCGATCGGCGCAGCGCTCGCTCTGAATGTGCCGGTGGGAAAAATCGAACAAGGTATCGCCAATTTGGAACAAGTCCCGGGCCGTTTCGAACGAATTGATGAAGGCCAGCCATTCCTGGTCGTGGTGGACTATGCGCATGCGGACGACGCGTTGCGCAATTTGATTTCGACAGCGCGCGAGCTGAATCCCGCGGGGCGAATTATTACTCTATTCGGCGCGGGCGGCGAACGCGACCGCTCAACGCGTCCTCCGATGGGCGAAGCGGCAGGCTCGCTAAGCGACCTCGTGATTCTCACCAGCGATAACCCGCGCAGCGAGGATCCGCTGCTGATAATCAACGACGTGGTAGTGGGATTGCAGAAAGTGAATGCGCAGTACCGCATCGAACCGGACCGCGACACGGCCCTGGAAATGGCGATTGATGAAGCGAAAACCGGAGACATCGTGCTGTTGGCCGGAAAAGGCCACGAGAATTATCAAATTTTGCGCGACCGTACTTACGAATTCGACGATCGCGAAAAAGCCCGCGCCATTTTGCGCCGGCGCGGGTTCACCAAGAAACAGGCCATGAAATAGCGGCAGATTTCGGCAGCGAAATCGAGCACTTTCGAGAGTCCAAGCTTGAGAGTGAAGCCCAGTCCAGGGGAAACGCGATGCGGTGGACCGTTGCTCAAGTGGCTGAAGCTCTGGGTGTCGCGGCTCCCGCGCGCCTTGACGCCTTGGCCGGGCTGGCCGGCGTCTCGATTGATTCTCGCACGATTCAGCCTGGAGAACTGTTCATCGCTATACACGGACCGAGTCACGACGGACACGATCACGTGGCTGCGGCTTTGGCCGGGGGCGCCCCAGCCGGGGTGGTGGCGCGCGGCAGATTCGCGCAGTACGCGGAAGAAATCCGCGGAAAGCTTTTTGCAGTGGACGACACGCTCGACGCGCTGCACCGCCTGGCCTCGCGCGCATGCACGATCTGGCGCGCGGCCAAGCCCGGCAGAAAAATCGGCGGCGTGGCGGGTTCGGTGGGAAAGACGACCACCAAAGAAATCCTTGCGGCGCTGGTGGCCGCGCGGTTCCGCGTATTGAAGACCCAGGGAAATTTGAACAACGAATATGGGCTGGCGCTGACACTGCTGAAATTAGATGACCAGCACGACGCGGCGGTGATCGAGATGGGCATGTCGCACCGCGGCGAACTCGCGAGGCTGGCGCGCATCGCGCCGCCGGATGTGGGCGTGATCACGCGGATCGCGGTAGAGCATTTGGAATTTTTCTCTTCGATTGACGAGATTGCGCTGGCTGAACGCGAATTGATCGAAAATTTGGCGTGGCCGACCGCCACTGCCGTATTGAATGCGGATGACGAGCGCGTCGAGCGTTTCGCGGAAGTTGCGCGCGGACCGGTGCTCTGGTTCAGCACCAGCACTGGAGCTGGCGGCGCGGTGCGGGCGGAATTTCGCGCCGAAAAGATTGAAGAGCGCGGCGTCAGCGGCTCCGCATTCGATTTCGTCTCGCTGGCTGGCCGCGCGCGGCTTGAACTGCCTCTAATCGGCCGCCACAACGTTATGAACGCCGTCGCGGCGCTGGCGGCTGCAAGCGTTTGGGGCATCGGCGCGGAAGACGCTCAGCGCGTGTTCCCGCAGCTGCAGCCCGCGGACAAGCGCGGCGAAATCGTAAAGTTTCAGGATGGCTTTACAGTGATCAACGACAGCTACAACTCCAGCCCCACGGCCCTAAACGCGCTCGCGGAATTGCTAGCGGCGACGCCGGGGTTTTCGCGCCGCATTTTGGCCGCGGGAGAAATGCGCGAGCTGGGCGAATCCGCGCCGGAGCTGCATCGCGATTGCGGGAGCCACGTCGCGGGTTTGCGCAAGATTGACTGGATCATCGGCGTGCAGGGGCCGGCCGAAGATTTCGTGAAAGCCGCCGTAGCAGCCGGTCATCCCGCGGACCGCGCGAAATATTTTCAGAATTCAGCCGAAGCCGGGGAATTTCTCGCATCATTCATCCGGCCTGACGATTTGCTGCTCCTGAAAGGTTCCCGCGGCGTGAAAATGGAAAAAATTCTGGAAGCAATCGACGCAGGCCACGCGCGCAGCGCCACGCAACCGAACACCGAGCATGCGGCGGCGCAGCCTAACGGCCAACGCTAGATGCTCTACTATCTATTCTTCTACCTGCTGCGGCCGCGTTTCAGCGCGCTCAACGTCTTCCGCTATATTACCGTGCGCACCGCGATGGCCAGCAGCAGCGCGCTGCTGCTTTCGCTGCTGCTAGGCCCGTGGGTCATCGAGCGCCTGCGCGATTTGCAGGTAAAGCAATACATCCGCGAAGAAGGCCCTAAGGGCCACCAAAAAAAAGCCGGCACTCCCACGATGGGCGGCGTCCTGATCGTCGCTGCAATCGTAATTCCTACATTACTGTGGGCCGATTTGCGCAATGCCTACGTGCTGCTGGCCATGGGTGCGACGCTCGCGTTCGGCACCATCGGATTCGTGGATGATTACAATAAGGTGGTACGCCGCAGAAATTTGGGCCTCACGCCGCGCGCGAAATTTTCTCTGCAAGTGCTAACCTGCGTGCTGGTAGGCATCGTGCTGGTCGCGCTGCAAACCCAGGGCGAGTATTCGATGCAGCTCAGCGTGCCATTTTTCAAGCGCCTGCATCCGAGCCTGGTGTTTTCATCGCTGTTCGGCCACCCGTATTTCTGGCCGCTGGCGTACGCGCCGTTCGTTTTGTTTTTGGTGTTGGTAATCGTGGGCTGCTCGAACGCAGTGAATCTCACCGACGGCCTGGACGGCCTGGCCATCGGCTGCGTGTTGGTTTCTGCCACCGCACTCACGGTGCTCACTTACCTTTCCAGCAACGCGAAGTTCGCGGATTACCTGGACCTGCAAAAAATTCCCGACGCCGGGGAGCTGGTAATATTCTGCGGTTCGCTGGCCGGCGCGTCGCTCGGCTTTCTTTGGTACAACGCGCACCCCGCGGAGATGTTCATGGGAGACGTAGGCTCGCTCGCACTGGGCGGCGCGATCGGCACCGTGGCGGTAATCATCAAGCAGGAAATTTTGCTGCTCTCAATTGGCGGCGTGTTCGTGCTCGAAGCGCTTTCAGTAATTATTCAGGTCGGCTCGTTCAAGCTCACTGGCAAGCGCGTCTTCCGCATGGCGCCGCTGCATCATCATTTCGAGCTGCTGGGCTGGAGCGAATCGAAAATCATCGTGCGCTTCTGGATCGTAGCGCTGGTTTTCGCGCTGTTTTCGCTAACGACTTTGAAATTGCGCTGAGTTAGATGCTTGCGCAGCACGCGAGCTGCATCAGAATGTGACGTGAGGATCTAAGTTGCGACTGGGATTCGATCTATCGGGCAAACGCGTGCTGGTCGTCGGCCTCGCTCGCACGGGCGTAGTGACGTCGCTCTTCAGCGCCGGCTACGGCGCGACGGTCACCGCAACGGATGAGCGCCCGGAATCCGAACTCGCCGAGACCGCCGCCCAACTCCGCGCCGCTGGGGTGAAATTGGAACTCGGCGGGCACGTTGACGCAAGTTTCCTCGAACAGGATTTGATCGTCGTCAGCCCAGGCGTGCCGGCAAGACTCCGGCCGCTGGAGCTCGCGCGCAAGAGCGGCATCCCTGTCTGGAGCGAAATCGAACTAGCGTGGCGTTTCCTGCGTGGCAAGCTGGTGGCCATCACCGGCTCGAACGGCAAGACCACCAGCACCGCGCTGCTCGCGCATATATTGCAAACGTCGAATATTCCGACGCTGGTCGGCGGCAATATCGGTACACCTTTGCTCGCGCTAGTAGAACGTTCGACCGACCCAGCCGTGACCGTCGCCGAAATCAGCAGCTTTCAACTGGAAACAATAGACAAGTTCCGTCCGGAAATCGGCGTGCTTTTGAATCTCACTCCAGATCACCTCGACCGCCACGGAACATTCGAAGAATACGCCCACGCCAAGATGCGCATGTTCGAAAATCAGTTGGAACGCGACATGGCGGTCCTAAACGCGGACGATCCCGAAATCACCAAGCGCATGCCCGCGAAGCCACACATTTTCTGGTTCAGCCGCCAGAAACGTGTCGCTACTGGCGCATTCCTGCGCGACAACGAAATCATCTTTCGCAACGAGGGCTCCGAAGCAGCGCTCGCGCGGCGTGACCAGATTCCCCTACGCGGCGAACACAATGTGGAAAATGTCTTGGCCGCGTGCGCAGCTGCATATCTGGCGGGGGCAACGCCGGCCGCCATCGCCAGCGGCGTGAAATCGTTTCGTGGCGTCGAACATCGCCTGGAATTTGCCGGCGAAATTTCCGGCGTGCAGTTTTACAACGATTCCAAGGCCACCAACGTGGATGCCGCGGTGAAAGCCGTCGAGGCGTTTCCCGGGCCGCTCGTGGTGATTCTCGGCGGGAAAGATAAAGGCAGCCCCTACACTCCGCTCCGCGATTTGTTGCACGAACGCGCGCGCCTGGCGCTGCTGATCGGTGAAGCCGCACAAAAAATCGCCGCCGATCTGGAAGGCGCCGTGGGAATCCGCCAAGCCGGCACTCTGGAACGCGCGATGCAGCTGGCCGCAGAAGCAGCGCAGCCCGGCGACACGGTGCTGCTCGCGCCGGCCTGCTCGAGTTTCGATCAGTTCGAGAATTACGAAGCCCGTGGCCGCGCGTTCAAGGAATTGGTAACGCAGCGCGAAAATCAATCCACCGCCGGTGGGGCGACTCATCAGCCGCCATCGGTCGCGGACAAGCGTTAGTGGAGAAAGGATAGCGATGCCAAGAAGTTTGCAGCCTGATAAGCAGCTATTCGGTGTCACGCTCGCGCTCTGCCTCATCGGCGCGGTAATGGTCTTCAGCGCCTCGGCCATGACCGCGAGCGAACAATTCGGCGCCGGCTACATTTTTCTGCTGCGCCAGCTGATCTACGTGGTGCTCGGAATCGCCGGAATGTTCTGCCTGATGAACATGGATTATCACAAGCTGCGCCAGCCGCGGGTGGTTTTCACCGGGCTCGCGGTCACGTTCGTCTTGCTGGTCTGCGTGTTTTTCCTGGACCGCTCGCACCAGACGCATCGCTGGTTCCGCATGGGTCCTTTCAGTTTCCAGCCTTCGGAAATGGCCAAGCTCGCGCTGATCGTCTATCTCGCGTGGTTGCTCGAACTGCGGCGCCTCCCCAGAAATTTCGGAGTGAACGACCCGCTGCACACGTTGGCGCCGGCGCTGGGCGCCACTCTGATGATGGCCGCGCTGGTGGTGAAAGAGCCGGACATGGGCACGGCTTTCATGATTGTGGTGATTGCGATCGCGATGCTTTTCGTCGCCGGACTTTCGCTGAAATACATCGGTGGCACGGTGCTGGCCGCCATTCCCGTAATCTATCTTTTGATCGTTCGCGTGCCCTACCGCCTGGCGCGTTTCGAAGCGTTCCGCCATCCCGAACTCGATCCCAAAGGCGCTGGATTCCAGCTGCTGCAATCGTTGATCTCTGTAGGCTCAGGAGGAATGAGCGGCGTGGGCCTGATGGAAAGCCACCAGAAACTTTTCTTCCTGCCCGAAGCGCACACGGATTTTATTTACGCGATTATTTGCGAAGAAATCGGATTCATCGGCGCGGTGATCGTGCTGGCGCTTTTTGCGGTTTACGGCTGGCGCGGTTTCGTCGCCGCGATAAAGGCGCCGGATGATTTCGGCAAGTTTCTGGGCCTCGGAATCACGACGATGGTCGTCGGGCAGGCGCTGATCAACCTAAGCGTCGTACTCGGATTGATGCCGACGAAAGGAATACCGCTGCCGTTCATCAGCTACGGCGGCTCAAGCCTGTTCAGCATGCTATTGGCAACGGGCGTGCTGTTAAACATCAGTCAGCACGCGGACGAGACGTGACGTCCGAAGCCGGCGCGCGCAGTGCGGGTGTGAACGGCGCTGTGGCAAACAGCGCCGCGAGCAAGAGTCTGCTGATTGCGGGCGGCGGCACCGGCGGCCACGTATTTCCCGCCATCGCCGTGGCGCGGGAATGGCTCCGGCGTGAGCCGGAAGGGGTGCGCAGCGTCGTGCTTGTGGGAACTGAAGCCGGAATGGAATCGCGCCTGGTGCCGCAGGCCGGGCTGCCTCTCGAAACCATTCGAGCGGCGGGCCTGAAAGGCATGGGTGGCGCAAAGCTCGCGCGCAATTTGGCCATGCTGCCGGCAGGAATGTGGGACTCGGAGAAAATCGTGCAGCGGCATCATTTCAGCGTCGCGTTCGGCGTCGGCGGCTACGCTTCCGGTCCGATGATCCTCGCAGCGCGCTTGCACGGCGTGCCGACTATGATTTTCGAGCCAAACGTCGAACCGGGCTTCACCAATCGCGTGCTTGCGAGCCTCGCAAACCGTGTAGCCTGCGGTTTCGCGGAAACCGCCAAGCGTTTTGGCGATCGAGCCGTCTCGACCGGCATTCCGGTGCGCCGTGAGTTCTTCTCCATCGAGCGCAAAGAGCATCGCGAGCCGTTCAACATCCTTATTACCGGCGGCAGCCGCGGCGCGCTGCCCATCAATCGCGCGGTAGTTGATTCGCTAGACATATTGGCGACGCGAAAAAATCAGCTTTTCATCGTGCATCAGACTGGTGAACGCGACTATAATGCTGTGCGCGTGGCTTATGCGCGACGCGAATTCCGAGCGGAGGTTGTGCCCTTCATCGAGAATATGGCGGAGCGTTTTGCCCAGGCAGATTTGATTCTCTGCCGTTCGGGCGCAATCACGACGGCCGAAGTTGCCGCCGCCGGTCGTGCCGCCATCTTCATCCCCTTCGGCGCGGCCACTGACGCGCATCAAACGCGCAATGCCGAGGCCATGCAGAACGCAGGCGCTGCTCGCCTGCTGCCGCAGACGGAACTCACGCCCGAACGTTTGACGAAAGAAATTTTTACCCTCCTGGACCAGCCCCGGAGAATCACGGAAATGGAAGAGCAGGCGCGGCGTTTGGCTCGTCCGCGCGCGGTGGAAGATATTGTGGACCTGCTCGAAGGGTTGGTGCGCGCATGAACGTCCCATTTCGCAATTTTCAGCGGATTCATCTGATCGGCATCGGCGGCAGCGGCATGTCCGGCATCGCCGAGGTGCTGCTTTCCAGCGGCTACGCGGTTTCCGGCTCCGATTTGAAGCAAACTCCGGTTACGGAGCGGCTGCGCAAGCTTGGCGCCAGCATTTTCGAAGGCCATCAGGCGGAAAACGTGCATGGCGCGCACGTGGTGGTGATTTCGTCGGCCGTGCGCACTGATAATGTAGAAGTAGTCGAAGCGCATCTGCTGAAAATTCCAGTGATTCCGCGCGCGGAAATGCTCGCGGAACTGATGCGACTGAAATATGGCATCGCTGTCGCCGGAGCGCATGGGAAAACCACCACGACCTCGATGGTCGCGGCTGTGCTGGCGGCTGCCGGCCTCGATCCCACGTTTGTCGTTGGCGGGCGCGTGAATCATGCCGGCTCGAACGCGCGCGTGGGCCAGAGCGAATACATGGTCGTCGAAGCGGACGAGAGTGACCGCTCCTTCCTGCTGCTCGCGCCGGTAGTTGCCGTTGTCACCACGATTGACCGCGAGCATCTGGACCATTACCACTCGCTCGAGGAAATTCAGGATGTGTTTTTGCAGTTCGTCAATCGCGTGCCATTTTACGGAACGGTTATTTTGTGCCTAGACGAGCCTAACGTTCAGGCGATCCTGCCGCGGGTGAAGCGTCCGGTGATTACTTACGGAACTTCGAGTCAGGCGGACCTCGTAATTGGCGAGGTGAAGCTGCGCGGCCTGGCCAGCGAATTCCGGTTGAAATATCACGGCGACGATTTGGGTATTTTCCACCTGCCCTCGCCGCCGGGAATTCACAATGTGAGCAATGCCGCCGCCGCGGCCGCCGTCGCGCTATCGCTGAATGTTCCGGCAGACCTGATTCGCGCGGGCCTCTCGAAATTTTCCGGTGTAGGCCGGCGCTTCGAAATCAAAGGCACGTTCAATGGCGTAACCCTGATAGACGACTACGGCCATCATCCCGCCGAAATTCGCGCCACGCTGGCCGCCGCGCGCGGCTGCGATTATCAACGGCTGCTCGTGCTCTTCCAGCCGCATCGCTACACCCGTACGCAACACCTTTGGGAAGATTTCAGGCGCTCGTTCAATGAGGCGGATATTTTGGTGATGACCGACATCTACGCCGCCGGTGAAGAAGCCATTCCCGGCATCACCGGAGAAAAATTAGCCGAAGCGATTCGCGGCGCCGGGCACAAGAACGTGGTCTTCACAAGCACCATGCAAGCGGCCATCGAATATTTGCTGCGTGAAGCGCGCCCGCACGATGCGGTGCTGACGATTGGCGCAGGCAGCGTGGGCCGTGCGCTCGATCAGCTCGCAATGCTGCTGGGATCCAAAGTCACGACGGTGGCGGACTAAACTGAATGCGTATTCACGACAAACTCGGCGCACGCTTGCAAGAACTCGGCGTGGAACTGCGCCCCAGCGTGCCGCTCAGCGAAAAAACTTCGCTCGGCATCGGCGGCACCACCGACCAGCTCCTGCTGCGCAAGTTTGAAACGATCCCTGACGTGATGCATTTGCTCGCGGACGAAAATATTCCGCACCGCTTTCTCGGCGGCGGCACCAACGTGCTCATCGCCGATGGCGAGCTGCCCTACGTCGTGCTGCACTTGCCGACGTCGCAACCCGGCATGCGAGTCGAAGGAAACGCTGCCTACGTGGACGCTGCGGCCGATCTCGGCGGCATGGTCACCTTCTGCGCGAAGCGTGATTTGGGTGGCATGGAAGGCCTCATCGGTGTTCCCGGCAGCGTCGGCGGCGCGCTGCGCATGAACGCGGGCGCGTACGGCACGCAAATCGGCTCCTATGTCCACGAAGTGGAGCTCTATCGCGCCTCCACCGGCAAACTGGAAACTCTGCGCGGAGATGACATTCGTTTCGATTATCGCCATACTTCCTTCGCGCCCGATGACGTAATGCTGCGCGTGAAGCTGGAGCTGCCATCCAAGCCGTACAAAGAAATTTTGGCCGGGATAAAAGTGTGCAATGAGAAACGCCGCGCCAGCCAGCCGCTCAATCAGAAAAGCGCCGGCTGCATTTTCAAGAATCCGCCGGGCGGCTCGGCGGGACGCCTGATTGACGAACTCGGCCTGAAAGGCCACCGCGTGGGCGACGCGATGGTCAGCGACCGCCACGCGAATTTTTTCGTGAACGTCGCGAACGCCAGCTGCACCGACATGCTGCGCCTGATTGACGAAGTGCGCGAACGCGTGCGGGCTACCCACGGCATCGAACTGGAGAACGAGGTAATTTTCTGGAGAAATTGAGAACCATGGACGCGGACGCTTATCCCCAGGAAGTTCTGGCCGACGAAGAGCCGAAGTATCTCCGTCGTCAGAAGCCGCTGGAAATCAAGCGGCGCAAATTCGGCAAAAAAGCCTGGAAGACGTATCTGCGCGTCGCGTTTTGGAGCGGAATTGGTCTCGCCGCCGCGGCCACCAGTTACGCGCTCGGTCATTACCTGCTGGTCTCGCCGGAAATGGCGCTGATTCATTCCGACCAGGTGCAAGTGACTGGCAACCAGTACGTGCCGCGCGGCCGCGTGCTCGAAATTTTTACTGCGGACCGAAATCGCAGTGTCTTGCGCGTTCCATTGAACGAGCGTCGCCGCCAGATCGAAACAATTCCTTGGGTCGAGCAGGCCACCGTGCGCCGCGCGCTACCCAATCGCATTGAGGTGGAAATCACCGAGCGCACGCCCATCGCCTTTCTGCGCGAAGGCAGCGAGCTCGCGCTCGTGGATGTCCACGGCGTGATTCTCGACCGTCCACTGAAAGGGAATTTCCATTTTCCAGTAATCACCGGCATGGGCGCGGACATGCCCATCGAAGATCGCGAGCAGCGCATGCAGATGTTTGCTGGATTTTCGCAGCAGGTGGAAGCCGCGCGCGGCGGCGCGATGGACCAGGTGAGCGAAGTGGACCTCACCGAAGCGAAAGACCTGCGCGCCACGATTTCCGGATTGCAGGTTGCCAATAGCTCAGGCGGCGCCTCCGCGAACGACGCCTGGGGCAACACCGACGCGCCGATAATCGTCCATTTCGGCGACAGCGATTTCCAGAGTAAATATTTAACGGTGCTGAACGACATCGGCCAATGGCGCGCGGCAGCAGGCCGCGTCGAATCGGTGGACTTGCGCTTCAACGGCGAGGCGGTCGTGAATCCCGATCGCACGATCCTGGCGATGAAAAAAGATCCGCCGCCGATTGTCGCAGTAGCGCCGCATCCGGCTGCGATGCGCCCGGCCGTGCCAGCAGCGTCTGCAGCGCCACCGAAAGCTTTGAAGGTGACGCCGGCAAAGCCAGTCGCGCCTGCGAAGTCAACGAAGGTAGCGCCAGCAAGAACGACGCTGGCTAAATCGGCGCCAGCAAAATCGAACGCCGCACCACAAAGCGCGGCAAAAAGTTCGGCGAAGCACGTGAGCGCGCAGCAGTAGCGCCCGGGTTCGAAGCGCCTGCCTGCGGGTAGGCAAGCGTCTCGCCGGCTCTTTGCAATTGGGGTTGCGGTTGAATTTGTAGCTGCCGGCTGCTTTTTAGGCGGGCGGTCTTGCCTTAGGATTTTGATCGGCGATGGCGAAACAGAATGTTGGGGCGGCGCAATCATTAAGGAGCACCGGATTTGACGAAGAAGGAACGGCACATCGTAGCGTTGGATATCGGCAGCACCAAAACCTGCGCCCTGATCGGCGAACTCGACGACGACGGCAGCGTGAAATTCGCTGCGCTCGGCGCGGCCGAATCCAAAGGCTGGCGCAAAGGCCAAATCGTCAATCTCGATCTCGCGGTCAGCTCCATCCGCCGCGCGGTCGAAGAAGCCGAGGCGCTCACCGGAGTCCCCGTGGAATCCGCGCTGATCGGCGTCGCCGGCACGCATGTGCGCGGTGTGAATAGCCGCGGCGGCATCACCGTAGGCTCGCGCCCTCGCGACGTGCAGCGTGACGACGTCCGCCGCGCCATCGAGGCAGCCCGCGGCGTGCAGCTGCCGGAAGACCGCGAAGTCCTCCACGTCTTGCCGCAGGAATTTTCGCTTGACGCGCAAGATAATGTCCGCGACGCCATCGGCATGGTCGGTCAGCGCCTCGAAGCGAATGTCCACATTGTCACCACGTCCGGCACCGCCACTCAAAATATCGTCACCGCCGTAAATCGCGCCGGCGTGCGCGTGGATGACACCGTCCTCGAGCCGCTCGCTTCCGCCGAAGCCTGCCTCACGCAAGACGAACGCGAGCTCGGCTCCTGCCTTCTCGATATCGGCGGCGGCACGACGGAAATGGTCGCTTTCGCTGGCGGAGTAGTTCGTCACACCGCGGCGGTTCCAGTGGGCGGTGATCATTTCACCAATGACCTGGCCGTTGGCCTGCGCACTCCTAGCAGCGAAGCGGAAAAAATCAAGCGCCTGCACGCCTGCGCCTTGCGCGAACTGCTGACCGAAGACTCACCCATCGAGATCGCCAGCGTCGGCGATCGTCCGCCGCGCACGGTTTTCGCGCGTATGCTTTCTGAAATCGTCGAGCCGCGCGCGCATGAACTATTAATGTTGGTCCGCGACGAACTCCGGCGCGGCGGCGGCGAAGGCTTGATACCCGCGGGCATCGTGCTCACCGGCGGCGGCGCGCAATTGCGCGGCCTGTGCGAGCTGGCTGAGCGAATTTTCAATCTTCCAGTGCGTGTGGCATCTCCGCGCGGACTCGCTGGAATGAGCGAAGAAGTTTCCCGGCCCGAATATTCAACGGCCGTTGGACTTGTTCTGTACGGCGCGCGCACCAAGCGCGCCGGCGGATCTCGTCCCAACGGCTGGATGGGCAAGTTGAAAAGCATGTTTGCAGGGGCGTAACAAGTAGCGGATGGACAAAACGAAATCGGGAAAAGACTGGGGAGGAAGCATGGCGCAAAAAGAATCGGCAATGCGAGTGTCGTTTGCAGAAGAGGCAACCAACGGAGCAAAGATAAAAGTAATCGGCGTGGGCGGCGGCGGTTCCAACGCCGTCAACCGCATGATCCGCGCGAAAGTGGAAGGCGTGGAATTCATCGCGGCCAACACCGATTTGCAGGCGCTGAAATTGTCTCAAGCGCCCGTAAAACTACAACTGGGCGCGAAGCTCACCAAAGGACTCGGCGCGGGCGCGAATCCCGAAGTCGGCCGCAAAGCCGCGCTAGAGGACACTGAAAAAATTCTGGAAGCGCTCGATGGCGCGGACATGGTGTTCGTCACCGCAGGCCTCGGCGGCGGCACCGGCAGCGGCGCCGCTCCAGTGGTCGCGAATCTTGCCAGCGAACTCGGCGCGCTCACCGTCGCGGTTGCGACGAAGCCCTTCGCGTTCGAAGGCAAGCGCCGCATGGAGCAGGCCGAACAAGCGCTCGCCGAATTGATCGGCTGCGTGGACACCGTCATCGTCATCCCCAACGAGCGCCTGATGGATTGCGTCGAGCACGGCACCAGCTTTTTCGAAGCGTTCCGTATCGCTGACGATATTTTGCGCCAGGCGGTGCAGGGCATTTCAGACATCATCACTATTCCGGGCATCATCAATCGCGACTTCGCCGATGTGAAAACAATTATGTCCGGCCAGGGTTATGCAGTGATGGGCACCGCAGTCGCGTCCGGCTCGAATCGCGCTATTGACGCCGCGAATCGCGCCATCAATAGCCCGCTGCTCGAGGACAACTGCATTCAGGGAGCGCAGGGCATTTTGATCAACATTACCGGCTCCTCCAGCCTCAGCCTGCAGGAAGTGCACGAAGCTTCTTCCATCATCCAGAAAGCTGCGCACGAAAATGCCAACATCATTTTCGGCGCCGTGATGGACGATGCCATGAAGGAGTCCGTGAAAATCACCGTAATCGCCGCCGGTTTCCGCGATGTCGTCGGCCGCAAATCGCAGCAGAAGCCCTCGTACCTCCCGAAGACGTGGAAGGCTGCGCGCGAGCAACCCACCAGCGGAAACATCGCGCCGCAACAGACCAATGTCGTCCAGCAAGTCAGCCGCAACGTCGCCGAAGTGCGCAACGAAGTCCCGGCCGACGATCTGGACGTCCCAACGTTCCTGCGCCGCCAAGCGCAAAAAGCGTAACGTCGAAATATCGGGGGTTGTGGCGGGCGGAACGCGTCCCTCAAGCCCCCGAGGACTTACGCAATGTCGAGCCGCGACAAATTCTTGATCGTTATGGCGCTCCTCGGCGGTGTTGGCGGCCTCGTCAACACGCTCCTCTATTCAGAAATTGTGGCAGCTCTAAACACGAGACGCCCGCCTGATGATGCGATCCCTTTTGGGGTAATGAGCTGGGATGATTTCAAAAAAATGCATGGCTGGTGGTACTGGAAGGTTCTGACGCAGTTTCATCGCGAGTTCCCAGCTAGCAAGTTGTATTACTGGAGTATCCTCAGCGTTGGATGGATGCTGGCATTATTTGTGATTGCGATTGGAGTTCTCTCGAATCTGAAATGAAGTCGCGCCCCAAAGAAGGATTTCCGCCGCCTGCCGCGAATTGCGCCCGCCGAAACTCTAGCTCCGCGTGATTCCTGTTCCCGCTCGCCGCGATATAGACTGGTCTTCGTGCCAAATCTAATCCGCGTTCAAGACGGTGTGCTCTTTTCGCTGCAGGCCCATGCACAGGGCGAGCCTCACCATGAACGTTGCGGATTACTGGCGGGTCGCGATGGCGTGATCGCTCGCGTCTTACACGCGCACAACATCGCGGGCGATCCCGCGACGCAATATGAGATAGCGCCCGCGGAATTATTTCAGCTGATGCGAGAGATTCGTAGCGCCGGATTGCAGTTGCTGGGAATTTATCATTCGCATCCGCATGGGGTGAACGAGCCCTCGCGCACTGATATTGCGCGCGCCTACTACCCGGACGCAGCCTATTTCATCATTTCGCCGGACGCGCATGCGAAAAAACCAGTACGCGCGTTTGCGATTCGCGATGGCGTCGTTTCGGAGTTGCAGGTATCGCCTGCCTGACGATAAACCGCTCGAGGTCGCGCACCGCGGGACTGCATCTACGAGGGCACCTTCAACACCACGGCGGTGATGTCATCATGGCTGCCGCTGCTCGCGGAAAACGCGCGCACTTCATCAAAAAGAAAATCCAGGCATTCATCCGCGGACTTGCAGCGGCACTGCCGCCAGATCTCCTCCAGTTTCCCCCAGCTCAGATCCTCGTTCAGCGCGTTGCGCATTTCGTGCAGGCCGTCGGTGGCAAACAGCACGGCGTCTCCCGGCGCAAGTTGCACGGTGTGGATTTCATATGCAGCGTCGGGAAACATGCCCGAAGGAAAACCGCCTTCACCCAGCGACCGGCAACCGTCACCGGAAACAAGCAAGGGAAGCGGCACGCCCGCGTTCGAAAAGGTGAGCTCACCCGAGGCGGGATTGAACAGCGCGTAAATCATCGAACTGTAACGCCCCGGCACCGGACGCACGCGCAGACGTTTATTCAGCAGCCCCAGCACTGCGGCGGTGTTCTCGCCGGTTTTATTGATCCCGCGGATCGTGCCCATCACCAGCGACGCGTACATCGCCGCGATCAGCCCCTTGCCGACCACGTCTCCCATGTACATGCCCACCAGCCCATTGGGCAAAGAGAAAAAGTCAGCGAAATCCCCACCGACTTCACCCAGCGGCGCGAAGCGAAACGCAATCTCGAACGCTTCTCCGCGCAAGGTGCCGCCCGGCAGCAAGGAATCCTGAATCAGCCGCGCTTCGTCTTTCGCCGCCTCCAGCGTATGGGGCCAGGCGATTCCCTCCACGGCCGAGCTTGTGCTCATAATGGGCGATTCCCTCGGTAAGACGCACTCGCAAATCCGCTTCCAAATAAGGGGTTCAAATCGAGGCGGGCACGCAGCACCGGCACGGCTTACGCGGGGAACGCGCATCACCGTGGTGGCCGATTCACAGATACCGTTCCGAAACGGGAGAAGTGGATTGCATCGGAACTTCAAGACCACGATTCTTAGGCTTCGCGCACTGGTCAAACTCGCCTTCAGAGGTTCCGCCGCTTGCGCCGTACACAGCTATGAAGAAAGCCCTTGACAACGTACCGACCAGTGGGTACGTTACGCGTGTCGGCGATAACTCTAAATGATCGAAACTCAACACGAATCAAAAACCAAACTCCTGGACGCGGCCCTGCTAGTCTTTCGCGCCAAAGGGTACACCGCCTCGCGTGTTGACGATATCTGCGAGGCAGCGCAGCTCACCAAAGGCAGTTTCTTCCACCACTTCGATACCAAAGAAGACCTGGCACTCGCCGCGGCGGAGTATTGGGGCGCCATGACCAGCGCTCTGTTCGAAGCCGCTCCTTATCGGTCGCTCGCCGATCCGCGCGGCCGACTTCTGGCGTACGTGGATTTCCGCAAGGCAATCCTGCAAGGTGCCTTGCCGGAGTTCACCTGCCTGGTCGGCACCATGGTCCAGGAAGTTTACGACACGCACCCAGCGATCCGCGTAGCCTGCGACAGAAGCATCAGCGAGCATGCCGCAACGCTGGAATCGGACATCGCCGAATGCATGCGCGAGTACAACGTGGTAGGGAACTGGACCGCCCAGAGCCTGGCGCTTTACATCCAAGCGGCGATTCAAGGCGCGTTTATCCTGGCCAAAGCCAAAGGCGGCCCGGCTGTCGCCGCCGACTGCATTGACCACTTGCGCCGCTATCTGGAATTGCTCTTCGCCCAGCCCAAACCTTAAGGAGAAAACACCATGGCCACCGCAAAACGAAGCTCCCTGCAACTCACGGAAATTCCGGAAGTCGTTACCTGGCCGGAAACGCATTACGTTTTCATCGAGAAGGTTGGGCCATTTCAAAATACCGCACCGCAAGCCTGGCAACAGTTGCATCAGCTCGTTCCCCGCATCCTGGAAAAAAATAAAATCACCGGATACATGAGCTTGTACAAAGTTGCGCCGCGAATCTATCGCGCCGGTGTTGCGCTTGCCGCCGCGCCGCAAGAATTGCCCGAGGGCGTCGTCTACGAAAAATTCCCGGGCGGCAAGTACAGCCGTTTTGTTCTCACCGGAGCTTTTTCAAATCTGCCGGACGCATGCGGGCGTGTTTTTCAGATCGTCGCCGAAACGAAACTCCCGCAACGCGACGACTTCAACATTGAAAATTACGTCAGCGATCCCAGAACCACGCCCGAAGAAAAGTTGATCACCGAAATTCTCGTTCCCACGGCGTAAGCAGGGTATGCCGGAGCACAATCGATTCATTGTCGTGCCAGCAGTCTTGCCGGCGCGTAAGATTCAAGTCAGAGGAGAGACAAAATGTCCAGCGCAGCACAAACGAGCCAGCCCTCGAAAGATGAAGCCGAGATTCTCGCGCTCGTCGAATCCATCAACAAGGCGCATTACGACAAAGATGCCGCCGCCATCAGCGCGCCCTACGCACGCAACGCCATCATATGCGATCTCGCGCCGCCGCTTGTGCACCTGGGAATCGATCCCGAGGAAAAGCAGGCGTGGCTCGACACGTGGGATGGGCCCATTGAGCGCGACTCGCGCGATTTCAGGTTCACCGTGAGCGGCGATTTCGCCTTCGGCCATGGCTACTATCGCCTCTGTGGAACTAAAGCCGCCGGCCGGCACATCAGTTTCTGGATGCGCGCCACGCTGTGCCTGCATCGGGATGGTCGCCGCTGGCAAATCGTCCACGAACACGCGTCCGTGCCCTTTTACATGGATGGCAGCTTGCGCCCGGCATTTGACCTGCAACCCTGAGCTGGCGCGCATCGAGACGCCACGGGAGAGAACGTCATGGCAATCGTGAGCACGAAAAAAAGGTCGGTGAAAGCTGGCAATGCCGCTCCGCGCGATGTCGACGAATACTTCGCCGGCGTTCAGGAACCCGCGCGCAGCACGCTGCACAAAATGCGCCAGACGATCCGCTCCGCTGTGCCTCCGGAAGCTACGGAAACGATCAGCTACCGCATTCCCGCGTTCAAATACAACGGTTCGCTGCTGTGGTACGCCGCCTTCTCGGACCATTGCAGCCTGTTTCCCACCGCGGCCGTCATCGCGGGGTTCAAGAAAGAACTCAAGGGTTTCACTACCTCGAAGGGGACCATTCAATTTCCGGTGGACAAGCCGCTGCCGACGACTTTAATCAAAAAATTGGTGAAGGCACGGGTGGCGCAAAAAGCACGGAAGAAATGACGCTGCAGGGGCAGTCCTAGCCGGCAACTTTCGAATGTAGCGCGCCAACAGCATCAGCAGCTTCTAGACGCCGTGAATAGAGTGGAAATCGCGCTGCAAACGACGCCACTTCAGCGCGGACGCGCTCTTCGATCGCAGCGTCGCCCAGATGCGTGAGCACTTCCGCAATCCACGTCGCAATCTTTTCCATCTCAGGTTCGCGCATCCCGCGCGTAGTCACCGCAGGCGAGCCGATGCGAATTCCGCCAGCCTTCATCGGGGGCAGCGGATCAAACGGAATCGCATTCTTATTCACCGTCATCCCAGAGCGTTCCAACGCCAATTCCGCGTCGCGTCCGGTAATTCCGCGCGAGTGCATATCCACCAACATCAAATGATTGTCCGTGCCGCCGGTAACAATCCGAAATCCGCGCGAGCTCAATCCCGCGGTCAACGCCTTGGCATTGGCCACCACCTGCTCCTGATAAGCGCGAAAATCCGGGGCCGCAGCTTCCTTCAGGCACACAGCCTTCGCCGCGATGATGTGCTCCAGCGGCCCGCCCTGCACTCCCGGAAAAGTAATGCGGTCCAGGTCCTTCGCAAATTTCTCGCGGCACAGCACCAGCCCGCCGCGCGGCCCGCGCAAAGTCTTGTGCGTGGTGGTGGAAACAAAATCAGCGTGCGGCACCGGGCTAGGGTGCACACCCGCAGCGACCAGCCCCGCGATATGCGCCATATCCACAAAAAATAATGCACCCACGGCCTGCGCGATTTTTGCGATGTGCGGAAAATCAATGGTGCGGGCGTAAGCGCTCGCTCCGGCCACGATCATTTTCGGCTGATGCTCGCGCGCCAGGCGGTCGATTTCGTCGTAATCAATCGTCTCTGTGTCTTTGGTCACGCCATACGCCACAAACTTGTAAGTCTTGCCCGAAAAATTCAGCGGGTGCCCGTGCGTCAAATGCCCGCCGTGCGCCAAATTCATACCCAGCACGGTTGCGCCGGGCTCCAGCGCCGTCATGAACACGGAAATGTTCGCCTGCGTTCCAGAGTGCGATTGCACGTTGGCATGTTCGGCGGCGAAAAGTTGCGTGGCGCGCTCAATCGCCAGCCGCTCCACTCGGTCCACGTTTTCGCAGCCGCCGTAGTAGCGCTTCCCGGGATAACCCTCCGCGTACTTATTCGTGAACACCGAGCCCATCGCTTCCAGCACCGCTTCGGAAACGAAATTTTCGGAAGCGATCAATTCCAGGCCGGTAGCCTGCCGCCGCACTTCATCCCGCAACGCTTCCGCGACTTCGGGATCCACTTCGTCGAGCGAGCGGCTCATGCGCAGCAATTCTGGGGTTTCGTTTTTCATTTCAGGTCACCCGATCGGGATTCGCAACAGCGCGCTACTCACCAGCAACTTTGCCCACGCCAGCGTGTTTGTAATTTCGTGAAGAGTTTATCGGAGCGCTGTGCCGTTTGCAATCAAACGGCGGCCCGAGGGAGCAGCTCAGGGAGGAATCATAATGATGCGGCTCATTCTTAATACGCGTTGGCTGGGAATGATCTTGCTGGGTGCAGCGCTGTTTTCACCGATGCTGTTGACGGGCTGCGCCGAACACGCGACCGTCCGTGCGTACGATCCCTACTACAACGATTATCACGCTTGGAATGATCACGAACTAGTTTATTACCACCAGTGGGTCGTCGAAACTCATCGGCCGTATCATGATTATCGCAAGCTGCCGCCGGCCGAGCAGCGCGAATACTGGGCCTGGCGCCACAATCACCCGGAACATCACTAACAGGCCGCCGGCAGCGTCGGCGAAATAAAAAAGCCCGCCGTTGCAAAATCACCGGCGCTCAAAGTTTTGTCACGGGTAGCTATTCTCAGAGACTACTGCTGCGTGGAACCCGTCACGTCTGACACCACGGGAATGTGATGTTTGGCGAGCAGCGTGTGCGGCCCGCCATAAATGAACTCGAAAGCAACGTTGTAGCCCGCTTGCACCGCGAGATTGATATTCCCCATACGGAAACCGTCGCTCGCATCAAACCGGCTCGGGTACCACAATAAAGCCGCCGCCTCGGTGCCGGCATACGGAGCCGCAAGCGCGGAAAACGAAAAGGTGCGGTGACCATCGGCGCCGCGCCGCGCTGTGACGGTGGATATCAAAGCGTGTCCCAGCCGGCGGCCAAAGCCGGTGCACTCGCAGCGGTAGTAAAGCGTGTCTTCGCGAAAAAGTTCAGCCAACCCGTAGCGCGTCGTCTGCGTCACCAGATTGATCCCAAAATCGCTTGCGACCCGGTCGCCATACGCCCCCCAACCCTGACCCCAGTCCGGAGGTCTGTTGCGGGCCTGTTGGATGCCGGCCACGGTCACTGCGCTGATAAACGCGTACGGCCCGAGCGCATCAAAAATATAGCCGTGCAGTTTGTCCTTTTCCGTCGGCCGCTGGTAGGCCTGGCCCGGCTGCACTGCCGCCGCGCGATGCGACAGTATGGGGGGGTGGCTGGACTGCTGCTGGGCAGGGGGAGTCGTCTGCTGCTGACCGGAGGATGTGCCGGCTCCCGCGCTGGATTGCGCGTGCGCCGGAGCGGAGCATGTGATGGTGGAAGAGAATGCGAGCAATAACACGAGGCCCAGACGCATCTTCATTTCAAACAAGCTCCTTTTCGGATTTTTTTGGCCGTTCCGGAAGGAACTGACGCGTCAAATAGGCTACACCGATTCGCCATGGTACCCATCAAAAAATGGGCCGTCAGGAGGCAGCTCGGTCGCGAACCCTTGGCTGATTGATCCCTTGGCGGCGCGCTTTCTATCATTGGTTTCATCCGTGTTCATCCGCGGTGCCTCTGCCTCCTCACGCGATTGACTTCGCGCAAACGTTCCCCTAACCTTGATTGCTTACCGCGCCCACGCCCGCGCCACGGTGCGCGTGCCGTTCTCAAACTGGCGCAGAAAAGAGCCCACCCAGGCATGTCTGACCAGAAGCTGCCAACTCGCGCCGAAGATTTCTCGGAATGGTATAACCAGCTTGTTTTGCGGGCCGAACTGGCCGATTACGCTCCCGTGCGTGGCTGCATGATCGTGCGCCCCTACGGCTGGGCGCTGTGGGAGAACATCACCGCCGCCCTCGACAGCCGCTTTAAAGCGACTGGCCACGTGAACGCCGCGTTCCCGCTGCTGATTCCACGCAGCTTCATCGAAAAAGAAAAATCGCACGTCGCTGGTTTTTCGCCCGAACTGGCGGTGGTAACCCACGGTGGCGGCGAAGAACTGGAAGAACCGCTGGTGATTCGTCCTACTTCAGAAACGATCATCGGCCACTCCTATGCGAAGTGGATTCAGTCTTACCGCGACCTGCCCCTGCTGATCAATCAGTGGAACAGTGTAGTGCGCTGGGAATTGCGCACCAAACTTTTCCTGCGCACGCTGGAATTTTTCTGGCAGGAAGGGCACACCGCGCACGCCACGCTGCCCGAAGCGGAATTTGAAACCCGCCAGATGCTGGACATCTACACCGATTTCGCGGTGAAGGAAGCCGCCGTGCCCGTAATTCCGGGCCGCAAGTCCGATTCCGAGCGCTTCGCGGGCGCAGACCAGACTTTTTCCATCGAAGCCATGATGGGCGATGGCAAAGCGCTGCAAGCCGGCACGTCGCACAATCTCGGCCAGAATTTCGCCAAAGCTTTCGAAATCCGCTACCTTGATAAGGGTGGCGTGTTGCAGCACTGCTGGACCACTTCCTGGGGACTCTCCACGCGCTTCGTTGGCGCCATCATCATGGTGCACGGTGACGACCAGGGATTGATTATTCCGCCACGCCTCGCGCCCATCCAGCTGGTAATCGTCCCCATTTTCAAAACGGACGAGGAAAAATCCAGCGTCCTCGAGTGCGCGCGCAAGCTCCGCAAGGAACTGGCGGACGCCGGAATCCGCGTGAAGCTCGACGAGCGCGAAGGCTCCAGCCCGGGCTTTAAATTCAACGATTGGGAAATGCGCGGCGTGCCGCTGCGCATGGAACTGGGCCCGAAGGATGTCGCGAAAAACTCGGTGGTGCTGGCACGTCGCGACCGCCCCGGCAAAGAAGGCAAAGCGTTCGTTCCGCAGCAGGGAATTGCCGCCGCAGTTGCGCAACTCCTCGCAGAAATCCAGCAGGCGCTCTTTGATCGCGCGCTCGCGTTCCGCACGGCGAATACCCACGAGACGGCCGACTACGAGGAATTTAGGAAAGCTGTCGAGAACGGCTTCGCTTTTTCGTGGTGGTGCGGCAAAGCCGAATGCGAAGCCAGCATCAAGGAAGAGACCAAAGCCACCATGCGCTGCATTCCGCTGGAGCAGCCCGGCGGCTCCGGCAAATGCGTCCACTGCGGCGCCGCGGCCACGGAAAAAGCCATCTTCGCCCGCGCGTACTAGCGGTACGAACGTACGCCCCGGCCCAGTTACTCATTCACAACACATGTTTTAACCCATCCGTACGCCCCTAGCCTATGCTGCTAGCATCACCCTATCGAATTTTTCCTTGGAGGATTTTTCATTTTGCGTACCACGCGTGTTCGCGACGGACAACAAGGCGAGGGAAAACTCACCTTCTTCATCACCATCATCATTCTCGGTTCGTTGGCCTTCTGCACCTTCAAGATCGCTCCCTCATACTTCGCGAACTACCAGCTGCAAGACGCCATGACCACCGAGGCGCGTTTTGCCACCTCCACCTATCCCAAGAAATCACCGGACGACATCCAGGAAGACATCGGCAAGAAAATCAAGGAGCTCGGCGTTCAGGCGAAGAAAGAAGACGTCAAGGTCACCACCGACGGTTCGCTCGTCACAATCAGTCTGGATTACGCCGTAACCTGGGACTTGCTCGTTACTCAGATCACTCATCAATTTCATCTCTACGCAGACAGCCATCCAATTTAGATTTACAATTCATTCCGATAGAGGGCTTGCGAAACCAGTCGCGCCATCGCCGCGCCCGCCCAAACGTCTGGCTCCGGCGCGCGTCTAATCATCGGAACGTATTTCTGAGTCTATTTCGTCGCACTGTATTTCACGGAGAAACTGATTGCGCATTCGAATCGCCCCGGGCTTCTGGACCTCGCGCGTCGGCCTGGCGGTCCTGGGCTCGGTGCTGGTTGCATTCGTCGCGGCCACCTGCGTTTTCGCCTATTACTACATTCAGTTCGGCAAACTGATCGACCAGCGCCTCACCGGCCAGGTCTTTCAGAACACCTCGCGCGTTTTTTCCGCCCCGGGACACATTTTCGTCGGCGAAACCTTGCGCGCCAGCGACCTGGCCACCTACCTGCTCCGCGCCGGATATCAGGAAGGTGAAGCGGAGGGCGCGCTCGGTGAGTTCAAAGTAAAGGGCGCGACGGTGGAAATTCGCCCGTCCTCCAATTCCTATTTTCGCGGCGGGAACGCGGTGCGCGTCGTTTTCTCCGGCAACGCGATCTCACGAATCACCGAGCTAAGCGATGCCGCCCCGCTCGACTCCGCTGAAATCGAACCGGACCTGGTCACTAACCTCTTTGACAGCTCGCGCGAAAAGCGCCGCGTGGTCCGTTTCGACGATCTCCCCAAAGATCTCGTTGACGCCGTGCTTGCCGCCGAGGACAAGCGCTTCTTCGAGCATGGCGGCCTGGACATCGTCCGCGTTTTCGGTGCCACCCTCGCCGACCTGCGCCGCGGCCAGAAAGCTCAGGGCGCCAGCACTATTGACATGCAAGTGGCCCGCAGCTTTTTCTTCACCACCAAACGCGAGTGGCGCCGCAAAGTAAAAGAAGTCCTGATGGCAGTAGAAATTAATCAGCGCTACTCGAAACAGCAAATTTTCGAGCTGTACGCCAACGAAGTATATCTAGGCAATCGCGGCAGCTTTTCGATTCGCGGGTTCGGCGAGGCCGCCGAAGCGTATTTCGGCAAAGACGTGCGCGAACTCACGCTGGGCGAATGCGCCTTCCTCGCCGGAATCATTCGCGCGCCCAATCGCTACGCCACCGCAGAGCGCCACATGGATCGCGCCGAAGAATCGCGCGACCGTGTCCTGCCGCAGATGGTCGAAGACAGTTACATCACGCAGGATCAAGCCGATGCCGCCAAAAAACTGAAACTCAAATTCGTCAATGGCGGCGTCAACACCGGCTCCGCGCCCTACTTTGTGGACATGGTGAAAGACCATCTCCTCGAAAAGTTCTCCGAAACCGATCTGGAAACGCAGAGCTATCGCATTTACACCACTCTTGATCCGCAATTGCAGCGCGCCGCAGCCGATGCCATCCAGACCGGCGTGCAAGGAGTGGACAAGTTGCTTGCCAAACGCTACGCCGCCTGGGCTAAGAAAGGAGAGCCGGCTACGCGCGTGCAAGTGGCGCTGGTGGCGATGGACGCGCGCACCGGAGAAATCCGCGCGCTGGTTGGCGGCCGCAACTACGGTGAAAGCCAGCTCAATCACGCCCTCGCCCACCGCCAACCGGGTTCCGTGTTCAAGCCCTTCGTTTACGCCGCGGCGTTTGACAATGCAGCCGAAGGCTTCACGCCAATCGTCACACCCGTGACCACGGTGGACGACGTGCCCACCACCTTCGAATTCGATGGCAAGGAATACACGCCCGACAATTACGGTGAGGAATTCTACGGCACCGTCACCGTGCGGGACGCGCTCATCCATTCGCTCAACGTCGCTACCGTGAAAGTCGCCGAACTAATCGGCTATCAGCGCGTCGTAAATCTCACTCGCCAGATGGGCCTAGGTAGCAATATCCAGCCGACGCCCGCCGTGGCGCTCGGCGCCTATGAAATGACGCCGGTTGACGTCGCGGCCGCCTACACGCCCTTCGCCACCAACGGTTTTCGCGCCGAGCCGCTCTATTTACGCAGCGTGCTGGCCGCCGACGGCACGGTGGAAGAAACGGCAGGCCCCCGTGTGCGGGCTGTGCTCGATCCCCGCGTCGCCTTCCTCACCACCAGCATCATGGAAGAAGTCATCAACCGCGGCACCGGCGTCACCGTCCGCTCCATGGGCTTTACCGCCGAAGCCGCCGGCAAGACCGGCACGTCACGCGACGGTTGGTTCGCGGGGTTCACCTCCAACCTGCTCTGCGTGGTCTGGGTCGGATTCGACGACAATCGCGACCTCGGCCTCTCCGGCAGCGCATCCGCCGCGCCTATCTGGGCGGAATTTATGAAACGCGCCGTAGCCCTGCCGCAATACAAGAACACCACGGTTTTCGACCCCCCTCCCGGCGTAATAGCCGAGATGATTGATCCGAAATCCGGCGAACTGGCCAACTCCAGCTGTCCACAATCCGTGCAGGAATATTTCATCGCCGGCAGCGAGCCCACCGAAATGTGCGGCCAACAGGGGGCTTCGCCCTCCAACTGGCTCTCCCATCTCTTCGGCAAAGGCAGCAATCCGCCGCCACCTCCCAACGCTGCCGCGAATCAGCCCGGCCAGCCAAACAAGCCCGGCGCCAAGCCAGCCGCTCCTGGCGACGGACAGGCCCCACCGCCCCCCAACGCCGACGCCGAAAAGAAAAAGGGGCTTCTGGACAAGATTTTTGGTATCTTTGGGTCAAGCAAAAAGCCTGCGGACAGCCAGAAACCTCAGCCGTAGGCCTTGGGGCGCGGAAAAAGGAGTCGGGCTATGAGCCGAGTGACTCTCTTTGCCATCCCGCTGGTCTTGGTTGTAGCTTGTCCCGCGTTTGCGCAACAAACTCCAACCAAAGTCAGTGACACCACCGTAAATTCGTCGTCGCCAGACTCTGCAAATTCTGCTCCCACGCCAAAGCCGTTCTCGCCGCGCGAAGCCGCCGAAATGCGCGCCGACATCCTGATGGCGCGCAAGGAATATTCCCAGGCTGCAACCGCCTACATCCAAATTCTGATCAACGAGCCCAAGAATGCGCAGCTCATGAACAAGACCGGCGTCGCCTTCCAGCAATTGGGCGACCTGGACCGTTCTGAGAAATTCTACAAGCGCGCCATGCACGCGGACAAAAAATTCGCCAGCGCCGCTAATAATTGCGGCACCATCGAGTACGAGAAAAAGCATTACGGCAAAGCCATCAGCCTGTACACCAAAGCGCTCGACCTCCACTCCGATTTGCCCACGGTTTACAGCAACCTCGGCTATGCCTATTTCGCCGACAAACAATATCCGCAGGCGATGGATTCGTTCCAAAAAGCGCTCGCGCTCGACCCCACCATCTTTGATCGCCGGGGACTGGGCGGCACCATCGTGCAGCAACGCACCGCCACCGATCCCGGGCTGTTTTATTTCTACGTCGCGAAAACCTACGCGCAGGCGGGCGACGCCGAACGCGCCGCGCACTATCTGAAGCTCGCGCGCGACGATGGCTACGAAGGTTTCCTCACCGCCCAGACCGATCCCGCATTCGCCAAAGTCATCAAGGATCCCGCGTTGCAGGAAGTTCTGCACGAACCGCCTTCCTACGCGAGCTCAACAAAGAAGGTTATCCAAAACTAATATAAATTCCCGGGGGAATCATACTGTGACAGGCGAAGCTCCAGCTCTCGCATACCACGAATTACTCCAGTCGGCTTATGACGCGTTCAACGAGCGCGATCTTGATTTTCTGCTGTTTCTCATGCATCCCGATGTGGATTGGCCTAACGGCATGGAAGGCGGCCGAATCCGCGGCCACGAAGGCGTCCGCGAATACTGGACGCGCCAGTGGGACATAATTGACCCGATCGTCAAGCCACAGCGATTCGAAGCTCTCCCCGACGGCAGAATCGTCGCGCATGTCCATCAGGTCGTACGCGACCTCGACGGCAACATCATCCTCGAACGGATGGTCCAGCACATCTATCGCCTGGACGGCGCCCAGATCCTCAGCATGGAAATTGTCGAGCCGCAAAGTTAGTCTGCAAGTTTGATGGGCAATTCCGATCGACAAGTTTGACGCGCAGGTCTGACGTCGCGTGCTGGGTGATCCTGAGGAGCGAAGCGACGGAGGATCTCTCCGTCTTTCTCTTCGCCCTCCGCCTTTCCTCTGCGTCCTCAGCGCCGCTGCGGTAGCGTTCGATTCGTCTCAGTAGCTGCGTCCGAGCCTGTAAAACCGTCAACTTCTTCGTCACGCCGTCTCCTCACCGGAACTTTGCAGCCTCAGCCGCAACTGTTGCTATAATGACATGCGAAATGTTCCCCAGCGCAGTTCGTCGCTCGTTCCTGCTTTCCTCCGCACTAGCCGCACTTTCGCTCATCGCCACTGCGCCACTTCACGCGCAAGCTGCGCCCGCCACAGCATCCGCGTCGCCCGCGAATTCCACAATCGTCGAACTCCAGATTGACGGCGAGATCGAACCCATCCTCGCCGAATACCTGGTCCGCGAAATCGAACAAGCCAACACCGAACACGCCAGCCTAATCCTCATCACCATTAACACCCCCGGCGGCCTCGACACCTCTATGCGCGACATAATCCAATCCATCCTGCGCTCGCCGGTACCTGTGGTGACCTACGTCTACCCCACCGGCTCCCGCGCCGCTTCCGCCGGATTTTTCATTTTGCTTTCCGCAGACGTTGCCGCCATGTCGCCCGGCACAGAAACCGGCGCCGCATCGCCGCTCATCGAAATCGGCGGCTCCCCCGTGCAAATTGACGACACCCTGCGTAAAAAAATCGTAAACGATGCCACCGCCTACCTCCGCAGCTACACCAGCAATCGTGGCCGCGATCCCGAGCTAGCAGCCACCGCCGTCACCGACGCCAAAGCCTTCAGCGATAAAGAAGCGCTCGACGGCAAGTTGGTGGAAATCGTCACCGCCTCGAAAGACGATCTGCTGGCGCAGCTCAACGGCCGCAGCATCACTCGCTTCGACGGCACGAAATTGGCACTGTCGCTTCCGCATCCCGTACTCGTCGCGCGCAACATGACCGGACGGGAAAAATTTCTTTCACGCATCGTCCAGCCAGACGTATTTTTCATCCTGCTGATCATCGGTGTCCTGGGCCTCTACGCCGAATTCACGCATCCCGGCGCGTTTGCACCCGGCGTTTTCGGCGCCATTGCCCTCTTGCTCGCGTTGTACGCCATGCACATGCTGCCCATCAATCTCGCGGGCCTGCTGCTCATTGCTTGCGCCTTCGTGCTATTCATTCTGGAAGCGAAATTCCCGACGCATGGCGTGTTGGGCGTCGGCGGAGTCATATCCATGGTCCTCGGCGCGCTCTTCCTGATCAAATCGCCGCTCACCGGCATGGGCGTCAGCCTCTGGACCGCCCTGGCAGTAGTGATTCCGTTCGCCATCATCGTAATCATCCTGATGCGGCTGGTTCTGCGCTCGCGCACCTGGAAAGTTTCCACCGGCAGGGAAGAGCTGGTAGGCGAAGTAGGCGAGGTCCGCGAGCCGCTAGGCTCCGGCGAATCCATGGGCAGCGTATTCGTCCACGGCGAACTCTGGCGCGCCGCAGTCCGCGCCGGCGAAAGCATCCCCGCCGGCGTCCGCGTCCGCGTAAAAAAAGTAAAAGGCCTAACGCTAGAAGTCGAGCCCGTCGAATCGCACTAGCGTCTCGTCGTGAAGGTTTACATGTTCGTGTTTGCACAAACAAATCGTGCGACGGTAGGGGCGCTGCTTGCTGCGCCCCAGCTTGCCCAGGTGCTCACATCACCTAAACGCCGTGGGGGCACGGCATGCCGTGCCGGTCTCCGCGGTCGGCGCGCAGCCCAGTCTCGTAGCGCCGGCCTGCCTGCCGGTAGGCAGGCGTCTCGCCGGCTCTTCGCGGTTGAATTTGGTCTTGTCTTTGAATCTGTAGGGGCGGGTCTAAGACCCGCCCCTACAGCGTTGACTTAATCGCGGTCGCCCCGTCATCCTGAGGAGCGCAGCGACGAAGGATCTCTCTTCGCGCTGAATCCGCACCGAGACCCTGCGCGAACAGTTTTTTGCATCAGGCATCGAAGGAGACACAATGGATTTCGTAACAATTCTTTTCGGCGTAGCCGTTGTCATCTTCCTCATCTGGCTGTCCAACTCCGTTTACGTCATAAAAGAATGGGAACGCGGCGTAGTCCTCCGCCTGGGCCGCATGCTGCCCGAAGCCAAAGGCGCCGGCCTGCAACTCGTCTTCTTCCCTATAGACAAACTCACGCGCATCAGCCTGCGCATCGAAACCCTCGACGTCCCCCCGCAAGACGTCATCACCCGCGACAACGTCTCGGTGAAGGTCAACGCCGTATGTTACTTCCGCGTAGTGGACGCCAATCTCGCCCTGTCCCAAGTGCAGAATTATCTATATGCTACTTCGCAGCTGGCCCAGACCACGCTGCGCAGCCTGATCGGCCAGTTCGAACTCGACTCCATTCTTTCGGAGCGCGAAAAGGTTAACGCCAAACTGCAACAAATTCTTGACCAGGATACCGAGCCTTGGGGTATCAAGGTAACGAAGGTTGAGGTAAAACAAGTAGATATTCCGGAGAACATGCAGCGCGCCATCGCCCGCCAGGCCGAAGCTGAACGCGAGCGTCGCGCCAAAGTAATTGCCGCCGAAGGCGAATTTCAAGCCTCGGCGAAATTATCCGAAGCCGCGGCCGTGCTGCAAAAAGAGCCAACAGCCATCCAGCTGCGCTATCTGCAAACGCTGGTGGAGATTGGCGTAGAGAAAAATACCACGGTGATCTTCCCGTTGCCCGTGGACGTAATTTCGCAGTGGATGAAGTCGCTGGAGAAAAAGTAAGGCAATGGCAAGCAACGCAAGACGCGGAAGCGGCGACCGGGTTCTCGAGAGCCGGCACCTGGTAGGACTGTTTCTTGGCGTAGTCCTGCTCTGCGGAGTTTTCTTCACGCTAGGCTACGTGATGGGCCGCACGCAATACGGCGGAGCAGTCCACGCCGCCGATGGTTTCAACAGCAATGCGCCGTCCGCTCCTGCATCGGCTGCGAAATCAAAGGCCGCACCCAACGCGAAGTCCGCGCCCGCAGCAGCGCCTCCCGACAACGGCGGCTGGGATTTCTACGACAATAAGAAGTCCGCGAGCGATCATCTCGAACCCGCACCCGCAACAGCGGCGCCGTCCGCGCCGGTCACGAAAGCGCCCGCATCCGTCCCCGCGGTGGCCACGAAATCCACAAAAGAGCTGCCCGCTGCGGCCACCAAGACCGTCGCTGCACCCGCACCCGCGCCCAAGCAACCCGCGCGCTTCCAGCCGCCCGCGCTGAACAAAAATTCTATCGTCTTGCAAGTAGCAGCCGTGAAGCTGCAGCGTGACGCACTTGAAATGGCCGACGCGATCCAACAGAAAAAATTCCCATCCTTCGTAGCCACGTCGCCCGCGGATAATTTGTACCACGTGCAGGTAGGACCCTACCCCGATATGGCCGCCGCCGAGAATGCCAAGCGCGCCCTCGAACAATTGGGTTTCAAGCCTATAATCAAACACTAGATGAATTTGCCTCGTTACGCGCGAGTCTTGCTCGCCATCGGCAGCGGCGTCGCCCTAGGCCTCTCATTTCCCAATTACAATTTGTACCCGCTCGCCTGGATCGCCATGGGCATGCTCGTACTGGCATCAGCCGGCGCGCCTCTGAAGGAAGCACCGCTCTACGGCTTCCTCCACGGCCAAGTTTTCTACCCGGTCTGCCTCCCCTGGGTGGACACCGTCATGCGCCAGTACGGCAACATTGACCCGCTGATCTCCGCCGCGTTCGTCGGCATGATCGGATTCATCGGCGGCCTGATCTGCGCCACATTTTCCACCGGCGTCGCCCTCGCCTCGCGCAAGAGCAAGTTGCTGGCCTGCGCCCTAGCTCCATTCCTCTGGACCACGCTGGAATATTTCCGCACCAACATCCCCATCATCGGCTCGTCATGGGATTTGTCCGGCTATCCCGGCGCGCGCAGCATGGCGCTGCTGCAAATCACATCCGTCACCGGAATCTACGGCCTCTGTTTCCTGATCGCCGCGTTCGGTTCGCTGGTAGCCTACGCCGTCATCACCAAGACGCGCCAAGCTTGGACCTCCGTCGCCATCGCAACGATCCTGCTGCTCCTCGTCGCGCTGATCGGTCCCCATTTCATTCCCACCGCCACGCCGCACTACGTCGCTCATCTGGTGCAAACCAATTTCCCGCAGTCCGAAAGTTATCCGCCCGATTGGCTGCAAGTGCATGCCGACGAACTCGACCAGCTCGAACACATCAGTGTGGATGCGGCGCATCAGGTCCCCGGCATCATCATCTGGCCCGAAGTCCCCGCTCCCTTTTCGTTCAACGAGCAGTCCTTCGCCGACCGCGCCAAACGAATCGCGCAAGATTCCGGAAATTATTTTCTGGTTGGCGTGGTTGATTGGAAGCGAGACGACGCCGGAAAGTATCTGGCCTCCAACAGCGCCGTCCTGCTGAATCCGCAGGGCCAGCGCATCTTCGGCTACGACAAAATCCATCTGCTCCCCTTCGGCGAGTATGTCCCGCTGCGCGGCTGGCTCACCTTCGCAAAAAAACTCACCGCGGACATTTCCGATTTCACTCCCGGCTCGACATACGGAGTCGCGCAACTTCCGCAAGGAAAATTCGGCGTCTTCATCTGCTACGAAGCTATCTTTCCCAGTGAAGTCCGCCAATTCACTGCCAACGGCGCCCAACTGCTGGTCACCATTTCCAACGACGGCTGGTTCGGCCGCTCCTCCGCCCCCGAACAGCACATGGCCATGGCCCGCGTCCGCGCAGTAGAAAATCGCCGCTGGCTCCTCCGCGACACCAACAACGGCTACACCGAATCCATTGACCCCTACGGCCGCACTGCCGCCCAATTGCCGCTAGATATCCGCGGCCAACTAGACGCCCCCTACGATTTCCGCAGCGACCTGACCCCCTACGCCCGCTTCGGCGACTGGTTCAGCTGGCTCTGTATAGCAGTAACCATCGTCCTGCTCGGAATGTCGTTCATAAAGCAACCCGCCTAAATCTTTCGAAATTCGATAGAATAGAATCTAATGGCCGAACACATCGAAGACCTGCAACAACGCTTCGCCGAGCTGAATAAACGCATCCAGCTTGTGCGGAGCTTTCTTTGACGCAGAATCCGCTCGCAAACAACTAGCCGAATTCGAAGCCAAAACCAGCGACCCCCATTTCTGGCAGGATCAGGAAAAAGCGCAGGCCACGCTGCAACAGCGCAAAGCCGTCGAAGACCGCGTCAACGCCGAAGTCGCGCTCGACTCCAAGAAGAGCGACATCGAAACCTACCTCGGCCTCGCGCAGGAAGAAAAAGACGACGCGCAGCGCGCCTCACTTCTCGAAGACGTCGCCAAAGAGCTCGCCTCCGCGGACACCTACGTCTCCGACCTGGAAACGAAAACCCTGCTCGCCGGTGAAAACGATCGCCTCAACGCCATTGTCACCGTAAAGCCGGGCGCCGGCGGCACTGAGTCGCAAGACTGGGCCGAAATGCTCCTCCGCATGTATCTGCGCTGGGCCGAACAAAAGGGTTTTCGCGCGACGATCCTCGATTCCACTCCCGGTGAAGAAGCCGGCATCAAATCCGCCACCGTGCAGATCGAAGGCGAAAACGCCTACGGCATGCTCGCCGGCGAAAGCGGTGTCCATCGCCTGGTGCGTATCTCGCCATTCGACCAGGCCGCCCGCCGCCACACTTCCTTCGCTTCCGCTTTCGTCATCCCCGAAATTGACGACCGCATCGAAATCAACGTCAAGCCCGACGACCTGCGCATTGACACCTTCCGCGCCGGCGGCCACGGCGGCCAGAACGTCAACAAAGTAGAATCCGCCGTGCGCATCACGCACCTTCCCTCCGGCATCGTAGTGCAATGCCAGAACGAACGCAGCCAGCACAAGAACCGCGAAATCGCCATGAAAGTTCTGCGCTCCCAGCTCTACGAGCTCGAACTGGAAAAACGCCGCGACGCCCTGAACAAACTCGACGCCTCCAAACCCGAAATCAGTTTCGGTAGCCAGATCCGTTCCTACACCATGCAGCCGTACCAGCTGATAAAAGACCACCGCACCAAGGTCGAACGCGGCGACGTCCAAAAGGTCCTGGACGGCGACCTGGACCCCTTCATCCGCGCCTACCTCCTCTACCGCCGCGATATGGCTTAGCCCAACTCTTTCCCCTAAGCGGCAAGTAAAGTGCCCGTCGCCGCCAAAATCTGGCACCGCGCCGCGCACTTCCGCCGCAATCTGCGACCATTCAGCCGCGATTTAAGGCCTTTCGATGCAAAAGTTTGACACCCCCAAACCCCCATGCTAGCCTCGTTTTTTGGGCATAGCTGCCGCAAACGCACTTGGGGCCCCCGAATTGCACTTACTCCGCTGGAGGATACTGTTTTGGCTCACCACGATGAAAAGTTTCTCTTCACCTCGGAATCCGTAACCGAGGGCCATCCCGATAAAATCGCCGACCAGATTTCCGACGCCGTCCTAGACGCCGTCATGAAAGACGACCCCATGGGCCGCGTGGCCTGCGAGACGCTCGTCACCACAGGTCTCGTCGTAGTCGCTGGCGAAATTACCACCACTACTTACGTTGACTTCTCTGACCTCGCCCGCGAAGTCATTCGCGACGTCGGCTACACCCGCGCCAAATTCGGTTTCGACGCCGAAACTTGCGGCGTCATCTGCACCATCCACAAACAATCTCCAGACATCGCCATGGGTGTTGACACCGGTGGCGCCGGCGACCAGGGTTTGATGTTCGGCTACGCTTGCGACGAAACGCCTGAGCTGATGCCCATGCCGATCCAGCTAGCGCACAGCCTCACACATAAACTCGCTGAAGTCCGCAAGAAGAACGTTGTTGACTTCCTCCGCCCCGACGGAAAATCCCAGGTCACCATCGAATATATTGATGGCCGCCCCGCCCGCGTGGACACCGTAGTCATCTCCACGCAACACAGCGATAAAGTTTCCTTGAAGGATCTGCAGCAAGCCGTGCGCAAGCACGTAATCGATCCGGTTCTGCCCGCCGCGATGGTGGACAAGAACACCAAGTACCACATCAATCCCACCGGCCGCTTCGTCACGGGCGGCCCGATGGGCGATGCCGGCCTCACTGGCCGCAAGATTATCGTGGACACTTACGGCGGCTACAGCCGTCACGGTGGCGGCGCTCTCTCTGGCAAAGACGCCACCAAAGTTGACCGCTCCGCCTGCTACATGGCCCGCTACGTCGCAAAAAATCTCGTAGCCGCCGGCCTGGCGACGAAAGTCGAAGTCCAGCTGGCCTACGCCATCGGCGTAGCCGAGCCGGTTTCCGTAATGGCCGATACCTTCGGCACCGGCACAATCGCCGATTCGCAGATTACCGAACTGATTCGCGGATTCTTCAAGCTGACGCCCGAAGGCATCATCGAGGCGCTCGACCTGCGCCGCCCGATTTACAGGCCCACGGCATCCTACGGCCACTTCGGCCGCAGCGGCCCGGGCTTCACCTGGGAGCGCACCGACAAAGCCGACGCCATCCGCAAAGAAGCCGGCACCCGCGGTGCCGTAGCCGTTTCGCGCAGCTGATTTTCTTGGAGTGCGGGAGCTTGCTCCCGCTTTTTTTTGAGCGAGGCTTGCCTCGCGTGCCGTTGCCGTGGGTTCTCTCTGCGCCCCCTGCATCTCTGCGGTAAAGACGGTTTTGAACTTGTCTGAAGCACTTCAAACTTAAAGGGAGTCTCCAGTGGAAACAGCAACCACCAAACTAGCCGGCGACGTAAGAGACATCAGCCTAGCGGAAAAAGGCAAACGCAAAATAGAATGGGCCAATCAGCAAATGCCCGTCCTGCAATTAATCCGCAAACAATTCATCAAAGACCAGCCCCTGAAAGGCGTCCGCATGTCCGCCTGCCTGCACGTCACCAGTGAAACCGCGAACCTCGCGATCACTCTCCGTGACGGCGGCGCCGACGTAGTCCTCTGCGGCTCGAATCCGCTTTCCACGCAGGACGAAGTCGCCGCCTCTCTGGTAAAAGACTACGGCATCCCGACCTACGCGATCAAAGGCGAAGACAACGCCACCTACTACGCGCACATAGCCGCCGCGATTGACCACAAGCCCCAAATCACCATGGACGACGGCGCCGACCTCGTCACTCAACTCCTCACCAAGCATCCGGAGCTTGTCAAAGGCGTAATCGGCGGCACCGAAGAAACCACCACCGGCGTCATTCGCCTCCGCGCCATGGCTAAAGACGGCACGCTGAAATATCCCGTCATCGCCGTGAACGATGCGCTCACCAAGCATCTCTTCGACAATCGGTACGGCACCGGCCAGTCCACTCTTGACGGAATCATCCGTGCTACGAATATGCTCCTCGCGGGTATGCGCGTAGTCGTCGCCGGCTACGGCTGGTGCGGGCGTGGCGTCGCCATGCGCGCCAAGGGCCACGGCGCAGACGTAATCGTCACCGAAATCAATCCCACACGCGCCCTCGAAGCTATCATGGACGGTTTCCGCGTCATGCCTATGGCCGATGCGGCCCGGATCGGCGAAATTTTCGTCACCGTCACCGGCAATAAGTCCGTCATCGCGCAAGAGCACTTCGAAAAAATGAACGACGGCGCGGTCATCTGCAATTCAGGCCACTTCAACGTCGAAATTGATATCGCCGCGCTGGAAAAGCTGGCCAGCTCCAAAAAGCCAGCCCGCCCGTTCGTTGACGAATACGCCATGAAAGACGGCCGCAAGATTTATCTCCTCGGTGAAGGCCGCTTGATCAACCTGGCCGCCGCCGAAGGCCACCCAGCGGTCGTGATGGATATGAGCTTCGCCAACCAGGCTCTCGCGTCGGAATACATGGTGAAAAACGCGAAAGACCTCGAACCGCAAGTCTACTCAGTCCCCGAACCCATCGACCGCCAGATCGCGAAACTAAAACTCGAGTCCATGGGCGTCCACGTTGACAAACTAACAGCCGACCAAGAGCACTACCTGGCCAGCTGGTCCGAAGGCACCTAGCCTTCGTGGCACAGCCACTCTTGGCTGTGCAAGCGGTTGCATCGTATTTGTAGGGCGGGTTCCGCAAAGCGGGATCCGCCTTTTTTCTTTTCGTCCGCCTGCACTAAATCCTTGTCCCTTCTTCAATACTTCCCGTCACCGTAATGTACACACAGCATCGTTTGCTTTCTCACTCACGTCTCTCTAAAATACGCAGATGATTTTTTTGCGCGCTAACGGCCATCACAAACCGGGCGGGACCCCGAATTTCGTCCCGGCTCTCCCCCCAAGTGCCGAATTTCTATTCAATACAAATGAACGCTTCAGAAAATCTGGTATCGCTGTAACTTACTCAAAACAAACGACCGATTTTCTATTCGATACAAATAAATGCTGCAAAACGTCAAATGTCCCCGTAACTCCTTCAAAACCAACGACCGTCCGATTTTCTATTCGATACAAATGGACGCTTTGCAGCACCCCACCGCTCTCCAAGAACATTGCAAATTCCGCAGTCCGGATCCCCCGCGCATGATGCAAGACTGGGCCGCTTGGGCCATCGAAACGGCGAAGCGCCGCGGCGCCACCTATTCCGACGCGCGCGTAATGGACATCCGCCAGCGCGAAATCGGCACTAAAAACGGTGAAGTCGGCACTCTCGTTGAATCCGAAACCCTAGGCATCGGCATCCGGGTCATCGCCGGCGGCGCCTGGGGATTTGCGTCCACCGACCGCCTCACCCGCGAAGGCGTCCAAGCCTGCGCCGCCGAGGCCGTAGCTATCGCGAAAGCCTCAGCCCTCGCGAAACGCGCCGACGTGGCCCTGGCCCCCGAAAAACCGCACGTGGACACCTGGCAAAATCCATTCCTCAAAGATCCCTTCCGCATTCCCGTGGAGCGCCAAATCGCAGTGCTACTCGCGGCCGATAAAGAAATGATGCGCGTAAAAGGAGTCACGCTCGCCGAAGGTTCCATGTCCTTCAAGCGCATTGACCAGCTTTTCGTTTCCAGCATCGGCTCCGTGATTCATCAAGTGAAGATGCATTCCGGCGCGGGAATCGTAGCCACCAGCTTCGCGGGTACTGAAATCCAGAAGCGCTCCTATCCGAATAGTTTCGGCGGCCAGCACGCTCTGCAGGGCTACGAATTGGTAGAAGCTCTCGATCTCGTGGGGAATGCCCAGCGCACCGCGGAAGAAGCCGTCGCGCTGCATTCCGCCGCGCAGTGTCCCGAAGGCACCAAAACAATTATTCTCGGCGGCTCGCAGCTCGGCCTGCAGATTCACGAATCCATCGGCCACCCCATCGAACTCGATCGCGTACTCGGCCAGGAAGCGAATTTCGCAGGCATGAGTTTTCTCACCATCGAAAAATTGCGCAAATTAAAATACGGTTCGGACATCGTCAACGTCGTCGCCGACGCGCGCCTCGAACACGGCCCCGGCCTCGGCACATTCGCTTACGATGACGAAGGCGTCCCCGCGCAATGCACGCCCATCATCACCGACGGCCTCTTCACCGGCTACCTCAGCAACCGCGAGCTGGCTTCGGCCATCGGTGAAACGCGTTCCGGCGGCACCATGCGCACCGAATCCTGGAATCGTCTGCCCATGATTCGCATGACCAACATCAGCATCAATCCCGGGACGTGGAGTTACGACGACCTGATCGCCGATACCGACGACGCCATCCTGATGGAGACCAATCGCTCCTGGTCCATTGACGATCGCCGCTATCATTTTCAGTTTTCCACCGAAATCGGCTGGGAAGTGAAAGGCGGCAAGCTGGGCCGCATGATAAAAAATCCCAGCTACAGCGGCATCACCACCGAATTCTGGAACAGCTGCGATGCAATCTGTTCGCGCGACCACTGGACGCTCTGGGGCACGCCCAATTGCGGCAAAGGCCAACCCATGCAAACGATGGGCACAGGCCACGGCGCTTCCCCAGCGCGTTTTAGAAATATCAAAGTCGGAGTCGCCTTTGCAAAATAGCCCGGTAGCATAGGCAATCTTGCCTTTGCTCCCGCTGTTGTTTCTGACTTTGAAGTTGTTGCAGTTGACTTTGTAGCGACCGCCTGTTTTTTCTTTTCAGGCGGGAGTCTTTGACGTTGTCTTCGATTTTGTAGCGGCGCACTTTAGTGCGCCATTTGCAGCCTGGCGCGAAAGTAGAAAATGACACGAGCCAAGAAAAAATCGGCAACCAAACAACCGCGGAAATCCTCCGCGCCGCAATCCTCAAGCCGTCCCGGCGGCGCGCGCTTCACCGCCTCCGAACTCGAGCACATCGCTGACCGCATCATCCGCTGGAGCGACGCGGACGAAACCGAAGTCGAGATCGACGCAACGGTAGACGCACTAACCCGCTTCGCCAACAACACCATCCACCAAAACGTCGCCGAGCACACCCTGGGCATCTCCGTCCGCGCCGTAGTAGACGGCCGCACCGCCCGCGCCACCACCAACAAGACCGACGAAGAATCCCTCCGCCGCGTGCTAGCCGCCGCAATCAGCCTCGCGCGCAACGAACCAGAAAATCCCGCCCTGCTTCCCATGCTAGGCCAGCAGAAATATCAAAAAGTCTCACACTTCTATCGCTCCACGGTCGCTGCGACTCCGTTAGATCGCGCACGCGCCGTCGCGCGCGTTTGCAAAATGGCGGATGCCGCTAACCAAACAGCCGCCGGAATTTACACCACCGGGTTCGTGCAGACCGTGCTGGCAAATTCCAAGGGCCTCGTCGCGCGCCACGACCACACCCGCGCCGAATTTTCCGTCACCATTCTCGAAGACAATTCTTCCGGCTGGGCCAAAGCGAACTCCGCGGACATCCTGAATATTGACCCCGAATCGCTATTCGAAAGCGCCAGCGAAAAAGCCGCAGGCTCGCGCAAACCGCAGGAACTGGCGCCTGGACGCTACACCGCGATTCTGGAACCACCGGCCGTGCTCGACCTGGTCGGATCGATTTTTTACGATTTTGCCGGCACCGCGATTCTCGACAAGCGATCCTGCCTGAACGATCGCATGGGCAAGAATGATTTTTGGTGACAATATCACGCTGTGGGACGACGTCTATCATCCCGCTGCAAATCGGCGCCCCATGGGATGGCGAAGGCCTGCCGCGGCAGAAAGTCTTGTTGGTGGATCGCGGTGTGCCAAAAAACCTAGTCTATTCGCGCGCCACCGCTAAAAAAATGAAGACTAAACCGACCGGCCACGGCTTCACGCTGCCGAATGAATTCGGCGAAGCGCCGATGAACCTGGTATTTTCCGGCGGCGATAAATCCGTGGACGATATGATTCGGTCCACAGAGCGCGGCATCCTGGTCACGCGTCTCTGGTACATTCGCGAGGTAGATCCTTACGAAAAAGTCCTGACCGGCATGACCCGCGACGGCACGTTCCTCATCGAAAATGGCCGCGTAGCCGGCGGCATTCGCAATTTCCGCTTCAATCAAAGCGTGATCGAAGCGCTAGCCAACGTCGAGATGCTAGGCCCCGCGGTCCGCGCCGCCGGCGAAGAATCATTTGAAATGGTAGTTCCGGCCATGAAGATCAACAATTTCCACTTCAGCGAAGTAACAAAATTCTGAGCTTTTGCGCCGCATTCGCCGATTCGCCGCAGAGCATCTTGGAATGCGGCGGCTTGCCGCCGCTTTGGTTGACGCGAAGCTTGCTTTGCGTGCACTGATTCCGCGTGCAGACATTTGTGTACGACGTAAACTACGCTTGCGCGAAAACACGCCTGATTTTCCGTGTGGAAATACGTACGCTGTTACTTGGTGAATTGCAGGCTGGTGATGGCGCGGGAAATTACGTTCTCTTGAATCTGCACCAAATCAGTGTCCGCAAGCGTCATCCCGAAAATCGTGTACACCTGCGCGCCGCGCGGAATGTAAACGACGACTCCTGACCAATCGCGCGAATCCACGCTGCCCCGAAATCGCCGCTCGGTCGCAGAGACTCCTGAAATCATCACTTGCTTCTCGCCCAGCGGCCGGAAATTCTCCATCACATCGCGCAGTCGCTGCTCCGTCGAGGCGATATCGTTCGCGAGCGATTTTCCACTCGGCGCTTGTCCGATCAGCAGATAAGTATTCTGGTCGTCCGTCCCCAGCGCCGTAATCGATCCCGGCAAAATCGTACGCGCGCCCTCAATCAGTTTCCACGTCGGCGGTTTGTACATCCGAAAACCATAAGTGTCGTTCGTGTAAAGATTGCCGCTAACTTCCTCCCGTATCGGTGCAGGAGGCGCAGGTTTCGGCGCCGGAGCTGCGGCGGACGTTGTCGCATTCGATGTGTTCGTTCCGCTTGGCGCGCCAGACGTCACCGATTTGTTCGCCGCTGCTGAGGTGGGCTGCGCGGAATTCGCCGCGACTGAAGTTGGAGCGTCGGTGTGCGGATATTCTTGGATCTCGTTCGCTGCAGAGTCAGCCACCGAGCTTTTCGCAGGCGCAGGCGCGGAAGCGCGCTCGACCTTCTCCGTTTTCACCGGTGACGGCGCTGGTGCGGCAAGATAAGTTTTGGCTGCTGCGGAATCGGTTTTCCTCGCCGCATCTGCGTCGGACTTCTTCGCGCTCGCCACCTCCGATTTCCTGGCGCTGTCAGGCGCGGTTTTTTTCGCTGCCTCCGAGTCCGCTTTCTTCGCGCTGTCGGTTTCCGGCTGTTTCGCGGGATCTGTGACCGTGATGGAAACGACCTGGTCTTTCTGCACCACCGCGAATCCGTAGCTGGTCTTCACCTTGAAGGAATTATCCTCGAAGCCGACGATCGTGCCGTTGATCTTCGAGCCGTCCTTCAGCTTGATTTCGTCCGCGCGCGCGGGCGCAGCGAAATGCGACAAAGCGAGCGCAGCGATGCCCGCGACGGTGGCGATGGATACGTTCCTTCGACTCATGCTTTCGAGTATCGCGCCGGAGCGCTCGAGCGGCAAGCGCGCGCGCAGGGTGGTTGTTTGGTTAGTCAGCAAGAGGCTGGAACTCCTGCGCATTTCGTTGCGAAAGGCACCGGGCAAAGCCGACGGACCGAATATTCGTGGTCGTTGAATATTACGCGCGGACCGCCGTCACTTCTATCGGCGCGGGCGTTTCGCGGTGGCGGGCGATTTGCGTGGCGCTCGAGATTGAGGTTTTGCTGCGGAGCGAATCGCACGCAGCTCATGTTCCAGAAGCGCAAATTCGGATTCGAGAGTGCGCAGGCTCGCGGTCGCTTCGCGCGGATTGTTCGCGCGGCCCAAAGCTTCGAGGTTGCGCGCGGCTGCGACGGCTCCGCGGGCCCCAAAAATGGCGAGAGAGCCTTTCAGCAGGTGCGCGGCGCTGGCAAGCTCAGCAGCGTTCTTTTTCGCCACCGCGCCGCGAATGCGCGTCAGCGTTTTCGGGGCATCGGTGAGGAACGTCGCAGCGAGCGAGCGGATCAGCTTTTCATTTCCACCGGTGGCGCGGCGCAGATGCGTGAGTGTATCTTCGCGTACAGCGGCCGAAGTTGCGGAAGAATCAGCGGGCGACGCGGTGAGAGAATCTGCCGACGCGCGCGTCGTCGCGGATGACGCCGCGACTCCAGCAAATTCTGCTTCGGGCTGCGGGTGCGCGGCAATGGTGTGCAGATCCAGCGCTGCTGATTCGACGGCTTGGTAGAGCGTTTTTACTTCCACGGGTTTCGCGAGGGATGCGTCCATGCCTGCTTCGCGGAAACGGTGTTCGTCGTTGGCGGTGGCGTGTCCAGAGATGCCTATGATGATCTGATGTTTTCCGGAGGTGGCTTCACGATTCCGAATCGCGGCGGTAGTTTGCAGTCCGGTCATGCCTGGCATTTCCTCGTCAAGCAGCACTACGTCGTAGGTGTGCTTTTCCAGCGCAGCGAGGGCTTGGCGGCCGTCGGCCACGCCTTCGACGAAATGGCCGCGTTTCTTCAATAATTCGACGACCAGGTCGCGATTGAGTTCCGCATCTTCGGCGACGAGGATGCGCAGGGATTTTTCGGCCTTCTTCAGTTTGTGCGGCTTTTCTTTTTCCACGGCTTTGCCCCGCGCCAGAGCGGTTGCGTCATTCTGCGTGCTTCGTGCCGCGCGTGGCAAGCGGAACCAGAAACGCGACCCGCCGTGCGCGCGGGTTTCCGCGCCAATGGCGCCGCCCCACCGCTCGACCGTGATCTTGCAAAAATATAGTCCGAGGCCGGCTTTGCCGGCATGCGACTTGCCCTTGGAAAAAAGCGCGAAAAGTTGATCGGGGCGCTGATCCGGCGGCAAGCCCGGACCTTCGTCGTCCACGCACGCAAGCACGAAGGCTTCCTGATTTTCCAAACTAATCGTGACCGTGGTTTCTTTCGGAGCATAGCGCATCGCGTTTTCCAACAGATTGCCGAAGATGCGATCGATGCGCGAAGAATCGCCCACGACGCGCCAGCCGTACGAATCACCGGTGTGAACGCCCAGCGACAAGCGAATCTGGCGTTCGCGAAATGCTGGGGAGAATTCCTCGATCGCTTGCTTCGCGCAGGCCAGCAGGTCCGGCGCTTCTGCGGCGCTGGTTTCGCGGGCTTGCTGCGCGGCCAGGTCGCTGGAAAACGCTTCGAGGATGCCGCGAATCATCAATTCCTGGCGCTGCGATTCGCGTTCACCCGCTTTTACGTATTTGCGCATTGCGGCGGGGAGATTTTCGCGGCTCAGAAGATTGAAAACTCCGTTCATGGCGCTGAGCGGCTGGGTGAGATCGTGCACGATGCAATGGAGCAGAATTTCTTTCTCTTGAATTTCTTTCAGGAGTTTTTCATGTTCGAGCAGGGAATTGCGCGCCGTCTGAAACCACTGCTGCTGTTGGCCAAAAGTTTCCGAGAGGTTTTGCAGCAGCAGAAGGCGTTTTCCGTTGACTGAGCGGGCGCGAGCCTCCAGAGGAACGTCTTCACCGTCCTTGCCGCGCTCGATAAAGTTGCCGGAATTCGCGGAGCCGGGCAAGCGGGCGCGCCAGAATTCCTCGGCATCCACCAAGAAATTCTCGAGGAACGCCGACTTGTTGGCCAAACCGATCGGCTGGTAGCTGTTGGGCTGTGCGCCCCAAATATTGGCGCACCAGTCCGGCCATGCGCCGAGCACACGGAAATCGCCATCGCCGAGGTATTCAAAAAGCGCGTAGCCCTGGCCGGCGAAAAACGATTCGAAGATGGAATTCGAGGGCATTTATTTGGCCGACATTGCCTCGGCGAGTTGCAGAAATGCTTTGTCGACGGCATCGCCAGTCTTCGCGCTGGTATGCGCGATGGTCCAACCCGCTGCGGTCAATTCCGTTTCGCGGGCCGGATCAATTTCCCATTGATCGGTGAGATCGAATTTATTCAGCGCGAGCACCGCAGGAACTTTTCCGATTTCGGCTACCACGCGGTCGTTCAGCGCCAGCGCATCTTCTAGAGTTTGGCGGCGCGTGCCGTCCACGACGAGAAGATAGCCATGCATTCCGCGCAGATAGGACATGCGCATTTTCTGAAAGGCGTCTTCGCCGTAAATATCCCAGAGAACCAGCGTCAAATCTTCACCGCTGGCGTTCACAACCTTTTTATCGACTTTGACGCCGATGGTGGTGTGGTACTGATCCTCGAACATGTTTTCGACAAAGCGCCGCAGCAGACTGGATTTGCCGACGGAGAAAGAACCGAGCATGCAGACTTTCTTCTGGAGCATACGATGTCTCGCTCAGTTCGTGGGAGCAGCGCCGGAAGTGCCAGCGTCAGCATTGGTGACGGCGGCGGCAGGAAGAGCGGAAAGAGTGATCTTGAACGTGACGCTGCGATTGAGGCGGCGGCCTTCTTCCGTGTCTTCATCGTGCAGCGGCTGTGAGGTGCCCACTCCGCGCGGCAGCAGGTTGGCGGATTTGACGCCGTTTCGCAGTAGGGCAGCGCGAATCTGATCGGCGCGCTCGCGGCTGAGCGGAAGGTTGGCAGCTTCAACGCCGGTGATATCCGTGTGCCCAACCAATTCCACGGTGACGATTTGATGCAGAGGCGCGGCCTGGGCGACGAGATCGCGAATATTTTTTTCGGCTTGCGTGAGATTGCTTTCCTGGCCAGCGTCCAGCTCGGCGCGGCCGAGAGGGAAGAGCAGGACGATGGATTCGAGCGCGCCTTTGAGCGTGTTTAAATGCTGTAAATTGGAATTTTGCAGATGGGATTCGTCCACTCTGCTGACGCCGGCGATCCAGGGACCTTTTTCCTCGAGTTGCGCGATCCAATTCTGCGGGGCCGCGCCGTCGGGAATCAATTCACCATCGTGCGCTGTGAGCGTGACGCCTGCGGGAGGATGGAGCAACGCCGTGGCACGGCGGGCGACGATCGCGTCGTCGAGCGAATAGTAAGGTGCGAGCTGCAGGTCCGCGCGATCGGGATCGAGGCCGGCCTGCGAGACCAATTTCTTGGGATCTTCAGAAAGCGGATCGCGGAAGCCCTGAACGTGGAATGTGCGGCCATCTTTCGTGTAGGACACCACGACGATGCCGGGTTGTTTGCGCAGCTCGGAGAGGAAACGCGACCATTCGATGAGCAAGTAGGTCGAGTAGCCAAGCCAACCGAGCAGCAAGACGCCGGCAACTGCGCCAGCAATAATGGCGGCGCGCGGGCGCCTCTTATCCGTGGGCTTTTCCCGATATTGAGTTTCGAGCAGGCGGGCGATTTGCGATTCGGCGGCGCGGAATGGGCCGGGATCGCCTTTGAAGTTAACCAGCGCAGTGCTGTACAGCCGCTGCACTTCCTCCAGCGTTTCTTCCATCGCCAGATTGTAGGTTTCGGGCGCGTGACCGCGAATGGCCGCGGCGATTACGGCGTTCGGTCCGCTGACTACGCGAATCTGTAATTCGTCGAACGTCATGTTGCCGAGATTTTCGGTTTGGCCGGACTGAAAGGAATCGCGCGCGAATTGCTGGATCGCGGAGAGCAGCCCCGCGACCATGTCCGCATCCTGGGCAGGAGCGGACGGAGCAACAACGTGATTCAGCACCAGGCCCGTTTCACGATGAATCAGGAAAACCTGCTCGACACGATAGAGCAGGCTGTGCATCATCACAATTTCAGCGAACGGCCTGCCAGTGCGGAAGGCTTCGATGCGCCACTGAATGCCGCGCCACGAGAGGCTGTGCTCGAGGGCTTCGTTGAAGGATTCGAGCATGCCCCGCAAAGTTTCGGTGATGGATTTGCGGATGGCCGGGCCCATCACCGGGAAGAGCGCGTCGGCGAGAACGTGCGGATTGCGGCGAACGGATTCGCGCAGCGTTTCTTGAATGGTGGGAGCGAGCGCGTCGGCGAGAGCGAGGTCGTCGCCTTTTTCGCGGCGCATCTGAATAGCTTCGGCAACGACGACGCTGACGTCCTCCGTGCGCTTTTCGAGATTATCGAGGCGGTCCTGAATCGAGGCGATGCCTTCTTGTTCGGGCGCGACGATTAGGTGGCGTAGCTCTTCGAAGGCGTGGTTGTTGTCCGTCGGTTTTTCCTGGGCCTGCGCCTCGAAGGCGCGGCGTTGCGCTTGCTCGGCCATATTGGGAGGACGAAGATCTCGGTGGCGGGTTCAGGTGGCAATCCGCTGAATCCGCGCGCTAGCGACGCAGTCGCCAGCAGCTCTTCCGGCAACTCTCGGGCTACTCTCCGGGCAGCTCGAATTTATTTTTCAGCCGCAGCGAGAATTCGTTGAACAAGTCGGCGAGGCCGGCGCGGTCGGTTTTTTCGTCGCGCAAGACTTCGACTTCGCGGTTCAGGGCCGCGGTGGAATCACGGCGCAGCTTGTCAATTTCCGCGGAGACGGATTTTGAATGTTCCAGCAGCTTGGCCCGCAATTCGGCGTGGCCGTCGGACATCTGATCTTCAAGCTGCGAGAGCTTTTTCTCGACGATTTTCGTGGCGTCTTTCATTTCGCGCGTCAGCTCTTTCAGGCCTTCGGAGCGTTCGGACTTTTCGGTCTTGATGCGCTGTCCCAGGGAATCGGTTTCTTCCTTGATATAGTTGCTGAGGGTGTCGAGGCGCTTGGTCATGTCCTCGCGCAGGGTCTCGACGGCCTTCGTGACTGTTTCTTCCAGGCGGACGAAGCGCTTCTCGTAATCGCGCATCTGCGAGCCGAATAATATGTCGCGGATCTTGTCTACATTCGCGCCTTCCGCGGTTTCCTTGGAGTTCGAATTGTGCATTTTAGCGTCCGCCGGGGATGCCATTTTCCTACCTCTCCTTTGCAAGCCCTTAGCGCGATGGCGGGGGGACCGTCGCGAGGAAGGGCGGGGCATGGGCGGACATTACTACGAATGGACGCGGCCCGCAATATACAGGTGGTCAACAAACGAGGGAGGTGCGAGTAATGGAAGTCCTAGAACAGGGGCGTGTAACAAAATGAGATTTCGGCGCGGTTTCTAGCGGTCGAGGAAGGCGCGGAGGCGAGCGTAGCCTGCGCGGCTGACTGGAAGTTGTGTGCCGTTTGCGAGCACGGCGACGTGGCTATCTTTGCCGTAGGGTTCGACCTTGGTTACGCGCTCCAGGTTGGCGATGTAGGAGCGGTGGATGCGCATGAACCTGGTCGGATCCAGCGCGGATTCCAGGCTGGAGATGGTTTGTTGCTTCAGGTGCTTCTTGCCTTCGGCGGCCAGGGCGACGTAGTCGTCCTGAGCTTCGGCATATTCCAGCTTGGCAACGGGAATTATGAATACGCGTGTGCCGTCGCGCACGGCAATGCGATCGAGGAATTGTGCGGGCGGACGTGCGGCTCCGGCTAAATCTGTTGCGGATGGCGTGGCTTCGGGGAGCTTGCCTGCGAGGCGCTCTTTGGCACGTTTCAGCGATGCTTCGAAGCGGTCGGCGCCGAAAGGCTTCAGGAGGTAATCCACGGCGTGAACTTCGAAGGCTTTGATGGCGTAGCTATCGTAGGCTGTGACGAATACTACGGCGGTGTCGTTGCCTATCAGCTCCAGCACTTCGAAGCCGTCGAGCTTGGGCATTTGAATATCGAGAAACATCAGGTCGGGCTTCTGTTCGGTGACGATTTTTACGGCTTCAAAGCCGTTGGCGCACTCGGCGATTATTTCGATTTCGCTGTGCGTGGCGACGAATTCGCGCAGGACCTGGCGGGCGAGTTCTTCGTCGTCCACAATCACGGCGCGAATTTTGGCTGAGGCTGCGCGGTTCATGCCGGTTGCTCCTCGCTTTCCGTGGGCAGCGTTAATGCGACGCGGTAACGATCACCTTCGGTCTTTACGGCGAAACTGGCTTGATTGCCGTAGCGCGCCTGGAGACGCTGGCGGACGTTGGCCAGGCCTACTCCGCTTTTGCGGCGCGGCGGTGCGTCGGGATCGAAGCTATTTTCAACAGTGATGGTGAGGTTGCCATTTTGCGCGTGGACGTCCAGGTGGATCCAGCCACCTTCGACGAGGTTGGCGATGCCATGCACGACGGCATTTTCGACCAGCGGCTGCAGGAGCAGAGGCGGTACGGGAACGCGCAGCGCGGATTCATCAATATTTTCTTCCATCTGGATGCGCGCACCGAAGCGAACTTTTTCGACCGCGAGGAAGGCGCGGATGAGGGAAAGCTCTTCTTCGAGCGGGATCGCGGCTTTCTCTCCCAGGCCTAGAGTCCGCCGCAAGAAGTCTCCCAGCAAGATGCACATTTCGCGGGCTTTCGATGCGTCAGAGCTGGTGAGCGCGCTGATGGAATTCAGGCTGTTGAAGAGGAAGTGGGGATTTACTTGAGCTTTCAGGGCGCGGAGTTCGGCATCGCGAGCCAGGACGCTGGCTTTCATCACGCGGGCTTCGGCGTCGCGCGAGGCTTCGACCGCGATGATCACGTAATACAAAGTTACCCAGAGAAGGTAGAGCAGCAGGCCTGTGACGATCACAAGCGGAACTTCCGGGCGGAAGCGGTGGCTGAGCCCTGGAAAATACTGCATTTTCGAAAGCGAGCTGGCGAGGCTTTCGGCGGCGACGGCCCAGATGATGCTGGCTACGAGCGCTGCGGCTAGGTGCGTGGCAATTAAGCGGCCCAGACCATATTTTTCAAGCGGATTTCCGCGGCAGGAATACCACGGAGTGAGGCAGAGAAACGCGTACAGGATGCAGAGGGGCACCGAGAGCACGATTGCTTCGTGACCGCTGATCTCGTGCGAGACGGTAAGTAGATAGGCGAGCAGACCCGCGATGGGAATCCATGCGAGGAGGTAAATGGCGACGCGGCGGATTTGGCTTAGTATGGGATGCATGATCGCGCGCTAGTTCTTGACGACGATGCCACCGAACAGGCTGGCACCTTTCATGATCAGCTTTTTTTGCGTGCCGGTGACGTTGGGCGGTTGCTGATCGGTTTCGTCAACGAACGCGCCGAACAGACTGATGCCCTCCATGGAAACCAGCCATTCATCTGGAACTTTGATTTCGCCGCCGCCCATGAAGGAGATCGCTTCGATGGTGGCGGTATCGCCCTCCATGTCCGCTTGGCGCAGATCAATTTGAAAGCCACCCATAACCGACAAAACACTGCCACCTATGAATTTTTTGCTGGTGATACGGCGTTTGAAGCCGCCGAGAATTGCGATGCCGTTGAAATCAGCTTCGGGGGAACCGGTGCGGCTCCAGCGATTGAAAATCTCTGGCCAGGCAGGCTTGGTTGTGCCATCGGGACGGATACGTGGGCCGGCGGCTTGCCAGATCATCAGGACACCCCCACCGATGACGATGAGCGGCCACACCATATCGAAGTGGATATGCGCGACGCCGAGATTTTCGAGCATCAGGATCAAGCCGATTGCAAGGAGCATGATGCCCCCAAAGCCGCGGCCGCCGCGGCCGCGGCAGTCAATCAGCATCGTGGTTCCGGCGGCGATCATGATCACCGGCCAGAAATAGCTGAAGACGTGGTCGGCGTTGATGATGCCTTGTTGATCGAGCAGGAGCACAACTCCGGCGGCGACGATCAGCGCGCCGAAAATGAAGCTCCAACTGTAGGAGCGGTTGGTACCCATGGTTGTTAACCCCTCCGGGATGCGGAGAAGCGATTTTCCTGTGTTGCCAGCAAGATTGCGAGACCCAGGCCCACCAGAATCAGCGGCCAGTAACGCAGAACCTCTGCCGCGTTGGGGAGGTTCAGGCGCATGGAGAGGATATTCCAAATGTCGCCGACCATCATGGAAAAGAGCCAGAGGTTGTCCAAGCGTAGATGGCCGTAGCCGAGCTCGCCGAGCTGGAAGGCGATGCCCAAGAGGATGAGCAGGGCCGCTCCGGCGACGGGGATGCGCGCGCTGGAAAACAGGGAAATTATGGGCGACGGGCCATTGGTGCTGGTCATGGTCTTGTCTCCGATTCGAATTGCGTTGCCGTTCATGAGGCGAGAATAGAGGGGGTTGGTGGAGGCGTCTTGGGTTATTCGGCGAATGGCGGGTGGATACCGGCGAATGGCGGTGTTAGCGGGTGGAAGAGGTGGGGCAGAGTAGCAGAGAACTGCGGAAGAGCGGGATTACAAACTGCGACGCACGTTCGTGTACGCGACGCTGGTGTGGCGAAGCATGCGCCCTACGATAGCGTCATGCCGATCCAGAAGGCGGCGGTGAGGATGCCTGTGAGGAGCAGCATTAAGCGCAGACGCTGTTTGCGGACGGCTACGATTATCACGCCCATAGCGCAGAGCAGGAAACCAAGCTCGGGCCAGAACATGGCCGAGTTGAATCTGCTGGAGGCTGCGTTAGCCGGATCTTCGAGCCAGAAGGATGCGAACGAAGTGGCGGCGGTGAGCGATGCGGCCACGGCTCCCGCGAGGGCCAAACCTTTTGCCCACTCCGGGACAACCCAGTCTTTCTTCGTGTCGCGCCAGTCCATCCACGTTTGCGCGACTACCAATGCTGCGACCATCAGAACGAACAGCGCCACGTCCCCCTCCCCATTTCGCGTACGGTTTCGTGCTCGTTGAAAACATTCCAGCGGCGGAGGCGGCTCGCTCTGCGGAGCGAAAGTTCCGTTGCTGAAAACGTAGAGCCGAAACGGTACGAGGGCCGTTGCTGCCGAATCACACCCTCAATGCGCGGCCGCTTTTGTTTGTGGCGGCTTTGCTGCTTCGACAGACCCCGTTGCATTAACCGTCGTACATTGCACTGCTAGCAATTCAAGTTCCTCTTGCGCCAAGCGCCGGAGCATGGCTTGAATCACGGTGCTGCCTTTCGGTGCTACTCCCAAGTCTCCTCCAGCAAACTCTGCAATCTCGAACAGCATCGCTGCGGCGCCTGTGCCGCAGAGACTACGACGGATTGAACTCGTTCGTCAAAATCATTCTCTCGCTGAGCAGGCGGGCTTGCGTGAAGCGCTCGGTAGCGTCCTCGGGCGAACCCGCGGGAAGCTCGTGCAGAATTCGCTTGAGCTCCTCGTCGAAGAGGCGCGTGACCAATTCCGGCGTGTGCAGGACGGGCTCACCTTTCTCGTTGAGTACCCGTGTGACGTCTCGATGGCGCATGCGCTGCGCGATCATCAGCCGATAGATGCGGTCGGTGGCGAGATCTTCCATATAGCCGTCGAGCAAGCTCGCGCCGCGGCCGCTGAGCACGCCTTGGCGATAGCGAATCACGGTTCGGACTGCCGCGCGCGTGCCGGCAACGGTGTGCTGGCCGACGCCCGCGGGAACCGGTCGCAGGTCGGGATGGGTTTCGTGGTTTGCCGGGCGCGCTTGCAATTGATTGGGAGCAGGGAACTGGCGCACGGCGATTTCGTTTTGGTCGGGGTGGCCGGTCCATGCGCCGTCCATTAAGGACGTGGCTTCGTTCTTTTTGTCTTTTTCCAGAATGGCCAGGGCGCGAGCGTTCAGCTCGGCATCTTCGCGGCTGGGATAAAGCGCGGTCATGCCGCCGATGGCGAGCATGCCGTGTTTGTGGCAAATCTCGGGGATGGTGTTACGCAAGTTCTGGAAGAAGGCGACGTCGTGCGGGATGGTGTTGCGATCGGGAAGCACCCAGTGGGGATCGTGCAAGTTGAAATGGATAAGGCTGGCCATGTAATCCCAGCGGCCGAGATTGAGCGCGAGGATATGGTCGCGCAGATTGTAGGCGAACTCTTCCATCTGATACGCGAGCGGATGAGATTCCACCAGGGCCATGCACTTGATGTAGTTGCGCGGCCAGCCCTTGGCGCGGGCGATGGCGTGGAAAAGATCGCGCCACCAGAGCGCTTCATCGGCGGATTCGGATTTCGGAATGTAGAAGGTGAGCGGATGCTTCAGCTCTTCGGGCTTTACCTGGAAGGCGATCAGCGCGACGTCGAACAAAGACGCTGGCAGCCTCTCGCCATTCAGCACCTGAGCCTGGCGCAGGTGCAAGCCGCGCGGGCGGAGCGAGAGTACTGTGTTGCTGGGTTTAATTGTGACGGCCGCGTTGCGTTTGCGGTCGAAATAGTTGAGCCCGCCGCGTAGGGCAGCAAGAATGTTGGTGATGCCTTGCATCAGGTGCGGCCAGGTGTTGGCCATGGAATCTTCGAGGTCGAGCATTACGCCCGGGGCGCCGGAGTTCAGCATCTTCACTACGAGTTCGGCGTCATCGGCCGGGCCGGTCATTTGATTTCGCTGGTCCTGGCACCATTCCGGCAGTTCAATTTGCCATGCGTCCTGGGTGGCGCGCGAAGGCGGCAGGTAATTCGGCAGATGGCCGTTGAGGGCGGCTTCGAGTCCAGCGGCGCGGCGACCGATCAGGTCGCGCTGGCGCGGCGTGAAGGCGCGATGCAGCGGCAGCAGGAACTCGATGAAGCCGGCAGGCAACTCGCGCGCCGGATCGAAGCCGCTGGGCGCCGCGTTCGCTGCTTGCACTGGTTCGAGGTCACGACTCAATTCGGTTCTCGTGCTTGCCATAGATGCTAAAGCTGCTCCTTGTGATGCGTGTGGCCGCGTATTCCGTTTCGGGAATTGCGGGCGACTCTCTGGTTGCGCGTCACGGGATCGAGGTGGCGTCCATCGAACACTTCGGGCGACACCACGCCGCTAAGAAGGCGAAGACCGAGGGGCAATCAGGGTTCCAAATGGTACTAGGAGGAAGAGTTGGCGAGGACCTCGCTAACCATTTGTAATTATTAGGGATAGAGCGAGGTGCCGGTTTAGCACCTATTGCGAACTGCGAAATGGGCGAAGTTTCATCGTAGAAATTCGACTGGCGACCAACACATTGTCCAATTTAGGAAACGATTTGCAGTACACGGATACCCTCGTGCGGGCGATTGCAATGGTCAGCTGACTCGATTTCAGACGCGATTTCGAGCGGTTTCGTCGTGCGCCTGGCCGCTATGGGTTTGGTGGCTTCGGGGTGCAGCTTCCATCACCAGCACGAATACGGGGCCGCTGCGGCATCGGCGTTCTCTGCTAGGATAGCCGTGCTTATGCGAAAACCTTGGGTAATCGCGCATCGCGGGGCGTCGGGGCACGCGCCGGAGAACACCTTGGCGGCATACGAGCGTGCGGTGCAATTGGGTGCGGGATTCATCGAGACCGACTTGCACTTGACGCGGGACGCGCGGTTCGTGGCGATCCACGACGCTACTCTCGAGCGCACCACGAATGGGCGGGGCAACGTCCGCGATTTTACGCTGGCGGAGCTGCGTCAGCTGGATGCGGGGATGTGGTTCGACCGGGAATTTATGGGGCAGCGGATACCGACTCTGGAAGAGGTGTTGAAATTCGGGAAAGAGCACGACGTGATTTTTTATCTCGAAGTGAAATATGACGCTGCATGGGGCATGCATCATTCGCTGGTAGCGGAGCTGCATAAATCGCAAAGCACCGCGCGGACGATTGTGATTTCGTTCGATGAGGCCACGCTGACGGCGCTGCGGATGGTGGATTCGACGATGATGATGGGCTTGCTGGTGGACCGGCCGCGGGAAGATTTCGCGAAAGTGGCGATCGAGCTGGGCGTGCGGCAGTTGTGTCCCAGGGTGGATCTGGTGACGCCGAAATTAGTGGAGCAAGCGCACGGCGTGGATTTGCAGGTGGCGACGTGGACCGCGGATGATCCGGAAGTGATGCGCGCGGTGGCCGCGACCGGCGTGGATGGGATCATGTCGAATTTTCCTGATCGGCTGCAGACGGTCCTCGAAGAGTCCTAGCTACGAAACCATTCCCGGAAAATTGAGCAGCGGGCACGGCATGCCGTGCCCTTACGTTGCCTCTCAAGCGTCAGCGCACCTACCGACTGAGTTGGGCAAAGAGCGCGGCGAATTGGGGGAGGGTTAGTTGTTCGGCGCGAGCGTCGGGGCGGAGCGCGGTTGCAGCTAGCGCTTCGTGGATTTTCTTGTCGGTGGCAATGGCTAGTAAGTTGTTGCGCAGGGTTTTTCGTTTTTGGCTGAAGCAGGTCTGCACGAATTCCAGAAAATGCTTTTCGTTTGCTTCTCCCGTGATGTTGGGTTTTGTTTGCGCGCCGGGGAGGTTCATGGCTACCAGCGCGGATTTTACTTTTGGCGGCGGGCGGAATGCACCCGGGGGGATGCGCAGTGCGATTTTCGGTTCGGCGTAAAACTGGCAGAGGGCGGAGAGATAGCCATAGTCGCGCACGTTGGGATGGGCGGCGATGCGTTCGGCTACTTCTAGTTGGATGACGATGTGGATGGAGGCGATTTGGGCGGACCAGCGAAAGAGGTGATGGAGGATGGGCGAGGTGATGTAGTAGGGGAGATTTCCGTAGATGTGAATTTTTTCGGCGGCTAGGTCGCCGATGTTGGTGGTTAGGACGTCGGCGGTGACGATTTCCAAGCCAGGCCATTTTTCGGGATCGGTGTCGCGCGCGACGCGGAGGCCTTCAGCTAGGCGCTGGTCGGTTTCGATGGCGATTACGCGGCGGTTGTCGCCGACCAGGAGTTGCGTCATTTCGCCGTGGCCCGGGCCGATTTCGATCCAGGTTTGATTTGGGGCGAGGGGCAGAGTGGCCAGGATGCGTTTGCGCCATCCGATGTCGTGGAGGAAATGTTGGCCTAGGCGTTGACGTGACATGGGGGTGCGAGTGTAGCAATGCGGGCGTCTGCGAACAAACGGCGAGCAGCGCGTCGAGTTGGGCTGAGTTCCAGTTGGGCGTGACGCTCGATCGGGATGTGAGAGCCTGGGGGACGGATCGAACGCCGAAGCAAGCTTCGGCTTGCAACGGCGGCGGCAAGCCGCCGCACTCCCAGCTACCTTGGCGGCGTGCGAGCGAACGGAGATGTGCGAGCTTGACGAAGCTGCGGCGTTCCGATACCGTTCCGGTTTCTGCTGACTGCTTATGAAAATTCTGTTCATTGCATCGGAAGGTTTGCCTTACTCGAAGACTGGTGGCTTGGCGGACGTGGTCGGGGCACTGCCAAAGGCGCTGGCGGAGATGGGGCACGAAGTGGCGGTGCTGCTGCCGCGCTACCGCGGGAATAAAATCACGTCAATTCTGGTTTCGAGCGTCACCGTGACGCTCGGCGACAAGCTACGCTTTCCCGCCATCGGCGAAGGCCCGGCAGTCGCAGGTGTGCGTTATTTTTTTGTGGACGACCGCGGATTTTTTGATCGCGAGCAGCTGTACGGCGAGAAGGGCGCGGATTATCCGGACAACGCCGAGCGCTTCACGGAATTTTCGCGCGTCGCGATCGAATTCATGAAGCGGGTGTGGCTGCCGGACGTGATTCATTGTCACGACTGGCAGACGGCGCTGGTGCCGGTGCTGCTGCGCACGCAGCACGCTGAGGATCCGGTGGTGCGCGGGCTGCCGGTGGTGTTCACGATCCACAACATCGGCTACCAGGGAATTTTCCCGCAGTCGGTGATGCGCACGATCGGCCTGCCCGACACTTTTTTCACGATGGACCGGCTGGAATTCTACGGCAGAGTAAATTTTCTGAAGGGCGGGCTGCTGTATGCGGATTATCTGACGACGGTGAGCCGCCGCTACGCGCAGGAAATTCAGACGCCGGAATTTGGCAATGGGCTGGAAGGGGTGATCCGCAATCGGGCGGACCGGCTGATTGGGATTTTGAACGGCGTGGATTATTCGGTGTGGAGCCCGGAGGTGGACACCTTCATCACGCAGAATTATTCCGTGCACAATCTGGAAGCGAAGAAGGCCGACAAGAAAGATTTGCTGCAGCAGTTCAAGCTGCCCGCGGACAAGCCGGAATATCTGGAGCGGCCGGTGGTGGGAATCGTGTCGCGATTCGCGGATCAGAAAGGATTTGATTTGATCGCGCGCGTGGCGGGCGATTTGATGAAGGAGAATTTGACGCTGGTGGTGCTGGGCACGGGACAGCCGGAATACGAAAAGATGTTTAAGGACATGGCGGAGAAATATCCGGGGCGCGTGGGATTGAAGATCGGATACGACAATCCACTGGCGCACAAGATTGAGGCAGGGGCGGACATTTTCCTGATGCCTTCGCGGTATGAGCCGTGCGGCTTGAATCAGATCTACAGCTTGCGCTATGGTACGGTGCCGGTGGTGAGGGCGACGGGCGGTCTGGATGACACCGTGCAGAACTACGATCCGAAAACGCATCATGGGACTGGATTTAAGTTTGAGGCTTATGATGGGCGGGCGTTGCTGGACTCTTTGCGGGCGGCATTGAAAATGCAGCGTGATCCAAAGGCTTGGCAGACGCTGCAGAAGAACGGGATGGGCAAAGATTTTTCGTGGAAGGCTTCGGCGGCGGCTTATGTCACACTGTATGAAGCAGCTAAGAGAGCACGAATCCCGCGGGCGGCTGGGACATCTAAAGGGTAGCGCTGGAAACGTTTCCTGAAGGTTTTTCGGGGGCGTGGTGCGGCGCTACAAGGGAAAATAAGGGACAACATGTCAGATAACATTCAAGCGGTGAACGACGCGAATTTCGAAGCGGATGTGGTGGAAGCCAGCAAGACCCAGCCTGTGATGGTGGATTTCTGGGCGGATTGGTGCCGCCCGTGCCATATGTTGACGCCGACGGTGGAAGAATTGGCGAAAGAGCACGCGGGGAAGTTGAAGGTGGTGAAGCTCAACGTGGATGAGAATATCAACGCGGCGGGCAAATTCAATATTCGCGGGATTCCCACGTTGCTGATTTTTAAGGGCGGGCAGGTGGCGGACCAGCTTGTTGGGGCTCAGCCGAAAGAGTCGATCGAGAAAGTCATCCAGCGCCACATTTCTTAGGTCTCGGGCGCGATTTCAGCTCAGTCCAAGCCAGGTGAATATGAGGGGCGGCGAGCCTGAGAGGGACCTTCTGGGGACGGCGCCCACTTTGAAGAATTGCGCGGCTTGCGGCGAATCATTTTCTTGTGGTGCGCCGGCATCCGGTTGTTGGTGCGAGGATGTGGCGGTCGCCGCTGAAGTCTTGGTTGCGCTGCGGGCGCGTCACACGGATTGTTTGTGCCGGCGATGCCTTACGGCCGCTGCGACAGCGTCGTCGGCGTCTCGCGATGGGTCGTGTTCCGATTCTGAGGCCCCTGCTACGGGGAGTAACATCCTGCCGCAACATCTCCGATGAGTGTAAACGCTAAAAAAGAGCGGCAGCGGTGCCATTGGGCTCAGTCGCCGCTGATGGTGGAATACCACGATCGCGAGTGGGGCAAGCCGGTGCACGACGACCGGGTGCTGTTTGAGTTGTTGATACTCGAAGGCGCGCAGGCGGGATTGAGTTGGGAGATCGTGCTGAACAAGCGGGAGAATTACCGGCGGGCGTTTGATGGATTCGATGCATCGAAGATTGTGCGGTATGACAAGCGCAAGGTGCGAGCGCTATTGGGCGACGCTGGGATTGTACGCAACCGTTTGAAGATTGCGGCGACGATTTCGAATACTGCGGCGTTTCTTGCGGTGCAGAAGGAATTCGGATCATTCGACAAGTACGTTTGGCAGTTCGTCGGCGGGCGCCCGAAGAAAAACGATTGGAAAACGTCGCGGAAGATTCCGGCGCGCACGGTGGAATCGGACGCGCTGAGCAAGGATCTGAAGGCTCGCGGGTTTCGTTTCGTCGGGACCACCATTTGTTACGCGTTCATGCAGGCCGCAGGCATGGTCAATGATCATGCGCGCGATTGCTTCCGGTATCATTCCGTCGGTTAGATTGTCGGCAGCGTCCGGTGCGGGTTCTGGCCTGGAGAAGCGGGCACGGCATGCCGTGCCCCTACGAACGGGCTCGAGGCCGACACCGTGGCAAGCTGCGGCGCAGCCCTTCGAACCAGCGCTGCGGGTTCTCAGGGCGAATCGCCCTGTTGGGCGATTCACGAGCAGCGCCCCTACCTCCGCTTGGCGCACGTTGTGCCGTTACGCTTGCGTCGGGAGCAGACGGAGGCTAGAATTGCACGTACTTGTTTTTGCGTTAACCCGCCTGTAGTGCTTCTGGTGTCAACGACCGGGGCAAGGTGCGGCCTGACGAAGGGTGGAGCAGCGAAGGTGACTGAGAAGGCGCGAGCGAAAGCGATCTGCGTGGTTGGGGCGCAGTGGGGCGACGAGGGCAAGGGTAAGGTGGTTGATTACCTGGCGCAGTCGTTCGACTACACGGCGCGCTACGCGGGCGGACACAATGCCGGGCACACCGTCATTTTCAATGGTCACAAATACATTCTGCAATTGATTCCCAGCGGCATTCTGCGGCCGGAGAAGAAGGCAGTGATCGGCGCGGGGACCGTGGTGGATCCCGCAGCCCTGGTGGCCGAGCTGGAAAATCTGAAACGGTCGGGTATTGAGGTGCGCGGGCGGCTATTTCTCAGCGATCGCGCGCATCTGATTTTTCCTTATCACCGCGAAATGGACAAGGCCGCGGAATCGGCGCGGGGGACGGCGGCGATTGGGACTACTTCGCGCGGGATTGGGCCGGCGTATGAGGACAAAATGGCGCGGCGCGGGATTCGTGTGTGCGATTTGTTCGATCCGGTGGGATTCAAGGAAAAACTGGAGCGCGTGGTCGCGGAAAAAAATGCGATCAGCCGCGCGACGTACGGGCATCCCCTGGAAACTGCGGGAATCTACGATCAATATATGGAATTGGCCGCGCACATTCACGGCTTGGTGGCGGACACGGGCGTGCTGCTGAATCGCGCGCTGGATAATGGCGAATCGGTGCTGTTCGAGGGCGCGCAGGGCACGATGCTGGATATCGATCATGGGACGTATCCGTATGTGACGTCGTCGAACGCGACATCGGGCGGCGTGGCGACGGGATTGGGCGTGGCTCCGACGCGGATTCGTGGAGTGGTGGGCGTGACCAAGGCTTACACCACGCGCGTGGGCAGCGGACCATTTCCCACCGAGATGCCGGATCTGGATGCGCAGGCGTTGCGCGAGCGCGGCAAGGAATTCGGCGCGGTGACGGGCAGGCCGCGGCGCTGCGGCTGGCTGGACCTGGTAGTGCTGAAGTTTGCGAAAATGCTGAGCGGGATTGATTCGCTGGTGGTGACCAAGATGGACGTGTATGACACGCAGCCGGAAATCAAAGTCTGCACCGGGTACAAATATAAGGGCAAGGTGCTGGAACATATGCCGGCGGACGTCGAGACGCTGATGCAGGCGGAGCCGGTTTACGTTACTCTGCCCGGATGGCAGAAGCCGACACCGGGAATTCGCGACGTGAAGGAATTGCCGGAAGCGGCGCGGAATTATCTGAATTTTATTTCGGACCAACTGCAGGTTGAGATCGGGATGATATCCACCGGGCCGGAACGCGATGCGACGATTGTTCCGCGAGGGACGAAACTCGCGTCCTGGCTCTAAGGCGCCATGCTTTCCTACGAAGCGGCTCGCGCGAAAGTGATCGAAGTGATTTGCGCGCGGCATTGTGCGCCTCCTCCTCCTACTGAAACCATAGAATTCGCGGAAGACCCTTCGCGCGTGCTCGGGCGCATCGTGGCGGAAGACGTGCGCGCGGACCGAAATTATCCGCCGTTCAATCGCTCGACGCGCGACGGATTTGCGTTGCGGGCGGCAGATGCTGCGCAGGCAGGCGCGAAGTTGCGGTTGATCGGCGAAAGCCGCGCGGGAGTGCCGTTCGCTGGCATGGTTGAGCCGGGGACTTGCGTGCAGATTATGACTGGCGCTGGGGTGCCGCGTGGCGCGAATTCGATTGTGATGAACGAGCATGCGCGGATTGACCTTGAGTACGTGGTGTTGGACGAAGCGGCACGCGAGGGAGCGCATTTTGTGCTGGAAGGGCAGGAAACGCGCGTTGGGGAGAGCGTAATCGCGCGCGGCAAGCGGCTGAGTTATGCGGAACTGGCGATTGCGGCGCAGGTGGGACGTTCGAAGCTGGTGGTGGCGAAGAAGCCGCGCGTCGCGATTCTTTCGACCGGCGACGAACTAGTGGCGATGGAGCAGACGCCGACGAAATATCAGATTCGGAATAGCAATAATGTATCGCTGGCGGCACAGGTGACTTTGGCGGGCGGCGAACCGGTGATGCTGGGGACCGCGCCGGATAATCTGGAGGAGTTGCGCGGGCGAATCCAGCAGGCGCTGGAAGCGGATATTGTGGTGGTCACCGGTGGCGTGTCGGTGGGGAAATACGATCTTGTCGAGCAGGTGTTGCGAGAAATGGGCGCGGAATTTTATTTTGATGCGGTGGCGATTCGTCCGGGGAAGCCTGCGGTTTTCGGCTTTTGCCAGAAGAAGCCGGTATTCGGGCTGCCGGGAAATCCGGTTTCGACGATGGTGACGTTCGAGTTGTTTGTTGTGCCGGGGATTGAGTTGCTGAGCGGACACAAGCCGCATCCTTTGGCGCTGCTAAAGGCCAAGCTGGCACATCCTTTGAATGAGAAGCCTCCGCTGGCGCATTTCCTGCCGGCGCGTGTGAGTTGGCCGGAAGGCGAGGCGGTGGTGGAGGCGATTCATTGGGAAGGGTCAGGGGATATTGGATCCGTTGTGAAGGGGAATTGTTTTTTGGTGGTGAATGAGGCGCGGCAGGTTTATGCGGCGGGGGAGATGGCGGACATTTTGCCGCGGCGGGGATTGTTCTGAGTTTGTACACGCACAACGTTTTGCATTTCGCGCGCCACAAGAGCATGATGAATCTGTGAAAATGTCGAACACCCACAGCCGTCGAGCCAGCGCTCTCATCCCAGCCAAAACGTGCCCGAAACGCCGATTTCTATTCAGTACAAATGAAGGCTTTTCGCGCAGTCCGAATTTTGTAACCGCAACAAAACAAAGCACTTCATTTTTTCTATTCGATACAAATGAAAGCTCGCAAATCACCACTCGCCAATCACTGATCGCCAATTACCAGTCACCGATACGCTCCCAAGACCAGCCCGCGCGAAGAACATCATGACGAAACTCTCGCACTACGATGAAAAAGGACGCGTGCGGATGGTGGACGTTACGGCGAAGGTGCCCACGTCGCGTACCGCAATCGCTCATGCATTTATTCGCATGGAACGAGCAACTGTTAGTCGCGTGCGACGACTGAAATCACCCAAAGGTAATCCACTCGAAATCGCTCGGATCGCTGGAATTGGCGCTGCCAAGCGTACGGCGGAGTTGATTCCACTTTGTCATCCCCTTGCTTTGACTCACGTAGATGTGAGCGCCAAGCTGTGCCAGAATGGAATTGAGCTGACATCCGAGGCGACGGCTACCGGCCCGACCGGCGTCGAGATGGAGGCTTTGGTGGCGGTGGCGGTCGCGGCGCTGACGATTTATGACATGTGCAAAGCGCTGGAACGTGGCATGGAAATCTCTGAGGTGTACGTGGTGAAGAAGGCGGGCGGGCGAAGCGGCACGTATGTGCGTCCTGGAAAGCGTGTGAAGCGATGACACCAATGAAGGATGTGAAAGTCCTGGTGGTGGACGATAACGCGCTGATCCTTGACCTATTGATGAAGGGATTGCTGCCGCATTGCGATGCGCGCGCGGCGGCGGATGGTGCCGATGCGCTGATGAAAATCGTGGATGATCCGCCGGATCTGGTGGTATGCGACTACCGAATGCCGGGCCTCGATGGACGGCAGCTTTACGAAAAACTGCGCGGGCGGCAACAGACCAAGGCGATTCCATTTATATTTTTGGCTAGCCGCAGCGACATTGAAGAGAAATTGCGGCCGATCGTCGAAGGCGTGGAAGAATTTATTCCCAAGCCATTTTTCCTTAAGGATTTGGTGCGGCGCGCGAAAAAAGTGGTGGACCGTCTGCAATTGGAGAAATTGCAGAATCGCCAGGTGCGCCCAGGAGTGGTGCAGGGGCGGCTGGAAGAAATGTCCATCATGGATTTGATGCAGTCGCTGGAGATGGGGCAGAAATCGTGCCAGCTGACGATTCGCCGCGGGGAAGAAAGCGGCGATTTATTTTTTGCGTCGGGGCAATGCAAGGATGCGCGGCTGGGAGCGCTCGAAGGTGAGGCGGCGGTGTTCGAGGCGGTGCGCTGGCCCGAGGGCGAATTTGAAATTGACTTTAATCGCGCGCCCACGCGCGACACCATTTCGCGCACCACGACGGGGCTGCTGATGGAAGCGCTGCGGCTGGTGGATGAAGGGCAGCGCGACGGCGAAAGCGAAGACGCGCCGGTCACAGAAGGATAGTCCCGCGACAAGCGGGACGCCAATCCATGCGGGTTTCCATACTTACAGTTAGCGATTCGGTAGCGGGCGGTAAGCATGCGGACGGTTCCGGGTCGGCTGTGGCCGGACGTTGTAGGGAACTCGGTTGGGAAATTGTGTCGGCAGAGATTTTGCCGGACGAGCGCGAGAGCATCGTTGAATTTTTGCGGAAGACGGCTGACGCGAACGTGGTGGATTTGATTCTCACGACGGGCGGAACTGGCGTGGGGCCGCGCGATGTGACGCCGGAAGCTACGATTTCAGTTGCGGAGCGGTTGATACCGGGATTTGCGGAGCAGATGCGCGCCGAGGGACTGAAGAAAACGCCACGGGCGATTTTGTCGCGAGGGGCTGCGGGAATTCGCGGGACGACGATCATCGTGAATTTACCGGGTAGTCCGCGGGGAGCCGTGGAATCGTTGGATGCTATCGCTGCTTTACTGCCTCATGCCGTGGACGTGTTGCACGGCGCACGTCATTAGTACAAACCTGGAAACCTAGGCGCTGAAGCTTCTTGGAGGCTCGCGTGCCCGCTACACAATCCCCGCTATGCTCAAGCGCGGCGAAATTTATGTGGCGGATGAGGCTGGCCGAGGCTTGACCGCTGTGCTAGGATGCGCTGTTCGTGGGTCAGCGTTGATCCGACGATGCCGAGCCAATACATCCCGATATTGATTTACGCGGTGCTTGCTGCGTCCTTCCCCGCAGTTTCGCTGATGGTCTTCAAATTAATCCGGCCGGATATGAAGGCTACCGGTGCGAAGCTGGAGCCGTATGAGTGCGGCGTGCCGCCGGAAGGGAATGCGCGCGGGCGGTATTCGGTGCGGTTTTACATGGTGGCGATTCTGTTTGTGATTTTCGATGTGGAGACAATTTTTCTGTTTCCATGGGCGATCAAGTACGGGCAGTTGGGCGTCTATGGCTTGGTGACGATGCTGGTGTTTTTGGGGATTTTGCTGATTGGGTACGTGTGGTTGTATCGCAAGGGCGCGCTGGACTGGGTGTAGCGGCGGCGCCGCGCCGGACCTTGCGCGCGCATAGAGTGGAGCTGACGTTTTTTTGGAGTGTGTTAAAAAGGCGAGCTGCGAGCCGATTGCGGTGCGCGAATCATGTTGCGCACCGGGCGAGGGCAGCCGATCGAACCGATGGTCAACGACCCTTCGGAAAAAGGTCCAGCCGCAAAACCGCCGGAGGGCACGGCGGATAAGTCCTCTATTCCTTCCAAGCCGGAAACGCCCGCGGTTCCAGCTGCGCCGGCTGAGCCTGTCGCGGCAAAACCGCCGGTCCCAACGACACCTGCTGAGCCAGTCGCAGTCAAACCACCCGCCGCGCCGCCTGCAGCGAAACCTCCTGCTGTTGCGACCAAGCCGGCAGCGCCCGGAACGCCTGCTGCGCCTGGTGCTCCTGCGGCTGCTGCGCCGCCGAAACCTGCTGCTCCTCCTGCGCCACCGAAAGAAGCGCCGCCGAAGCCTGTCCCGCTGGATAACGAATTGACGCAACGACTGAAAGCCCGTTTCGGCGATGCATTTCGTGAAGCATCGCTCGATCGCAAGCAGGCGATCGTGACGATTGCGCTGGAGCAGCTGCGTGAAATTTCACGTTATTGCCGCGACGAAGAAAAATTCGACATGCTAGTGGATTTGACCGCGGTGGATTGGCCGAAACGTGAGAAGAGATTTGATGTCGTGCTGAATCTTTATTCTTTCGCGAAGAACGAGCGGCTGCGTTTGAAGGCGCACGCGGGCGAAAACGATCCGGCGCCGAGCGTTTGCGAAATCTGGGCCGCGGCGAACTGGATGGAGCGCGAATGTTACGACATGTTCGGAATTGTGTTTGCAGGGCACCCCAATCTGACGCGTATTTTGCTGCCGGACGAATGGCAGGGGCATCCGTTGCGCAAGGATTACGACATTTTGAAGCAAGATACGGATTGGGTTCGCGAAAATCTGGGAATTGAGAGCGGGCAATAGCGCCGCGCGACGGCCACGAGCGAATGAGCAACGAGCACACGACGAAAACGATTTCGGGGATGGACAGCGTCAACACTACGGTGCTGGGCGCGGATGAAATCATTTTGAACATGGGGCCGCAGCATCCTTCGACGCACGGGGTGTTGCGCGTGAAGTTGAAATTGGATGGCGAGCGCGTCGCGGGGTCGGAATGCATTATTGGGTACCTGCATCGGGGCGTCGAGAAGATCGCCGAGCATCGCAGCTACCAGCAATTTGCGCCGTACGTGGACCGCATGGACTATGTGGCGGCGGTTTCGAATGGGCTGGGCTACTGCGAAGCCGTGGAAAAATTGCTGGGCACCGAAGCGCCGCCGCGCGCGCGAGTGGTGCGCACGATTCTGACGGAGTTGCAGCGGATCGCGAGCCACTTGCTCTGGCTGGGGACGCATGCGTTGGATATTGGCGCTTTGACGCCGGTGTTTTACTGCTTTCGCGAGCGCGAAGAGATCCTGAAAATTTTCGAGAAGTACTGCGGCGCGCGGTTGACGACCCATGCTTTCCGGATTGGTGGATTGCAGTACGAGACGTACGACGGATTCGAGCAGGACGTGAAGCGTTTCTGCAACGATTTCACCAAGAGGATTGACGAGTACGAAACGCTCTTGACCGAGAACCGCATCTGGGTGGGGCGCACGAAAGGTGTGGGAATTTTGAACGCCGAAGATGCGATCGCGCTCGGCGTGACCGGTCCAGTGCTGCGCGCGAGCGGCGTGAAATGGGATTTGCGAAAAGCGCAGCCGTACGCAGCCTACGATCAATACGAATTTGATATTCCCACGCGCGAAACCGGCGACACATACGACCGATACGTTGTGCGCATGGATGAAATGAGGCAGTCGCAGCGGATATGTTTGCAAGCGGTGGAAAATATTCCGACTGGGCCAATCATGGCGCGCATTGGGAAGGTGCTGAAGCCGCCTCCCGGCGAGGTGTATCACTCGATTGAGGCGCCCAAGGGCGAGTTGGGCTATTACATCATCAGCGATGGGACCACGCAGCCGTATCGCGTGCGCGTGCGGCCGCCGTCATTTATCAATCTGCAGGCGTTCGACAAAATGGCGAAGGGCTCGCTGATCGCGGACGTGGTGGCGATTATTGGGACGATTGATATTGTGCTGGGGGAAGTAGACCGCTAAAAAATGGGCCACCTGATTCCACCATCGATCATGCCGTACGTGCTGCCGGTGGTTTACGGCGTCGTCATTGTCGCGGTGTTGCCGCTGCTCGCGGGCTACATCGTGTTGATGGAACGAAAAGTAATGGCGGACATGCAGGCGCGGCTTGGTCCGATGCGCGTGGGTCCGCACGGACTGCTGCAGCCGATTGCGGACGCGGTGAAATTACTGTTGAAGGAAGACATTATTCCGGACAAAGCGGACAAGCTGATGTTCTGGTTCGCGCCGCTGGTTAGCGTGACGATGGCGCTGCTGGCATATTCCGCGCTGGCGATCGGTCCCGCGTTTCAGATCGCGGATTTGAATATTGGATTGCTTTTTATTTTGGCGATCAGCTCGCTGGGAATTTACGGCATCGTGCTGGGCGGGTGGGCGTCGAACAGCCATTATTCGTTGCTGGGCGCGTTGCGCAGCGCGGCGCAGCTGGTGAGTTACGAAACCGCGGCGGGGCTGGGACTGATTTCGGTGCTGATGCTGGCCGGCTCGCTTTCGATGAAAGATATTGTGCAGGCGCAGTCGGATCAGGGCGTGTGGTTTGGTTTTTCGGTGCCGTTCGGGTTTTTCATTTATTTGGTGGGGTCGATCGCGGAAACCAATCGCGCGCCGTTTGATTTGCCGGAAGCGGAATCGGAGTTGGTGGCCGGATACATGACGGAGTACAGCGGATTTCGCTGGTCCCTTTATTTTCTGGCGGAATACGCCAACATGGTGATCGTCGCGGGCATCGCTACGACATTATTTCTTGGCGGATGGCTGCGGCCGGGCGCGCGTTATCACGAGCATATTCCGGGCACGGGCATCGAATGGTTGGATGCGTTGCCGGCGCTGCTGACTTTGGGCGTGGGTTTATATTCGCTTTCTCTTGCGCCGAAACAGCCGGTGAAAATTCAGAAAATCGTGATGGTGCTGGTTGCGCTGCTTTGCTTGGGTATGGCTGGGGTTTTGGCCGGCGCGTTGGTTGCGCCGCCCGCTGTGATGCAAGGAATTCATGGCGCGTTTTGGTTCATGGCGAAAGTTTTCTCGTACATTTATGCGTTCCTGTGGATCCGGTTTACTTTTCCGCGCTACCGGTTCGATCAATTGATGCGGCTGGGCTGGCGTTTTCTGATTCCGTTGGCGCTTGTGAACGTGATCGGGGTTGGAGTGGCGATTGTGCTGCGGCAGCAATTTGCTTGGGGACCGATTGTGTCGTTGATACCGACGACGCTGGGGACTTTGGGCGTGGCGATGTTACTAGCGAAAGATGACGCGCCGGTTTCTGTGACGCAGACGGCGGACGGTGAGTAGATGCAGACGCTGAATCACGCGTTATTCATATTTTTCGCGGTGCTGGCGGTGGCTTCCGCGATTCTGATGGTGACGCGGCGGAATATCGTGCATGGCGCGGTGTTTTTGATTACCACGCTGTTGTCCACAGCAGGAATATTTCTGCTGCTGGAGGCTGAGTTTCTTTTCATCGTGCAGATCATTTTGTATGTGGGCGGGATCATGGTGCTGTTTGTGTTCGTGATCATGCTGGTGAATCTGGACGTTTCGATGCGGCAGATGCAATTCAACCGGCAATGGATTGTGGCAGGGGCGCTCGCGCTCGTGCTGGCGTTGCAATTTTTGTTCGCGATCTGGGCGGGGCGAGGGGCGCTGCGCTTGCCGGCGATGGCTGCGGAGATTTCGCCGAAAAATACCGAGGCGGTTGCGGACGCGCTGTTCAGCCACTACATGCTGCCATTTGAGATCGCTTCGATTTTGTTGCTGGTGGCGATGATTGGCGCGGTGGTGATGGCCAAGCGGAGAGTGGGATGATTCCGGTGGACTATTATTTGTTTCTGAGCCTGGCGCTTTTTGCGATTGGCGTGATTGGAGTGCTGACGCGTCGGAATGTAATCATCATGCTGATGTCCATCGAGCTGATTTTGAACGCGGTGAACATCAACTTGATGGTCTTTTCGCGCATGTGGGGCACGGTGGATGGGCAGGTGTTCGCGATTTTCGTTATTACGGATGCGGCGGCGGAAGCTGCGGTGGGATTGGGAATTATTCTGGCGTTTTTCCACAATCGCGAGACGGTGCTGGCGGATGAAATGGACATCATGAAATGGTGAAGGTTTTCCAATGAACGCGCCGTACTTTCTGGAGCATATATGGCTGATCCCGTTGTTTCCGTTGCTGACGGCGGCGGTGATGCTGTTCTATGGCCGGAAGCTCGCGAACGATATCGTGAGCTATTTGTGTGCCGGGAGCGTGTTTGTTTCGTTCATTTTTTCGGTGGGTGCGTTTTTTCAGCTGATTGCGAAGCCTGAAGGCGAGCGATTTTTTGCGAAGATGCTTTTCCAGTGGCTGCCGGCGATTCCATATCACATGTTCGACGGACGGCTGGCGAATTTTGTCGCTAGCTGGGAATTTCAGATTGATCCGCTTTCGGCGGTGATGATTCTGGTGGTTACCGGTGTCGGGTTTTTGATTCATGTTTATTCCACGGGATACATGGCGCACGAGGGCGGATATTACCGCTTCTTCGGCTACTTGAATTTGTTCATGTTCGCGATGCTGATTCTGGTGCTGGCGAACAATTTCCTGATGATGTTTGTGGGCTGGGAAGGCGTGGGGACTTGCAGTTATTTGCTGATTGGATTTTATTTTCATCGAAAGTCGGCTTCCGACGCGGGGAAAAAGGCATTCATCGTCAATCGCGTGGGCGATGCGGGATTTCTGCTGGGAATTTTTCTCTGCTCGGCGGTGCTGGGGACGGTGCGCTTCAGCGACATCGGGCCGGCGCTGCTAGCAGGACATTTTCAGATGGGCGATCCGCGGCTGACGGCGATTGCGCTGCTGCTTTTTGTGGGCGCGGCCGGGAAGTCGGCGCAGATTCCGCTGTATGTGTGGCTGCCGGATGCGATGGAAGGGCCGACGCCAGTGAGCGCGTTGATTCACGCGGCGACGATGGTGACCGCTGGCGTTTATATGGTGACGCGCACGAACGCGATTTACCAGTTGTCGCCGAAGGCTATGGGCGTCGTCGCGCTGGTGGGGGCGATCACTGCGCTATTCGCGGCGTCGATTGGCGTGGTGCAGAACGACATCAAGAAGGTTCTGGCGTATTCCACCGTTTCGCAGCTGGGCTACATGTTCCTGGCGTGCGGCGTGGGAGCTTTCACCGCGGGAATTTTTCACCTGATGACGCACGCGTTTTTCAAAGGGTTGCTGTTCCTTGCCGCGGGCAGTGTGATCCATGCGCTTTCGGGCGAGCAGGACATGCGCAAGATGGGCGCGCTGTCGAAGCGCATTCCGGTGACGTATTGGACGATGTTGATCGCGACGCTGGCGATCGCGGGGATTTTTCCGTTTGCCGGTTTCGTGAGCAAGGACCTAATCCTTGGCAAGGCCTATGAAAAAGACTTGCTGCTGTGGGCCATCGGATATTTCACCGCGGGCATGACGGCGTTTTACATGTTCAGGCTGATTTTCATGACGTTTCACGGCACGTCGCGCGTGGATCATGAAGTGGACCACCACATACACGAATCGCCGAAATCCATGCTGGTGCCGTTGGTAATTCTAGCGGGGCTTTCGGTTGTGGGCGGATTGGTGAGCTGGCCGGAAATTCTGGGCGGCAACAGCCACTTCGTCCATTTTCTCGAGCCCGTCGTTGGGATGGCGCATGAGGCGCGGATGGAGCCGTTGAAGGGACCCAGTTCCCGCATGGGTGAAATTAACTTGATGCTGATGTCCGAGGGCCTCGTGGTGCTGGGAATTTTGTTCGCGTGGTATCTGTACATCAAGCGCACGGAACTGCCGGCGAAGATTGCGAAGAGCCTGAACGGGTTTTACGACTTGGTGTACCACAAATATTATGTGGACGAGCTGTACGACGCGCTGTTTGTGAATCGCGCAAAAGATTTGGGATTGGCGCTGGGCTGGTTCGATACGAACGTGATCAATGGCGTGGGCGTGGACGGCGCGGGATGGCTGACGCGTTTCGTATCGCGTGTTTCGATGTGGTGGGACACGTGGATTGTGGACGGCTCGGTGAAATTGGGCGCGCGGATTGTGTGGTTGATTAGTTTTCCGGTGCGCTTGATTCAGGATGGCTTAGTGCAGAGTTACATGCTGTTCATTGTGATCGGATTGATCGGATTCCTGGGGTATTACTTTTATTTGGCGCATCACGCGGTGCACTAGATTTTTATGTGGGCGGGCACGGTTTGCAAATTGCGGTAGTAGAAGAACGCGAGGGAATGGATGCCTTTTGCCGATAATCACATCTTAAGCACGATTCTGTTCACGCCGCTGATTGGCGCGATCCTGATGCTTTTTATTCCGCGCGAGCGGGCCGACCTACATCGGTGGATGGGCAATCTGTTCGGATTTCTCGGGCTGCTGGTCTCGTTGCCGCTAATATGGCGCTTTCAATCCGGGCCGGACGCGCCGCAATTTCAATTTGTGGAGAATGCGACCTGGATTCCTTCGGTGGGAGCGCACTTCACGCTTGGGATTGATGGACTGAGCTTTCTAATGGTGATGTTGACGACGGTGCTGGGCGCGATTGCGATTCTGTCCTCCTGGTCGGCAATCCACAAACGCGAAAAGGAATATTACATCCTGCTGTTGCTGCTGCAGACGGGCATGCTGGGCGTTTTCATGTCGTTGGACTTCGTGCTGTTTTATGTTTTCTGGGAAGTGATGCTGGTGCCAATGTATTTCCTGATTGGCGTATGGGGCGGTGACCGGCGGTTGTACGCGGCGATTAAATTTTTCCTGTACACACTCGCGGGATCGGTGCTGATGCTCCTCGCGATCCTGGCGATTTATTATTACCGCAATACTTTTGATGTGCGCGCGATTCTGGAGCATCCCTTCCTCGCGCAAGACGGCTGGCTGCAGAAGTGGCTGTTCTGGGGATTCTTTTTCGCGTTTGCGATCAAGGTGCCGGTGTTCCCGTTCCACACGTGGTTGCCGGACGCACACACCGAGGCGCCGACCGCTGGTTCCGTCATACTCGCCGGCGTGCTGCTGAAAATGGGGACTTACGGATTCCTGCGATTTTCGCTGCCGATGTTCCCGGACGCGACGGTGAAGTACCGCGGCATCGTGATCGTGCTGTCGCTGATCGGAATTGTGTACGGAGCGCTCGTCTGCATGATGCAGAAGGACATGAAAAAGCTCATCGCGTATTCGTCGGTGAGCCACATGGGCTTCTGCACATTGGGAATTTTCGTGCTTACGCCGCTGGGCCTCTCTGGCAGCATCGTTCAGCAAATCAATCACGGAATTTCTACTGGGGCGCTGTTCCTGCTGGTGGGCGTGCTATACGAGCGGCGGCACACGCGATTGATTTCCGAATTCGGTGGGCATTCGACGCCGATGCCGAATTTCGCGGTCGTTTATTTGATTATCACTCTTAGCTCGCTGGGAATGCCGCTGCTGAATGGGTTCATCGGTGAGTTCACGATTCTGCGCGGCGTGTTTGAAGTGAGCTGGCAGTGGGCGGCGTGGGGATCGTTCGGGGTAATTTTGGGTGCGGCATATTTGTTGTGGCTGTACCAGCGAGTGATGTTCGGTTCCGTGACGAATCCGGCGAACGAGCATTTGCCGGATTTGAATGCGCGCGAGTACGCAACCTTGATTCCGCTAGTGGTGCTGGCGTTTTGGATTGGGATTTATCCCTCGCCGCTTTTTAAAGTGGCGGAACAGCCGGTGCGGCGATTGGTGGAGCGCGTGCATCCGGGATACTACCTGGACACGCATTCGCCGGGTGAAGCTGCGGCGGCTGGTTCCGGCACGACGGCTGCACCGGCCGAGGTGAAATAGATGCCCTGGCAGAAGATCTTCGAGCAGACGCGAGGGGATTTCTTTCTGGTGCTGCCGGAAGCGATGCTGGTGTTTTTCGGGCTGGCGATTTTGTTGACCGATTTTTTTCTTACCAAGCCGCAAAAATCCTGGAATGCGTTGACGGCGATGCTGGGAGTGCTTTTCAGCGGCGGTTCGCTCTACATGCTGCGAGAGTACGCTTCGCCGCCGTTCGGCCCTGCGCCGGGATTCTACGATTCGATCAGAATCGATCCGTTCTTTATTTTCTTTGGCTTTCTTTTCCTCGCGTCCACCGCGCTGGTGATTTTGATTTCGGTGCGCTACATGGAAATTGAAGACGAGCAGCACGGCGAATATTACGCGCTGATGCTGTTTGCCACCGTGGGCATGATGTTTCTTGCGTGCGGGAACGATCTGGTGGTGCTGTTCCTGGGCCTGGAGACGATGGCGCTGAGTTTTTACGTGCTCAGCGGATTTTTGCGGCGCGACCGGCGATCGAATGAAGCGGCGATGAAGTACATGCTGATGGGAGCTTTCAGCTCGGGCATTCTGGCTTATGGATTTTCGATTTTGTACGGTTTGGCCGGCTCGACGAACCTGGCAGAAATCCAGGAAGCGATCCAGCGGCGGCACACGCAGGTTCCGGGGACGGATCTGCTGACTTTTCTGGCACTCGGGACGGTGGCGGCGGGAATATTTTTCAAGATTGCCGGTGTGCCGTTTCATCAATGGGCGCCGGATGTTTATGAGGGAGCACCGACCGGTATTACGGCGTTCGTCAGCGGCGCTTCTAAGGCTGCCAGTTTCGCGCTGCTGCTGCGATTGTTCCTTACTGTTTTCTGGCCGGTAAATCTGGATTGGGTGCGGATTATGGAGGCGGTGGGGGTGCTGTCGCTGACGGTAGGCACGCTGGCGGCGATCACGCAGACAAATATCAAGCGGCTGCTGGCGTATTCTTCGATCGCGCAGGTGGGATACATTTTGCTGGGATTTGTGGCGGCGGTGAATCCGGATGGAACTTTGCACGAGCGCGGCTTGCAGGCGATGGCGTTTTATTTGTTTGTGTATGTGTTCTTCAATACCGGCGCGTTCGCGGTGGTGATTTTGTTGCGGCGCAAGGGGATTATCGGCGACGAGATTGATGATTTGAATGGATTGATCGAGCGCAGTCCGGGCGCGGCGGTGCTTATGCTGATTTTTCTGCTGTCGCTGGCGGGGATTCCGCCGACTGCTGGGTTCGTCGCAAAACTTTTGATCTTTTGGGCTTTGATTGAGACGCATCACACGGTGCTGGCAGTTACCGGTGTGCTCTATATTCTTCCCGCGGTGTATTACTATTTCAGGATGGTCGCGGCGATGTGGGTGCGCGAGTCGAGCGATACTGTGCGGCCGGTGATTACCTGGGCGCAGAAATTCGCGCTGGGCGCGATGGTGATCGTGACGCTCGCAGCCGGAATGTTTCCCGAGCAGTTCCTGCGTTTGGCGACGTATTCTATATTCACGCCGTTTGGCCAGTGACGGACGGCCAGTGACCGGCAGCGTGTAATGTCCTCCGAAAATCCAGATCCTCGCAAACGGCCCAGCAGCGGCGCTACGCAAGTGGCCATGGCCATGGAGCTGCCCGTCATATTAATTTTCAGCATCGTGATCGCCGGCGGCGCGGGATATTTGCTGGACCGCTGGCTGCACACTGCGCCGCTGCTCACGCTCATTCTTGGTTTTCTCGGATTCGGCGCGGGTGTGTGGGACGTGATTCGCCGCCTGTCGCGCGCGGAGAAGACGGATGGCGGCGCCAATGGCGGGGGATGAAGAGTTTTACCGCGCTGCGGAACGCCGGATTGAGTGGTTAATTGCGGCGATCGGCGCCGCCGCGCCGGCCGCGACTTGGTACATCTGGGGCGGAAGGGCGGCAGCAGGATTCGCTGCCGGTGCGATACTCTCCTGGGTGAATTACCGCTGGATGAAGCAGGGAGTAGACACGCTGGCGCGGCTATCGACGGCGCAAGTTGGGACCCAACGAGCCCAGGTTCCTTCCAGCGTCTATCTGAAATTTCTGGGCCGCTACGCTTTGCTGATATTCGCTGCGTATGCTATTCTGCGAGCCTTTAGACCTCCGGTCGCAAGCCTGCTGGCCGGTTTTTTTTCTGTGATTGCCGCGGTTCTGGTGGAAATGGTGGGACAGCTTTTCCGTCGCAGCTTGCCTCCAGACGCGAGTTCCTGAAAGGGTGGAAATGGGAGAGCGAATACTGTGGGTTACGATTGCGGTGAACCGCTTGCTAGGCAAGCCGGTCGGCGCGTTGCTCGATGCTCTGCACATCCATCCGGCAAATCCTGAATATCCGATCCCCAATCACGTGGTTTTGCAGCTGGTGGCATTTGCCCTTGCTGCGGTTTTCTTTTTGTGGCTGAAGGGCCGAATTTCGGTGGACCGTCCCGGGGGCACGCAGCAGTGCATGGAAGCGGTGCTGACGAATTCGATGGGCGTGGGGGTTCGGGATCTGCTGGACGATAACGTGGGTCACGACGGACAGAAGTATGTGGCGATGCTCGGCAGCATCGGAATTTTTGTGCTGATTTGCAACCTGGTTGGATTGTTTCCCACCTTCTTGTCGCCGACCGCGGTGGTTTCCGTGCCGCTGGGCTGCGCGATCGTAGTGTTCATCTATTACAACTGGGTGGGCGTGGTGAAGCATGGCGTGCTGGGGCACGGCAAGCATTTCCTGGGTCCGGTGCTGGCGATGTCTCCGATCATGCTGCCGATTGAGATTGTGAGCAATCTGGCGCGATTGCTTTCGCTCACTGTGCGTCTTTGGGTGAACATGTTTGTCAGCGAGACGCTCTACGTCCTGTTTCTCGGGTTGATGCTGGAGATGTATTTGTTTTTGGGCCACCTTGGAAAATTGGGTTATGTGAGTGCGATTATCCCGCTACTAGGCCCTGTGCCATTTATTCTGCTGCACATTTTCGTGGCTATACTGCAGGCGTTTGTTTTTACAATTCTTCCGGTGATCTACGTGGCGGGTGCGGTGGGCGAAGAGCACTAATAATCGGCGGCGCGGATTTATATTTTTTCGGCATTATCGCTGTCAGTGTGATCCCGGCTGCTTGAGGATGACGGGAGCCACCGCCTGGCGGCAAATTCATAGCGAGGAAGAGGAGAACACCATGAAGAGGTACGCGTTGTTTCTGCTGGGAGTGGTCGCAGTGATCATGTTTGCCCCAACGGCGTTTGCGCAGGGCACGGCGGGGGAAGCAGTGGCGACGAATTGGGTCGCGATCACGTCGGGTTTTGCGATGGCGATTGCGTCGGCGGCGGGCGGTTACGCTCAGGCCAAGGCTACGGCGGCGGCGTGCGAAGGTCTGGCGCGCAATCCCGGAGCGGCAGCGGCGATTCGTTTCGCGTTGATTTTGGCGCTGGTATTGATTGAGTCTATGGCGCTGTACACGTTTGCGATCGTGTTTTTGAAAGTTAAGTAACGATTCGGCGGGGAATTTGAGGCCCGGAAGTTCGCGGCGAGCGAGCTTCCGGGCTTTTTGTTTTTATGGATGATTCAAGAATTTTCTCGCGCACGAGCCGGCGGCGTTTCCGAAAGCACAAGTCAACGTCAAAGACGCCCGCCTGAAAAGCAAAAGCAGGCGGCCGCTACAGAGTCAAAGGCAACGGCAAGTGCAACTGCAAAGGCAACGGAGCCGGCGGGACGCCGGCGCTACGAGAATAGTTGCCCGCCGCAGAGCCCTAGGGCGGGTCTAAGACCCGCCCCTACGGGACGCAGATCAACGCATCAACAGAGGCATTTTTTTTAATGCAGGGAGAGGGATTCGGCGGCGGCTCGGGCGTAGTCGAGGACGTGGCTGGGGAGGATGCCGAGGTAGAGGGTGCCGATGGCGGCGATGCTGAGGGCCAGGACCAGGGCGGGGGCAACTTTCGACGGTGTGTAATCTTTCGATGGTTCCCAGAAATACATGGCGATGATCACGCGGAGATAGTAGTAGGCGCCGATGACGCTGTTGATGGCGGCGATAACCACCAGCCAGACGATGCGCGAATCGAGCGCGGCTTGAAACGCGAAGAATTTTCCGAGGAAGCCGCCGGTGGCAGGCAATCCCAGCAGGGAAAATAGGAACAGGGCGAAGCACGCGGCGAGGACCGGTTGCTTGGTGCCGAGGCCGGCGTAGTCGGTGATTTCCAGGCGCTGCTCGTCGCGCTCGCCCAGGTGCGCGATTACGAGGAAGGCGCCGACTTTCATGAGGGCGTAGGCCGCCAGATAAAAGAGCACGGCGGCGATGCCGTACACGGTGCCGGCGGCGAAGGCGACGAGAATGTATCCGGCATGCGCGATGGAGGAATAGGCGAGCATGCGCTTTACATTGGTCTGCACCAGCGCGGCGAAATTGCCGATGCACATGGTGAGGACCGCGGAGATCCATATGGCCCAGAACCACAAGTTGTCCGCGGTGCCGAACCCAACGTAGAAAATCCGCAGCATCAACGCGAACGTGGCGGCTTTGGGCCCGGAGGCCAGCAGCGCGGTGACGGGCGTAGGCGCGCCTTCGTAAACGTCTGGACCGTAAATCTGGAACGGGGCGGCGACTACTTTGAAACCGAGGCCGACGAAGATCAGCGCGAGGCCGAGGATGGAGAGGGAATCGAGGCGTCCTTGCGCAGTGATTAGTTTTTCTAGCGCGGCTTGCACCTGATCAATGCGCGTGGTGCCCGTGGAACCGTACACCATGGCGATACCATAGAGGAAAAATGCGGTGGCGAAGGAGCCGAGGATGAAATATTTCAGCGCGGCTTCATTGGATTTGACGGCGCGGCGGCGGAATCCGGCGAGGATATAGGTCGAGATCGAACTCATTTCCAGGCCGATGAATGCGGTGACCAGTTCGTTCGCGCCTGCGAGGATGCCCATGCCTGCGGTTGCGAACAGCACTAGCGAGTAGTATTCGCCGCGCTGGATGCCTTCCTGGTCGAGATATTGCATGGAGCCGAGAATCGCGAGCGCCGCCGATACGATTACGATGCCATGGACAAAAATGCTGAAAGTATCGGCGCTGATCAGACTGTTGTAAGCCATGCCGGGGTCGAGGGCCATCAGGCGTACGGCGCCGAGCGCTACGAGCGTGCCGATGAACGCGACCCATCCCAGGACGCGCTGCTTTGCGGGGCCGAGGATAGGATCCGCGACCATGATGACGATGCCGAAGAGGCACAGCACGATTTCTGGCGCGAGACGATGCAGGTTCGTGAGCTGCTCAGCGGGGAACTGGATCACGGCTGCACCGTCCGTGGGGCGATGGAGGCGAGCGAGCCATCATGCATTGGCAGCGCTTGCGACGGCGCTTGCGGCGGCGCCAGGAGCATCTTTTGTCCGCTAGCCAGCGCGGGCGGCTGAGGAAGAGCCGCGCGGCCCTGCGTTTGCTGGACCAGGCTATCGGTTGTGGCCTGCATGCGATGCGTGAAGAGCGGCGAAGCGACGCCCATGAAGAGAATCGCGAGCGCGACGGTGACGAGAATCAAGCGTTCGCGGCCGGACGCATCGGGCAGCGTGCGATTTTTTTCGTTGGTGAGTTCACCAAGCGCGACGCGTTGATAAGACCAAAGCAAATAAATCGCCGAAAGCACCGCGCCGCTGGCAGCCCAGGAAGCCCACGCGTGGTGATACTGGAAGACGCCAATCAGGATGAGGAATTCGCCGATGAAGCCATTCAGCGGCGGCAGTGCGAGCGACGAGAGGCACACGAACAGGAAAAAGGCCATCAGTACCGGCATGGGATTCACCAGACCGCCGAATTCCTTGATTTCATAGGTGTGACGGCGATCGTAAATCATGCCCAGGCCGAGGAAGAGCGCGCCGGTGGAAACTCCATGGCTGATCATCTGGAAGATTGCGCCTTGAAATGAAATGGTGGTGAAGGAAAAAATTCCTAGCACGACAAATCCCAGGTGGCTGACGGAAGTGTAAGCGATCAGCCGCTTGAAATTGGGCTGAATAGTGGCGACCAACGCGCCGTACACGATGCCGATGATCGCCAGCACGCCGATGAGCGGAGCCATGCGGTGCGCGGCGTCCGGGAAAAGCGGCAGGCAGAAGCGCATCATGCCGTAGGTGCCGAGCTTCAGCATCACGCCCGCGAGGATTACGGAGCCGGCGGTGGGCGCTTCGGTGTGCGCGTCGGGCAGCCAGGTATGCAGCGGGAAGAGCGGCACTTTGATGGCAAACGCCAGGAAGAATGCGCCGAAGAGCCACAGTTCCGTGTGGGGAGGAAGCTGGATGAAGCCTCGTTGCAGGCGCGCAACCAATTCAGGCAAATCAAAGGTGCGGACGAGGCCATGCGTGCCGCTGAGATTGTAGAGCCATAGAATCGCGACCAGCATCAGGATGGAGCCGAACATGGTGTAGAGAATAAATTTTACGGCGGCGTATATGCGGCGGGTGTGGCCCCATATGCCAACCAGGAAATACATGGGAATCAGCGTCAATTCCCAGAAGACGAAGAAGAGGAACAGATCGAGCGAGACGAAAACGCCGATCATGGCCGTTTCGATCACCAGCAGTGAGACGAAGAAGCCTTTCATATATTCGTGGATGGAATTCCAGGAACAGAGGATTGCGAGTGGCGTCAAGAAAGTGGTGAGCAGCACCAGGAACAGGCTGATGCCGTCCACGCCGATGTGATATTGAATCGCGTCGCCGATCCAGGGGTGATTTTCGACGAATTGATAACCGGGAATCGCGGAATCAAACGTCGGAAGCAGGAACGCGAGCGAAATCACGAATTCCGCCAGCGAAACGGCCAGCGCGACGCGGCGGATCCAGGTGTGGTCGTCCGAACGCAGCATCAGCAGCGCCGGCAGACCCAGCAGCGGCAGGAAGATGATCACCGAAAGCAAATGAGATTGCATTTCCACGCTAACGCACCATTCCCCAAATTCCGAGCATTAATACAGTGACGCCGACAGCGCCAATCACCACCCAGGTGGCGTAACTGCGCGCGTTGCCGGATTGAATTTCACGCAGTTCGCTGCCGGATTCGCGGGCGACGCGGGCGACGCCGTTCACCGTGCCGCCAATCACGCCTTCATCCACCACGTACCAGAGGACGTTTGTGGAAATCCAGAGCAGCGGTTGGATGATCACGGCGTTGTAGAGTTCGTCCACATAATATTTGTGCAGGACGAGTGTGTAGGAAGCGCGCAGGCTGTCCGCGAGTTTTTTCGGCGTTTGCGGGCTTTTGATATAGAACCACCAGGCCAGCAGCAAGCCCGCTAGCGCGAGGATGACGGGCCAGCCGGTGAGCGCGTGCAGCAGCATCGTGGCAGGAGCTTCCACGGCTTCTGCGGCACCTTCTACGCCTGCGGTCGTCGCGGGTGCGTACATGCTGAAGACCGGATGCAGGAATTTGTCGAAATATTCCGTGCCGCCGACGAGATGCGGCGCTGCGACCCATCCGCCGACGGTCGAAAGGATCGCGAGGAAGATCAGCGGGATCGTCATGCTGCGCGGCGATTCGTGGACGTGGACTTTGTGCTCGTCGTAACGCGGTTTTCCGAAAAAGGTGAGGAAAATCAGACGGAACATGTAGAACGCGGTGAGGCCCGCGCCGATCAGGCCGAGCAGCCAGAGCCAAATGTTGGCGTTGGGGCCGGAACGTGCGGCTTCGAGAATTTCATCCTTGCTGAAAAATCCGGCGAAGCCGGGGATCCCGGCGATGGTAAACGTGGCGATGAACATGGTCCAGAACGTGATGGGGATTTTGGTGCGCAGGCCGCCCATGTGCGGCATTTCCTGGTCGCCGCCCATGGCGTGAATCACGCTACCGGCCGCGAGGAACAGGAGGCCCTTGAAAAATGCGTGGGTCATCAGGTGGAATACGCCGGAAGCGTAGGCGCCCACGCCGAGGCCGAGGAACATGTAGCCGAGTTGGGAGACGGTGGAGTAGGCGAGAACTTTTTTGATGTCCGTCTGCACCAGGCCGATGGTGGCAGCGTAGAACGCGGTGAGCGCGCCGACCAGCGCCACGACGAACATGGCGATGGGCGCGCGCGAGAAAAGCGGATTCATGCGCGCGATCATGTACACGCCGGCGGTGACCATCGTCGCCGCGTGAATGAGCGCGCTGACGGGCGTGGGACCCTCCATCGCGTCCGGAAGCCAGACATATAGAGGGAGTTGCGCTGATTTGCCCACTGCGCCGGTGAAGAGCAGCAGGCAGATCGTGGTCAAGACGCCGGTGGACACGGCGGCTTCCGGCGGCGCGCTGACGAGCTGTTTGAAGATGGCGCCGAAGTCCACGGATTTGAAAGTCCAGAAAAGCAGCAGGATGCCGATGGTGAAGCCGAAGTCGCCGATGCGCGTGGTGATAAATGCCTTCTTGCCGGCGCTGATCGCGGATTGCTTCAGGAACCAGAAACCGATGAGCAAATAGCTGCACAGGCCCACGCCTTCCCAGCCGACGAACATCAGGACGACGTTGGCAGCGAGGACCAGCGTGAGCATAAAGAAGACGAACAGGTTCAGATAGCTGAAGAAGCGGTAGTAACCCTCTTCGTGCGCCATGTAGCCGGTGGAATAAATGTGCACCAGCAGGCTGACGAAGGTGACGACGCCGAGCATGATGATGGTGAGCTGGTCAACCTGCAGGGAGAAATCCACTTTGAACTGGCCGGCGGTGATCCATGTGAAGTAGGTCTTCGGTTCGAGGATTTGGCCGGCGGGAAGCTGCGCGTATTCGCGGACTAATTCCAGGAACGAGAGGAATGCCAGAGCGATGGAGCTGATGCCCACCGAATTTACGGCAGGCTTGGAGAAATTCTTGCCGAGCAGGCCATTGATGGCCGCGCCGAGGAGCGGCAGCGCGATGATGATCCAGAGATGGTCGAGTATTAACATTAAAATTTGAGCAGGTTGATGCGTTCGATGTTCAGGGTTTGGCGATTCTGATACAGGGTGATGATGATGGCGAGGCCCACCGCCGATTCGGCGGCGGCGACAACGATCACGAAAAAGACGAAAACCAGGCCATCGAGCTGGTTGTGCGCGCGCGCGAAAGCCACGAACGCCAAGTTCACAGCGTTGAGCATCAGTTCGATGGCCATGAAGATGGTGATGATGTTGCGTTTGAAGACGAACGCGACGATGCCGAGGCCGAAAAGAATCGCGCTCAGCACCAGGTAATACGAAATGGGGACTATGCTCATTCGTCCTTCTTCGCCAAGACCAGCGCGCCGAGAATGGCGATCAGAATCAAAATGGATGTGGCTTCAAACGGGAACAGGTACGTCTGAAAAAGCTGCGCCGAAAGGTCGCGCGTGGAGACCGACGCATTGGTGCCGCCTACTCCATTGGCGACCTGCTGGCCGATTAAGGAATGGAACATCCAATGGCCAAAAAAGAGGATCAGGAACATGCCGAGCGGCAGGCCGGCATATTTCGCGATCTTGCTGTAATCCGTGCGTTCTTCGACGCCCGCATTGAGCAGCATGATTACGAAGACGAACAACACCATGATCGCTCCGGCATACACGATCACTTGAACAGCGGCGATAAACTCCGCGCCGAGCAACAGGTAGAGCACGGCGAGCGAGACCATAACGAGAATCAGCGCCAGCGCGCTGTGAATTGGCTCACGCGCCAGAATCAACGTGAGCGCCCCGAGCACGGCGAGGAACGCGCAGACGAAGAAAACGATGAAGGGCAAGCTCATCCGTGGTTCACCAGCAGCGGCCAGACTTTTACCAGCGCCGTAATCACCAGGTTCGCGAGCGACACGGGCAGCAGAAATTTCCAGCCGAAGGACATCAGCTGGTCATAGCGCAGGCGCGGCAGCGTGGCACGCGTCCACACGTAGAAGAACATGATTAGGCCGACCTTCAGCAGAAACCAGAAGGGCCCTTGGATGATGGAGAGGACTACCGGGTGCAAGCATGAGAGGCCGATCACCAGAGCGCCGGTGGTGACGACAATCAGCTGGATGCGAGCGATGCCGCGGGCGAGGACTACGGTGTCGTAGGCAAGATAAACCGCTAGCGCCAGCAGGCCCACCGCCGGAAGATAACGCATGAACGTCCACGATTCCGGGAAGGGCGAGAGCCAGCCGCCGAAGAAGAGAATAGTCGCGAGGCACGATACCGTGATCATGTTCGCGTATTCCGCCATGAAGAACATGGCGAACTTGAAGCTGGAATATTCGGTATGGAAGCCGCCAACGAGTTCGGTTTCGCCTTCGGGAAGATCGAAGGGCGCGCGATTGGTTTCCGCGACGGCTGACATGAAATAGCAGAGGAAGCCGATGATTTGCGGCACAACGTTCCAGCGGGGGATGAAATGCAGATAATAGCCGCTCTGCGATGAGATCATCTCGTTAAAGTTCAAAGTGCCGGTGAGCAGCACCACACCGACCACGGCAAGCGTGAGCGCGACTTCGTAGCTGATCATTTGCGCGGAGCTGCGCAGGCCGCCGAGCAGGGGATATTTGCTGTTGGAGGACCAGCCGGCGAGCGCGACGCCGTACACGCCCATGGAAGTGATCGCGAAAACGACCATCAAGCCAATGCTGCTGTTGGCAACGATAAGCGTGGATTCGCCGAGCCATTGCACGGTGGGCGGGCCGAAGGGAATCAACGCGAGAGTGGTGAGAGCGAGTGAAAGCGCCAGCACCGGCGCGAGAATGTAGACGAAGCGGTCCGCGCCCGGAGGCGTGAGGTCTTCTTTAAATAGAAATTTCACGCCGTCGGCGAGCGGCTGCAGCAATCCATGCACGCCGACGTAGTACGGGCCCCAGCGCGACTGAATGTGCGCGATGACCTTACGTTCAAACCAGGACAGGTACGCCAGCGTCGTCATCAACAAAAACATCAGACCGACGATTTTAGCTAGCGATACCACCAGGACTGGATGTTGGGTGACGAAATCCACGGCGTATCTTTGGCCTCTTTGGTAGAAGTCAACTTGGAACAGTAACGGCCCAGGGAACCGCTGGTAAAGAGAAAATCGTTGGCTGAAAAAATATTTCCGACTGGCACGTCGTAAGACGGCTCAGACGCTTTGCACGTTGCCGCGGATTGCGGCGCGCCCCCGCCGAGCAGACTGGAAACCGGCAGGTCGTAGCCTGTGACGTTCTGGCGAATTTCGTCGAACGCAGCCTCGGGCGTGCGGAGGCGGATGGGAGCGCCGACTCCCAGCATGCCGAGCTGGTGCGAAAGGATGCGAATCAGATCGAAGTCGCTGCGCGGGCCCTGCGGATCAATCGAGCGATGCGTCATTTGAACTTGGCCGGCGGTGTTGGTGAGCGTGCCGTCTTTTTCATACGATGAAGCCGCCGGGAAGACAACGTCGGCGCGCTGGGCAGTTTCGGTGAGGAACATTTCGTGGACTACGAGCAGCTCGAGGCGGCCGAGGTTGTCTGGTTGCGCTGTGGCGAAAGTTTTCACGGGATTGGCGCCGACTACGTAGAGCGCTTTCAGCTTTCCGGCTACGGCTGCCTCCATCATGGCGCGCGCGGTTAGGCCGGGAGCTGACGGAATTTCGGCGCCCCAAATTTTTCCGAAGCGAGCGCGTTCGCCGGAGTCGTGGAGCGAAGCGTAACCCGGCAAACGATCGGGGAGGACGCCCATATCGGCCGCGCCGCGCGAATTGGAATAATCGCCGAGCGCCATGATTTTGGTTTGGCCGCCGATGCGGGCCGCGAACGAGACCAGATCGCGCAGCGAGGGACCTTGAATTTCCGCGCCGAAGAGGATTACGACGTCATTTTCAGCCTCGAGCGCGGCTTTTAGCTGGACGAGGGCTTCCGTGGTGGGCGCGTCGAACGTGCCTTCACTGTGAGTGAGCCAGCGCACGGCGGCGCGTTCACCGCCTTTCGCTGTTTTCACCAGATGCTTAGCCTGGCGATGAATTTTGCTTTCGAGGCCGTTGATGACGTAGAGGCGGGTCTGGTGATGGCGCACGCCCGTGCGGATTTGCCAGGCGACCAGCGGATTTTGTTGCGCTACATCATTACCGATCAGTAGAACTGCGGGTGCGGTGTAAATGTCAGACATCGTGGCCAGGGCGGTTGTGGCGTCCGGGCCGAGAGCTGCGGCGAGTCCGGCGTAATCCGCGGTGCGGTGGTGATCGATATTGTTGGTGCCGAGGGTGGCGCGCGCGAAACGGTTGAGCAGATAATTTTCTTCGTTCGTGGTGCGATTCGATCCAATCACGCCGATGGCATTCGCGCCATGCTTATCGCGAACTTGTTTGAGGCGGCGCGCCACTTCTTCGAGCGCGTCTTCCCAGCTGGCCGGTTCGAGCTTTCCGTTGCGGCGCACCAGCGGCTGGCGCAGGCGTTCGCCGTTGCTGGTGAAATCGAAGCCGAAGCGGCCCTTGCCGCAGAGGAATTCGCCATTCACGCCGGAGGAATCGCGATTATTGGCGCGCAGGATTTCGTTGTTGCGCACGCTGAGCGTGGTCTTGCACCCATTCGAACAGTGCGTGCAGGGATTCGGAACGTATTGCATTTCCCACGGGCGCGTCTGATAGCGATAGGTGCCGCTGGTGAGCGCGCCGACCGGGCAAATATCTATGCACATACCGCATTCTTCGCAGGCCAGCTGGCCGGGCTCGTTGGGAATGATCACGGAATGAACGCCGCGCGCGCCGACGCCCAGAGCTTTTACGTCCATGCCTTCATCGCAGACGCGCACGCAACGGAAGCACATGATGCAGCGCGGCGCATCGTAATAAACCAGCGGCGACCATTTTTCTTCCGGGTAATGCAGCTTTTCTTCGGTGAAGCGGCTGTGATCGAGGCCGTAGCGGAACGTCATGTCCTGCAATTCGCACTCGCCGCCCTTATCGCAGACGGGACAATCGAGCGGATGATTGGAAAGCAGGAACTCGATCATGTCCTTGCGCGCTTTGTGAACTTGCTCGGTGTCGGATTTTACGACCATGCCTTCTGTGGCGACGAGTGTGCATGCGGTCTGCAGCTTGGGCATTTTTTCTACTTCCACAAGGCACATGCGGCATGCGGCCTGCAGCGAAAGGCCTGGGTAATAGCAGAAAGAAGGGACTTCGACGCCCTGTTTTTTGGCCGCTTCGATGACCAGCGTGCCGGCCGGCGTGACGACTGGCTGGCCATTGAGAGTGAACGTGACTTGCTTTTGTTCCGCCATGCGTTTCCTAGTGAGCTCCCAGAATCATCTCGGCGGGTTTGAGCGCGCATTTCCCGTGAAGATGGTCTTCGAATTCGTTGCGCCATTTCTTCACGATGCTGATGGTGGGCAGCGCCGCGGCATCGCCGAGCGGGCAGAAAGTGCGCCCGAGCATATTTTTCGAAAGTTCGTCAATCAATGGAATATCTTCGGCGCGACCGCCGCCTTCGTGAAAACGGTCGAGCAATTTACGCAGCCAGGTGGTGCCTTCGCGGCAGGGAATGCACCAGCCGCAGGATTCGTGCGCGTAAAAATGCATGATGCGGCGGGCGAGATCCACCATGCAGGTATCTTCATCAATTATGACGGTGCCGCCGGAGCCGAGCATCGAGCCAATCTTGGCGACGGAATCGTAGTCCAAGTTGACGTCAATCTCGCTGGCGTCGAGCAGCGGGCAAGAACTGCCGCCGGGGATTACGGCTTTTAGTTTCTTGCCGCCGCGCACGCCGCCCGCCACGTCTTCGATGAGCTGGCGGAGATTGAATCCCAGCGGAAGCTCATAAATGCCGGGCTTGTTGACGTGTCCGGAAATTGAATATAAGCGTGTGCCGCCATTTTTCGGAGTGCCCAGGCTGGCGTACCAATCGCCGCCGCCGCGAATGATGGCCGGCACGGTGCTGAGCGTTTCGACGTTATTGATTACAGTGGGGCGGCCGTACAGGCCAACGACCGCGGGGAAGGGCGGCTTAATGCGCGGATAGCCGCGCTTGCCTTCGAGCGATTCCATTAGCGCGGATTCTTCGCCACATTCGTAGGCGCCTGCGCCTGTGTGGGCAGCGAGGTCGAAATCGAATCCGCTGTCGAGGATATTTTTGCCGAGAAAGCCCTTGGCGTAGGCTTCGGCGATAGCGGTTTCCAGGATGTCGATAATGTAGCGATACTCGCCGCGGATGTAGGCATAACCTTGATTCGCGCCGATGGCGCGGCCAGCGATCACCATTCCTTCGATTAATTGGTGCGGGTCCATTTCCAGCAGCGGACGATCTTTCGAAGTGCCCGGCTCGCTCTCGTCGCCATTGGCGAGGATGTACTTCGGTTTGGGAATGTCTTTGGGGACGAAGCTCCATTTCATTCCGGCCGGGAATCCGGCGCCGCCGCGTCCGCGCAGATTCGACTTTTTCATTTCATCAATGATCTGGTCGGGCGTCATCTGCTTCAGCGCTTTTTCGAGGGCTTTGTAGCCTTCGTGTTGCATGTAAGTGTCAATCGAACGCGAATTGGGGATGCCGAAATTCTTGCTGATGACGACTACTTCGTTCGGATTGCGCTCGTGCAGCGCGCCGGATATCACGGGGACAGGCTTGGGTTTCTTGCCGTCCTGCAGCTGCTCGAAAATCACGTCCACTTTATCCGGATCAAGATTTTCATAGAAATCGAAATTCACCTGCATGGCCGGTGCGCCAGTACAGGCGCCCATACATTCCACTTCTTCCAGGGAAAACGTGCCGGAGGGCGAGACTTCTTTGTTGCCAATTCCCAGGCGCTTCTGCACGTGGGCGTAAAGCTCGTTCGCGCCGCGCAGCATGCAGGAAATGTTGGTGCAGACCTGAATGTGATACTTGCCGACCGGCTTGCGGCGCAGCATGGAGTAATACGCCAAAGTTTCGGTGACCTGGGTCATGTTCAAGTCCAGGCGCTGGGCGATGTCAGTGAGCAGCTCGTCGCTGAGATAGCCGAAATAATCCTGGGCGTACATCATCATGGGGATCAGCGCCGAACGCTTCACGGGATAGCGTCCGAGCAGAGTTGTAAATTTTTCTTCCAGTGCCGGTGGTAATTGCATAAATCCCTTTTTCCGCTGGAGCCTAGCGGTCCACTTCTCCCAGGACGATGTCCGTTGTGCCGATGCAGGCGACGACGTCGGCGATCAGGCGGCCTTCCGCCAATCTTGGCAGCGACTGCAAGTTCACGAACGACGGAGCGCGAAACTTCACGCGATATGGCTTGGCGGAGCCGTCGCTGGCCACGAATACTCCTAGCTCGCCGCGCGGCGATTCGATAGCTTGATACACCTCGCCCGCCGGCGGCGCAAAACCTTCCGTGAAAATCTTGAAGTGATAGATCAGGCCTTCGATGGACGTTTTCATTTCCTCGCGTGAGGGAGGAATGATGCCCGGCACTTCCGCGCGGAATGGCCCTTCGCTCGGAATTTTCTGCATGGCCTGCTTGACGATCTTGATGCTCTCGCGAATTTCGGCGACGCGCACCTGATAGCGCGCGTAACAGTCGCCCGCGGTCTGCGTCTGCACGTTGAAATCGAATTCGTCGTAGCTGGAATACGGGAAGGCTTTGCGCACGTCGTAAGCAACGCCGCTACCGCGCAACATCGGGCCAGAACAGCCCATGGCGATGGCGTCAGCGGCGCTGATGATGCCCACGCCCTGGGTGCGGCCCAGCCAAATTTTATTTTTGGTGAGCAGGTCCTCGTACTCATCAATGTGGCCGGGCAAGGAATCAACCACGCGCTGAACTTTGTCGAGCCAGCCGGGAGGCGGTTCGAGCGCGAGGCCGCCGATGCGGAAATAGCTCGTCATCATCCGCTGGCCGGAGAGATATTCGAAAATTTTCAGGATTTCTTCGCGCTCGCGGAAGCTGTAGAGGAAGACGGTCATCGCGCCCAGGTCAATGGCGTGCGTGCCGACCCAGACCAGGTGCGAAGCACAGCGGGTCAGCTCGGTGAGCAGCACGCGGATGTACTGCGCGCGCTTGGGGACTTCAATGCCGAGAATTTTTTCCACTGCGAGGCAATAGCCCAGGTTATTTGAGAGCGGCGCGAGATAATCAATGCGGTCGGTCAGAGTGATGCACTGCGAATAGGTCTTCGCTTCGCAGGATTTTTCGATGCCGGTGTGCAAATAACCGATTATTGGCTCGGCTTTCACCACCATTTCGCCGTTTAGTTCGAGGACGACGCGCAGTACTCCGTGGGTGGAGGGGTGCTGCGGCCCCATGTTCAGGACCATGGTTTGCGCGGCGCCGATGGGAGTTTCGATGGTGGTGCTCATCGGTAGCCCTCCGTCGGATAGTCCTTGCGCAGCGGGTGGCCTTCCCAATCGTCCGGCATCAAGATGCGACGCAGATCCGGATGGCCTTCGAACCGAATGCCGAAGAGATCGTAGTTTTCGCGCTCGTGCCAGTTGGCTGTGGGCCAGACGCCGGTGACGGAATGAACGATGGGGTCGCTGCCATTCAGTTTCACTTTCAGGCGCAGGCGCTCGCGGCGATCGAGCGACACGATGTGATAATTCACTTCGAAGCGCGGCTCGATGGGGAAGCGGTCCACCGGAGTGATATCTGACAGAAAAGAAAAACGCAGCGAAGGTTCCGTCGCCAGATATTCGGCAATGCGCAAGAGGTGTTCGCGTGGCACCACCACGGTGATTTCGCCGCGAAATTCCAGCACTTCGGCGACCGCTGAGGCGTTCCACTCCCTGAGTTTATGCACTACCGGATGTTTGTCTGTTTCCTGCGGTTCCACTATGAGTTCGGTTCCCGAGGGCGGCAAATTAGTGAGTCCAGTCGAGCGCGCCCTTCTTCCAGAGGAATATGTAACCGGCCAGCAGAATTATAATGTAAAGCAGCATCTCCACAAAGCCGAAGACTTTTAGGTCGCCGTAAATCAGCGCCCAGGGGTAAAGGAAAATTGCCTCGATGTCGAATAAAATAAAGAGCAGGCCGACCATGTAAAATTGCACGGAAATGGGCTGCCGGGCATCGCCGGTGGGGCGCATGCCACACTCGTACGGCTGGTCTTTCTCGCGCGAGCGCTTGTGTTTGCCGATGATCGCCGATGCCAGCACCAGCACCCCGGCCAAGCCGCAGGAGAGTATAAACATCAGCAACAGCGGACCATAGTTGTCGAGGTAGTTGCTGTTCATTTTCGTGGCGCTGTTATAATAACGACCCGAGAGCAGCCGGTCAAATGAACTCTGTATTACTGCGATTTTGCTTTGTACGGTGCAGGTGCGTGGCGAGCGCGGGGAAGCAAGATTTATGAGCTCTGGCTTCAATACGGACGTCAAAGTGGGAGAGCACGTCTTCCACGTGCAGACCGAAGATCGCGGGCCGAACCATCCCATCATTGATACCGTGGTATATCAGCAGGGGCGAATCTTGCACCGACGCGCGTCGAACTATGAACAGGGCGCGGACGCCGCGCCTTTTGGCGCAGAAGAATTGCGCCAGCGCGTGGAAGAGCAGCATCGCTCGGTGATCGAGGCGCTACGCTCTGGCGCTTTGGATGCTGAAATTGCTTCGGCGGAAGCAGTCACACAGGCCGCGCGACCCAGCGGAATTCAGGTGCAATTGCTGAATCCCGGGTCGTGGCTTTCGGCCGGGAAAGTTTCGCTGGAGCTGGAAGTTTCGCGGAAAACGGATCAGCAGCCGCAGGCGGGCGCCGCTGTGAAAGCGGTGATCGAAGGCGCGCTGGCGGACGGCACACATTCCGGCACAAGCGACGACCAAGGGCGCGTACACATTCATTTTCCGCTACCTCCGCTGGGAAAAGGCGACCTGGCTCTGGTGATTCAGGCGCAGACGGACGCTGGGAAGGATGAGATTCGTTTTGCGATGCGGACGCGCGAGAAGAACCCTACGGCAGGCGCGGCGCAATGACGGTGACGATCAACGGCGAGCGCCGCGAGGTGCCAGACGGCATCGCGGTTCCGGCGCTACTGGAACATCTGGGAATGCCGCGCGAGCGTGTGGCCATCGAACTCAATCTGAATATTTTGCCGCGGGCGGATTGGAACGCGACGCAGGTGCAGCCGGACGACAGCTTTGAGATTGTGCACTTTGTCGGCGGGGGCTAGGGGTTCGGCTGTGTTGGGGCACCCACTGCGGGCGCGTTAGCCGCCATGATTTTTCGCGCTGGATCGTTGTCGCAATAGACGCGCCATTCGGCTACGCGTCCTTCTCTCACCAACGCTTTCCACGCTGCTGGAATTTCCCAGGAATTTTCTCGCGCGAGCTTGCCGTTGACTGCAAACGTGCCGCGCGCTTTTCCGAACATAGCCACCACGTCGCCTCGGTTGAACTCGTCGGTCACTTCGATCGCGTAATCCGGGAACATGCTGAAATAGAATTTCCAGCCCTGGCGCATTTGTTCCACGCCGCGAAAGGAATGGTCGAGGGCATCTATGAAGAGGTGGTCGGGAGCCATCAGCGCGACGATACCGTCCACATCGTGCGCGTTGATCTTCGCGACGAAGGCCATGGCAACATCCGCAGCGTTTCCCTGATTCATCGGATCGCGCCCCCGTAAAATACAATGCCTGCTGAGGGCGCAAGGATATTCAATCCGGGGGATGAAACGCCAGCGATTTGCGATTCCCGCCGAAGCTTAGCCTTGAACGACCTCCGCGAGTTTTTCCAGGCAACCGGTCCAACCGCGCTGGTAGTCGCCGCGTTCCTTCGCAGACGCCGCGCCGAGATCGTGAGTCAGCACGACCTCCGTCGAATTTCCGCGTTCCAACAATTCTACGGTGACTATGGTGTCCTCGGGATGGAGCATTGCTTTGTGGCCGGCAGCGTCGGTGTGCTCGAGATTCCAGGTGAAAGCAATTTTTTCCGGGCGCCTAATTTCAATGTAGGTGGAGTGATGGATATAGGTGTCGCCCTCTGGTGTACGTATATCCAGCATGAAGCCGCCGCCGACGCGGAAATCGAATTGCAGATACTTGATGACGTGCGTGGCGGCATCGCGGCACATCCAGCGATCCATTTGTTCCTGGCGAGCGAATGCTTCGAAGACTCGTTCGCGCGGCGCGGCGATCGTGCGGCGGACTTCCAGCTTGCCTGTTGTGCCTGGAGTTGCTGCTGCCATGGTGACTCCTCCTCAAACTTGCCGGCGGTGTCGCATCGCCGGTTGCTTGCCGCGGATGCCTTGGCTCGCGGAATCTTCCAAATAGCGCGCCAGGGAATCGAGTTGCGCTTCCCAGAATTGGCGGTAGTGCTCCATCCAGGCCGCCGCATCTTTCATCGGCTCGGCTCGCAAACGGCAACGGTGCACCCTGCCGTACTTCTGCCTGGCCACCAGCCCAGCATTCTCCAGCACGCGCAGATGCTTTGAAACTGCGGGGAGTGACATCTTGTACGGCGCGGCCAGTTCGCTGACGGAGGTCTCGCCTTGCCGTGCGAGGCGTGCGAGGATGCCGCGGCGCGTGGCATCCGAAAGGGCGGCGAAAGTGGAATCGAGGGGCGCGTCTGAATAGTTAACCATATGGTTTAGTATCAGCGTGGCTTCGAAATTTGTCAAGGAAAACTTTGGGGGTTCAGCGAGACGGGCAGGGGATTACAGGCCGGCGAGCAAGTGGCCGAGCTTGTCTTTTTTTGTGCGCAGGTAGGCAGCGGAATGTCTGCTGGTGCGCGGCCGGCAGGGAACGCGCTCGACGACGCGAATGCCGGCGCTTTCAAGCTGCTTGACCTTGTCTGGATTATTGGAGAGGAGGCGCACGTCGCGAATGCCGAGAGCCTTCAGAGCTTCGGCGGCAAATTCGTAGTCACGGGCGTCGTCGGCGAAACCGAGGCGGCGATTGGCTTCCACGGTGTCCAGACCGGCGTCCTGCAGTTCGTATGCTTTCAATTTATTGATCAGGCCGATGCCGCGGCCTTCCTGCGGCAGGTAGAGCAGCACACCGGAAGGTTCCTTGGCGATCTTGCGCAGCGAAAATTCCAGCTGCGCGCGGCAGTCGCAGCGTTCGGAAGTAAAGACGTCGCCGGTGAGGCATTGTGAGTGGACGCGGACCAACGGCGCTTTGCGCGCATGCGTTTTCGCGGCCGCGCGCGACGAACCGTTCGAGCTGCTTTTCATGTTGCCATGCTGGATGGCGACGGCCTCTTCTCCGGATTTGCGTCCTTCGATGCCGAAGATGCGGAAGGAGCCGAAGCCGGTTGGCAATCGCGCGGCGGCGACGACACGCGCTTTGGCGGATTTTCCGGATTGTTTCTTGCGCGGCATGGAAACTGTGATTATAGCAGGATTCGTAAAATCTCCCTGAGCGCGCGAGATCGCGGGACTGCGCGTCGATTGATGGCCTGGACATGCGGGGTCATTCGGCATTGTGAGGGTTTGACTATAAAATCAGTGGCTAGTGATGAGTGGCTAGAAAGCGATGTTAAGCGCGATTGCGAACGCTCGCGTCCCTTTACATCGCTGGCTGCTTTGGCTAACTTAGTCCGTGCGCTGCGCAGGCGGCGCTCCGCGAGCAAAATGAATACATTTTTGGGCGCACAAGAGTTGATATTCGCGCTGGTGCTGAAAGTGGGCTTCGCGGCATCGCTCGCGGCGCTGCTGGTACGTTTCCGCTCGTTCCGCAATTTGCTATTCGCCGAAATCCGCGATTCCGACCAAAAAGTTATGCTGCTGCTGTTCCTTACGCCGCCGCTGGCGATTGGCGTGTTTTTGCGCCTTCTGGGTGGTTACCGGTTTTTCGATTTGACACTGGAAGGCTCGTTCCTGATGGGGCTGATCGGCGGACGGGTCGTAGGGTTGCTGGGCGGTTCGCTGATCAGCTTGCCAGCGTTCGGAAATCACGAATGGCTTTCTAGTCCGATCGCGGCGCTGGCAGGGCTGATTGGGGGCGTGGTTCGCGAGACGATGCCGGAAAAAGAGGATATCTGGCATTTCGGGCCGTTTCTATTTCTTAGCGTGCCGGAGTGGATCTGGAAATTGATTCGCTACCGTAAGGGAAACTGGGCGATGTTGCCGTTGTTCGCGTGCGTCGGCGTAACCGTGGCGGAAATTGAATTCGCGGACTTCGGACGAGTGCCGGAGAAGTGGCTGTATTCTTATCGTCCTACCAATTGGGGCTACTCGCTGCTGGTGGTGATGACTTCGATGATGTGCGTGGCGATGGCCATCAAGATCTGGAACAACACGCGCATCGAAATGAACCTGGAGCAAAATCAGCAGCTGCTGCTGAAGGCACGCATGGACGCGCTTACGAGCCAGATCAATCCGCATTTTTTATTTAACACACTGAATACGGTGTCTTCGCTGATTCGTTTCGATCCGGACATGGCGCGCGGCGTGGTGCTGAAGCTTTCGAATATTTTGCGGCGGCTGCTGCGCAAGCACGAGACGTTTGTGCCGCTGCGCGAGGAGCTCGAGTTCATTGACGACTATCTGGATATCGAAGTGATTCGCTTCGGGCGCGACAAGCTGCAGATTTTCAAGGAAATTGACGAAGAAACGCTGGAGACGTTCGTGCCCAGCATGTTGCTGCAGCCCATGGTGGAAAATTCCATCAAGCACGGCCTCGCGCCGCGACTGGAGGGCGGGCAGATTCATTTGCGGACGCGCCAGTCGAACGGCCGGCTGCTAATCGAAATCGAAGACAACGGGATGGGAATTTCGCCGGAACGTCTGGCCGCGGTGTACGGCGGAGGAATCGGCATCAGCAATGTGCACGAGCGTCTGCGCTTGCTATACGGCGACCAATTCAAGATGGACATTCGCAGCAAAGAAGGGAAAGGCACGCAGATTCACATTGAGATTCCGGAGCTAGCCACCGCCGAACCTTTCGCCGGGCTGTAGCTGCTTCATTCGTGGCGCAGTGCCTGCATCGGATCAATTCTTGTGGCGCGTTGGGCGGGAATGAAGCTGGCGCAAAGCGCGACGGCGGCTAGCAGCGCCGATACGCTGATGAAGGTTAAAGCATCGGTGGGCCGCACGCCGAACAGCAGGCTGGCCATCAGGCGCGTCAAAGCAAATGCGCCGACCACTCCGGCGGCAACTCCGAACAGCGTCAGGAGCGCTCCTTGCTTCATCACCAATCCCAGCACATCTTTCTGTTGCGCACCCAGAGCCATGCGCAACGCGAATTCCTTGGACCGCCGCGCGACCGAGAACGAAATCACGCCGTAAATTCCGACGGTTGCGATAATCAATGCCACTGAGGAAAACAGTATCAGCAGCAACGTCAAGAAACGCGGGCGCGATTCCGCTGACGCCAATACTTGCTCGACCGTCTGAACATTTGTCACTGGGATCATCGGATCAATCGAGCGCACTTCGCTTCGTACGGCGTTTGCGAGGGTCGACGGATCGCCGTGCGCGCGAAGAAAGACCGATGCGCCGCGCATACCGGAGGCTTGCTTCTGCGCGTACGGAAGGAAAATCTCCGTGCCGGTCGGCGTGTCGAGCCCCGCGTTCTTGACGTCCTCAACGACGCCGATAATAGTGCACATCGCACCTTCCATGCCTGGTTGGATGCGGTGGCCAAGCGGGCTTTCGTTGCCCCAAAAGGTTCTGGCCATCGTTTGGTTGACGATCACCACGTCAGGCGAGCCTTGTGCATCGCGATCGTCGAATTCGCGCCCATCCATCAGGCGGATTCCCAGCGTCTTGAAAAAGTCTTTGCTCACCACATTGTAATAATCCACATTTTCGATAGGGCCGCCTTGCTTATGGACGAACCCTTCGATCTTGGTGTCGTTCATGTTGGGCGGGCGTACGGGGGGCAAGCCCGAGCCGATGGCGGCCGAGGTGACGCCGGGGAGGTGGGTGATTTTCTCGTCGAGGCGGCGCCAGAACTGATCTGACTGTTCGGCCTTCGCGTAACTTGAGCCGGGCAACGCAATTTTCATGGTGATCACGTTCTCGGCATTAATTCCGGTTCTTACGTCCCGCAGGTTCCAAAACGCGCGAATCATTAATCCGCAGCCGATCAGCAGGACCAGGGCCATCGCGAGTTCGCCGGCCACCAGGATTTTGCGAAATCCCTGCGCGCCGGCATTCCCGGTCATAGAGCTGACCGTATCCTTCAGCGAGTCCTGCAGATTTTTCACCACCACGGAAAACATGGGAGCCATGCCGAAAAGAATTCCAGTCAGCAGCGCGGCTGCGATGGTGAAGAGCAGCACGCGCAAATCAATTCCGATTTCTCCGGCGCGCGGCAGGCTTCCAGCGTTGGTTAGTTGGATCAGTCGCAGCCCACCGAACGCCAGCACCAGGCCCACGACCGCGCCGCAAGCGGCGAGCAGCACTCCTTCCGTCACAAACTGGCGCGCCAAGCGCGCGAGTCCGGCACCTAGGGCGCTGCGGATGGCGATTTCGCGACGGCGAGCTTCGGCGCGCGCGAGCAACAGATTGGCGACGTTGACGCAAGCGATGAGCAGCACGAACCCAACCGCGGCGAGCAGCATCAGCAGCGCCGGGCGCACGCTGCTGACGACTTCTCCCTGCAGCGAAAAGCTGACCAGCGTGTGATTCGTTGGATTGAAATAATGTTCGTGGTCGCCTTTGTGCTGCGCGCAAAGCGCTCGCTCGTATGCTTCGAGTTCGGACTGCGCTTGCGACGCGGTGACGCCGGGCTTCAGCCGACCGAGCAGGTACAAGTAATGAGACCCGCGACTGCCGGGTTTGGCCGGATCGATTTGCAGTGTGGACCACACTTGCGACGGATCAACTTCTCCAGGCGGAAATTCAAACCCGCGTGGCATTACGCCGACGATCGTGGATGGCTGCCCGTTCAGATACGTTTCCTTGCCGAGAATACTTTTGTCGCCGCCGAAAGCGCTCTTCCACAATCCGTAGGAGATGTCCGCCACCACGGGCGCCGCGGGATCATCGTCCGCGGGCGCGATCAACCGCCCGATTGCTGGCTGGACGCCTAAGGTGCGGAGCATCCCGCCACTGACGAACGAAGCCGTGACGCGCACGGGTTGAATCAAGCCGGCGATGGTGGCTCCGTCGTTTGACCATGCGTCCAGGGATTCCCAGGAATTTGTGTCGCGCCGTAGATCGAGGAACTCGGGAGCGGACGTCCAGAAACGGTGCAGACCGCCGTTGGGGAAAGTCGGGAATTCGGTGTAGACGCGGACCAGTTTTTCAGGTTGGCGGTAGGCGAGCGGGCGCAACAGCACCGCGTTAACAACACTGAAGATTGCAGTGGTGGCGCCGATTCCGAGCGCGAGGCACAGTATCGCCGCGAGCGCGAAACCGGGATTCTTTACGAGCATGCGAGCGGCGTGTCGCAGGTCCATCCACAGTGTGTTCAAGGGTGCCCTCCACGGCGATTAGACGTATCAATGTACGCATTGCGCAAGGCATTTGTTGCAACGGAAAAGCGCGCAGCCGACCGTCGTTAACTGCAATATTTCATTTGATTTATGGCCGAACGATCCGCGCTGACGGCGCCTTTCTCCATGCCAGCGAGGCCCGGTGAAGCAGTAACGGCAGCACTCGGACGGCACGCTTGCGAATCGTCGTTCCTATTTTGCAGGCGTCCTGCGGATAGCGTAGAATGGCGGGGCCAAAATTCCTTTCAGCGAATAGGTGGAATGATCGACGACCAGGACAAAAGCAGCGCGCGGCCTGCAATAATACTGCTGTTAGTGGTGTTCCTGGTGGCCGGCTTCACTGTGAAGTACGGTTTGCAGACGCTGACCTGGATCGAAGGGAAACTGTGGAGCTCCGACAGTCCCTGGCTCGCCAACGTGCCACAGGCCCTTGCGCAGCCGTTGGCACCGCTGCCGCCGCCTCCGGGCGCCGCCAAGCCTGCGCTGGTGAAAGCGTACAACTACGAGTTCAACTCTCCCTGGTCCGGAAATCCCGCGGTGAAGCCATCGCTCACCTACACCGAGTTCCACTATGCTTCCGGGCCGGTGATTGTGTTTTTCGATCCGGATTCGCAACTGGACACGATGCACACGTTGAAGACTTCGAACCCGACCGAATACCAGAGATTCGCGGACGTGTTCGCCGATAAGCCTCTGAACAACAATTACGGAATGTACGAGGCGGTGTATGAAGCGGCACCGGCGGAGCAATCCCCGGTGATGAATGCGCGCGATGCGATGAGAATCAATGTGCTGTTGCTGTGGAAGCTTTCCTTCGGCCTGGATCTGCAGTGCGATGGGCAGTTTTATTCGTTTGCTCTGGGCAACACGAAGGGCTTTCAGTTTGGCGATCCCGGCAAGAACGTTCCCGCGGCGGTGCGGGCGTTTGATGATCGCGATCACCAGTTCCGGTTTATTTTCACCACTGCGGGCGGAGCGGCTGGCAAGATTTCGCAGAACGACATCAATGCCGTGATGCAATCGTTACAGGTCGTGCCGTTTATCGATCGCTAATCGTGGTGGCTTTGACCGCGCTGGCGCTTAACGCGGTTGCGGCGGATTGGGGTTGTGCAGCCTGCAGAACCTCTCGATAGTAAGCCTCGTACATCGGAATCACATCATTCGCGCAATACTTTGCCCGGGCGTTCACGCGCGCTTTGCGGCCCATGCTGCGTCCGCGGTCTGGCCGGGTGAGGATCTCCAGCGCGCGTGCGGCGCCGGCTTCTACGTCGTGCGGCGGGATCAGGTAGCCGTCGACTCCATCGGTCACTACTTCCGGCACGCCGCCTACGTTCGTCGCGATTACCGGGACTTCGCAGGCCATCGCTTCCAGAGCCGCCAGTCCGAAGGATTCCTCTTCGCTGGGCAGCAGAAATAGATCGGCGAGGCCGAGTTTTTCCTGGACGTCGTCCTGCTTGCCCATGAAGAACACGTCCTTCTGAAGATCCTTCCTGCGCACGATGTATTCCGCGGCGCCGCGATCGGGCCCGTCGCCCATCATCACCAGTTTCGCCGGAATTTTTTCACGCACCAGAGCGAAGATTTCCACCACGTCAGTGATGCGTTTCACCGGACGAAAATTCGAAAGGTGCATCAGGATAGGCTCATTGTGCTTGGCCCATTGCTCGCGGCCGGATTGGTCTCTGCAACGCATGTACTGATCGCAATTCACGAAGTTGGGGATCACTTCGATAGGGCGCTTGATTTCGAATTCGCGGATGGTGCGTTCGCGCAGGTAGTTGGAGATGGAGGTGACGCCATCGCTCTGCTCGATCGAAAAACGTGTGATCGGCAAATAGCTGCGGTCGCTGCCGACCAGGGTGATGTCCGTCCCGTGCAGCGTCGTGATAAACGGCAGCTTTTTTGGCATCGCCATCATGCGCGCCAGCAGCGCGCTCACGGAATGGGGAATCGCGTAGTGCACGTGCAGCAAATCCAGCTGCGCCTGTTCGGCGACTTCCAGCATTTTAGTCGCGAGCGCCAACGTGTAGGGCGGGTGGTCGAACAGCGGATAGGAAGTCACCTCAACTTCGTGGAAGTGGATGCGCTCGTGCGTCGAGCTCAGGCGGATGGGCATCGCATAGCTGATGAAATGAATTTCGTGTCCGCGCGCCGCAAGCTCGATGCCCAGCTCGGTGGCTACGACACCTGAGCCTCCATAAGTTGGGTAGCAGGTGATTCCGATTTTCATGGGACCTCCCGGCACTTTAACAGTCATCCCTCACGAGCAGCAAGCTTGGCCATGCGCCTGCCATGGCTTGCGCCGGGGGCGGCCGGATGCTAGATTCGCGCCTTCCGTCTGACATTAGACGGGGCAACAGGCCATCTCGATGCTGCGACTTTCAGGCAAAGTGGCGTTTATTACTGGCGGAGGGACCGGCATCGGCCGGGCGTGCGCGTTGGCGTTCGCGCGGGAGGGCGCGCGGGTGGCTGTGGCGGGCCGTCGAAAGGAGCCTCTCGACGCAGTGGCTGCGGAAATTTCTGCAGGAACAGCGGGGGGTGGCAAATCGCTCGCGCTATCCTGCGACGTGACCCAGCGGTCGTCAGTAGAGAGCGCGCTGGCGGCTGCGGAGAAGCATTTTGGACGGCTGGATACGATTGTGAACAACGCCGGCGCGGTGGTGGTCGCGACCGTGGAACACACATCCGATGCGGAGTGGGACCGGGTGCTCGCGGCGAACCTGACTGGGGCGTTTTTTGTGTCGCGGGCTGCGCTCGCGCCGCTGCGAAGGGCGGGCGGCGGAGCGATCATCAATATCGGCTCGGTTTTGGGTCTGGTGGCTCGCAAAGAACGCGCGGCGTACTGCGCGGCCAAGGCGGGAGTCTCTGGGTTGACGCGCGCGATGGCGCTGGACCACGCGCACGAGAAAATCCGCGTGAACTGCATTTGTCCGACCCTTGTCGAAACCGAGCTGGGGATGCAGTCCATTCAACAGAAGCCGAATGCGCAGGCTGAGATCCAAAAACGCATCGCGGAAATCCCAATCGGGCGACTCGGCAAGCCGGACGACGTGGCTTTGATGGCCGTGTATTTGGCTTCGGAAGATGCGTCGTGGGTTACTGGCGTTTCGTTCCCGCTTGATGGAGGGCTGACGGCATATTGACATGACGCGATCGCAACCTCAACCCCAATCGCAATCGCTCAAATCCAAAGCCGTCGAGCGCTTGGCCGCCGAAGAGATGCGCCGCCGCCTGCGCGAAAATCAAATCACCAACCATCTTGGATTTGCGCTGATCGTGGCAGAGCGCGGCAAAGTCGTTCTGCGCATGCGCGTCGGCAAGAAACACCTGCAAGTGCATGGCGTGGTCCATGGTGGCGTGCTGGCGGCGCTGGCGGATACTGCCGGAGGCCTCGCAACGTATATGGCTGCGCCGCTCGGAACACGAGTCGCGACCATCGAGATGAAAATTAATTATCTGGAAGCGGTGGAGGGTGGCAGCGTCACGGCCGAAGCGATCGTGGTGCGCATCGGGCGCCACGTTGCGGTTGTGGATTGCGATATTACCGACGATGCGCACCGGCTGGTAGGCAAGGCGCTGATGACGTTTTTTGTGGGCCCCTTCAGGAAAAACCGCAAGAAGCGACCGGGGTAGCACACACACGGGACGCGATGCCGCGTCCCGGTGCGCGCCAGATCACAAACTATCTTTCACAAGCTGTTATTCGTCCGAGCCGCCCGCACCGTTGCTGCCGTTCGATCCGTTGACGCCGCCCTGCGCTGCGTCTTCACCTTCTTTATAAAGGTACTTGATGCAGTGCTTGTAAACGAGCAGGTTGGGGCTACCGTAACGGGTCAGCTTGATGCAATCCCTGTCGTACCACTCCACGCTGCCGCGCAGGATTTCGCCATCGGTGAGTACCACGGCCACAGGAGTTCGCGATTGCATTTGCTTTACGTAGTAGAAATTCTCCGCGTGAGTTTGCTCGGGCGGCGCGGGCTTCTTTCGCTGCGTGCCTGACGCCGGTACGGCTTGAATCGGACGGGCTGGGAATTGTTGTTCCTTCACGTCAGTAAGAGTAGGACGAAATAGCTTACGATTTACCATGGATACTCCTTCCAGTTGCCACTTCCTGTTATGACTGTCTAAAAAGGTTTTAGGTTGCAGCAATTTTGCAAATAAAATAAGAATTCGTGCGGCCGCCCTAGCGGTTGCTCAGCGAAAGAAGAAGCGCGTCCAGCCCCAACTGGCGGCTGATATTCCGCTTAAGGCGGTTTTCCAGGCGATCCAGCCCTTGGGTAGCCCGCGAGACCCACGCGAAATCTATTTTTCTGCTGAGTGCTTCCAATTCACGGCGTAAGTCGGGATTTCGAGCGAGACTGCTCTTCGGACCTTGGGATAGTTCAAGAAGGTCTGTGAGCAGACTATAGAACAGCGTCAGAATATTTTCAAACGATTCCTTTTCCTGTTTGGCGAGCTGCGCGGTAGCCGAGAAAATTTCCGCGGCCTTCCCCCCGTTGATGGTTTTTTCCAGCAGGCTCAGGACGCCGCGGCGCAGGCGCGCGGATTCTTCCAGGTTCAGCGCGAGCGCCATCCCCGGGCTGCCGCTCGCGAGTTGCGCGGCGAGTTTGCGTTCCGGCGCCTTGGCTTCCGTGCGTTCGGCGAGAAACTTTTCTATCTGCTCGACGGCTACCGGCGCGAAATGGAATTGCAGACAGCGCGAGCGAATGGTTTGCAGCACGGAATCGGGGGTGGGCGCGAGCAGAATCAGCGTCGCGCTTTCCGGCGGCTCTTCCAGGATTTTCAGAAACAGGTCGGCGTCGTTCCAGCGCATAGTGTGCGCATCGTCCAGAATGAAAATGCGGCGACGGCCCTGCGGTTTGAAATATGCCGCGCGTTGTACTGCACGCAACTGGCCTACGCGAATCATGGGGCGCGCAACGGGCGCGAGGCGGCGCACTGGATCCGGCACCAGCAGCCACACGTCAGGATGAGGCTCGATGATCAGCGGCATGCGCTCGACCATCGCGGCATCGGCGGATTCGCCACGTTCGGTCAGTCCTGCCGCGATGAGCGCGGCAGGATCGGTCAACGGAGCCATGCGTTTGCAGGATTCGCATTCGCCGCAGAAATCATCTTTGAGGCGTTCGCAATTCGCGGCTTGGGCAAACATGCGCGCGAGCGTGTACTTGCCAATCCCGCGCGGGCCGGTGAAGAGCATGGCGCCGGGCGCGCGATCGCGGCGCAGCATCCCGCGTAGCGCGGTGATGATGCGTTCGTTGCCGAGGAATTCGTTGAAGCCCATGGGATCAGCGGTTGGCGTGCAGCGCGGGGAAGACGCGCGCCTCGATCGCCGCCAGAATCTCCTTGTGAATTTCTTCTGCAGCGCGTAGGGCCTGGGCTCGCGCGTCGTAGCATTCGATCTTTACCCAATTTGGTTGGCGGGCGAGCTCGTCGTAAACCTCCGAAGCGGCGCGCAGATGCGCCAGATCCGCTTCCAGCAGGTCGCGGCGCAGTTCGGTGTACTGGCGTTTGGCTTTTTCGCCCACCAGGCGGTGAGCTTCTTCTGCGGGCACGCGCAAGTAGATCACTAGGTCCTCGGGCGGCAGCGCGTACACTTGATATTCAAGCTCTTTCAGCCACGCTAGAAAATCGCGGCGTTTTCCCGGCAAAACGCGGGCGCCCTGATGCGCCAGATTTGATGCGATGTAGCGGTCCGCAAGCAGAGCTCTTCCGGTGGCCAGGTCGGATTCCAGCGCTGGACGCGATTCGCGGCGGTCTTCGGCGTAGAGCAGCGCGGAGAAATGCGGATCTACAGATTCCAGAGGGCCGAACTCGCCATTGAGGAAACGCGCCACCAGCTTGCCGAAAAATCCGTCGTAGCGCGGGAAGCTGATTTGCGTGAACGCGATGCCACGCGACAAGAATGCGCGCGCAATCATTTCCAGCTGCGTGCGTTTCCCCGAGCCGTCAATTCCTTCGAGCACGATGAATTTTCCGCGGGCGGGCATGTATTTGAAACACAGTCTAGCATAGGGAGGCGGTACGGCAGGCGTGTCAGGCGACTCGGTCTGAAAGCCTGGTTTTCGGCATGTTAGAATCGCGACCATGGCAAGCCAATCCTCGGTGATCGCCGCGAATTTCGCGCAAATTCAGGAGCGCATCGCAACTGCTGCCTCGCGCTGTGGACGCCGCGCGGATGAAATTACTGTGGTGGCGGTCTCGAAAACTCATCCGGCTGAAGCGATCGTGGCAGCTTATGAAGCAGGGTTGCGGCACTTTGGAGAAAACCGCGTGCAGGAGTGGGAAACGAAGCAGCCGAAGGTGGCAGACCTCGACGCGGCGTGGCACCTGATCGGCCATTTGCAGAGCAATAAGGCACGTCGCGCGGCGCACATTTTTCGGCGCGTGGATTCGCTGGACGACCTGGCGCTCGGGAAAAAACTTCATGCCGCGGCGGATGCGGAAGGGAAGTGCTTGCCGGTGCTGATCGAAGTTCGTCTGGGCGACGAACAAACCAAGAGTGGCGTGGCTGAAGCGGACTTGTTATCGCTGGCGACGAGCATCGCGCCTTTCGAGCATTTGGAATTTGTCGGGTTGATGACCATTCCGCCGTATTTCGAGGAGCCTGAGCGGGTGCGGCCGTATTTTCGCAAGCTGCGCGAATTGCGCGACGACTTGAGCCAGCGGCTGAGTCGCGCGCTGCCGGTGCTTTCCATGGGAATGAGCCACGATTTCGAAGTGGCGATCGAAGAAGGCGCCACGGAGATTCGTGTGGGCACTGCGTTGTTTGGGCCGCGTGGTTCGGTGGTCTGATTCGTTATCGGCGCTTCTTTCTGCCCATCCGCGAATGAACTCCTGGCCGCGGAACTCTTCTTTTAATCACGGTTACGGATTTTGTTTTCTTGTTCGGCTTGCGACTGGACGAGGTGCCGCCGCCAACTACGTGCTTCGTCAAGTCGACGACGAATTGATCCATCACGGAACTGGTGCGCGTGGTTTCATCCACGCCGAGCGCCTGGCATTGAATTGATTTGGCGCTGACGGTGATCCGCAAAAATCCAAAAACGTTGTCGTTGTAGGCCACCAGCGTGAGCTTGTTGCCCTTGCCGTCGTTCCCCACGGCTCCCGGCTGAGGCAACGCGCCATTTTTTCCGGTCTTGGGCTTGCTCAAGTTAAAATAGCCGCCGTTGCCCGCGACGAGATAGGGAATCTGACGTCCGTCGGCTTTCATCACGCGCGTGTAGCGTTCGTAAAGGTGTGCGTGGCCGGAAAGCACCAGGTCCGGCCAAATTCCCGCGGTCTTGCATGCGGAATCGATCTCCGCCAGCATTTGCGGGCTGGGAAAATGTTCGCTGCTGATCGTGAACGGCGGATGGTGCACCGCAAGAATGAGTGCGAACGGAGCGGCGCCGGATTGTTTGCGTTGCGCGGCGGCGGCCTGCAATTGCGCGAGCAGGAAAGCAGTTTGTTGCGTGCCGGCCACTCCGCCGCTTAGGACGCCGACCGATTCGCCGGTATTTGAATACAAGCCGATGATTTTCGCGAAGGGAGCGTTGAGCGTGAAGTACGCGCCACCTTGCGTCATGGTTGTGCGGGCGAAGCCCTTGGCGGCGGGATCTTTTGCTGGCGCCTTCGAGCAAAAATTTTCGTAGAACGGCTGCAGCGAATATTTTACCGGCTCGCTCGGAAAAAGCTCGCCATCGTGGTTTCCGGGGATGGCGAAAATGGGGCCGGCGTAGTCGCGATAAGGATCGTAAAACTGATCGTAGTAGTAGCGTTCTTGGCCGAAGAAATATACGACGTCTCCGAGATGATAAAAGAACGCCGCGCGTCCTCTGCTGTAATCCTTTCCCGTCAGGTCGTCGGACAGGCAATCTGCAACGGCAAACTGATGCGACGGTTCCTTGACGCCGCCGGTATCGCCGACGGAGTGGAACACAATTTGTCCGGATGATTGGATTTGCTGTACAACCGAATTTCCAAGTACGTCGGACAAGGCCATTACTGGCGGATTTTTCCACGGTGTGGGAATCGCTTCGATCACCGGCGTCGCTACTACGGCGGAATCGGCGTAAACATCCTTGGGGTCGAAAGTGTTAAAGTCATCAGGCGACGGTTGAGGATTGGCGAAAGCAAAACCGGTGCTGGACATGAAGGGCGCTCTCCTTTGCAGGCGAGTATTTTCGTGCGAAGGCCGTGAGTATACCGCCATCGCTCGTCTCTGGGGCTATAAGTTGCTCCGGTCCCGTAAACAGGTAGAGCACTAGCCTACTGGTGCGCTAAGAGAATCGCGGAAGGAAATGGAGATCGCAGTAAACAGCGGAGGCGTGTCGTTTTACGTGCAGGTGCAGCCGCGAGCGAGTCACGATGCGATCGGAGGCGAGCACGCCGGTGCCTTGAAAATTCGCCTAACCGCGCCGCCCGTCGACGATCGTGCGAACCAGGCGCTCGTGCAACTGCTTGCGGCGCGTTTGAACGTGCCGCGGGCCGCTGTTAGAATCGTGTCCGGCGAAAAAGGCCGCAGGAAGCGCGTGACGGTTGCTGGCGTGAAGCGCGAACAAGTGTTGGCGCTGGCTGCGGCGGCAAAACGCCCGGCTACGAAAGCAAAGGACTGACGAAATGCCCGATATTAAGGCCATTCAGACTGCATTACGAGCCGCCAAGCTCGACGGCTGGCTTTTTTGCGATCATCATCATCGCGATCCGATCGCGGGAAACATCCTGGGCCTGGACCCGAACGCGATGGTCACGCGTCGCTGGTTCTATTTCATCCCCGCCAAAGGCGATTCACGCAAGCTGGTGCACAAAATCGAGCAGGGGACGCTGGATTCTCTGGAAGGCAAGAAGTTTTTGTACGCGGGCTGGGAAGAGCTGCACAAAATGCTGCCGAAACTGCTTTCCGGCAGCAAGACCATCGCGATGCAATATTCGCCGGACAACAATATTCCCTATATCGGCCTGGTGGATGCGGGCACGATCGAACTGATTCGCAAGCTGAAGAAAAAAGTGGTCAGCTCGGCGGATCTGGTGCAGAAATTCGAAGCCAGCTGGTCCGAGGAACAATTCCAAGGACATCGCGAGGCTGGCACAATCGTGGATCGCATCACACGCGAAGCTTTTCAGCGCGCGGCGAAGTTCGTGCGGGAAGGGAAGCCGCTGACGGAATACGAGCTGCAACAGTGGATCGTGGAACAATTTCGCGCGGGCGGACTCACGACCGCCGAGTCGCCGATCGTCGCCGTGCAACCGAATAACGGCAGCCCGCACTATGAACCGCAAGCGGAAGGCTCGCGCCCCATACGCGCGGGAGATTTGCTGCTGCTCGATATCTGGGCGAAGCTTGATCGCCCACGAAGCGTGTATTACGACATTACCTGGGTGGGCTATCTGGGCGAGCGCGTGCCGGATTCCTACGCCAAGATTTTCCGCACCGTGAAGAACGCGCGCAATGCCGCGATTGAATTCGTCAAGGATGCGGTGGCGAAAAAACGCGCCGTGCACGGCTGGGAAGTGGACCGCGTGACGCGCGAAACGATTCGCAAAGCGGGCTACGGAAAATATTTCGTGCATCGCACCGGGCACAGCATCGGCCAGGAAGTGCACGGCAACGGCGCGAACATGGACGGCCTGGAAACGCGCGACGACAGAAAAATCGCGCCGCACACCTGTTTTTCCGTGGAGCCGGGAATTTATTTGCCGGAATTTGGCGTGCGCAGTGAAGTGAATGTGTACGTCGGTGAGAACGAAGCGTGCGTTACCGGCGCCATCCAGGAAGAAATTCTTCCGTTGCTGGCTTAGGTGACCGTGAACGAAGCGCCCGGCAATGAAGCTACGCTCCGCGACGCGCCAGCGAACCAGGAATCGGGCTGCTACACGGCCGCGGGTCAGATTTCCGCCGATCAAATTCCCGTCAGCGAATTACCGGCGAACGACGCTGCCGGCAGCGAAGCTGTCGCGCCGCCGAAGCGCGCACCGGTGTCTCGCGCAAGTGCAGGCCGCGCCGTCCTTGCGCTGTTCGCCGCCGTCGCGGCGTGGCTGGTGCCCGGTCTCGGACATCTTCTGCTGGGACGCTGGGGCCGGGCGCTGATATTTTTCTGTGCGGTCAGCGGACTCGTCATCAGCGGTTATCTGCTGCGCGGCAATGTATTCCCCCCACATTCTGGCGATCCATTCGGCACGCTCGGTTTTCTGGCGGATGCCGGCACGGGCATCTTCTATTATTTTTCTCGCTTCTTCGAGGCTGCGGGGCCAGACGTTTCGCGCGCCGCGGGAGATTACGGCACGCGCTTTATTGCTGCGGCAGGTGTGGTGAACGTGCTGGCGGTACTGGACACGATTGAGATCGCCACGGGCAGGAGGAACTGAGTGATTTGCGGCGCGTTCATGTTCGTCGCTAGTGCGCTGCGGGTCAGCCACCTCGGCGCCATGCTCCTTTTCGCGCTGCTGGTTTCGGTGGTGCTGGCATGTCTGTCGCACCGCACTCGCGCGGGCGGTCTAAAATACGCGCTATGGTCGTTCGCGCTGTTCGTGTTGGTTGGCGTCGGGGTCGCGTGGCTGATGTATCCGATCTCGCGCTGAAAGATTCGGTGAACGCGCGAACAGCGCACGCAGACGCTACGTGACCGTACGCCGTCCTCACGCCGTATTCTCGCAATGCGCGCTGGCACGCCGTTCCTACGCGGCGCACTTTTCGCGGCCAAAGTTTGACAGCTTTTTTGCGCCGATGTTACAGTCGTGCAGGCGCCGAGGTAGCTCAGTTGGTAGAGCAGCCGATTCGTAATCGGCAGGTCCCCGGTTCAAGTCCGGGCCTCGGCTCCAGATTTTCCAACTCGCTTCTTTTCAATCAGTTCACTTTTCCATTTTCTGGATCCGCCGAAAACTTGGGAACATTTGGGAACACTAAGCTCAGCAACCTTGTCTACCGCACGTTTTTGTGACTCAGGTATCGCGTGCGTGTAAACGTTTAGCGTTGTCTTGAGGTCCGAATGTCCAAGGATCGCCTGTGCAGTCCTCAGCGACTCTCCGACCTCTCCGAGCAACGTTGCATGTGTGTGCCGGAAGCTATGCCAGCCAATAACTGGCAAGCCGAGCTTTCGGCAAGCAGGCTGCAACGCGCGGCGGAGAAGATTTTTCGGATTGAGCGGCGTGCCGGTGCGGCAAGTAAAAATTAGAGCGTCCGCATTCGTACCCGCGAGCACACTTCGTTGTGCCAGGAATGCCTCGCGTACTGGCCGGCTCATTGGCACATCCCTGCGACTGCTCTTCGTCTTCGGGCTCCCAAAACGCCCCTCGTAGACGTTCTCGCGCACGTGGATTGCGCCGTGGATGAAATCGACGTGCTTCCAGCGAAGCGCGAGTAATTCGCCGATCCGCAGCCCGGTCAACACCGAGATCACCACAAGTGTTCGACACGGTTCGGAAAGGGAATTGAGCAGAGGCGAAAGTTGGTCAGGCAACAAGTAGGCTCGCTCCTGAACTGGTGTACGATCGCCCAGACGTATGCCACGAGCGGGGTTTTGATCTAGGTAACCCCAGTCCACAGCAGCTTGCAGCACTTTCCCTAATGCTGTCCGCATCCCGTGAACGCTGGAACCAGATAAACCCTGCTTGCGTTTCTGTCCGAGAAATTGCTGCACCTCTGCCTTTGTGATGTCCCTAATGCGCACCGCACCGAACGTTGGCAGCAGATGTCGTTGAATCTGCTTGCCATAATAACGGACGGAAGTTGGTTTCAAATGCGGCACCACAGCAGGCTCCCAGCACTCGTTTAAGAATTGGCCGAATGTCATGGTTGCTTCCGGTCGGTATTTCCCTTCATTGATCGGTCGAAGAAGCACACATACCCTTTGATGGGCCTCGCGCTCGGAGAGTTCGTTGACTAGTCCCAGCACGTGAGATCGGAGCACTCTCTTGATCGTGCCGGTCGGCTCAATCACTGATTCTCTCCAACGCGCGACCCAAGTTTTACGTCGTTTACCCCTCTTAAATAAACAGCCAGTTTGAAAACAGCGTCGAATCATACGGTCCTCTCCGCTGATTCGTCCGCTCTCTCTTGCGTCGGGTACAAGTTTACGCAGAGTGGCTGGCATGTTGGTAGTTCTTTGTACGTCTTGTCCGCAACCACGCGATCACTCCCTACCTCGTGAAGCGCGAATCCTTGCTCAAGCTTTCTAGCGTTGGCTGCGCGCGAAGAGCAAGCCTCGAAGAAAACTCATGCGAGCTCAACAATGCCTCGATGGCGCGTTTGACGGGTTTGGTGTTATCTAAAGGCGTTGCGTTACTGTCGAGCGACGAAATCACTTTCGCTGTGACATTTGACCCACGCCAGAATTTCGTCCTCGCTGAACCGCCAGTACTTCCCAAGTCGGTAGCCAGGCAATCGCTCCCTGGACCGTTTGCTCATGTGTCCGTAGACCCAGGACGCGCGCACCTGCAACAATGCAGCTACTTGTTGGACCGTGAGCAAACGGTGGTCTTGCCTGCGTTGGTCGCCTGTGGCCGCATCTGTTGCGGCATTATCGAATCGCGCGCTGCTCGGTTTCATGTCTTGCTGTCTGTCTCGAAAAGAGAGCCGCCCCCGTCTTGTGGGTGATCGCCGTCTTGAGGCGGTCTCTCAAGCCAAGTCCTGAACTCGCTGTCTTTTCGAAATAGCAGCTTGAGGGCTTCACTGACGACGTACGATTCGGAAGAATTAATGAACTCAGCGTACTTGTGGAGCTTCGCTTTGATTTGTTCCTCGACACGAATTTGTAGCGTCTCATTCTTCGGCGGTCTGGGCGGTGATTTTAGGATTGCCACGTCTTTTCTCCTTTCGTCGTTGAACACTCTGCGGAAGTCCCCCTGTGATCGGTACTCTGACTCAAATGTGCTAACCAACCAGACCCATCAACTCTTTTTCCTCACCGAAATTAGAAAGCCGGAAGTGGCGTTGCCTCACGGATGGACCAGGGCGAGTTCATCAGCCTCCACACCAGCCGGCAGGCGACCACCGGGGATTGGTTGATGGTTGACAACCCGGGTTCCATGACGACTCCCGAGTAGGAAGGGACTGAGGCAAAATCTCTTCCTCTACTTACCTATTCAGTGCTGGGAAAGAAATTTGTGTCGCTGAGGGACGAAAATAATTTCGCCCTGAGGTCTGCCAGCTCTGGAGCAGTTCCGTCGATATGTGCGCCTTAGTACGGTTCGGTACTATCGCCTGTGGACGCGACAGTGCAACCGTCGCGTGTCGTTGCAGAGGGCGGGAGCGACCCCACGAACTTCTTGGGCGGCTGAAAGCCGAAAAAGTGGGGTCGCTCCCGCCCGTTTCTGTAGTTTCAATTCCGCTGCTTTTTGGTTTTCGGTTCGCGCATCGAGTTCTTTTTCAGCGGAGTGTGGGGCCACAGGGTGAAGACCTGGGTGAAGGACGATGTGAAGAGTGAAAATGTTACATTCTTCACCGCTCGTAGTCCCGGCATATTTTGGGCGAACGGTCGGGGACGGGCCATTGGGCGACGATAGTTTTTCTTGTAACGCGAAGTATCCAATTGAAGGCACGCCTCGGTGCCGAGTCATCCACGATAAGAAAGCTCGAACAAGTTTGACCGGATAAAGTCAATCGGCTATATGTGAAGAAGAAAACTTTGAGCTGGCATCCGGTACGGATAGTTCGGATTGACTCGCAGCGATGCGTCGAGCGGTGATGATTGGGACGACGAGTCAGGTCCGAAGCGCTCCTTGAATCCCTGAGGAGAGAGCACGTGAGGCCGCCACGCGCAGCGCCTCAACCCGCCATCCGGGAGAGCTATTTATTTTTGAGGTCCACTTTCAGCGGTGCGTGAAGTCGCGCGACGAATTGCCGCACGTAATTTTCCCAGTCTGTTTCCGCGGTAAAATCGCCGCTCTTGCTCCAACCCGCACCGAGATAGTAAAGGAATGGCTTGCCGGCCTCTGCCGGCGCGATGGCGAGCAAATTCGCGACTGGTGGCAAGCCTTCGTCGTTGGGGGTAACGAGTTCCGTTGGCGTCAGCTTGGGCAGCGTGGCGCTTTCGGTCGCGAATTCCTCGATCTTGTCCGGTAGCACTATCGCGCATCCTATGTTTCCGCGGTCTCGGTCGGCGGGCTGCCAATAGCTCATCCAACCCTCTTCTTGGTTCTTGGCGATCGCGCCGTTGCCTGGACGTTGCGCGATGCCGATCCCGATTTCGAACCTCGGGCGATGGCCCCCGACGAACATGCTTTCGACGCGAGTCATGTTGGAACCAGCGTCGATGCGGATGCGCTGGGTCTCGGAGATTGTTTCGTTTTCCGGCATCCCAAGCGTCGTAGGTCAGCTCGAATTCGGAACGGACCGGCCCGGTCGTGATGATTTGCCCGCTGCGGTAATTGCTCGACACGTAATAGGTGTGACCGTCCCAAATGCCAAGGCCACCACAACCCCGGCTGCGCCCGACGCGATAATCGTCCAACCCTTCGCCGTGATCGTTGTGATAATCGCCGTTCTTGTACCACTCATTGACCACCAGGGCGCGCGTGCTCTTGACCCACACATCCACGCCACTGCTTACCGTGCCCTCAGCTGGAATCAAGTCTTGCTGGTACACACGATGTGCGATTCGATCGCTCTCCCAGGCCATGTCGCGGTAGCGCTCGGCGATTTGCCGCGCGTAGGTTTTCACAATCGGGTGCGGCACGCCAGCCAAAGCAGAAACGTCCATGACGTAGTAGGTCCGCGTCTCCCCCGGCGCCAGATCCGTCTGGAAAATAAAGCTGTCCAGCGGCCGCCCTGGTTTGCTGGCATAAGTCTGCGAATCGAGAATGCGGGACCCGACGCCGTCCATCACCGCGAGGCTTGTCGAATGCAGTCCCCAGTCGGCCAAGCGAGCGAGGCTCATTTCCACCGTTTCGCTATGGCGGTAGAATTGTGCCGGATTGCTCACCTCAATCTCCAGCGGCTTGGAATTCTCAAACACCACCATGCGGTAGATCTCGCTGCCCGCCAGCAGAAACGCGCCGACACCGTATACCTCGGTGGACTCGTCTGCAAACGTTTTCGGGTCGGAGCCGATGGGTTGAACATGTGTCAATTTGCCATCAGCGTCGACGCTATCGACAAGGGCTGACCACGCTTTGCGGATCGCAGGCTTAAATTTTGCGTCATCGAGCAAACCTTGATTCACGCCCCAAGCTAGCGCGTAGGTGTAGAAACCCGAGCCACTCGACTCCTTGAGCGGATAACTGTGCGGGTCGAGCAAGCTCGAACGCCACAAGCCATTGGGTTGCTGATGGCTCAGAATCGTCTCCGCCATTTCTTGGAACAATCGCTCGAACCGTGCGCGGCTCGGATGGTTTGCCGGCAACGACTGCAGGACGCGGACTAACCCGGCCATCACCCAACCATTGCCGCGGCTCCAGAAGATTTTCTTGCCGTTGGTTTCGCGCCGGGCGAAGTAGGTGCTATCGCGGAAGTAGAGATGTTCGCGCGAATCGTAAAGATAGTCTGTCGTGCGCCACCAATTCTTCACCGCAAAATCGAGATAGCGCTCGTCGCCAGTGGCGGCGAAAAGCTGCATCCAAACGGGCGGGGCCATGAACAGCGAATCGCACCAGGACCAGAGTTGGGAGACTTGGTCGTACGGCTGATGGAAATCCAGGCTTTCGACGTCCGGCGGCGCGGATAGAATGGCATCGAGCCGCGACCGTAACGCCGCGATCATTTTCGGATCGCGATAAAGAAAATAAAGACCTGCGTACGTTTGGCCAACGGCCAAATCGTCCGCATGATACAAACGCGGTCCGGGTTTCCAGCCGTTGACCTCGCCCATCGCGAGCAGCGCGTCGCGATATTTCGGATCACCGAGATTCCGGCCAGAGCCATCATCCCCACGTCTCCGGCGGCCTGCGTCCAGTCGGTCGTGGGGTGCACCGAAGGATGTGCGAGCTGCCAATCCGCCACGCGTTGCATGACCGAAAGAACATCCGCTGGAGTGACCCTCCGGCTCGGAGAGGCAGCTATGTCGATAGGCAATGCGATGGCGAAACTCAGAACGGCGATTCGCCAAATGCACCGGCTATAAGAACTGCGTGGCAGGGCCTTCATCTTCATGCGGTGGCGGTTTGATAGGGACTGCCTTCTCCGGTTCCGCTCCCCGCGAAGGATACTCTCCCAACACTGGAAGTTTCAAATTCCTCCTCGCACGGAATTTCCTTGCGCTGAGTCGAGGGGGTCGACACGGTTATGCAATCAAATCGAGTTTAGCCCACAATCCACTCATCCGGTACGCGCTGCCAGATCAAAGTCACGGACGAAGCGCGACTACAATGGCGCTACTCCTCGCGCAGAGCTTGCATTGGATCTACTTTTGCCGCGCGGAATGCTGGGACATAACATGCTAGCAACGCGGACATCAGCAGCAGAGCTGCTACGCCGCCGAATGCTACCGGGTCGAGCGCGCCGACGCCCATGAACAGGCTGTGCATCAGGCGGCCGACAAAATAGGCGCCGGCGAAGCCAAGCAGCAAACCAATTCCGGCGAGCGTCATTCCCTCGCGGATTATCAGTCGCACCACGCGGTTTTGACCGGCGCCCAGGGCCATGCGCAATCCGATTTCGTGGGTTCGTTGCGCCACGGCGAAGGACATCACGCCGTAAATTCCCAGGGCAGCGAGCAGCAGCGCCACGCCGGCGAAACTTCCAAACAGAAAAGCGCTAAAGCGATCGCCGGCCATGGATTCGTCCTTGATTTGATCCATGGTTTTGACGTCCGCTAGCGGAAGATTCGGATTCATGGAAAGGACGATGTCTGAAATGCTTTTGGTCAGAGTGGCGGGATCGACGCGAGGCGCGCACCGCCACGCTGGGCCCCGGCCAGGGGCTCTGCCAGAACGGCACATCAATCTCCGGGAAGCCCTCGCCCTCCCACGCCGCCGTTATGAACGTCGTGGTAGACCCCCACGATTTGCCACTCGATGTACGGCCCCAGCTTGGTGACGCCGGGAATCAACTGTTCGACAGCGATGCGTTGCGTCAACGGATCCACGCCTGGGAAAATATCGCTTCACGAATATTTCGTTGACCATGGCGACGGGAGCGCCGCCGGCCAAATCCTGATCGGTGAACTCCCGTCCCTGGTCCAAGTGGATTCCGAACGTGCGGAAATATCCGGGCGTGACCATATTGAATCCGGCGCCGGGGCGCTTGGAAGGATCGTCCACCGTTTTCCCGACGATTTGAAAAGGCATGCCAAAACCGGTGCCCTGCAGCGGCATGCCCGTGGAGACGGATGCCGCCGAAACGCCTGGTAGCGCCTGGATTCTTTCGAGAAGCTGGCGATAGAAAGAATTAATCTGATCCGCGGAGGTCGAGCTGGTCGGTGGGAACCGGGAGGTCAAAAGTGAGCAGATGGTCGGTGCGAAAGCCGAGATCGACGTGCTCGACGTTCCACAAGCTGTGAATGGCCATTCCGCCGCCCGCGAGCAAACTGAGCGCCAGCGCGAATTCGGCGATCACGAGCGCGCGGCGCAGCCCGTGGCGGCCGGCGCCAGAGGAGCCGCGGCCGCCTTCCTTCAGCACGTCGTTCAGATTCAGATGCGACGACTGCCACGCTGGAGCGCAACCGAAAAGCATGCCCGCGAGAGCTGTGGCGGCCAGGGTGAAAAGCAGCACCGGCGGATTCAGGCGGACATTGGCCTCGTACGGCAGAGTGAAAGGCGGCATCAGGAGCAAAATAATTTTCAAGAGCACCCAAGCCAGCGCGATGCCTAAGATTCCTCCGAGCGAAGCCAGCGCCAGGCTCTCCGCGAGAAACTGGCGGAATAGCTGCCAGCGGCTGGCACCGACGGATGCGCGCACGGCAACTTCCTTGCGGCGCTTGGTGGCGCGCGCGAGAAGCAAGTTGGCTACGTTGGCGCAAGCGATGAGCAGAACGAATGCGACGGCGCCCAGCAGCAACCAGAGCGCGCGAATCACGTCACGATCGAGAAAATCGTTTTTCAGCGGCGAGACGATCGCGCCCCAGCCTTGATCCGATTTCGGATACACCTTCGCGATGTGCTGCGTCACGCTGTCCATGTCCGCGTTGGCTTGCTGGATGGTGACTCCGGGCTTCAGGCGGCCCATGACGAGTAGCCAGTGAAAATCGTGATTGATCTGCTCGGGTTTGAACGAGAGCGCGATGCCGAGCTTTTCCCGCCCGCGATCGCTCGGGCCGGGGCCGAGGACTCCGACCACCGTATACGGCTCGCTATTTATCTGGATGGTCTTGCCCACGATCGAGCGATCGCCATTGAAACGATCCAGCCAGAAGCGGTGAGTGAGAATGGCGACGTGATCCTTGCCGACCTCGCCTTCCTCCGGCAGAAAATCGCGGCCCAGCAACATGGATTGGCCCATCACCGTCATAAATCCCGGCTGGGCTTTCCAGGCTTGCACCTGTTCCGGGTGGCTGGCGGTGGCGAGATTCACGCCCGTGCTGGTCCAGGCCGCCAATCCTTGAAAGACGGTGCTTTCGCGCTTCCAATCGAGGTAATCGCCGGCGGCGACTACGTTGCGGTCTCCCTGGATTTTGGACCAAACCATCACGATTTCGTTGGGGTGATAGTAGGGCAAAGGCTCGAGCAGGGTGGCGTAGACGATGCTGTAAATCGCGGTATTGGCGCCAATGCCCAGCGCCAGCGCGAGGACGGCGACGGCGGCAAAGCCGGGATTCTTGCGCAGCAGCCGGAAACCGAAGCGAAGATCACGCCAGAGATTATTCATGCCAGAGTCCTTCAGCTCCACCCGCTGGAGCTATTGGGAATCGTGCAACGAAACGCCGCGCGCAATGGCGTCCCGGAGGAATGAACGCGCGGGCGCGAGGAAATGTTCCGTGACGCTGTGTACCGTTACAGGTTGTAACACATGAAGAGTCGATTGCCAACGGCAATTCGGATGCATTTGATCGATGAGCTCGAAAGTGCTCAGGCGGGAAGGCCCTCGTGAACGCGGTCGACAAGAAACGGGTTCTTGAGGTATCGTCTAGCGACCCGGGAGATCGACAAAAAGTATTCAAAATTCGATGGCTGATTCAAGTCTAGCGAGGGAAACAGAGATGTTCCTTACATTTTTCGCGCCGGAAGTTCCTGGATGGAGCGGGCGTGCTGGCGACTTCAGCGGCCTTTCGCCGCCAACTTTGGTTTCGGCTCACTTCGCGTCATTCAACAATGAAGCCTGAAGACTTCCGCACCAGACTTCGTGGAGTGATTGCATTTCCGATCACACCGTTGCAGCCGGATTTGTCCGTGGATATCCCCGGACTTCACAAGAATCTTCAACGCCTCATGGAGAATGTCACCTGCTCCATCGTCGCCGCGGCGGGACGGCGAAATGTATTGCCTGACTCCTGCGGAGCACTTAGAGGTTTGTAAAGGCCACAGTCGAGAGGATGCACGGCCGGATTCCGATAATCGCAAGCGCCGGATTCA
>CAVQBU010000025.1:0-151213 GCA_963710845.1 uncultured Acidobacteriota bacterium | reverse complement strand
CGAGCGCACCATCGCCGACCCGCCAATATCAATATTCTCGATCAATTCCTCCGGAGTCACTCCCGGCTTCGCCGCCGTTGCCGAAAACGGATACAAATTCACCACCACCAGATCAATCGGCACGATCCCGTGCTCGCCCACCTGCTTGCGGTCCTCCGCCTTGCCGCGCTGAAATAAAATCCCGCCATGCACCTTCGGATGAAGCGTCTTCACGCGCCCGCCCAGCATTTCCGGCCAGCCAGTCAACTCCGCCACATCGCGCACCCCGACGCCGCCCTCGCGCAACAATCGCGCCGTGCCGCCCGTTGAAACAATCTCCACTCCCAGCGACGCCAGCTCCCGTGCAAATTCCACCACGCCCGTCTTGTCGAACACGCTGATCAGTGCCCGCGCGACCCCACGTTCCGCCCCACGTTCTCCCGCCACGATAATTCCTCCAGTCGAGAAAGCCCCGCCAGTGTAAGCGTTCGCGCAAAAATTCGGAAGGGCATGCCTCTGCAGAAAAGAATCCGTTACAAAGGTGCTTCGTAGGCGGAAGAACGAGGTACAAACCGTTTTGCTGATTTTGCTGCCGTCGGGATTAAATTGCTCTGACCTGCGGAATTTCTCGCAACGCCTGTAGCACCGGGAAAACTCTAACTCGAAACTCTCGCCTTCAATTTTACGTGCCCGCCCTCAATACTCACGGTGTACTCAATCTCCCGCCCGCCCTTTTCCTTCAAATCCTTCGTCTTCTGCCGCACGAATCGCTCGAAATCCTTCAGACTCGGCACTCCAGCCTTCTCGCCGGTCTCCGTCCGCGCTTCCACCAGCCGCTGATAAAGCTTCTCCACCTTTTCCGTTTCATGTTCCGGATCAGAAAGCGCCAAAGCAAAATCCGCAGCGTGTCTTACCTCGGCCGCGCGTGCAGCCGCATCCGCAGCGGCGTGCGCGATCGCCGTCGCTGACGAAACTGCCGCGTCCTCCGCTGCCGTCTTTACCGCGGTTTCCGCTGCGATCCGCGTCCGCATCGCGTCTTCCGCGGCCTTGCGCTGTCGTTCGCCCTCGATGGCCTTCGCCGCCGCGCCATAATGATGTTGCGTCGTTCCCGATTCCTTCTGGATCAGCTTTTTCCGCCACATGTCCTGGTATTTCGCGTACGTGGACGCCAGATTGCTATAGCGAAATCGCTGCCCCGAAGAAAGCTCTCCCGCACGGTCCGAGTAGCGCTTCAAATTCGTCTCCAGCCGCCACTGCGTATCCGTCGGAGGCCGCGAACGCCCCCCGCCGAAATATTGTTCAAACTCAATTTTCAGCGTGCGGATGTCCCGCTCGATTTGTCCGAGTTCTTCGTCAATAGTCGCCATAATTTTTTGAGCTGTCATGCGGCGCGCCTGCCGCAGCACCAGCCTTCCAACAGCTCGCGCCGGCGGCCCGCTCCCAGCCGCCTGTATCTCCAGCCTAGAGTGCGCAATTGGCGGCGTCAATGTGACCCTCCGCGCAGATGTCGCAAAGGGAAATGCCTTGCCGCAAGCCTTCGATTGCCAGCCCTTATCACACTGTGCTCAAATGCCTTAGCAATGAACCCAGTTCCAGAATCCGCCGCCAAACTGCAGAAGGATCCGGCCGCTCGTCTCCGCGCCATCCCTTCCGTGGACGAACTTCTCCTCCAGCCGCGCCTCCTTGCCGTGGCCGAAAAATCCGGTCGCGCCCTCGTCACCCAAGCCGTCCGCCAAGTCCTCGCCGACTCCCGCGCGCGCCTGAAAAACGAGCCATTGCAATCCGCTGTTCCAAATCAGGAAGCGTTCGACTCGGCCGAGATCGTTGCCGCAGTCATTGCAAAAGTCGACGCCGCCCTAGCCCCATCTCTTCGACGCGTCATCAATGCCACCGGCGTAGTCCTCCACACGAATCTAGGCCGAGCCCCGCTTTCCGGTGTCGCAGTAGCGCAAATCATCGCAACCGTCGCCGGCTACTCGAATCTGGAATATGACGTCGCGCGCGGTGAGCGCGGCAAGCGCGATGTCCACACCAGCCGCCTGCTGGCCGAATTGGTCGGCGCCGAATCCGCCATCGTCGTCAACAACAATGCCGCCGCCGTATTTCTCGTCCTCAACACTCTCGCGAAAGCCGCCGAGGTCATCGTTTCCCGCGGCGAGCTGATCGAAATCGGCGACGGCTTCCGCATCCCAGACATCATGGCCGAAAGCGGCGCGCTCCTCCGCGAAGTCGGCACCACGAATCGCACTCGCCTGCGCGATTACGAACGCGCCATCACCGACCGCACGCGCCTGCTCCTCCGCGTGCATCCTTCGAATTTCCGCATCACCGGCTTCACCGAGCGTCCATCACTCCAGGACCTAGTCGCGTTGGGCGAACGCTTCCATCTCCCCGTTTACGAAGATCTCGGCTCTGGCTGCATCGCCGATCTCTCCGCGAGCGGAATCGCAGAACCAGTCGTCCGCGCCAGCTGCGAGGCCGGCGCGTCCGTCATCACTTTCAGCGGCGATAAATTGCTGGGCGGTCCTCAGGCGGGAATCATCGCGGGCAAAAAAGAAATCGTGGAGCGCATCCGTGCCAATCCGCTCTTTCGCGCGCTTCGTGTGGACAAGCTAACAATCGCGGCTCTGGAAGCCACGCTGCAATCCTACCTGCGCGGCGCGCTCGACGAAATTCCCACGCTACGCATGATCCGGCTATCCCACGAAGAAATCGCCAAACGCGCGCAAAATTTCTGCGAAAAATTTCGGCCCGCGCTCCCAGCCGATGTAAAGCTGGAAATCCATCCCGGCTTTTCCGTAATCGGCGGCGGCTCCACTCCAGATCAGCAACTCCCCACCACGCTGATCGCCATCGCGACGCCCGGCCACTCTGCAACACAACTAGAAGAGCGCTTGCGCCAGCCACGACTAAGCAATACAGCTAGCGCAACATCACCCGCCGCGACGCCAGTAATCGTCCGCATCGAGGAGAACCACGTAATCCTCGACCTGCGCACAGTAAACCCCGAAGAAGAAAACGAAATCGCCTCCGCGCTAGTAGCTGCCCTGGCCTAAGTCAGCCCCTACAACAAAACGAAATGTCATCCCGAGCGAAGCGAGGGATCTGCTTTCTTTAGCGCCGAGTTGGCTGTGCGTTCATACGGTTCTACTGAGGACTACAGCCGAATTTCCAGTTGGCGGGCATGCCGCAAGGAAGGATCCATTTTCGATGTGCGTCTTTCTTTGGGTTTCTGTGCCTCTGTGGCAAATCAAAGCCTGTTAATCACGCTAGCCACGCACCCAGCCCCAAACCCATTGTCAATATTCACCACGCTCACATTCGAAGCACAGCTATTCAACATCGCCAGTAGCGCCGTTAACCCTCCAAAACTCGATCCATAGCCAGTACTCGTCGGCACCGCAATCACCGGAGCCGCCACCAACCCCGCCACCACGCTAGGCAGCGCTCCCTCCATGCCAGCCACGCAAATAATCACTCGCGCTGCCGCCAATTTCTTCCGATGCTCCAGCAAACGGTGCAAACCCGCGACGCCCACGTCGTAAATCGCCTCCGCGTGATTCCCCATGATCTGCGCCGTCACCAGCGCCTCTTCCGCCACCGGAATATCGCTCGTCCCGGCAGTCACCACCAGAATCAAGCCCTTGCCGTGATTCGCCGCGCTCCGCGAGATAGTGATCGCGCCCGAAAGCTCGTGAAATCGCGCCGTCCGCGCCACCTTCTTCACCGCCGCAAAAATCTTCCTATCGCCGTGCGTAATTAAAACATTGTGCGACGCCTTCGCGCGCAACATCCCCCGCGCAATCTCCGCCACCTGCTTCGCCGTTTTTTTTCGCGAGAAAATTACTTCCGGAAATCCCTGCCGTAAAGCGCGATGGTGGTCAATCTTCGCGAACCCCAAATCCTCGTAAGGCCATTGGCGCAGTTGTTCAACGGCGCTCTCCACCGGCAAACTCCCGCGCTTCACCGCCTCCAGAAATTTCCGTACATCCCCTTCATCCATGGCGTGTCCGCGGCAAGCGCCGCTCTAGTTCTCGGCCTTTCCCGTCACGTCCACCACACTAACCGTGCTATATTTTTTCAGCACGCTTTCAATTTGCTTGCGGTCCCCGACGCAAATCCATTGCAGGTGGTCCAGGTCCACGAATTTCTTCGCCGAGGCTTGCACCCCAGCCGCGTCAATCCCACCGATGTGATCCGGATACTTGTCCCAATAATCCACCGGCAACCCGTAATACTGCACGGTCAGCCAATCGTTCAGAATCTGGCTCGGCTGCTCCAGTGAAAGCGCGAAGCTCGCGATGATCGCCCGGTGCGCATCGTCCATTTCCTCTTGCGGCACAGGCTCGTTGTTGATCTTCTTAAACTCGTACAGAAAGCGGTCCATCGCGTCGCCCGTCACCGGCGTCCGCACCGGCGCAAATGCCATCCAGTCGCCCGGATAGATCTCCGCGTTGAACCGGCTGTACGATCCGTAAGTCAGGCTGTGCTCTTCGCGCAGGTCCAAAAACAGCCGCGCCTGCGGCCCGCCTCCCACCACCTGGTTCATCACCTGCAACGCATAATATTCCGGGTCGGTCCGTCGAATCGCCCGGTCGCCCGCGATAACGTACGTCTGCACCGAAGCCGGACGATCCACGAGCGTAATCTTGGTGGCCTGTGGTGTCACCGCCGCCGCAAACTTTTCCGGAGCCTCCGCCGCGCCCGTCCATGCCCCGAAATATTTTTCGATCGTCGCGCGCATCTCACTGGCCGGGAAATCCCCGGTCACGCCCAAGATCGCGTTCCCCGGCACGTAATGTTTCTCATGAAACCGCTTCAAGTCCTCCACGCTGATTTTCTCGATGGATTCTTTCGTCGCGGACGCCAGCGCCATCGGCGTATCCCCGTAAATCACTCGTTTGAATCCCTGCTGTCCCAAAAATGCCGGATTCGATAGCCGCTGCTCCAGGCTCGCTCCCTCGCTCTGTTTGAATTTGGCCAGCTCGCTCGCCGGAAAATTCGGATGCAGCACCACATCGCTCATCAGATCCAGAATTTTCGTAGTGTCCGTAATCAACCCTGACGCATTCACCGACGTATAACTCACGCCAAATCGCGAACTCGCGTCCAGCGTCGCTCCCAGCGAATCTACTTCGCGCGCGATCTGCTCGCTCGTCCGCTTCTCCGTCCCCTCGCGCAACATGCCCGCCGTAAACGACGCCAACCCCGGCAGCTCGCTCGGGTCCGCCAGTTGTCCTGGACGAATCCACATCGTGAACGCAACCGTCGGCAGCTTGTGATCCTCTTCCAGCACAATCGTCAACCCGTTCTTCAGTTTCACCACCGTCGGCCGCGGCAGCTGCGCGCGCAGTACATCCTTATTCACCGGCGCCCTGCCTAGCTTTTTCACCGAGCTCGACGGCGCGCTTTTGTCCTGCCCCTGCGCGAACGCCGCCCCCGGCAACAGCAATCCGGCGAAAGCTACCAACGCTGATGTCACGACCCCTGCTCGTGACGCTTGCAAGATCACGGCGAACCTCTTCATCGCGCTCTTCCTCATTGCGCCCCCTTCGACGACGTTTTCTCATCAGCTGCCGGATAAGTGATCACCACCGCACGCTGGTCTGTCACCAGATATTTTTTCGCCACCGCATTCACCTCTTCCACTGTCACCGCGTGCTCCTTGTCCACAATCGTATTGATCAGGTTTGGATCGTTGAAATACACCGTGTAATTCCCAATCAATATCGCCGTGAACAAAGCCGACCGCCGTCGTTCAATGAATTGCCGCAACAGCTGCGATTTCGCCTTTGCCAGCTCCTCCGGCGTAACTCCGGCTTTCACCACGGTAGCGATTTCCTCATCAAGCGCCTTCTCCAGGTCTTCCACCTTCACGCCGGGCCGGGGATTCGCCGAAATGTAAAGCTGGCTCGTGCCGATCCGCGTGTCCGCCTGTACGCTCACCTGGGAGGCGAGCTGCTTCTCCTTCACCAGCCGCTGGTAGAAACGCGAGCTCTCTCCCTGTCCCAGCACATACGTGAGCTGCTGCGCCGCGTAGTTCTCCGGCGTGTTGCCCGCCGGAATGTGATACGCCATGTCAATTTCCGGCAAACGCGCCAGCGGATCGTAAATTACTTCGCGGCGCTCGCCGTAATGCGGATCCTCGTTCAAATCCACTTTCGGCGGCGCGGGCTGCGCCGGAATCGTTCCGAAATATTTTTTTACCTTCGCCAGCGCCTCGTCCGGATCGAAATCGCCCACCAAAGTCAGCACCGCATTATTCGGCGCGTAGTAAATCCGGAAAAAATCTTTCACGTCGTCCAGGCTTGCCGCGTTCAAATCCGTCATCGAACCGATCGTCGAATGTTTGTACGCGAAATTGTCGTAGGAAAGATTGTCCACATCCAGCTGCGCTCGTCCGTACGGCTGATTGTCAATTCCTTGCCGCCGCTCTTCCTGCACCGCGTTCCGCTGGTTGTCCAGCTTCTCTTGCGTCACAGTCAACGCGCGCATGCGGTCCGATTCCAGAAACAATCCCAAATCCAGCTGGTTTTTCGGCAGCTCTTCGAAATACGTGGTGCGGTCTTCATTGGTCGTCCCGTTCATATTGCCGCCGTTGTTGAACACCAGCACGTAATGCTCGCCCTTGGCCACATTTTCCGAGCCTTCAAACATCATGTGCTCGAACAAGTGCGCGAACCCGGTGCGTCCCGGCCGCTCATTGCGGCTCCCCACGTTGTAGCAGACGTCAATCCCGTAAACTGGCGCCGAATGGTCCGGCACCAGAATCACGCGCAAACCGTTGTCCAGCTTCACGTCGCGAAATTCCAACTTCGGCACCTTCACGCTGGCAGTCGCGGCCTGACCTTCGTCCGCCGCCGCGCTCAACACCCCGCCCCATCCCAGCGCAAATCCCAGCCCCACAATCGCGGCCGCGCGCATCTTCCCCATTACATTCATTTCGAAGCCTCCCAATAGCGGCAGGTATTCTCCACTTTTACGACGTATGACGCAAACAGACCAGTTTAGATAGCCTTAGGGTCAGCCTCCGCCCTCGCCTTGACTTTGCCGAAACTCGCCACCTAAACTCATTAATTCATCAACCACCCATGCCCAAATCCAGCGGCAAGGTCATCACAGTCGGCATCACCGGTGCCAGCGGCGCCGCCTACGCCCAATCCGTCCTCCGCCTGCTCGACGCCGATTCGCGCGTCGAGCGCGTCTTCCTTGTCTCCAGCGAAGCCGGCATGCGCCTTCTAGCCACAGAACTCGACATAGTCCCGACCGACCCCAAAAGACTCCCGTCGCTCCTGACCGGCAGTTCGGCGAAAAAAATCGAGTATCTCCCCAACAGAGACATCGGCGCCAGCATCGCCTCCGGCAGCGCGATCGTGGACGCCATGGTGATAATCCCGTGCTCCGCCGGCGCGCTAGGCGGGATCGCCGCTGGCATCGCCAATGACTTGTTGACCCGCGCTGCCGACGTCTGCCTGAAAGAACGCCGCCCGCTGGTCCTCTGCCTGCGCGAAACCCCGCTGAACCGCATTCACCTGGAAAATATGCTCCGCGTACACGACGCCGGCGCCACCATGATGCCCGCGATGCCCGCCTTCTACTATGCGCCAAAAAAAATAGACGACCTGATCGAGCAATTCGCATTTCGCGTCTTAGCGCAACTAGACCTGCCGCAAGAAAAACAATATCGCTGGAAAGGCGGCGCTCCGGAGAGGGCACCGGCTCGAAAGAAATGACCAAGAACCGCATCCGCATCGTGCTCGAAATGATCAAATTCGAGCACTCCATCTTCGCGCTGCCCTTCGCGCTAGTCGGCGCTCTGCTAGCCGCTCGCTCCGCCGGCGCTTTCCCCACCTGGCGCCAGCTCCTCTGGATCATCGTCGCCATGGTAGGTGCGCGTTCCGCCGCCATGACCATGAACCGCATCGCCGACCTCGAATTCGATCGCCGCAATCCCCGCACCGCCAATCGCGCCCTCCCCAAAGGCGAACTCTCCGTCGGCTTCGCGGCTGCATTCACTGTCATCGCCTCAGCAGTGCTGGTCTTCGCAGCGTGGCAGTTAAATCCGCTCGCGCTCAAACTTTCTCCCGTCGCGCTAGCCATACTTTTCTTCTACTCCTTCACAAAACGTTTCACTGCCTCATCTCACTTCGTCCTCGGCTTCGCTCTCGGCATCTCGCCCGCCGCAGCATGGATCGCCATTCGCGGCTCGCTCGACCCGCGCATGCAGATTCTCTGCGCCGCCGTCACGCTCTGGGTCGGCGGGTTCGACGTTCTCTACGCCTGCCAGGATGTCGAATTCGACCAAGCCGCCGGCCTCTATTCCATCCCAAAAAAATTCGGCGTAGCCCGCGCTCTCCTCATCGCGCGTGCCATGCACCTGATAATGGTCACTTTACTCGTTTGGCTCGCGCTGAGTTTCCATCTCGCGTGGCCTGCATGGATTGGCATCATCGTAGTAGCCGCGCTGCTCGCCTACGAACACTCGCTCGTCCATCCCCACGACCTCAGCAAAATGAATGCTGCGTTTTTCACCGTGAATGGCTATATTAGTTTGTTGTTTCTGCTCTTCTGGGGCGCGGCCACATTCGTAAATCGCCCCTGAACCCGAGCCTGAGATCGCAGCAAAGGAATCGTGATTCGTAAATGGATCTGAAACTACACGCCCTGCAAGTAAACGACGCTCGCCTCAAGCCAGTAGCCGCAAAAGTCCTGGCCGGCGAACGTCTCAACGCTGAAGACGGCCTCGCGCTCTATGAAGCGCACGACCTTCTAGCAGTAGGCTGGCTCGCGAATTTCGTCCGCGAAAAAAAACACGGCAACGTCACTTATTTCAACGTCAATCGGCACATCAATCCCACTAACGTCTGCGTCGCGCATTGCAAACTCTGCGCTTTTGGCCGCTCGCCCGATTCTCCCGGCGCCTACAACTTTGCTCTCGAAGAAATTTACAAGCGCGCCGGAGAAGGCGTCGCCGAAGGCGCCACGGAATTTCACATCGTAGGCGGCCTGCACCCGGATCTGCCCTTCGAGTATTACCTCACCCTGATTCGCGGCCTGAAAGAGCGCTTCCCGCAAGTGCACTTGAAAGCCTTCACGATGGTCGAAGTCGGCTACTACGCGCGCATTTCCAAGCTCTCCATTCGCGATACGCTCCTCGCCATGAAAAATGCCGGAGTGGATTCGCTTCCCGGCGGCGGCGCCGAAATTTTCCACCCGCGCGTCCGCAAAATTATCTGCGATCACAAAGTCAGCGGTCAGCGCTGGCTGGAAATCGCGCGCACCGCGCATGAGCTCGGCCTGCGCTCCAACGCCACTATGCTATACGGCCACATCGAAACAGCAGAAGAGCGCGTGGATCACCTGCTCCAGCTGCGCGCCACGCAAGACATCACCCACGGATTCGTCACCTTCATTCCACTGGCATTTCACCCAGCGAACACCGGTCTCTCCCATCTTCCGGGGCCTACTGGCATGGACGATCTGAAAGCCATCGCTGTCTCGCGCCTGCTACTCGATAATTTCGATCACATCAAAGCTTATTGGATCATGTTGACGCCGCGCATCGCGCAAGTGGCCCTGCGCTTCGGCGCAAATGACCTCGACGGCACCGTCGTCGAGGAAAAAATTTATCACGATGCCGGAGCCACCACTCCCGAGTTCATGACGCGCGCCGAGCTGGAACGCTTGATCCGCGCCGCCGGCCGCGTCCCCGTCGAGCGCGACACCCTGTACAATCCCGTGGACCGCGTTAAAAATCCGATGCCGCCTCCGCGCATATCGCCGAGCCGCACCGACGGTTTCATTCCCGAAACTTCGCTGACCCTCAACGTCTAGAAGTCTCCATCATGGTGCGTAACCTTCGGAGCCCCGTGGAAAACGTTCCGAAACCGCCGACTCCCCGCGCCGCCACAAAAAGTCTCGCGGGCGCGCCCGCCCAGCCTCCCGAACGGACCGGCCCAATCGAAAACGAATCGCGCCTCGAAGCCCTCATCGGCTCTATTGATGAAATCGTATTCGAACTAGCCCGCGATGGCACCTTCCTGAATATTTGGACCACCAACGAGGAGCTTCTCTATCGCCCCCGCCACGAACTGAAAGGCAAACGTGTCGCCGACGTTATGGGCGAAGATTTCTTTCGCCCGTTCTCCCGGATTTTCGAAAGAGTTCTCGTCACCGGCCGCGGTGAAGAGCTCGAATATTCCCTCGACGTACCCGCCGGCAAGCGCTGGTTTCTCGCCCGTATGAACCGCGTCCCTTCCGCCGACAATGACCAATACACTCTCTGTCTCGCCGTGCGCGACATCACCGGCCGCAAGCACGCCGAAGAAAGTTTGCGCGTCTCCGAAGAAAAATTCTCCAAAGCTTTTCGCCTGGGGCCAGACGCGATCACCATCACCTCCGCGGAACACGGCCGTTACATCGAAGTGAACGATAATTTTCTGCGCTTGACCGGATACACGCGCGACGAGCTCATCGGCCGCGCCGCGGTGGAGTTGGGAGTCTGGGCCAATCCTAAAGATCGCCAGCAGGTCGTCGCGCTTTTGCAACGTTCCGGCGAATTTCGCGATCTGGAAATCCGCATCGCCATTAAGTCCGGTGAAGTGCGCACCGTGCAGATGTCCGCCCACACCATTGAATTGGCTGGGCAGATTTGCATAATTGCGATCATCCGCGATGTTACAGAGCGCCGCGCCCTGGAAGTCCAACTCCGCCAGGCGCAGAAGATGGAAGCAGTAGGTCGCCTCGCCGGCGGCGTGGCCCACGACTTCAATAATTTGCTCGTCGCAATTCTCGGCTACAGCGAACTGCTCAAGAAAAGACTCGCCGCGCAAGTTCCGCTGCTGCGCATGGCTAACGAAATCAATTTCGCCGCCATGCGCGCGCGCGATCTCACCTCCCGGCTCCTGGCCCTCAGCCATCGCCAAGTCTTGCGCCCATTTGTGCTGGATTTGAACGCGCTGATTCGCCAGTGCGAAAGGTTGCTACGCCCCGTCATAGGTGAGGACGTGCGCGTAATCCTACGCCTCGACCCAAAAACCGCACACGTGAAAGCGGACCCCGCCCAGCTCGAGCGGGTCATCCTAAATCTAGCGCTCAACGCGCGCGACGCCATGCCCGGCGGCGGCACCCTCTCGATGCAAACCTGCAACATTCAAGCAGACGCGTCACTCGCGCGTCAGCACCCCGGCCTGATTCCAGGCTACTACGTTCGGTTCACTGTCACAGACACGGGCCACGGGATCACCCCCGATGTAATGCCACGGATTTTCGAGCCGTTCTTCACCACAAAAGAAGTCGGCAAAGGCAGCGGTCTGGGTCTATCCACAGTCTACGGAGTCGTAAAACAAAGTGGAGGCTGCGTCACGGTTTCCAGCGAGCCGGATAAAGGCGCCTCGTTCGGAATCTATGTTCCGCGAGCCAGCGAGTTCCCGGAACGCAGAACCCCCACGCCGCCGGCCGCAGCCTCCAGCACTGGCACAGAAACGATTCTGCTTGTCGAAGATGAAGCGATCGTGCGTGATTTGGTTTGCGAATTTCTATCCGAAAGTGGCTACGTGGTCTTGTCCGCGGCCTCCGGAACCGACGCGATCAAAATGATTGCGGAACAGCCTAACCCGATTGACCTGCTCATCACCGACGTAGTCATGCCGGAAATGAGCGGCCCGGAACTCGCCAACATCCTCCGCCGCGCGCGCGGTGAAATGAGCGTCCTATATATGTCCGGTTACACCGACGATGCTGTGCTGGTCCGTCGGGGCTTGCCGGAAAACAGCACCTTCATCCGCAAGCCCTACACCCCCCAACAATTTCTGCAGAAAGTTCGCGAAACTCTCGACGCAACGCCGCGCCGCGCGCATTAAGTCCCACCGTCAGCCCGCACCCGCCGCGCTTCCCTCACGCGTCAGTCCTTGGATTCATCCGGCACGCCCAACACCTGCATATGGATCGCTCGCTCGCGCTGCCCATCCAGTTCCGCCGAAATGATCGATTGCCAGCACCCCAGCGCCAGCTCCCCATTCCGCAGCGGCGCTGGGAGCGCATGCCCCAGCACCATCGCGCGCAAATGCGAATCCGCGTTCTGCCGGCTGCACTCCAAAAGAATCGGATCGTTGTGCCGCCAGTAATCAATCCGCCCCACCAGCCGTCCCAAGAACGATTTTATGTCGTCGTGCAGCGCCTGCCGGAACTCATTAATAAAAACCGCCGTGGTGGTACGTATCGATTGCACCTGCACGAATCCAGCCTTCAATCCGTGCTTGCGCACCACCTCACTCAAATCCTTCGTAATATTGATCGATTCCAATCGTTCCCGCGTCTTGTAGCACTAAGTTTCCAGACACATCTGCAAGCCACTGTTGGGACGAGCTTTCGGCACGAGCTGCGCTGTTTTCATTTGGAATATTCCTTGTTATCCATTACTTACGTGTAGCCAATAACCCTGCGGATTGGACGCCGGAAGAGTAGACGAGTTGCTCCGCTCCTTTTCGCGGTTGCGCAATCAGAAATCGAAGCGGTATCCGATAATACATTTCACGATCAGATGATCGGTCGAGCCGGTTAGTCCCACCCCCAATCCGAAATTGATCTCCCATTGCGGCGCCAGATTCAGATCGATCGCCGGAAAAATTTGCTGCTCCTGTTGCTGAATCGGCAGAAAGTTGCCCACCGGCCCGAGCGAACCGTAATACTCCAATCCACCCGCAATTTTAGGCGTGAAGTCATAGCTGAATTTGAAATTCGGCGAAAAGATGAACCCTTGATTCTGGTTCATACCGTGAATCGCATAGTCAAATGTCGGATTGAACGACCAATACCACCGCTTGATTTTCTGATCTATGATCGGCCGCATTTCCCAGGTCCACGTGTCCGTCGCATATTGCCGGCGCTGGTACCCAACCTCGTTCGAAAGGCTCACGCCCACCGGCCAATGCCATTTTTCCGGAACCCGAACGCGCGGTCGGATATGGTCGCCCACCCACTGCCATCCGTATCCCGAATTTATCGAAGTAAAAACATAAAATCCTACTTCGAACCAGTCATTGACCCCGTGCGTGATCTCCACGGTTTCATGCTCGGCATGGTTGGTTGGATAGACGCCGTCGGTGATTTGCTTGGTGCCGTCAATCGTAAAATTGCTGTGCAGCTCCACCATGGTATGCCCCGGCGGGACGAGCTCGGACCCATAAACCTGGATTTCGTAGTTGTCTTGTCCGCGGGCGGGGTAGGCGAAGAGCAGCAGGCCTGCAATCACCGTGAGGAATGGCACAACGTTCAGTCGCTGCAATCGCAAATGTCCGCGCCGCCCGGTTTGCACGTCTGCAGAATAACCCAGGATTTCGATGACCTTTCAAAAAAACCGGAGCAATTCTCAGGCGTGCGGGTGGGATTTATCGTAAACGGCCATCAATTGCCGAATGCTCGTCTGCGTATAACGTTGCGTCGTCGAAAGGGAAGCGTGCCCCAAAAGCTCCTGAATCGCGCGCAGATCAGCTCCATCATTCAGCAGGTGCGTCGCAAAGGCGTGCCGCAGCGAGTGCGGATGCAGATCCAAATTACTTCCCGCCAGCAGACAATATTTTTTCAGGATGTAACGCACTGCGCGGTCCGTCAGCCGCCCGCCCCAAGGATTCAAAAATACCGCCTCGGCGTTTGGCGTCCCATGCGCTTCCCCTAGAATCCGGTCGCGCACCGGCCAATAAGCCTCCAACGCTTCTTGCGCCTTTCCGCCGTAAGGCACCACGCGCTCCTTGCGGCCCTTGCCCAGCACTCGCAGCATCTGCCCGGCTCTGTCGAAGCTTCCCAAATTCAGCCCCACCAGTTCGCTCACGCGCAGCCCGCAGGCATAAAGCAATTCGATCATCGCGCGATCGCGCCGCGGCATCAGCTGTGCTTTTGCGTTGACCTTGGGCGATGCCTTTTTGCCGTTTTTCTTGCGCGCAGGCAAAGCCCTGGCGGCCGCGCCCCCGGGCAACCCGTCCAGAAAATTACTGATCTCTTCCGCCGTTTGCACTCGCGGCACCAGCTTCGGAAGTTTCGGCGTGCTCACCAGCGCCGCCGGATTCGTCCGCGTGTATTTCTCCCGCACGCAAAACTTGAAAAACGTCCGCAGCGCCGAAAGCTTTCGCGCCACCGTCACCTTCTGCAGGTTTCGGTCATACAGCCAGCTCACGAATTCGCGTATCACCCGGTGGTCCACTTCCTCCAGCGGCAGCATCGCCGCACCCGGCGGAGTCAAAAATTGCTCGAACAGCTTTACGTCACCGCCGTAATCGTCCACGGTTTCCGGCGACGCGTTGCGCTCGTAGCGCAGATAACCGATAAATTTTTCGATGATCTCTTTCATGACGACATTTGCTCATGCGCGACAATCAAAGTGTCCGGCCATCCAGCGCCGCGAAAGATTCAGCGTGTGCGGGCCCGACAGGTTCCCGGATCCCCCAGTTTGCAATCCGAGCACCGCAGACAATCTCGTTACAACGTTTTTACATGAGCTATTAACCACTTTACGCTATACCACTCGAACGGGTCAATCGAAACGAACGCACCGCCATTTCGCAGGCCGCGATCATTTCCGTCCGCCCGGGGGTAATCGCCACCGCACACTTTCCAGCGACGGCATGGCCGCCTCACAGCGCGGCAGCTAAACTCAAATAGGAGGCATCTGGCGCAATGAAAGAAAACCTCGTTTTAGCCTTCCTAAGTTTCCTGCTCCTCTCGCAGGCGGGCTCCGGGCCAACCACGCTGAAATCGGCGACCTATCGATTCGACGATCTCGTCGCCCAAAAAGAAGCGAACGCCACCTTTCGCCCCATTCTCGACGGCCTCACTCGCAGCGGCTATCGCATTGACGTTCACGAAGTTTTTCTGCTGCCCGGCAGCAGCCCGCACCACGGCCATCGTCATCAGCAGGAAGTTCTGTTCCTCGTCAGCGAAGGTGAGCTGCAGGTGAGTATCGCCGGCAAGACCACGAAACTCGGCCCCGGCTCAGCCGCCTTCGTCGCTTCCGGTGACGAGCACGATATTCAAAACGCCAGCAACAGGCCCGCGCAGTATTTCGAAGTGCTCCTCGACGCAAACTCAAAAACGCCGCACTAACGCAACATCGCTCCGTCCCGCAGCACTTCCGTAGGGGCACAGCATGCCGTGCCCGGTTGCGCGCCGATTTTCAAACCGCGCAGTCGCGTAACCCGCGTCTAAAATTACTTATGCGCGAACCGCTGGCGTTGCGCCGGCTGCACCTGGAACTCGCTGGCTTCCATCACCGGGTTAGCCGCCGTGACGTACGTCTGTGAGATGCGATCCTGCCACGTGAAACGATCCTCATCCCAAAGCGACCACAGGAATCCCAGCATCATCGTCGCGCCAGAAAGCAAATAACCAAAACTGCGCCATAGAAGTTGCCGCGTGTCGGGCAGGCTGCCGTCCAGACGCACGATGGTAAGCCCGCAAAGTTGCATCCCAGGCGTGGCTCCCGCAAAAGTAGTGAACAGAAAAAAATATTGCGCGTAAAAAAGGTAGAAAGTAGCGAGATACACGATCGCGTCCACTTTTTCCAGCACCAGTTGGCCGCCCAGCGAACGGAATAGCCCCAGAAAGCCCGCGTACGTCAGCGTCAGAAACAGCAGATCCAAACCGCCGGCGCGCCGCCGTTCGGCCAGGCTGGCCACCGGCACCAGCGCCGTTTGCGGATGCGCCCGGTCGTCTGGAAAGCTCGTGAAGTCCAGCTCCGGCTGGATGTTGATCTCCACCCGCTCATTTTGCAGTTTCTTTTGTACCGGCCGCTGTGCCGCACGCGCGCGCTGCCGTTCGTAAAGCTCGATCTCCTCGATTTCGCGATCGTCTTCTTCCAATGCGGTAGCTGTGCGCGAAAATGGCAGGCCTGATTGGGAATCGTCCGGCCGCACCCGTCCGCGGCGTACGCGATACGCCTCCAGCCGGCGTGAAACTTCTCGCCGCCATTCGGGTTCAGCGGAGCTGGCAGCTTCGGGATCCTCGTCCGTTTCGGTCGCACCATGAAATCTTTCTGGCGCAGACACACTTACAGCTACAGGCTCGGAATTCTCGGTGGGCTCGGCGAGCGGTGCGTCACAGAACGAGCATTTTTCGACGTCCTCGAGCAAGAGGGCGCCGCAATGCGAGCATATTTGTATCACTGGTCCGTTTTGCGCTGCGGTATTCCAGTGAAGGAACACCGCCATGGTAGCACGCGACTGGAGCACCGCGCCCCGCACGGACAGCTTTACACCCGAAGTGTTGCGTATCAGGCAACCCGCGCGCACCCGCTCCGCTCTGATTGAATTGGCAACGTAGCGGCCGCCCGCGTATGCCGGAGCGACGTCCTGGCCGCGGCTCAGTTGAACTTGCCGTGAGCGCTCGGCCCCACAACCGGACTGCCCGCGAACTCGCACGCCGCCGCGCCTCGCTGATTGCGGCTCCGCAGCACGCGTGTTAGGCTCGAATTTCTTTTTTGATCACAGGAATGTAATTTTTACGAGGCATGCCGAAAGCGACGGTCTTGCAACCTCTTCGCAGATACGTTCTTCTCTCATTGCTGCTGCCGGTCGCGCTCGCAAACTCGTCCCTGGCGCACGCCCAAAATTCCGCCACCGCGCCCCACCAAGCCCCGCAAAAAAAACCGGCCAGGCCTGTCGCCAAAAACGCATCCGCAACCTCCGGCGAACAAGCCACCCTCGAAGCAAAACAACAGCGCCAAGTCGGCCAAGATCTTCTACGCCGATGGTGACGTGGATGTCCGTTACCAGAACACCCGCCTGCGCGCCGATCACGTCGAGTACAACGAAGAAACCCAGGTCGTCATCGCCCGCGGCCACGTCCAGCTCGATTACCTCACCCAGCACCTCGAAGCCACTGACGCCCGCTATGAACTCTCCAACGGACGCGGTACCTTCCACAACGTGCGCGCCACCTTCGCCGTGCAGCGCCGCCCACCTGCACCCCCGCGTGAAGTCAACGCTATGATGCGCCAACCCACCCAGACCCTCCTCCTTAGTCCCAATCCAATCTATTTCGAAGCCGAAGAGGCCGAGCGTCATTGATGAAAATACTTACGTCGTCCGCCACTCGTGGATGACGGTCTGCGATCCCGACAAGCCAACTTGGAAGTTCTACGCACCCAAAGCCACCGTTTACATCAAGACCTCGATTCATTTGGACAATGGCAGCTTCCGCGTGTTTTCCGTTCCGATCTTGTATGTGCCCTACGCCACATTTCCCGCGGAAAAGCAGCGCGCCTCGGGCTTCTTGCTGCCTGATTCCGGCGAGAGTTCCAGCAAAGGTTTTATTTTTGGCGACGCCGTGTACTGGGCGCCTACCGATTGGGCTGACTTCACCTTGGGCGCAAATTATTACAGCCGCCGTGGCTGGGCGCAGAAGGCTGCTTTGCGCATGCGCCCATGGGAGAACGCATTGTTGGATGTGAGCTATTCGGAAGTAGAGGATCGTGGTCTTCCGCAACCCACGGGTCCTCCCATCAATCAGGGCGGCCTCGAAGTGAGGCTGCTTTTTACCGCGTTGCTGCCCAATGGTTGGCGCGCCGTCGCCGATCTCGATCACTTGTCCTCGCTCACCTACCGGCTCGCCTGGAGCGAGACCTACGTGCAAGCCGTCAACTCGGAAGTCCGCAACAGCGCCTTCCTCACCAATAATTTCCGCGGCTTCAGTCTGAATTTCGCCGCCCTCAGTTATCAGAACTATGTCAACGCCACGCCTTCTCAGTTCGTGTCGTTGCGCACCGCACCCGAAGTGCGTTTCGGCTCGGTCGATCAGGCTCCCTGGCAGAAGTTGCCGTTCTATTTTTCCTTCGAGGCATTTTCAGATGCCGCCCATCGCTCCAACAACGTCACCGATTTCAGCACCCCCAATTTCGTCGAGCGCAGTGAGATTGCGCCCACCGTTACGATGCCTTTTCACCTGGGTGCCTGGCTGAGCGTTACCCCGACCTTTACCTTCCGCTCCACTTATTACGGCGGACAAATTCAGAATGGCTCGTTCGTCGACGTGGGTTTCTTCCGCAACACCGAAGAACTCTCCGTGGATATTCGCCCGCCTACGCTCGACCGCGTGTGGGAGTCTGCGGATTCCGGTACCAAGTGGAAACACGTCATTGAGCCGGAAATTGTCTACAACTACGTCAACGGCGTCACGGATTTCAGCCGCTTCGTGCGCTTCGACGAAGACGAAACCCTGACCAACACCAACGAATTTGAATACGGAGTCACCCAGCGGCTCTATCGTCGCAAGAAAGACGGCACTGCTGAGGAAGTCGTCAGCTGGAAGCTGGCGCAGAAATATTTCTTCAATCCCACTTTTGGCGGCGCGCTGGTGGTCGGGCAACGCAACGTCTTTCAAACCACTGACGCGCTCACGCCGTTTGCCTTTGCCAGCCAGCCCTACCAGTTTTCACCGATCGTCAGCGACCTGCGCATCGAGCCGGGAAAACATTTCGATACGCAGTTCGTCGTCAATTTCGATCCCCGCCACGGCCAATTAAACGCCATCGGCACCCTGCTGAAGTTGAAGCCCTATAAGGAATCGTTCATCACGCTCGCCCATTTTTCGGTGTTGAATCTGCCCACGCCTCCGCAGGACAATCCTCCCGATTTTATCTTCGAGCCCCGCTCCAATCAGTTACGCGCCCTCATCGGCTACGGCGATCTCACCCGTCGCGGTTGGAACGCCACCTTCGGCGCTAGCTACGACCTCACCCAGCATCAGTTTCAAAACCAGGTCGCCGAGGTCAGCTATAACGGCTCCTGCTGCGGCGTCGGCGTCGGCTATCGCAAATTTTCCTTCGGCAACATCCGCAGTGAAAATCAATACCTCTGGGTCTTCCGCATCTCCAACCTGGGCTCCGTAGGCACCCTCCTCCGCCCAGAAAAAATATTCTAATCCGCGCACGCCGTCACGACGATTGCCGCGGCACTGCTCCCTCGTGCTCCATTACCCACTGTGCCGCGGCCCATCCAACCGCGCCCACCATAATTCCCGCCAACACATCCGCGATGTAGTGATACCGCCCGTAAACTGTCGCCACGCACATACTCAAGAAAAACGGCAAGTAAATCCAAAACAGCCAAGGTTTGTACCGTCGCGCCGCCAGTAACGCCACCATTGACCCCGCTACATGCGCCGACGGAAACGCCCCGCCATGCACCCGCCCAAATCGCTCAATGAACTCGATAGTCGTCGTGAACGCGCCACCCTCAAGCGGCGCCAGATGCAACGACGCCAGCGCAAAATACGGACTCTCCACCGGAAACAAAACCGCAATCACATACACCGAATAATGCGCAATGGCCGTCGCAACCATCACCGTCCAGAACGCCTCGCGCTTCCCCTGCACGTAAAGGATCGCCGGCAGAATCACCAGGTACGAGAAATAAGTCATGTAAGAAAACTGCATGAAATCATTCAGCCCAGGATTCGCAAATTGCGAAAGCCATTCAGCCGGATGCACGCCGCCAAAGTTGTATTCAAACAAAATCAGCCAACGGTCGAACCACCCCGGAAAAATCGCATGCACCAACCCTTGAAGCTCCTCAAAAAAGAAAACGTAAATCGCCAACGGATACCAATCCCGCGCGAATTGCACAGCCCAATTCTCAGAACGCGTCGCTACCCAAGCAAGCCACGCGATTCCCGCCGCAATCGCACAGTGCACTGCAAAATAATGTCCGGCGTGGGAAATATTGCGGTGAAGTGCCGCCAGCAGCCCAAGCATCCAACCCAGATACGCGAACGTCACCCACTCAAACGCTCCGCAACTGCTCCAAACCTCCGCCAGCCAATGTCGTACAGCGTTCCCCGGCACGCTCTCCGTCGCCGGCCCAAACGTCGCCACGGCGGGATCCATCTCACAAACGGCTAATCCGGAAGGGCGGGGCTTCAGCACCGCCGTAGAGCTCCGGAGATAAGGGGCTTTAGCGCCTGAAGCCACGATTTTCGAGTGCGGCTTTACGCGCACGAAATTTCCCATTTTGAAGTCGCACGCGTAGGGGCGGGTCTCAGAGCCGCCCCTACAAATCGCGCCGCCGCGCTCTATTTTCATGGTGCCGCCTTCGACGCTAACAACCGAGCCGTCCGATGCGAACCCTCGCCAAACAATTTCTCCCAGCTGCACGTCCGCCACCCGCGTTGCCGCGCCACTCGTGCCAAGGCGCGCGTAGGATTCACCGCAACAGCATTTCCAACGGCCTCGAGCATCCGCAGATCGCCAAGCCTGTCGCCGTAAGCAAAACTCCGCGCAAGATCAATCCCGTAACGCGCGGCGAGCTCCGTAACCGCGCACATTTTCGCGCCGCCGCTCATGTGCTCGCCTGCGATCCGCCCACTCCATACGCGCGTCGTACCCGGGGCAACTTCCAATTCGGTCGCGTACACTTCGATCTCCGCCGAAACCAACGCGCTAAGTCTCCGCGCCGCCACACGAGCCAGCGGCGCCAAAGTCCCGGACACGATAAACAAACGATGCCCCTGCGCGCTGTGCCACACAATCCGTCTGCAGCGCCTCGTCAAAAAAGGGCAAGGCGAATCCCAGCGAGAAAATTCCAGACCAAGCGATTTCTCCCACTCACCCTCTATCTCTTCGCTTGATTCCGCAGAGATAGCGCTTGTTTCCCTCCGTAGCTCCGCGCAGATCGCGCCAGAAATTTCCAGCAAACCCCGCCAGCCACCGTCCCACTAGCCGCGCCGAAATTTCGTCGCGCTCCAGCAAATACCCAATGAATCGCCACTCCAACGACGGCGCCGCCAGCACAGTGCCGTCCAGGTCAAAAAACGCCCCAGCCGTTTCTGGACGCAGGCCCGCGCCAGTCATCGTATCCCCGTGATCGCCGCCGCAGCCCGCGCCGGAAGTTTCCGTTTCACCGTGCGAAGATTAAGATATCGCCGCCCCTCCCACACCACCGGCACGGCCCGCACGATGCAAAAAATCCCCGCAGCACCAGCCAGAATTTGCCCCGCCAGCAAAAGCGAAGAACGCGCGCTCGCGTCCAACCATCTCGCGTGCCAACGCTCCACCGGCACCAGCAATCCCAGATAACAAAAACACACGCACTTCAAAATCGCATAAGCCGCGCGGCTCCCACGCGACGCCACCAACGCCCGCCCCCACCAAGTTTCCTGCATCGAACGATTTCCAAATCCGCTCCGTCCTGCGCGCGCTGCCAACCCGCGCAGAAAATCAATCACCGTCCCGCGCACAAAAAATAAAATCGGCAGCCACAAGGAAATCAACCCAGCCACCGCGAAAAATGTAAGAAACAAATTCTCCACCACGCGGTCGCCCAAAATATCCAACTGCGCTCCCAGCGGCGTAGCCATCCCGCGCGTGCGCGCCAGATAACCGTCCACCCCGTCCAAAGCAATCGCCGCAATCGTCAGCGCCACCGCCACGATGTCCGCCGCCAGCGCGCTGCCAAAAAACGTGAGAAGCCCTACCGCCGCAAACGCCGCAGCCACTCGCGTAGCCGTCACTTGATTCGGTGTCATCGCGCCTCTCCATTTGCCGTCGCGCACCAAAATTTTTGGACCCGCCACCGCGAGCTGCAAAATTCCCGCCGCTCCCGGCTCCAGCGGACGGGCCCGTGTCGCAAGCAATTGCATTCGTCGTGCCACCCGCGTCATGGCGTTTAGTCATGTTTTGTCAGATACTTAGCGCGAGGGAGCCAAGCCACAGCCGTCGCCAATCGCTGGATTTTGCCGACACCTGACGGCTTTCCCCGCGCACCCTCGAGACTGCGAAAAAGCCCGGGCGCGCATCCAAAGGATGTGGGAAAATTGCAGATTGCAATCGCGTCGTTGCCGCGTCTCACACATCCAACGAACCGGCAGCTCAAGGACTCGAACTAATCTCATGGACGTCTCCATATTTGCAGCGTTTCTCGCGGGCCTGGTTTCCTTTCTCTCCCCATGCGTGCTCCCGTTGGTGCCCGGCTACATTTCCATGCTCTCCGGCATCGGCGTCGAACAACTCAAAGAAGGCAAAACTCCCCGCGCCGGCCTCCTAGCCTCCGCCCTCGCATTCGTCACCGGATTTTCCGTCGTCTTCATTTCTTTCGGCGCATCCGCAAGCGCCGTGGGCTCCTTCCTGCTGCGCAATCGCGCCTCGCTCGCGCCTATCGCCGGAGCGCTGATCGTCCTATTCGGCCTGCACCTCACCGGCCTACTGGCAAAAATTTCCGTCCGCGCTGGGCTGCTCATCGGCTGCGCGTTCGTCGCTGCCGGAATTGCGCTCAGCCTCCGCGCAGGCCTCCTCCCAGCGTGGCTGAAACCCATCCACTTCCTCGCGATCGCCTTGATTTTTCTGGTAGGTCCGTCGCTCACACGCTGGCTCAATCGCGACGTTCGTTTTCGCAATCTCGGCGGCCAACCCGGAGCCGCCAGCGGTTTCCTGATGGGTTTCGCCTTCGCCTTCGGCTGGACGCCCTGCATCGGCCCAATTCTCGCCAGCGTCCTCGCCGTAGCTGCGACGCGCGACACGGTATGGCAGGGAATTTTTCTGCTGGCCGTCTATTCCGCAGGCCTCGCGATTCCGTTTCTCGTCACCGCGCTCGGCATCGGGGGCTTTCTGCGTTTCTATCAAAAGTTTCGCCGCCACCTGCACACCGTCGAAGTTTTCAGCGGCGTCCTGCTGCTCGCCGTCGGCGGATTGGTATTCCTGAACCGCCTCACCTGGCTTTCAGGCAAACTTGCATTTCTGAATAAGTTTTCGCTCTAACGGGAGTTTTGCGCATGCGCGTATCGCTGAAATTTTCCATGATCGTCATCATCCTCGTAGCCGCTGCAGCCATCGCGTTTACTGGCTGCAAGTCCGGCGGCAGCCAGGCCGCAGGTCTCGGCAACCAAGCCGCAGCCGTGAGCACTCAAAAACCGCTGCCAAGCGCCCCAGACGTCACTTTCAAGGATCTCCAAGGCAAAGACGTCTCCCTCGCGAGCCTGAAGGGAAAAGTGGTTCTCGTGAATTTCTGGGCTACGTGGTGCGAGCCTTGCCAAGTAGAAATTCCCTGGATGATCGCCTTCCAGAAAAAATATGCGGATAAAGGTTTCACACTTCTAGGCGTCGCCATGGACGAAGAAGGCAAGAGCGTCGTCGATCCCTACGTGCAAAAAACCCAGTTCGATGTGGACGGCCATCCCACCACCATGAATTACCCCATCGTCCTGGGAAACGATGATCTCGCGGACAAATTCGGCGGCCTGCTCGGCCTACCCACCACCTACGTAATCACCCGCGAAGGAAAAGTCGCCAAGCGCTACATCGGCCTCGCCACCGAAAGCGATCTGGACAAACTAATCCAGTCGCTGCTCTAACATCTCGGCGCGCGCCTTCCTTGCCCCGGCTCGCGAAACTGCGGTAACCTGCCCATGAAACCATGATGAATGAACACGAATTCCAAAAAAAATGTGACGCCACCTTCGAAGCCCTGCGCACTCGCCTCCTCGAACTCGGCGACGCCAACGATTTCGAAGTAGAAGGCGGCAGCGGAAAACTCGAAATCGAATTTGAAGATGAAGACGAAACCCGCTTCGTCATCAGCCCCAACGCCCCCGTGCGCCAAATTTGGATTTCCGCGCTCACGACAAGTTTCAAACTCGGCTGGTCGGAATCCGCGCAAGCCTTCGTCCAGGAAAAAACCGGCGAAACCCTGAACCAGGTCATGAGCCGCATCCTCACCGAAAAACTAGGCACCCCAATCGAGGTTTAGACCAACGATGCAGATCAGACAGGCAATCATTTCTTGCACATTACTGCTGGCGTGCGTTGCCGGCAGCCTTACGCCGAACGCAATCTCAGCCGCCGCCGCACAAAGCTCCACCGACGCACCCGCGGCTCCCGCGTCCATCGTGAAACCCCGCGCCTTCGTCTCCCTCGCCCCCGTCCCGCGCGGCAAAGAATTTCAAGTCGCCCTAACAGTGGAAATAGCCCACGGCTACCACATGAATTCGAATCACCCCACCGACAAATATTTAATCCCCACAACTCTCACGCCCAAACTTCCTACCGGTTTCGAACTGCTCGATACCCTCTACCCCGCCGGCCGCGTCGAAAAATTTTCGTTTTCGCCCGACAAAGGCCTCGACGTATATACCGGCAGCGTCACCCTGAAACTCCGTCTGGTTGCCCACAACGACGCGCCCATCGGCGCCGTAACCTTTCCTGTCACTCTCCGCTTCCAGGCCTGCAACGACACCACCTGCCTCCCCCCGGTAAAAGTCCCCGTAGATGTCCGCGTGGACGTAGCAGCAGCCGGCACCGCAGCCCACGCCGCGCACCCCGAAATCTTCTCCGCTCCCGCCGCGAAGTAATTTCCGCGCGCACCCAGACCTGCGCACCGGCGTTTCATAAAGTTTGGATATGTTACTTCGGAGAAACTGGCTTCAAAGGCGGTGTGAGAACGACGGATTTGCGTCAGGGCACGGCTTCAGCCGTGCCGTAACCGCCGCAAATTGAGAGCGGCTTTAGCCGCTGAGGCCAGATTTTTCGACTATTCCTGAATATTCGTCACGTACTCTCTACCGCGAGGACAAAAACTCCAACGCACGCCTCAACCGCGTCGCCACCCGCTCTTGACCCAGCACCACCATCGTGTCAAAAAGCGGCGGCGCCACAGCCCGCCCCACAATCGCCACGCGCGTCGCATTAATCAGCAACCCAGCCTTCACGCCTTCAGCCGCCGCCACTCCGCGCAACGCCGCATCGCAAGCATCATGATTCCACTCAGGCAAAGCCGCCAGCGCCTCAGTCAATTTCGCCAGCAGGCCCGGAATCTTCTCATCCTTCCAGAATTTCTCGCGCGCTTCCTGCTCGTACTCGAATTCATCCGTAAAAAACGCGCGCGCCCAACCCGTAAAATCCGTCAGCAACCGAGTCCGCGGCCGAATCAAATCCACCGCATGCGCGAACCAAGCCCGCTCCGTACCAGCCCACTCGTCCTTCCACAATCCCGCCCGCCGCAATTCCGCCTCCACGAAAGGGAGCAGTTCCTCCACCGGGGGCTTCTGCAAATATTGCGTGTTGTACCATTCCAGTTTCGCCCGATCGAATATCGCATTCGTCCGGCTCACGCCCGAAAGCGCAAACCGCGCGATCAGTTCAGTAGTCCGCATGAATTCGCTGTCATCGCCCGTGGACCATCCCAGCAACGCCAAAAAATTCCGGAACGCCTCAGGCAAAAATCCTTCGTCCGCATAAGAACCCACGCTGGTCGCCCCATGCCGTTTCGAAAGCCGCGTGCGGTCCGGCCCCAGAATCAGCGGCACGTGCGCGAAAATCGGCGGCGTCGCCCCCAGCGCGTGATAGATCAGCACCTGCTTCGGCGTATTCGACAAATGATCCGCGCCGCGAATAATGTGCGTGATGCGCATATCAATGTCATCCACCACCACGCTCAGCTGATAAGTCGGCACGCCGCTCGAGCGCAGCAGCACAAAATCCTCGATGTCCGCATTCTGAATTTCGCGCGCCCCAAACACCGCATCCTCGAATTTCGTCACGCCCGTGCGCGGAGTCTTGAACCGGATCGCCCGCGCCACGCCTTCCTTCTCCTTCGCCGCGCGCTCCGCATCCGAAAAATCGCGGCAAGGGCACGCCACAGCCTTCAAAGTTTTCGGCCCCTCGTCATCCCCTTCGCCTTCGTGATCCTCATTCTCCGCGGCGGAATAATCCCCGCCGGCATAAGCGGTCGCCTTGCAGTAACACGCGTAACCCGCGCCGCTCGCCAGAATCCGCTCCGCCGCCGCCCGGTACATTTCACCGCGCTGCGATTGAAAGAAAGGCCCCTCGTCCCATTCAATTCCCAGCCACTTCAGCGCTACCAATATCCCGTCCACCAGCTCCGGCTTGTTGCGCTCTACGTCAGTGTCTTCCACGCGCAACAGCAAAGTGCCGCCCTCGTGTTTCGCGAAAAGCCAGTTGAACAAAGCAGTACGCGCTCCGCCCACGTGCAAATATCCCGTCGGAGAAGGCGCAAAACGCACGCGCGGTTTTTGATCGGCACACATATGTTGTCGGATTCCTTTCCAGTATGAGAGCCATCCATCTTATCGGAACCACGCCCCAAAATCGAGTCAGCCCCAAATCGCGCGCAAGTTCCCAGACCAAGCGCTTTCGTTCCCTGAATCAAACAAGAATTCGAATTTTTCTAGAAGCCATTTAACAACTGGCCGACCCGGAAGGGCGGGGCTTCAGCCCCGCTGTGAAGCTCGCACGCAGAAGGGCTTTAGCCCCTGAAGCCGTATGTTTCGAAGGTGACGGAGCATTTATGAGCTAAGTTTTAGCCACTAGCCACTCATCACTAGCCACTGCCTTTATAATCAAACGTGACCAATCCCTGTCGACTCGCAATCCAAAAAATCCCCGGAACCTTTTCCTCTCGCCTGCGTATCTAAACCTGAGCCCATGCGCACAAGTCTGCATCGTCTGCTTCCTGCTGGTCGCCTCACTCCTTCCTCGGCGGCGCCGCCCCTCTGCACGCGCAGGATGCCACCAAAATCCTGAATCAATACGTCCAAGCCTCAGGCGGCGCGCGTGCGCTTTCAAAAATCCAAACCATCACTCTGGAAGGAACAGTAGCCGCTCAGAACGGCGCCAAACCCGGCGCCTACACTTTCGATCGTGAAACTCCCCAACCGCTACTACTCCGAATTGGTGATGGGCGACCAAAGCTGGATCGAATCCTTCAATGGAAAATCCGCTTGGCACCAGAACGCCGCCGGAGAATTCGCCACGCTCGTCGGCCCCGAACGCCCGCAACTCGAAGCCGCCGCCCGCTACTACAATTCGCGCCTGCTCAATCCAAAGAAAAACAAACTCGCCATCACCTACGTCGGCGCCGCCCAAGTCCACGGCAAAGACACCTCGCAGCTGGAAGTAACTATGCCCTCAGGCGTGAAGTGGCAAGTATTCTTCGACACCCAATCGCACCTTATCGTGAAAGAATCCGCCGAAATAGGTGGCGTACACCAGGAAATCCTCTACGACGACTACCGCCCAGAAAACGGCGTACAGCTCCCCCACAAAATCGAACTCCATCGCGGCGCCGCTACTCTACTCGATTGACGTAACCCGCGCCGCGGTCAACGAACCCATCGGCGAACGCGTCTTCGATTTCCCCAGAAAATCGCAAGTGCAACTCCCCGACTTGAAAGCCCTATTCAAACAAATTGACGCCAACCAGCAAGCCCTCGACAAAATCAAAGAAAATTACGCCGGCACCAAAGATCGAAGAAGAAACCGAATACGAAGGCAACGGAAAGCCCAAAAAGCCCGACGTCCGCGAATCCACCTTCTTCTACCTCGACGGCACCGAAGTCTCCACTCTCATAAAAATCAATGGCCAGCCTCTCAGCACGGAAGCCCAAAAAAAGGAAAACGCCCTCGTCCTGAAGGAGATTGACGATCTGGAAAAAAGCGCCAACAAGAAAGCAACCTCCGGCGAGAAAGACAAGCAAGAACAGAAGGAAGAAGAAGACGAAGACATCTCCATCGACGCGTTCCTCCGCGCCTGCCAGTTCGTCAATCCCCGCCGCGAACGCTTCCGCGGCCAAGACGTCCTGGTCTTCGACTTTGAGCCCAACCCCGAATTCAAAGCTCACACTATCGTCGAAAAAGTCATCCAAAAACTCGGCGGCGTAATCTGGATTGACGAAAAGGCTCTCGACGTCGTCCGCCTCGACGCCTTCTTCGTCAACAACATGAAATTTGCCGGTGGCCTCCTCGCCGACCTCCAGAAGGGCACCCGCGTGATCCTCGAACAAACCTATGTCAACAACGAAGTCTGGCTACCCACATATGAAGAAGTCCACATTGACGTCCGCGTCCTGCTGGTGAAAGGCATCAAAGTGGATGGCACCACCCGCTATTCAGACTACAAAAAATTTAACGTCGAAACACTCTCCACAATTGGCAAGCCCAAAACCTCAGCCGATCGCACGCCTGCTCCCGCTCCCACCATCGCGCCCTCAAAACCGCAGTAAGAGCCCGCTTCGAACCCAGCAAAAAAACTACGCAAAATGCTGAGCCTACAAGAGTTGGTACGCCAGTACTGTTGACCTCCACGTTCGCACATCACATAGTGTTCTCAGGCCCTAGCGTCAAAGGCCTAGGCCAGGCAATGCGCATTGTTGGGCGGTATTCGACCGATTCACGCCCCCATTTTCACCTCTCGCGGGCGTTGGTTAGTACAGGTGACCGCCACGAAACTCGCCTGGACACGCACCCGAACGCCCGTCAATTTTCTGCTATTCTCAGGAGAAATCTGCACCGCCCTGTTTACGGAGCTTTGAGTTGTTGAGTCACCTGAATACGAGTGCGGTCGTGCTCCTCGCCGGCGCGTTTCTGCTCGGTTCGTTTTTCGTTTACGTATACCAACAGAAGCGCCAGGCCTACCTCCTGGTTTGGGCCTCGGGCTGGTTTTTGGTCTCACTCTACTTCGTGCGCTCCGCTTTCATTGGGCCGGTCGCTCCCTCTGGATGGGTTGCCGTCGTCAACGAATCGGTACTGGCGCTCGCCGCTCTCGCATTTTACTGCTCGGCCCGCTTGTACGCGCGCCTCACGCTCTCCGCGCGTCGCGTCGCTCTGGCGGCCGCCGTGGCCGCGGCCTGGTCCTTTGCCTACCCACGCGGTTGGATCGCGCTTCCAATGGCTTTCGGTGTCGCCGTCGTTTTCTTCCTGACCGCGCAAGCATTTTGGCAGGAAGGCCGCAAACAAGAATCCCGTGCTGACAAATTGCTGGCCTGCACCTTCGTCGTGACTGGCGCCTTGCTCCTGCTCTTCCACTACCAGGCGCGCCTCGGTCCGCTGGCCAGCGCTAACTTGCTGCCCTTCGCCCTGCTCGCAGAAATTATCGGCGGCGTCCTCATGCTGATGGCCGTGTACGACGAAGAGCGACGCCGCGTCGAACGCAACATGCTGGCTCTTTCCAATCTGAATCTGGCCACTTCCAGCTTTGCCGGCGGTGAAATCCAGAAAATGCTGGCGCAAGCGCTCGATCGCGTCCTCAACGTCGTGCGCATCCCCGCCGGCGCGCTCATCCTGCACTATGGCGATGAAAATGGCCCCGCCTCCGTCGTCGTCACCGGCCTCGACGATTCCTTCTGCGCCTCCGTGCAAGAAAATAATCTCGACGATTATGTCGTCCGGCTAGTCGCCCGCCTCGGTGGACTTGTCGTCCTCCGCGATCTCGCCCGCGACGCCAACTGGGTCGCACTCGAAAAAGAAGAACCCTTCCGCCACATTCGCAAGTTGCTGCTCGCTCAGGGCCTGCGCACCATAGTCGGCATCAGCCTCCAGGCCAAAGACCGCGTCTTCGGCATGTTGCTCCTCGGCACGCCGGACAATCGCAATTTCGCTCCGCCCGAATTGCGCCTGCTCCTCGCCCTGGGCCACCAGATCGGCATGGCCGTGGAAAATAGCTATCTCATCCAACAGACCGCGCGCCGCAGCGAAGAGCTTCACATCTTGAACGAAATCGGCCGCGCGCTGAGCTCCACCCTCGAACCAGACGCGCTCTTCGGCCGCATCTATTCCGAAATGCAGCGCCTGCTCGACGTTAACAGCCTCTTCATCGCCTTTTACGATCGCAAATCAGAACAGATTCGCTTCGAAATCGAAATGCTCGAAGGCGAGCGCCAGCCCAAACGAACACGGCCCACGGGCAATCACCTCGCGGAACACGTAATCCGCACCGCCCAACCGCTGCTGATCCGCGAACAATTCACTGAAGAAACCGCGCGCCTGGGTTTTGAGCCAAATAAACAGACCGGCTCGATTTGCGCCGTTCCGCTCATCTTGTATGACCAGGCCGTCGGCGTAATGGCCGTGCATAGCACGCAGGAACGTGCCTTCGATGAAGGCCACGTCGAGCTGCTGCGCGTCCTCGCCAGCGAAGCCGCCGTCGCCATTGAAAACGCGCGCCTCTTCTCCGAAGAGCAGAAAAAATCCAAGCAGTTGATGCTCATCAACAACGTCTCCAGCCACGCCATCACCACTCTGAATCCCGAAGAAATGCTCGCCAAGATCGCCGCCGAAATCGAAAATGCGCTCACCTACGATCACATCGGCATCGCCATTCTCGAGTACTCCTCCAAAGAACTTGAGATCCAGGCTGAAGCCGGCGCGCGCCGTGATGCTCTCGGTCGCCGCATTCTCTTGGGTGAAGGACTGATAGGCCAGGTAGCGCGCTCCGGCCAGATTATCGCGGTCACGAAAGTCGCCCCGGATTCACCGACTCCGGTCCTGCCCGGCACGGTCTCCGCCATCGCCCTCCCCGTCACCTACGCCGAAAGCTTGCTCGGCGTGCTCTATGTCGAATCTTCCAAACCCTGCGAATTCGCCGACGAAGAAGTTCGCCTCCTCCGCACTCTCGCCGATTTATTCGCTGGCGCGCTCCACAACGCCGTCACGTTCCAGAAAGCTCAGGAACAGGCCATCACCGACGGCCTCACCGGCGTAAAAACGCACCGCTTCCTGATGGAAGCGCTCTCTTCGGAATGGAAGCGTTCCACCCGCGCCAATCGCCCCTTCGCGCTCGTCCTCATGGACCTCGATCGCTTCAAATTCGTCAACGATTTCTACGGCCACCTCGAAGGCGACGTCGTCCTGCAACGCGTCGGCCACATTCTCGAACAGAATTGCCGCCGCTCCGATGTCGTCGCCCGTTACGGCGGAGATGAATTCGTGATCCTCATGCCCGAAACCAGCGTCGAACAAGCCATCCAGCTCGCCAGCAAACTCCGCGGCTGGGTCGCTGCCGATCCGCTCCTGCGCGACAAAAATATCACCGCCAGCTTCGGCATCGCCGGTTTCCCTGTGCATGGCTCCACGCCGCAGGAACTGATTCAGGTCGCGGATTCGTCGATGTACCTCTCCAAACACCAAGGCGGAAATTCTGTTTCCAGCGCCGAACAAGGCGACCCCAAAGACACCAAGCGCTGGAAGAAAGACGTCCTCGAAGCCTATCTCGGCGTCACGCTCAAGCGTCAATTCTCCACCGGCCCCGACGCCTTCGACGAAATCTATCGCCGTCTCGAACAGTTCACTCGCTCGCTCATCGAACACGGCGATGGTGACGCCGGCGATCCCGTCCCGCCCGCCGTCGTGGATACTGTCACCTCGCTAGCGCTGGCGATTGACGCGAAAGATCGCTACACCCAAGGCCACTCGCAAAAAGTCTCCGCGTATTCTGTGATGATCGCGCAAGCACTGCGCATGAACCAATCAGAAGTCGAGGAAATCCGTCTCGCCGGCCTGCTGCACGACATTGGCAAAGTCGGCATACCCGAAACCATCCTGAATAAATCCGGTCCGCTCGACGCCGCCGAATGGACCACCATGAAAACCCACACCGAGCTGGGCGCGAAAATTCTCGAGCCGCTCGCCGCCATGAATCGCATCCGCGAAATGGTTCGTCACCATCACGAGTTCTACGACGGCACCGGCTATCCCGATCGCCTTACCGCCGATCAGATTCCTCTCGGTGCGCGCGTCATCGCCATCGCCGACGCCTACGACACCATCACCTCCGAGCGCACCTACAAAAAAGCTCGCAACCCCGAAGAGGCTTTCTCCGAACTCGAACGCTGCGCCGCCAATCAATTCGACCCGGAAATCGTCCGCGGCTTCGTGGAAGCCATGCGCCGCGCCCCCCAACAACACATCGCCGCCTCCGTAGGCGCTAGCGATTCAGACACCCTAAGCTCTTAGTAACAAAACCTGCAACGCAATAAGCGTCGTCATCCTGAGCGGAGCGAAGGATCTCTCTTTCTTTTTCTGCGCCGTCTGCATCGTGGCACAGCCACTCTTGGCTGTGCTCCTAGGTTTTCTCTGCACCCTCTGCGTCTCTGCGGTAAACGCCTCTATCTTTCTCGGATTTACCTCCGCATTTTCTCTGTGTCCTCTGTGTTAAATCTTTTGACTTACTCTGAACGCACCACGGCGCCCGCCCCACCACTGGACGCCCCACCCAATCCCCGCTAAAGTTTATTCCGTAAGTCTCGCAGCCGAATCAAAGCCGGAGCCTCTCCATGCAAACCGCAACCGTAAAATGGATCACCCGCGAAGAATTCCAAGCCACCATGCCCTCCGGCCACGTCGTCCCGTTCGACGCCGACCGCAAACACAACACCGCCCCCGGCCCCATGGAAATGCTCCTGGGCGCCCTGGGAGCCTGCACCTCAGTGGACGTAGTCTCCATCCTCGAAAAAAAACGCCAGAAACTCTCCACCCTCGAAATCGAAATCTCCGGCGAACGCGCCCAAGCCCCTCCTTCCGTCTGGACCAAAATCGAAATGTTCTACCGCCTCTCCGGCCAACTCGATGAAAAAGCCGTCCGCGACGCCATCGAACTAAGCCAAAACAAATACTGCTCCGTAGCCGCCATGCTCCGCAAAACCGCCACAATCACCTATCGCTTCGAAATCCTTCCTCGGTCATCGTAGCGACCCGGCATGCCCTGCCCGCCACAGCGAGGCCACGCCCGTTATTCGTAGCGCCCGTAGCTGGGAACCCCAATCTCCTAGTCGCCGCTCCGCCGTTTGCCAAATTGATTCGGCGTAGCCGGTTTGCTAAGGTCGTCGTCATGCCCGAACTTTCCACCGAGCAGATACGCGAATTGCTCGACTCCCTTTATCGCGAGGACTCGCGACGAATCCTGGCAACTCTGATCCGCTTGCTTGGTGATTTTGATCTTGCCGAGGAGGCGATGCACGAAGCCTTCGCGACTGCACTGAGCGTGTGGCCCGAGAGTGGAGTACCCGGCAACCCGCGGCCCTGGTTAATTTCGACGGCCCGATTCAAAGCCATTGATACTCTGCGTCGCCGCGCAAGATTCGATGCATCTCAGGCCGAGCTCGTGCGATATCTCGAAGCGCACTCTAGTCCCGCGGAAAGTCCCAATGAAGAGGACAGCCTTGAGGATGACCGGCTCCGCCTGATTTTCACCTGTTGTCATCCATCTCTCGCCCCGGAAGCGCACGTTGCACTCACCTTGCGTGAGGTGTGCGGGCTCACGACCGAGGAGATAGCAAAGGCCTTTCTCACCACTCCGCGTACGCTCGCGCAGCGCATTGTGCGCGCAAAGGCAAAGATTCGAGAGGCACGGATTCCGTATGAGGTACCGACGCCGCAGGAATTGCCGGAACGACTCAGCGCGGTGCTTCAGGTCGTCTATCTCGTATTTAATGAGGGCTACTCTGCCGCGGCGGGAGCTGAAGTAACGCGCGCCGAGCTAACCGGCGAAGCGATTCGATTGGGGCGACTACTGACCGAACTTCAGCCAGAACCGGAAGTGATTGGGCTGCTTGCCCTGATGTTGCTACACGAATCCCGTCGCGCCGCGAGAACATCGCCGACCGGAGAGCTGATTTTGCTGGAACATCAAGACCGCTCGCTCTGGAACCGCGAGCAGATCGCGGACGGAATGGCATTGCTGGAGAAAGCCCTGAAGTCCCGCCGCTTCGACGCCTACACACTGCAGGCTGCGATTGCGGCCGTTCATGCGCAGGCGGAATCGGTCGCGGCGACCGACTGGGCGCAGATTGTTGCGCTTTACGACCGATTGGCACGAATTCAGCCTTCGCCGGTTGTACAGCTGAATCGTGCCGTGGCGATTGCAATGCGCGATGGTCCAGAGGCCGGCCTGGTGCACATCGACGCGGTGCTGGAACAGGGCGAATTGGCAAATTATTATCTGGCCCATTCCGCTCGTGCCGATATGTACCGCAGGCTCGGCAGGACAGCTGAGGCTCGGTCGGCTTATGAAAAAGCTCTGGCCCTGACCCAGCAGGAGCCCGAGCGGCAATTCCTGCAAGAGCGGATTCGCCAGTTGAAGTAAAAGTCGAAATAAAAATTCGAAGAGCTGTCGATTTTCCGTCTCCGCAACGACTATGGGACGAGAGAACGATGAGCTTCGGCTCTTGAATGAACAGGAAACGGTTCATCGGGAACAAACCACAGAAACCAAGGAGAAAGAGTCATGCCGCAATATCTGGTTGCTAGCTACCTCCCCGACGACTTCGACCCGTCCAATGTAACCGAAGCGATGATCGAAGAGATCCACGTTGTTAACCGCGAACTGATCGCTGCCGGCGTCAGGAAGTTCGCCTGCGGCATGTCCCCGGCCGCCAACGCCAAGACGGTGCGGAAGCAGTCCGACGGCAAGGTGCTCGTCACCGACGGGCCGTACATGGAGACCAAGGAGCACCTCGGCGGTTTTTGGATACTGGAAGCCGCCGATATGGACGAGGCACTCCGGTGGGCGCGCAAGGGTGCCATCTCCTGCGATGCAGTGGGCGAGGTGCGCGAGCTTCTTTTCTTCCCGGCTCCGGAACAAGAACCCGTCGGAAGCAAATAAACACCCTGGCTACGGCGGCCTCGGAACGTGCGCCCTCGTGACGAGATGAACGAGCCGGCGCGACGCATGGTTCTGAAATCCAACGTCCGATAGGCCTCGCGATTGGGCGGCGGTGTTAGAATTCAGGGCATGAACGAGTTTTGGGGTTGGCTTACCGTCGCAGCCATCTTCTCCATAATGATTCTCCGAACCTTGTGGTGGATCCGAAGGAAACCTTAGTTCATCCCAGCTATAAACCGCGGAAGAAGCAAAATTTCTTGGATGAGTTGTCGAACTCCAGTCCGGCCGTTCGGCTATGTAGTGAGAGCCGGGCAATCGGCTCACCCGAAAGTGTTTCCGGAGTGATACGCTACGCGAAAAATCTGCCGATCGCGTGTCGATTCGCCGTCACCCCGTGCGACTAGTACATGGAGCCGCACCGCGCGACAGGGCAGACGAAACTGGCGCCTCGCAACTTTCCAGGCCCAGCGCGGTCCAAACTCTTATATAAAAGCAGCGGCCCTGATACGGTGTCCGCACAACACTTAAGGAGAACACGATGCGTTTCATGATGATCCATTATCCGAAAGTCTACGAAACCGCGAAATCCGGCTGGGTACCCGACTTCAAAGAAATGGAGGAAATGGGGAAGTACAACGAGGATCTAGGGAAAGCCGGCGTGCTGCTCGCGCTCGACGGCCTGACCCCGCCCGCTACGATGAGCGCGCGCGTCACGTTCAAAGACGGAAAGGCGAAAGTCACCGACGGCCCGTTTCCCGAAACGAAGGAAGTGGTCGGCGGCTTCTGGATTATTCAGGTGAACTCGCGCGAAGAGGCGCTCGAATGGGCCTCCCGCATCCCCGCAAAGGATAACGAAATGGTAGTCGAAGTCCGCCGGCTGTTTGACTTAACCGACTTCGATCCCGAGACCCAAAAGGAGATCCGCAAGAAGTTCGGCGACGATGTCGCCGACGAGATGAAGCAATAAAAAACTTTCCGCGCGTTGTCGAATTCCGGTCCGGCCGTTCGTCTATGTAGTGAAGGCAAGGCAACGGCCCGGCCCGAAGCCCCTTTCAGGAGAAGGAGAAATCATGCCGCAATATCTCGTCGCGATTCACCACCCCGACGGTTACGACGGATCCCTCGAAGGCGAAGCGATGATGCGCGATATACACGCGCTCAACCGAGAGATGGAGGCTGCCGGTGCCAGGCTTTTCGCTGGCGGCCTCTCCGCTGCCAGCAGCGCGAAGTCCCTGCGGGCGCAGCCTGATGGTAAGGTCCGCATCACCGACGGGCCGTACCTGGAGACCAAGGAACACATAGGCGGTTTTTGGATTCTCAACGCCGCGAACCTGGACGAGGCACTGGCGTGGGGGCGCAAGGCCGTCGTCGCCTGTCGCGCTCCGGTCGAGGTGCGCGCGTTTTTTCCGAATCCAGGCAAGTGAGCGGCCGGCGGCGGCACCGCCGGTGATGCCGGCCTAACAGGCAAAAATAGATAGAACGCGAAAGGAACTCGGTCATGAGAAAAATTAATGTCCTCGAATTTGTGTCGCCGGATGGAGTGATTCAAGCCCCAGGCGGACCCAGGGAAGACACCAGCGGCGGCTTCGAGTATGGCGGCTGGTCCGTATAAGGTGCACGGTCCAGTGCGCAAGGCCGCACAGAAACTGATACATAGAAGGGAGGCGCAACCAAATGAGAAAGCTAATCTACGCCATCAACCTTACCCTGGATGGCGGCTGCGACCACACCAATGGGGTTCCCGATGAAGAAATGTTTGAATATCATACGCACCTGGTTCGAGGTGCTGACCTGCTCGTATTTGGGCGTAAAACCTATCAATTGATGGTTCCTTATTGGCCGGATGTCGCAAAAAATCCTTCCGAGACAAAAGAAGATCGCGAATTTGCGCAAACATTTGTCTCCAAAGACAAAATTGTCTTTTCACAATCATTAGAAAACGCTGAAGATAAAAATACGACAATTGTTCGCACGAACCTTCGAGACGAAATAGTCAGGCTGAAACACCAGCAAGGCAATTATATTTTAGCCGGAGGCGTGGACATCCCGTCACAACTGATAGCGCTTGGCCTGGTTGATGAATATCGTTTTGTCATTATGCCAATAATTGCAGGAGCAGGGAGACGGCTGCTCGAAGGCATTAGCCTGCAAGAGAAATTACGATTAAAACTTGTTGAGTCCAAGATTTTTAAGTTAGGATTTGTCGCGCTTCATTACATCAAGCAGTGACCGAAAATCCTGCTGCGGGTGCGCCGCTGGCTCCCAGCGAGGAACGCGAGAAGAGGAACAATGAATTACATCTGTTTGGGCTATCTCGAGCCCGGCGATTTCGAAACGTGTCTGAGACCCTGGCGGGATTCTTCAATTCCAGGAACGGGAGCCAACGATGAATAAGTTCACCAGGCGTGATTTTGTTCGCGGCGGTTTGGCCGCGGGGATTGGGATCGGTATTGCTCCTGAATTACTGCGCTCCGCCGTCGGCCGACAAGCGCTTGCGCAAGCGCCGGCAGCCGTGGCCGACCCCTATGCCCTCGTCGATCCGGACTTGCTGGCCGCCATCAAGCAATTCCCTTTCCCCACGCAGAGCTTCACCAGCGAACTTCTCCCGGCCGCACGCAATTTGCCGGCAATGCCTCCCCTGCCTGCGCCGGCGCCCCAGCCATTTGAACGGCACATTCCCGGTCCATCGGGTGCGCCGGACTTGCGCCTGGTGATGGTCGATCCGGCTCCGGGCACCAAAGGGCGTCCCGCATTTCTGCATATTCATGGCGGCGGGTATGTCACCGGCTTCGCCGGGCAATTCAATCCGTTCCTGCAAGCCGTGGCCCAGCATTGCGGATGCCTGGTCGTTTCGGTGGACTATCGCCTGGCGCCCGAAACTCATTTCCCGGGCTCGCTCGAAGATAATTACGCCGCGCTGCGCTGGCTCTACAAAAATTCCGACGAGCTGGGCGTGGATCGCAAACGCATCGCCATCGGCGGAGAAAGCGCCGGCGGCGGCCATTCCGCGATGCTCGCCATTGCCGCGCGCGACCGCCGCGAAATTCCCATTCTGTTTCAGTTGCTGATTTATCCGGCGCTCGACGACCGCACCGGCAGCACTCGCCAGCCGCCGCCGTCTATCGGGCAGTTCATTTGGAACGCGGGCTCGAATCGCTTCGGCTGGACTTCTTTTCTCGGCGTCCCGGCCGGTTCGCCTACGGTTCCGGCCGGCGCGGTTCCAGCGCGCGTCGAAAATCTCGCCGGGCTTCCTCCCGCATTCATCGGCGTCGGCGCTCTCGATCTGTTTGTGGATGAGGATCTCGAATACGCCCGCCGCCTGATCGACGCCGGAGTTCCGACGGAACTCCTTGTAGTTCCAGGCGCGTTTCACGGTTTCGATGTGTTCGTCCCCGACGCAGCCGTTTCGAAGCGATTCACAGAAGCGTGGATGGTCGCACTGCGGCGAGCATATGCCACCGGCTAGCCCGCGAGTTCTGATTTAACTAGCGACAAGCAACCGCATCAATCGATGTGTTACACGGTCTCTGACGGAGGACCCAATGAAATACATCTGTTTGGGCTATCTCGAGCCGGGCAAGTTCGAAAACATGTCTGAAAGCGAGCGCAACACCGTGCTGGACGAGTGTTTTAGCTACAACGACGAACTGCGCAAGAACGGACATTTGCTCGCCGAGGAACCTCTTCAGCCCCCCAACACGGCGGTCACCGTCGGTTGGAAGGACGGGAAGGTTGCAGTGACAGACGGTCCATACGCGGAAACGAAGGAGCAATTGGGTGGAATTCAAGTGCTTGAAGCGCGCGATCTGAATCACGCAATTCAGCTCATCTCGCAATCTCCGGGAGTGAAGTTGCAGTGTGGATCAATCGAGATACGTCCAGCGGCGGATATAAACGAAATCATGAGAGAAAGCGAGCGGCGGCGAACGCAGACCTCGCGCTGAGGGCGGTCACGAGAGAAACAATGGTCGGCATCATGGCCGAGGCTGGCCAGCCCGGTGGATTGTCGGCTATGCAAAAGTTGTCCTGCAACGCGCCCCAGAAATAATCGAAGCGCACCGTCGCGGCACTTGGACGACTATCGCTCTTACCGGAAAAGGGAAACACTGCTTCAGACGTTCCGCAACGCAATCAGCCGTGTGCCGCCCACGTCTTGCGCGGTTTTGGCACGCGGCCGCCGCCAATGCCTCTAAGAGATATCGATCCCGATGAGGGAAGATCGTCCACCGCCATCCGTAAGCCTGCCGTTCCGCGTGAAAAAAAAGCCTGTGCTCATCGCGTATGGGCGTGCTGCGTGATTCAAGACCTCTCGGGCAAACAAAAGCCGAAAAGCTCCGCGCGGAGCGCCAGTACTTTCGTTTACCATTTTCGGTACTGGACAATTTAATGAACATAGATAGTCTCTGCCAGATAGGAAACCGTTCGTGCGATTTCTACACAAATACCGGACCCTGGAGGCAGCATGGCGCCATCACTGGCGCGTCGATCGCAAGTGGAGGACTGAGGTAATCATCATAGTCTTCGGATCGATATTCGGTTTTGCGGTGATGATCGCAGTGATGGTCTATGTCACTTCCACATCGCAGCGCTAGGCCGCAAGTCATAATCAATCGCCGGACGCTCGAGCAGTGCCACCGCCCTACTGACGCATCAACCGGAAACTGATCCACCATTCTTCGCGACAATCCCTTGTCACACCCGCTTCGAATTGCATACAATCTGCTGCTGTTCTTTTAATTTCTTTCTTTTCTTTCTTCCTGGGGGAAATGAATGGGCCGACGCATCGCCGCAAAAATCACCGGAGTGGCCGGATACGTTCCGCCGCGCGTGGTCACCAACCTTGATCTCGAAAAGCGAGTGGACACCAGCGACGAATGGATTCGCACCCGCACTGGAATTCGCGAGCGGCATTACGCTGACCCCGGCGTTGCCTCGTCCCATCTCGGCGCAGAAGCGGCCCGAAAACTCCTCGCCGCCCGCGGCGTCAGCCCAGACGACGTCGGCCTCATCGTCGTCGCCACCGTCACTCCCGACATGCTTTTTCCCGCCACCGCCTGCCTCATCCAGGATCGCATCGGCGCGAAAAATGCCTGGGGCTTCGATCTCTCGGCCGCGTGTTCCGGTTTCCTCTACGCCCTGACCGTCGGCGCGCAATTCGTCGCCAGCGGCGCCCACAAAAAAGTTCTGGTCATCGGCAGTGACGTGATGACTTCCATTCTCGATTACACCGACCGCGCCACCTGCGTCCTCTTTGGAGACGGCGCCGGCGCCGTTCTCATCGAACCCGCCGCCTCCGACTCCGAAGGCATCCTTGATTTCATTCATGACGTGGATGGTTCTGGCGGCTGCAACCTCTACATGCCCGGCGGCGGCTCGCTGAATCCAGCGTCGCAGCAAACCATAGACAGTCGCATGCACTTCGTCCATCAGGAAGGCGCCCAAGTGTTCAAGTACGCCGTGCGCCGCATGAGCGAGCTCGCCGTCGAAATCCTCGAGCGCAACGGACTGACAAGCAAAGATCTCGCCCTGGTCGTCCCACACCAGGCCAATCTGCGCATTATTCGCGGCATGCAGGAACGTCTAGGCGTTGACGATTCGAAAGTTCTCGTAAATATCGACCGCTTCGGAAACACCACCGCCGGCACCATTCCCCTCGGCATTACGGACGCCGTAGAACAGAAGCGCCTCCGCAAAGGCGACCTCGTCCTCCTCATCGCCGTAGGCGCCGGCTACACCACCGGCGCAGTCCTCATGCGTTGGGCGTATTAGGCTGCTGGGAGCTTTGTTTCGTTACTCCACATAAGTGCCGTTTCAGCCTCAAGCGCGGTTGAAACCAGCGCCGTAGGCGCGGCACAAGTTAGCCCAGGCCGGGAGGCCTGGGAAATATCGCAAGAAAAGTCCGGAGCGCCGTAGGTGCGGTACAGCTTTAGAACGTGCGGCTACGACTCCGCAAACCGCAATGCCCCATACCGATTCGGGGCGCGCTTCGCCACCCGCAACTAATGTCCGATGATCACCAAAACCGGATGCGCATCGCCGGTAGTAGTCGTGAGCATCACCATCTTTGTCGGCGACACAATATAAAACGCCCCCGTGAATGCAGCCGGCGAAGTCAAGGTAACCGTCCCGCTCCCGTCCGTCGCGCCAGTGCTCGAAAGCACATACGTCCCCGTCACCGTCTCCGCCGACGTATTCGCCGATGACGTGCTCTCATCCTGCGTTCCGTTCACCGTCGCGGGCACCACGGCACCATTAAACATCAGATAGCCGGAAAGATCGCGATCTCCACTGACCGCCGGCGCCGAAGTTCCTTCCACCAGTGACGTATTTTGAGCGATGAATGTAGGCGTGAAACTCGCGGGTTGGGATTGCGCATCTAGCTCGCCAAGAATCGGCGCGCCACCCAATTGGCCCATCACGAACGCGTCTCGCGAGTCGATCATATACAGCACCGGCTCGAACGCGCTGTTGATCACCAGACCCGTGAACACGCGACCGTATTGATCGCTGCTGTATGTTACGGATTGCGGAGTTCCCGCTGTCCCGCTCACTATCCCGCCTTCGTTGTCCGTGAGCGATAGATCAAAGTTCGCGCCTCCGGGAACCAGCTGCACCACCGACACATACGGCACGTTCAGCACTGTGCCGCTGACGCCCCCCGCCATCGGGCTATTAATCACCGTGCCAAAGAACGGCTGTCCAATCTGCAACTTCATGTCCGCAATGCTTACGTACGGACTTGATGGACTCGTCGCTGTATCGGTCTCAATCAGAAAAGCCTCGATCGCAGAAACAGGATAGACGTCGTAATTCAGGTTGCCAATGGACGCGCTCATTTGAAATATGCAGTGAGTGGAATCGGCGCCAGACTGGTAGGTACCCGAAATTGGATCGCCTCCCGCGCTGCCCAATGGGAATGATCCCGGAACGTTTTCGTCCATTTCCCCAGGTCCCAGGCTCCCTACCGTGTTCGGCGCGATCGGCGGGACTGCCGTAATTGCTCCGGCAAACGCCAACGGTCCTGCGCCAGACGCACCCGCCGACGACGTAAATCCGTTTCCCCCAAACGCGAAGTTTCCGATGTACGTGGTCGTTGTGCCCACCACGCATGTGCTTACGCTCTGCGCCTCCAGACGTCCCGAACCTCGCGTGCCCGTTCCATCAAACTCAATAAGCCGCCCGTGCCCCGAGCCGCCCGTATCAATCGCGAACGCAAACGTCGGCGTACCCGCAACGCTCGCGAACGTGATCGTCCCGCGGCCGTCCACTCCCAACGTATACGTCCCGGTTAAGTTTGTGTACAGCTTGTTCGCTTGCAGCGTCGTGAAGTCTGCGTCACCCTTCGTGATATTGCCGTTGCCATCTGCGGTAAATGCTCCGGATGCCGCCACGTATCCGCCAGCGCCAAACCCGCTGAAGCTGAACGCGTACGGACCAGTAAGCAGCGTTAGATTCTGCACCGGATTCACCACCAGCGTGTACGTGTTCGTGATCACCGGCGCCGGATTTTCGCTGTCCGTCACGCTGATGCCGAAGCTGTAATTGCCCACCGTCGTCGGTGTGCCCGTCAGGTCCCCAGCATTAAGCTGCAGACCCGGCGGCAAATTCGATCCAGCCGCCAACGAAAATGCATACGGCGGTGTCCCTCCGGTTGCCGCGAATTGCACGCCGACGTATAACGTGCCCACCGTCCCCGGTGGCAGCGGCGAAGTCGTCGTCAACGCCAGACTGCTCACCACAATCTGCAGCTGCCCTGAGGTACTCGAAGCCCCGGTAGCATCCGTCACCGTCACAGTGAACGTGTACACTCCCGCCACCGTCGCTTTACCGGTGATGTTCACGGTGTCGGTCGTGCTCTTACCCAAAGACAATCCAGCCGGCAGCGTCCCCGATGAGAGAGTCCACGCCAACGGAGGCACTCCGCCAGTCGCCGTAACCGTCGCACTATACGCCGCATTCAAAGTTGCATCTGCCACCGAAGTAGTCGTAATCGAAGGCGGCGGCTCGATCTTCACCGTCAACGTCGCCGATTGCTTCGGAAAATCCACCGACGTAGCCGTAATCGTCACAATCGTCTCAGCCGTCACCGCACCCGGTGCCGCAAAGCTCGCCGTCGTCGAACTCAGCTGCGTAACCGTTCCCGATCCCACTCCCACCGGCAGCAAGGTAAACGTCACGCCGCCGTTCAGCTGCGTATCGTTCAACACCGTAGCGCTGATTAACGGAATCGTCCCGCCCTGTCCCAGGTACATCGTCCCGCTGGGCGAAATAGTCACCTTGTTGAACGTGGATGGTGTGCCGGAGCAAGCAGAGAACTGGAGTAGGGCCAAAATTATAAATGCTAGCAAACTAGTAAATCTGGCGCGGCTCTTCATGGCGCCTCCTTCGGTCGGCACACACCTAATAGCTGTTGGATTCACCCACAATATTTAGGCATGAAAACCCGCACCGCCGATGGGAAATACCCACTCCGCATGGCGTATCAGGCAACTGGCTGGTAGGACAGAAAGGATAAAAGGATGGATTCCCGCGAGGTGCTAAACCGCTAAGCACTGCGAAGCAGCTCGTGCGAGGACTAGTAAGACCGGACTTCCGCCGCCAGCTCTTGATTGCTGCGCAGCCGCTGCGACAACACCGCAGCGGTGTATTGCGTACACAGAGCCATCTCGCGGCTCGTCCAGCCGCCGAATCCATTTGCACCCGGTGCCACAATCAGGTCTCCCAGCCGGCTCATCGCCTTCAGCAAGCTGTAGTAAACCTGCACCGACCGCAAGTTAACCCGCCCCCGCTTCAAATCCGGGCAAAGTCCCTGCAAACTGGACGCATCAGCGAAGTCTTTTCCGTTCAATAGATTACGGGAGATCTCGGCCATCAGCTCGGCCTGCTCACCCACCGGCTCGGTGGCAATCGTCCGCAGCAGCCCAGCCCGCCAACTAAACACGGCGAACTGAATCATCGCTGCGGTGCAGATCACGAGAATGAACGCTGATATAAACATGTTCGACCTCACCCAGTTTGCCGTACCCCTCCGTCCGCCACAATAGGCCTTCAGTACCAATCAAAGTAAACCCCCCGCGCAGGCCTGCCCTCGCCCCATCGAATCCGCTTGAACGGTTGTTGCCCAAGCCATTCATTGATAACGTGTGCCCCGCAAGAATTAAGCAGCATACGCTTTCGCAGCGTTTTCGCCTGGGAACGCCAATCTCCCGATTGGCGTCTTGCAGTCGCCGTTGTTGTTGAATTTGTGAATCGCGCCACAGCGCGATTCATCCTGAGATCCCGCAGTGCGGGATCGAAGGGTAGCGGCCGGTTCAGGTCCATTGAACCGCGCAGCCGTTGCCGTCGGTTCTGCAATTGTAATGGCCGCCTCGATGCACAAACACATTTTCAATCGCGCAATTCAGGAGGAACACAAAATGTCCACAAAATCCCGCCTCACCCTACTAGCCGCCATAGCCGTAACGATCTGCCTCGCGCTGGCCTCCCGCCCCTCCACCGCATCCCCGGCGAATCCCTCCGAAGAAGCCCAAATCCGCGCCGTCCTCGACATGCAAACCGCCGCCTGGAATCGCGGCGATATTGACGCCTTCATGACCAGCTACTGGAACTCAGAGCAAACGGAATTTCTCGGCGCGAACGGCATCGCCCATGGCTGGCAAGCAGTCCTCGACCGCTACCATCATTCCTATCCCGATCGCAAATCCATGGGCACCGTATCCTTCTCTGACTTGGAGGTGCACGTGACCTGCCCCGATGCCGCCTACGTAGTAGGAAAATTCCACCTGCTCCGCGAATCCGACCAACCCTCCGGCGTCTTCTCCCTCGACTTCAGAAAATTTCCCGAAGGCTGGCGCATCGTCCTCGATCACACCACCGCCTTCCCAGTCGCCGCCGTAGTCCCAGCCGCCTCCCACTGAGCGAAGGCGCGCTCAAAATAAGCCTTTGTAGCGGCGGTCTTCAGACCGCCAGCCTTTGCATCCGCACGGGCACGGCATGCCATGCCCGCCCCCGCCTCGCCTGTCGAACATCGGTAGGGACTCTGCTTGTGAGTCGCCCCGCCGAGCACTCGTTGCTGTAATCCGAATTGCTCCTCCCGTATTCCCCCACGCCCCCATTTCATAGATAATGATCGCCACGCGATCGCGACCAATCCCCATCGCGATCAAGGAGCCTCCAATTGCGCGCAGTAATCACCGGCGGAGCAGGTTTTCTAGGTTCGCACCTCTGCGAGCTGCTTCTGGAAAAAGGCTGGGAAGTTCTCTGCCTCGATAATCTGGTCACCGGCAGCGACTCCAACGTCGCCCATCTTCTCCCGCACGCAAAATTTCGCTTCGCGCACCAGGACGTCTCCCGCTACATCGAAGTCCCCGGCCCCGTGGACGTCGTCCTGCATTTCGCTTCCCCTGCCAGCCCACCCGACTATCTGAAATATCCCATCCAAACTCTGAAAGTCGGCGCCCTCGGCACCCACAATTCCTTGGGCCTCGCCATGGCCAAAAACGCCCGCTACCTCCTCGCCTCCACTTCCGAATGCTACGGCGATCCCCAAGTCAGCCCCCAGCCCGAAAGTTACTGGGGCCACGTAAATCCTGTCGGCCCTCGCGGCGTTTACGACGAATCCAAGCGGTACGCCGAAGCCATGACCATGGCCTATCACCGCTATCACGGTCTCGATACGCGCATCGTCCGTATCTTTAATACCTACGGCCCGCGCATGCGCCTCAACGACGGCCGCGCCCTCCCCAATTTTCTCTACCAGGCCCTTGTCGGCGAACCCATCACCGTCTACGGCGATGGCAAACAAACTCGCAGCTTCTGCTACGTCTCCGATCTGCTAGCCGGAATCTACAAGCTCCTAGAATCGAACGAGCACGAGCCCACCAACATCGGCAATCCCCAGGAAATCACCATCCTCGAATTCGCCGAACGCGTCCGCAAACTAGTAGGCGCCAAAACTCCAATCGTGTTCCATCCGCTCCCGCAAGACGACCCGAAGCAACGCTGCCCCGACATTACCAAAGCCAAACGCATCCTGAATTGGGAGCCCGAGGTAACCCTGGAGGAAGGCCTGCAACGCACCTACGAATATTTCCGCGAAAAAGTAGCCCAATCCACCCCAGCAAAATAATGTGCGCCATCCATTGTCATGACGCCGCATTGCGCGGCAGGAGGTAGCATAGGCAATCTTGCCTGTGCTCTTTCTTAGACTTACTGAGGATCAATCCGGACGTCCCATCGAATAATACTCAAACCCATGCCCCTTCATCTCTTTCCCCGATAGCAAATTCCGCCCATCCAATATTAGCGGCCGCACCATCGAATCGCGCACCCGCCCCCAATCCAGATCGCGAAATTGCTCCCACTCCGTCGCGATCAACAACGCGTCCGCGCCCTCCGCTGCTTCATAAGCAGTCTCTCCATACTGAATCTGCGGCAGCACCGCCCGCGCTTTCTCCACCGCCTCTGGATCGTACGCGCGAATCAGCGCTCCTTCCCTCAGCAGCTCGTGAATCAGGTCAATAGCCGGCGCGAATCGTATGTCGTCCGTGTTAGGCTTGAACGCCAATCCCAGCACGGCGATCTGTTTGCCTTTCACCACCCACAACGCCCGGCGAACCTTGTCCACGAAAAGCTCAATGCGCCGCTTATTAATGTTTTCCGCTTCCTTCAGCATCGAAAAATCCACGCCCGATTTTTCCGCCAGATAGACGAACGCCTGCAAATCCTTCGGCAGGCAGAATCCGCCAAACCCAAGTCCCGCGTGAAAAAAACTCGGTCCGATGCGCGGATCCATCCCTACCGCGCGCACCACTTCTTCAATATCTGCGCCCAGTTTTTCCGCCAGATCAGCCACCATATTCGCGTACGAAATCTTCACCGCTAAAAACGAATTCGACGCATGTTTAATCAACTCCGCGCTGTTAATCGTCGTCACCAGCCACGCCGGCAGCGCCACATCCGGGCATTTCCCCTTGTGTACCGGGCACGTAAAAGTCCGCTCCAGCAGCGGTCGGTAAATCTCTTTCAATTGTTTCTCGGCTACCTCGTCCTCAACCCCTACCACGATCCGGTCGGGGTGCAGAAAATCCACCACCGCCGTTCCTTCACGCAAAAATTCCGGATTCGACGCCACCCGAAAGATCACATCGGACTTGCGGCCGTACACCGCCAGCGCTCGTTTCAATTCCTGCCCGGTTTGAGCCGGCACCGTGCTCTTCTCGATCACCAGCTTCGGTGTGCGTGCTTCCGTCGCCACCAGCCGCGCCACGTGATCAATCGCGCTCAAGTCCGCGCTGCCGTTCGGTCGCGGTGGAGTGCCTACGCATATGAAAATCGCTTCGCCGTACCGAACCGTCTCCGCGGCGTTCGCGCGAAAACTCAGTCGCCCTGCCTTGCACGCCTGCGCAATCACCACGTCCAGCCCCGGCTCGTATATCGGCAGCCGCCCCGATTCCAGAACTTTCAACTTTTCCGCGTCGCTGTCCGTGCATACCACTTCGTGACCGAGCCCCGCCAGGCACCCGCCCGTCACCAAGCCCACATAACCCGCCCCAATCACCGAAATCTTCAATGTCCTCTCCCTAACCAAAATTGCTTTCTCCACTTCGACTCAAACCGTCAATGTTATACGCGGAGCCACGCGTCTTTATGACAATCGCAACAATTGTTGCCTATGCCCAACGGTCATTGCAAATGAGGTCGCACCGGCAATCCCGACCACACATTCAGCAATCCCAAGGATTCCCGCACCACCGCCAGTACGTCCTGCGTGTTCCTCCACCAGTGGTCCGCGTCGAATGGGTCGTCCGGCGCCGCTCGCACAATTAACCGCGGATCATCGCCCACCAGTTTTCGCCACAACGCCTTCACCCGTCGCGTATGCTGCGGCGACGTAACGATGATAGCAGTGTGCTTACCGTCCCGTCGCATTTCCCGCGAAATCTCGTCCACTTCTTGCTGCGTATTGGCGACGGCATCCGGAAAAATCTGTATCGCCGAATCCGGCACGCCTTCCTGCACCATGATCTCGCGATTGTATTCTTCTTCTCCCACAAAATGGATTCCCAGCGCGGCCAATTCCTCCTGCGGACCTCCCGGCCGGCTCACCCACACCGCCGGCGCATATCCTGATTTGAAAACGCTCGCCGCAGCTTCCGCGCGAAACGGCAACCCACCGCTCAGCACCACAATCACATCAGCCTTGCCCAGCGGATCTTGCCGCACCAGCCAGCGCCCCGCATTGCGAAACACCACTACGCCCATCACCACCAGCAACGCCAAAATCGCCAGCAAAACAATTTTCGGCCGGCGCCGGTGTCGCGGACTGCGTAACGTTGAATCTTCAGTGTTCGCCATCGTTTCCTATTCGCGTGTTCTTTGCGTCAAGCCACGGCTTCAGAGTGTGGTTATGATCGACAGGTCTTCGCCACGCCGCTGCCTCAGAGTGTGCAAATGTGCGACTGGTTTTCGTCAGGGCACGGCTTCAGCCGTGCCACAAGCGTCGCATAATCAGAGCGGCTTTAGCCGCTGAGGCCATAAACTACGACTTAGCGCTCGCGTCCTACCGCTTCTCCAAAAGAAAATTTCCCGCCACCAATGCATCCGCTCCCGAACAAAAATAACTCCGCACCGCATCCCGCGGCGTAACCACCAGTGGCTCTCCAAATAAATTGAACGATGTATTCACCAGCATCGGCGCCGGTGCGCTTTCCCCCGAACGCTGCAGCAATTTCCAGAAAAGCGGATTGTCCGCCGCTCGCACCACCTGCAAACGCACCAAATCGTCCTGCAGCAAAAAACCCGGCGGCAAACCCGCCAATAATTTACGTCCCGCCGCGTTTGCTCTCGCCATCGTGGTAAGAAACCGCCCATTTGGCGAACATTCAAAATATTCCGCGCAACACTCCTCCGGAATTGCCAGCGCAAACGGCCGGAACGATTCCCGATGCTTCACATAATCGTTCAAATTTTCCTTCGCATAAGGCGCCCACGGCGACGCCAGTAAACTGCGATTCCCCAGCGCCCGCGGCCCGAACTCCGCCGCCCCCTGAAACCACGCCACGATTTTCCCCGCTTGCAGCAGCCGTGCCGCTTCACTAAGTTTCCGCTCGTCCGAATCGCACCAATGATAAGCGGCCTTGCAGTTCTCCAGCACCTTCTTGATTTCTCCGTTGCTGTACGCCGGCCCCCAATAAGGTGCAGGCATCGCCGCCAAGCGCTCATGCCCCAGCTGCTGATGCCAAACCAGCCAGGCAGCTCCCAACGCCGTCCCTTCGTTCCCGGCAGCAGGCTGCACAAAAACATCCTCAAAACCAGCGCCCGCCTCAATCGCCGCCACCAACAACGGATTCAAAAACAACCCGCCCGCCAAGCACAACGCGCGCTCTTTGTATTGTTCGCGCAGCGCCGCCAGCCATTGGCCCAAAATAATCTCGCAAGCCTGCTGTAACCCAGCCGCGATTTTCGCCCGCAACGCTTCAGCCACCCGCGTTTCCGGCGCGTCCTCCGCTGGTTCGTGCGCAATCCCCGCGCGACGATAAAACTCGTGAGTAAATGAAAGCTCGCCCGCAAATCCGTGCCGAAAATATTTCGCGTTCAGATGCGCTGGCCCGCGCGGTTCACGCCGCAGCATCTCCAAAAACAAATCCGCGAGCTCCGCAGTGCCCGACGCCGCCGAGCCGTCCTTCGCGCCACGTAACTCACCGCCGCCCTCGCCACAAATACTCAGCCACTGGGTCTTGTGCTCATCCGCGTGCGCGCGAAATCCCAATAATTTCGTCACCTGCGAATACACCCAAGCCAGCGAATGCGGCAACGCTAGCGAAGCAACCTCGCGCAACCCTGCGCCCTCACCAATCCCGACAAAACCCGCACGTCCATCGCCCTTCTCATCCAAGGACACCACCAGCGCGCGCTCGAAAGCCGAAGCGTAATACGCACTCGCTGCGTGGCACAGGTGATGATCTAGCGATACAACACGCCCGTCCGGCGCCCCCGCCATCTGCCGCACGATGCGCACATTATTCAACTCGCGCCCCAACTCTCCCGAAGCCTTATTTACAAAATACCCGCTGGAAACCGGCGCAAGCGGCGCCAATTTCGCACGAAACGAAGCCTGCCTCTGCCAAGCCCTCCAAGGACGGCTCGCGATCGCTACATGCGCCACATCGCGCCAGCCAATCCCAGCGCGCTCCAAACAATATCGAATCGCCTCGCGCGGAATTCCTTCGATCCCACGCCTGCGCGCCAGCTTGCTTTCCTCCATAGCCGCCACAATCCCGGATTCCCCCAGCAGCGCCGCTGCCGAATCGTGCCCCATCGCGGACAATCCCAGAATGTACACGCTACACACCTTCACGCAAAAAATTAGCAGATTGATTAAGAACGCAAGGAACAACGCAAGGAAGGGGTTTCAGCAAAAATATCCCGCAAACAGCCAACGCGGCCACAAATCCCTACACGCTCGACCGGCGCACACCGCGCAACGACCGGCTGTGCGTCAACAACCCGCGCAGCCCCAGCAAAATCAATCGCGGCTGGCTAAAACAAACGCGCCACAAAATTTTCCAAGCCTCATCGCGAGAATATTCACTCAACGACTGTTTCGCCGGATCATTCAGCAGATCCACCAGCTTGCTGTAATCATCCTGCTGGAATTCATGCAACGACCGCCGCAAAAGCAAATGCAGATCCAGCTCGCGCCGCAATTTTCGCAACCCGCCACTCGACCCGCCATTCAAAATCGCTTCCGCCACGCCCAACGCCCCCCGAAATCCCGTAACAATTCCGCCCACAGTAGTCACCTTCACCTGCGCCGCTGCATCCCCCACCAAATACACCGACCCGTGCCCCACCCGCCGCCGCACCGGCACCCACCCCGTGTACACCGGAATCCGCGCGCCCTGAAATTCCACAGGCGTCAATCCGCGCTTCTCCAAGAAATTTTCCAGCAGCCGACGCGTCTCCGGCCCCGTCTCCCCAATCAATCCCAACGCCCCGCGCGTCGGCGATTCCGGAATCAACCAATAAAAATAAGGTGTGTCCTGCGGCACGAACCACACCCGCGCCGTATCCGGCGCCATATCTTTCGGCAGCGGCACAATCGCCTGCACCAACGGCGCGGTTGATAACGGCGCCCATCCCGCCGCCTTCGCCACGCGACTCGCCGCTCCATCCCCGCCGATAATCGTATCCGCGTGAACTTCCTCGCGGCTTCCGTCCGTACAACGCTCCACTTCCAGCACCAGCCCGCGCCCATTCGAATGCAGCGCATGAAAACGTCGCCCCAGTTCCAGTCCCGCACCGGCCCGCCGCGCCTCTTCCGCCAATCCCTGTATCAAAGCCCGCCGCTCAATAATCAAATCCGGCTGCTTCAATTCAAAAGTCGCCGACCGCCCATCCGTAAATAATTCAAACCGCCGAATCTCGTTGACAATGCATCCTTCCGCCGCCCGCCCCAGCAAACTCCGCATCCGGTTCGTCACAATTAATGTCCGCTCCGCCGGCTCCAGCGTCTCGATCCGCTCAAACACGCGCACTCCCACGCCCTGCCGCGCCAGCACCGACGCCGTCAGCAGCCCCGCCGCCGATCCGCCCACCACCGCAACGCTCTTGGAAACGTGCGGCCCCGCCGCCTGAATTTTGCGCGTGGATGTATTTTTCGATTCGCCTGAGTCGAGCGCCATGTTGTGCGTGTGCAGTCAGCCTTATGAGCTTCTACGATTGCCAAACACAATTATAAGTACGCAAATATTTAACGCCAGCAAAGCAAACTGAAGCGACGCCACGTCCGCCGCGCAGCGCATCACGCCCGCCGTCCGCCAGACGCTCCGCCCCGCCGACCGGCCTAGCAGTATAGCCCACCATTTCACCCGCGCCAAAGCCGAACACGCCCCCCGCCCTTCGCCCGCGGCGGCGAAACCGAGACCTGCATACAGCAATCCACCACATCTACATCAATCACCCGATGTGCATTTCCCTTCCCCATTTGTAAAGTACCCCTAGTACTTCGCGGCGCGAACGGAGCCTGTGTCGCAACTCGAGGCTTTTCCAAATTCGTGGCTTCGAAGTCAGTGCGAGACTGCGGGAATCTTTGTGGGTCGTGGCTTTAGCCACGACATAAACCACCCGGAATCCGAGCGGCTTTAGCCGCTGAAGTTCCAGCTTCGCAGCCGAGACACAGACTCGAAAGAGGTCCACAAATCAATGTCCGAAGTCCGCATCCTGATCGCAGACGATAGCCTTACCGTACGCACCGGCCTCAAAATGCTCCTCGAGCTTCATCCCGAATGGAAAGTCTGCGGCGAAGCCGAAGACGGCCGCGACGCCGTTAAAAAAGCCGCCGAGCTTCAGCCCGACGTGATCCTCCTCGACATCTCCATGCCCGCCATGGACGGCCTCACCGCCGCCGAACTAATCCGCCGCGACGCTCCCCAGGCTGAAATCCTCATCGTCACCCACTTCGAATCCCTCGACCTCGCCCGCTACGCCGCCCAAGCCGGCGTCCGCGGCTACATCTCCAAATCCCGCATCGCCACCGACCTCGAAAACGCCATCAAAGCCGCCGCCCAACACCAATCCCCGTAATTCCCCATCAATCCCCGTAGCCCCGCCACAAAATTTTCTCCGAGCACGCCTCCCACGCCTCGTCGTCATCCTGCCTGCCCTGAGTGATTTTGCGAAGCGAGCGAAGCGAAGGATCTCTCCGGGTTTTTGTCAACGCCGCTCCGGCAAGCAAGCACCTGACTTCGTGGCACAGCCACTCTTGTGTTCAGTCTCATGACATCCTTTACAGAGCGTTATCAGGACATCCTTTACACTCGGCGGGGAGAGTGAACGAGGGATACGGAGATAACGAGCCCTCGGGCGAGGGCGAGGATGGCGTGGGGAATGGTGAATGTAGACGAGCAGCGCGTACGTTTTGTGGTGAGTGCGAAACGCGGAGAGAAGACGATGAGCGCCTTGTGCGAGGAGTTTGCGATCTCGCGGCCGACAGGTTATCAGTGGCTGCGGCGCTATACGGCGGAGGGGATTGCCGGCGTGGTGGAGAAGAGCCGGCGTCCGCACCAGAGTCCGGCGCAGACGGCCAGCGATCTGGAGGAGCGCGTAGTGGAGTTGCGACAGCAGCGGCCGGACTGGGGCGCGCGGAAGTTGCGAGTGTTGCTGGCGGACGAGGGGATTCATCTGCCGGTGATCACGGTGCACCGGATTTTATTGCGGCGTGGTTTGGTGCGAGCGCAAGACCGGTTTCGCGCGGCGGTGGGGCGCTTCGAGCGCGGCGCCGCCAATCAGTTGTGGCAGATGGATTTCAAAAGCCCGCTGGGATGGGACGCGCCGGTGGGTCCGCTGTCGGTGCTGGATGATCACAGCCGCTATGCGATCGCGCTGCACGGAACCTGGTCCACCAAAGCGGCGCCCGTAAAACAGCAGTTGATCGCAGCGTTCCAGCAGTGTGGCGTGCCGGAAGAGATGCTAATGGATCACGGGACGCCGTGGTGGAACATGAAAGCGGCGGCGGGCTGGACCTGGCTGACGGTGTGGATCATGCGGCAAGGAATCCAGCTGCACTTCAGCGGGTATCGCCATCCGCAGACGCAAGGGAAAGTGGAGCGCTTTCACGGAGCGTTAAGTGCGGCGATGCAGCGACGAGGAATCCCGGCGCGTGCGGAGCGGCAAATCTGGCTGGACAAATTTCGTCATGAATATAATCACGAGCGGCCGCACGAAGCGCTGGCGATGAAAACGCCGGCGACGGTGTGGCAGAAAAGTGCACGCCGCTATGTGACGCAGCCGCCGACTTGGGAATACGAAGTGGGAGCGGAAGTCTACCGGGTATCGAAGGTAGGCCGGCTCCAGCTGCAAGGGCGCACCTGGGAAATCAGCCGGGCGCTGGCGGGCGAATGGGTGCGCATCGAGCGTCTGGATGGGCGCGTGTTGGTGTACTACTGCCGCAGCCTGGTGCGCGAACTCGACCTCGTCACCCAGCGGTCCACCGCGGTGGACCGCTGGGTGAGCTGACCCGCAAAGTGTAAAGGATGTCCTGATAACACTGTGTAAAGCATGTCCTGGAACTTGACACACTCTTGGCTGTGCGAGGCAATGTATGCCCTTCTCAAGCGTAGTTCTTGAATTTGTAACAGCCATTCCCCTTCGCGCGATGTGTGCCGCTGAAGTCGTTGTCGAACCTATAGCGCCCGGTTCAGTTTCATCGCACCGCACCCACTCCGCGCCGCCCATCCGCCCCACCAACCCAGCGCCGTCTTGCCCTGAGGCGCTGCCTGCGGCAGGGTCGACGGGAGGCGCGGCATAACTTAGCCTAGGCCCGAAGGCCTGGGACTCATCGCAATAAAAACCCGGAGCGCCGTCTTGCCCTGAGGCGCTCCCAGCGGCAGCGTCGAACGGGAGGTGCGGCACAAGCCTCGTACGTACATACCGTCGCGCGCGGCAGAGTTAAGGCGGGCAGCCGACCCTTCCGCTCCTCCGAACCTTGGCCGTTGACGGTACCAAGTCTACTCGGAGCAAGGAGCCAACAAAGTCAGCTGATCAGCGCGAAGGATTTTAGGGACGTGAACTACTCGATAGTTTAGAAAAGTTCGACCCCCAATCAGCTAAATGCCAGCGCGCGTTGCGTAGTGGTGCTTACATGCCGGACATTCCTTGTGGTTATATCGAACCGGGTCCCAACTGTCTGTCACGTGGATCGCCAGGTGTTTGGAATCCCAGCAACCAGGACAATAAGGGTTGTTATCTTCGTCGAGCCAGTAAAAAGGCGCCTTGAACTTTAATTCTTTGCTGAATTTCAGCGCCCGCTCCATTTCGGCTATTTTTTCTTCCGCATTGCGGTTTGACCGCGTGAGCTCGATGACTTCACCTTCCAGCTTTACGATCCGGCGATAAAGGTCGGCATCGCCAACCTTCTTGATCAAGCCTACCAATTCTGTTGCATCATCAATCACACCCATATTGACCTCCTACAAATCAAAACGCCCGCCATTTCTAGCGGGCGTTCTCTACTCGATTTTGGAGCGCATGGCTTAGCCGCGGCTTCCGAACTGCCCCGTGATCCCAACAGGCGCCAGAATTTTCAATCATGCTCGTCCGGCTCGCTTAACTGCGTCGAGTACGCAGGGGGTCAAAATGCAGCGTCGAGCACGGTCAAAAGCTTGGTCAAGAGTACGGACCTCCCTCTGCCGTGGCAGCATTATATCCGGTCTGGACAGCTTTTCGGTAGTCAAGCCTGCACCCTTCAATAACCGCAGGGTGGATAGCCCACCCTTCCACACCACCTAAACTTACGCAGTTGAATTTCCGGGTGCCCCATCCTTCGCGCCTTTGTTTCACGCGAAGGGTGGGGACTTAGACGCTCACAATCGCCTAACACAACAAAGTACAACCCATCTTTTCTGTCGCTTACCGTCTCAGGGTAAAAGGACGGCGCGAAGCGCCATACCTCTCGCGGTGCCTTTCCCGCGTGTTTTCGAGTTGCTCGCCCCCAACCTGGCTCGATCCGGCGGGTGGGCCACCCACCCAATGCCGAGTTCTAGGCGGCCAAAAGATTCTCAACGCGTTCGATCAACTTGGTTACGCCTTCCGACTTCGAGAACACAGCATCGATTCCGAAGAGGGATGTCAGCTTCTCGTTGAGTTCTTCGGTATACATGGTCACCATCATTATCCGAATCCTCGGCTGCGCGCGGCGTAATATTCCAGACACTTCCAGGCCATTGAGGCGCGGCATTTTCACGTCCAGTAGAATCAAATCAGGCGTCAATTCCTTAGCCTTCGCCAGCGCTTCCACTCCATCGGTCGCTTCGCCACATATCTCGAAGTCTGTTTCCCGCTCAAGCGCCTGGCGGATTTTCGCTCGCACCATTTCGCTGTCGTCGGCGATAAGGATTGTCCGGGGCTTCTTTAGTCCCGAACGGCCAGTTGCATCGGTTTTGGGCGCGTTTTTCACTCCGATACCTCGAGTTACATTCTAGTCCCTCCGACAATACGGTGAATCGTGTAGATGGCGGCTGGCCGACGATCCGGCCCCGCGAGGCCCCCGCCCCCCCAGTTTGCACTTGAGTTACCTTAACGACTGTGTTATCATCAGTCGTGCGCTAATTTCATCTCGACAAGGGGGCTACATGGTTCACGCTGCTCGCGCTGCCATGAGTCGCGCTACAGCGCGATTCATCCTGAGAAGCGGCAGTGCCGCTTCGAAAGGCAGCGCCCGAGGCCCACACTCCGCCCGCCCCTTTTTAATCGGCTACGCCGCGATTAAAAATTCCCGCAACTCCCCTGAATTCAGTGTGTTGAATTTTTCTAATTGGCTGGAAAACGCATATTTCGGCGCGCGTTTTTCACTCGTTTTTCGCGCCAGGAATCACCATTCACCGGTCGCGCATCATCCTTCGCGGTTCACCAGCCACCGATCACCACTCACCCACCACGCATTTCTGATCGCTACCCACATATTAAATCTCGACCTAACTCCCTCACAACAAACCAGAAAACATTTTCTAATCGCTACAAAATCGCGCATCTCGGCGCCCGCTCCGCACCGCAACCATCCCCTGCGCATATTTCTAATCGCAACACTCCGGATTCAGAAATTCGCCAACTTCATGAAACTAAACGAGAAACGATTTTCTAACCGCAACACCGCAATGCATGGTGGGATAGGCCTGCCTACCGCACGCAGGCCTGCGCTACCAGAACCTTTTCAGGACGCCGAAGTCGGCTTATGCAACTTGACTTGCCGTTCATACGGCAGCGCTTCCAGGACAAACACGGCGGCAAGCGCGCCAACTACGAGGAGCCCAGCGAGGGTGTACACAGTAGCAGCAGAAAAATTAGGGACAGCTAGCGCAAGCGATCCCAGCGCAATGGCAAGCGCGTACAGCACCAGCACCGCGCCGCGATGCCCCAGGCCCAGATTCGAAAGCCGGTGCGCAGTATGGTCCTTGCCCGGAGAAGTGAAGGGCAGCAGCCCCCGCCGCGCGCGCGAAATGGAAACCAGCGTCGTGTCAAAAATCGGCACGCCCAGTATCAGCACCGGAACCAGCCATGTGTGCGGGAACAGCGCTCCTTCGGGACGAATTTTCAGCCCGAGCGTGGCCATCAGGAAACCAAGGAGCATCGCGCCGCCGTCACCCATAAATATCTTCGCGGGATTGAAATTCCAGCGCAAAAACCCAAGCGCTGCGCCCAAAGTCGCGGCGGCGAGAGTGGAAACCATGGTCTGCCCGTTGGCATACGCCGAAATGGTGAAAAAACCGGCCGCAACCGCAGCGATGCCAGCGCACAGGCCGTCCATATGATCAAGAATGCTGAACGCGGCGGTGATGCCGACCACCCACAAAACAGTAAGGCCCCAATCGAGAACCAATCCGCCAAAGCCGGGAATGAATTGCGAAAAAAGTTGCGCGCGAATGCCGGAAGCAATCAGAAAAACAGCCGCGAGCGGCATGCCAACGAAAAGTTTTACCTGGTGATGCAGCAAGCCGCCATCATCCAGAAATCCGACGAGCGCGAGCAGCGTGGCCCCGGCGAGAATCCCAATGATTTGCTGCAAGGGCGCGTCATGCCGCGTCAGCAGCACAGCAAGGACGAAGCCCAGATAAATGGCGATCCCGCCGAGCAGCGGAATGGGACGCAGATGAACTTTGCGCGGCCCCGGCTTATCCACCATCCCGTAACGCAGCGCCAGCTGCCGAATCGGCACAGTGAGGCCCAGCGACGCGAGTAGCGCCACGGCGAACGCGATCAGTTCAGAGTGGTTGAACATTTTTTTCGCGCGCGGTTTCTACGCGCTGTTCTGATGCAACGTGTTCACGCCACATTTTCACGCGCTGGGTTCGCGTGGTACAGCGATGCGGCGTGCTCACCTGATGCGTTCGTGCGCGGCATCTTCAACGATGGCGACGAACCGCTCAAGCTCATTAACTCTAGCATATTTGGCCGCCGTTTCCCGCGCCCGACGCCCCATTTCCGCGAGGCGCTCAGGCTGCGCGCGAAGTTCGCGAATGGCCGCAGCAACCGCCGGGGGATCGTCCGGATCAGCGGCCACGCCGCAGCCGGATTCAACCACAATCCTCGCCGCGTCGCATTCCGCCGGCCCGACCACCAGGATTGGACGCCCCGCCGCAAGAATCGAGTACAGCTTGCTGGGCACCACCACCCCCTCCAGCCCGCGCTTGACTGTAACGATGTGCACGTCGCCTGCCATCATCACATGCGCGAGCTGCGATACTGGCCGAAACGGCGCAAATTTTACATTCGGCAATTCGCGCGCCGCCAATTCCAGCGCCGCCCGGTTCGCCCCATCCCCAATGAACACGAACCCAGTGTTTTCGTTGCTCAAGATTTTTGCCGCCGCCAGCAAAGTGTCCCAAGCCCCGTAAAATCCCAAATTCCCCGCATGCAGCACCACAAACGGAAACCCGTGCCGGATTTCCTGCACGACAGGATCGCTGCGGTCCGGCATTGACGCAGCGGCGGATGCGGGCGCGCTCGCAGGCGACAAAGCGGACGTGGTTGCAGGCGTTGTCCCGTCGCGCACCACGACGACGCGTTCAGCCGCGACTCCCTTCGCCAGGATCCGCTCCCGCATGTCATCGCCCAGCACAATCACGCGCGCGGCCTGCCTCAGCGCCCGCCGATGCAGACCTTCCCACCGCGCCACCCACTTGCCCGCCCGCACAATGTCCCCGCCCACCGCCATGTCCGGGTAAAGGTCGCGGATGTTGTACACAAACGGCAGCCCCGCGAGCCGCGCGATGAATGCCCCGGCGATTCCTGCGACGGGAGGGTCCGTCATCGCCAGAATAATATCCGGACGCAGCGCCAGCGCACGCGGCACGGCCAGCGCGAGGTACGAAAGATAGTTCGCAACACGCCGCGGCATCTGGTGACGCGGAAACGCGGTAGAACCGACGCATTCGATGGCGACTTTGTTGCGCGTATCGCGGCGCAGCAGGGCGTAGGAGTAACGTGCATCGGGGTCATAAGAGGGCCGGCCGGCTACGACGGTCACGTGATGGCGCTGCGCCAATGCCTCGGCGACTTGCGCGGCCATTTTCGCGGTGGCCGAAGTGTCCGGCGGATAGTATTCGTTCAGGAGCAGGATGTGCATTTCGGGATCAGGTTGTGGATTCGAGTTTGGGTTGTGAATTTGGTTTCGCCGCGGGGTTGCGGGGCGCGGCTGGCGCTTGGCCTCGTTGTGATTTTGTGCTCGGAGCTATTTTGCGCGCGCGGCGCCGCTGGCGGTGGATTCTCCCTTGCTTGCGGCCACGGATTTTTTCTCCAGCACGAAGTTGCCCATCACCAGCACGTCCATCTGCGTGCGTTGAAAGCAATCGAGAGCTTCTGCGGGTCGGCAGACGATGGGTTCGTTGTCGTTGAACGAAGTGTTTAACACGACTGGCACACCGGTGAGATCTCCGAACGCGCGAATGAGTTTCCAGTAGAGCGGGTTCGCCGCGCGGCTGACGGTTTGCAACCGTGCAGTGCCGTCCACGTGGGTGGGCGCGGGAATCACGGCGCGTTTTTCGGGGCGCACGTTGTAGGCGAAGGTCATAAACGGTGATGGATGAGTCTTCTCGAAGAATTCGCCGGTGGCTTCTTCGAGAATGGAAGGCGCGAACGGACGAAAAGTCTCGCGATGCTTGATGCGGCGATTGAGAACATCCTTCATTTCAGGGCGGCGCGGGTCAGCGAGAATGCTGCGCTGGCCGAGCGCGCGCGGGCCCCATTCGACGCGGCCTTGAAACCAGCCGAGGATTTTGCCTTCAGCGATGTGGCGCGCGGTGACGCGGAGCAGAGCGGCCTCGTCGAGATGCTCGGCGGTTTGCAGGTCGTCGCCGTTTGCGGCGGCGGTTTCCACAGCGGCGCGGATTTCCTGCGCTGAAAATTGCGGGCCCCATCCGGCGTGGTCCATCACAAATTCGCGAGGGCGGCCGAGAACTTGGTGATTCACGGCGAAGGCTGCGCCGACGGAAAGTCCGGCATCACCCGCTGCCGGTTGGACATACACGCGCTCGAACGGCGAGTGATCGAATATTTTTCCGTTGGCGACGCAATTGAAGGCCACGCCGCCGGCGAGGCACAGCGATTTTTCGCCGGTTTTTTCGGCGAGGGCGGTCCAGTGCGCGGCGAGGACTTCTTCGAGCGCGGCTTGCATGCTGGCCGCGAGATTGTAGTGGCGCTGCTCGAGCGGCTGGTCGGGTTGGCGCGTGGGGCCGAGGCGTTTTTCGAGATGCGTGGAAAAAAGGCGGCCAAGAACGGGTGTGCGATCGGCATCGCGCCAAGTCATGTCCGCGCCTTGGGATTGGTGGGTGAAGTATTCCAGGCCCAGGCGGAAGGAAAGCGGCGCATCCACGTAAACGATGCGACGAAATTCGTCGAGAAATTCAGGCTGGCCGTATGCGGCGAGGCCCATCACCTTATACTCGTCTCCAAATTTCCAGAAACCGATGTATTGCGTCAGCGCGGTGTAATACATGCCGAGCGAATGCGGAAAGGTGATTTCGCCGAGAGGCTTCATGCGCGGACCTTCGCCCAGCGCCCACATGGAACTGGCGAAATCGCCGAGACCATCCGCGGAAAGGACGGCAGAGCGCTCGAAGGGCGAGACGAAATAAGCGCTGGCGAGATGCGCGGTGTGATGTTCGATGCGATGGAATTGCGCGCCGATTGCAGCCGCCGGAGTTTCGAAGGCTGCGGCGAGGTCTTCGTGAATTCCGGCGAAACGCTTCATCACGCGGGCGCGATCGAGGGCGAATTTGGGCATGCGCATCGCAAAACGCAGTTTGGTTCCCAGGCGCGCCCAGGGATTGCGCGGGATAGCGATGTGGTCCACTTCGGTGAGTTTCACGCCGGCTTGATCCAGGCAATATTGGATCGCGCGCACGGGAAGACCCGCCGCGTATTTCACGCGATTGAGGCGCTCTTCTTCGACGGCGGCGAGCAGCCGGCCGTCGGCGATAATCGCCGCGGAGGCGTTGGCGTGGTACGCGTTGATGCCCAGGATGACCATCATGAATATTGTGGCGGAAATTCGTCGCGCTGTCTCACGAATAAATTGAAAAAGTATGCGGCGGTATGGGGCCCGACGTGCTGCTTATCTGGCGGGGCGTGCTCTTGGCGGGCCGAGCTAGTGTGTGATTTGCGGAGCGCATACTGCGACGCTGCGTTCAAACCCAAACCCTCAGCCGCGGCGAGACACCAATCCAGCGCGAGTACGACGGCGGCGTCTGTACGCCGCGACCTTCTGGCGATTTCCACAAATTCGCATGCTGCACCAGCGGCGATGATGCGATTTAGTGCGGTCAGAGAACCAGAGCACGCACTTGTCGTCTTCACAATGCTTCACCAACTTGAAGTCGGCCGTCGCCAGCAGGTGGGCGGCAGCTTCTGCTACGGACGCAAGGATCGCCTCGGGCGTGTCTTTACGTCTCACTTTTTCGATATTCAGCGAGCGTGGCTTGTTCCAAACGAGCCGGGAGTGACTCTGCGCGGAAGACAGGAAATGATTGAGGAGTGAGGGATTTCCGCGCCGCCCCGCCTTTCGTTTTTCTACAAGGGAGCGAATATTCTCACGCAACGTTCGCGCGGAATCTAAAAGCGACATCCGGGGTGCATGCGGCCGAAATTGCGGAACCGCGACTCCCGCTCGTTTGAGCCAACATAGTACGTCCTGATCGCGCTGCAGGAGATCCGCAAGCTTCCCGTTCAATCGCACGCGAGTGTTGAGAAAATCCAGCGCAAGATGCCCTGCCAAGAACAGCGCAGCGGGTTGTGAAGTTCGCTTGCTTTGGGACTGAGTCAAATGGATTCGGCCCGAACAGAGTGTAACCAGAGTGTGCCGTATTGACAAGTTACGGACATTATGGTGTAACCTGTCACGGTTACTTTGTCTGGTGTTGGCAGTCTGATGCCAGCACCCTTAGGAGGAATCATCCATGGCACAGAATGTTTCAGCGACACGGCAAAAGACGGACGCGGCGGTGCCATCTACATCTATTCACAAGATCGAAGCTGATGGCGTTCAAGTATTTTACAGAGAGGCGGGCAATCCTCAGGCGCCGGTGGTGCTGTTGCTGCACGGATTTCCGACTTCTTCGTTTATGTATCGCGAGCTAATTCCTCGGCTAGCGGATCGCTACAGGGTAATCGCACCGGACTTGCCCGGTTTTGGATTTACGGAAGTGCCGGAGAAGCGAAAGTATAAGTACTCCTTCGACGGGTTGGCTGCGACGGTGGCTGCTTTTACGGAAGCGATCAAGCTTGACCGGTACGCGATTTATGTTTTCGACTATGGAGCGCCAACGGGCTTCCGTCTGGCCATGGCGCATCCAGAACGGATTACAGCGATCGTTTCACAGAACGGGAATGCCTATGAAGAAGGGCTCGGCGATGCGTGGGGACCGATCCGGAAATATTGGGCGTTCCCAAACGCCGAAAACCGCGAAGTGATCGCCAAGAACGTACTGACGCTCGACGGCACACGCTGGCAGTACACGTACGGAGTGACGAATCCGGATAGCGTGGCGCCGGAAACTTACACGTTGGACACGGCGCTGATGGAGCGGCCAGGAAACAAGGACATTCAACTAGATCTGTTTTTGAATTATGCATCCAACGTCGCGCTGTATCCAGCGTTTCAGGAGTATTTCCGCAAGGCGAAGCCTCCCTTGCTGGCAATTTGGGGCAAGAACGATCCTTTTTTCATTCCCGCCGGAGCCGAAGCATTTCGCAGGGACATACCCGGCGCGCAGGTGAAGATGCTCGACACGGGGCATTTTGCTTTGGAGACGCACGTGGTGGAGATTGCCGCGGCGATGAAAGAATTCTTCGACGCGAACGGGATATAAACTCGTAACGGATCATAAGAGGGCGAAATGACTGCGCAGAAGGGAACCGTGGTGTTAGCACATGGGGCCTGGGCTGACGGATCGTGCTGGCAGAACGTGATTCTTCCGTTGGAACGCCTGGGCCTTGACGTAATCTGCGCTCCGCTTCCGCTGACATCGCTTACTGACGACATCGCGGCGGTGTCCAGAACAATCGAGAGAACCGACGGGCCGTTGGTGCTGGTTGGACATGCATACGCCGGAGCAGTAATTGCCGGGCCAACCGGCGATCGAATCAAGGCTTTGGTGTACGTTTCGGCGCTGGCTCCCGGGGAGGGTGAAACGGTTGCGCAAGTCTTCTATCGCGAGCCGCCGCACCCAGAGGCTCCGCATCTGGCGCCGGACTCACACGGTTTCATCTGGATGCCAGCAGATGGCTTTCGTAAAGCAGTCGCTCACAAAGCCTCGGCCGATCAGACGGCGATCATGGCAGCGGTGCAACGACCGATTGCCGTGAAATGCATTCAAGAGGTGACTCCACAGCCAAGCTGGCGGACGAAGCCGACGTGGTATTTGCTGGCGGAAGAAGATCGCATGATCAAATCCATGACGCAGCGCTTCATGGCGGAACGGATGGGCGCGAAAATTCGCTCGTACGCTGTGGATCACACCCCGATGTACACAGAGCCGAACATTGTGGTTGATGTGATCTGGGAGGCAGTACACGAGACGCTCGGGATCGCGATTTCGGCGCGACGAGGATGCTAACGGTGAGTCGCCCGGGGAGTCTGATGAGTTGGAATGGGGCATTCAAGTTGCGGTACGATTGCTCCATTCTGCATCTTGGCTGAGAAACCGGAGGTGGCATGCGGACATTGATTCAGGACCTGCGTTTCGGGGTTCGCACGCTGCGCAAGAATCCTGGGTTCACCGCAATCGCGGTACTCACTCTAGCACTGGGGATTGGCGCAAATACTGCCATTTTCAGCGTTGTGAACGGCGTGCTGCTTCGACCGCTTCCTTTTCGCGACCCATCGCGGCTGGTGCTGATAGCGGAAAGAAGTCCGTTTCCCGTAATTTCGACGTCCCGTGAAAATTATCTGGATTGGCGCGACCAGAGCCACAGCTTTGAGGCGATGGAAGCGACGCGCAGCGGCTCGATCACGCTGACGGGGGCCGGAGAACCCGAGCGCCTGAATGTTCGAATGGCCACGGTGGGCCTTTTTTCCATGCTCGGAATCAACGCGCAGGTCGGCCGGACTTTTCTAGCCGAGGAGGATCGCGCGGGAGGCACGCCGGTTGCGTTGCTCAGCTTCGGCTTGTGGCAACGGCGCTTCGGCGGCTCGCGAGACATCATCGGCAAGACTATCAACCTGGACTTGCAGCCGTACACCGTCGTGGGCATTTTGCCTAACGGCTTCCAGATTCTGCAGCCCGCGGATGTGTACTTGCCGTCTATGCCTTGGGCGAAAACGCTGCCCGACGATCGCAATTGGCATCCCGGCATCATTCCGCTGGCGAGACTGAAGGAGGGCGTATCTCGAGAACAAGCGCGCGTGGAAATGGTGGGAATCACGAAGCGGCTGGAGCAGCAGTATCCGAATTACAACACGGGGACCAGCGCGGATGTAGTGGGGCTGCAGGACCAGATTGTGCAAAACTCGCGTCCTGCGTTGTTGCTTCTGCTGGGCGCGGTGAGTTTTGTTCTGTTGATCGCCTGCGCGAATGTCGCCAACCTTTTGCTGGCGCGCGCAGCTTCTCGCGGCAGGGAAGTGGCAATCCGCACGGCGATGGGCGCGAGCCGTGGGCGAGTGATCCGGCAACTTCTCACTGAGAGCGTGCTCCTTTCCCTGGCGGGTGGCCTGCTTGGAGTGATTGTCGCTTGGGCTGCGATTGGACTGCTGCCGAAGATAGCGGGAGACAGCATTCCGCCGGGCGCGCCGATTGGATTGGATTTGTGGGTGCTGGCGTTCACTGCGGCAGTTTCGCTGTTAACCGGATTGCTTTTCGGGATTGTGCCGGCACTGCGCACGGCGAAGCTGGATTTGCGCGAGGCGCTGAATGAGGGCTCGCGCGGCTCGACGGCCGGGCCGGGCCAACATGTGCTGCGCGGCGCGCTGGTCGCTTTGGAAATTGCGCTGGCGATGCTGCTGCTGGTCGGGTCGGGGCTGTTGTTGCGAAGCTTTTCGCGATTGCAAGAAGTGCCGCCGGGATTTCAGCCCGATCATCTGCTGGTCGCTGACATTCCTCTTTCGCCGACGGCCTATGCCAAGGCGCAAGATCGCTACCAGTTTTTCGATCGTCTGGTCGAACGCGTCAGGACGCTGCCTGGCGTGAGATCTGCGGCTGCGGCTTCCTTTCTGCCGGTAAGCGGCGGCGGTTCCATCATCCATTTCAATATCACTGGACGCCCCCCGAAATCGCCGCATGAGTTTGTCGCCGCAGGGTACCGGACCATAACTCCGAATTATCTCGAGACGTTGGGTGTGCCGCTCGTGCTCGGCAGATTTTTTACGCGGGCGGACAATGAAAAGTCACCTGCGGTGGTGCTGATTAATTCCACGATGGCTCGTACTTTTTTCCACGACGAAAATCCTCTCGGAAAGCGTCTGCAGCTCGGCGCGTTGCCCGACCAGGAAGTGCCGACCATGGAAATTGTCGGCGTAGTCGGCGATGTTCACTTTGGACTGGGCACAGACCCGCAGGCGGAAATGTACTTACCTTATCGGCAAGCAGATTTGATTCTGCCGGTGTTTCAGCTTTCGCTGGTGATGCGCACGGCGGGCGATCCGTCGCTGGAGACGTCGGCACTTCGTACCGCACTCGCGGAGATTGATCCCAATCAGCCCCTGGTGAAGGTTCGCACCATGGAAGAGAATATGGCCACTACGGTGGCGCAACCCCGTTTTCGAACCTGGCTCATCGGAATTCTTGCGCTGCTCGCCCTGGTTCTTGCGGGGGTGGGCGTTTACGGCGTGATGTCATATACCGTGACGCAGCGGACCAGTGAAATTGGCGTTCGCGTCGCGCTGGGCGCGCAGCCGCGTGATGTATTCCGCATCATCGTTGGCCAAGGGTTGCGGCTCGCGCTGTTTGGCGTGGGCGTTGGCCTGGTAGCAGCTCTGGTTCTGACGCGCTTGCTGCAAAGTTTTCTCTTCGGCGTCAGCGCCTACGATCCTCCAACGTTTATTGCGGTTTCGGCGTTGCTGACGCTCGATGCGGTGGCGGCGTCGTACTTTCCGGCGCGCCGCGCCACGCGCGTTGATCCCATGATCGCTCTGCGATACGAATAGCAGGTGACGCAGTCCATCGCGCAGACCCCTACGCTAAGCGGGGGGAGGGTGCGCCAGCCGCGAATTTTGCTCTTATCGCATTTGCAAATCACGTCAGTTCACGCCGGCCACTATGAACAGTTCTGACAACTCCTGCGTGTCGGAGTATGCGTACGCTTTCCCGTCGGGCGTATGCATACCACTTCGAGTCTCCTCCAATTTTGAAACTGCTTGACAGCTCCGACGGATTCGTTGAATGCAACTCGTCGGATGCGGAGAAACTTCTGCAGATCACGATGTGGCGAATTGCGGAAGGCTAGGGGCGTGCTGGGGGCCTCCACGGTTCGAGCCAAAAATCGAGATGAAGCCAGAGACTGTAGGCGTAAGGCATGAAGAGCAGCGAGAGGGGGATGGCGAAGAAGACCCAGAGGGCGAAGCGAGTATTTTGAGAGACGGTCTTCATGTCAGGCAGATAAAGCAAGACTAGAAAAACCGGGATGACGACGGCAATCGTAAAGCCGTACGTGAAGATCATGCCGCCGATGTAGTAACCCTGTTCGCGGAAGAAGGAAAGGCTGCAGTGCGGACAATGCGGGAAAATTTTATTTGGCCAGCGAGCAAGAATGCGCCCTTGCTGGCAATAGGGACAGCGCAGGCGGAGCGCGCCGCGAAGGGCAGTGCGAAAGTGAGGGCGGCGTGCTTTCTGCATCTTGGCCAGTTGCGCGGCAACAGTGTACCCCGATCATTGAGGTCGAGCATTTGGAGTTTGCGGAGGCTGGCGCACCAAAGTGCGGCGGTACGACGGCTGAGTCAACGACAATGTCAAAGTCGCCCGCCTGAAGGCGGCCGCTACAAAGGCAAGAACAAAAGCAACGTCAACGACAACATCAAAGTTAACGTAAAAGGCGCCCGTCCTGCAAAATGTGGGATCTCAGGATGAATCGCCCTGTAGGGCGATTCACAGAGTCAACGGCTCGGGAAATGCGGCGTAGCGCGATTCACAATCGTGGAGTCAAAGGCGAACGCGTCGCTCGCGGTTTTCAGTCGGCGGGGACGGCGCGGTCTTTTGCCCAAGATCGGATGGCTTGGATGTCTTCGGTGCGGGTGACGCTTAGGGGCTGGGTGTTGTGGACTTCGGCGAAGAGGATGTCGGCGGAGAGTGGCTGTTTTTGGCTGAAGGCGGTGTAGAGGCCGGAGGCGATAGCTTGTTCGATTTCTGCGCCGGAGAAGCCGTCGGTGGCTGCGGCGAGTTTTTGCAGATCGAACGTGGCGGCGTCGCGGCCGCATTTTTTCAGATGAATCGCGAAGAGGGCGGCGCGGACGTCTGCGTCCGGCAAATCCACGAAAAAAATTTCATCGAAGCGGCCTTTGCGGAGCATCTCGGGTGGCAGATTGGAAATGTTGTTCGAGGTTGCGGCGAGGAAGACGTTGCTCTGATGATCTTGCATCCAGGTGAGCAGCGTGGCCAGGAGACGCTGCGACAAGCCTGCGTCGGCGTCACCGCTGGAACCCGCGGACGCGAAGGCCTTTTCGATTTCGTCAATCCACATTACGACGGGGGCGAGTTTCTGCGCGAGATCGAGCGCTTTGTGAAGCCGCTTTTCGCTTTCGCCGACGTACTTGTCGTAGAGTGAGCCGGCATCGAGGCGCACCAGTTCGATGCCCCACTCGCCGGCGATAGCACGCGCAGCCATACTCTTGCCGCAGCCTTGCACGCCGGTGATCAGCACGCCTTTCGGGGGGACGAGGCCAAAGCGCTGGCCTTCGGGAGTCAGCGCGCTGCGGCGTTTATCAACCCACTCGCGCAGATGTTTGAGTCCGGCGACATCGAGAAAGGTGGTGTCGCGGCGCACGGGCTCGAGCACGCCGTCGGCTTGGAGCGAGGCGCGCTTGGCGTCCAGCACCGCATCGAGCAGGGCGGCATCGGCGATACCGCGCGCGAGCAAGCAGCGGCGAAGAGTTCGCGCGGCTTCATCTTTCGTCAAGCCCACTAGATTTTTCGCGAGCTGCGCGATGGCCGGAGCGTCAAGCGTCATGAGGGCGCGATAATCGCGGCTGGTCTCGGTCAAAACCTGATTCACGCATTGAGCTAGTTCGTTTGCGTCGGGCAATCCCAATTGAAAGGGAACTGAATCACCTTTCAGTTCCGGCGGCAGTTCAATCGCGGCCGCAGCGATTACGATGGAGCGGCGGGCGGTTCGGAATTGGTCCGCGAGGTCGCGCAGGCGGCGGCTGATGCGGTCGTTGTCGCAATAGCGCGCGAAATCGCGGAGCAGAAAGATGGCATCGTCTTCGATGAGCGCGATATTGGCGAGGGCTTGCTCGGGCTGGCTGGTGCCGTAGAGTGCCGCGCCGCTGAGTTTCGCAAGGCCGGTGGTGACGCTCCAGGTGTAGAGCGGGACGACGAGCTGGATGGAGATGGAGCGTAGCAGGCCCTCGAGGCGTTCCTCTTCAGTAGTTTCGACGGTGATGATGGGATTCAGGGAATTGATGAGGAGCAGCAAGTCATCGCGCTTGGGGTTTTGCGCGGATTGCGCCGTGGGGCTTTGGGTTTTGAGATTGTCGGTCAAGCGCAGGGCCTCGATGAATTAACTGCTGTGCACGATACGACAAGATGAACGATCGACGACTCAGAGAAGGGTATCAAAGTTGAAAGCGGCTGCGGCTGGATTTGCGGAGGATAGCTCTAGTTTGCTAACGGCACGAATCGTTGAAGGATTGTAAGTTGGTCGCAACCAGGCAGCGGGGCCGGCGGTACGTTGGCGCTACGAAAAAACAACGGCGCACAGGGAAGATTGCCCTCCTGTGGCGGGCAGGCCAATGCTACCAAAACAAGTGCCGTGATTTAGGTGACGTGAGCTGCTGCGGCGTTGCTCGTCGGCTCAGCGGTTGGTTCTGGAACGCGGAGATTGCGCTTGGCCCATTCGTTCAGGACGTAGAGGCTCCAGGGGCGCGACCAGGTCGTGCGGCCACGGAGAAAGTCTCTCCAGACGGCTTGCGCGAAGTGGCCGTCGAGGCGGGATTCCAGAGCCGGCGACCAATCGCCGAGTTGGGTCGCCACGCGTTCACCCAATTTGCCGCGCAGCCATGTCTCCCACGGAAAAGTGAAAGTGCGTTTGGTTTGATTGACGATTTCCGGGGGCAACAAATCTTTCAGCGCTGCGACGAGCAAGGCTTTCGGTCGCGCAGGATTGCGCTTCAGCGCTTCGGGTAGTTCCAAAACGTATTCGACGAGCGGCCCATCGAGGAAGGGGACGCGCACTTCGAGCGAGTGATGCATGCTCATGGCATCAGTATCGCGCAGCAGCGTATTCACCAAGTACGAGCGCAGTTCGAGCCAGGAGATACGCGTGAAGCGATCCATGGGGCGCGATTGGCGCGTCGCTTGAGTCAGCCAGCGCGACCAGAGCATGGACTCCCAGATGGCGGAGTCGTCGCCCAGGCGGGAGACGACCGTCTGCGGCGTGAAAAGCGCGCGCGTGAAAAAATAGGGCGAGGGAAGCAGGTCGGGATCGAGCCACGCAGAGAAGGCTTTGCGAAATGCGTCGGGGGAGCCACGATAAACTTTCGAGCGCTTGATGCCGGAAGTGGCCAGCTCGCGCGCGAGTTTTGGGAAGAAGCGGGCCATAGTGGTGAGCCGCGTGACTTGCGCGGTGGCGCGAAACGAAGTGTAACCGCCGAAGAGTTCATCACTGCCCAGACCGGAGAGCGCTACTTTCAATCCTGCCTGCCGCGCGGCCCAGGAAACAAAATACGTGTTGATGCCGTCCATGCTGGGCTGATCGAAGGATGCGACGGCCTCATCGAGGCGCGCTTCCATCTCGCCGCTGGAGAGGGTCATCTCGCTGTGTTCAGTGCCGAGGCGCTGTGCGGTCTTGCGCGCGATTTCGGCTTCGCTGTATTCGGCGTCGGGGAATGCCACGGTGAAAGTGTGAATGCCTTTTTGCACGTGGCTCGCGAGCGCGGCGATGGCTGTGGAATCCACTCCGCCGCTGAGAAAAACGCCTACAGGAACATCTGCGACCAGATGACTGCGAACGGAATCTTCGAGGAGCGTGCGAACAGTAGTGGCGACTGAGGCGAAATCTTCCTCGTATGCGGTTCCGGTTTCGGCTTCCTCGTCCTGATAAAACTCCTTGGTGAAATTCCAGAAGAGTTTTGGCGCGGGCACGCGGCGCGGGTCGTTCGCGTGAATTTTCACGGAATGGCCCGGGGGAAGCGAAAGCACGCCTTCGACCATGGTCATGGGTTCGCTCACGGAGCCGAACAGCAAATAGGAAGGAACCGCGGCGGCAGAAAGCTGCGGAGAAATGCAGCCGCTGGCGAGGAGCGCGCGCACTTCGGAGGCGAATAACAGGCCTCCGCCGCCGATTGCGTAGTAGAGCGGTTTGATGCCCAGCGGATCACGCGCGAGAAACACCGCGGCTGCGGGGCCCCCGCGACCTTGCGGCATTTCGATTATCGCCAGCGCGAACATGCCACGCAGTTTGGCGACGGATTGTTCGCCCCATTGTTCATAGGCGTGGACGATGACTTCGGTGTCGGATTGCGTGAGGAAAGTGTGGCCCTTGTCTTCCAGTTCCTTGCGCAATTCGCGGAAATTGTAAATTTCGCCGTTGTAGACGACGGCGAGCGTGCCGGTTTCGTTCCAAATGGGCTGCGATCCGCCGGAAAGATCAATGATGCTCAGGCGCCGCGAACCGGCGACGACGGGCGGGGCGATGAGAATTCCTTCCTCATCGGGGCCGCGATGAACGATGGCGGCGAGCATGCGGCGAACCACAACCTCGCCCGTTTCTTTAGAATCAATTCCGATCGCGCCGCAAATTCCACACATCGAATCGCTTCACCCGCCCGGTTTGAGTTCCATAAATTTGAAAAGTATTCAGTCGACAAAGACACACAACCATCGAGGCTGGGAAGTGACAGTATAGCCTGAAGTCACCCCAATCTGAATTGCTCGAGAGTCGTCATCTAGCAGAATAGGTGCCCATGAAATACTCGGGCCTCAGTCGTCACCTGTACTTTTATTCTCAACGAGTTCAGTGCGCTGAAGGCTCAATGAAGGGCGGTAAGCACAATCGTGATCCCAGCCGTCTTCAGCCAATAACAGGGAAAAAAACAGAGAAATATTACTCGTTTGGAGGCGTAACGTCGTGGAAGAAAGTCTGCTGGTTGGGTTTATCGACGACGTAAGCTCGAGGAGCTGAAGCACGGAACAGGGAATTAACAGGGAATTTTCTGATGGGATGCTGCGAAGTTCGCAATGAGAACAGACCGATTCGGGTTCCGAAGAATGCGAATTTGAAGACAGTCTCTGAGAGTTTCATGGCCGTCCTCCCGTATGCTTCTTGAGAACAACGCCGCTAGAGAGGGGACAAAATGAGTCCCCCTCCAGGCAGCGTTGCCTTGACTTAATTCGCCGATACCGTGGCGAACTTTTGGAATGCGGGAATCGTATCCGAGGCACCCACGCGATGAGAAATGGCGCGCTCGAACTCCCCGACATTTGGATCCAAGCTTAAGGCCCGAAGTGCGAAGAACGCCAGTCACTGCTTCAATGTCCTGCTCTATGATTTCCGGAGCTGACGGCGGTAGCTAATGCCAAATTCGATGAGATGGGCCGGTCGCTTGTGGAAGAACAGCGGCTCAACAGAATCCCGCTAGAGTCTCCGTACATGGCTCGGAAGACGAAAACCGATGCGAGTAAGTAATGGATCGCGACATCTTCGTCTACGTTGATCTCGAAGACAACCCAGTCGTCGTGGGACGCCTGTGCCCACGTGTGCGCAGTGGCAAAGAGAGCGCAACGATTGAGTACTACACCAGCTGGATCAAGAATCCGAACCATTTCTCCCTAGAACCTGCCCTAGCAATCGGGTCCGGTCCTCAACACACTGTGGAGGGACGGTCTTTGTTTGGTGCGATCGGGGATTCTTGTCCCGACCGTTGGGGACGGGCTCTGATCAAACGCGCCGAGCGCCAGCAAGGAGAGAAGGAGACTAGAACTCCCGAGACGTTGGCCGAGGCACACGTGCTCTTAATGGTTGAGGATGAGGCGCGACCGGGAGCCCTGCGGTTTGCTGAAACTCCAGGAGGCCCCTTCCTACGCCAAAGCAATGGCACACGCATCCCTCCACTCATAGAAATCCCCAAGCTACTTGCTGCAGCCGAGCATGTTGAAGAGGACACTGAAACTGCGGATGAAATTAAACTGCTCTTAGCTCCAGGCTCATCCCTCGGGGGAACTCGCCCGAAAGTCTCGGTGCGCGATCGCGATGGCGCCTTGGCAATAGCCAAGTTCCCACACAAGAACGATGACACTAAGATTGAGCTTTGGGAGGCGGTCGCTTTGCGACTAGCGTCACAGGCTGGAATCGAGGTCCCAGAATCGAGGATTGAAATGGTCGGTGAAAAACCAGTTCTACTGCTCCGACGTTTTGATCGCCGCGGAGACTTCAGGATACCCTTTCTATCCGCGATGAGCATGCTAGGCGCAATCGACCGTGAACAACGCAGCTATATGGAAATTGCCGATGCGATCCGTAGATACGGAGCCAGTGCATCAAATGACCTGAAGCAACTTTGGCGACGGATCGTTTTTAGTGTGCTCATTTCGAATACGGACGATCATTTGCGCAATCACGGATTTCTGTATCAGGGCAATAAAGGCTGGACGCTTTCGCCTGCCTACGATTTGAATCCGGTGCCGGTTGATGCGAAGCCGAGAATCCTCTGCACGGCAATCGACATCGAACATAGGTCCGCATCACTGGACTTGGCTTTGCGCGTTGCCGACTATTTCGACCTCAAGCCAGACCAAGCGAAGAGTATTGCGGCCGAAATAGGTATCGCGGTCTCTGGGTGGCGTCGTGAAGCGAAGAAGGCAGGTATCACAGATAGTGAAATGAATCGGATGGCCTCGGCCTTTGAACACGAGGATCTTAGAATAGCAACCGAGCTAGCAAACAAGAAGACAGCGCCGTGAAGACGCAACAGGCCGTGGGTGCTCAGCATCGAATTCCAGCCGCAGATTCCGCAGAGTTCTCTGTGCGGACTCGATCGTCAAGCATTTCCGCGTGTGGATATCCACAACCGTCAGCCAACGAAACCTGCTTCGGTCCGCTAACTGATCCGCCACAAAGTCCATCGACCTCACCTGATTCGGCCCGATTGGGCTAATCTGTTCATGCCGCGGATACTGTCCGTTCTCTGTGCTCACGTACAGTTGTTCGCTTGACCCAAAGTACTAGACTATGGCCAAGGTTCCTTCGCAAGGGCAACTTGGGGGATGAAAATGAACCTCACAGCGCGAGTCTGTTTGTTGGTAGCCGGCGTGTTAGGCGTATCGCTTCTCGCGGGATCTGCGTCAGCTAATCTCGCGGCCCTCAAGTGTAATTCGCAACGCGATCAAATCTGGGTCTACGATTCCTTAAATAGCTTCGGTGTCGAGGCGAAACTTAAGTGCGGGGACAACGTCGAAATTCTTGCGCGCGTTAAAGACTACGTAAAGATTCGCGCTCAAAATGGCGTCGAGGGCTACATCCCGGAGACCTCCGTCGCCGACATTCCCCCGCTCGCCGTTCGTCAAGAACCATCTCTCGACGTCGGTCTGGTCGCGAAACAAGCCCAGGCAAAGGAAATCGCCAACGCAACTGCCCAAGCGGCTGCGGATGCGGCGCGGCTCGCAGGTCCGCCGGCAACCATTTCGGCGAACGAAACTGCAGCGATCAGCCCAGGCGAAAAAAAGTCACCCGCGGGCGGTTCCATGCTGCCCGTCGCCGCGTACGGCGAAATCAACCATCCACCCGCTGCTCCACCCGCCGGCGATTCTTCCTCACGCGCAATTTCTAAAGATTCGACGCCGCCAACCAGCGATTCATACGAAATCTTCGATTCTCAGCCGGAGAATCTCAGCGCGGACGTCGCCTGCCAGAACTACTTTTCTGCATACGGCCTCACGCCCAACCAGACGAAATGGATTGCCCAGAACCGGAAAAAGCTTTTCTCCAATGTCTGCCCGGCCCCCGATCCTTCCAAAGTCGAGTTCGTGATTATCTTCACGCATGACGTCGATTTTTTTAGCGCCACCATGCCCCAGCCGGTCCACAAGCTCAACGGGTTTTCTGACTTTACCTCTATGACCATGATCGACTCCGCGCTCATGTCCGAATCCGACGCTGACAAAGCACACCGTCAATATGTTTGGATATTTCAATTCGAGAAAGGCGATTTCGATCCCGCTAGTTTTTCCCCGCGCCGCAAATATCAATTCTCGAAGGTGGAAACAAACTCGCTGGGTTCGAAGGCCGGAATCAAAGCGGTCGAAGACGCTTTCCAATTTGTGGCGGCCGCGAGCCATTGAATTCGAGCTGAGCCTTGAACCGGTGAGAGGACCGCCTCTGCTCATCGAAGATGCCGCAATTGGCATGCATCAGTGGCGATATGTTCCGACTCTTTTCGATGGACATCGCGTTCAAATCCAAGAGGATGTCAGTCTCGTATTCCGGCTCCCAGAGTAGCGGCTGAATTTGCGATCAGCGACGGTCCCAGGCCTCGGGCGATCTTCGTCGTACAAGAATTGAACAGAGAGAATCGCCCACACCAAACGACTCCGGTTCGAAACAAAAACATTTCAGCGTTGTCAAATCGAAGGCGGGCTAACGACGAATACTGACGGACGTGGGGTCGAGTTCGTAGCCTTCGTCCTCTACTGCTTTCTGAACAGCCGAGCGAAGGGTCTGATCGTCTGCATTCTTCGGCGCGTCGCAATGACGCCGAATCACTTCTTCACCAGCTTCGATTCGCACGAGCCACTTCGACTTCGCCGCATCCCAGAAGAGTTCCACATGGTCTGGACGCATGTCTTCCTCCACCTACAGGCTACACCACATTGTTTCGCGCGTTACCATGTTGGAGAACCCTGCGGGATTGGCAATCGGAAATGATTCCGGCTTCAGTTAGCCAGTTTGGTAACTGTGACACCGCGGATCCCAACCCAACCCAACCCAACCCAACCTTAGCCGAATCGCTCCTGTAGTTGTCATTTTCGCAGCAACCCTCCTTTCTTCCATGCCCTTTTGAGCGGAGCTTGGCTACGATGAGTGCAGAAGCGCGGTGCCCTTGACTCCAGGCTCACGTTCTGCGATTGACGGCTAAACAGTTCCGTCTTGGAGGGAAGCTCAATGAAACAACAGTTCATGCTGGAACGTGCCGAAGCCCGGGTCGACATGAAGGTGACGGCGATGCTCGTTGGTAGACACGACAAGTTGGGAGTGGAACGAGCAATTACGGAAAACGTCAGTCCCCGCGGCGTCCGTGTCATCTCGACGAGCGAATGGATGATCGACGACACCATTCTGGTTGCGTTGCCAGCCGCCCACTTCACGGCTGTAGCTCGCATCGCCTATTGTGACGCCTTGGGTCAGGGTCGATTTGGGACCGGTTTAGAGTTCGTCGGCTCGAGCGAGCCCTTGGAGATGAGCGTACTCACCTCGACGTTAGAATCTTCGCAACCATGACTACGGAAGCTGCTGGACCAGGCCTTTCTTACCTGACAAACAGCGCTCCGAATTAAGGAAACAATTCAGACGGCTCGCCAGCAGTCCCAGTAGAATCTAGGTCCAGAGATGAGTCCGCTTATCAAATAGTTTCCAACCAGAAATTTGCCGTAACTTCTGATCTCGGAGGTGATCTATGACCGAAAAAATCCATGCGACCGCAGGCTATTTCCTCGCCGGACTGGCTACCGGATCGCTCGTCGGTATCGTCTTCGCGCCGAAATCCGGTGGAGGCACTCGCGAATTCCTATCGAAGAAGGTGAAGGAGGGGGGCCAGCACGCTCAGAAGAAGGCTCGGGAGCTACGAGAGCGCGCTGAGGACTTGGTTGATCGCGGGAAGCAATTGGTCAACCAGACGAAAGAACAAATTGCAGCGGAATTGGAAGAGGCCGCCTCAGCCGACTTGCCGGAGAAAGCCAAAGCGAGAGCGAAGGGCGTCTTGCATCGAGACAACAGGACCAGTGACTTCGCCGCTCGGACAGCGGCCCAGACATCCTGCAAGCATTACGAGTTTCTCCTCTTGTGGCCTGTGGCGGCAGTCCGTGCGTGAATCAATTGCGTCGTAGGTCTCAGCCGCGACAGAGAACGCTCAATTTCCCGCCAAGCTCTGGAGCCTAACTTTATTGCGGACGATTAGCCTCGAGCCTTTCATTTGTAGCAGTTCTTTCTTCTTGAAATCAGCAAAGAGTCTGGTGACTGTTTCGCGGGACGCTCCAATCATTTGGCCGATTTCCTCGTGAGTCAACGTCAAGGTGGCGTGGATCTCTGCGATTCCCTCTCCGTGGTCAGCGCACCAGTCGAGGAGAAAGCGTGCCAGTTTCTCTGCAGCCGAATGCGATAGCCCAATGGACCGCATTTCAGCGATAGCAGCATGGTAGGTTTCGCCTAATTGCTGCGCGACACGCAACCCAACCTCGCCGTTTTCGCGAAGGAAGTTTAGAAAATCAGTTCGCGCGATAAAATTCACCTGCGCGGGCTCGAGCACTTCTGCCGTGAGCTCATACGGCGTACCAGTCACACTGGCGGGTAATCCCAACACTTCGCCCGGGTCCGAAATTCTTACAATCAGAGTTTTCCCATCAGCCGAGGATGTGGAAAGCTTCACCCGTCCAGCGCACAGGATAAAGACGCCGCGCGCGGCCTGCCCCTCCACAAAGAGCGTTGCACCTTTGGGGTAGGAAGATGCCTCCGTAATCGCGGAAAGTTGTTGGACGGCCGCCGGGGGAAGATTACAAAAGAAGCGATCCTCGCGATGAACGCAAGTCACGCAGTTCTCAATTATTTCCAGACCGTAGGGGGCACGCGTAGACAGACTGGCCTGTATTCTATCCCTTTTCCCGGACGCCACAATCGTGAAGTTGGTCATGATCTCTCCCTCCATTCGCCATGTCGTTTGTTTACCCACGCAGACTCTTACAGATCCTCGTCACACTAAAGTGATGGGTGTCACGTCTTTGCGTGACTGACGTCACAGCGCGGCAGCAACCGAACGAGGAAAGTGGAGCGGACAAGGAGATCGCCATGCAAAAGGATGAGCGAAATCTGTTGGACGTTCTAAAGTTTGAGCTTACGTTTCTGGAGAAGGGTGGATATGGCCGTTCACCAAGAGAGCCTTGGCGTCCGGAGCTTATCTTCGAAGACTCTCCTACGTGTATGAATTACGATTGCAAGAACGATCCGGCGCCGTGCAGCGATTGCGTGCTGATGCAGTTGATGCCGCCTGAGATTCGCTCCGGGAAAATACCGTGCCGTCAAATTCCACTTAACGCCGGAGAAGAAACTCTCGATTCTCTCTATCGTTGGAGCGATCAACACGACATTGAAGAGACGCTCCGGGCCTGGCTCGTGGCGACGATTGCCCACATGGAAACGCCGAGAGGAGACCAACGTCCTACTGGCGACGGGCATTCACCAACCGGCGGCGGAGCCACAAGAGGAACCGCTTAACATCAAGGGCTTTATCTGAAATGCCGTCACTTGCTTTTATCAGAAGAAAAAATGGGAGGAGGTATCGCGTCTAGCCCTTTCTCGCGAATCTGCACAAACTGCCAACCGAATCTTCCCTTGATACACAGATGGCCGTTCGTCACCGAATGTTCGAGCGGCGAAGTGACGCGCACTATCTTTCCGTCCTGAGCATGAACACTCAGCGTACATCCCACGCCGCAGTACGGGCAGATCGTGTCCGTGCGAACCTGGCTCTCCTCTTCCCAGATTCCGTCTTTGCGCATATCGTACTCGCTCTTGAACATGAGAGCTCCCGTGGGACAAACGCGAATGCAATTTCCGCAGTAGACGCATGCGGAGTCAGGTAGAGGAACATCAAACTCAGCGGCAATATGAGTGGAGAAGCCGCGCCCCGCCACGCTGATGGCAAACGTATTCTGCGCATCCACTCCACAGGCCTCGACGCACTTATAGCAGAGAATGCATTTTGCGTAATCGCGCACGTAGAGTTCGTTGTCAATTTTGACCGGATCTTCGGCGTGCGTCGCGGCAGCACCGAACCGCTGCGGATCAGCGCCGTAGCGTTGCATGTACCCCTGCAGTGAAGGCGCTGTGGACACATCCACGGATGAGGCCAGAAATTCCAGAACGAGGCGGCGGCTCAAGCGCACTCGTTCGGAATCCGTGCTGATTCGCATGCCCGGTTCCACTTTTCGCGAACACGCCGGAACCAACGCACGTGAACCTTCGAGCTCTACCACGCAAACACGGCAGACGTTGACGGGAGTCAGATTGTCGAGAAAGCAGAGAGTGGGCGTGTCGATTGCGAGTAGCTGCGCGGCGGCCAGGATTGTTGCGTCTTCAGGGACGGAAATGCCTCTCCCGTCAATTTGTATTTCGATCTGGCGCCGTGGAACGGTCGAGGGAACTTCAGGCGCAGGACTTTGCGGGACAGGGATCAGCGGTGCCGGCGCATTCGAGGATTCGCTCATGACAAAAGGCCCCAGCGGTTGAGGGCCGAGAGCACGGCGCTCGATGCGGTTTGTCCCAAACCGCAGATCGAGGCATCGCGCATCGCCTGGGCGATTTCCCGTAGCAGCCGCAATTCTTGCTCACTCGATCCCAGCGGTCTGTTCGCAAGTAGTCGCTCTAGCGCCTCTTTTTGTCGCGTCACTCCGACGCGGCAGGGTACGCACTGGCCGCAACTTTCCTTGCGGAAGAATTCCGCGATACGCAGAAGAATCTGTTTGAGGTTCGTCTCGTCGTCAAAAAGCATGATGACGCCAGAGCCGAGCGTCGCGCCAATCGCACTGACGGCTTCGAAAGTGAGGGGTGTGTCCAATTCACTTGGTGAAAGGAAAGTTCCTGCCGCGCCCCCCAGCAGGATCGCTTGGAGTCTGCCGGTGCCACCCACTCCGCCCGCGAGATTGATAACTTCGCGCAGTGTCGAGCCGAACGGAACCTCATACACGCCCGGCCGGGCAATATGTCCGGACACGCAAAATAGTCGCGTTCCCGATGAGTGCTTCGTGCCGATGCTGGCGAAGGCGGCGCCGCCTTCGAGAATAATGCCGGGAATATTGACGAGTGTCTCGACGTTATTGACCACGGTGGGCTGACGGAAGAGGCCCGATTGCGTGGGGAAGGGCGGCTTATTGCGCGGTTCACCGCGATAGCCTTCGATCGAGTTGAACAAAGCCGTTTCCTCACCGCAGATGTACGCTCCGGCTCCGCGGCGGACTTCGACATCGAATTGAAATGGAGCGCCCAAGATTTCTTGACCGAGGAACCCGTGCGTCCGTGCGGTCCGTGCCGCATGCGCCATACGCTCGGCAGCCAAGGAATACTCGCCACGTACATAGATGAATCCCTTCTGGGCGCCAACAGCCAGCGCAGCAATCGTCATCCCCTCCAGAATTGCAAAAGGGTCGCCTTCCATCAGGATGCGGTCTTTGAACGTGCCCGGTTCGGATTCATCGGCATTGCAGACGATGTAATGGGGACAATTGGACCCTCGCTGAAGCAGCAGCGCTTCCCATTTCTTTCCAGTGGGGAAAGCCGCGCCTCCCCGCCCCAAAAGGCGTGAGTCGATCACCTCGCGGACGATCTGTTGCGGGCCGATCTCCACGGCGAGGCGCAATGCTTCGTAGCCCCCTAACCGGCGATAGTCGTCCAGGCGAGAAGGATCCACCTTCCCGATGCGGTGAAGCAGACGAACCTGTGAACTGCCCGACTGCGGGACAGAAATTTGTGCGTCGAGCGTATCCGTTTCACACGGTACTCGCTCCGATTCGGCGTCGTGTAACGCGGATTGAATTGAATTTAAGGTCGCGGGCGCGACGACACACTCTCGTGGAGCTTCCCCTGCGACGGAAATGAGCGCGGCAGGGGCGCGTTCGCACAATCCCAAGCACGCACCGCGAAGCCAGGTCGCACGACTTCGGGCGTTAGAAGATTCTGCTGGGCCAAGGTTTTTCTCCAGTTCCGCGCAAAGCGCCTCGGCACCGCGGGCCAAGCAGGCGATATCGTCGCAGACGTGCGCGACAATCGGCGCGCGCGGAATCAGAGAGAACATCGCGTAGAACGATGCCACTCCATGAATCTCTGCCGGCGGCAGATTCAAGCGCAAAGCCACGTAGTTCACCGCGCCAGGGCTAATCCAACCTGCGCGGGACTGGATCGCATGTAGAACGGGAAGGAGCAGGTCCCTGCGGAATGCGGGCCTGAAAACGACGCGCCCCTCTGCCTCTACGCGCTGCCCGCCTTCCCACCCGGATTTCGGTGGGCCCAATGCACCATCGACTGCTGCCTGCTCCGCGTCCGTTGGCTTATCTCCAGTGAGGTGTAGGTCCACTCAGCGCTCCTGGAATTTGTCAATCCGGATGGCCGTTGCTTTGAACTCGGCCGTGCCGGACTTCGGATCGACGGCATCGATCGTGAGATCGTTGGTCGCCACTTGATTGTGAAAATGTAGCGTCAGAAAAGCAAGTCCCGGCCGGAGCCCCGGATCAGTTCGAACCGGAGCCACAACCGAACCGCGGCGCGAGCTGACGCGTACTTTTTCGCCTTCGCAAAGCTTGTAACGCGCTATATCTTCGGGAGAGAGATCGAGGGCTTCGTCGCGCCGAAGCGGCGAAGGATAGCGTGCGGTTTGAACCCCGGTATTGAAGGAGTCGAGGCGGCGGCCCGTGGTGAGCCGGATCGGGTATTTCTCGTCCAATTGATCTACGGGCGGCTCAAATTCCACGGTACTGAACGGCGCGCGTGGGCCCAGCACTGGTCTCTGCCACAAGCGGCTGTGGAGATATAGTTCCCCCGGATGGGATTCATCGTAGCAAGGCCATTGGAGTCCGCCGAGTTTCTCGAGGCGCGAGTAAGTCATTCCCGCGTGCATGGGACTTAAGGAGCGAAGCTCATTCCAGATGCGCTCTGGTTCCGGCTCTCCCCAGTCGTGGCCGAGCCGCCGCGCAAGTTCGAACAGAATTTTCGTGTCATCACGCGCACCCGATGGCGGCTCCAGGGCTTCGCGCACACGCTGGACACGGCGCTCGCTGCTCGTGACCGTGCCTTCGGTCTCGCACCAGCTGGCCGCCCCCGGTAGGACCACATCCGCAAGCTCGGCCGTATGCGTATAGAAGAGGTCCTGGACGACGAGAAAGTTTAGATTTCCCAGAAGCCCGAGCGCGCGGTGTCGGTCGGCTTCTGAATCAGCGGGGTTTTCTCCCAAAACGTACAGTGCAGTTAATTTCCTCTGCTCCATCGCCTTTAGCATGTCGCTGACGTGCCAGCCGCGCTTCGGAAGAATCTTGCAGCCCCAAGCACTCTCAAATTTAGCGCGGAGTTCTGGGTTTTCGACGTGCTGGAATCCCGGCAGACGATCCGGAATCGCGCCCATATCCCCGCCGCCTTGCACATTGTTTTGTCCTCGGAGGGGATTGATGCCGCTGCCATAGCGGCCGACGTGACCGGTTAGAAGGGCCAAGTTGATTAGTGCAAGCACATTGTCCACCGCGTTGTGATGCTCGGTGATCCCCAGCGTCCAACAAAGTTCCGCACGAGGGGCCTTGGCATATGCGTGAGCGACTAGGCGTACCGCTTCGGCGGGAACACCCGTCTCGCGCTCAACGCGTTCCAGTGTGTATTTCTCTACGCATGCCTTGTATGCTTCAAAACCACTCGTCGCATTCTCAATGAACTCCTGATTCACCAAGCCGGCGGCAATAATTTCGCGGCCCATCGCGTTAGCCAAGGAGATGTCCGAGCCCACATCCAGTCCCAGCCACACGTCTGCCCATTGTGCGGAGCTGGTACGACGTGGATCGATCACAAACAGCTTGGCCCCGTGACGCACACCCTTCAGAACGTGATGGAAAAAGATGGGATGAGTTTCGCGCGCGTTGGAGCCCCAAAGAAGAGTGACGTCCGTGTCTTCAACTTCGCGGTAAGAGCTTGTGCCCCCGCCCGCGCCGAAAACCGCCGCCAGACCGGCGACGCTCGGGGCATGTCAAGTTCGGTTACAACTATCGACGTTGTTACAGCCGATGACCGAGCGGACGAATTTCTGCGCGGTGTAGTTGAGTTCGTTGGTGGCCTTGGAGCAGCTGAACATGCCAAACGTACGAGGTCCGTGCTGGCCAACCTCTTTGCGGATGCCATCCGCGACACGATCGAGCGCCTCTTCCCACGTTGCTGGACGATGCTTTCCGTTTTCTCGGATTAAGGGAGTCGTGAGTCGCTCGCTTGGAATTTGTGCCACGGTTTCGCCTCGTGTGAACCAATGGAGCCAATCCTGGCATTGCCACTGCATCAAAGCCGATGCAAGTCTAAGAACCCTTCGAAGCTACGCACGGATGTTAACTCCGAATGAGGACGCGCTCCAGCGTTCTGTGCAGGCCTTAGATGCTCATTGTGACTCTGGTCACGCTGCATCGCGATGGACGTCACAGACTCCTTCCTGTTCAAAGCTTAAATTTCATTCATGAAGGGGAGAGACCGCAGATGAAAGAGCGTTCCCAAAGTGACGGGGTCACGCAGTTCGTGATGACCAGCGCAGGACCATCAGGCGCAGGGGATAAGTCACCTACGCTCGATCGTCGCGGGAACTCGGCTCCTTCAATCCGACCCAGCGGCCCGGCGCATAGCCTGAACAACGCGCCCTGGACTTCGACGCACCGGCTCTATCGAGCCGGACACACTCTGCCACCGGTCGCTGGGTCGGATTTCGATTTTCCCTTCCTCCCCAGGGAACGAAGGGTTCCCTATAAAATCCTTGCAAAGGAGATTCGCCATGACCAATCTAGTTCCGCGAGACCCGTTCTTTCAGAATTTGTTTGATTTCCGTCGTGACTTCGATCAGATTTTCAACCGCATTTTGCTCGACAAGCCTGTCTGGCAGGATAATTTCGTTTCGGAGAAAGGATTTGAATTTCTTCCGGCCATTGAGGCATACGTGGACAAGGACGCCAAGAAGTATATCTGCCGCGTGTCCCTGCCCGGCGTCGAAGCAAAGGACGTTGAAATCAATACGACCGGTAACATGCTAACGATCAAGGGCGAGCGCAAACTCACCCGCACCAACGAAGAGTTCGATTTCTACAACAAGGAAATCATGTACGGCCGTTTCGAGCGGACACTCGAGCTCCCCGAAGGCATCCAGACCGAGAAGCTCGTCGCCGAGTATCATAACGGCGTGCTCGAAATCACCGCACCGATGACCGTCGCGGCCCTACCACGCAAAGTGGAAATCAAGACCGTGCCGCTGGTGAAGCAAGTCGGCGCCTAAATTGTCGGTCGCAACAGATGGCCCGGGAGACCGTAATTACTCGGGCCATCTTTGCATCGGCGCTCAGAGCAGTTCGCGTGGTGCAATTTCTATCTGACAAGTGACCGGGGCTGGGCCGGCCGCGCGGCGCTGGAAAACTTAGCCAACGGGGGAGGGCACGGTCACGGTTGGCATGTAAGTTTACGGGCGGCTCCGACTCGATTCGAAGCGAAGGCAGCCGTTTCTCTGATAGCCCAGCGCAATCTACGGCACGGTGACGCTAGCCGGACTTGAATCAGCACTCTCGACACCGCTGGAATTCACTGCGGTCACTACGTAGTAGTAGGAGATGCCCTGGCCGGACTGTACCGTCGCGTCCGTATAAGTCGTTCCGGCAACCGGTGACCCGTTAAGTTTCGAGTACGACCCCAGCGTCGTTCCGCGGTACTCGTTGTAGCCCTCAATGTCGGAAGAGGTGCTTGCACTCCAGGAGAGAGCTACAGATTTGGGTGCAACACCAGTGCCAGAAAGCGAAATCGCAGCAGGAGAGTTCGACGCGTTGCTTGTCACGGCCAGTGCGCCAGTGACAACCCCCAGCGTTGCCGGATCGAAGGCTACGATGAGCGTCGCTGTTTGATTCGGTGCGAGCGTGGTTCCAGCGCTCACACCGCTAGGGCTGAAGCCTGCGCCCGTCGCGCTCACGCCAGAGAGGGTCACGTTTGTATTTCCGTTGTTTGTGAGAACGACGCTCAGCGAACTGGTGGATCCATTGTTCACGTTGCCGAAGCTCAAGCTGGTTGGATTGGCTCCCAGCACTAGGGTCGTGGCGACGCCGGTTCCACCCAAGGGAATTGTAAGCGGCGAGTTGAGCGCATTGCTGACGAGCGTGATCGATCCGGAAACGCCGCCGGACGACGATGGCGTGAAGCTCGCGTTAAATGTCGCACTCTTTCCTGCCGCGATAGTCAACGGTGCGCTCAATCCGGAGGAGCTGAAGCCAGATCCTGTGACGGCGGCCTGTGAAATCGTGAGGCTCGCATTGCCGCCGTTCGAGACAGTGATGGTCTGCGAGTTACTGTTGCCCAGCACCACGCTGCCGAAGGAAGCGCTTGACGGCGTGGCCGCGATTTGTGCCTGGGTTCCGGTTCCGCTCAAGGCGATAGCCATAGGAGAACCCGGCGCGTTGCTTGCGAACGAAATGCTGCCGCTGGCGCCGCCTGCGGAGGACGGCGTGAAACTCGTCGAGAGCCCCACGCTCTGGCCCGCGCTCAGTGTCGTCGGCGCGGACAACCCAGCTATGGCAAAACCAGTGCCGGAAACACTGGCAGAGGAAATCGTGATGCTAGCAGTGCCGGAGTTTGTCAGGGTTATGGAATGCGAGCCGTTGCTGCCTACGACCACGCTCCCGAAACTCACGCTCGTCGGATTAGCGGTGAGTTGCCCCTGAAGGCCTATTCCGCTTAGTGCGATGCTTGTCGGCGACCCCGAGGCATTACTGCTAACTGCGATGCTTCCGAAAGCGCTGCCAGCCGATGCCGGCGCGAATTGTACTGCAAATGTTACGCTGGCACCTGCGTTAACGGTTTGGGGCAGAGCTAGGCCATTGATACTGAACCCCTGACCAAACGGTGTCGCCGACGAAATCGTGAGCGCCGCGTTTCCAGAGTTGGTCAGAGTGATATTTTGCGAAGCACTGCTTCCAACGTTGACATTGCCGAAGCTCACGCTCGTCGGGCTGATGTTCAATTCCGACTGCGTCTGTGCCTGGGTCTGCGTTCCCGTTCCGCTCAATGCAACAGTCATTGGAGAGCCCGACGCGTCGCTTGCAATCGAAATGCTTCCGTTGGCCCCACCTACGGAGGACGGTGTGAAGCTTGCCGAGAAGCTCATGCTCTGGCCCGCGCTGAGCGTCATCGGCATGGCTAATCCGGCGATGGCAAAACTAGTGCCGGAAACACCCGCAGAAGAAATCGTGATGCTGGCTGTGCCAGAGTTCGTCAGGGTCATCGGCTGCGATCCGGTGCTGCCTACTGCCACACTCCCAAAACTCATGCTCGTCGGAGTAACGATGAGTTGCCGGCGCGTGTGGTTCCGGATCTTTCCTGCTGGCGCGGGGACGCTCCCCGAATTGCTGCTCGCCGATGCTGGTGCAAATCGCTCCACCAGTGCCGCTCTCGCACCTGCGCTAATTGTTTGTGGAAGCGTGAGTCCACCGAGACTGATAGTCGTTGCGATTACTGCGAGGGCGGTGGTGAGTCGGCGAAAGCGAGTGATATCGAACCGCTGATGTGGGGCCGGCCCATGAACCTGCATTTGATCGTAGCGATTCTGCGCGCACTTTTTCACGGCACGCACAGTGTAAGAAGGACGGGGTTTGCCTATCTACTGGACGCGGGGTCAAAAAAGGTTCAGCCGGTTTTCGCCTGTTCGCCCAGGGAGTGTACCTGTCCCGAACGCGCGAAGGACTGCACCCGGGAACACCACCTTCACTGATGTATCTTGCTTGCATATTTGGAAGTTAGCAGTAATTCGTTGGCGGGAAGTCGCGTCTCGTGGAAGGACAGGTCGGATTGCGAATATTTCTGGACGCGCAATGCTTTGCCGTGAATTTCGATCGCGACTACCCGCGGATAGAGAACCAGAACGAAATTTCCGATCCAGGCCTCTGGACAATGTAACTCGAGATGGCGACCTCAATAAAAGAACCTCGACGACGCTATCCGATTTGTACCGGCCGCGAGCCACGGAACAGCCGCGGCGGCGATCATCTAAGATGACAATCTTTTTATTTGTTTTAGCAAGCGTTCCGCGGTTACGCTTCCGACCGAGCCTGCACCGCCCGTTACGGGAATTGTCATCAGATTCTGTTGTCCGTCTCGATGGCGCTCTATCGGAACCGCCGCCATCGTTGGTTCGATGGACGATAGACAGTTCATTTTGCAATTTCGTTTTTCCAACACTCGCAATGTACTTTCTCGACCAGATCGACCAATGCTTTCGGGAGACCCCGCGAGATAACGGCGTTGCCGCACAGATGAGAGAGCACAAAATCTTGACTGTTGGCACCGCTAAGACTATATGTAGCGTGCGAGAGGAAACGCAGCGGACTTCCAAAGCTTGGACGGAGGAGTACGTGAATAGTCGCCTGGCTACGCTGTCCGTTTTCATGCTCGGAGCTGCGCTGTTTGTGTCCTCCGCGCAAGCCCAGAGACGCGTCGCGTTTGCATCTGCTCCAACGAGTCGAGCGGGAACGGCCTTCGCTCGGGGCGGCGGCGTGCGGACGACTGTCGTCTCCCTGCGTCGTGCGCGCCGGTTTTCCGCTGATTCCGCATTTGCACCGTACTTCTTTTCTGATTACGATTCCGAGCCAGGGATCGTCGAGGCGCCTCCAAACCCGATCGTCGAGCAGACCGCTCAGCCAGCCTCCCCGGCGCCCGTGCCGATTCCACCTGGGTCGCTAGTACTTGAATTGCAGGGCGATCATTGGGTGCGAATTACGAACTATGGACAGTCGCAGACTGGTGGACAATCCGGCCAGGCAGAATCGGAGCAAGCACCCAATTCACCGTCCGCGTTACGTCCGTCTGCCCCTCGCCTTACGACCGCAGCCGAGCTCCCTAGCGAGCTTCCTCGCGCCGTGCTCGTGTTCCGCGACGGGCACAAGGAAGAAATAGGAAAATATATGATCAAGGGCGCAACCTTATACACCAGCGCAGACTATTGGAGGAGCGGTTCGTGGACACGAAAGGTTCAGATTGTTGAATTGGACGTTCCGGCAACCCTGACTCTGAATCAGGAACGGGGCGCGAAGTTTAGTCTGCCGTCCGGACCGAATGAAGTGATGATCCGGCCGTGAATTCCACCCGCTGTCAACCGAACTGAGTCATACCCACACATTCCGTCGCACCGAGACTGACGGCGGAAAATGCGCAGCATCCCAGCCTCATCCCGCACGCTAAAACACGGGACACCTATGTCAGCCGCGGCGAAGTTCCAAACGTGGGCCGCGCTTCATCCCACGGTTTTCCGTCTACCTCGGCCATGTGTGCGCTACAAACACGTTTGACCACGAATGGCCACTTGGCAACGTACTTCGCCACTCGCGGGCATCGTTGCGCTTCACAATCCCTATTGTCGGCAAGCGGCTCGAACTCGGGACCTCGTCTTTTTGTTTCCATTGCAGCGCGTGCACCGTTTCGCAGCATCTAGACCCGCGATTTACTCACACACGAGCGGGTTTTCTTTTGCGACATCTTCTGCGTCGTTAACAGCAAGAGCCGTCGGCGACCTTCAGCGGAAAGCGGGTCAACCCTCGATTCTTCGGACCCGCTGGTCTTTAGGGCTCAAGTTGGGTCGACGTACGACACCGGTTTTCGCCAGAGGAACGGCCCGGCGTATCCCTTCTAGAAATAAAACTAGAGCAACCGCCAAGCCAAAAACTGTCGCCGTCGAAGCGGCGAGTAGGAGCAGCACTACAAGAAATTCCTGCGCCATATAGAGATTCATAAGGTCAGCGCGAGGAATGGGCTCACGACGGCAAGTGGCGACGAGCACAGAGCGAGTTTCGTCATCTTGGTCCCCGAGCCTGAGCATGGCTACAGAATCAATCCATCACACATGCAGTTTCAATTCCAAGCGAGTAGTAGTAATCAAGTGATGGTGAATCAGGCAATTACAATGAATGAAGCGGTGGGCACATGCACGCAATGGATACGTTGATGACTGTGCAACCGCATCCAATTGGTTACACAACTAACAGGCTGGAATACGCAGGCTTCCTCCATTGTATGGCAGCGGGTTGTGGTGAAGGCTTGACGCGCGGTCCCGCCCAAGTCCTAGGACGCGCGTCGCCCGCGAGAGTCATCGCAGGCCTCCGGCTATCTATTTGGGTTTATCAGACAGCGCTATCGGTACCTGCTCGGCAGGAACCTCGTCTGATTTTCGCGTCTCGACGGAGACCACGTTGAAAGTGCCGTTGATGTCACGCACTTGAATGGTTTTTGTTTGCTGCGTGCCGGAGGCATCGTAGCGCACGATATATTTCGTTCTTGTATTTACTTGCAGTCCGCCGTTCGGGTCATCCGGATTGGGCTGCTTGATCTGCTGCTCGGTTGTTTTTCCACCTGAATCCGTTTTCTGGACGGTCGTTACTCGCCAGTTCAGATGCAGGCTGCCGTCGGGAGCTACTCCTGGAACATAGGTAGAATACGTCTCGCTGGTTTTGGTTTTTTCTCCGGCGGAGGTTACTGTGTCTTCGCCAGTGGTGCGCGAAACTTCTGAAAGACCGCCGTCTGAATCCGGGCGCGAAACGCGCTCTTCGCTGGTTCGACCGTTGCCGTCTTCCTTGACTGTGCTTTCTTTTACTGCGCTCACTTCCCAGTTGCCGCGGGAATCCGGGTGCAGCATTGTCTTCTTTACCTCGACCCGGTGGTCAGCACTGCGCGTTTGCAACTCCTGCGTCTGCACGTGCGGAGTCAAGCCGCCGTTGACGTCCGGAAGGTAAATCGTGGTTTTCGTCTCCTGGGCGTCCGGGCTTGTCTCTCTTGTGTCCGCAACCTCACGTTGCACAACCTGAAGATTTCCGTTCCCATCAGAATTCGAGGTGGTGCGTACCACCTGGGCATCGCCACCTGCAGAGCTTCGTGCTTCTACTTCTGTTACCTGCAGCAAATTCCTTTGTCCATTCACATCCCACCTGTAAATGCGCTCCACTGTACGAGTCGTCGTGGCATCTACCTGGATCGTTTCCTTGTCGGTTTCGTAATCGGGCTGGTACCGGCCATTGAGCCCAAGCACCTCCACCGTCTGTTTATCGACACTCTGATTGCCGGATTTGGCGTGGCTCTCCGTCGTCCGCAATGGATTGGTGTCGTCTACTGAAGTTTGCGTGGTCACCGTCCAGGATTCGTTGGTGTTGTTCCGCTGAGCACCTTGCCCGTGTGCGCAGATAACTGAGCCGATGCAAAGAATCACAGAAAACATCGACTTGAGCAGAAGGTTGGCCGCAGACAGAGCAACTCGATTTTCAGGCTGGGACGATGCCATGTTGTTGCTCCCTTCACTTCGTGCCGTGCCGCCGTGCACGAGTCAGTCGGAATTTCCGATTTAGACCTCTAACTTGTGCATCGTATGCTTCTCCTGCCCTGGACACAACGAATTTGCCATCAGGGCACCCCTCAGCGAGTTCAACGGGTGCCCGCAGTTCTGTCACCCGCCGCCAGTGAGGATTGCCTGAGCGGGCTGCACCGTTTCCGGTGCTACGGTCACGGACAAAATCAACGTAAATGTCCTCGTCGGTTGCCCAGTGGCGCTGGAAGTCGTCGAGGAAGGACCAGGCTGTTTCGCCACTTGTCTGAGTGTTTCGCTCCTGCTGATCGGTTTGCCCCGCCGTGCTCTCCTAGTGGTGACCATCGAAGGCTTAATTTGTCTCTTCGTCCTCTCAGATGGCGGCGGACGTGAAGCCGAGCAATCGGAAACTGCGTTCGACAGAGGACTGAAGGTACTGTACATATGGCGGCCCTGCGGGGGATTGTGCTAAAACGATGGGCCGTGCGTACGCCCGTTGTAGCGAGAGAATGGCGTGTGGAATACACGCGGCTGTTTTTCGGAGCTCCACATGCGGAGAACGCTGCGGAGGTAGGTAGTGAGCGCACCGATTTCATCGGACCGAGATTTGACTGAGTGCTAGAATTGGACAACACAACCAGAATGACGAATGGAGCGGCATGAACGATTCGAAACACAAAAGCGCGATTGAAATATATGACTCGACGTTGACCTCTGTGGTAAACGAAGGCCAGAGAGTCACAGTCGACCTCCAGCCAGCCTATATTCACCGGAGCACTGGGATGCCAGGAGTTGACCCCGGCGGCGGATGGGCACAGGATGTGATCCTAGTGGTCGAGAAGGGAACGATAGAAGGAGACATCACTGAATTGCCATGCGATTTGTGGGAGGGCAGCCTGCAGGTGGGCAATGAAACGATCGCGAATATCATTCCACTTCCGCTGGACTACCGTGGAGAAGTCGAGCTGACGCTAGTGACTCAAACCGAAAGCCGAGTCATTATCCGCGGCTCGGCTATTTCCGCGACTCCCATCGGTGAACCCAAATTCATTGAAGAATTTCCACGCGTGTCTTAGATTGCAATTCTTTCTGCTTCGGTCTACTTGACTGACAACGAACCCTGCCGTCGCCCGAGAACCGCTTCTCAGTTCGGTAGGTGGAATTCGATGCTGACGTCCTTTTCCGCATCAATTGGCTGGCCGTTCCGTAAGGCCGGGATAAAACGCCACTCTCGAGCGGCTGAAAGCGCCGCGGGTACCAGAGCGCCGGGGCCACTCAACTCTTGCACGCTACCTACGCGACCATCCGATCCAATGAGCAGGTGCAGTACGACGGTGCCTTCAATGTGTTTCTCCTTCGCTTCGCGCGGATAGAGTGGCTCGACGCGGTAGAGCAGGTAACAATCAGTTCGGCGCTCGGCACTGGCCGGAGGTGACGGGTTCATTTCAGTTTGAGCCACAGCCGGATCGTGAGCGCCGGAAGGCTCAACGGACAGCACCGGCGAGGATGGAACGCTCGCATTTTGAGATTCAGTCTTCGCGGTCTGTTGTGGCGGTTCAACTGGCGAGGTGAACGTTGCGACGGGGGAATCGGTCCCGCCATCTGGCGGACTTGGCTGAGGATTGTCACGCTCATATTTGCGCGGGATTACCATTTGCGGTGCGCGCAAAACACGTTCGACATCTGCGTGCCGCATTTTGGAATCAGCCGCTTCACTTGGGAACGCTGTACGGCCGGACCGCGCATCGAGTGCCACCGACGATACGGGCGAAGGACCGGCGTCGCGCGTGTGTTTTTCAGCGCTCGATCCGCCAGAGCGATCACTCAGCAATCCTCGTGAGAACGTCATGCCCAGGAACAAGGAAACCAACGCGACACAAGCGCAGAGGGCTGCAATTCTCGCCCACGTAGGGAATCGTGCTAAGAGAATCTGCCGGCACGCCGCAATCAGAAGTAACGGGAATTTTAGGGGCGAATGCCTCACGTCCGGATCAGGTTCAGAGATTGCGGGCGAGCTTACTGCCAGCCTGTTTACATTGTTTGCTCGCTGGTGGATCGCCTGCTCATACGAGACCGGAATGTTCGTTGGATCGTCCGAAAACTTCTCCGATACAGAGGAGGCGGACTGCAGTTCGAACTTTTCGCAGCCCGTCGAGATTTTCAACAAATCGTTCGGTACATTCTGATCCGCGGGCGACTCCTCCGGATTTGAATCGCCGAATAAAGGAACCCATTCTTTCGAGATGCGATGCCGTTTTTCAGCAGCTGGCGCCTGCGAAACTTTTGTCGGCGAGACCTGTGGCATTTGGCGGAAGGCGGTATCGTCCTGGGGTGGAAGTTCGCCAACGCCTGCTTCCGCTGAAACCCATTCTGCGATTTCCACACGCGCATCTTCGGCAAGTTTAATAAATTTAAGACCCGCCTCCCTCTTCGATTCGCTGAGCCAAGTTATCTCGGCAGTTGCTTGAATTCGGTTCCTGGATTTCGGTGGCTGGATACGCAGGCCCACGCGAGTCTGGCCGATGAGGGGATTGAATGCCTGGAGCGCGAGGCCAGTTTCGCTCAAGTTGAGCACCCTACCACCGTTGTCGGAACCGATGTCCAGATACGCCAGTGAACAGAGTCGCTGACGTGTGAAGCGCCGTCGCTCGCCCGAGTGCGGAGACTCCTTAGGGCTGGTTGGAATGTGAGCGTCGGAAATTTCGTAGTGCTTGGCAATGAGCTCGGCGGCGGGGGCAGATGGAGGTCGCACGGTTGAGCCCGCAGCCAGAGGCGGTGGTACTTCAAGTGATGGGAATTGTGTCGGCCTCGGAATGTGCTCCGATAATATGGTCGGGCTGTTCGGCTGAAGATCTGGGCCGCTTGTTCGCGCGTGAATCTTCTCGTTATCCGGGTCCGGATCGAAAGTGGGAATGCCCGGGGAGTTGTCAGGAAGCGTGGCGTGAGAACGCAAATCCAAATTCTTGCGATGCATTGATGGGTTTAGAACATCGTTCGGTGCTTTCTGATTTGCTGGCGCGTCCTCCGCAGGTGAATTCTCTAGTAGGAGGGACCATTTTCGCCGTCGTGGGGGTGCTTCTTCAGGATAAAATCCCGACGAGATTCGCGCTATTTGCGGAGAGCCGGAATCGTCGCAGGGACGAGGCTCCCGAGCGCCGCCTTCCCCGGAAATCCAGTTCGCGATTTCAGCTCGGGTGTCATCGGACAGTTCAAAGAATTGAAGGCCTGCCTCCTTCTTCGACTCACTCAGCCAAGTGATTTCGGCGCTTAGGTCTATTCTCTTCCTGGGTTTCGGCGGTTGGATGCGCAAACTTACGCGGGTGAGGCCGACGAGCGGACTGACCGCCTGCAGGGCCACGCCATTTTCGCTCAAGTTGAGTAGAATGCCGCCATTGTCAGCATCAACATCCACATACGCTAGTGAAGGGATACGCACCCGTGGAAAGAGACGCCGCTCGTGCGAGCGTGGGAATTCCTCAGAATGGAAGGACGTCGGTGGCATAGTTTTCAGACGTTGCGTGGGACAATCGCAACACCACAGATGGCAGCGGACACTACATATAATTGCTCCGCGATCGATCTAAGAGCGTGTCTTGTTATGCGGCTGCCGAAAAACTGCCGAAGAAGCTTCGGGGATTAAAACCCTGATGAAGGCCATCGGCTTGTGGCGAGAGCTAATAACTCCGCCCACATGCATTTTCGGCACCCAGTTAACGCTCGCGTTGTGGATCGGGAACTACTGTAGCATTGCTTGGTTTATAGTTCTTGTTGGCTCCCGGATCCGCGCGGTCTTCGTTCGCAGGTTCTGGCAAACGATTGGCCGTATCCGCTTGGTGGCCGGCCAACTCCGTTCGAATGTTCTGGATTTCCCAAGCCCTCCGAAGCGCAGCCTCGAACTCATCGAAGCCGTCGACAGCCTTTGTCAACATGGCCCCTCTCTCTCTGGTCAAACTGTCATCGAATACTTTGCGCGACATGGCCCAGGGACTCGACAACTCTCTCGAGTCGTCCCTTGCAAGACTGTGTCCAGTACTGCTGGGTGGGATATTTAGTGCATAGCCCTATGGATAAACGAGATACTGGGTCACCGGAGCCCTGATCGACCTTACAATGAACTTCAATGTCTCCGAAAGTGGACACGTCCCGACTTTCACGATGTCCAAACGGACAGAAACCGGCGATACGTGCGTTCGAAGCACAGGCGAACGGTCGAAGCACCTGTGAAAGAGCTGCGAATGTGTGCTTCAGCGGCTGCAGCCGTCCAATTTTGTAACCATTCTGTCGCGCCCCAAGCTACGATCCACAACCATTCTCGAACGCTCACGGTAGCCAACACAAGTTCGGAGCTGGCAATAAAGGAAGATCACCCGGATCGAGCCTAGGTACGCTGCCATGGCCACAAAGAAGACGACTGAAAGGCAAGCTCCCGGGAGCGACCCGGGAATTCGCGCTCCCCCAATGTCGCCGACTGTGAGACCAAAAGCTAGAGCAAACAGCGCAAATCCGGAGTATCCCGCGATATGGAGCATGCCCTGAAAGGCATCAATCGGGCCAACGAGTACAACTGCGAAACCAGCGACTAACTAGGAAGTCAGGGCTGTATCGTGTACCACCTATGCGCTGGGCATCAAACTCACGGCCGAAAGACTGGCGGACATGGCCCGCGATTACCCCCTACCGGCAGGGCACTCGCTAGCGGACTGCCGTTCCGGATGGCAGGCGAGTTGCACGAATATAGCCAACTCAGGCCTGCACTTGAATTGTAGGCTAGGAATTCAAAGCTCGAACCGGAGCTAATTGAAAATGCAAGACATAGCTCTAGCCATCCCACAAGAGATAGAACAGACAGGAATTCGCAGAGGACTGCTCGAAGACCTCGTGCTCAAGACCCTGTATCTGAATGGTGAAATGTCGCTGCGCGAACTGAGTGACCGAATGTGCCTGGGTCTAGGCGTAATCGAAGAAGTATTCAATTTCTTTCGGAAACAACAGCTCTGCGAAGTAAAAGGCATGGCCGGAGGAAGCCATCGGATTACGGCTACATCGCAAGGAAAGTCACGAGCAATTGAACTCCTCTTGTTGAACCAGTACGCCGGGCCGGCGCCGGTATCGTTGATGGATTATGGGACGCGCGTGCGCATGCAAAGTGTGCAACAGACTCAGATTCAAAGGCCGGACCTGATTCGGGCATTGCACCCACTGGTTTTAGATGACGACTTGATTTATCGTCTGGGAACAGCCGTAGTTTCTGGGACGTCCATATTTCTCCACGGCCCCGCGGGAACTGGAAAAACCAGCATCGCCAACAGCCTTCCAGCAATTTACAACGACCAGATTTGGATTCCCTATGCCGTGGAAGTGGACAACCAGATCGTTACTGTTTACGATCCCGGCGTGCACCGGCAAAGCGAAGAGGCCGTGCCGGAAGACTCGGACAAGCGATGGGTCTTGTGCCATCGGCCGCGCGTGATTGCCGGCGGTGAACTCTCGGCGGAAATGCTGGACCTGCAATACAACCATGCCAGCCGATACTACACGGGCCCCCTGCAGATGAAAGCCAACAATGGCGTGTTGATCATGGACGACTTCGGGCGACAAAGAATGCGCCCAGAGGAACTCTTCAATCGATGGATGACGCCACTGGACCGTCGCGTGGATTTTCTAACTCTGCCCGGAGGCAAGAAATTCGAAATCCCGTTTGATTTATTCGTGGTTTTCGCCACCAACCTGGATCCGAACGAATTAGCGGACGAAGCGTTCCTGCGCAGAATTCCCAACAAGATCAGAATTGACTACGCAAGTCCTGAGCAGTTCGTCGAAATCTTTCGAAAGGAATGCGCAACGCGCTTGTTGGACAGCGACGAAGGCGCGCCGGAGCATCTCGTTAAATTCATCACGCAAGAAATGAAGCAACCGCTTTCACAGTGCTATGCACGGGACCTGATTAACCAGATCTTCTGGGCTGCCGCGTATCTGGGCGTGGAACCGCGGCTCACGCGAAACACTCTGGACCAAGCCTGCCGCAATTATTTTCTGCCGGCAGCGAAAGCCTAATGCTTCGCAATTTCGGTGGGAACTTCGAGATAGCCTACAATTTCATCACGAGTAATTCTGGTGGCCACAAGCTCCAGCGGCGCGGAGCCTCGAGAAAGAACGAAGACAACCACTTCGTCCAAGGCGCGATCTTTCAGCTCGATGCACCTGCTCGCAACGTATACGCATACGGTGAATCGCTGGCTCTTTGAATCGACGCCTTTCAATTGCAGCTCTAGGGGGCCTACTGACTGCCGGCCTGTTCCACGAGTCAGTTCGAATTGCAGAGCCGTGCGTCTGGTCTGCGAGAGTAGTTGATTCAGTTCGTCGCGAGTCTGGGTAATTTCCCCTTGCTGAGATCCAACAACTCCCACTACGTCAGCCAAACGATCCGTGGTGGCCTGCCACGACTCGCGATTCGCAGTGTCGCTTTCAGGCGAAGTTGCCGTGAGCCGAGACCCGGGCGCTGGCGCGTTTGCGCTGGGATTCCGCCGCGGATCGAGAGCACTCGCCGCGGAGATCTGATAGGCGGGTTTGGAGTGCGTGGGTGCGGTCGCGACGGTCGGGCCTGCCTTCGGCGACGCGACAGCGGATTCCGGTGACGCAACTTTGCGTCGCTTTTCCAGCTGATCGATTCGCTCCTTCATGTCCGTCAGCTGTTGTTGAATCTGTTGGATGCTGCTTGATTCCGCGGACGTGCCATTCAGGCTGGCGTCGGACATCAGCTTGTATCCGACGAATCCGATTCCCACGATCGCGATCACGAGAATCAGGAGACCTAGTACTCGCGACGGCTGTTTCGGCGCTTCTTCCGCACGGGCGACGAACACTTGCCTGTCAAAATCAATATCCGCCATAATCGGCTCCTTCCCTTCCAATCGAATTGGAAGCGATTTCTAATGAGCAGTGACCCGCGTGGGATATCGCGTGGTCAGTGACAATGCTACCTCGCGCGTTTCGCGCGGCAGTAAATCTACGGCACGCTCAGCCATCTCCAGCCGGCGTCCTTTCATTTCGATTTGATACTTTCCCGGGGCTACGATGAGGAGCAGCGGACTATCGCCCACAAAGGCGCCATCAACAAAGACCTGCGCTGCAGACGGAACCGAGCGCAACAGTAATTTGCAAGCGTTTTTCCCCGCGTGTTGTTCGAGAGCCTCACGATTTATGACTTCTGGCGGAGGCCCCACCGGAGCCGCGAGGTGCTGCGACTTATTGGGATCCTGTGTGACACTCGCGGGCGTTGTCCAGACGCCGGGTTTCGGTTGGCTCGCGGCAGCCGTGGCAGACATCGTGGAAGAAGCCCCCGAGTATTCTGCTGTGGATTGGGCGCTAGATGAAGTGCAGTTGAGAATGACCAGCAGACAGACCGACAGTATGGACTGCACGAGCGACGAGAAAGAGCTTTGAAATGAGACAACTTTATTCATAGTTATGGGCGAGCGAACGCCTTTCCAATTCCACTGCGGAAGCAAGCAGGAGTGATACCAAACCGGAGTTGAATTTACCCCGGATGAACTGCAAGTCTCGTCGGCTCAAAAGGCAGCGAAAAATTGACATGAATGCACTCCGAATGTTCCCGCAGCGAACGGTTTTGGTGACCAAAATCTCTCGGAGCGGTTCGGCAAGTGTGCACGAATGATGACGGTTAGGGAGGAAGGACCGTAAATCACCCACACCTCGCGCATTGTGGGCGAGGTTCGCATATTGGTCCCACAGTTGCTGTGGATTATCGTTGCACCCGCCTCAGTGTCGGGAACTTGGCTGCATGATCGCAACGGGGCCAAACTGGGGGGTCTCAATGCGCCTAAATGAATGGGGTACGATCCAATATTCGACCGAGCCAAGAGCTCTAGTCTAAGGATTCCGCGGCCCCCGGTTGGGATAACCTCGTGTTTCGGAGGCGCAGCGGTGTCTGCGCCGAACGCACGCGCGAAGCTGCCTCGGTTCCTTCTGCCTCCAGAGCATTCCTTTGAAGGATGGTGGGATTCGCTCGTGCTCATTTTCTCGCGCGTGGGTGCGTCCACTTCGCGAAGAACGGTTTACCTGTTTCGGCATGGCACGCTGGCCCGCACTCAAACCTCGGGAAGGCCGCTGGGAGCTTCATTTGCGCTGCACTGCTTTTTGCTCCTGTTATTGATCTACGCTCGTCAAGCGATTCCGGCGGACGACTTTGCTTTCGCAGACGCGGCGCCCAGCTACGAAAAAATCTATTATCCGCTGCCGCCGTTGGACCCCGCAAAAGCGGTGCCGCGAATCGCGCCTGCGGGCCCCGGAGCGCGTCCCGGAGATGGCGCGATTCGGGAACTGCCCCCGGTGTTGGGAAGCACCGTACGACAAAACGATTTGAGGGCTGTTTCAAACCCTGCGCATCCTGACAATTTCCGACAAACAATTTATCAGCGTTCATCGCCGCCCGATCTTCTCATTGCAACAGAATTGAAATTGCCGAACGTTATTTTAGGCGCTCCCGCTGAAATTCCGAAAGCGCCGCTGAAGTCCAGCGACGCAAGGCCCTCCCGTTCAACTCGAAACGTCACATCCGAAGCCGCACCAACTCCCTCTCCCGAAAACGCTGCTGCACCCCTCATGACTTTTGTGCAGCCTTCGAGTACACAGCCCCGCTTGCCAATAGCGACGGGGGCTGCTGCGAAGCCCACGCGGAATTCTGCCGAGGAGGCCGGGTCGAGAAATTCGGGCGACGCCGTAGGAAAGAGCGGAGGAGACGGCGCCGACCTGCTGGTACTCGGCGTCGATCCTTCTGGTCCAGCAACCGAGGTGAGCCTTCCTGTGGGAAACCGATGGGGCAGCTTTTCAATTTCGCCAGTGGCAGGGGCGCCCGGGTCAGCCGGAGGAGTCAACTACGGTATGGAGGGCAGCGGAAAGGGAGGAATCGGTGCGGGTGGCGATGGAAGCACCGGCGTAGGTCCTGGTGGCGGCGGGGGCGGGGGCGGAAAATCTGCGACACCCGGAGCTGTCAGCGTCAGGGGAACAGAAAACAAGAGTGGAGCAGCCGGCTCTCTCGGCACAGGATTTTCATTGGAAATGGTGTATCCAGTTCCGTCATCGTTCACCTTCCGAAAGAATTCGCTGGTTGTTGCAGTCGGGCCGATGGGTGGCGGAGGCCTGGACGCATACGGCGCCCTTCACTGCGGAAAGATTTACTCTATTTTTCTACCAATGCCCGGAAAAAGTTGGGCGATGCAGTATTGTGTGAAGCCAGATGCAGCCGAAAAATCCACGACGGCGCAACGCACGACCGTGGTTCATCTTGAGCGAGGGCTGATACCGCCCGATGTCGAATCCAGATTCGACTTCCGCCGGCTGACGGTGCCCCCAGAGAAGGCACACAAGATGATCGTGCTCAAGGGCACTCTGCGAGGCGACGGGGTTGCTGAGAATCTTGAAGTTTACCAAGGAGTACTGCCAGAAATGGACGAAGCGGCACGCGCGGCATTCAGCCAGTGGAGGTTCAAACCGGCCATGCGCGATGGAAAACCAGTGCCTGTGGAAATCTTGATTGGTATTCCGATCGAAGATCCGGCTGGTCATCCGAGTCCATAGCTTGACTGCCTACGAAGTAGCACAGTGTGCACATCTGATTACGCGCGTTTTTGACAATCCGTCCGGTTCGTTTTTCCTTTAAATGGCCGTGCAGCAAGGGTAATGGTACCATCCGTGGACAGGTACCGTCTCAACATGACCCGCGATTTGTACAGCCAGATGGGAATTAATATGGCAAAAATACGCACGAGATTCGCTGTCAAGCCAAGAGACTGAGGCTCGCCGAGCGGGTTGTTTGACGGGTTGCTCCACATCCGGTTGACTACGATAGGCTTATTTCGACCAGTTCACTCCGGTGCAAATTCGAGGTTTGGTTCGTCACTTGCACCCCGGTGATACCCCTGCAAACTCTTTCGTTAGGAACTGGGTGGAAAGGGACCGATTTGCAGGCATCAAAGCCCTTCAATCTGTGACGGCTTTTCCTGGAAGCCGTGGCGATGTCATTGCTGTTCGGCTGGATGACTTCTCGGCGCGGACGTCGGCTCAAGGGAGAGTGAACGTTGATTGATCAAACAGCGCGGGTGTGTTTCGTAAGTCAGGATTCAGCGCTAACCGAAGTCATTGCGCGCGCCTTGGGAAGCGGGTTTGAATCACGTGTTACCAGCGAATTCCGGTTTAGCGCTCTGAATGAGTTTCGTGACTGGTGCGACATCGTTCTCCTCGATCTGCGCGCTTCAAGCACACACGGAGATTGTGCGTTTGGGATTCGGCTGATGGATGATTGGAGCAAGATGGCCTCGCACCCTCCCATCGTTGTGCTGTGTGACGGTGAGAACCGATCTCTGCTGTTCAAAGTTATGGAGCACGGCGCTTACGACAGCGTCACGAATCCGCCCAATATCGTCGAACTCCGCCTCATCCTCGAACGCGCTTACAAATTTCACGCCGCTGAAAGGGAATTGACACGGCTCCGTGCGAATGACAGAAGCGGCGGAAAACTTCACGAACTTCTCGGTACGTCGACCGTCATGCAGGAACTTTTCGCGCTCGCAAACAAAATAGCTCCGTGCGATGTGAATGTTCTGATCACGGGAGAAACAGGAACGGGCAAGGAGTTGCTCGCCCGAGCGATCCACAAAATGAGCGGGCGAAGTTCTCGCCCCCTAGTCGCGTTCTCCTGTGCCAACCTGCCGGAATCTTTGATCGAGGATGAACTCTTTGGCCACGAGAAGGGCGCGTTCACCGGCGCGCTCCTGACCCGCCGGGGGAGAGTGGAAGCAGCGGATACCGGAACGATGTTCCTGGATGAGATCGGAGACCTCAGCCTGGGTTTGCAACCCAAGTTGTTGCGCGTTCTCCAGGAGCGAAGCTTCGAACGCCTGGGGAGCAATGCGAAGATTGATGTGAACATCCGGTTGATTTGCGCTACGAATCGGAATCTTTCCGAGATGGTCCAACAAGGAAAGTTTCGCGATGACCTCTATTACCGGTTGAATGTGGTCCAGATGCATCTCCCGCCCTTGCGAGAGCGCCAAGACGATATTCCATTGCTCGCTCAACATTTTTTGCAAGATTTTTCCGAACGATTCAAAAAGAAAGCCAAGCGCTTTTCACAGCCTGCCCTTCGCGCCTTGGAAGAATACGGCTGGCCGGGAAATGTGCGCGAGTTGGAGAATGCAGTCCAGCGCGCCGTTGTCCTGTCCGAAGGGCCGACTGTGGACGTCTGGCAACTACCTGCAGCGCTTCGCAGCGGCTGCGAAGCTCCTCAATTCAACCAGTCCTATGAGGAAGAAGTGCGCCAGTTCAAACGCAGACTTGTAGTGCGCACTCTGCGGGAGTGCGGGTGGCGCAAGGCCGAGAGCGCGCGAACGCTCGGTGTGGCCCGCGGCTATCTTCACAGGCTCATCAATCAGCTGGGAATTCAGCAACTCGAAGAGGAGATTCCGGTCGAGACCCGCACTGAATTTCCTCCTTCGACACGAGTGATGTAGCTCGTTGGCTTTACCCTTATGGCGCCCGTTGAAGTAGAATTTGGGCCCGTGCAAACGCCAAACGAAGTGAAGTTTGTCAGCAGCATCGGTCTGCCATTCCTGCAAGCAGCTCAGAACAAGGACGGTGGATGGGGCTTTCGCGCGGGTTCTCAAAGCAGGGTCGAAGCCACGTCTTGGGCTCTTCTCGCGCTGCGGGGACGCGACTCATCGACCGAAATACAACAACTAGGATTCCGCTTTCTCCGCGCGATGCAACTGCCAGATGGGTCCTGGCCGTCGGCGGCGGGGCAAAGCGTGGGCTGCTGGGCCACATCGCTCGCCGCATGGGCGCTTGTGGCCGATCCGGAATCGCGAACAGCTGAGGCCGCCGCCCTTCGTTGGATTTGCGACGATTGGCCAAGGGGCAGCAGCTTCATCACGCGCATGATTCGAAAGATTACCGCTGCTAGCCAGGTCACCTCTCAAGACGATTCTCTTCGAGGCTGGGGATGGACTCCGCGCACGGCCAGTTGGGTCGAACCAACTGCGTTCGCGCTGATTGCACTTGATCAGGCCCCCAAGGAATTGCTCCCTGGTAGTGCGAGCAGACGCCGCGAACTAGCAAGGGCGTTGATTTTCGATCGAATGTGCCCGGGAGGCGGATGGAACTGCGGCAACCCCATGGTGTACGGCGTTCCCGGCGATCCATTCGCCGAGGCGACGGTGTGGGCTTTGCTCGCTTTGCGCGACGAACCGAACCGGCGCGAAAGCTTGATGAGTCTCGAATGGCTCGAGAAAAACGCCACCGCGGGCTTAGGTCCGGGTTCGCTTGCAATGGCAAGAATTTGCCTGGAGATATACGGAAGGGAATGGCCAGAAATCGCGCCCAAGCTCGGAGATCTGTATGAAACGAATGGATTCCTTGAGAGCGTGCCGGTAATGGCCTGGACGTGTTTGGCGTTGAGCCCGCGAACGGGTTGGCTGGGGACAAGAGCGGAGGGGCGCGCTGATGCAATCCGCTGAAACCGTGCTGCTTCCCCCCTTTCAACGGCCGCCATCACACGTGGCGATTCGGCGCGTCGCGAGCTACGAACAGGACCTGTTTGATGTGATTTACGAGACGCTATGCGAGTTTAGCGGCTGCAATAAAAATGGGAGCAAGTTCCCAAACATAAATGGAAGACTCGTGCTCTTAAAGCCAAATTTCGTCGGATTCGACCCGCTGGGCGTGATGAACACGCACCCGGCGGTGGTCGCTGCGACACGGGAGAGTTTTTTGAAATTGGGAGCGGCACAAGTTCTGATAGGCGAGGGTCCGGCGTTGGATCGCGACACGGAAGCGATCGTCGAGTCGGTCAAACTGCGGGAGTATGCCGGACCACTGAAGCGAATGTTCGTGGACTTGAACGTCGATGACGTGGAGCGAGTTCCGCTGAAAACCCGAGCCTCACGATTGAAGGAGCTTTATCTTCCGAAGACGGTGCTGGGCGCGGATTTTATAGTGTCGATGCCAAAACTGAAGACGCACCACTGGGCGGGCGTGACGCTGTCGCTCAAGAACATGTTCGGGATCGTGCCTGGGGGCTGCTACGGCTGGCCCAAGAACGTGCTGCACTGGGCGGGAATCGACAACTCGATCCTCGATATCAACGCGGCGGTTCGGCCGGATTTCGCCATCGTGGATGGAATCAATGGGATGGAAGGGAACGGGCCGATTCAAGGGACTCCGAAGCGGGCGAACGTGCTGGTCTTCGGGAACGATCCCGTGGCCGTGGACGCCACTTGCTGCCGGATCATGGGGCTGCTACCGGAGAAGGTGAAATACTTGGTCGGGGCCGGCACGCTGCTGGGCCACGTGAATGCGGAAAAGATAGAGCAACTCGGAGAATCGATTGCGAGCGTCCGAACGCCTTTCGCGGTGTTGAAGGAATTCAACAAATTGAGAGAACCAGGACGAGAGGAATGGAATTAAGGGTGCGGCTTTAGGGACGAAGATGGCGGGCGGGGCCGACCAAACGCTGATACGGACGACAGCATTCAAAGTGCTGCTGTTGCTGATATTGACGGTTCTTGCGTTGGGCGCTGTCGACTTCGCTCGTGCTTGGAATACACACCACATCCTGGGGACAGCAGCACGAGAAGCTGCTCGGATTACAGTCTCGACTCCGTTGAATTCCGCGACTTGCAGAGATCGCACACCTTGCTCGATTGAGTCAGCGGCCGACGCCGCAAAACAGTCTCTTACAAAGGCCGGGTTGGGCCAGGCATCATGCATCAATCCTAAGAGCCCGAGTTTGTCTGGTGTTCTGGTGTGGGTATTCTCGTGCGACGGGAACGCTGACTGCCACACGAACAACGGCACCGTCTGCGTGAAAATTGACATGACGATCGTCGTCGCGGGGCAAAATGGGGCTTGGATTCCGTGGACGAAGGCGACAGTCCAATACCCGCACAGTTGGGCTCTGGAGTCAGCGCTAAACCGGCTCCTCGGCCAGACCAGTGCTCCGACTTCCGAAAAGCCTCTCGGCCAACGCACTTATGCGCGATTAGGAGGGAGTTTCATGGCCGCTTTGAAGTGGCCACGCAGGTGGCGTAAACGAAGGAATGGAACTCGACGTGCATCGCATAGGATCAGAGACGGCGACGAAAACGTAGTGTATCCGAAAGATGACAGAGACAGGAATAGTCAAGTAGACAGCCGTAGGGATGTTGCCGGATACCAGAGGGATTGAAAATCAAGGTTTTCCTCTTGGTGTGACGCTCATCGCCGCATAGCGGCACCTTTCGGTATCGGGGTAGTCACCAGATTTGCGCAGACAGGTGTGCTGCCGAGTACTCGCGGTTGAGGTAAACGACGATCACTTTGCGGAAGCTCTTTGCATTACGCGAAGGTTCCGTCGCACGTGGTTAGAATAATTGGTCTCCCGATGGGTGGTCTGGGAGCAGCTTATTCAGGACTTTGCACCTACAAGGCTTGTAACCCTGAAGTTGGGTAGGCGCACTCCCTCGGGAGCCAGTCACAAGGAGGCGGCGATGACACGAAGAAAGGAAGCTGGTCAAACATTAGTCTTCACCGCCATAGGGCTGGTCGCGCTGATGGGGTTTATGGGTCTGGCCGTTGACGTGGGCGTCATGCGGGTTGAGAAGCGGCTGCAGCAGACGGCGGCGGATTCCGCAGCGATCGCCGCTGCCAGTAACCTGGCTTACAGCGGCTGGCAGGCAGGGGGGCAAGCTGCAGCGGTGGCGAACGGCTTTACGGATAGCAGCAGCAACGATGTGGCCTCGTGTACCGCGTCGGGCGCGACGATTGGGACGATTTGCGTGGAGCTCGACAGTCCGCCAGCGGATGGGCCGCACTCGGGCCAAGCAGACTACGTGGAGGCGCGCGTGGCGGCGGTCCGGCCGACTTACTTCATGCAGCTTTTAGGAATCCCCAGTGAATCGGTTACCGCGCGGGCGGTGGCCACGGACCTGGGTGGCGGCGGTCCTAATAGCGGCTGCTTGTACACGCTGGGGCCGCCATCGAGCAGCATCGAGGGCGTGAACATCAACGGAAATGCGACTTTGAATGGACCTTCTTGCGGGATCGTGGACAACGGCAACTTCAATACCAAGGGAAATTCGCTCAACGTTACTGCCGGCACTTTCGGCATCGCGGGAGCTTGGGATAAGAGCGGTCCGGGCGGTACGGTAACGTGCACTGCTTCGTCAAACTGCCCGACAACGAGCGCGCCTGCCTCTGGAGATCCATTGGCGGGGATCACTCCACCGTGTGCGCCATGCTCGGGAGGAAGTCCGGCGGTCGCCGTAAAAGGAGTGTTCAGCCCAGGAACTTATAGTTCAATCTCGGTTGGCCCGGGCACTTACACGTTTAGCCCGGGAACCTACATCGTGGATGGCAGCGGGGGCCTTTCAATCGGCGCGAACGCGACGGTCAGTGGAACCGGCGGCGTGATGTTCTATTTCACGAACGGCGCGACGCTAAACATGGCCGGCACGCCCAACGTCAATTTGACCGGTCTGAGCTCCGGACAATATGCCGGAATTCTGTTTTATCAAGATCCCAACGACACGGCTGGCCCTGTGATAACAGGCAATGCCTCGAATAGCTATGACGGCGTCTTGTACTTTCCAAAAGCCAATGTCACATTCCAAGGGAACAGCAGCATCGGCGACGTCGCAATCGTAATTGCGGATGCGCTAACCCTGAGCGGCCACCCCACCGTTAACCTGCAAGGGATCGCCGGACTGCCCGCAGGTACAGCAGCGCAGAGTGTTCTCAAGAGCGCGATTCTCGTTGAGTAGGCGATGAAAGTGAACGGAAAAACGCAAATCAAGCCGGCAAGAAAAGGTCAGCGCGGCCTTGCGCGCACAGCAGAGATTTTGCGGTCGAATGCCGGCCAGGCCATGCTCGAGCTCGCCTTACTGTTGCCGATGCTGCTGTTGCTCACGATGGGCGTGATCGAGATGGGGCGGTACATGTACATCTACATTTTGGTCGGCAATGCCGCACGGGCCGGCGCGGCGTATGGGGCGCAGAGCCTGGGGCAATCGGTGGACACTGCGGACATTCAGACTGCTGCGCAGAATGATTTCCAAAATAACGGCCAGACCGGTCTCGCAGTTGCTTCTACAACCTCGTGCGGATGCGACAGCGGGGGAACGGTCACGGGGGCGATTTGCAGCACAGTCACCAACCCGAGCGCGGGGACATGCAGTGGGAGTGGTCACTGGGTGGTGATGGTATCGGTCACTGCTTCAGGGACCTTTAATTCGTTGTTCAACTATCCAGGGATTCCGGCGTCCATCGACGTGTCGAACACAGCCACGATGCGGGTGGCGCCGATTTGAGGCAACGAGGCGACTTGATGTCACGAACTTTCACATTTGCAAACGCCGCGACCCACTGCCCCGAAGGACGGACGGGTCGCGACTCTGCGGCGGCTGAGAGGGGAAGAAGGAGCCGCCCTGCTCGAATACGCCATCATTTTCATCCTGATGATGACGCTCCTCTTTGGAATCATGGGTATGGGCCAGATGCTCTATTCCTACCATTTCGTTTCGAGCGTGGCGCGAGATGCGACGCGCTGGGCGGCCGTGAACGGGTCCACTTGCACTAATGATGGGAGCTGCGCCGCCCCTGCGACAACATCGGACGTTAAGACTTATGTGACGAACCACACTCCCCTCGGCATCGATTCCGGCCAGATCACAACTACTCCGACATGGAACCCCGCGGGATCGAAGGGTCCCACTACTTGCGCAACGACAAAAAACGCGCCCGGCTGCACAGTCGAGGTCGAAGTAAGCTACAACTATACTTTCATCTTCCCCCTTATCAGCACGAAACCGCTGACCCTATCGAGCACTTCCGAGATGATCATCGCGCACTAGGATTCAAAGTTCGAAGCGCGGAATTCAGGAGACGGTAGTGTGCGCGCATCGCTCAGTGATGCTTAAAGGCCGGCTCGGCGGAAAACAACCCTGATGGAATCAAAAACCGTGCCTGCTACCTCGACCCAGGCCGCCCGCCGTTGGCTCGTCCTGGCGTTCATCTTGGCGGTCTATATCCATAATGTGGAGCGATGGCATTCTGCGGTATATTTCGGCTGGCCGCATGACGACGGTATTTACTTCAGTACGGCCAAGGCCCTGGCTCAGGGACAGGGCTACCGCCTGATCAGCTTCCCCGACAGTCCGCCACAAACGGAGTATCCGATCCTGTATCCCTACTTGCTCTCCTGGGTTTGGCACCTGTACCCGAATTTCCCCGACAATCTGAAACCGGCAATTCGGCTGACAGAATTTTTCGGCTGCTGGAGCCTGATCGCTGCCTTCCTGTTGCTGCGCAGGTTCGGCATCGGCAAATCGGCGGCGCTCTTTCTGGTGGCGCTCCTTGCATTTGAGCCGGCCTTTCTGCACTTGAGCGGATGGATCATGAGCGACGTGCCATTCATGGCGCTGTTGCTTACTGCGTTGTTGCTCGCGGACTCCGCGACGCGTTCAAGAGCGGCGGTGCCGCTGGTGCTGGCAACAGGCACGATTGCAGGCCTCTCTGTGGGGCTGCGGATCGTTGGCGTTGCTGTCGTCGCGGGGATTTTCTTCCTGGCGCTGCGGAGGCGGGCATTTCGAGAAGGCGTTCTCCTGGCCGCGGTGGCCGGTCACGGTCGTGGCCATTGAGTCGTGGTCGAGGCTGGTTCATCTGTTTTCCACCGCTACTCCGGCCACCGCCAGCACCGCCGAGCCGGGGTGGAACCAGGTGCTCGCCTACTACACGGATTATGTCGAATTCGGTTGGCGCATGGGCATCCCTTCCGCCTGGGCTCTGGTCAGATTCCTGGAAACGAATGTTGCGGCTCTGGCGCTATCACCTGGCTCGGTTGTCGTGGGAGTTGACAGTGGGCATGTCGGAGTGACTGCGTTGCTGTCTGTCTTGGTATGGCTTGGAATTGTGCGGCAGATGCGGCGACCGGAATGGCAGGCGACCGCATGCGTTCTGATTCTCTACTGCTGCATTGTCGTTTCCTGGCTCCCGCTGCCGGAGCGTTTTCTGCTTCCGTTTGTACCTGTATTTTTTGCGGCACTGTGGCTGGAAATCGCCAAGACTTTGGGCGCTGTGCCGGGCCAATCTTCGCAGCGGGGTGCCATGGTTGCAGCGCGCGCTCGCGACCGCGCTCGCGTGCATTTTGCTATACGTGCTCGGATTCACCGCGTGGAATTATCTGGTAGGCGACCCGCGAGATTTGCAGCAAAACTCCGCTGATTCAGGCACACGCTCTCGAAGAAAAGAAACAGGCGTATCAATGGATTCGTGACCATACCAGGCCCGAATGATCGCATTGCCGCCTGGGAGGACGGCCTCATGTATCTGTACACAGGACGCCAGGGCTTGCGGCCCTTCGAACCCCTGCCTCAGGATTCCTACATGGACGACCAGGAAAGTCTGCGGCGCGACCTGGCGCACATGTGTGATGCGCCCCGTCATGCCGGAGTGCGTTATTGGCTCACTTCCAACGACGATTTTCTCGTCCGGCCGGGCGTAGAGCGGATCGGCGCGCGCATGGCGGAGATCGCTGCCGTGCTGCCCGTTGTGTTTCGCAGCGGGGAAAATCACGTGCAAATTCACGATGCCTCGTGCCTGACGGACCTCGACCGGGCCGACTGCCGCGCCGCCGCGCCGATTCTTTTCCCCGATTCCAGTTCCCAAAGTAAGCGCCCCTTCGCAAGTAAACCGCTGACGCGAACGGCCTCCCGTTTCCGCACGCTATCTGAATGTAGCCGAACGTCGAATCCCGGACACCGTTAGCGGGGCGGATTTTAAACCGGCTGATTGAGACCCCGGACCGCCCCAGCTTGAATGTCACCAATGATGGAGTGGATGGAAACCAAATGTTCACAAGCGGTGACGCTTTTAGAATCGCGAACGAGTAAGTGGCGACAAATTACGTCCAGTCAACTGAAACTAGAGGGGTTAAGCGAACACTCCACGCCGAATGGGACTGGCTGCCGACATGCTTTAGTAGGTGCAAGAGCAGCGTGTCCGCGGATCGCTGGAAGTGCTCCGTAGAGGTCTTCGGCATGCGGCCCAACTTACCTAACGCTGAAGAGAGGAACGAAAAATGATGAACATCATGAAGAGGCTGTGGAAGGAAGAGGAAGGGCAGGACCTGCTCGAGTACGCGTTGCTGATCGTGCTGATCGTGCTGGTTGCGGCGGCCGCTATCAATCCGCTCGGGACCGCAATCGCCAAGGTATACACCTCCGCCAACACATGCGCCGGCGGCGGCACATGCATCGGCACGTAGTTGTCGTCGGGTTGCAAAGCAAGGACTGACTGGCCGCTTGGGACAAGGGTGGTGGAGCGGAGATATCTGGATTCGAAGCGACTGGACCCGATGCCGGATAACCAGAGATTCCGGCGGCCAGAAGTCTCGACCTCGACACGCAGCAAGCTTGAGGGCAAGCGCTGGAGCGAAGCCCCCTGCGTAGCTTCGGCGAATTCTAACAAGAGGAGAAGGGAAAGATGATGAACATCATGAAGAGGCTGTGGAAGGAAGAGGAAGGCCAGGACCTGCTCGAGTACGCGTTGCTGATCGTGCTGATCGTGCTGGTTGCGGCGGCCGCTATCAATCCACTTGGGACCGCAATCGCCAACGTCTACACCTCCGCCAACACATGCGCCGGCGGCGGCGCTGCGTCGGCACCTAGTGAGTCTGAGTGCTGGCTACTCGAATGGACTTAGGCCAAACAATCTGGGTCAGCGACGCTTGCGCTCACGCTCTACGCCGGTGGATGGATTGGCGCACGCGCCGGATCCCGAATTGGTTGACCGTGTCCGGATTTTTGGCGGGCGTCACTCTCAACTCGATTCTCGGAGGATGGCACGGTGCCAGGCAATCGCTCGAAGGGGCGGGTCTGGCACTGGCCTTTTGCTTCCATTCGTGCTGATGCGCGGGCTCGGAGCGGGAGATTGGAAGTTGATGGGAGCAGTAGGAGCGCTGATGGGCTGGCGAGCGATGCTGTTCGTGTTGCTGGTGAGCGCTCTGCTGGCGGGACTGATGGCCATTATCCAAATGGTCGTGACCAAGCGCGTAAAGCAGACTTTGTGGAACCTGGCTGCGCTGGCCAAAGGTTTAGTGACGTTCGGATTGCGCGCCAATCCGGAAATTTCACTCGACAACCCGACACTGCTGAAGTTGCCGTTCGGTGTGGCCGTTGGGATGGCGACAGTGTTCAGCTTTATCTTGATGCACTGGCAACGCTGAAGCCAAATCGTGGGTATCTGCCGCCCTCCTTTGTTAGCAAGACGGAGCCGCGCCGGGCGGCGATTGATGTCAGGGTGGATTTGAGAATTACGAGAGGGAATTCATGAATCGGACTCGCCTGATCGCTGGGTTAGTAATAGCTGTGGCGGTTGCGATGTTGTTCAGCACGTATGTGTATCGGACATTTCAGCGAATGGCGAATGGTTAAGCCCGTCGAGATGACGCACATCGTGGTGGCCGATCGGGCGATGCAATTGGGGACGCGTCTCGATGCAAACAACGTTCGCCTGATTCCCTGGCCGGGAGACGAACCGGTTGCGGGGATGTTCCGTCGAATCGAGGATTGTGAAGGGCGGGCAGTAATTAGCAACCTCGCGGAAAATGAGCCGGTCCTGGAGAGCAAGCTGGCGTGCGACAGAGTCTGGCGCGGGACTGCCGGCTACGATTCCGCAGGGAATGCGGGCGGTTTCCGTCGCGGTGAATGACGTAGTCGGCGTGGCGGGATTTGTGATTCCTGGGACGATGGTGGATGTGCTGGTGACGGGACAGGTGCCTGGCGCAACTGGGCAGAACAACATCACGCGCACGATCTTGGAGAATATTCGCGTTCTGGCGGCAGGACAGAAGGTGGAGCAGGACCGCGAAGGCAAGCCGCAGACCGTCCCGGTAATTACGCTGCTCGTGACGCCGGAAGATGCCGCGAGACTGACCATGGCGGCCACAGAAGGGAAAGATACAACTGGCACTGCGGAACACGATTGACACGAAATCGGCAGATCCACTTCCGGTTCTTCAGGCTGTGTTGTTCGCGGGACCGGCGGCCCCGGTGCGTCCGGTCGAGCACAGGGCGGCCCCCACTCGGCCGGCATCCTATGCGGTGGAAGTGATCACGGGCGGCAAGAAAGAAACAAAAACATTCGAAAACCAGTGAGACATGGAAACCATAATGCACACGACGATTAGGCAACGAATTCGCTTCGGAGCCGGGCTTTTCATTGCGGCGGGATTGGCGTTTTTCGGTTCGAGCACGCCGGCCCAACAGCAGACGAGTCTTGTTACAGCGACGCAAGTTCCAGCCCCGGCGATGCAGACGGCGGCTCTCCCAGCCCAGCCGCCGCAAGCCGGCGCGGGGCAGGCGGCGCAGGAGTCCGAGGCGCCGCAGATTGCTGCACCTGCTGGTCGGGCGGTCGCTGGTGATCACGTCGCCGACGCGGGTCAAACGTGTGTCGCTGGCCGACCCGACGATCGCTGAGGTAGTCGTCGTGAGTCCGACGCAGGTGATCGTAAATGGCAAAACTCCAGGGGGAGTGTCACTGATATTGTGGGATGAAGCGGACCAAAGCCAGACGTTTGAGGTGTCGGTGGACATTGATGTGCTGGGCTTGAGCCAGAAAATCCATGAGGTGTTTCCGTCGGAGCCGGTGCAGATCGAAACGTCTAAAGACGTCGTAATGTTGTCGGGGCGGATTTCCTCTGGCGCCGTGGCGGACAAGATCCTGGAAGTGGTGAAGAACAGCACACCAAAAGTGACGAGCCTGATGGAAGTTCCTGCGCCAGTGCCCGGAGAAATCCTGCTCGAAGTCAAATTCGCGGAAGTGGACAAAGTAGCGATCAAACAGTTTGGCATAAATATTCTGCGGACCTTCGGCAGCAACATGCCATTGTCCACCAGCACACAGCAGTTTTCCCCGCCTACGCTGGGCCAGACACAATCGGTGACCAGCAACGGCAACACCTCGACGACCACGACGTCCGGCAATCAATTCCTGCTCAGCAACTTATTGAATCTGGCGATATTTCGTCCCGACATTAATCTTGCGGTTTTTATCCAGGCGTTGCAGGAAAATAACCTTCTGGAAATCCTGGCCGAACCGAACCTGCTTACCGAATCCGGCAAGGAAGCAAGCTTTCTGGCCGGCGGCCAGTTCCCGTATCCGGTGTTGCAGTCGGTAGGCAGCGGTACAACCGGGTCGGCAATCACGATTCAGTTCAAGGACTATGGCATCCGCCTGAACTTTCTGCCGACGCTCAGCCCGGATGGCATGATCCACCTGAAGGTCGCGCCAGAGGTCAGCTCGCTCGATTACACGAATGCCCTTACCATCAGCGGATTCTTGCTTCCGGCGTTGACGACCGATCGCGTGACATCGGAAATGGATTTGAGAGACGGCCAGAGCTTCGCGATTGCAGGTCTGCTCGATAACCGCGTGACGGAGCAGCTGGAGAAGATTCCGTTTATCGGCGACATCCCCATACTGGGACAGCTGTTCAGGAGCCGGTCGGTGAACAAAAGCCGGAACGAACTGTTGATCTTGGTGACGGCAAGGATCGTGAGGCCGCTGGATACCGCACCGCAGTTGCCGGCATACGCGAGTCCCTTTCCTCGAGGGAAAAACGCCGGCGCCGACAGCACAGCCGAAGTGAGCCGGACAGATTGGAAGGGGATGTCGGCAAGAACTGAGATTTGTAGCAGCAGGTACAGGGACCAATGCTAACGGTAGCTATAGTGAGCAGCGATGCGATGGGCTCAGGGCAGCTCGTCTCCGCCCTGCAGCAGACGGGCATCGTGCAGTCGGTCAAGGAGTGGGCGATTCACGCGACGAAAATGCAGGAGACTGCGGAAGGACTTCCGGATGTGGTTCTGCTCGACTTGGGCAGTGATCCCGATCCATTCTTCACTTTCGCCGCGCAGGTGAAGCGAATTCGTCCGGCGACGAAGCTGGTCGCGGTCTCAGCCGTGTCTCCGCCCACTCATCAACTTTTGCTCGGAGCAATGCGTGGGGGCGTGCAGGATTTCCTGCCCAAGCCGGTCAGCGTCGAGGCGCTGAAGGAGATGCTGTCGCGATTCGTCGAGGAGTCAGATACGGATAAGCGGCCTTCCCTGGACAAGTTGATTGTTGTGATGGGGTCCAAGGGCGGAGTTGGAACGACGACCGTGGCGGTGAACTTAGGAGTTCAACTGTGCACATTCGCGCGCAAGCAGGTGGCGCTGCTCGACTTTGCGCGTCCGCTGGGCAACGCGCACTTGCTGCTCGATCTGCATCCCCGGTTTGGCATTCGGGACGCAGTGGATAACTTGGAGCGCCTGGACAGCCATTTCTTCGCGGGACTGCTGACTCCGCACAAGACCAAGTTGCAGGTTCTGGCGGGAGCCACACAGCCTGAGGAATGGCAGACCATTGCGGTGTCTCCGCTGGAGCGCGTGGTCCACGTCGCACAGAACAATTTTGACATGGTGCTGTTGGACATGGGCTCGCAATTCGGGACGGAGTGGAGCCCGATCCTGAAGATGGCACGTATGATCCTGATCGTCGCCGAGGCAAACGTTCCGTCACTTTGGACACTGCAGCGTCGGCTTGTGGCGCTCACCGGTTTCGGAATCGAATCCGAGCGGGCACGAATCATCGTCAATCGTTGGCATAAGGGCGACGAGGAAGTTTTGAGAGGGGTTCAAAAGGATATCAGCCGGCCCGTGTTCGCCTGCATCCCGAACGACTTCCGAAAAGCCAGTACCGCGGTGAATCTGGGTACGCCGCTTCTCGAAAACCATCATAACAATGGGCTCAGCATCCGTTATCGTCAAATTGCAGCGCAAATCGCGGGAATCGATTCTGGGCCGGCTGTGAAAAAAGGTGGTCTGAGCGGACTCTTCTCCTTCCCGACCAAGAGGTGAAATAAGTATGGGATCGACTCGCATAACTATGGCCCGAACCGACTTCGGCGCGGTCAAGACCGCGATTCACCGGAAGCTGATCCAAAAGCTGAACCTCGACCGCGTGACAGAAGTGAATCGCGATGAAGTCCGGCGAGAAGTAGGGCTGATTCTGGAAGCGCTCGTGATCGGCGAATCCACTCCCATGAACCTGCAGGAGAGGGAGCGGCTGGCGCATGAGGTGCTGGACGAAGTTTTCGGGCTCGGGCCGTTGGAGCCTCTGTTGGCTGACCCAACGATTTCAGACATCCTGGTCAACACATATAAGCGAGTGTACGTCGAGCGAAAAGGAATACTGGAACAGACTGCCGTGCAGTTTCGCGATGATGCTCATTTGATGGCGATCATCGATCGGATTGTCTCTGCGATTGGGCGCCGCGTGGATGAGTCCTCTCCGATGGTCGATGCCCGACTTGCGGACGGCTCACGCGTGAACGCCATCATCCCTCCACTGGCTGTGGATGGTCCATGCCTTTCCATCCGGCGATTCGGCCACATCCGGCTCGTCGCGGAGGACCTGCTCAACAATCGCTCCATGACGCCCATGATGCTCGAACTCTTGAAGGGATGTGTAAAAGCGCGCCTGAACATTCTCATCTCGGGCGGAACAGGAGCCGGAAAGACGACTTTTCTGAATGTCTTGTCTTCTTACATCTCGAATCGCGAGCGCGTTGTCACTATTGAAGACGCCGCGGAATTGCAGCTTCACCAAGAACACGTGGTGCGCCTGGAGACGCGTCCGCCGAACATTGAAGGCAAGGGCGCAATTCAGCAGCGCCAGTTGGTGATCAATGCGCTGCGCATGCGGCCCGATCGCATCATCGTGGGTGAGGTCCGCGGCGAAGAAGCACTGGATATGTTGCAGGCGATGAACACCGGGCACGACGGGTCGCTTACGACCGTTCACGCGAATAGTCCTCGCGATGCGCTCAGCCGTCTGGAAACGATGGTTGGCATGTCCAACCTGCACCTTCCGGAAAATGCGATCCGCAGACAAATCGCTTCTGCCATCGACGTTGTCGTTCAGGTGAGCCGTCTGAGTGACGGAACCCGCAAGATCGTGAGCATCGCAGAAATCACCGGCATGGAAGGCGATGTGGTAACGATGCAGGACATCTTTGTGTTTAGGAAGCGAGGAATTCGCGAAACCGGAGAAGTGCTCGGAGATTTCGTGCCGACTGGAATTCGACCGAAGTTCTCCGAGCGGCTGCTCGTCAGCGGGATTCAACTCCCAATGTCGATGTTTGAAATGCCGATAGGAAAATAAAGGACAGGGACAAAGGATTCTGAGATGGCACTGTTCATTGCGTTCGTCACATTTGTGGTGGCCACGGCAATTTGTCTTTTGATTTGGTTCTCGCTGGGGACTGACAGCACCCAGCAGGTTATTCAGCGCCGCCTGGACGCCGTGGGCCGAGCCGAGCGGCGTGGACCGATCGATTTAGGGGTTCTCCTGGTACGCGACGAGATGTTAAGCGGCGTCCCAACCTTGAACCGGATGATGATGAGGTGGTCGTGGCCAACACGGTTCAAAGACCGTGTGATGCAAGCGGGGATCAAGACTCGGCCTGGAAAGATCCTCCTGATGTGTGGCGCACTCGGTTTCGGCGCATTCGTTGTAACCAGAACTTTTTATTCATTCCCTGCGCCGCTTTTCACTGCCATTATCGCGACGATGCTCCCGCTGGCGTATGTGGCGATTAAGCGTCGCCGCAGATTGCGGCGGTTCGAGGAGCATTTTCCCGAGGCTCTGGATTTGCTGAACCGGGCCATCCGCGCCGGTCACGCGTTTACGACGGGCTTGGGCATGATTGCAACCGAAGCGCCGGAACCAATCGCCGGGGAGTTCCGCGCGACGTTCGAGGAACAGAATTTTGGACTACCGTTGCGGGACGTTTTGCAAAACCTGTCCGACCGCGTTCCTCTGATCGATGTTCGGTTCTTCGTTACTGCGCTGCTCATCCAGAAGGAAACCGGTGGAAATTTATCAGAGATTCTGGAGAACCTGGCGCATGTAATTCGAGACCGTTTTCGGATTTATCGTGATGTACGGGTCAAGTCCGCACACGCCAGGTTGACAGCGGCAATTCTGATGGCCCTGCCCCCCATCATGGTAGTTAGCCTGCGGATGATCAATCCGCATTACATGAGCGTGTTATTCGAGGACCCGATTGGCCCCAAGATTCTATGGGGAGCTGCGACATTGCAGATGATCGGGTCGGCACTACTTTGGAAAATCAGTCATATTGAAGTCTGAAGCGGCCGAGGGAAAAAATGGACTGGACAGTCGCAACCGTCACTTTCATCGCCACCATCGCGATCATGGGCGCGCTCGTCTACGCCTTCATTCCCGGAGAATTCGGGATTGCCGGACGTCTGTCTCGCTTGCTCGGTGCAGCGGCTCCGGTTCGCGACACCGGTTTCAAGGATAAACAGAAGGAGCGCGCGCGGCATACGCTCGCGTCTCTCGGGACGCTGGTGTCGTCAAAGACACCGTCTTCGCGATCCCAGCTCATGATGATCCGAGCCGGCCTGCGCAGCCCGGAGGCGATGCAGGCAATCAACGGTGTGAGGATCCTGCTTCCATTGGCTTTTCTGGCGATTGCCTTCTTCAGTGGGTGGTATCGCTGGAACCCGTTTCTCATTTTGGTTTTGGCGGCACTAGCAGGTTATATTCTGCCGGAAATCTGGCTTGTAGGACGAATCCACACTCGGCAGCACCGGTTGCGTTTGGCAGTTCCTGACGGATTGGATCTGCTGGTAATCTGCGTCGAAGCAGGCTTGGGCTTGGACAATGCTTTGCTTAGGGTATCTCAGGAGCTTCAGATCACACACCCCGAACTCAGCGAGGAACTGCAGCTCGTGACTGCCGAAATGAGATTGGGTAAGACTCGGACGGACGCCCTTCGAGAACTTGCACGCCGAACCGGTCTCGACGATCTCAAAGCGCTGGTCGCCATGCTGGTACAGACGGAGCGGTTTGGAACAAGTATTGCTCAGTCGTTGAGAGTTCACTCGGACGATTTGCGAATGAAGAGACGACAACGCGCAGAAGAGTTGGCAGCAAAAATAAGCGTAAAAATGGTTCCGGTACTGGTCTTTTTTATTTTCCCTGCGCTGATGATTGTAATTTTAGGCCCCGCGTTCATCGCGATTGCGCGGCAACTATTGAAGATGTAGCAATGGGAGAGAATTCGCCCCCGGAAGATTTGCCGAGGGACGATTGTAGTAATTCAACGGAGGAGGAAGCAAAATGGACCCAACAACCGTAGTTCGAGTCGTTGCAGGAGCACTGGCAGTGGTGGTTTTACTCATCATCATTTGGCGCCGGAAGCGAAAGATGGTGGAGTAGCGGGGCAGTATTGAACGTAGCTGGAAATCCAACATGAGGAACACGCGAGAGGGCGGAGACCGCAGATCCATGTCCAATAATACTCAAAACGGTCACGTATACATTTATAACAAGACGAGAGAGACGTTTGTGGCTACTGAGGCGACCGTTGCGGACAGCTACCTTCGCCGGCTCGTGGGGCTGCTCGGTAAAACAAAACGCTGGGCGCAGCTCGGCCGCGGTCTTTGGATCGTGCCTTCACGTGGGGTCCACACCATCGGAATGATGTTCCCGATCGACGTCATTTTCCTCAGCAAGGAAAAGGAAGTCATTCACGTGGAAGAACACCTGCGCCCATTTCGCATCTCGGCGGTATCGCTCAGAGCAATGAGCGTGCTGGAGCTCCCGGCGCATACGATTTTCCGCACGGGAACGCAAGTGGGTGACCGGCTGGAAATCGCGCGACTCAACCAATAGTTTCGGGAAGGCATACAGACCCACTGCGCGTAACGGAGCTGCCTTCGATCGGAGTAGGTGTGGACAGCCGGGCGCCCATCACGCGTGCGGAGCCTGGCTCCGACAACACGCGTGAGAACCGGAGGGAACCATGAAAACCTATAACTTGGTCAGAGTCTCCATGCTGTTTTTTGCTTTTTGCCTGCCGGCGTTTAGTCAGCCGTCCTCAACGACCGGCCCATTCAAGTGGTTCCACAACAAGCATCCAGAGAAATCGAATCCTCATTACCAGGACGGCATGCATCACCGGCGGACAAGCAACATTCGCCACACTGGCAAAACCAAGAAGTCCTAGAGTTGAGCACGTATCTTGTCCGAGTCTTGCGCTTCGGGCGGGACATTTTCACCTAGCTCGCTTCTCGGCGAACCGTATGCAAGACACCATGCAGTAGATCACAGTTGGTTGGAGAGAGTGCAGACCGACGTGGTTATACTTACCCGCGGATGGTTGCACTTTCGCTGAAAAAGCAGTATAAACCTAGGCAAGCTTTTCAGAGGATCGAACGCGTAGAGCCTCTTCGAAGTGGAAGGTCCTGGCATGAAGATAACGCTAAAGGGTCTCTGGCGACAGCAGTCCGGCGATGATCTCCTCGAGTACGCGCTCCTAGTGGCTTTGATCGCTTTGTTCGTCTTCGTCGCAATCCACAACTTCGGAGAGTCGAATGCGAACCGATTGAGCGATGCCGCTAGCACCCTCTCGTCTGCTTCCTCTGGAGGGGGTGGGCAATCGGGTAGCGGGAGCTCAGGTTCGGGGAACCCAGGTGGCGGGGGCGGGCAATCCGGTAGCGGAGGCTCAGGTGGCGGGAGCCCGAGTGGCGGCAGCTCTGGGGGAAGTGGAAATCAAGGCGGCGGATCGGCTGGCACTGTGCCGACGACGCCTGTGCCAATCAAGTAAGGTAGGCAGTTTCTGTTGCACGATTCATCCTCCGGATTGCCTCTGCGTCATCTCGAATCAACACTATCTGCAGGATTTACGATTCAGTCTCCACTCTTGCGGTTGCAGATTTAGCACTTCCAGACCGGGCTTATCCACAATTGTCATGGTGGACACTTACACTTACTATTTGGACGTGTCGCCGTCCTCATTTGCGGACTTTTTTGCGATCTCTACCGTGGCCTACCTCGCTAAGGCGCGGTGTTACTCCCTTCACTTGGTTCCGTTGCGGCTAGCACGAGTCATCCGGAATTTCAGATCGAGAACTCTAGCTTGTGCATCGTATGCTTTTCCTGCCGTGGACACATCAAATTTGCCGCGAATTCAGCTCTCAGCGACTTCGGAATCGGTTTCCTTGGATTCCGTTGCCCGGTGGGCCAACAAGGAGTCGAAAGAGCAGGGCCAGTGGCTTTGCGAGATCATCCAGCTCATCGAAGCGACCGTGACTGTAATTTGGCGAGCCCTTCTCGCCCTTTCGCTTTCTCGCGCGCCTCTACCCGCGCAATCACCGGGCAGCGAACCACAACGGCCAAAGCTCACAAAGCTGGGCCAAAAATTGATATGCGAGGGAAGGTCGCGTGAGAGCGTGGCTCAAATGTCGAGCGAAGGTCCCGGGTTACCGCGACGACATTTCGATTTCGTTTGGAGCGGCGTCCGGAAACGGAGCAGGTTCTTGAAACCGCTGGGCCGCACCGAAGAGATTGAAGAAGTGCATGGCATGGCGTTTCGTCTCATCACATGTCGGCTGGGACGAAACGATCGTGGGGTCTGCAACTGGAGGAACGCAAGGCGGCTTGGTGACCGAATTCGTTGCGTCGAGGGCTGAATAATCGTAGCATGCACAAAGCTGGCGTCTGCGTTCAGGGATATACAGAGAATCGCGCACCAGCGGGAGGAACTTAAATCCAAGGAACGTCGTAACGCCCCGGCGGGTCTGTACAGTGCCTGCTCGATTTCGCGCGAGGACGGAAGTTTTTGCGCCCAATCCGCAGGAAATCCTCCAGGCTAGGTTGCGAGCGTACGTATGGATTACGCGGTTCGAGGTTTTCGAAGCAGCGCTGAATGAAATCTTTATTGATAGGACAGCCGGTGCGTAAAGTTTGGCATATCGGGAAGCCGGAGCACTTGCCCGGAGTCAAAGGCAAGCCTCAGGCGCCGCAAGCCATTGAATCTAAAACCATAAAGTAGATACAGCAGTCGCCCAGAAGATTCGGTAACTTTTCGCGGTACCCGCGCGTAGCAGTATAGAGACCTTCGACAACAAACATGGCGAACCAACTCTGAATGAGATCTTTCTATATTGATAGGACAGCCGGTGCGTAAAGTTTGGCTTATCGTGAAGCGGGAGTACCTGACCCGAGTCAAAAGCAAAGGCTTCATCATCGGAACGATTATTGTGCCGGTGCTCGGCGTTGGGTTCTGCTTGTTGGTCATCTTTTTGGTAAACCACCAGCCCGCTCAAAGCATGCGCGTCGTGATCGTTGACAACTCCGGGACGCTCGCGGAATCCGTTAGGAGCCGCTTAGACGCCAAGCTCGACAACGGGCAAGCCGAATTCACGGTCGTAGAGACGATTGTCCACCCCACGGCGCCCGACGCTGTTCAGCAGGACCTGCGCGCGCGGATCAATGCCGGAAAGCTCGATGCGTACCTATGGATTCCTCAGGACCTCAGCCAATCGTTCGAGCTGCATATGCAGAATCCCGGCAGTTTCGGTCTCCTTGCTTCGCTCTCGCGAGCCGTCAACCAAGCAGTGATCTCTGAACGGCTCAGCGAGCGCGGCGTGCATTTGGACGACAGCAAGGAAATCCTCCGCGGCTCAGACCTCAAGCTCCTCAAGGTGAGCGAGACCGGCGAGGCGGAAGAAAAAGGACAGAGTATTGGGATCGCGATTGCTTTGGTGGTGCTACTTTATACGGCGCTCCTTTCGTACGGCATCATTACGATGCGTTCGGTGCTCGAGGAAAAGACTACACGAACCATGGAGGTGCTGATCTCCGTCGTTCGTCCCTTTGAACTCCTCTGCGGGAAAATCCTGGGCGTGGCGGCGGTCGCCTTCACGCAGTTCGCGATCTGGATGATTTCCATCGCGCTGCTTTTCTCATACGGCGCTCTGGCCACAATGACGATGGGTCAGGGATCGGCCATGGCAGGGGTCCACGTTCCGATTTCGTTAGTAGTCTACGCGACCGTCTATTTCGTCGGCGGATATTTTCTGTATTCTTCGATGTTTGCCGCGATCGGAGCGGCTTCCTCGAACGAGCAGGATGCCCAGCAATTGCAATGGCTGGCGATGGCACCGCTGGTGTGCTGCATGGTGATATATAGCGTCATCCTCAACGATCCCAGTTCCACGATTTCCGTCGTTCTTTCGGAGATTCCGTTCTTCTCCCCGGTCCTGATGGCCCTGCGCATCTCGCTTCGGACGCCCCCGGGTTGGCAGATCAGCCTTTCCTTGGTCCTACTGTTTTTCGCCACGGTGGGTACGATGTACGTCTCGGCGAAGATTTACCGCGTGGGAATTCTGATGTACGGGAAGCGTCCCTCGCTAGTCGAGATGCTGCGTTGGCTGCGCTATTCGTAGCTGCCGCAGATGCGCTTCCGAAACTGTTCGATAGACTAGGCCGTTTCAGCAACGACCACCAAGTCCTCGGGATTCCGCTACGGAGGCGGCATTTCCAATGGTCGCTCTCTGTGCAACAGCACCCCGTCACCGTGCTCCTCGAGCGCTTTCCTGCCGGGCGCCCTCAGACATTCCCGCACCCTGTGAGGGTCGTTCGACAGGAGCGCGGATGTAGACGCTCTCATACCTGGTACAAAACTCTCGGGGTGGTCATGCCGTTCCGGTTGAGAAGACGATTTCGCGGAGTCCCAAGCGCAGATATCGCCGGTACAAGCTGCAAGGCTCACGGTGAGATGCAGAGCACGAAAGCGGCTGGTGCGCGATCGACGAAACAACACGGTAGGAGAAAGATGGCAAGAATCACGGTGGTTGGCATCGGCCCGGGTCCGACGTCGTGCTTAACCAAGGAGGGCGAGGCAGAACTACTCCGTGCCAATAAGATCTTCTTTAGAACGGGCGCGCACCCCGTCTACGTATGGCTTAGAAATCTCGGGAAGCAGGTGGTCTGTTTTGACTTGCTGTACACAACACAATGGGTCAATCCTGGAGACATTTACGATTTCATGGTTTCTGCGTTGCTCAAAGAGGCCGTTATCAGAGGGGAGGCGATCTATGCAGTTCCTGGGAGTCCGGATATCCTGGAGCAGACGACCAACCTAATTCGTGTATGGGGCCCGAAAGAAGGAGTCGACGTGAAGGTGCTGCCTGGCCTGAGCTTCTTGGATCAGGCACTTGCTGAAATCAACTTCGACTTCTCATTGGGACTCCAAGTCGTCCTGCCGTTGACTCACCTCCAATATGGTCGTTTTACGAAGCGGCTGGCTCTCATGGTCTGTCAAATTGAGGCCGTTCGCGATCCGCTGGATAGCCCGCGGGTCGACTTGACCATGAAATTTTTGTTGAAAGTGTACCCTCCGGATCATCTCGTTACTCTCATTTGGACCGATGGTTTGCCCGCCTACAAGACTCAGTCCAAGGCCATCGCGCTCAAGAACCTCGCTCGTGAATATGGTGAGGCAAAATTCTTCGCGAGCCTGTATGTGCCTCCTATGCGCTAGTGCGGCAAAAGTTGTGAACCAATCGTCCTCGTGAAAGTCCCCACAAGAATGGCGTGAACTCTGGCAATATCCGCACCGAAGCTAAGTCGTCGCAGCTTTTCGTGCGGCTTTCATCACTGTCTTTTTCATGCGGTTTTCGCCAGCCCAATACAAGCTCATTTCGTGGCCGTCGGGATCATTGAGATAAGCGTGCCGCCAGCCCCAGGGCATCATGCGGGGCAATTGGGTGATGTGGAACCCCTTTTGTTGGAGCTTGCGACAGAAATCGTCGAGATCGTGAACCTCGAAGTAGAGGCGGACACCATCACTCGAAACGGGAGCGCCCGGACCCGCCTGATGTAAGGCGATGGTTCCATCGCCGCCCGGTGCGCGCATGCGCGCGTACACCGACGTACCCTCATAGCGGAAGTCTTCGATGAGCTTGAATCCAAGCATATCGCGGTAGAAGTGGAGTCCGCGCTCCACGTCTTTCACATAGATCATGGCGTGGTTGAAGGTAAGTTTTCCGTCCGTGTCTTGGGGAGGGGAAGCCTTGGTGTCTCGGAGACGGGCTCGCTTGCCAGCTGTGCGCTTCGCCAAGCGAAGTTCCCGGGTCTTCTTCGCAGAGCTGTTCCGTGCACTTGATTTCTTCATAGCGCCGTCAGTCCGTATCGCTCGACCGAACGGCGCAAGTATCGTCGGAGCGATGGCGCCGGTCAAGCGCAAATGGCAAATTGGCCGCCAGAGCAGGCGCCGGCGAGACCGGCGGGTCCAACCCGCTCGTTTTTTGCCCGTCTGATGAGCCCGGCTTGCTGCCGCGGAATCAATTTCTCAGGGCGTCCTCAAAATGTTGCCCGATCTCAACCTCCCTCTGCGCTAGCTCCGCGCCAATACCGGAGCACGTCGTTGGTAGAAGAGGAGAATCAGGTCTGCGCGGCGTCGCACACCGAATTTGGTGAACAAATTGGAGACATGGAATTTCACGGTGCGCTCGGAGATGTGCAGTCTGTCCGCGACTTCCTTGTTGGCTAGGTCCTCGAGCAGAGCGGCAAGCACTTCCTCCTCGCGGCGGCTGAGCTCTGACTCCGGATCGCCTCGCATGCGTCGTCCTCGCGCAGTGTTCAGGATGAAATCTACGAAGCGTGAAAGCAGCTTGCGAGGTACCCAGAAGCCACCCGACGCCACGAGAGCTAGCGCCCGGGGAAGTTGCTCACGAGCTTCCGCGTAATTCAGGATTCCCTTCATGCCTTGACAGAGGAGCGTATAGCTGTCGGCTTCGTTCAAATTGTCGCCAACCACGAGCAAACCCGCGCCGGAATCATGATGGTGGATATTGCCCAAGAGCGCCGCGGTGACCTGCCGCTGCGCGCACGCGTCGATGACATAGACACTTGCGCGCGGGACCTCAAAGTTTCGCAGATCTGGAGCAAGCATCAACTCAAGCTGCCGGGCGACGATCTGGAAGCCTGACTCCGAAAGCAAGCGGCGGAAACCGTCGATGACCATGGGATGCGGTGATAGAAGGCAAACCTTCGGGCTCGATTTCGCGCATACTTTTGCCATCGTAAGTCAGGCTAGTGCAATTAATTTGCGGAGGCAACAAAGACGGAGTGGCGATTTCATACCAGACACGGGTGGGGAATGCCGGGGTAGGCGTGCTGAACCTTGTTAAGACATTTTCAAATCGCAGCTGGGAGCCACTTCTCCAAAACAGACAGCTGGTTGGACTCAATGTTTGTAAAAGCGATACCCATCCCCGTGTTAGGAATGACGGATATGACGCAACCGAACGCAGTGAATGCAGTATTACTTTTGCAGATTCTGATCCGAAGCTCTGTGCCTGCCGGCGCAGGATTCCGCGTATCGATGAAGCATCCGCTGATACTGAGTTCACTGGTGCGGGCGGAACGCTTCGCACCTGAGGGCATATCGGTCACTTCGGTATCCGCAATGAACAGATACCGTGGTCCACGACGGCGTTCACGGTCCATTTCTATCACCTTGCCTCGCGGCACTAAACACGTTCGCGCAAAAAGCAAGAACTTATGTATCGGGCTGTTGGGCTCACGCGCAGTATGGAGCATGACGTGAAGTTGGACTAGTGTAGTCGCTCTCAGGACTCCGAGCCATCGGGATGAAGCTGTATCGAGCAGGGTACTAGCCGTAGTAGCACACGGAAGTGGAGTACTTGGAGAATCAGCAGGTGGAGACGAGTTTTCACATTTTAGGCAAGATCTTGTTGGATCAATTGAGAAAAAATCCCTTACTAGAACAGCATAGGCCACTTATTCGTTTTAGATCTAGGTGTTTACGACACACTGCTGGCGAGACTCTCGTGGCCATTCGATTGCGGACGCATTGCTGCGGGCTACACAGACAACCCTGCCGATTCGCCCGAATGGTAGGTTGGCCGGAAGTCCCACCAGCCAAGTAGCCCGTCCACGTAGAGAATCTGTATATACACGCACGCAAGAACGCAGTCGCAAATTTGCCCTAAGACCCTGCGGCACCACAAAAGGGTAAGACTTTTTTGCACGAGACCTTATGTTTCGGCGACGCGCAACCAGAAATATCAATTCACCAATGCCAGAAGAATTTCAGCCAGACCAAAACCGCTGAGAGCCACCGTCGATAGTGCACTTCCTCTGACGCTCACGGTTGAGCAGCAAAATCCTGCTGTCGAGATGCACTTGATGTCGGGTAATCCCAACTCGATTTGTGCGCACGCAGGCAGAGTTTACATTCTCAGGTTCTCGAGCCATGCGTCCAAGATTGCCACGTTGCTAGGCTCAATCGTGATGAAGGCGACTCCCATCCCCGAGTGTGGCCGTGAATAAGCCACCTTTCCGATCGCACTGAAGTTCACTCCGGCATGCGATATTTTCAGTCTGACCTTTGTCCCTTCCGGAAACGGCGTCACCGTTTCGACAAAGCACCCCAGAAGATTCAGGTTTTCGATATGTGCCGCAAGCTGCTTTTCGGATTGTAGATCGGCGAGCTGGATGCCGGCCACGAAAGCATGACGCGGCGCGCGATGATGTACGGAACAGATCGGGGAGCGACCTCGGCGTGTCGAATTCTATCCCATGTTGAATCCCGGACGAAACAGAATCCACGACAACCGAAGCTTCGCGGCAGAGGCGTCCGTTGCAACCAGTGCTGCGGCGTGCCGGGCAGCGTCGGAACGATTACAATTCGTGATTCGATGTGGAACCGCCGGGGGTTTTACGAATTGGCGAATGGTGGTCGTGGCATTTCGCTCGAAGTCGACAATGCGTATCGGCAAGGTGGGATCGTGCCGCTGTTTGTCGTGCAAAATTTCAACGGTCACGTTGACGGGACGATCGGCATCACGTACGCCTATCACGACACGGAATCGCAAGCGGCTTACGCATGGTTCTGCAATCTAGGTTGCACCTCCGGCGGTGGTCCGCCATTCTTTTTGGGCTTCACGAACAGCGTGAGCGTGGACGGGAACACGCGGCCGCTACAGATCACGGGAGGAGGAAACAGCCCGATTAACCCGCTGAATTCGCCGACGTCGTCGCTGCGATCGCGATGAGTATCTTATTATTCTTGAATTGGACCGATAGGTGTTGATAAATCGCGTTAATCCAACACTCGTCACCTGCAACCAGCTACTTCACCTGCAACGACTTGATGTAGCTCACCAGGCTCGAAATCCGCACGTACATGATCGCGGGATCCGAATCCATCGATCTAAAGAGCGGTCCCCACACCGGCATTTCCGCGTCTCCGTGTGCCGGAGCCTTCGCGCCGTTCCGCAGCACTTCTTCCACATACTGGTCCGGGAATTTTCCGCCGTGCCGCTTTGCCAGCGTCGTCAAGTTCGCGGGCGCTTGTTTCAACGCCGACGCAGCCGGCCCGTTTCCCTTTGCATCTTTGCCGTGGCACACCGCACAGTAGTCCTTGAACATGCCGGCCCCTGAAAGTGGCGCCGTCTGCTTGATCGGTTCCGTCTTGATCTCCTTGTCCTGCGCGAACGCTGTGCTGCCAAAACCCAAAAACAGAACCATCAAAATCAAAATCTCAATTTGAAATAATGTGCCCCGAGCTGTCTCGAAATTCGCCATGGGCAACCTCCTTGCCGCTTCTTCCTCTAGCCTTCTTGATACCCGCCGCTCGCCATCGAATTGTGGCTCACGAAACGAGTCGATTGTTCGCCTCCTATTTTTGTGGCGGATAAAGCGCGAGGTACATGTACGCATCGGCGGCTTCATCTTCGCTGAGGTAAAGAAAAACGGGCATCCTGCCTCGGTACGGCGTCGCTGGCGTGCCCATGATGATGGGCTCGCCGCTCGTAACCTTGCGCACGAAGTCCGGAAGCCCAACCCGCGTCGTCAGGGTAGAGAGAGGAGGAATTGCGCCGTCCATTATTTCTTGTGGATTTGGGTTCGGCCCTGTCGCGCTGTGGCATACGTGGCAAGTGGATTTCACGATGTGCTCTCCAATACGGTAGGGCGATTCTTTTAGCGCAATCTGATTCTTTTCCGCTCCCGGCACCTCGGAAAGTTGTTCGAGGTAAGCCACCAATGAGCGAATTTCCGTCTCGCTCAATGTAGGTGGCGGCATATGCTGCCCTCCGATGTGCAGCCTCTGCAGCAGGATAATTTTGGATTCTTTGGCCATGGCATTCACGTCGGACGGGCTCATTTCGCGGCCAGATTTCTTCATTCGTTCCATGGTGGCTGCAACGGAAGTCGCCTGCACTGGGCCGGTAACGGAGTTTATTTCCGGAGGCGCGCCCAGGCCGAACTCTCCATGGCATCCCCGGCAATTCAATCGATACAAGTCCAAACCGCGCAGCGTGAGAACTTGATTCGCGTAACCGGGCGATAGTTTCAGCTGCCATGGCGCGGCTTCCCCCGGGCCGTCGGGAGGTGGCCCCAAATCCCAAGTCTTGCCCATGCTAGTTTCGGCGAACGATCTGTTTAGGTGACGGATCCAACTTTCGCCCTCCACCGCCGTTATCCCGGCATCTCGATTCCCGGCCGTCTGAGCGAGCAACGACCCTGCCACTACCAAAACTGCTGCGACGCTCACCAGCTGCACGTAGCTCTTTTTCGTTGGCCGACTCGCGTATTGCCCGGAAACAGGTGAACGGAACATATATGTGCGTGCCCTTCGTTGGTTCGGCGCGCTACTTCTTCACGACTAATGCAACGTTGGTGTCGCCCGCTGCTACCGTGATCGTCTCAGTAGTGGGTTTGCCTTCCGCACTCCAGGTCTTCAAAGTGTAAGTGCCCGGGGGGACTCCCTTGATCGTGAATGTGCCGTCACTACCGGTCAGCGTGAAGTAGGGTGTGGGAACAATTACGATGTATCCCACCATGTCCGAATGCAAATTGCATAGCAGCTGTGCCGCGCCCACATTGTCAAATTCGAAGGATTTCTTTTCGCCGGGCGATACGATGGTTAGACTATGCCGCAACGCTTTGTTGCCGCCGATTGACGGCCAGTAAACGTTGTGAACGACTTGATCGCTGTTCAAAAAATCCACAGTGGTCCCACGCTGGATAACTACGGTGTAGGGAATGAACTTCATGTTCCGCTGATCAACCGTTACGTGCTGGGCCGGCGAATCGAATTTCTTGCCCGGAACGGCGTCGATGTAAACAGCAATGTCGACAGCCGAACTCAATCCTTCCGCCGCTACCTTTCCCTTTACGTCCCCTGCTTGCACGGCATCCGCCATGAGGATTGAGCCAAGAACGACAGCCAAAACGATCGCGTGCCTCGTAGTTTTCATCAAGACTTCTCCATTCGAAGCTTTGAAAGCCGAGTTGCGCAACATCTTGCACAGTATGGGGGTTGGCGCCAGCGTGCCGCTGTGACCTGTCACACAGCGAGTTGTGACAGCCATCACGCGCGGCTCTACATCGGCAAACAGTGCTCTGGGGTCGCGGGCCTACGTGCTAAGGAAAGCGAATGACAACAGTTGGGGTTTAGACCTCTCCCCTAATGACTCCGTGTCGCCGCAGCTCGGACCGTTCCGGTCGTTGATTTCGCGCGAACTGAATTAGCGCGGCCGTTGATTCGACGGATGATAGACAGTCCGTTTTGTAATTTTCGTTTTTTCGCTCTCGAACTGAACCCTCTCGAACAGTTGTATTGGTTATCACGTCTGCAAGACGTTGGTCGGGGCTGGAATGTGAGCCCGTTACAGCGCCAGGCACACTGCAGCACCGGAGTAGCCGTTGCTGTGCAAAACGACGCAAGGTTGTTCTACGTGGGAGCAGATAGATCTGGCTCGTATCAACCGTTAGCCGATAGATGCCGAGTTGTCGATCTTGAGTAGCAGCCCGTGCGCGCCTCGTTCCGGCTCGTTGAAACGGCTTTCGTGGAATTCTCAAGGCTGTGAAGAGGATGTCAGCAGAGCCAGCTGATCTCAAGATTCGGGACTGGCATCTAGCATTGCTGCGAGCAACTCGTGCTTTGCGGGTGCAAATGGATTTGTAACGGTGACTCCCTTCCAAGTAAAACCGTCTTGTAGGTCCTCCGACAAAAGAAGCCGGCACCCGGCTTCCGCGGCGGCGGAGAGAATCACGGCATCCCAGATGTTCAACTGATGATCCGTCGCGAGGTCGGCGGCCGAAAGCATCACCTCGACCGATGTCTCGATCACAGGGAAGGCATCTCGCCAGCTCAGAATCGCGTTCCGCGCTTTTGCAGGCGATCGTCGAGCCTTCCGCACAAGCAAGTTGAACAGTTCTCCTAACGTTTGCACCGGCAATAGCGTCGCACCATCCGGCAATTTCTGCACCAATTCGAGCGCCGCCTTTTTCATCGGGGTCCCATTAACCCCTTCGGCGCAGGCTAAGATGTTCGTGTCCAGGGCGACTCTCACGGTTCATCCCTGTAGAGTTGGTCTCGACTCCAACGACCTATCCTGACAATAGGCTCTGATCGCAACCGCTTCCAGAGCACCGTTCTGGCTCTTTGCGTTACGGCGCCATTCTTCTCCACAGGTACAATCTTTGCAACCGCCTGCCCATGCGAGGTCACCACATAACTCTGTCCTTCTCGCACGGCGCGGAGAAGTTTCGAGAATCGTCGATTGGCATCGGCTGCTGAAACTGCCTTTTCCATGCGCTGCTCCATATGTAGTTATATTACATACTATCTCAAAAGATGCAGCCACGGGCAAGAGGCAGTCGGCAATGCAGTAGGCGATCCAATCAGAGTCGGCGGCGCCGGTCGCCTCCTCTGCAGCGAACAGTCGCGGCCCGACCACGCGAAGTCAAAATCAAGACCGTGCCGCCGGTGAATCAATTCGGCGCTTAAATTGTCGGTCGCAACAGATGGCCCGGGAGGCTGAAATTCCCCGGGCCATCTTTGCGTCCGCTCTCAGCGCACTTCGCGTGATGCAACTTCTATCTGACAAGCGATGGGAGGCTGGGCCGGCCGCGCCGCGCTGGAGAACTTAACCACCCCGGGGACGGCACAGTCATCTGCGAAGCCTTCTCCCGGCAACAGCCGGGAAAAAAACAGGGAAGTATCGCGCTCTTGGCAGCTTATCTTAGCGGAGAGGTTCTGCTCTCCTATCGACCGCACCATTCCGCAGATGCCTTCGCAAGCGGCGCCCGCCAAGGCAAGGTTGTTTAACCTAACCTATTTCTCAGACGCGGCTCCGACCCACCTCTTCGGCTCCCGATTTTGCGATGGCAATCAGAGCGTTACCGCTCGGCACCGGCAGCGCCCAGATCTGCGGGTGCTTCGAACCGATCCAGTGTCGGGCCAGGTCACTCGCCTATCCGGGCACGCTCGTGGACTGCCACCCGCGCATCGAGTCTTAACGTCCTAGCTCTTTCGTGGCTCCATCGGCCGTTCCACATCCCCGGCGCAGTGCCGCACGTCGAGAGGCGCTGGAATCAACTAAGACTCGGACATCCTCATCGCGATGGTCTCAAGCGTGAGCGGACGTCTTGTCTGCGAACGCCGACTCCAACAATAATTATTTTTGCAAACTGATTTAAGTTTCTCTAATGTTGACCCTCAGTGTTTCTAATTTGAATTACAAGTAGCCGAGGATTCAGGTCCCCGCTCACATGATTCTTGAAAATTTCCAACTAGGTGGAAAGAACGCTCTGGTAACCGGCTCCCGCCGTGGCCTCGGCAAAGCAATCGCAATCGCCTTGGCGGAAGCAGGCGCCAACGTGCTGTGCCACGGGCACGATCCCAACCCAGGGCCCATCTGCAGCGAGATCCGTAAGCTTGATCGCAGGACAAACTATTTCGCCGCCGATGTAGCGGAACCCGCTGCGTGTACTGCATTGATAGAAAAGATGGCCGCCGAATTCGGGTCGATCGACATTGTCGTCAACAACGCTGGGATCATCCGTCGCGCACCCGCCTCCGAGTATTCCGCGGAGGATTGGGAAATGGTGATCGCCGTCGATCTGAGCGCCGTTTTTCGGCTTACACAGCTGGCGGGACGGTGGATGCTCGAGCACGGAAGGCCAGGCAAGATTGTGAATATCGCTTCCTTGCTCTCGTTCCAGGGAGGTCTGCGGGTGCCTGCGTATGCGGCTGCGAAGGGTGGAGTTGTCCAGCTCACAAAAGCGTTTTCAAACGAATGGGCGCCAAAGGGAATCAATGTGAACGCAATTGCGCCGGGCTACTTCGCGACGGACAATACAGCAGCTCTCCGTAATGACCCAGTGCGAAGCCGCCAAATCCTCGAAAGAATTCCGGCCGGTCGATGGGGTGAGCCGACGGACATTACTGGCGCGGCGGTTTTTCTCAGCTCGAGCGCGAGCGATTACGTTCACGGCCAGGTGATTGTTGTCGACGGAGGGTGGCTTTCCGGATGACTACCTTAGGCTGGATGCGGAACAGTAATCAAACGGGGCCTGGCGCATTGATGGAAGAACGATCGAAGCCACATTGTCCTAGCTGCCGAAGGTGTTTGGGCGTGCGCCATCAGGAGTATCACGCCAAGTACATTGAGGCCCATCGCAAGACTGTTTTGGCATATCAGCAAAAAGGTGAGAGTTGCGGTCGACGTGTTATTTGCGGCGCGAGGAGAGGAGAATTTACGGCGTATTGCAAAGAGCATCTAATGAACCAGTGCATCCACATGCGCCAGAGACGGGGCTGCAAACCTTGGAAGGCACGTCGGTGTGGACGTATTCCACCGGACGAACGAGGACGGAAGCCATGACGAAAGGATGTGATACCGTGGAATCTCAATCCGACCTCAAACCCGAATCATCTGAAGGCGAGTGAACGGTTGCGCGCCTAAGCCGTGCAACGATCACTGGGCGCTAATCCTGCCGCGCAGCACGGTGATTGAGGCAGGCGGGAGAGTGTAATTTGCATCTGCGCCGCTGTTCAGTCGCGACGTCACCGCTGGGCCGTCGGGGTCGGCATAACCGTTCCTGCCTTCTGGGTGCCACTGATACTGGGCCTTTCCGAATGTAACCATTGTTACCGACCCGGTGAAGAAGCGGTCGGAATTGCTATCGCCATTGTGGAACACGATTTGGACAGGATGCGGATGGTCGTAGTCCTTGTTCAAGAGCAGGAGCGCCCATTGGCCGTCAGGGCGCAGTAGTGCGTAGGCGGTGACCAATACGTGGCCTTGTGTGTCTTTGAGGTCGCTCGAGGCAGCGAACAGACGATGTTCCGCCGTTCCCGGCTGGACCCACTCCTGCGTGAGTAGCTGAGCTGCGAAATACTGGGACGTTCGTGATTCGATCTTGTAATTCCGATCCACCATGAACATATGGTAAGTACCCCAGCTATTCTTGCACGCGGGATGTGGCGGAGAGTACGGCAGGGCGTGGTAGTAGTAAGTTGCTTTGCCTCCTGCCGTGAGAAAGCCCGCGAAAGAATCGCCAAGCCACAAGGCTCCGAAGACGTCCACGGCCGCCTCGCCGCCGTGCGCATTTGTCTCCGTGTCAAGCATCGGGATATCCGGCGGCAAACCATCGTCGCGCCACACTTGCATGATGTGGGTGATGAGCTGAGGTTCCTCGTAGAGATTCTTCCACGGCGTCTCGCAGCCGTCGTACGGATAATGCTCGAAGGACATGAACGCAAGGTCCGCGAGCCTGCCGTGCGATTTCAAATAATCGAGGAAGCGGCCGAACCAGGAGGTTTTTCCCCGGGAGTCAGGCCAAACCTTGATGTCCTCTGTGACACCTTGGAATACCGGACCTCCGAGTTTCAAATTAGGATCTACGCGATGGATCGCTGTGGCCCATTGTAGATACAGAGCACCATAGTCTTCCGGGAGCATGTATTGGCCGTCGGGCTCTTCTCCCATTTCTATGTAAGAGATTGGATAATTTCGCTTTCTCAAGTATGCGATCTCTGCCGCTGAGTCTTCCGGCGTACCGTAGAGCATCGCGACCGGAACCATTGCGGGAAGATCGCGCGTAATGCCGCTGGTGTAAAAGAGATCGAATCCCGGCTGATCGCCGGATTCCATGTGGTCGGGCGCAACCAGCAGATCCGAAGGCTCGTGCCAGGGATCAACGGAGGAACAGTACGTCGCTGATTGGTGCTGATCCGGCGAGTGGCGAAGAAGATCTCTGAAATTTCCTTTGGCATCCATCGTTCCAACATATAGCTCTTTGATTGCATAGCCGACGCAGTTGCGGCGATCGCTCGTTCCGTGCGTATCGCATGTATTCGAGGATGAGATCATTAGTACGCGGACGAATCGCGTGGTGACAAGTCTCGAATCGAGATGCAGAGTCGGCGTGCGTCGCTGCTCATTCGTGACGACGCCTGACGGAAAGTCCTTCCATTCGCCGCCGGCTTGTTCGTCCATGGCATCATCCCCCGTGAAATACTGCACACGGTAAGACCGCGCAAACGGTTCGGCCCAGGCAATGCGGATCGCGTTGACACCTTGCTTCGATTCCAGGTCGATGACCACCCACTGCGGATGCAGCGACTCATCCTCACCAGTGAAATCCTTCGTGAGATATGGATTGCTCTTCCAATAAGTGTCGAGGTCTCCGTCGTTCAGACGTGAAAAACCAGTGTCCTCAGTTCCTCCGTTGCGCGTGAAGCCGCGATGTTGCAAGGCATAGCCAAAAGAGTGGCGGATCATTTCACTCGGTGTAGAATCACCCGTGAAATAGCCTTTGCCGGAAGGGTCGCTCCAGGTTCCCTGGGGATTCCAATGCCACGCCTGTATGAACAATTCGGTGTTCTGCCGATAGCTGACGACGCCCCAACCTGCTGACAGGATTTGCTGGAGCGTGGCCGGCTCGAAAAATGCGTCAGTGGCGTTGCTCGGCACACGGTCCACAGTCGTACCGAGCGCATACGGAGGACTGAACGAGTTCACAACGTGATTCGGTCGAGCGTCCACTCGAACCGTTTGCGCTGCCGTGGCCGGGGCCAAAGTGACGGCACTTACGATAGCGAGGCCAACGATTACGGCGGCTCCCGCGAGCCAGTCAGATAACCACGCGAAAGCTTGATACCCCGCGAGATTCATGGGACTTGACAGCGATAAGCGCATGCGAGTCTCCTGCGCAGCATTTGGAGCCTCAGTACGTGAGTCCTGCCAATTTTCCCCGCAGAACCGTGACAGAAGCCTTCGGCAGCGTAAAAAGAGTTTCTGTGCTTGCGAGCACCGATGTGGTTACCGGCGGATTGTCCGGGTCAGCGTGGCTGTTCGGACCTTCGGAGTGCCAAACGTACTGTTCGCTTCCGAAGGTTACCATGCTGACTGGACCGGAGAAGTAGCCGTGCCGGTTTGCTCCTGAATCATCGAAAATGATACGCACAGCGTGTCCATTGGACTGGTCCTTATTGACCAGCATCAGGGACCACTGGCGATCCGGGCGAAGCAACGCATAGGCGGTGACCAGCTCATTGCCAGCGCCGTCCCTGAGATCGGACGCAGCGGTAAATATCTTGTGTATTTCACCGCCTTTCTTGATCCATTCTAGATTGATGAGCTGGCTAGCAAAGTATTGCGAGGTATGTCCTTTGATTTGAAAGGCCGAGTCCGTGACGAAATTCCCGTAAGTGCCCCAGCCGCGACATCCCGAGCGAAGTGGCTCCGGTTGAATAGGCGAGTGATAGTAAACATCGCCGGCGGCGGCGAGGAATGCGCCGGCGTTATCTGCAAGCCAGAGTGCACCGAAGATCTCCGTCATCGGCTGAGTCTGTCCCCATGAGAGATTGCTTTCAGTGATGAACATCGGAACATTTGCTGGCAAGCCGTCTTCACGCCACACCCGAAGAATGTGGCTAACGAGCTCGGGTTCTCTGTAGAGATCGGACCAAGTGATCTGGCAAGGTGGGTATGGATAATGTTCGAAGGACATGAACGCAAAATCTGAGATGCGGCCATGCGATTTCAGAAAATCCAGAAAACGCCCGAGCCAGGATGTTCGACCCTGCGCGTCTGGCCACACTTGGATGTCTTCGTTGACTCCCTCGAACACGGGGCCGCCGAGCTTTAGGCTCGGATCTACACGATGGATGGCCGTGGCCCACTGCAAGTACAGCGCGGCATAATCCTCGGGGAGAACGTTCTGCCCATCGGGCTCTTCGCCCATTTCCACGTAAGAAATCGGATAGCCGCGCTTCTTGATGTAAGCAATCTGTGCGGCGGAATCGTCCGGCGTTCCGTAAAGCAAGGTCACAGGAATCATGGCGGGCAAATGATTCGTAATTCCGCTGGTGTAGAACAGATCAAACCCGGTGTGATCTCCCGCCTGCAGATTCAGATCGGAGGCCGAATGCCAAGGATCGATCGATGAGCAATAGGTCGCTGTCTGGCCCTGGTCGGGAGTGTGCTGAATAAGGTCGACGAAGGCGCCGTCATCGCTGAAATTGCCGGCGTAGACCTCGTTGATCGCGTATCCCACGCAATTTCTGGGATCCGCAGGTCCGTGCGTGTCGCAGGTATTCGAGGATTCGGTCATCCAGATGCGGATGAATCTTGCCGGAACGGCCGAACCAGATAACTTCAGCATCGCAGCCCCGCCTTTTCCATCTGCGATGCTGCCTTGAGGAAAAAGCGTCCACACACCGGCAGTAGGTTTGGCGATCGGATCTTCGCCACTCCAGTACTGGACATCGTACTTTCTGGCAAACGGTTCCGCCCAGGCAATCTTGAGAATACCGATTCTTGCTGTTGCTCCAAGGTCGATAATGACCCACTGTGGATGAAGCGAATCATCCTCGCCTGTAAATCTGCGCGTGAGATACGGGTTGCTTTTCCAATATGTGTTCGGATCGCCGTCCGTTAGCCGCGAGAAGCCGCTTTCTGCGCCCCCGTTGCGAGTGGTCCCTCGGTGAGGCAGCGGATAGGAGTAGGAGTGGCGCAGCATTTCCCCGGATTCCGACGTAGCAGTAAAATAACCAGCTTGATGGGCCGCATCGCTCCAGGTCCCATTGTTATTCCAGTGCCAGGCTGCCATACGCAGTTCAGAATTATTGCGATAAGTAATGGGTCCCCATCCCGCCGAGAGCGACTCTTTCAAGATTTGATCGGTGTAAACTTTGTCGACATCTCCCTCTGGCAGAACGTCGATGGAGCTACCGAGAGCGCGGTCAGGAATGAACGAATTCGTCTCCCGACCCGGCGTTGCGTCAACACGGACGGTGGCCACATGTGGTGACGAAGTAATCGTGGCACGCTCGGTATGGTTGGGCGAAGCTTCTTGGGAGGAAACTTGCTGCGAAGCCACCGCGGATGCGAGCACAAAAGTAGCCAAAAAGACTCGACGGAATTTGCCGCAGAAACTCGATTTATTCGCTGTGTCCCGACAATATTTCATGCTTTTTCCCAGATGATCTTCCTAGCCGATTGATGCGCCGCAGGAATCGATTTTTTGCCGTGTGAAATACCTTCGCGTTTGGAAGAACGAGAAAATCACGGCGTGGAGTATGATGTCAAGTCTTCCATTTCTGGTCTGAATATAACTGGCGAGCTATTTGTTCGGTGAAGCCAAAACGCCGCAAGAATTCGAGGGCATTCACGAATGTTTCTGAAAGTATTTGACGACAAGATTTCGCTCGCGAAAGTGGCAGCCGATCAGGCCGCTGCGTCCGTAATCCGCGCAATTCGCAATCGCGGAGCGGCACGCGTGATTGCTGCCAGCGCTGCATCGCAGTACGAGTTCCTCGAGGCCCTTACCGCCGAGCCCGACGTCGATTGGAAGCGCGTAGAACTTTTCCATTTGGATGAGTATATTGGCCTTCCCATGACGCATCCAGCCAGCTTCTGCAAATTCTTACAGGAGCGCTTGATTGGCAAGACCGGAATCACGAACTATCACCTGCTGAATGGTGAAGAGAATCCCGTGAAAGTGATTCATGAAACGAGCAAGTTCTTAAGTGCCGCTCCGATCGACGTAGCGTTCGTTGGTATCGGCGAGAACGGCCATCTAGCTTTCAACGATCCGCCGGCGGATTTCGAAACGGAAGAGCCTTTCATCGTGGTCAAGCTCGACGAGGCTTGCCGGCTCCAGCAGGTGGGAGAAGGATGGTTCAAAGATCTTTCGACAGTGCCGACGCAGGCTATCTCGATGTCCGTGCGGCAAGTTCTGAAGTCGAAGGAAATTCTCGCAGTGGTGCCCGACGCTCGGAAGGCACACGCGATCAAGGCCTGCTTCGATGGTGGAATCAGCCCCATGGCACCGTCCTCGATTCTGCGGACGCATCCGAATTCTACCGTCTATCTTGACCGACATTCCGCTGCATTATTGAGTCGCGAAACCCTCTCGGCGTTCGCCGCATCCGCGTAGCTGGTGGTCGCGAGGTGTTTGGTACCGAGAGATGGCTCACTGTTTACGACTGGTTCCTCATGGACGTAGCCGGAAATGCGAATACGACGGGCTCGGGGTTTGGCGGGCCCCGCATTATTCCGTCACTGCGCTGGTGGATTGGAGGACTCCTCTTCGCTTCCACTGCCATTAATTATATTGACCGTCAAACACTGTCTCTTCTCGCGCCGTATCTCAAACAGGACTATCACTGGACCAACACCGACTACGCGAATATCGGAATCGCATTCCGCGTCGCGTACGCGATTGGACAAACCGTTTGCGGCAGGCTAATGGACCGCATCGGGACCCGGCGCGGCCTGATGCTTACCGTCACTTGCTATTCGGTAGTCTCGATCCTGACGTCACTCGCGAGTGGTTTCCGCAGTTTTCTCACTTTCCGCTTTCTGCTGGGCGCGGGTGAGTCGGGCAACTGGCCGGGCGCAACCAAGGCCGTCTCGGAGTGGTTTCCCAAGCGCGAGCGGGGACTCGCGACGGCCTTATTCGATAGTGGCTCATCCATCGGTGGTGCCATCGCGCCATTCATTATTTTGGGCGTGTATTTTAGGTGGGGATGGCGTGCGGCATTCGTCATACCGGGACTGCTCGGATTCATTTGGTTAACCGCTTGGCGCCGGTGGTATCAGCTTCCACAGCTTCATCCGCGGATTGGCGAAGCCGAGCGGGAGATGATCGTGGCTGATACTGTCTTCGCTGGCGCGAGCGAAAAAGACCGTCCGCGATGGCGCGACCTATTGAGGCTGCAACAGACCTGGGGGACAATCATCGCGCGCACTTTTACCGATCCCGTCTTCTTCTTCATCGCTGACTGGTTCCCAATCTATTTGGTCGCCAAGGGCATTTCACTACGAAGCAGCCTGATGGCGATCTGGATTCCATTCATCGCCGCGGACCTGGGAAATTTCTTCAGCGGCGGCGTGTCCGGTTACCTGATCAAACGAGGATGGTCAGTCGGCGCCGCACGCAAAGCGCTTGTGGTTTTCGGCGGCATCGGGGTATTGCTTCTGATCCCTACGATTTTCACCGTGAAGCTCTTTTGGATCACGCTGCTCTTCGGGTTGGCCACATTTTCGTACGCGTCTTTTACGACCATCGCGAACGTGCTGCCTTCGGACCTCTATTCGAGCGAGTCGGTCGCATCGGTCAGCGGTCTAAGCGGAACCGGCGCCGGCATCGGAACCATTATTGCGTTTGAGTTGGTCGGGCACTTTTCCGACGCGCGCCAGGTAATGACTACGCATTCATTTGATCCCATTATGATCGTTGCAGGATTGATACCTTTTATCGGGATGATTCTCGTTTTGCTGCTGGTCCGCAACACCAGCGCTACCGACCGAGGATTGGTACGCCGAATCTGAAGCAGCGCAATGCGATGCAAAGCATGACCAGCGAAGGGGCTTGATGAGTGTGGCTCTCTGGTGGCAAGCCGCCGGCACCTCTGGCGGAGTCGGCGCGCCGCGGATGATGAGTTGTTCCGAATTTGTCAGCAATGCGCGTAGCCCGCATAATTAATCCGGGACTCACTAGAAACTCTGCGCCTGCGTCGAGACAGGCCGTTGCTTGCTCGGGCGAGATGACGGTGCCAGCACCCGCCAGGACTTTATTTTTGTATCGTTTACAATTTCCCGAATTACTGAAGACGCGGCACACTTCAGCTAAGTCTGCGGCACGAACTACGGCTTCGCCGATACTCACCAGCTCCCACCGGCAAAGCTCTTTCGCTTTGATTTTGAGCGCCGTCATATTTTGCGAACTCTCATGCCCTGGTCCGTCCGCAATGGTTCGCTCGCTCGAGCCAAGTTGAGATCGGGATCAACGATTAACCATGACAATGCACCGACAACACACGAGGCCGCCGCAGCAACAAACGAAGCGTCCCAGCCGTAACGCGAAGCAATCCAGGGAGTAAGCGAAGCTGTGACGGCTCCGCCCATTTGCGCGCCCATATTCATCAGGCCGGAAACTGAGCCACACGATGCGCCACCGATATCCGCAGTCACGGACCAGAAGGAGCTTTGCGACAGGTAGAGAGCGCCCGCGCCACCCGAGAGGACTATGCTTGCCAGGCGCGCACTCGCCACGTTGGAGCCGAAAACGAGAAACGCTCCGGCCAACGCAATCGAAAAAACGGCAACGCCGCAGCGTCCGATCCGTTTGCCGCGCCACTTCGTAAGTCGATCACTAAGCAGGCCGCCGAGCGGGCAACCTACCGCCATGGCGAGGAAAGGCAACATCGCGTAAAACGCGCTGGCCTTCAAATTCAACCCGCGCACCTTTGCGAGATAGATGTAGAACCAACTGAAGAAAATCCAGGCGACGTAGCCGTAACAGAAATAGCTGAGTGTCAAAGCCCACACCGCCTTGCTCGCGAGGATTTTACCCCACGGCACCAAAGCCTCGGAAGTTCGAGCCGCGCCCATGGGATCGCCCGATCGAATTGTCGCAACCTCTGCCGCCGATACGCGGGGGTACCCGTCGGGAGTATCGCGAGCGAATAAGTACCAGACGGCTCCTACGACCACACCGATCAGCGCGCAAACCCAAAACGATGATCGCCATCCGTAGCGAACCATGCAGTAGGTAATCAAGGGAGGCGTAATGCCCGCACCTATACCGACGCCTGCAAAGATCAAACCATTGGCGATGCCACGCTCATCGCTGGGGATCCAGCGAGACACGAATTGATTGGACGCGGGATAGATGATCGCTTCGCCGGCCCCGAGCAGAAAGCGGATCGAAATGAAAAGAAGAAGCGCGCGATTCAGGCCGGACGGCACGGCCGCAGTGAGCGCCGTGAAAATCCCCCACCAAAGGACTCCCGCAGTAAGCACCCGCCGCGAGCCCCACTTGTCTGCCAGCCTGCCTCCCGGCGTCTGGAAGAGCGCGTAGCCCAACAGGAAGGAACTGAAGACCCAGCCGAGGTGGACATCGCTGAGGCCGTATTCTGCCGCGATGGAACTGCCGGCGATCGAGATATTGACGCGATCGAGAAACGAGACGGCACTCAGAATGAACAGCCAGAACACAAGAAACCAGCGGACGTGGCTTGTTCGTTCAACGCTCATTCAGGAGCCCCCGCGGACTCGTGGCCGGGCCCGCGCCTTGACGGAATTGCCGTCGCGTTTGTCCGGAGAATAGCGTTACCCGCCTCGCTTGAGGTCAAGCCGCCCTTCGCTCATGCGGCGTGACCGCGAAAAATCTGCACAAGCTGGTCCGCGATAATTTTGTCTTCCCCGGATTGCAGCATGAAAGAATTCATCTCCAGCCCGATTTCAGTCCTTCCCAGCACAATCGAAGGCTTTGATTTACGGAGTGCATCGTAGACATCACGCGGTGTGAGCGAGATGCGCCGCGGATCCCAATTAATCTGCATACTCGGAACGTGATTGGCAATGTCCGGCACAAAGTATGCCGTGCTGACACCGTCCACTTTTGTGATTTGCTTGGAGATCAGGTCCAGGCGCTTCCACCATTCTTGTGCCAGCGCCTCGTGATCTTCATTTAGGTAGATTTCGAGTGCTTTCACCATGCCGACAATTTCTTCCTTACCCACTTTCTGTCCGCGTCCCAGCGTGTCCTCATTCGGACTGTTGTTCAGCAATGCGTAGCGGATCAAGTCCTTCTTGCCGAGGAGTAGTCCCGCGCACTGGGGTCCGCGAATCGCTTTGCCGCCGCTGAAAGCGACAAGGTCATAGCCCATTTTCGCGTAATCCCAAAGATGAGAAACCGGAGGCGTATCCGCGGCAGCGTCGATGAAGGATGGGATATGGTTTTCGATCGCCAGCTTGGCCCATTCGTCCACTTTGATCTGCCCGGAGGCGTTCGCAAAATTCGAAAAGTGCATCATTGCGGTGCGCGGGCTGATGGCCCTGCTGAAGTCGTCCCGACTTTCGATTTCAATCAGCTTTACACCAGTGGCACGAAGCTGGTGATCAAACGGATTGCGATGGGACCTTTGAATGATGACTTCGGACTTCATGCCGGTAAGGTCCGGGAGTTGGCGAATGAACTGTTCGTTCTCGCCTGTGAGTATTCCCGCAAGCCCCGACTGCATCGCTCCCGCAGCACCCGAAGTGACCAGCCCAGTATATTCCTGTGGCAGCTTAAGCATCTCGGCGATACGTTTTCCAATGGCAACTTCGAGTTCGACAATGCTGACGAAGTGCTTCCCGGCTTCGGCCATTACTGCTTCGACTTCTGGCCGGGGCAACGAACCGCCGAGTGTGGTCATCGTCCCTTGGCCGTTGATGACGGTGGTCACGCCGAGTTCTTCATAGACGTTACCAGAGGCACCAAAGCCAGAAATTTTGGGGGCTTGCGGCGCTGTCCAACCAAGTAACTTTCGCGCGTTGAGCAACGAGCCAACCGTCACACCGAGAGAGCCTAAGAATGTCCGGCGGTTCCATCTGAGTTGCATCGGTATGCTCCTTGATTTCTTACTTGCGTGTAACCGCAGCGATGCAATTGATTTCCACCAGTGACTGCCCCGGCAGGGCCGCGACCGCCACGGTCGTTCGCGCGGGGCCACCATGCGGGAAATATGTCTTGAATACTTTGTTCATGCCGTCGTAGTAGTCGATGTTCGCGAGATACACGGTGAGTTGTAAAATGCTGTCCACAGTGCCGCCTCCCGCTTCGACCAAGGTTTTCACGCTGTCCATGACCCTGCGCGTGTGGTTCTCGATGTCCGTGGGGAAGGTCTCACCATTGTCGTGCGAGTGTGCCCCCTGGCCTGCGATGTAGATCAAGCCGTTATGAACGATCAGTGGGGTGATCATTTCTGTTCCACCGGCGGGCTTGCCCTCATAACCCAGTTTCTGGACTCCGCCCGTCTGCTGGGTTCCAGCGCCGTGTGCGCCAGCCGCAACTGTGGAACTCAAGAGTTCCGCGAGACCTAGGCCCGAAACGAAAGAAGCTACGCGTACTGCTAAGTTTCTCCGAGTGAAAAGATTGGCTGCCATTGAGTTTTCCTCCCTTTTAGTGTGTCTGCGAAATTCGGCTGCTCACGGTAATGCAAATGTGAACAAATTGTCACCGGAAGCGATGGCGATGTATTGTTTACCGCTTACGGCAAAACTCATGGGTGACGCGTGAATTGTCTGGCCGGTTTGAAAATGCCAGAGCGGTGCGCCGGTGCGACCATCCACTCCCTCGAAGGAGTTTGCATCGTCTCCAAAGAAGACTAAACCACCCGCGGTGGTCATCACTCCGCCCGATGACCTTCCTGAGCCCACCTGGGGAGAGCGCCAAGCAAATTTGTCCTCGGCAAGGTCATATGCCAAGAGAAACTTTTGTCCGCCACCACTGCGAGCATGCTTCACGCCCGTCGCGTAGTAGGCATGACCCTCGGAGAACTCTTGAGGCTTCAACAGATAGGTCGCACAATCCTCGGTCGCCATGAAATAGAAAAGGTGAGTGTCAGGATTGTAAGCGGGGGAATACCAGTTCGTGGCTCCCTCGAATCCCGGGCACACGAGCGTGCCGGCTGCACTTGGTTGAACGTCTGTGCGGATCGGCCGGCCTTGCGTGTCGATTCCCGTCGCCCAATTGAGCTTGTCGACAAAGGGCGTGGCCGACAGAAACTTCCCGTTGGTGCGATCGAGGACGTAGATATAGCCGTTACGGTTCGCCTCCACGAGCAGTTTGCGGGATTCGCCCTTGTAAACCGCGTCAAGCAAAACCGGTGTTTCCGTCGCGTCGTAGTCGAACAGGTCGTGCGGAGTAAATTGAAAAAACCATTTCAGCTTTCCGGTATCGAGGTCGAGCGCAAGAACGCAGTCGGTATAGAGATCGTCGCCGGGCCGCGGCCCGCCGTCAAAGTCTGGAGCAGGATTGCTGGTTCCCCAGAAAACCGTGTTGAGCTCGGGATCGAAAGTACCCGGCATCCACGTAGTGCCGCCACCGCGGAGATATATCTTGCCGGGCCAACTCTCGGAGCCGACCTCGCCGGGACCCGGAATTGTCCAGAAGCGCCAGGCAAGTTTTCCTGTTTCGACATCAAAGGCAGCGAGAAAGCCACGGACGCCGTCGTCGCCGCCGGAAGTTCCGACGAGAACTTTATTCTTGATGACGAGCGGCGCGCTCGTCGCGCCATAATTCTTGTTGCCTTCCGCATAAGGTACATCCCAGAGCAGATGGCCCGAGCGCGCATCGAGGCAAAGCAGATGGGCATTGTCCGTCTCGAGATAAATCCGCGAATGCCACACCGCGACGCCACGATTGTGATGCTGCGACGCGTCGTCGATCAGACCTTCGGTGACAGGCCTGGAATAGTGCCAAATCTCGAGCCCGGTTCTCGCATCCAGCGCATACGCGTCATTCGCCGCGGTTACGAACATCACGCCGTTGAATACGACCGGCGTGACTTCTAATTCTCCCGATTTCACCACGTGAAAGACCCACTCCGCGCGCAATTGGTTCACGTTGCTGCGATTGATCTGCTCGAGCCCGGTGTAGCGACGCCCAGTATAATCACCGTTATACGACAGCCAGTTCGCGCCGGGCGGCTGCACCAAAAGTTCGTCGGGATGTACGTCAACCAATGTCGAAATTGCAGTCCCGGACTTTTCCTGGCCCATCGCCACCACCACAGCACAGGCGCAAATAACGGCGACTACATGCATTCGCGGCAACGCGCACATTCGCCTATGCGCCCCCTGACGCATGCCCAACTTGCGCCTCACCCAACGAACCACGATCAATCCCCTGCGCATCAACTAAGCGAAGCGAAACGTGCTCGGTTAGGGGCGGGATCTTGATTTCCTGGTTCAAGCGAACGAATTCCGAAGGGTTGACAGTTTGCAGAGTAACGACGTTCAGTTCTCGATCGTTACCGTCATAGAGATGGGCTGCGAGTTTGCCGGCGAAGAAGACGCCGAATGACGCGGAAATCCTGAGGCCGTCTTTCGTTGGGGAAACGATTACAGGCTCGCTGATCGCTCCGGCATCCGTTACAGTCGCGACACTCTCCCCCATGCGGGTGGGATACCATTTCGTATCCATGGCATAGGAATCCCCAGGTTCGAGTCGCACAACTGGGCTGTTCAACTCTGCTTCCAGGTAATACGGAGCGTCATCATGACTGGTGCGTATGAAGGGCACGCCATGGCTATCGACATCTACCGCGGGCCCATTCTTATAGAAGATGACTGTCGCTTTACCCGGGTAATCGGCTCCTTCATGAAACAGAAACCGTTCGATAAGAGCGAAGTGTTTCGATCCATCCGCCACTGCCAGCCATCCCTTCGGCGAATCAATCCAAACCTCGCTTTGCAGATATAGCCAATGCAAAGTGAACAGATCATTTCTCACTGAAAAGGAAGGATCGTCGGCAAGCCCAGAGCGCACGTGATAACCGTCAAGATAGGCGCTTTGCGGATTGACTGGCGTGAAAGCCCAGAAGTCTTTGTTGTAGGCGCCGATGGTCTGCAGGTCTGCAGTGTCGTACTGGGTCACCGATTGCATGGACCACTGGATGGGACGAGTAGAGGCATTCTTCATAACAGCATGAAACACGATTTCCGGCGAATCGCCTCCGATGCTAATCTCTCGCGAATATTGCAATCCGGTCCGTGCGTCGGGCGGCCCGTCTAGTCGCAGACCGCATCGAGAATCGAGAGAAAGAACTTGGAACGTGTACTCGCCATCGTCTAATTCGTCAGAAATTGGGCCCGGCCAATGATGTTCATCCCCGGATCCTTCTGGCATCGGCCAGATCTTGTCGCCACCGTAGTTGAACCATTTTCCTTTGGGCCCGCCTGCAGATGGAGGAAAGTAGCGCCCTTTATACTCTGAATTCACAAATAGATACGGGTGACCTGCGAAGAAAACCTGGATCAAGCGCCCGCCCAGTTGAGGCACCACGATCAGCTTTAGCCATTCGTTGGTGAGCTGCTCAGCTTTCCATCCCTCAAAATCTATTGGGTCGATCCGGCACGCACGGTGCGCAGTGTCTGCCGATCGAGCGCGAGCCGCCGCGAGATCAACGCAAAGAACCAGCAATAGGAAGGCGACAACTCCAGCTTTCCACAAGCGGGGTCCACGGTTCATTAAGAAACGATAGACCGTGATCACTGGCAATCTGGAAAGGTTAGCAATTTGGTCGGCGCTTATGGCTTTTTGCGAATTTGCAAGGAGAGGAAGCGAGTTCAGCTCGCGCTGGAGAGCGTTAATGTTGTAGTCACGCCTGCCGGCCATACTGAGTACCCTCGATTCCGGCGATCCCGGATAAAAGTCCAGATTATCTAACGAAAATGCTGATACACAAGATTCCGGAAAGACTCAAGCTGAATGTATTAGCCGATCGTTTTTCGCGACGGCAATTGGCAATGTTCAAAGTCGCCCAAACTTCTTTACAGCCTCCTCGATGGACTTGAGCTTCTCGATGGTGGCGTACATCGAGTGCTCCTTGAAATCCAGTTCCTGCGCCACGCCGAGAACGTCTTGCGCCTTCGCTCGCGGCACCACAACGACTCCATCTGCATCGGCCACGACGATGTCGTTGGCGTTCACAGTCACGCCATCGCAGACGATGGCACCATTGGTTCCTGCAAATCGGTAATGGCCAACGGACGTCGAAGGTACGATCCCGAGCGCGTACACGGGAAAGCCGATTTTTTGAAGATAGGCGACATCCCGAACACCTCCGTCAATAACCGCACCCGAAAAATTACGAGCGGCCATGGCAGTGCCCATCAACCCGCCCATTCCAGCAATGTCCACGCCGTCCTCGACGGCCATCACGTACACCGAATTTGGTTCGCCCTGATCGATCGCCGCTAGCATACCTGCTAAGGCATTCGGGTCCTGGGTGCCCTCGTCCTTCTTCAACCGCACGGTCAGTGCGAACCCGGCGAACTTGGACGGAAAGATCGGGCGCATGCGATGGGACATGTACATGCGGCGTCCAAGAATTTGCTCCTCCGCGTCCGAGACGGATGCAGCTTCGACGTGACGAAAACCATCGAGCAGCGCAGCTTCTGGTGTTGTGAGCTTGGGACCGGCGGCCAGATGTGCCGCAGAAAGTGAAACAGCCCAGATGGCTACGATCCCGCAGAGTGCGCCAGTCATCCAAGTTATGCTTCGGTTAAAAAACAGGGCACGCGAAGAGCTTTGCACGGTGTCCTCCGGATGCTACGTATTTGGCGCACTCTAACATTCTGTAGCCTGTTTCGCGCAAGCATGGCAAAACGCCATGCGCGGGATCAAAATGAGATCCCTACGAACGAGCCGACGGAGCGGCCATCGCAGCCGAAAGTACCTCGCTGCGGACGCGAGGACAACCGCTTTCGTAAGGTCCGGTCGCACCAATGCCCGACAGCCTCATTTTAGTAAAATTTAATAAAACAAGAAAGAGGTTGACACCCGAAACACCAATGGGGTAAACGAACTCCTCATAGGGTGGCGCTTTTCCGATTTCCTGAAGGATCTTTCGCCCAGTGAAAGATCGCAGCAGCCGTGACCAGGCGGCAAGCGAAACCACGCCGCGAGCATCATGTCAGGGGGTGCGAGCATGCGTATGCGCCGAAGGTTTCTTCCTGTCCTAGTTGGGATGCTGCTCTTGGGCTCCTCCATCGCCTGGGCCAGCATCACGGGGAGCATCTCGGGGATCGTTACCGACGCCTCAGGCTCGGTGATGCCGAATGTATCGGTGACCGCCACCAATACCGACACCGGTGTGCAGTCCGTCGTACAGACAACCGGTTCGGGCTTCTATAACTTCCCGAATCTTCCGATTGGCAACTACGATCTCGTGGTTCACCAGCCAGGATTCAAGACCTATGCCAAGACCGGCATCCACATCGATGCTAACTCGGCGATCCGATTGGACGTGAAGCTAGACATCGGAGCAGTCAGTGAAACAGTGACGGTGACGACCGACAAGGTCCAGGTCGAGACACAAAGCACCCAGATGGGTGAGGTAATCAACAGCCAGAAAATGACTGCGGTGCCGCTCAATGGCCGCGACTTCACCGACCTGCTAAGTCTTCAACCGGGCGTGGTGCCGTCTCAATACGCGGCTCAGTCTGCCGGTTTGAATGACCGGACCGTTTCTGGCAGCAACAGTTTAAACGCCGGAAACCAGTCCATCAATGGACAGCGGGAAGCGGCCAACGGGTTCATGATCAACGGTGCCAATGCCGACGAAGGAAAGAACAACGGAACGGCCGTCATTCCGAACCTGGACTCTATTGAGGAGTTTCGAATCATTACCAACAATTTCGATGCCGAGTACGGCAACTACAGCGGTGGCGAAATTAACGTCGTCACAAAATCCGGCACAAACTCCTTTCACGGCGACTTATTCGAATTCAACCGAAACACGGCGTTCAACGCCCGGGACTGGTACGCGCCTTCGATCGGCAAGCTGATTCAGAACCAATTTGGCGGTACCCTCGGCGGTCCTATCCGAAAGGACAAGACATTCTTCTTTGTGGACTATCAAGGCACTCGTCTGATCGCTGGGCCAACCACCAGTGTGTTTGTTCCGACAGTCCCGGATCGCAACGGGGACCTCACTGATCAAGAGGCTGCCATGGCGGCGGCCTATGCGAGTACTCTCGCCGGCAATAGCACGAATGGTGTTGTCCAAGGGAGCGCTTGGGCTCAAACGCTCACAAGTCGACTCGGTTACCTCGTCACGGCTGGTGAACCTTACTACAGCACGGGTTGCACCCTCACATCACAGTGCGTCTTGCCGAACGGCCAACTCTCTCCGACAAAATTCTCACCTGCAGCTCAGGGACTTTTGCCGTTCGTTCCAATGCCACTAAACCCTAGTTCCCTAGCAGGCGGCCCCAACTTCAACACGACTGCCGCAGAGCAAAATTTAACGGACAACAAAGGCGGAATTCGGGTCGATCACAATTCTCCGCGATGGGGATTGCTCTCTGCCTATTGGCATATCGATAACGACACCTCGAATTCGCCATACCCGAATGGCGGAGCGAATGTCCCAGGATTCAATTCGCTGAGCTACACTCAGGCCCAAATTCTCGTGCTCGGCGACACCAAGTCCTTCGGCCCGGCTATGGTCAATGAATTTCGCTTCAGCTACTTGAGGACGGCCAACCATCTTTTCACGCCGCAAGGTGGCTTAGGGCCAACGCTTTCCTCGTTGGGATTCACTACCGGCTTTGATGAGCCGGGTGGCATCGGACCAATAGCGCCGAGCCTGGAAGGTGTACCGTCTGTCTCCTTCGCTCTGCTTGGCCTCAATATTGGAGTGCCCTCGGATACAACCAGACAATTCAACAATACATTTGAATGGCAGGACAACTTTACGAAGATCGTTGGAACACATACCATCAAGTTCGGCGGCCAATTCCACTACGACCAGATCAATGACCGAAACTTCTTCGGCGAAAACGGCGATTTCACATTCGATGGCAGCGAATCTGGATCGGATGTGGTCGATTTCTTGCTAGGGGCCCCGGCGCAATTCATTCAGGCCAGCGAACAGATCCTTGATTCCCGGTCAAAATACTTGGGACTGTATGGCCAAGACAGCTGGCGAGTAACTCCGAATTTGACGTTTAACTACGGATTGCGGTGGGAGTTCAGCATGCCATGGTATGACACTCAGAACAAGATTGAAACGGCCGTGCTCGGCGTCCAGTCCGTAGTATTCCCGGGGGCACCGACGGGATGGCTCGTTCCCGGCGACCCCGGAATTCCGCGAACGCTTGCCCCCACTCGATATAATAATTTTTCGCCCCGCCTGGGTCTTGCGTACTCACCGGGATTTGACTCGGGTTTCATTTCCAAATTGACGGGCGGCCCGGGCAAGACCAGCATTCGTCTGGGCTACGGTATCTTCTACACCTCGGTAGAAGACCTCACCCAGTTCCAAGAAATTGGTGATCCGCCGTATGGCCTGTTTTATGTGAGCCCCCTGCCACCCGTTCTTGAGACGCCTTACATCGATCGTGGCACAGGCAATCCGCAGGGGCAGAGGTTCCCCTTCGTTTTTCCTCCTGCAAACGCGAGCGCCTCAAATCCAGACACCACGTTTAATTGGGCAGGAGTCGAACCTCTTGGGGGAACGCTCGCGTACAATGTTAATAACGTGTTGCCGCGTTCCGAAGATTACGAATTATCTGTGCAGAGGCAGTTTGGCGCGAGCACAGTCTTAAGCGTTAGTTACGTGGGAAACCAAGGTCACCATCTGATTAGCCTGATTGAGGCAAATCCAGGAAATCAGGCGCTTTGCCTCTTCTTGAGTCAGCCGCAAAATGTAGCGCCGGGCACTTCAACTTGCGGCGGCTTCGGTGAGGGAGGACAGTACACCCTGCCTGCTGGCGTCGGGTACCCTTCATCCGCGACACCGAATGTCGAACTCGTGCCGCCGTCGCAGTGCGGCCCGTCACACCCGGGCACCCCCTGCGTCGTCAATACGACGTACTCCGTCTTCGGGCCAAGCTTCTCAGACGTTCCGTGGGAAGCCACGATTGCTCAGTCAGCGTATAATTCTCTCCAGGTCAATCTACAACACACGAGCAAGCTCTCGACCTTTCTGATCGGATATACCTACAGCAAGTGTATGGATAACGCCTCGGGATTGCAGGAAGGTGTGAACCCGTTCGACCCCAAGCTGAGTATAGGGCTGTGCATTTTCGACGTGACTCAGAATTTCGTTGCTAGCTATGAAACCCAGCTCCCGTTCGATCGCGCCTTTCATGCAACGTCGGGATGGGCCAACAAGATTGCAGCGGGCTGGTCGGTTTCAGGTATCACCAGCTTCGTCACCGGCCTTCCCGTGACGATGTCGGAGTCCGACGACAATTCGCTCACGGGTACGCAAGGTGGCGAGGCCCAAATTGATCTACCTGACTTCGCGGGCGGCAAAGTTTTGGCTACCACCAACCCGCGGAATGGAGGCTCCTACTTCAACACCAATCTGTTCAGTCCCGAAGCGCTCGGAACGATTGGCAATTCACGACGGCGATTCTTCCATGGTCCGGGCTTGAACAATTGGAATGTAGCGCTTCTAAAGAACACCAAGCTGACAGAATCAATAACTTTGCAATTCCGTGCCGAGGCATTTAACGTCTTTAATCATGCTCAGTTCTCTGCGCAGAACTCATCGGGCTTCGGTACCGTCGCCTCGTCAGGATTTGGCGTCATCTCTGCGACGTATGGGCAGCCTCGCGTTTTGCAGGTCGCTCTAAAGCTGCTGTTCTAGCTGCGGATGAAAGCTCGATCCAAACTTTGCTAACCCACATCAAGACGGGGATTGGGTCGACTGAAACGAGGACTCCTTCTTTGAAATCCTCAGCGAGGGCTTCTCTCTCTCTCGCGTCGCATACCTGTTGCTTCCCGCTGCACTCTTGTTTTGTAAAATGGGATTGCTTACGTGTGCGTCCTCTATCGCGCAGCAATCAACCGCACCAAAAACCGCCTCTCCGACTGCGCTCCAGACCGGAAAGCGAATCTGGACAGCCAGTTGTGCCGGTTGCCACGGACTCGATGGCCGCGGTGGCGAGCACGCGCCGAATATTGCTGCGAAGCCAGAGGCCCTTCACTTGTCCGACGCTGAGATTTTTCGCATCGTTCACGACGGCTCTCCGTCCATGGCAATGCCCTCTTTCGGTTCGAGCCTCGACAAATCCAAAATCACTGCGGTAGTCAATTACCTGCGCAGACTGCAGGGTGGCCAGAGATATGAAAGCCTGCCTGGCGATCCGCAAGCTGGTGCAGCACTCTTTTATGGGAAGGCTGGGTGTGCCGGCTGTCATTTGGCCGGAACTGCGGGAGGGTTCATGGGCAGCGATCTTACCGAGTACGCTCGGACACACTCGATCAGCGAAATTCGCGACGCCATCACCAACCCGAGCAAAGATCTCGATCCGCGCAAGAGAGTCGCCGTTGTCATTACGCTAGGCGGCGAGAAATTTACGGGGATCGTGCGGAACGAGGACAACTTTTCTCTGCAGTTGCAGTCGAGCGATGGAACGTTTCATCTCTTTCTGAAGTCCGATCTGCAAAAGTTCGAATATCAACCTGAGTCGCTCATGCCCTCCGATTACGGTTCCCGACTCAGCTCTTACGAATTGAACGATCTGATCAGTTTTTTGATGCGCACCGCCTTTAGCAAATCGCCCAAGGCAGCATCCGCCGTAACACAGGAGCCGTAGGATGAGAGTCGATGACCCCAGGCGCAAGCGACAAGCAATCGGTCCAGCCGCCATGGTGCTGTCCTTCGCCGTTTTTCTGCACGGTTTTGCACAAGAGAAAAAAACTCCTCCCCTCTTCGCCTTGCGGGCGGAATCCCCGGAATTCTGGGGGCTGATAGCACCGGACGCGAAGCTCGAAACGTTTGCGACGGGATTTGGCTTCACGGAAGGGCCGGTCTGGGATCCTGACGGTTTCCTATACGTCAGCGACGAGACTCGGAACAAAATTTTCCGCGTCTATCCGGACGGACACAAGGAAACGTTGATTTCTCTGGGCGATCCCGACGGAAACACGTTCGACTTGCACCAGCAGCTTCTCGATTGCGCAAGCGTTTTACGGGCGATCATTGAGGTGAGCCCGGATGGCCAGTACAAAATCCTCGCGGACCATTTCGAGGGAAAGAGGTTCAACAGTCCCAATGATGTGATCATCGGCTCTGACGGAGCGGTCTATTTCACGGATCCCACACTCGATTTGCCTGCAGGGCAGAAACAAGAGATTCCGTTTCAAGGCGTTTATCGGTTGGGCGACCAGGGCGACGTCCGTTTGTTAACCAAGGATTTATCGCAGCCGAATGGACTGGGGTTCTCTCCGGATGGCAAGAAATTCTATGTGGACGACAGCGAGCAGAGAAATATTCGCGTCTATGATTTCGCAGCGGGTGCAACGCTCGCGAATGGACGGATTTTCGGAAGCGAACCCGGAGGCAAGGACGATGGTGTCCCGGATGGCATGAAACTGGATCAGCAGGGAAATATTTTTGTGACGGGCCCGCAAGGGATCTGGCTGTGGGACTCTCACGGCCACCATCTCGGAACAATCGTCCTGCCGGAGCAGCCGGCAAATCTCACCTGGGGCGACAAGGACTACGGGACTCTGTACATCACCGCGACAACTTCGGTCTATCGCCTGCGAACCAAAGCCCATGGATTCATTCCCTACCTGGCGCGCGTGCACTAATCACATTACCTTCGGTATTCGCCCCGCACCAACACCGTGGCATACTCGCTTTCCAATCCGAGTGGGCGGCGCC
>CAVQBU010000024.1:0-83377 GCA_963710845.1 uncultured Acidobacteriota bacterium | reverse complement strand
TCAAGAACACTAAAGTCAGCGAAACCACGTCGCTTCAGTTCCGCGCCGAATTCTTTAACGCCTTCAACCATGTTCAGTTCCTGAATCCGGATTACTATGGCGGCAGCTCCACTTTCGGCCAGATTTCCACAGACCGTGGAATGCGCATCATCCAATTCGGCTTGAAGTTTTACTTCTAAGAAACGCCTTAGGTTCCTGAAAGTGAAAAAGGCCCGAGGCGGCTGGGATGCCTCGGGCCTTTTCTTTTGCAACTAACAGTTATTTCGTCAACCTGAACTCAAACGCCGCGCCTCCACCCAGCGCCTCAACCCCACAAAACTCTCAGCGCCCGCGCCCCATCGGCCGGTAACTCCTCATCGGTCGCGCGCGCATCCGAAACCGCGGCGGCAGCGGCGGCGGCACGCTGTGCAGCGGCGCGCCACAGTTGTTGCAGCATTCCTGCGGCGCATCGTGCAGACGCAGCCAGCGCCCTCGCGCGATGCACTCCGGATTCAAGCACTGCACCGTTCCACCTGCCAAATTCAGCATCGTTCCCCTCGGTTTATACGTGAAGGTGTGTTGCCGGTTCTGGGGAATTGAAAATCGTCCGACGCGGAGCTACTCGAACAGAAATATTCGCGTAACACAGCGTTAACGTGCGGAATTTTGCTCTGAGGCGGCTAGTGTGTCAAGAAAAATCTATACCATTAGTAGTAGTGCCGTTCCGAAATGGAACAGATCGCCATAAGCACGGTCAAATTCCCAAAGCGAACTGTGCCTTTAATTGTTGTTGCTGGGTGGCGTCGCAGGTGGTGCGGCTGCAGTCGGAAGCTTGGCAAGATCAGCTTCCATATCGTCAATCAACTTCTGCTGCTCATCCATTTCGTGTTGTTTCGCCGCGATCCGGTCCTGTTCGTCCTGCAGTTTCGCCGCGCCCGCCGTGTCCGAAGCGTAGTCCGGCTTGATGTAATACATCTGCGCATCCAGCGTGTAGGTGCGCTGCAGTAGATCCAGGTCCACTTTGATCGTCGCCAGTTTTTCCTTGGCATTCTGAATAGCATTTTCCAGCGCGCCTCGAACATCCCCAACTACCGCGGCACCGCCGGCAGCTCCGGCAGAACCGCCCGCAGTACCGTTGGCCGCGGCATCGGCAGCATCGCCTGTCCCAGCCGCAGCATTAGCGCTATCGTCTGCCGGCGTCTTGCCCACCACGCTGATGGAATCTTTCGACTTGGGAATCGTATCGTCATTCCACACACGCGCGGGCTTCGGCTGATCTTTCTTCGCTTCACGCGCCGCTTTCGCGGCCGCCGCCAGGGAATCGGTTGGCGCGGGCGCCTGCGCGTCCTGCGCCGGGGGTTGTGCCTGCCCTGCCGCAATGCCCATCGGCATGACCAGCAGAATGCCCAGGCCCCAATGTGCGATTTTCATCATGCTTCTCCCAGGTGGCAGTTTCCCACGCCTTAATTTTAGCCGTGTGCTCGCGCGAGTGGCAATTGGCGTTTCGTCCCGCGCCCTAAGAGGCACCCTGTACTTCTCGGCAGGTGTAAACGTCTCCCCCTGCCGACACACATTTGTACCCGCACTCAGCGTCCGCCGACACAGCCTTGCACGCCTGCGACAGCCAAGTCATAATCGCCGTTCGAATTTGGCCCAGAAGGCGGGCCGCCAAGCCGTTTGGAGCCAAAATGAAATCTCTCGCGCTCTGGATCTTACTCATACTGACGCTCCACTTCGCGCCTCCCGCCTTCGGCAGCGCACACGTGCCCCCGGCGAATATCCCCGCACCCGCAGCCGTTTCCGCGCTGCAATCGTCGCAGTCGCCCACCACCGCTCCTGATGCATCACTCCCTGTCACGTCGCCGCAGTCATCCGAAAAGAAAGTCACAGCTTACACGCTCCCTCCCGACCTCTTTCGCAAAGCGCGCGACCTTGGCCGCTTTCACGCGCGTTTCGCCTGGATTGACTTCTTCTACGGCATCTTCGTCCTCTGGGTCATCCTCTACTGGCGGTTCGGTCCGCAATTCCGCGATTGGGCCGAATCCGCTTCGCGCAACCGTTTCCTGCAAGCCGCGATCTTCGCCCCGCTCTTGATCTTGACCATGGCCATTCTCAGCCTGCCCTCGGACATCTACGAAAATTCCGTCGAACGAAAATACGGCCTCAGCGTTCAGAGCTGGGGCTCCTGGTTCTGGGATTGGACCAAAGGACAGTTTCTCGGAATCCTGCTGGGAATTATTCTCGTTTCGATTCTCTACGCCGTCATTCGCAGCAGTCCGCGCCGCTGGTGGTTTTATTTCTGGCTGACGTCGCTGCCCATCATCGTGCTTCTCGTTTTCATTCAACCGCTGATCGTGGATCCGATGTTCCACAAATTCGAGCCGCTGCAGCTAAAAGATCCTGCGCTTACCGCGAGCCTCGAAACCATGGTCCAGCGCGCGGGCGTGAATATCCCTCCGCAAAGAATGTTCTGGATGGGTGCAGGAGAAAAAACCACGGAGCTGAACGCCTACGTCACCGGCATCGGCGCGTCAAAACGCATCGTTGTATGGGACAACACCATCGCCAAGATGAACACGCCGCAAATTGTTTTCGTCACCGGACACGAAACCGGCCATTACGTGCTCAACCACATCTGGAAAGGACTGCTCTTCGCCGCCGTATTTCTGTTCGTACTCTTTTATCTCGGCTTCCGCACTATCGGTTGGCTTCTCCGGCGATTCGGCACCGCCTGGGGTATTCGTGGAGTTGAAGATTGGGCCTCGCTCCCCGCTCTGCTGCTCCTGATTTCCATCTACTCTTTTATCGCCAACCCCGTGCAGAGCGCTATGAGCCGTCACTTCGAGCATCAGGCCGACCAGTACGGCCTGGAAGTCACGCACGGCCTAACTCCTGATTCCAGCCAGGTCGCCGCGCAAGCTTTTCAGATTCTCGGCGAAGTGGATCTCTCCGATCCCACTCCCAGTCCCGTCACAGTATTCATGTTCTATTCCCACCCAACGATCCCAGACCGTATCCGCTTCTCCCTAACCTACGACCCCTGGGACAACGGCGAACAACCCGAATTTGTAAAGTGACGATGCGAAGAGCATCGTCATCCTGCCTGCCCTGAGTGATTTTGCGAATGGAGCGCAGCGAAGGATCGCTCTTCGTTTTCCTCCGATCCACTCACCCCCGCGCATGCACTTTCATCCGAATTCCATATTTAGCCCGCAAAGTTACCAAGGGATCCGTCACCACCCGATGGCCCGGCACCAACTTGAACCGAAACCGCTGCGCCACCGTCGCGATCACCATCCCCAATTCCAGCAGCGCGAACCCCTGCCCAATGCACCTGCGCGGCCCATCCCCGAACGGAAAATAAGCTCCCGCCGGCAACCGGTTCTCCAACCCATCCAACCAGCGCTCCGGACGAAACCTCTCCGGCTCATCAAAATACCGCGCGTCGCGATGCATCACCCATTGCGCCATAATAAATGTCGTATCAGTCGGAAAATCGTATCCGCCAATCGTGCATGGCGCGATCGAAGTCCGTGCCGTAATGTAAGCCGCTGGATACAATCGCAGCACCTCGCTCACCACCGCCCGCAAATACGGCAATCGCTCCAGGTCCGCAACTGCCGGCTCGCGTCCACCCAACACGCGCTGCAATTCTTCATGCAGACGCGCCTCCGCCGCCGGATTTTCGCTCAGCATGTACCAGGTCCACGCCAGTGTCAGGGCCGTCGTCTCGTGCCCCGCCATAAACAGCGTCATCGTCTCGTCGCGCAATTGCTTCGGCGTCATCTGCGTGCCGTCTTCGTCCATCGCCCCCATCAACAGCGCTAGCAGGTCGTTGTGACGATTCGTGTTTCCCTCTGCCTGCCGTTCCTTGATGATCCCGTACACCAGCGAATCCAGAAATTGCGTCTCGCGTTCCGCCCGGCGATTCCGCGGCGTCGGCCAGCTCTCCGGAATCTTGATCGGCGACCGCGCCTTGCGCATCGAATAGCGCATCAAAAATCCCAGCGACTTGCCGACTTCCTCCGCCTTAACGCTCAGCGTCGTCCCAAAAAGCGTGCGCACCGCGATGTCCAGCGTCATCCCCATCATCTCTTCGGCGATATCGCGCACTTCGCCATCATGCCACCGCTTCATGTGTGTGTTCGCGCATTCCACCATCGTCGAGCCATACTCGGTGATGCGCGTGCGATGAAAAGCCGGCTGCGCCAGCCGTCGTTGCCGCCGCCAGAAATCCCCTTCGCTGATCAGCAGTCCCTGCCCCAGCAGCCGTTGCGTCACATCCTTTGTCAGTGTGCTCTTGTGAAATTTGGTGTGCTGCAGAATGCACACCTGTTCAATGAAGTCCGGATGATTCAGCATAATGCGGTAATGCCGGAACACCGGAATGCACACGATGTCGCCATATTCACGCGCCACGCGCATCAGCGTCGCCAGCGGGTCGCGCAGCACCTGCAGCGCCAGGCCGAGCAGCGGGGTGCCTTTCGGCCCGGGCGCCAGGCCCGGCCGGCTTGCCGTTGACGCAGCGGTAGAAGCAGCAGTCACTGTCATGATCTCGCGCACTCTCTGCAGGCAGAGAAATCGCCCGCACCAGCTCCTCTCATTATTACGCTCCCCGGCGCTAATTCATTGCATCAAATGTGGTAGTTCTCGCTTACTAAAGATGCCGCCTGCCCTTTAGCGGTTTTCTCCCGAATTGGGTAAGATACGCGGGCGGGCAGTTGCGGCGCAAAAAGGGGTCGTCAGTGGAAGTCGAACAGCCGGATTGGCTGCAGCAAATCGAGGGCGTCCTCGAAAGCCTCAATGAAGGCGTGCTCATCTCCGACGACTGCCAGAATATTATTTTCGTGAATTCCAACCTCGAGCAAATGACCGGCTTACCGCAAGCTGAAATCGTTGGCCCGGACATCCATAGGCTTTACAACCAAGCGGAAGCCGATTTCATCATTAAGAAACGAGAGCAAGGCCTGCAGGCCGGCAAAAACCGCTTCGAATTCGTGCTGCCCAGAAAAGACGGCTCGCGTATGCCCGTAATTATCAGCGCTCGTGTAATCGAAGATCCCGACGGCCGTCAGTTTTCCATCGTCACCTTCACCGATATTTCCGATCTGAAGCGCGCCGAACAAGAATTGCGCGAGGTCAACGAACAACTCGAAGAGCGTCACCAGGAAATTCAGGAAGATCTCAAACTCGCCGCTCGCGTGCAACAAAGTCTCGCGCCGAAATCACTGGTGTGGGGCGGCGTGCGCGTCGAAACCTTCTATCATCCCGTGCGCACCATCGGCGGCGATTTCGGCCTGGTCAGTTCGCTCGACGATCACTATTTAAATCTGCTGGTCTGCGATGTTTCCGGCCACGGCATCGGCTCCGCCCTCGTCGCTAACCGCATTTACACCGAAATGATGACGCAGTTGCGCGCCGGCTCGGCGCTGGACACCATGCTGACCCAACTCAACCGCTTCGTCATGCACAATATCGGCAGCTCCGTTTTCTTTTTCACCGTAGCCGCCGCGCGCATTGACCGCCCCGGCCGCCGCATGATTTTCGCCGGCGCCGGCCATCCTCCTGCGATGATCGCGCACAACGGCGCCGAGCCGCGCCTCCTTGAATCCCGCAGCATGGTCTTGGGCGCTCTGCCCGAAGCCGTGGACGCCGAAGCCACGCTCGACGTGGACCTGGAATCCGGCGACCGTGTCGTCCTCTATACCGACGGCATCACCGACGTCTTCAATTCCCGCGGCGAAATGCTCGGTGTCGAAGGCGTCCAAAAAATCGTCCGCGAAACTTCCCGCCTGCCCTTCAACGAAATGAAAAAAGGCATCCTCGATAGCGTAGCCCAATGGCGCGAAGGCCCTCCCACCGACGACGTCTCCCTGGTCCTAGTCGAAGTCTAAGTCCAAATTCCCATCGCTCAAGCCATCGTGGCACAGCCACTCCTGGCTGTGCTCTTCGCTTTTCGTAGCGCTGGCGTCCCGCCGGCTCTTTTGCCGTAGCGGGTGACGCTGTGACGCCGGGTCTGTCCCGCATCTTTCGGGACAGACCGGGCAGTCGTTGCTTCAGGTCTTCTCTTCGTTAGTCTCGTCCTTCTCTGCGTTCTCTGCTTTTTCTCAACGCGCTCCGTGTTAAATCTTTTGCCTTTCCCGCACCCGGCAGAAGTTCTCTGCAGCCGCCCCATTTATGCGATAACGTTCTCACACAATGTCCCGCATCGAACTAGTCCAAGAAATCTCCACCACCGCCAACGAAATCTTCGTCTTCTTCGTTCCCCAACGCATGCCCCTCTGGTATGGCACCGAAATGAACGCCCACTTTGAAGTTCAAGCCGGCGCCCCAGATTTCGCGGTTGGCCAAAAAGTCCGCATCACCGGAACATTGCAAAACTACGAGCTAACGCTCACCGTCGTCGTCACCGCCTACGAATGGGAACATCACCTGGAGTGGCAATTTCAGGATTCCTACGGAGTCCTCGGAATGCAACGCTGGGAACTTCAGCCGATAGCCGGCGCAACTAAACTAATCATGCGCGACGAATACACGATGCCCACAAAGGTAGGAAAAATCCTAGACGGCCTAATCACCCGACGCGCCGTGAAACTCCGCGATCAATCCTGGCTTGATCGCCTGAAACGTTTCGCCGAGCGCCCCGCAAAGTAACGCGAAAGCCAAGCCCTTACACTCCGACAACTCGCAAAAATCTCTTCTTCCCCACGCGCAAAGACAGCATCTCCCCCGGATTCAAAACGATGGTCTTTTTCACATCCTTCTCAATCACTCCATTCACTTCCACCGCCCCCTGCTTGATCAATCTCTCTGCCTCGCTCCGCGACGAAGCCAGCCCCGCCTCAGTCAAAACCAAATGCAGCGGCCGCTTCCCCCAAGCCAATTTCATTTCCGGCATGTCCGTCGGCGCCTTCCGATCGCGATACACCAGCCGGAATTCGTCCGCCGCTTCCTTCGCGGCCTCTTCGCCATGAAATCCCGCCACAATCGTATGCGCCATCTGCATTTTCGCGTCCATCGGATGTAGCACGCCCATGCTCACCTCTTCGCGCAGCCGCACAATCACCGGCGAGCCAAAATCCGTCAGCAATTCGTAGTAAGACCACATCAGCTCGTCCGAAATGGACATCAACTTCCCGAACATCGCGCCCGGCAAATCCGTGATCCCGATATAATTCCCCAAACTCTTCGACATCTTCCGCTCGCCGTCCAGCCCCACCAGGATCGGCATCGTCAGAATCACCTGCGCCGGCAGACCGTACTCCCGCTGAATTTCGCGATGCACCAGCAAATTAAATTTCTGCTCCGTCGCCCCCAATTCCACATCCGACTTCAACGCCACCGCGTCGTAAGCCGTCAACAACGGATACAAAAGCTCGTGCACCGAAATCGGCTGATTCGCGTCCAGCCGCGAACGAAAATCCTCGCGCTCCAACATCCGCGCCAACCGGTAATGCGCGCACAGCTGCACCACTTCCGCGCTGCTCAGTTTCCCCAGCCACTCGCTGTTGTAGCGAACCTCTGTTTTTTCACGATTGAGGATTTTATAAACCTGGGCAAGATAGGTTTTCGCGTTCGCGTCAACTTGTTCGCGAGTCAGCGGCGGACGCGTCTCCGATTGCCCCGTCGGATCCCCGATCATCGCCGAAAAATCCCCGATCAGAAATACCGCAGTGTGCCCCATATCCTGAAACTGCTTCAGTTTCCGCAGCACCACCGTGTGCCCCAGATGAATATCCGGCGCCGTCGGGTCCACGCCCAAATAAACGCGCAGCGGTTTCCCGGTCTTTACCGACTCCGTCAGCTTCGCCTTCAATTCCTCTTCGCGAATAATTTCCGCCACGCCCTTCTTCAGGTAAGCGAGCTGCTCTTCCACCGGCTTGAATTTTGCGGACGACACTATTTTCTCTCCGATCCCTTCGGCGCATTCAACAGCACACGCCGCCCCTCCATCCGATAACGCCCCTCCAGCACAATCCGCACCGCTTCCGTGTAAATGCGATGCTCCTCGCGCAAAATCCGCTCCGACAAAGTTTCCGGCGTATCCGCATCTTCGATCTCGACGCACGCCTGCAGCACGATCGGCCCCGCATCCAGATTTTCATCCACGAAGTGCACCGTGCATCCCGAAAATTTCGCGCCATGCTCCACCGCCTGCCGCTGCGATTCCAATCCCGGAAATGCCGGCAGCAGCGAAGGATGAATATTCAAAATCCGCCGTGGAAACGCCGCCACAAAATGCGGCGAGAGCAGCCGCATATATCCCGCCAGGCACACCAAATCAATTTTCTTCTCCTGCAGCGCCGCCACCACCAATTTGTCGTAAGCCTCGCGCTCCAATCCCTTCGACGGAATCACTCGCGCGTCAATCCCGCGCCGCCGCGCCTTCTCAATCCCCTCCGCGCCTTCGCGATTGCTCACCACAATCGCAATTTCCGCGTCCGGAATCCGTCCCGCCGCCACGCTCTCGGCGAGCGCATCGAAATTCGATCCGCGCCCCGACAGCAACACGCCAATCCGTTTCTTCATGACCGCCCGAAATTAGCACAGTTCCCCAAACCCACAAAACCGCCGCTCCCAATCGTGGCACAGCCACTCCTGGCTGTGCGCTTGCAGTTGACTTCGTAGCGCCGGCCTGCCTGCCGGTAGGCAGGCGTCCCGCCGGCACCGTAGCAGTCGCTGTTGAATTTGTAGAATGAACCTTGTCCTATGTTTATTCTGCGTACTCTGCGCTCCGACGTCTGCGCTCTCTGCGTTAAATCTCTTGCCCGCCCGAACCACGTCCCGCCCGATCGCCTCCCTTGACGCCAGCGCGCCACCAAGGCATCGTGTCCACCGCACACTTTCACCGGAGGCTCTCCATGCCGCGCACTCGTCACATCTTGCCGATGCTCGCCGCGCTTTTCGTCATGCTCCTCACCGCATCCTGTGACTAGCCCGCCAAAAAAGACGCTCAAGCCGCAAACCAGCAGGAAATCCAGCAAACTCGCGCCGCCGCCGAAGCCGCCATCCGCACCGCCTCCGCCGCATGGAGCCAGGCCGCCACCGCAAAAGATCTCGACAAAGCCGTGTCCTTCTACGCAGATGATGCCGTGATTTTGCCGGACAAAGCTCCCGTCGTACGAGGCCAAGAAAATATTCGCAAGAATTGGGCCCCCTTGCTCGCGCTGCCCGGCCCCGGCTTGAGTTGGAAAACCGGCTCAATCGAAGTCGCGCGCTCCGGTGATATCGCCTACGAAACCCGCGCTTACGTTTTCGTAACTACCGACAAGAAAGGAAAATCAACCGACACGAAAGGCAAATACGTGGTCGTCTGGAAGAAACAAAATGACGGCTCGTGGAAAGTCGTCATAGATACGGACAATACCGATCAATAGAACAAGCAAGCGCGCATCGTGGGACAGCCACTCTTGGCTGTGCTCTTAGGTTTACGCTGCGAACAACTGTCTGCGGCAAAAAAAGTCCGCGCTCAATCCCTACAACCCCAATTTCCCGCTGTAAATCACCCGCGGCTTTCCCCGCACCGCCCGCTCAATCCTTCCAATCAAATAAAATTTCTCCCGCCGTCTCTTCAATTCCGTCTCCACCCGAGACACGTGCTTCGCCGGCACCACCAAAATCATCCCCACGCCCAAATTAAAGGTCTTCAGCAATTCATCCCGCTCGATCGCACCTACCCGCGCCAAATAACGAAATATCGGCAACACCGGCCACGACGCCAAATCAATCACCGCCTGCACGTTCGACGGCAAAGCCCGCGGCAAATTCCCCGTGATCCCGCCGCCGGTAATATGCGCCATGGTAGTCACCCACCCCCGCGCCAAAATACTTTTCAGCAGCGGCCAGTAAGCCCGGTGCGGCTTCAAAAGCTCAGGCCCGATTTTGTTGCTGACTTCCGCCACATAAGTATTCGGGCTCAGCTTCGCCACTCCAAACACCAGTTTCCGCGCCAGCGAATATCCATTCGTGTGCAATCCGCTCGACGGCAGCGCCAGCAGCGCATCCCCTGGACGCACCCGCCGCGGATCCAGCTGCATCTTCCGCTCCACCGCACCCACAATAAATCCCGCCAGATCGTATTCGCCCGCCGCGTAAAAATCCGGCATCTCCGCCGTTTCTCCGCCAATCAGCACGCAACCCGCATGCCGAGCCGCGCGGCTCATCCCTTCGATCACCTGCTCCACGATGCGCGCGTCAATCTTCCCCATCGCCAAATAATCCAGAAAAAATAAAGGCTGTGCGCCCTGCGTCAGAATGTCATTAATGCAGTGATTCAAAATATCCGCGCCCACCGTCGAATGAATCCCCGTAGCAAACGCGATTTTCAGTTTTGTACCGACCCCGTCGGCGCTCGACACCAGAATCGGCTCGCGCCAGCGCTTCCGATCCAGCTGAAATAACGCGCCGAATCTGCCAATCGGAGCCAGCACTCCGCGCGTAAAAGTCTTCCGCGCCATAGCCGCAATCCGCCGCTTGGCTTCATCGGCCACCGCAATATTTACCCCAGCATCGGCGTAGCGCATGGTCGGTTTCTGTTTCCTGAAGGAGTCGAACTAATTCCCTGAAGCCTGAATCTTTGTGCGAACCAGAACCAGGATCAAATTCAGAATATGTGGAACAGCCGCTTCCAGCGAATTTCTCCCGGATGTATCACGGCGTTCAAATACGTCGCGAACCGCTCGCCCACGTGCCCCGGTTCCCACACATCTTCCGGCGCTTCGATGGACATGTAAATCAGCACCGGTGTCCCGATAATATTTTCCCGCGGCACAAATCCCCAATAGCGGCTGTCGTTCGAATTGTCGCGATTATCGCCCATCATGAAATATTGGCCCGCCGGCACCACCAGCTCGCCGTTCTGCACCTGCTTCGCCAGCTCGTTCCGCCACTCGGGATTGTCCGCGAAAGGCATCTCCGAGGTTCGCGCCGGAAAATTCTCCACCGGCGAATCGCTCGCGTTCGGATTGTGCATGGCGTACGGCTCGTCCAACGCCGTTCCGTTCACAAACACTTTCCCTTCCACGATTTTTATGCGGTCGCCCGGCACTCCGATGCAGCGCTTGATGAAATCCGGAAATCCCTGATCCGCCAGCGGCGCGCGAAACACTGTAATCTGCTGCCTTTTCGGCTCGCGCCACAGCGGCACATGCCACGGCGTAAAGGGAATCCCCGCATCGTACCCAAACCGGCTCACGATCAAGTGATCCCCGATCAGCACCGTGTTTTCCATTGAACCGCTGGGAATCACGCGCGCCTGCACCAGCGTCCCCTCAATCAATAGGAACGCCATGATCACCCAAAACCACGAAACTACTTCGCGCCACACCTTATCGCTGGTCGTCGCGTGCTCGTGCTGCTGCTCCTCGCGCGCTCTTTCCACCCGTTCCCGGTCTGCGGCCACGGCTTCTTCCACGTCAGCCTTCACGATGAGCCTCCACTTCCAGTTGCACCAGCTCCGTCGGATAGCTGCCGGTGTAGCACGATGTACAGAACTTGTGGTTGGCGTCGTCCGTATCCTCCATCGCCAGCCGCAGCCCCTCAAGCGAAACGTATCCCAGCGAATCCGCTCCGAGATATTTCCGTATCTCTTCCACCGAATAATTCGCCGCGATCAATTCCTCGCGCCGCGGCGTATCCACTCCGTAATAACAAGGTGAAATCGTCGGCGGACAGCTGATCCGCACGTGCACTTCCGTCGCGCCCGCATCACGCACCAGCCGCACGATTTTCCGGCTGGTCGTTCCGCGCACAATCGAATCATCCACCAATATCACGCGCTGCCCCTCCAACATTCGACGTACGGGGTTCAGCTTTAGCTTCACTCCAAAATCGCGTATAGCCTGGCTGGGCTCGATGAACGTGCGCCCAATATAATGATTGCGAATCAGCGCCATGCGAAACGGAATTCCCGAATCCGCCGAATATCCGATCGCCGCCGGAACGCCCGAATCCGGCACCGGCGTCACGATGTCCGCTTCCACCGGATGTTCTTTCGCCAGCAAACGTCCCAATCTCTCGCGCGTGCGGTTCACCGGCATGCCAAAAACCAGGCTGTCCGGCCGCGAAAAATAAACGTGCTCGAAAACGCACTGCTGCAGCGGTTTTTCCGGCGCGAAATGCAGCGACTCCAGCCCGCTGCGCGAAATCCGCACCATTTCTCCCGGCTCCACGTCGCGCACATACTCGGCATCAATCAAATCCAGAGCGCAAGTTTCCGAAGCCGCCACCCATGCGCCATCCAGCCTTCCCAGGCACAGCGGCCGGAATCCCCGCGGATCGCGAATCGCGTAAATCTCATCACGAGTCAGCAGCAGCAGCGAATATGCGCCTTCCACTTGGTTCAAAGCGTCCGCGATCGCGCCCGTCAGGTTCCGCGCCTGGCTCCGCGCGATCAAATGCACGATCACTTCGGTGTCACTCGTCGTTTGAAAAATTGATCCGCGATGTTCCAGCTTCTTGCGCAGCTCGATCGCGTTGGTCAAATTGCCGTTGTGCCCCAGCGCGATCTTGCCTTTGTTGCAGTCAATCACCACCGGCTGCGCATTCGTCAGCACGTTGTCGCCCGCCGTCGAATACCGCGTGTGCCCGATCGCTGCGTCGCCCGGCAGCCGCCCGATCACTTCCGGTGTGAAAATTTCCTGCACCAGCCCCAGCGACTTGTGTACGAATACCTGCGCCCCATCCGTCGAAGCGATCCCGGCCGATTCCTGCCCGCGATGCTGCAGCGCATAAAGCCCCGAGTACGACATCTTCGCCGCTTCCGGGTGCCCAAATATCCCGAACACGCCGCAATGGTCGTGAAAATGATCGTCGCCGAGTTGAATAATTTTGCTCACGCGTTTTCGATGGCCTTTGGCAGCGATTCGCTCCACACCCGCCGGAACGATTCGATACTGCCTTGTATCACACCCGCACCCTGATATTGGATGCGGAATTCACCGCGAGTGACTGTACCAATGCGCTGCGCACGCACTTTGTATTGTGCCGCAATCTCATTCACGCGAGCAAGCGAAGCAGGTGCAACAGATACCACGGCCCGCGCCCCGCGTTCGCCAAACAGCGCCGCCTCCGCAATATCTTCCACCCCCGCGGCTTCAATCGAAATTTCCGCCGACAGCCCGTCGCGCCCAAAACACGCCTCCGCCACCGAAACCCCCAACCCTCCGTCGCTAACATCATGTGCTGAGCGCACCGCGCGCTCCGCAGCCAGCGCCACCAAACAATCAATCAACCGTTTCTCCGCCGCCAGATCAATCGCCGGCGGCTCGCCCGCCACAATCCCATGAATCGTCTTCGCATATTCACTCGAAGCGAATTCCGTCTTCGTAGCGGCAGCCTTCATTCCGTTGTCTTTTGTGGCGCCATCGCTCGTCCCGTCGAGCAACAAAATCAAATCGCCCTCATTCTGAAACCCCGAACCCAACGCGCATTCCGCATCCTCGATCAACCCCAACACGCCCAAAACCGGCGTCGGATAAATCGCCTTCCCCAAAGTCTCATTGTAAAAGCTAACGTTCCCGCCGGTAATCGGCGTCTCCAGCACGCGGCAAGCCTCGGCAATCCCATCAATCGCTTCGCTGAACTGCCACATCACCTCAGGTTTCTCCGGATTCCCGAAATTCAAGCAATTCGTAGCCGCAATAGGACGCGCCCCGCTGCAAGCCACATTCCGCGCCGCTTCCGCCACCGCATGCATCGCGCCCAAACGCGGCGCCAAAAATCCCCAGCGCCCATTCCCATCGGTCGCGAGAGCCAAACCGCGTTTCGATTCCTTCAACCGCAGCACCGCCGCATCCCCAGCCCCAGGACCAAACGTCGTATTCGTCTGCACCATCGAATCGTACTGCTGGGTAATCCAATGCTTCGAAGCAATCGTCGGCGAAGCCAGCAAGCGCCGGAAATTCTCACTCAAATCCGCGCCATGCCGCCGCCAACGGCACAAGAGAGCCACGCACCTTCAGCCGTGCCACTCTCAATAGCCTTGGCAACTGGCACTGCAATCGGCCGCTCATACTTCGGCCCTTCCTCCGCAATCGCGTGCGCCGGAATCGCCGCTGCCACTTCCCCATGATTCAGTACGCGCAGGATCCCATCTTCCGTCACGCGTCCAATTTCCACCGCGTCCAATCCCCATTTGTGGAACACGTCAAAAACTTCCCGCTCGCGCCCGCGCTCCGCCACCAGCAGCATGCGCTCCTGCGATTCGCTCAACATGATTTCGTAAGGCGTCATCCCCGTCTCGCGCTGCGGCACGCGCGCCAGATCAATTTCAATCCCCAGCCCGCCGCGCGAAGCCATCTCCGAGCTCGAACTCGTCAACCCCGCCGCGCCCATATCCTGAATCGCCACCACAGCGCCCGTGCGCATCGCTTCCAGGCAAGCTTCCAGCAGCAATTTCTCCATGAACGGGTCGCCCATCTGCACGTTCGGCCGTTTCTGCTGCGATTCCTCGCTGAATTCCGCCGACGCCAGCAGCGAAGCCCCATGAATTCCGTCGCGCCCCGTTTTCGCGCCCACGTAAATCACCGGATTCCCCGCCCCGCGCGCCTTCGCAAAAAATAATTCATCGCGCCGGCAAATTCCCAGCGCCAAAGCGTTCACCAAAGGATTGTTCGCATAGCAAGGTTCAAAAACCACCTCGCCACCAACAGTCGGCACCCCAAAACAATTCCCATAAAACCCAATCCCGCGTATCACCCCATCCAAAATATGCCGGTTCCGCGCAATCTCTTCCGCTGTCGCATACTGCGAACCCGCATTGGAAGGGCGGGGCTTCAGCCCCTCCGTCAGCGCCCCAGTTACTTCAGGGGTTTTAACCCCTGCAGTAATCGGCCCAAACCGCAACGAATCCATCACCGCAATCGGCCGCGCCCCCATCGTAAAAATATCCCGCAAAATCCCGCCCACTCCCGTAGCCGCGCCCTGAAACGGCTCTACAAAACTGGGATGGTTGTGCGACTCAATCTTAAAAACCGCTACCATCCCTTCGCCGATATCCACGACGCCAGCATTTTCCCCCGGCCCCTGCACCACATGCGTCCCGCGCGTCGGCAGCCGCTTCAAATGCACGCGCGACGATTTATACGAGCAGTGCTCGCTCCACATCACACTGAAAATTCCCAGCTCCGTGAACGATGGATCGCGCCCCAATATTTTCTGCGTGCGCGCGTATTCTTCAGGTGTGAGGCCGTGCTCGGCCGCAATCTGCGGAGTTACCTTAATTTCAGTCTCAATCATTTTTTGTGAGCATAAATAAATGCGAAGAAGACCAATCCCTACGCCGGAACCGCCGCAGTCACGCCCGACGAACGCGCCGGCGCGCCCGCGTCAGCCGCTAGACTAGCCACCAGCGATCGGAAAATCACCAACCCATCCGCCGATCCCAGCGAAGCCTCCACCGCGCGCTCCGGATGCGGCATCAAACCCAGCACATTGCGCTCCCGGTTGCAGATCCCCGCAATCGCATCCAACGACCCATTCGGATTCGCCTCGCGGTCTCGCGCGTCCACCTCCCCGCCGTCCGCTCGCACGTATCGAAAAATTATCTGATTGTTGCGCTCCAGTTCCGCCAAAGCCCCCGGCTCGCAAAAATAATTTCCTTCCATGTGCGCGATGGGAATTTCCAGCACCTGTCCGCGCTTCGCGGCGCTTGTAAACGGCGTATCCGTCGCTTCCACCCGCACGTGCACCTGCCGGCACAAAAATCGCAGCCCCTGATTGCGCATCATTGCCCCAGGCAGCAACCCCGCTTCCAGCAAAATCTGAAATCCGTTGCAAATCCCCAGCACCAGACCGCCACCGCGCGCAAACCGCTCCACCGCCTTCATCACAGGAGAAAATCGCGCGATCGCGCCCGTCCGCAAATAATCGCCAAACGCAAATCCGCCCGGCAAAATCACCGCATCGCAACCAGCCAGATCCTCCGACTGGTGCCAGATAAATTCCACCGGCTGCCACACGATCGCGCCCACCGCATGAAACGCATCCGCATCGCAGTTAGACCCAGGAAATTGCACCACTCCAAATTTCATCGCTACTCCTCTAACTGATTTTACCACGTGCCAACGACATGCCGCAGCGCCACTTTGCGCTTGCTCTTCTCTTCGCTTTACGTTTTCTGCGCGCCCTCTGCGCGTCCGCCGTGAATCCTGCGACTAAAACTTCGTGATATCCACCGCCGCTAACCCCTTCTCCTCACAATAATCGTGATACCTCTTCAAAAATGTCTGCCAATTCTCGGTAGCGATCGTCTGCCCCTTCTCATCCACGAAATCCAGCGCCCCCTCGATCACCGCAAACACAATCGTATCCTCCTTCCCCACCATCCGCGGCGAATGAGTCGACCCCGCCACCTCAAACACCACATCGCCCATCTCCGAAACCCAGCCCTCATCGTAAGTCCAAGCCCCCTGCACGGTGTACACCACCACCGTCCCCGGATGAAAATGCATCTGCAGCGCCGCTCCCGGCACCGACCGAATAAATAAAATGATCTGCCCCGTCACCGGATTTAGCTTGATTAACTTAATAAAATGTCCCGGCGCCCAAGGCACCCAAGGCAAATCCCCAGGATGCGTGTGGCTCGCCATTGCCTTGTGAACTGGATGTGTCCCTGCAGCACCAGTAGTCATCGGTAGATCCCTCCCCGCAGCGGAAAAATTCAAATCCCGCGCAAATCGCAATCCAATCCGCCGCCGTAACCCACCGCGATCATCACGTCGCCCGGAGTAACGGATCGCGTTAGCGCCGCGCGATACAATAATGTAAAGACTCCTATCCCGAAAGAATAAAGAAGAATTTTGCGTCGGTACTTCGGCGATTGGGCTACGCTGCGCAACAAACCTCCGGCAACCTCACCTCGAGTCAACGCGTATTCGACAGTGATCTCGTGTTCTTCCACCATTTTGTCGGGGCTCATCAACTTCTCATGGGACGAAGGACGTAAAGGTTTTTGTCATGGCCGGGAGTCTACTGCTCACTTGTCACTGCCGCAAGAGCACCTTGGTATTCAAGTGTACGTTGCGTCGCGCAGCCGGCCACCCCTTGAAATCCCCAAACAAGTATGATATATAGTAACTAGAAGCAGAAAGTAACCAGCGCGTGCAGCGCACCCCTAAAAACTAAATAGCTGACGACCGGACGAGCGAAGCCGTCTCTCGCACTCAGAGACTTTTCCGCCCGCCCTCCGCGGGATCAGCTCGCCCGCGCGATTCCGCTCGTCCGCAAATGAGGCCACCATGGACGAAGAAGCTCCCCGCAGGCCCAATTGCAACTTCCCGCTCGCGCTCTACAAGTTCTCCGATTCGCGGTTCGGCCCTGCCACCTACAAACTCATGTCGGTCGCGGAAAGAAATGCCGAAATAGCTGAAGAAAAACGCGTGGCCGCTGAGAAGTTGGCGGCCGCCAACGCTGCAGCGGACGCCGCCGCATCCGCTGCGTCTTTCCCCGAACAATCGCCCTCCGCCCCTGCCGCGCCACCATCTCCTTCCGACCCGTCCTCCCCTCCCGACTTTTCCCGCCATTCTCGCCGTTGCTCCATCTGCGCTCATCCCGATCGCGATGACATCGAAGGCGATTTCGTCCGCTGGCGCAGCCCCCAACAAATAGCCAGAGAATATAACCTCCCCGATCGCTTCTCCGTTTATCGCCACGCGCACTACGCCGGCCTGTTTCAGCGACGCAAGCGCCAAGTCGCTCGTGTCCTCGAAAGCTTTCTAGAGTCCGCCGAAAGCTGCCCCATCGAAGCCGCTGACATGATCATCCGCGCCACGCGCCTCTACGTCCGCATCAACGAACACGGCGATTGGGTAGAAGCCCCCCGCACGCAATACTTCATCACCGGAACCATGGAGCCCGCCGAGCCATCCGCTCCGTCGCCTACTCTTTCGACGGACCCATCCTCAGACCCCGCTTCGCCGGAACCCGCCAAGCGCCGTCGCAACACCACAATACCCGATCCGGCATTGCCCAAATCGAATCGCCGCAAGCACAGCCCCAAAATCCTAATCGCAACACACACGGATTCAGAAATTGCATAAACCCATGAAATCAAACGAGAAAAGATTTTCTAACCGCAACAAAAATGGCCCGTCGCACAAAGGTGGCATATTGGTTTTCGTCAGGGCACGGCTTCAGCCGTGCCGCACCCGCTCCAAAATCAAAACGGCTTTAGCCGCTGAGGCCATGATTTTCGAGTTCTGGCACGACTGCTTCAGCCCCACTGCGAGAAGCACTGCTTTTCGTCACGACGAGGCTTCACGGTTCAGCAAAAAACAAAACCGCGTGTCATTCCGAACGAAGTCCCGCGCTTTTTCTGGCCAGCCGCACTCTGGCGGGCGCGGGACGCGGGGAGGGATCTGCTTTTCGGGGAACAGTCGAGACTGTAAACACTCGGAACTCTGCAATCTACGCGGGAATCAGGGAATCTTTGTAGGTCGTGCTTCAGTTTATCCTGAGATCCTTCCCGTGGCTGGGTCGAAGGGCCACGACATAAACCAAGCAAACGTCGAGCGGCTTCAGCGGCTGAAGTACAGGTTTTGCTTTTGTGATGCAGCTCTAACGCCGGGAACGTTTCGCGGTTTTTCTTTTCACTCGCCGTCGCGCTTTCACTTTCGCCTGGCGCGTCACTTTACCGCGGCGCTTCGATTTCTTGCGCCCCTCGTCGCGCCCAGCCCGCCCCAGCTCGCGCCGTCGCGCCGCCGCCCACCCAACCTTGTTCGTCTGCCGTCCCCGCGCGATTCCCAACCCGTTGGCCGGCACATTCTCCGTGATCGTGGACCCCGCCGCGACGTACGCCCCGTCGCCAATCCGCACCGGCGCCACCAGCGCGCTGTCACTCCCAATAAAAACGCGATTACCGATCGTCGTCTCATACTTTGCCACGCCGTCGTAGTTACATGTAATCGTCCCGGCGCCGATGTTCGCTTCCCGCCCAACCGACGCATCACCCAGATAGGTCAGATGCCCGGCCTTCGCGCCTTCGTGAATTACCGAATTTTTTACTTCCACGAAATTTCCAATGTGCGCGCCCGCGCGAATATCCGCCCCAGGACGCAGCCGCGCAAACGGCCCCACCTGCGCCCTGTCCGCAATGCGGCTGGATACCATCACGCAATGCGCCCCAATCAATACCTCGTCGTCCAGGCGCATATCCCGCAGCACGCTGCCCGTCTGAATCGTGCAGCGCGCGCCGATGCGCGTCTTGCCCAGCAGTTGCACGCACGGCTCAATCACCGTGTCGGGCCCCGCGCTCACTTCCGGATCAATCACCACCGTCTCCGGCAGATAAATCGTCACGCCCGCTTCCATCAGCTCCGCGGCTTTGCGCGCGCGGAAAATCCGGTCCACGTCCGCCAGATTCGCGCGTGTATTACATCCCAGAATTTCGTTGGCATCCGGAGCCACTTGCGCCAGCACGCGTTCGTTGCGCTGCCGCAACAGCGCGATCGCATCGGTCAAATACAGCTCGCGATGCGCATTGTTAGGGCGCAAGGCGTTCAGGCAGGGCCACAGTTTTTCCAGCGTGAAGCAATAAATGCTGGAATTCACTTCGCGGATGGCCCGCTGCTCCGGCGTCGCGACATTTTCTTCGACCACCGCTTGCACGCGCCCTTCGGAATCGCGAACCACGCGGCCGTAATCCGTGGGATCGTTCAGCTCGGCGCTCAGAATGGTCGCAGCAGCTTCGCCGCGGCGGTGCGTATCCAGCAGCGCCGTCAAAGTTTCCGCGCGCAGCAGCGGCGCATCGCCGGGAACCACAATCACCAGCTTCGCGCTCTTGCGCAGCGCTCGCCGCGCTACTTGCAAAGCGTGTCCGGTGCCGCGCTGCGGTTGCTGCTTCACCGTATCCACGCCCAGCGATTCGGCCAGCGCGCCCACTTCTTCGGCCTGGTGCCCCACGACGGCCAAAATCTGCGTCGCTTTCACCGCCTGGCAGGCGCGAATCACATGCTCCAACAGCGGCCGCCCGCCAGCCCGATGCAACACTTTCGCCAGGTCGGAACGCATCCGCGTCCCTTTCCCAGCAGCCAAAATTACGATGACGGTGTCAGCGCCCGCTGTGTGAGAGTTCATGCGAGAGTTATTGTCGCTTCCCCGCGCAGCTTTGGCAATCGAAACACTGGCAAGCGCCACAAATTCCGTGCATTTGTTAACCAAAGCGCTATATTCCCTCGCAGACAGAAGAGGAGAAACGCGATGTATTGTCAAAACTGCGGAACGACCAATCCCGATTCAGGTCAATTCTGCTCCAAGTGCGGCAGCCCGCTTACTGCCGCTGCCGCCGTACGACCAACGACAGGCCCGGGCGCAGTCGGCGGCGGTTCCTTCGCAACACCGCCCCCACTCGACGGCGACCCGCCCACCAGTGGCAAAGCCATCGCCAGCCTGGTTTGCGGAATCTTCACATTTTTCTTCCCTGCCTCCATCGCCGCAATCATTCTCGGCCACATCTCCCTTTCAGAAATCCGCAGATCCGCAGGCCGCATCGGCGGCCGCGGCCTCGCCACAACCGGTCTGGTGCTGGGCTATCTCGGCATCGTCATCATTCCATTCATCATGATCGTCGCCGCCATCGCCATCCCCAATCTTCTGCGCGCGCGCATGGCTGCGAATGAAGCTTCGGCCGTCGGCTCGCTCCGCACCATTGACGTCGCTGCAGTTCAATACGCTTCAGGTTATGAGAATGGTTTTCCTTCCAGCTTCGCAGGCTTCCGATATGGAGAATCGATTGTAGGAAATTGCAATCATGCCGGCCTGATTGATCGCACCCTGGCCTCGGGCCAGAAAAGCGGCTACATCTTCACGTACACGCCGCAGTTCCCGAATGATGCCTCCGGGCCTGTCGTTTCGCCCAAAGCTGCCGCGAAAGGCTGCACCTCCGGCGGCGCGTCCGGTTTCACAGTAACCGCAGATCCGGTGCAGCGCGGCACAACGGGAACGCGCAGCTTCTATACCGATCAAACCGGAGTGATTCGAGCCGCGAGTACCGGAGAATCCGCCACCGCCGATAGTCCGCCGCTGCAGTAGCCAAAATTTCACAGGACAATTTGGCCGCTACATTCGGATAGCGCGGATTTCGCGCGCCGCATAAATTGTGCGAGCATCAAAAGAGAGGCGAATGAGAGCACGAAGAGTTTTGTGGGTCGTGGCTTTAGCCACGACATCAGACTGCAGAACGCAGGCGGCTTTAGCCGCTGAAGGTCCGATTTTGCAGTTGTCGCGGGAAACCTCTCGCGCCTGAGGAAATGGTCTTGAACACAGCTCAGCGACAGGCAGAAACTCCGAAGACGATGCACATCCTCGACAACCCGATCTGGAATTCGCTCTCCACGCTCCACGCGCATTTCGCCGAAGGCGACGAACTCGCGAAACGTTATCCGCCCGAAGTGACCCTGCTCGCCGGGATGGGCGAACCGACGAACGAAGCGTACGCATCGCTCGCGAAGGCCCTGCAGCGCGCTGGCGCGGCACTATTTCTCGATCAGCCGCCGCAAATTCCAGCGGGATGGGTCACCGTCCACGCATCGCCGCTCGTCCAGATGGTCTGCGAAACACCCAAGCTCGCAGAGGATGGTTTTCCAGCCGAAAAATTAACTCCGGCAGATGTGCCGGAAATGGTCGCGCTCGCCGAATTGACCAAGCCCGGCCCCTTCGGCACGCGCACCCGCGAACTCGGCGAATACTTGGGAATTCGCCAAAGCAAGCGTCTGGTGGCCATGGCAGGCGAGCGGCTGCATCTGCCGGGTTACACTGAAGTGAGCGCAGTCTGCACTCATCCGGATTTTCAAGGCCACGGCTACGCGCGCGAGTTGATGTCCATTCTGATGCGCAAAGTCATCCGGCGCGGCGAAACGCCGATTCTCCACGTCCGCCAGGAAAATATCTCGGCGATTCATCTGTACGAGAAGCTAGGCTTCCGCACTCGCCGCCTGATTCATTTTGTGATTGTTCGCACCGCGTGAAATTCCCGTGAGGCTCGCTGTTTTTTGTTTTCGAAGTCAGGATGTTGCGGGGAGAGAATCAGCAACAGAAGGTCGCGCATCTTCGGAATCGCGCGGCGCAGTCGTTTCGGTCCAGAGCGTGTGGTCGGCAAGCAGGCGAGTGACCAGCTGCGTGTGCAGCGCGTGACCGGCCTTGTGCGCCACGATGCGCGCTTTCAGCGGACGCCCCACCAGCGCGAGGTCGCCGATCAGGTCCAGCGCTTTGTGCCGCCCAAATTCATCCGGAAAACGCAGCGGCCCGTTCAAAATACCTTCGTCGTCCAGCACGATCGCGTTTTCCACCGAGCCGCCGCGAATCAATCCCATCGCTTGCAGCCCCGCGAAATCCTTCATGAACCCGAACGTGCGCGCCGGCGCCAGCTCACGGCTGAAAGATTGCCGGTCGACCGTCATTTCCACTTCCTGCGGTCCCACATCCGGATGTTTGTAGTCCACGAAACAGTGCACGCGGAATTCATCTGCGGGATAAATTCCGATGCGGCGGTCGCCGTCGGAAAACTCCAGCGGTTTGATCACATGGATGTAACGCCGTTGTCGCCGCAGCTTGCGAACCCCGGCTTGCGCCAGCAGTTCGATGAACGGCTTCGAGGAGCCGTCCAGAATTGGAAGCTCCAGCGCGTCCAGCTCTACGTACACGTTGTCCACGCCGCAGGAGTACAGCGCCGCGAGCAAATGCTCGACGGTCGAGAGCAGCACGCCCTGCTTCATCAAGCTGGTGGCGTAGCTCACCCGTGCGACGTTGCGCACGTGAGCTTCGATCTCGAAATTATCCAGGTCCACGCGCCGAAAGACGATCCCGGTATCCGCAGGCGCCGGAACCAGCCGCAGGTGGCAGCGCACAGCCGTGTGTAGCCCCACGCCGCGAGTCTCAACCGGGCGCTGAATTGTGAGTTGATAGGGCATCAGTCGGATCGGTCTATTCTATGCACTTCGGTGACCCCTCATCAGCAATTATAGCCCTTTATAATCAATAGCTTATACGAGTAAAGACGAATCTGCTCCGAGTCGTGTGGTAAGAGTACAACATTACGGCCTGTTCAGGCGTGGTTCAGCTTGAACAGGTTACGTCACATCGCGAGGGTAGAAAGCTAAGCGGAGACGTTCAGAAACTGTCCTTGCTGCGTGGTTGAGCCACCCGAAGTGGCGACCGGCTGAGTTTCCGCCAGACCGCTCGGCGCGAGGGAATCTTGCAACTTCTGGAATTGCATCACTGCCGTCGCATTTTGCTGGGCTGTCGCCGCGCTTTGGTTCAAAGCATTAGTGTTCGCGCTGCTGGCCGCTGAAGAGCCGCCAGAAACCGGACTCGTTTCCTGCACTGAAGCTTGCGGCTGATTTTGTGTTTGCGGTGACGGGATCTGATTTCGACGTGCGCCGGCAATCGCAAGCTGCGCGATACTTTGCGCCGGATTCGCCGAGCCGACCGCGGCATTTTGTTGCGAACTACTCGCAGCGGCCTGCACATTCTGGACGATTTGCCGCAGCGCCGCTGGATCGTTGACCCAATTCAACATGCCCTCGCGGCTTATCAAGCTCAGAGTTTGCGGATCAATGCCAAGCTGTTGCAGCACGCGGTCCAGCTGTTGAAGCGTCTGCTGCGCTGGCGCTGCGCTCGAAGCGTTAGCCGTGGTGGAAGTTGTAGTCGCGTCCGGGTTTGCGGTCGTCGTCGCGGCGGGAGATTGAGTGGCTGCGGTGGTTTGTGCAACGGCTGCCAGAACCGGAGAGTTACTTTGGATCGTCGGCGGTGTCGCACCACTCGCCGGGTCTCGGCTGGGCGGAAAAGTGATTGTCTGACTCAAGAGTGTGAACGCCGCAGCGTGAGCGTTCCCGGTCGACGGTGCGTTTTGTTGCCCTTGTTGCGGCAGAAGTGTTCCAGAGAGGGACACCGTATCCCGCACCGGCGTAGGAGCCAGAGCAGGGGAGATCCCACGCGCCGGAAGCACGGGGTTTGCGGCTTGGGTCTGAGGAACGTGCGCGTTCTCCGCCGCGTTGGCAGCCGAAACGTTGTGCAACGCCGCGATTTGTAAGTTGCTCGAGCCCATCTAAACCTCGTCTTAGTCAGCTAAGTCGCGCGCAATCAGCTGTTCGAGACGCTGCAACCGCTGCGCGTGGTCCATCGCGCGTCCAATTCGAGACCTATCTTTCCTGTCTAGCATATCGGCGGACCGGCTTACAGCATTAGGACAAATTTGGCGCTCGCAGCCCGGTTGTCTCGCCTGGGCGGTTCCGCGTACAATGGGTTTTCATCCAAAAGCCAATGGCTACGCCCTTTACGATCCTTCCGAATTCCACGCCGCTGCCCGCGGCGCATCCGCGGCCGTCCTGGTTGCGCGTGCGATTTTTCGGTGGACCAAAATATCAGGAACTGAAGCGCACGATGCGCACGCTGGATCTGCACACGGTGTGCGAGAGCGCGCGTTGCCCCAACATGGGCGAATGTTGGGAACACGGCACGGCCACATTCATGATTTTGGGCGACATCTGCACGCGGGCCTGCGGATTCTGCGCTGTGCCTAGCGGAAAACCTCTGGGTCCTCCCGCGGAAGACGAACCGGAACGCGTGGCAGAGGCAGTGGCGCGCATGGGATTGCGGTACGCGGTGGTGACTTCGGTGAATCGCGACGACCAGCCGGATGGTGGCGCGGCGATTTTTGCGCGGACGATCACGGAAATTCGCACGCGCGTGCCGGGATGCAAAGTCGAAGTGCTTATTCCGGATTTTCGCGGCGATTGGAACGCGTTGGGAACGGTGATGGCGGCGAAACCCGACGTGTTGAATCACAACATGGAAACAGTGCCGCGGCTCTATCGCCAGGTGCGCAAAGGCGCGGTGTACGAGCGGTCGCTGGAATTATTGCGGCGCGCGGGAGAAATGATTCCGGGGCTGCCGACGAAAACCGGAATGATGCTGGGGCTGGGCGAGACGCGCGACGAAGTGCTGGCAGCGATGGAAGATATCGCGGCGCAAGGAACCCACATTCTGACGCTGGGGCAGTACATGCAGCCGACGCATGAGCATTTGCCGATCGAGCGCTACGTCCCTCCGGACGAATTCGCGGAGTTCAAGCGGCTGGGCGAGACGATGGGATTCAAACACGTGGAAGCGGGGCCGCTTGTACGGTCGTCATATCATGCTTTTGAACAGGAAGAAGCCGCACATTCGTAGCGCTGCAACTTATTGAATAGCTGAAGTTCTCACCTCACTGAAATTCCTATGAATCCCTGGCGCGGACTGAAAAAGCTACCACGAGAGATGTGGATACTTTCGGCGGCGACGCTGGTGAATCGCTCCGGAACGATGGTGTTGGCGTTTCTGGTTTTGTATGTGACGCACACCTTAGGGGTGACGCCGGCGCGAGCGGCCCTGACGCTGACGGGATATGGCCTGGCGGCGCTTTTGATCATGCCCCTCGCGGGAATTTTGTGCGATCACGTGGGACCGCTGCCGATCATGAAGGCTTCGCTGTTTCTCACTGGTGTTCTGCTGCTGTTATTTCCCTTGGCGAAGAGTTACAGCGCGATTTTGCTGATGACGTTTGGGTTCGCGGTGCTGAACGAATCGCTGCGGCCGGCGACGCTTTCGATGGTTTCGGATTTGGTGCCGCCGGCGCAACGCAAAGCGGCGTTCGCGCTCGGGCGGCTGGCCGGAAATCTGGGGATGAGTGTGGGTCCTGCGATCGGCGGAATTCTGGCGGTGTATTCGTTTCGCTGGCTGTTTCTGGTGGACGGCACGACTTCGATTCTGGCGGGAGCGATGCTGGTGCTCTGGCCGATGCGCAATTTAGGAAGGCAGAAGACGCACGAGCCGGAGTGGGCCGACGCGACGGACCTGGGACGCGAGATCGAAGCGGATAGCGTGGAGCCTCTCGCAACTTTGCATCCTGCGGCTGATCTGCGCGCGTTCCGAAATCCGCGCATGCTTTATTTTCTGGCGGCGATGATTCCGGTGCAGCTGGTGTTTTTTCAGTTTACGTCCACGCTACCGTTATTTCTGGTGCGGTACTTGCATTTTCCGGAGTCGGTGTACGGGACAATTTTCACGGTGAACACTCTGTTGATTGTGGCGCTGGAAGTTCCGTTGAATGCGGCGATGGAGCATTGGACGCACCGGCACACGCTGATGCTGGGGGCTTTCTTGTACGCGGTGGGATTTGGAGCGTACGCGCTGGTGGGAATCGCGCCTTTTGGGAAAACTGCCGGGGTGTTTGCGGCGGTGGCGATCTGGACGTTTGGTGAAATGATTCTGATGCCGGGGAGTTCCGCGTACGCGGCGGAACTGGCATCGCCCGAGCGACGCGGGGAATACATGGGGCTGTACACGATGTCGTTCAACGTGGCCTTCGCGGTGGGGCCGTGGCTGGGCGCGAGTATTTTGGGGAAGTGGGGAGCGACGACGATGTGGGGCGCGGCGTTTGTATCGGGATGCATTTCGACGCTGATGATGAGCCGAACCGAGCGGGGCAGGGGCCAGAGCGCATAGATATCGGCTGCAAAATCAAAGTCAAAGGAGCCGGCGGGACGCCCTTCGACTCTGCCGCTGGCAGACTCTCAGGACGAGCCGGCGCTATGAACACCAGACGCTAGTGGGACGAGCCGAGGAAAGTTTTAGCGATTTCGCGGACGCGGGCGGAGCATGTGGGGCAGGACAGGCAGGGGGAGCAGCAATCGGCAGCGGCGGGTTGATTCGCGATTTTGAGCGCGGCTTGGAAATTCTCCGCGGCTTTTGCGGAGCGGCCCAATTCGGTGTTCAGATTGCCGAGCAGCAACTGGAAAATCGGATTTCCGGGATAGCGTTCGACGAGCGGTTGCCCTACCAGGATGGCGCGTTCGTATTGATAGTCGAACGTGCGCAAATTTCTGGCGAGATGGAAGCGCATTTCAGTGGGCGTCACTACGCCGTGGTCAATGCCGACTTGCATCTGACGAATTCCTTCAGTTCTGTTGCCGCCGGGAATGCCCATGAAGAAGCGCAGGATTTTCACAGTGGTTGAAAGCGAATCCACGTAGTAGTTGTAGAGGCCCAGGCCGGCGGTAGCGTCTGCCATCTGCGGATCGAGTTCCAGAGCACGCAGAAATTCGGCGCGGGCGGCGACTCCGTAATGCGCGACCGCCCGATTTTCACCACGCAAGACCTCCAGGCGGACTTTCAGGGCGAGACCCATGCCGGCGTAGAAATGCATATCTGCGGTGTCTGATTTGGTGATTTGCGCGTGGGCGAGATCAATTACTTTGTCCGCAAGCAGGAGGAAGGCATCGTCTTCGGGTTTTTTCCCGCGCTTCCAAGCGTCAATCATTCCGTATTTGATTTCCAGGCTGGAGCAGTAAATTTTCCACCAGCGCGCTTCGCCTTCGAGCAGGACGGGGAGAGGATTTGCGGGCTGGGACTGTTCGAGGGTGCGCAGGATCGCGATGGCGGCGTCGGGATCGCCGCTATACATTTTGTCCATCGCTTGGATTGCTTCGGGCGGGAGCTTGATTTCGCCGGCACGCGCGGGATCCGGTGCTGACAGCGCGGCGGATGTTGCGAGGCAGAGCGCGACGGCAACGTACATGCGCGAAGATCGGCAGTTCACGGTATTCACTTTACTCTTCTTATCCAGCCGAGGAGCGAGGCGGCGCTAACGTACATAACGAAACACTCCGGCGCAAATGGTAGGAAGCCGAGGAAGCCGGGCGCGGGCATCTCGAAAATTTTCCAATGCTGGAACATGGGGAAGGTATAAAGCCATTTCGCGGCTGCCCAATAATTCCAGAATTCCCACAGCCAGCCACATATCCAGCCTGAGAGAAGAAATCCGTAGAAGCGGCGTGGCATGCGTTCGGCGAGATCGCCGATAAAGGATGGCAGGCCGAGGCGGCGATTGAGGGGATCGAAGAGTAAGAGAAATCCGACCCAGACGAGCGCGAAAAGGTACGCGGCGAGGTTTTGGGGCACGAGGAGCGGGACGAGCAAGCATGCTACGCCGGAAATCATCAGGATCGATTCGACGGAGGGAGAAATTTTTGGCGAAGAATCCGGCGCGAGTTCCGGCAGCGAGCCGGGCGACTGCTGCACGGGGAGCACGGCTTGGACCAAGTCGGAAGTTTCGAATACCGCCGGAGTAATGGTGGCGAAGGACCAGGCGTAACCGAAAAGCGCGGCGGGCAAGGTGCGCGGCAGGCCGATGTAGGTCCAATTTTGCAGGCGGAGATTGTAGGCTTCGAAAATCAGCCAGAGGGGGATTGAGAGAAATGCGAGGCGGGCGACTACGATGGGCGCGTCGTTGAGGCGGGAGCGATTGGTGAGGGCGAGGACTGCAGCATCGGCGATCAGGATGTAGGCACTCCAGGCGATGGGCGTGAAATACGTAGCGACTGGTTCGACGCGCGCGAAGAGCAATGCTTCGGCGGAGAGCAGGGCGAGCCAGCCTAGCCAGCCATACGGCGGAAACGCGCGGAGGCGGCGCGCGCGGAAATATCCGAGGAAGAGTGACGCGACAGTGGCTGCGGTGAGCGCGAGTCCGAGCGTTGTGCGTGTGTCTAGCATGAGCGTGGAGTCGAATTTTTTGTGCTGGAACAGCAAAAGCAAGAGCACAGCCAGGAGTGGCTGTGCCACGATCGATGATAACGCAGAGTGGAATAGTTTTCAGGGTGGTGGATGTGGCTTTCTTGTTATGCTGACTTTCCTGTTTTTGCGGAAAATATTGGCAGATGGAGGATTTTCCAGCGCTGCGGCATGAGTGAAACGGAAAAACTCGAGCGTGGGCTGGGGCTGATCGAAGCGACGTCGTTGAACATGACGTTCATGGTGGGGATTGGCCCGTTCATCGTGATTCCGTTCATCGTGCGCGCGATGGGCGGGCCGCAGTGCATTCTGGCGTGGGTGGTGGGAGCGGCGCTGGCGGCGCTGGATGGATGCGTGTGGGCGGAATTGGGCGCAGCGATGCCGCAGGCTGGTGGAAGTTACGTTTTTCTGCGGGAAGCTTACGGGGCGAACCGGCTAGGGCGGCTGATGTCATTCTTATTTATTTGGCAGACGCTTTTTCAGGCGCCGCTGAGCATTTCTTCTGGCGCGCTGGGGTTTGCGGATTATTCGATGTATTTGACGGCGAAGATTCCGGCGGTGGCGCGGTGGCTGCGCATGCATGCTGAATACGCCAGCCGGATTATTGCGAACTACGACCGCGCGATTGCCGTTGCGATGATCGCGATTGCGGTGCTGCTGTTGTACCGGCGGATCACCGCGATCGGGAAAATTTCGACGGTATTGTGGGTGATCGTGCTGGGGACGATTTTGTGGCTGATTTATGGCGGGGCGACGCATTTTAATGCTGGCAATCTTTTCCGTTTTCCTCCGGGAGCTTGGAGTTTTTCGTGGATTTTTTTTGCGGGGCTGGGGCACGCGTCGGTGCAGACGGTTTACAGCTATCTGGGTTACTACAATGTGTGCAATCTGGGCGGTGAAATGAAGGAGCCGGGGAAGAATATTCCGCGGGCGATTTTCATTTCGATTTTCGGAATCGCGATTTTGTATTTTCTGATGCAGACGAGCATTTTGAGCGTGGTGCCGTGGCAGGAGGCGACGCGTTCAAGTTTTGTGGTGAGCTTATTTGTGGAGCGGACGTTTGGAATGAATTGGGCGTCACTGGCGACGGGGCTGATACTAGTGCTGGCGTTCGGCTCGGTGTTTTCTGCGACGCTTGGTTATTCGCGAGTGCCATATGCGGCGGCGCTGGACGGGAATTTTTTCTCGGTGTTTGCGAAGGTGCATCCGACGAAGCGGTTTCCGCACGTGGCGCTTTTGGCGTTGGGCGTTACGTCCATGGTGGTTTGTTTGTTTTTTGGTTTGTTCTCGGTGATACGCGCCATCCTGGCGATGCGCTGCCTCATCCAATTCGTCGGCCAGGCGGTGGGATTGATGATGCTGCACCGGCGCTGGCAAGCGGAACAGTGGCCGTTTCGCATGTGGCTTTATCCGGTGCCGGTGGTGCTGGCGATTGCGGGATGGATCGCGGTTTTCATTTCCACCGGGCGCGGGCCGATGCTGGCCTCGCTTGCGGCGATGGTGGCGGGTATTCTGGTTTACATGGGGCGCGCGCGAATGTTGCGGCAGTGGCCCTTTGAGGAGGCCGGAACTTGAATTGGATGATGCGGCGAGGATTTTATGGCGCGACTGCAATGATTTCTTGCGTGCTCTCTTTTGGGTGTGTGGCGGCGCAGCCGGTTGGCGCGCAGTCCCTGCCGGAAACGGTGGAGGCGATTCACAAGGCGCGGGTGAGCACGCGCATTCTTTTTATTACGGCGCATCCGGATGATGAATGGTCGAGCCTGCTGGCTTATCTTTCGCATGGATTGAACGCGGATGTGGCGCTGCTGACAATTACGCGCGGGCAGGGCGGGCAGAATGCGATCGGGCCGGAGCAGGATGGAGAGTTGGGCGTGGTGCGCACGGAAGAATTGCTGGCGGCGGGACAACATTATGGCGTGCAGCAATATTTCACACGGGCGTTGGATACTGGATATTTGAAGAGTCCGGACCAGGCGCTGAAGGTGTGGGGAAATTTGGCGTTGGAAGACATGGTTCGAGTGATACGGACTTACCGGCCGGACGTGGTGATTAATGGCTGGGGCGGCGTGCATTCGGGGCACGGGCATCATCAGGAGAGCGGGATTTTGACGCCGCAGGCGGTGATGGCGGCGGCGGATTCGAAAATGTTTCCGGGACAGATCGCGGAAGGGCTGACGCCGTGGAAGGTGACGCTTGAAGCGCGTGTGGCGCGCAACGCTACTGCTGCGAACGCAATTGCATTGCCGGCGGATGAAGTGTCGCCGTTGTGGGGAAAAACGTACGTGGAGATGGGGATGGAGGGGCACGCGCAGCACCGCTCGCAAGGCACGCCGGCGTTTTTCGGAAACGCGTTTTTCCGGCGGCCAGTGTTTCTGGTGGCGGAGACTGAGAAGGGTGAAGCGGGAAAATTCGACGCGCAACTGCTGGCTGAGCCGCTGGCGTCGCTGGCCGCGCGATTTCCGGGCGTGCAGGCGGTGATGGCTCCGGCGCTGAACGCAGCGGATCAGGAATTGGCTGCAGCGGCGAAGTCCGCGCTGGAATTGGATCGCACGGCTGCAGCAAAGTCGTTGGTTGCTGCGGCGAAAGAGATTGCGGGATTGCGCGAGCAGTTGGCGCAGCAGGGGAACGACGGTGTTGGCGCTGTGTGGGAGATTGATGGCGTGCTGAAGCGGATTAATCTGGCGCTCGCTGATGATGTGGCGATTCCGCTCGACGCTCAAGCTAGCCGGCACGAATTGGTTGCGGGAGAAACATTTTCGGTGGACGTGTCTATCGCGGGGACTCCCGCGGTGCCGGTGAAGTGGACGCTGGATGCGAGCAGCATTGTGGTGCCAGGTGGATGGAGCGTGACGCCGGACGGACCCAAGGGAGCGAGTGACACTGCCGCCGCTGCGGCGAAATTCACTGTGGCGATTCCGGCGGGAGCCAAGCGGGCGCTGACTCCAACGGACGCAATTTTGCCATTTCCACCGCCGCTGGTGCGGTTGGCGCTGCGCGTGGAAGTTGTGGGATACGAATTTGCCATCAAGCGGCCGGTGAACTCGATGGAAGCCACGACCACCGGGATACAGACTTATCCGCTGGAGCTGGTTCCGGCGGTGACGTTGACAGTGGAACCGAAACAGGTGATGGCGCCGGAGAAACGCGCGGCGATGCCAGTGAAACTTTTCGCGCGGGTGCGTTACCACGGAACGGCGGCGACGAAAGTGTCGGTGGGATTGGACGCGCCGAAGGGTTGGACGGTGCAGATACCGAACGTCCAGGGGCCACTGGAATTTGCGAAGGGCGGCGACCGGTTGATTCAATTTGTGGTGACGGCGCCGGCGGGAACTGCGGCGGGGGCTTACGCGTTGCATCCGTACGCGCGAATGGGCGAGGAAACTTTTCGGACTTCCGTGGAGCCGATTCCTACTTTGCCGACGCGAAATTGGAGCGAGTCGGCGGACGCGACGGTGCATGTGCTGAATCTGGTAGTGCCGGCGGGATTGCGCATCGGTTATATCGCGGCGGAGAACGATACTTTGCCGGAAATTTTGCGGCAGATCGGGGTTCGCGTGGATATGTTGGACGAAGTGGCGCTGGCGTTTGGAGATTTGGGCAGGTACGACGCAATTACGGTGGGGATACGGGCGTATGAGTTGCGTCCGGACCTGCTGCGGACGAATGCGCGGTTGCTGGATTACGTGAAGCGTGGCGGGACGCTGCTGGTACAGTACCAGCGCGATTTTGCATGGAACGATGAATTGCCGGCGCCTTATAAGGCCACGATGCCGGGGGAGACTTCGCGGGTGACGGATGCGAATTCGCCGGTGCGATTTCTGGCGCCGGCTGATGCACTGCTGAATTCGCCGAACAAGATCACGGCCGAGGATTTTCGCGGCTGGGTGCAGGAGCGAGGGCTTTATTTTTGGGGGACGTTCGATGCGAAATATACGCCGGTGCTGGGTTTGACGGATCCGGGCGAGGCGGAGACGAAAGGGTCGCTGGTTTACGCGCGCTATGGGAAAGGTTTGTACGCCTACACGGGGCTTTCTTTTTTCCGGGAGTTGCCGGCGGGAGTGCCGGGGGCTTACCGGCTGTTTGTGAATTTGTTGAGCCAGACGAGACACACGGCGGGGCAGGATTGAGGACGTGAGCGCGGCCGCAGATGGACGAGTGAGCGACGCGATTGATTCGAGCACGCACTCTGGCGCGAGCGAGCCGCGGATGGTCGTGATTCCGGAGGGGTGGTTTTTGATGGGGAGCGACACCGGGCAGGAGAACGAGCGGCCGGTGCATCGCGTCTGGGTGGATGCGTTTGAGATGGCGGAATGCCAGGTGACGAACGCGGATTATGCGCGATTTCTGGCTGCCACAAAGCATCTTCCGCCGTTGCATTGGAGTGATGCGAACCTTTCGCATGCAGAGCAGCCTGTGGTGGCGCCTTCGTGGTTTGACGCGGTGACTTACTGTGAATGGCTGAGCGCGGGTAGCGGGCGGCGATACCGTTTGCCGACGGAAGCGGAATGGGAACGCGCGGCGCGCGCCGGCGTGGAGCAGAAACAATTTCCTTGGGGCGATGCACCGCCAGAGCGTTTGGCGAATTATTCTGGGCGATGGAAGAACGGGCCGGAGCCGGTGGGGCGAGCGGAACGGAATGCGTATGGGCTTTGCGACATTGGGGCGAACGTGCATGAATGGTGCGCGGATTGGTTTGCCGCGGAATATTACAGCGCGTCGCCGGAGAGCAATCCGCACGGAGCGGCGCAGGGGACGCGGAAAAGTTCGCGCGGGGGATCGTGGCGGCATCAGATTAAGGTGTCGCGTTGCGCGGCACGGGCGAGCATCCCGCCGGAATTTCAGTATGCGGATTACGGATTTCGCGTTGTGCGAGATATTAAAAAATAATCAGCTTCCCTCCTAAGAACGGAGCGTTTGCGGCGAATCTGTGGACGTTACGTCCCGACTCCTCTAGCTTACGGCAAGAAAACACACACGAACCTCCACGATGTGGCATCCCCATATGGTTTTTTCATGCGCAACACGTGCGGCGATGGCCGTCATGGTGCTTTCGGGCCCGTGCTATGCTCCGGCGGGGCAGCTGAGGAGGAAAAGCGAATGAGGCAGCGTGAGGTAAGGTTGATGGGGTTACGCGCGGGAGTGATTCGCGCGGTGGCGGGCTTGGCTGTGATTCTGCTGTTTGCTTCGGGAGCATGGGCGCAGAAAAACAAGAAGAATCAGCCCGCGCAAGATCAGCCGCTACCGTCCATGCCGGTGTCGCCGAACGATCAGATTGAGCATGACATCGGTGAAATGCTGGCGGCGCAGCAACTGGGAAATCTGGAGTTGATGCACAAATATTATTCGGATAGCGCGACATTTGTGAGCAGCGACTACGGGCCGCCGATCGTGGGCTGGAAAAACTGGGCGGAAGGTTACGAAAGGCAGAAAGCGGCGTTCCAGCAGATGCAGATTGTGCGGCGGAACACCTACATCTACTTACATGCGGACATGGCCTGGGCGACTTACCAGTGGGATTTTTCGGCGACGCTCGCGACGGGGAAATTTTACGACGCGCGGGGGCAGACGACGCTGGTGTTTACGAAAGTGGGGAATGATTGGCTGGTGGTGCACAACCATACGGCGGTGGACTGCGGGTCGCTGGCGCCTGTGGAGGCAACGCCTGCACCAACTGTGACGCCCGCACAGCCACCACAGCCCAAGCCGCAGAATTGAGGGGCAGTGACGAGTGATAAGTGATGGGCGATCAGTGGGGCACGGCTTGATTGGGCGAGGTGAGGCGTCAATCGGTTTGGGCAAACGGCAGTGGCTAGTGACGAGTGGTTAGTGGCTAGAAGAAGTTGAGTCGGTTTTTGGTTTCCTCGTAGTGTGTAGCGCTGCGACCTGTCGAGAGTCCCGGCTGTTTCGCGAAAAATGGATCCCTCACTGCGTCCCGCGCCCGCCAAAGTGCAGCGGGCGAGACCCTTCGAACCGACACTGCCGGTTCGAAGGGTGAACCACGCGAAAGCGCGATTCAGAAATTCTTGAAACCTTCGGCGAGAAATACGCCGAGGGCGGTGAGCAGCAGGACGATGGAAAGGATCATGAGCAGCTTGATGGGCTTGGACAACTTGTCAATGCGCGCGACGATTTCGCGCTGTTCGTTGGCCATGGAATCGCCCGCGCGACCCAGAAAGATCTGATCGTCTTCGCGAATTTCCAGAGTGCCGCGATAGGCGAGAAGACCAACGAGAATCGCAGTTACCGCTCCCCAAAGAACCAAAATGCCCAAAAGTGCGCCGTGAATCGCTTCCATGGGTGCCTCCCGCCCGCTGGCCGTGAAGAGTACCCAAGTGCAGACGGCCGTGCAGGCCCGAGTTACTAGCTGGATTGGGGGGATTATGCACCCCGAACGGCGCAGGATTCAAGCAGGAACGCGGTCGTCAGGGAACTGAATGCCCCAGAACTTGCGGGCAGGGTAGAGCATCTCCAGGCCGAGTTCGAAGACGCCGGGATCTTTGGTGTTGGTGACGCGAATTACGCGAAATTCCTGTGTTTCCTGGGAGATTCCGTTGAGGACTTCGATGCGCGCGCCGAGGCCGGGTTCGAGTGATGCGCGAACCAGCGCGCCACAGCGGCTGACGGCGATGGCTTCGGCGAGAGTTACGAGCGGCTCGCCATCCACGCCATTGCTGAAGAGTTGCACCGGGATGCGAATAAAAACGCGCGACGAGCGGCGGCGTTCCAACATCGCGCGGGTGGTTGCCATGTTTTCGTCTCCTGTTCGCCGCGGGCCCAGCGATTCAATGTAGTGCGATCGTGGAGGCGGGTCAAGCGTTCCTCATGGTGGTGTGCTGCGTTGACAAACCGCAGGGCACGCGTCAATATGGATGGGCCTCGTAGTTTTGTTTTGCCACACACCAGCAAGGCCCGAGTGGCGGAATTGGCAGACGCGCTAGCTTCAGGAGCTAGTTCTCGCAAGGGAGTGGAGGTTCGAGTCCTCTCTCGGGCACCATATAAATCGGAGCGATTCCCATTTTGGTCGTGGTGTTTTTATTCGTTCGGGAATTCGTCGTCGCTCCTAGATTTAAAGCCAAATTCAAAGTCGCCCAGCTGAAGCTGGCCGCAACAGAGTCAAAGGCCGCACTAATCGGAGGAGACTCCTACTTTTTTCAGCTGCGATGCTGCCGGCTTCGCGCTGGCTGAGGATTTGGCGCGGTCGCGGTAATTGTTGCGGGCGTTGCGCCAGTTGACGCTGGGGAGGATCAGGGAGGTGTCAATGCGGTCGCGGTATTTCACGGCGACTTTCAGAAGCGAGTCGAGCATGGCGTCTGACAGCAGGTGCGGCTGGAGGCCGAGGTCGATGAGCTTGGAGTGCTTGGCGTTGTAGTAGTGATCTTCGGATTCGACGCGCGGGTCGGGGAGGTGGCTAATTTCGACGGACAAGTTAATTTTCTTGGCGGCGGCCTGGACGATTCCGGCGATGTCCATGATGGAAAAACTTTCGGTGAATTGATTGTAAACGCGGCACTCGTGGCGCGCGGCGGGATTTAGGCAGGCAATTTCGATGCAGCGGACGGTGTCGCGAATATCGAGGAAGCCGCGGCGCTGGCCGCCTTTGCCGTACACGGTGAGCGGATGCCCGATGACGGCTTCGACGCAGAAGCGGTTTAGCACGGTGCCGAAAACTTCGTCATAATCAAAACGATTGATGAGCGCTTCATCGAGCGCGACTTCGTCAGTGATGGTTCCGTACACCACGCCCTGATTCAGATCAGTGGCGCGCAGGCCCCAGATTTTGCAAGCGAACATGATGTTGTGGCTGTCATGGACTTTCGAGAGATGGTAGAAGGAGCCGGGCTGTTTCGGGAAAGGAAGAACGTCCTTGCGGCCGTTGTGTTCGATGGCGATGTAACCTTCTTCGATGTCAATGTTGGGAGTGCCGTATTCGCCCATGGTGCCGAGTTTGACGAGGTGGCAATCAGGCTGCAGCTCGCGCAGGGCGAAAAGAAGATTCAGGGTGCCGACTACGTTGTTGACCTGGGTGTAAACGGCGTGGCCGCGGTCAATCATGGAGTAGGGGGCGGAGCGCTGTTCAGCGAAGTGGACGACGGACTCTGGTTCGAAGTCTTTGATCATGTTGCTGAGGAATTCGTAGTCGCAGATGTCGCCGACGTAGGATTCGATGGTGCGGCCAGTTAGGCGGTGCCAGGCGCTGAGGCGGTCGGAGAGCGGGCGGATGGGGGTGAGAGTTTGCGCGCCGAGCTCGTGATCCCATTGGCGGCGGACGAAGTTGTCCACGATGGCGACTTCGTGGCCTTGCTTCGACAAGTAGAGGGCCGTGGCCCAACCGCAGTATCCGTCTCCACCTAGGACTGCAATCTTCATGCTTCCTCCGCGAGTTCTACAAATTTCATTTTCTTTTCAGCGCTGCCGTTTGATGCTAGGCAGGCGCTGTTGGCGTCTATGAATTGCTGCGACCGAACAGCTTTATATCTTACCGTTCTTGGTGGTAGATGGCGAGTGCAGCAATGCGGGCACGGCATGCCGTGCCCCTACGAACCAGATTGCGGAGCGGACGGGGCCGGCGCAGGCAGCGGATGATTTGTTAGCAGGAGTTTGCCGCCGCTTTGGGTGACTACGTCGAGGTTCGTGACACCGACTAGATTTTGCAGGCGGGGGAGGCTGGTTTGGGCGCAGACCAAATAGAAGCGCGGTTCGGTGGTCCAGAGAGTTGCGAACTTTGCGTCGTCAATGAAAACGTCCGCGGCGCCGGGAGCATTTGAACCGTACTCGAGGTTTAAAACGCGGCCGTTCAGGAGCAGGGCGGTGCGATCGGTGTAAAAAAAGATCGAGGAGGTCGGGTAGTAGTGGCGTTCGACGATCAGAGCGCCTTCGGGTGATTTCAGCAGCACTTCGGCGAGCGGGCGCGAAGAGAGATACGGATCGAACACGACCATGGCCATGCGAGCTGCGTGGAAAAACAGAACCATCATGAGGGCAGAAGCGAGAACGGCACGCTGGCCCGAGGCGCGAAGATTTCCCAGGGTGCCGACGAGGAAGGCGATGGATGCGAGGAGCAGAGGAAATCGCAGGTAGGCGAAGGATGGGAGGGTGAGGTCGAGCATGTGTCCTAGGGAGAGGCTGTAGGATTTGGGATTGCGGGACAGCGCGGAGGAAATATCGCCGGGAGCGGGGAGGTTGCGCACGTTCCAGTAAATGGCGAAGGCTGCGATGGCGGCGCAGGCGGCGATGACGGCTAGCGCCCGAGTGCCGCGGCGGACCCAAACATCTTCCGTCGCCATCGCGGAGCCGATGAGCAACGCGAGCGCCGGGTAGCAGGGCATCGAATAATATTCCTGAGTGGTGGAAAACGTGAAGAAGATCAGGACGAAGCCGAGCCAGCAAAGAGAGAGCAGGCGGGCGCGGCCGGCACGGTCAATTGGTTTGAAGGAAAGTTTGGCGACGGCCGGTATGTAAACGCTCCACGGGAACAGCCAGATCAGATGGAAGAGCCAGAAGTAGAGGCGCGGGACGGTATTGTAATCGCGCGGGTAACGCATATTGAGAAAGCGAAGCAGTTGCTCGTTGATGAAAAAGAACCAGAGGAAGCCGTGATAGGAATTAGGGCCGCTGTGTAGCGTGAATACGAAATATGGCGGATTGCGCAGAGTGGCGAGGATGTGCCAGGGCGCGGCGATTACTAGAATGACCAGCGCGCCGCTGAAGGGATGAAGGCGTTTCCAGACATTCCAGGAAAAAAGCTGGCGCGTGAGAAGTAGATAGACGATCGCGGCACCGACGGGAAAAACAACCGCGATCAAACTTTTCAAGAGTAGGCCGGCGCCGAGGCTTGCGGCGAACAGGAACGCCCAGGGGCGCGGATTTCGTTCTTCGGTATCAATGGCGCGCAGGAAGGCCCACATGGCTAGGGCGGTCGTGAACGTGAGCATTACGTCTGGAATCAAGACGCGGGTGAAGAGAAACAGTCCGACGCAAGTGGCCATGCATAAACCCGCGTAGAAACCCGCGCGTTTGCCGAAAGCCCACATGCCAAAAGCCGCAGTGACCCAACAAAGAGCGAGCGCGGAAAGCGCCATGGGGATACGCGCGGACCAATCGTGCACGCCGAAAACTTTGTAGGAAAGCGCGATGGTCCAATAGATGAGCGGAGGCTTTTCGAGATAGGGGACGCCGTCGAGGCGAGCGGTTACCCAATCGCCGGAGACGAGCATGTTACGCGCGATTTGAGCTTGCACGGAATCAACGTCGTCCATGAGAGACGGCGGAGAAACGATGCAGCCCACATAAATCGCTCCGGCAAACAGTAAGACGATTAGGTAGAGATACCAGTTCTTTCCGGGGCCGAATAATGGCTGGCCGGAGAGGGTGCTGCCTGAATCCGCCATTCTTTCATCCATAGGAAAAGAATCAGCAAGCCCCACAGGTGATAACCCAGATTGGCGCGCCTGTCCATGTGGGCTTGCAAAAGAGATTGCACGGCTTTCGCTTCGAACAGGCCGGGATGATCGGCAAGACCGGCGTTCAACGTGTCTGTCAGTAAGTCGCGCAGGGGGCCGCGCAGCCATTCATGCGCGGGTATGTCAAAGCCGACTTTTTTGCGCAGCAGAACTGCGGGTGGGAGCTTATTTTTCATCAGCTCTTTGAGGATAAATTTTTGGCGCGAGCCCTGGATTTTCAGGGACGCGGGGAGGGTGGCGGCGAATTCGACGATGCGATGATCGAGGAACGGTGGGCGGACTTCGACAGAGTGCGCCATGCTCATGCGGTCAACTTTGGTGAGGATGTCGCCGGGAAGATAATATTTTTGATCGAACCAGAGGTACGGGGCGAGTGGGTCTTTCGCAGAGGCGAATTTTGCGCGCAGGTCGGCGAGGATTCGGTCGAGCGCGTTGGGTAACTGGGTTTTCAGCAGCGCTTGTTTCTCTTTATCGGAGAACGTGCCGTTCCAGAAAATGTGGGCGCGTTCGGGCGACATGGTACAGCCTTCTAGGAAGCGTTTCAGTTTGTATTCGAAGCTGATTTTGTCGTCGGAGACAGGCCAGTGGCTGATGGCTTGGAGCGCAAGGCGCAGGGCGGAAGATGGCAAGCGTCTTGCGGTGCGCGCGAGACCATTGGCGCGATAGGTGAGGTAGCCGCCGAACAATTCGTCGGCGCCTTCGCCGCTGAGCGCTACGGTGGTGCGTCGCTTGCACATTTTGGAGAGAAACCAGACGGGGAGGGCGCCGGCGTCGGCGGTAGGTTCGTCGGAGTAGTAAGCAAACTCGGCGATGGCGCCGGCCAGATCTTCGTCGGGCGTGAGATCCAATTCTTCGTGCTCGGTCTGGTAGTGGTTGACGACTTGGCGGATGTATCCGCTTTCATCGAAACTGCGGCCGCGGAAAGAGATGGAGAAAGTTTTAAGGCGCGACGTAGAAACCTGCGCGGCGTAGTGCAAGATGGTGGAGGAGTCCACGCCGCCGCTGAGCCAGACGCCAAGGGGAACGTCGGAAAGCAGATGCTCGCGCGTGGATTTTAGGAGCAGCGAGTCGAGTTCTTCTTTGGCGGATTCGAGAGTCCAATTGCGCGGAATTTCGAAAGGCAGCTTCCAGTAACTGTCCTCGCGGATTTTTCCGTCGCGCCATTCGAGCCAGTTTCCGGGCGCGAGTTTTTCGATTCCGTCCACGAGTGTCCAGGGGCACGGGACGTAATTCAGGGACAAGTAGCAATCGAGGCCTTGGAGGCTGAGGCGGCGGGCGAGTTCGGGATGGATGAAAAGAGCTTTTAGCTCCGAGCCGAACAGTAAATCCTGGCCGAGATGCGCGATGTAGAGCGGTTTGATGCCGAGTCGATCGCGGGCAATTACCAGGCGGCGGGAAGATTCAGTCCATAGAGCGATTGCGAACATGCCGCGCAGACGGGAAAAACATTGCGTGTCCCATTCGAGAAAAGCGTGGAGGACGGTTTCGGTGTCGGAATGTGATTTGAAACGATGGCCGAGCGATGCCAGTTCGGCGCGCAATTCCAGATGATTGTAGATTTCTCCGTTGAAGACGATTACGGCGTCGCCATTTGGCGAAAAGATCGGCTGGTCGCCGCCTTCGAGGTCAATAATTTTCAGGCGGGTGGCGCCGAGAGAGCATATTTCGGATTGGAAGACGCCCTGCTGGTCGGGGCCGCGATGGACGAGGGTCGCCGCGGCGCGCCGGATGCGGTCGGAATCGGGCGACCAATTTTTATGGGTGAAACCGGCGATGCCGCACAAATTTCAGCACTCCTCAGAGTTTCGGCTCCATCAATCGTAGCGACAGTTTAGCGCGTCGTCTACATTATAGACGCGGTGGAGTTGTTGCAGGTTTGGCGCGGACGATGCGGAACACCCGCTGCAAGAGCAATTGATGGAGGCCAAGTCACCTTCAAAGACGCACGCCTAAAAAGAAAAAGCAGGCGGCCGCTACAAATTCAATGGCAAAGAGCCGGCGAGACGCCTGCCTACCGGCAGGCAGGCCGGCGCTACGGACGATCGTCGAGCGCTACTTCCTGCCCAGGAAAACTAGTGTTACGCCGATGCAGACGAGGAGAACGCCGAGCCAGCGGCGGCGCGAGACTCGTTCGCCGAGAAAAAACTGGCCACCGAGTGCTCCGGCGGCATAGCTAAGGGCCGTGACGGGCACGACAAAGCTGACATTTTCCATGGAGAGCGCGCCAAGCAGGGAGAAGAACGCGACGGCCATTAGCGCGACGCCTAGCCACATCCAGGGAACTTGAATGGCACGGAACATGACGCGCAGCAGCGAGCTGGGGCGGAAATCGTGCACTTCGCCGATGGTTTTCATCGCGCGAGTGACGCAGAGTTCGCCGGAGGTGCCGGCGAAGACGATCAGAACCAGTAGCACACTTTCCCAGGCCATTATGTTTGCTCCGTGGTGCGCGGCGAAGTGTGGCCCACGATCAGCACGCCCAGGCAAATTACGCATACACCGGCCCAGCGCAATGGTGAAATTGGTTCTTTCAGGATGAAGTGCGCTTGCAGGGCGACGACGGCGTAGGCGATGGAGCCGGCGGGTTGAACGAAACTGTAATCGGCCCAGGATAAAACCAGCAAATAGCATACAAAAAACATCAGCTGGAGCAGGATGCCGAGCCAGATGAACGGCGACTGGAGAATTTGTAAAAAGACGTGGAGCAGGTCCGCGGGCTGATGCAGCGAAATGGCGCCGATCGTTTTCATGCCTTTGCTGAGAGAAACGTTGCCGAGCGGGCCGAACATGATCATCAAGAATATCAGGACGAAAGTCTTCAGGTGCAAGCCGGGGGATGACGTCATGCGGTGCGCGGGTGCCCGGTGCACGAAGCGCGGTGATGCGACGCGCTCATCGTCAATGGATGCGGATTTATTGTCATGGTATGTAAATTATTTTACTCGATTTGGAGGAGAAACCGAAATGCCCTGCGTCTCGGTTTGGGCGAGTTAATCACTGGTGCCGCGTAATTGCTAAGTGACGATTGAACGCGCTGGCTTCAGGGGCAAAAGCCCTTCTCCCGGCGTAGATTGACGGCGGGGCTGAAGCCCCGCCCTTCCAAGTCCACCGTTTGAGATGAGGATTAGACATCTTTTAGCGCGAAACACTGGGCGTGTTACGAGGTACGACGGCGGTGAGTTTGCCATCGCGCAGGTAATAGTTGATGCCGCGCCAGCGGATGGTGTGGCGGGCGAAACTGGCTAGCCAGATGGCGAAGGCCATGGCATCCCACAGCGGGATTAGCGGCATTTTTTTCCAGACGCGCGGTTGCTTCATTCCCCAGATGCCGATGAGCCAGGTCATGACGAGGCGCAAGAATAAATAAGAGCCGAGATATATGGCGGCCACATCCAGCGAGGGATGGATTGCGACGGCGACGAGCGACCACGGCAAACCCCAGGTGAAGATCAGGCCCAGGTGGCCCCAAGGGCGCATCAGTCGCATGACCGTCATCCAGCGAAGGCGTTTGTAGAGAAATTCGCGGAGGGAATCGAAATCCGCGACGGAGTGCACGACGTAGGGGAGAAGTTTTACTTCGTAGCCTTGCTCGGCGACCAGGCGTCCGGCGTAAACATCGTCCGCGGGTCGGTCTTCAATCGTTGGGTAGCCGCCGTAGCCCTCGATTGCTTTGCGAGTGGTGACGATGGTTTGGCCGAAAGTGAAAGTGATGCCGTCGAGCTGCCAGGCAACCATGACGCCGGCGAAAAAATCGGAGATCATGCCGATGGATTGCAGCCGCTCGGTAAGATTGCTTTCTTCCGTGGAAGAATAGAGGCAGGTGGCCGCGCCTACGTGCGGATCGCGGAAGGGGGAGATGACGGTGCGCAAGTAATCGGTCCCGACCCGCACGTCGCTATCCGTGATGACGAAATATTCGTGGTGAGCTTCGGCGACCAGACGAGTGAGGCGCGCGACTTTGTCGTTCACCGCATCGCGGCCGGAGCCGAATAGCAGGCGGATGCGGCGCTGGGGAAAATCGCAGATTAGTTTTTCGAGAACAGGGAGCGTGGCGTCGCCTGGGTCCACGCAAAAAACTAATTCGTAATCGGGATAATCCTGGCGGCAGAAGCTGGCGTAATTTTCGTAGGCTTCTGCGTCGAGACCTTTTACTGGTTTCAGGCAGCTGACGGGAGGAGTGAAGTCGGTGTTTGGAGCGGCGTCGCTTCGCGAGGCGCTGAAATAGCGCACGGTGCTGTAGAGAGAGAGGAAGTAGTAGATGAAAGGGATTGCTGCGAGGGCGAGGAATGCGTATGCGACAAACGTCAAAATCTCTTTACCTCTTACAAGGATGCGGGAAGCGGTCGGGCGGAAAATCCTAACATGAAATGGGTAAAGTAGGTCTGGGGCAGCGTATCTAGTTCGGCTGGCCAGTGGCGATTTACAAATTCAACGCAAAGAGCCGAGACGCCCGCCTTCCGGCAGGCAGGCGCGCGCTACAAGGGCAGGGTGCCCGGACGTACCATGAGAACCACGGGGCGGAGCGTTTGGTAACACGGCTGTAACACGATTGCGATATGATTTTTCGCTGCTAGGACGTCATGAAAAACAACGATGTAGCACACCCACAATACATCCTGAACCGGCACCATTCGTGGATGCAATTCAACCAGCGAGTGCTGGAAGAAGCGCGCGACGTACGGAATCCGCTGCTCGAGCGGGTGAAGTTCTTGGCGATCACCGCGAGCAATCTGGATGAGTTCGTCGAGGTACGCGTGGCGGGCATGTTGCAATTGGTGGAGCACGGAAATTGCGAGCCGGGTCCGGATGGGCTCGCGCCTGCGGAAGTGCTGAAACAGCTGGCTGAGACTATTCACGGCTTCGTGAAGGCGCAATACGACTGCTGGCGCGAGGAATTGCTGCCGGCGCTCGCGGCGGAATCGGTTCGCGTGGTGAGCTGGAAGAAACTGGGACCTGCGGCGCGCTTGTACATTGAAAATTATTACATCAAGTCGGTAGAACCGTTGCTGACGCCGGTGACGGTGGATCCGGCGCATCCTTTTCCCCACGTGTTGAATAAGGCCCTGTGCCTGGCGTTTTTGCTGAAGCGCAAGCGGCGCGGCGGGCAGATTTATTTGGGAGTGGTGACGGTACCGCGCGCGCTGCCGCGATTGGTGCTGCTGCCTGCGAAAAATGGGGCCATTGAATACGTGTTTTTATCCGATGTGATCCAGGCGTTTGCGAACCGGCTGTATCACGGGTACGAAGTGCTTTCCGCGGCGGCGTTCCGCGTGACGCGCAACAGCAATTTGTATCTGGAAGAGGAAGAATCGCGCAGCATCATGGACACAGTGGACGCGCAATTGCACCGGCGTCGCAAGGGCGAAGCCGTCCGGCTGGAAATCGAGGCCAGCGCGAATCAGGAAATTATTGACCGGCTCGTGGCGAATTTCCGGCTGGCGCCGTGGCAGATTTTTCGCGTGGATGGGCCGCCGAACCTGGCGCGCATTTCGTATTTGTATGATCAGGCGCCGCGGCCAGATTTGAAATTTCAGCCGTTCGTGCCACGAGAGCTGGCACTGAAACCTGGCGCGACTTCGCTGTTCGAGTTGATTCGCAAACGCGATTTGCTGCTGCATCATCCGTACGATTCGTATTCGGCGGTGGTGCGGTTAATCGAGAGCGCGGCGAAAGATCCGGACGTGCTTTCGATCAAGCAGACGCTGTACCGCACCAGCGAGAATTCGCCGATCGTGCGGGCGTTGATTGAAGCCGCGGCGAAAAAAGAAGTGGCCGTGGTCGTGGAATTGAAGGCGCGGTTTGACGAGGCTTCCAACATTCGCTGGGCGCGCAATTTGCAGGAAGCGGGCGTGCAGGTGTTCTACGGAGTGTCGGGGTTGAAGACGCATTGCAAGCTTGCTTTGATTGCGCGGCGGGAAAGCGACGGGCAGATTCGGCGTTACGCGCATCTGGGGACCGGGAATTACAATCCTTCGACCGCGCGTTACTACACGGATTTGAGCCTGCTCACGACCGACGCGCATATCACCCATGCCGTGCATCATGTGTTCAATTATTTGACGGCTTATTCGGAGCGGCCGAACTACGAGCCGCTCTTTGTGGCGCCACTGAACTTGGGAAAAAGCTGTTTGAAATTAATCGAGCGCGAGACCGCGCATGCGAAGGCGGGCAGGCCGGCATTTATTTTCGCGAAGGTGAATGCGCTGCTGGATGAGAATACGATTCAAGCGCTGTACCGCGCTTCGCAGGCGGGCGTGAACATTGAGCTCGTCGTCCGCGGAGCGTGTGCGTTGCGTCCGGGAGTACGTGGGATCAGCAGCCGGATTCGAGTGCGCAGCGTTGTTGGGCGATTTCTGGAGCACAGTCGGATTTTCGTTTTTGGGAACGGTGGGAAGACGGAACTGTATCTGGGCAGCGCGGATTGGATGCACCGGAACATTTATGAGCGCGTGGAGGTGATGTTCCATATACGCGACGTGGAATTGTGCAAGCAGGTGTTTGGCGAGGTGATTGAGCCGTATCTGGCGGATACGGAGAAGACGCGAATATTGCTGGCGGATGGGCGGTACGTGCGCGCGGGGGAGGCTGGGCCGGCGCTGCATTCGCGGAACGGATTTCGATTTAATGCGCAGGAATTTTTGATTGGATTGGCGGAAGGGCGAGAGTTAATCGGCACAGTGCCGCGGCCGCCGAGTTTTTTGAAGCTGACGCGCCCTGATAAAAGCGTTTCCTCTGTCTAGTGCGCGGTGGAGCCGGCCTTTCCTTCCAGTGGCCCGCTGAACTTTCCCGAGAGTTGCAAACTTTCGCCGTATAATCACAGGCCATGGACGAAGGAATTTTTCAGGGCGTGGTGAACTGGCTGCTGGGGCCGGAGCCAATCACGGAGAAACGGCCGGGACACTTGTGGCCGCGTTGGATTTTTCTGCGCGCGTTGGGGTTGATTTATTTTTCCGCGTTTTATTCGCTCCTATTCCAGATCAAGGGACTCATTGGGCCGAACGGAGTCCTGCCGGCGGCGGATTATCTGCAGGCTGTGAATGCCGCGCTACACTTGCAGAGTTACTGGACCGTGCCGACTCTGCTGTGGTTTGGAGCGGGTAACGGCGCGTTGATGACGCTGTGCTGGGTGGGGCTAGCTGCATCGTTGCTGGTGACGCTGAATCTGTGGCCGCGCGCGTCATTGCTGATTTGTTTTCTGTGTTTTGTTTCGTTTGTGAGCGTGGCGCGGGACTTTTCGGGCTATCAATCAGATGGCATGCTGCTGGAGGCGGGATTCATCGCGCTATTCTTCGCGCCGCCGGGATTAAGGCCGGGGTTGGGAGCGGGCAATCCGCCCTCGCGCGCGAGTCTTTTTCTGCTGCAGTGGGAATGGTTCCGGATTTATTTCGAATCGGGCGTGGCGAAAATCGGGAGCGGGGATTTGGCGTGGCGGCAATTCACCGCGATGGACGATTACTACCAGAATGGGCCGCTGCCGACGTGGCTCGGATGGTACGTGCAGCACCTGCCGCACTGGTTTCACGCTTCGGCCACGGCTTACACGCTCGTGGTGGAACTGCTGATCGTGTGGATGCTGTTTCTGCCGAGGCGATTTCGCATTGCATGTTTTTTTATTGTGACGCCGTTTGAGATATCGATTATCGCGACCGCGAATTATACGTTTCTGAATTATCTGGTTTTGCTGCTGGGCGTTCTGTTGCTGGATGACCGGTTTCTGGAATGGATTTTGCCGTTGCGAGTCCGCGAGTGGATTCGTGGAAAGAGCGCGGTGGCTGCAGCTGGTGCGAGTGGATCGGCGGCCGTCGCGCCGGAACGCACGAGCTTTCGTGCGGAATGGCGCGAACGATTTACGCCGCTGCGCAGGTTGTTTGCGGGGGCGTGCCTGGGACTGGTTTTTTATTCGACGACGGCGCTGCTGCTGTGGATGTTCATGCCTGGGTTGCCGCTGCCGGCGGCGCCGGTGCAGGCGCTAGAGCCGTTTCGCATCGCCAATTCTTATGGATTGTTCGCGGTAATGACGCACGAGCGTTATGAGATCGAATTTCAGGGCACGCTGGACGGGAAAACGTGGGTCGCATATCCGTTTCGTTACAAGCCGCAGGCAATTAATGAGGCGCCGGGAATTTACGCGCCCTACCAGCCGCGCTTCGAATGGAATTTGTGGTTTGCGTCGCTGGGATCGTGGCAGCAATCGCGCTTTGTGGTGTGGACGGAAGAACGTTTGCTGAAAAATGAGCCGGACGTGCTGGCGTTGTTCGCGAGCAATCCGTTTGCGAGCGCGCCGCCGCGCGAGGTGCGCGCGATCAAGTATCAATATTGGTTCACCGACCTGCAGACGAAGCGCGCGACTGGAAATTGGTGGAGGCGCGAGGAAGTGGGCCAGTATGCGCCGGCGCTGGAGTGCGAAGCAGACGGCAAGATCGTGGTGCTTGATCTGGGTCGAGACGAGCTTACCGAACCGTGAAATGCCTAGTAGCACTGACAAATCGCGTGGCCCAGCAAAAGCAGATTTTGCTACGCGCGCGCAAATCCGTTAGCCTGTGCGTGACCGCATGACACCCAGCCAACGCCATTCCGACGAACCACGAGAAGCGAGCATCGCAGACGACGTTACTCCGGAGCTGGTGCTCGCGCATCTGACGACGTTGTCGCAGCCCGCGAGCATCCGGCACATCGCGCATGGAATGGGTTTGAAACATCGCGGGCGGCGCTTTCTGCCGCGTGTGCTGCAGAAGCTGAAGAAACATGGCGAAGTGGAAGAGACGCAGGGCGGAAGATTCCGGCTGGCGGGGACGAAGCACGCGAAGAAAGAGGCGGCGGGGCAGGCTGCTGCGGCAAAACGTATGCACGCTGCGAATGTCGCGGCTGCCGCGAGTGAGTCATCGGAGCGGGAGACATCGAGTGCTGATGCCGGAGCGCGTGAGGCTGGCGCTGGCCACGCGTCGGCCGGCGATGCGGCGCGTGCGGGATCGACGGCGAAATCAAATGTCGCGTCGGGGCGCGGGCGTGATCCGAATCTGGTGTCCGGCAGAATTGTGGCACATCGCGATGGGTATGCTTTTCTAGTGCCGGATTCGCCGATGCCGCGTGTAGAAGGAGATTTATTTATTGGGCGCGACGGGTTGGGTGATGCGATGCACGGCGATCGCGTGCTGGCGCGCATTGAACGGCGGCGCGCTGATGGGCGAGCGGAAGGCCGCGTGGTGCAGATCGTGGCGCGCGAGCATCCGACGATTGTGGGATTGTTCCGCTACGGGCCGCACGGAAATGTGGTGCTGCCTTACGACGTGCGCATTTTGCACGAAGTGACTATTCCGCCGGGAGCGGAACTGACGCCTGAGCTGCGTGAAAAAGTTGGGGCGTCTGGCAGCGGCGGTGCGGCCGTTGCGAACAGTCGAACGCGTTATCCGGAACTGGATGGCGCGGTGGTGAATGTGGAGCTAACGCGTTTTCCGAAGGGCGGGCTGGCTCCGGCAGGGTGTGTGATTGAAATTCTGGGGCGGCCCGGCGAAATCGGCGTGGACGTTGAGATTATTATTCGCAAACATCATTTGCCGAACATTTTCCCAGACGAGGTGCAACAGGAAGCGCGAGCCACGCAGGCGCAGGTGGCGGAGAGCGACTTCGCAGGTCGGCGCGATTTCCGGCATTTGCCGATTGTGACGATTGACGGGGAAACGGCGCGCGATTTTGATGATGCTGTGCACGTGACGGCGCTGCCGAACGGGCATTACGAATTGCAAGTGCATATCGCCGATGTGGCGCATTACGTCGGGCGCGGCACGGGACTGGATCGCGAGGCGCGGTTGCGCGGAACTTCCGTCTATTTTCCCAATCGCGCGGTGCCGATGCTGCCGGAAGAACTTTCCAACGGGATATGTTCGCTGAATCCGAAAGTGGACCGGCTGGTGATGAGCGTGGTGATGGAGTTGGACGACGCGGCGAAGCTGGTGCGGGCGGAATTTTTTCAGGGTGTCATCCGTTCGGTGGAGCGGATGACTTACACCAACGTCAACAAGGTGATCGAAGGCGATGCGGAAATGACCACGCGCTATGCGCTGCTGGTGAGCGAATTTCAGAGGATGAAGGAGCTGGCGTTGCTGCTGAACAAACGGCGGCGCGCGCGCGGTTCGATTGATTTCGATTTACCGGAGGCCGTGATCGAGTTTGACGCGGAAGGGCGGATGCTGAGCATCGTGCGCAGCGAGCGGAACATTGCGCACCGGTTGATCGAGGAGTTCATGCTGGCGGCGAACGAGGCCGTGGCTGAATATCTGGAGAAGCGCGGCGTGGCGTCGCTGCATCGCGTGCACGAGAAGCCGGATCCGAAAAAAGTGCTGGAGTTCGAAGAGCTGGCGCACGCGTTTGGATATTCGCTGGGTGTGGAAGATTTGGCGGAGCGGCGGGTGGTGGTGCGGCATGGGCGCACGCATCCCCAGGCACGCGAGGGTCGGGGCGGTGGCGGCGGGCGCGGACGGATGCAGGCAATGAGCGTGACGATGCCGGCGGCGGAGGAAGTGGATATACGCCCGCAGCATTACCAACGGTTGACGGAAAAAATCGCGGGCAAGCCGGAAGAGCGGATTCTTTCTTACTTGATGCTGCGTTCGCTAAAGCAGGCACGCTATGCGGTGGACGTGCTGGGGCATTTTGCGCTGGCGACAAAGGAATACACGCATTTTACTTCGCCGATCCGGCGCTATCCGGATTTGATCGTTCACCGGGCGTTGAAATGGGCGCTGGAAAATCCGGACGTGGCGCCGTTGCGCGCGCACGTGGAGAACTCGCGCACGGGGAAAGAGGAAACGGTGGCGGTGCTGGGGCCGTATCGGCGGGTCGAATTACAGGATATCGCGGCGGAAAGTTCGGAGGCGGAGCGGCGGGCGGATGCGGCGGAGCGCGAGCTGATGGAGTGGAAGACGGCGCAATTCATGGAAAGCCATCTGGGCGAGGAATATACGGCGCTGATTATTTCGGTGCAGAAGTTCGGGTTTTTCGTGGAGCTGATGGAAATTTTCGTGGAAGGCTTGGTGAGCATCGACCGCCTGGAGGAATTTACCGAGCAGAGATGCGCGTATCACGATCGCGACCATTCGATCGTTTGCGAGCCGTATCGCGGTTCGCGTCGCGGCGGAGGAGCGAGGCGGACCTTTCGGCTAGGGGATCGCGTACGGGTGCGAGCTGAGCGGATCGATCCGTTCCGCCACCGCGTGGAATTTTCTCTGATCGAGGACCGGGCCAGCGATAATCGTTGAAACTTCGGAGGTAAAAAATGGCGGTGAGAAAATGTCCGAATTGCGGCGCGGTTATGCCGGCTGGAAGTGTGGCGGTGTATTCGTATGATTTGGTTTGCGCGAACTGCCAGCACCCGTTGGCAATTTCGGAGCTTAGCCGAAACGTTGCGGCATTTGCCGGGCTGGCTGCCGGAGTGACTGCGTGGTGGATTGTTACGTTGCGATTCGCCGACGGGCATGTAGCACTGGGTTGGGTGTGGCCGGTGATTCTGGCCTATCTGGCGGCGAGCGTGGTGGCCGCGGTGACGTTAATGTTTGTGGCTAATTTGGAATTAAGCGACGGCGATCCCGCGCCGCAGAGCACAGCGGTTACCACTCACATACATCATTAATATCAAAAGCTGACTTATTTATTGATTCGTATATACTGCGCAGTCGGTGGTATGGCTGAAGTCCGTCCGTTACGCAACCGACTGAGGTGGAATGGCACGTTACACTGCATTCGTAGGCAAGCGCGTAGAAGCGCACTATCGCGCGGGCGATCTGCAGCTTTCGACGAGCGGGACGCTGGCATCGGATACCGGGAAAGCAATATTCGTGCAGGAGCGTTTTTCGTCGGGAGGAAAAGAGAAAACGATGCGCGTGGAAATTCCTTATGCGTATGTGATCCGTGTGGTGGAAGTCCGCGACGAGGCCGCACAGGCTCGCGCGGTTCCCAAGCCCGCAAGGAAAAAATAGCCTTGCTGCAGGCGTAGTTCCCGCCGCATTTTGTTCGACCCTTCGTTGGAATCCCGAAATCTCGGGCCCCATTCGCATTTGTGTGTCCGCGCGGGTATATTTTTGTCTTGGTTCGGGAGGCACGAAATGAAACCGACAGTCGGATTGGTTGGCCTGGGACTGATGGGCAAGCCGATGGGGCGAAACCTGTTGAGGGCGGGGTTTCCCCTGGTGGTGTGGAATCGAACGGCGGCGCGGGCGGATGAATTGGTGAACGAGGGCGCGAAGCTTGCGGGGAATCCGCGCGAGGTCGCAGAGGTGGCCGACGTGCTTATAACGATTGTGAGCGATCCGCCGGCGCTGGAAGACATTTTGTGGGGAGCGCAGGGAGCAATGCAAAGTCTGCGGCGCGGCAGCATTTATGTGGATTCGAGCACGATCTCGCCCGAACTGGCGCGGCGGGTGGCGGCGGCGTGCGGCGAACGAGGAGTAGATTTTCTGGACGCGCCGGTGACGGGAGGAGATTGGGGCGCAAAAAAAGGCGAACTGGTGTTCATGATTGGCGGGAAAACAGAAGTGCTGGAACGCGCGAAGCCTGTGCTCGAGGTGCTGGGGAAGAAATTCTTTTTGCTGGGGCCGAATGGGGCGGGGCAGACGGTGAAGCTCGCGATGAATCTGATTTTGGCGCTGGAGGTGGAGGCACTGGCGGAAGCGCTGGCGCTGGCGACTTCGGGGGGCGTGGCGGGCGAGAAATTGGTAGAGGTGATGCAATCGAGTATGGCGCGCGCGGGGGTGCTGGATGTGAAAGCGCCGCTGATGCTGAAGAATGAATACGCGGCGAGTTTTCCGTTGCGCTTGATGCACAAGGATATGCGGCTGGCGCTGGAGTTGGCGCGGCAGCAGGGCGTTAATTTGCCGGCTGCGACTGCGGCGTATGCGACTTACAGCGCGGTGAAGGATGCGTCGAAGGATGATCCGGATTATTCGGCGGTGGCGCGATTTTGGAGCAAGAGCGGAGGCTAAAAGTCCTGCAAGGGATTGGCGAGCAGAGCTCAGGATTTCAACGTAGTTGTAGATCGTAACACTATCCTGTGTTGACTTACTTCACAGACAAAGTAATACTTCTAAGCACGGGTATTACCGGAGATTGAAGCCATGAAGGCTAGAGTGTCGAGAGTCACCCAAAAGGGTCAGGTAGTGATACCAATGAAGTTGCGCAAGAAATTCGGGATTCGCGAAGGTACCGCCGTCACGTTTCTAGAAGAGGACGACCGGCTGATACTGCAGCCGCTCACGAGGGAATATGTCGCGAAACTGCGCGGAGTCTTGAAGGGCGACCCGTCACCGCTGAAGACGTTGCTGCGAGAGCGCAAGCGAGAAAGATACACGTGAAGCAGTACGTCTTAGACGCGAGCGCCTTGATGGTTTTTTTGACTGACGGCCCGGGTGCCCGTGTGGTTCAGCGCGTCATAGATCTGGCGATTGACGGCGATGCGCAATTACTTATGAGCGTGGTGAATTGGGGTGAGGTTTATTACGCGACATGGCGCGATCGCGGCCAGCGCGTCGCCAGCCGGATTGTGGATGAAATTGCGAAGTTGCCAGTGGAAATCGAAGACGCGTCCTATGAAGCGACGCGCGTGGCGGCGGAATTGAAAGCGCAGTCTGGGCTGCCGTACGCGGATTGCTTCGCTGCTAGCCTCGCGCGCAGAAAAGACGCACCGGTCCTGACTGCAGATGCGGATTTTAAGGCAGTGAAAGGATTGGTCACGGTGCAATTCATTTAGTTCATCGCGAGGCGAAGGTGTTTTCGTGCTGCCGGTAGCTAGGGTTTGGCGTTGGGCGGGAAGAAGGTTAACGGGAGGTCGCGCGAGGTGCGCAGGCCGGCATTGGCGGCCAGGATTGCTGGGATGGAATTGACAACGACGGCGGCGGTGGCGACGTCGCCGTGCGTTCCGCCGGGGATTGTCAGGGTGAGATGCGGTTCGCCTTTAAGCACGACGGTGTCGGCTGGATGGCGGGCGCCGACGTACATTTTCAGTTCCATGAAGATTTTTTCTTTTCCCGCGGAGACGCCGCGCGCGACTTGATGCACGCCGGCGACCTGGCCGGGGGCGACTTCCAGAAATTCCGTTTTGATAATTTCTTCAGCGATTACCGGCTCGATGGTTTCGGAAACATCGTCGAGAGAAAACCCCAGACCGTCGGCCACCATGGCGATGGATTCTGGCAGGCCGTGGTGTTTGATGACGCCGGCGGCAACCTGCGCACGGAATTCTTCGGGCGTCATGCCGGCACCGATTTTTTTCTGCAGGGGCAGGCGGCGTTTGGAAGCGTCCACGATACGGACGGCACTGAGCCAGTCAATGCGCTGCGCGGCGGCGCTGAGGGTGAGGGCGAGCTTATCCATGACGAAACCAGGATTCACGCCGGTGCCGACCAGCGCGACACCTTCTTCTTTTGCCGCGGCGTCGAGTTTTTGGGACAGCTCGGGATGTTTTCTGAACGGATAGGCTAGTTCTTCGCAGGTGGAAACGATGCAGCAGCCGGCGGCGATGCATTCGAGAAGCTGTTCCTTCACGCTGGTGAGGTAGGACGAGGTGGAGTGGACGACCACATCCACGGGCTTTTCGAGGACGGGCGCGGCATCTGGGGAAATCAGGACGCCCCAAGGCGCATCGGTGGCGCCGACTACCTCTCCTAGGTCGCGGCCGGCTTTGGCGGGGTCTTTGTCAATCGCGCCGACGATTTCGAGTGAATCTTTTTGGCGCATCAGGCGGACGATGGAAGAGCCGATAGGGCCGAGGCCGTATTGCACGATGCGAATTTTCTTTTTCACGATGGGTTTCCCGAGCACTGCAAGGAGCCAATACGTTAAAGGGTTAACGCGCGGACTGCAACCGAATTTGCGGTGCTTGCCGCTTCACGATTAGCGCACCGAAGTGCGCCGCTACGAAGTCAAAGGCGAAGAGCCGGCGGGACGCCGACGCTACGAAACGCGCGGCGCCACGCCATTCTGAGTATCACAATTTGCGTTCGTGTTTAGTGGGCGGTGGAATATTTAGAATAATCCGGGTAGGCCGGGTGTTTTATCGGCTGGGGCGGATTTTTGGCAAGATCCTGCATGGCGACTTCGACGGCTTTTTCGAGCTGGGTGTCATGGCCCTGGCGCCAGGCGGCGGGATCCATTTCGATATCAATGTCGGGTGCGACGCCGTGATTTTCAACCTCCCAGTTTCCTTCGGTGGTGAAAAAAGCGAAGCGCGGAGCGGTGACGAAGCCGTCGTCGAGCAAGCTGGGATAGCCGCCGATGCCGACCAGGCCGCCCCAGGTGCGTTTACCGACAATCGTGCCGAGGCCGACGTGCCGGAAATACCAGGGCAGCGCGTCGCCCCCGGAACCGGCAAATTCATTGGTGATCATCACCTTGGGACCGTAAATTCCACTGAAAGGCGTGGAAGAATCTGCGCCTTCGCGAGCGACCCAGTAATTCCAAATTTTTCGCTGCATGTACTGGATGATGTAATCCGCCGCCTGGCCTCCGGAATTGAAGCGCTCGTCAATCACGGCGCCTTGCTTGCCGAGTTGCGCGAAGTAATAGCGATTGAAATTGGTGAAGCCGCCCGAGCCAGTGTTGGGAAGATAGACGTAGGCGAGCTTGCCGCTACTGAGTTCGGTAACTTTGCGCAGATTGTCTTCGATCCAGGCGCGATTGCGCAAAGGGGTTTCGTCGGCGACGGGAACGACGGTGACTTCGCGCGAGCCGGAGCCGTCGGCGTGCGGGCCAACTTTTAGCACGGTTTGCTTTCCGGCGGTTTCCTGAAAATAGCTGTAAACGTCTTGCTCGGCATGAACGTCGCGGCCGTTGACGGCGAGAAGATATTCGCCGGCGACGACATTGACGCCGGGTTGGGTGAGCGGCGCGTGGAGTTGGGGATTCCAATTCTCTCCGTTGTACACGCGTGTGAAACGGTAGTGGCCATTTTGGATGCTGTAATCTGCGCCGAGCAGGCCGACCTGGAGCGGCTGCACTTCGGGGAGATCGCCGCCGCCGACGAACATGTGGCCGACGTTGATTTCACTGAGCATTTGCTGGAAAAGATAATTCAGATCGTCGCGCGTGGCGATGCGATCGAGATAGGGTTCATATTCCTTGGCGAGAGCCTGGAGATTCACGCCGTGATGATGCGGGTCGTAGAAGAAATCGCGTTCGATGCGCCAGATTTCGTCGTACATCTGTTTCCATTCGGAGCGGGGCTCGACCCAGACTTCCATGTTGTCGAGCTTGAGCGCGCCTTCGCCGGGCTTGGCGGCTGCGGCGGTGGGCGCGATGAACCAATTGTCACCCTGCTGGTAGAGGAATTTTTCGCCGTTGAAAGAGACCGAGACGTTCTGGATGCCGGCGATGAGTTGTTCAGATTTGCGCTTGGTGAGATCGAATTTCGCGAAGACCAGGCTGGGGGGTCCTTGGGAATCCGGGGCCGGTGGAAATTCGAGTGTGAGAAGCTCGCCGGTTTTGCCGGGAGATAGGTCCACATAATTTTTGGGAGGGATGGGAAGCGCCAGGATGCGCTGGCTGATGTTGTCGAAGTCAACGGTGACTTTGACTGGCTCTTTGTCTTTATCTTTGTCCTTACCCTTATCGCCGTCCTTGTCCTGATCCGATTTCTTGTCGGTGTCTTTTTTGTCTTGATCGGATTTGGAAGCGTCTTTGGAATTGTCAGCGTCTTTTTTGTCGGTGGCGGGCTTTTCTTCATCGCTTTCGGGAGCGAGCGGCGAGGGAAGATCTTTGCGGAGAACGATGACGTACACGCTGCGCGTGATTTCCTTGCCATCGGAGGACATGTCGAGGCCTGCGAGCGTCGGGCCGGAATTCGTGCTGGCCGCGAAGTAGAGATATTTGCCGTTTTTGTCGAAGACGGCGAATCGCGCGTCGCTCATGCCGTCGGTGATTTGCGTCGATTTTCCGGTGTCGAGCGAATAGACGAAGACAGCGCGGAAATGGCTGGGCAGCTGCTTGGTGTAGGAGATCCAGCGATTGTCGGGAGCCCAGAAAGGATTGAGGCCCTGGGCATCGAAATAATCGGTGTCCACTTTCACGGGAGTGGATTTGTCCAGATCCACGTACCAGAGATTGAGCCATTTGTCGGTGTAAGCGATTTTCTTGCTGTCCGGCGACCAAGTGATGCCGTAAAAAAAAGACGGCGGGACACCGAGATTGATTTTGCGGACTTCGCCCAAACCATTTTGCGCGCGCAGGTGCAGCGCGTATTCGCCGGACTCGTCGGAAAAGTAGGCGATGGTTTTTCCGTCGGGAGACCAGGCAGGGCTGCGATCGGCGACGCCGGGAGAATTGGTGATGTTGCGAATATCACCCTTTTCCGCGGGGACGGTGAGAATCTCGCCGTGAGCTTCGAAGACAGCGCGCACGCCGGTGGGCGAAATCGCGGCGTCATTGATGTGTTTCGCGACCTTTTCGAAATGGGGACGGACTTCTACGAGGTCGGGTTCGATATGGACCTGAACAGGTTGTTGGCGGTGAGTGGAGAGATCGTAGAGGTGGAGCGAGCCGAATTGTTCATAGACGATCGCGCCAGGTCCGGCGTCGGCGGATTTAATGGGCAGGCCGGTATTTTCGATGATCTGCGATTCCTTCTGGGATTTAATGTCGTAGGCAAAGAGCGTGTAGGCGCCGTTGCGATCGGATAGGAAATAAATGGTGTCGCCAACCCAGAGCGGATTGAGATCGTTCCAATCGTCGTGCGGAAGTTTCACGATGCTGGAATCCGCGAGATTCGCGATCCAGATGCGCGGAGAAGTGCCGCCGCGGTAGTGGCTCCAATTGCCAAATGGCGAAGGGGTGGGGCGATAGGCGAGATATTTTCCGTCGGGAGAGTAGGAGCCTTCCCAGCCGATGGGTAGAGGAACTTTTGTGGGGAAGCCGCCCGCGACGGGGACGGTGAAGAGAGCGAGGGTGCCGTTGGGGAAGCTTTCGCGCGGCGAGGCGAACAGAATATTTTTGCCATCGGGAGTCCATCCGGTGACGATGTCTGGACCGGCGTGATAGGTGACGCGACGCGGCGTGCCACCGCTCGCGGAAATCACGTAGACATTCATTTTACCGTCGTACTCGCCGGTGAAAGCTATCCACTGGCCGTCGGGTGAAAAATGCGGGCCGCGTTTGATGCCAGGGCCGGCGGTAAGGCGGATCGCGTCGCCACCTTCGCGGCTGACTTTCCAGAGGTCGTTGCCGTACATGAACGCGATGTCGGTGCGGCTGAGGGTGGGTTGGCGCAGCAGCAGCGGCTTGGCGTCTTGCGCTTGCGCGATTGATGCGCACGCGGATGCGAGCGTAAACAAAAGGATGGCTAGGGCGAGCACAGCCTTCTTCATCGAGCAGTCTCCTGGCGAAAGTCAGTTTCTTGCGTTTGGATGATACGTCAGCGCGGGCAAAACCGTTTCAAGTGGAATTAGACGCGGGCGGTTCGTGTGGGATAGCGGAGTTTTCGACGATTCGTTGGGTAGGGACAGAAATTTGCACTTTGGAGACGCACTGCAGCCCTGCTGAGAGTTGGTCGTAAGTTATCTGCGAGCGATGCGGCGCCGGGATTCGCGCGATTGTGAGCTTAGATTAGAAACGCGAGCGGCTGGAGCGATAGAACTCGCGGAGCGTGGTGACGTTGGGGCCGTAGGAGCCAACGCGGCCGGCGTCCACGGGCAGGCCGAGATACTCCGCTTGCTCGATGCTCAAGCCGGCTTGGTCCAGCTCGGCGAGGCTGTAGCCTTCCGTGGGCACCAGGCGATTGCGGTGCGAAAGATCCACGGGACGCGGCGGGCGGTGCGCGCTCCACCGTTTCCGGACAATCAAGAAGAAGTCGTCCCAGTCTCGTCTATTCCACATACGTTTCTCCCCAGATGCCCTGGTCGTTGGATTGGATGCACGCCGGGCGCTTTCGGTAGCATCAAGCTTCGCGCCGGCTTGTCGTCCAATTTCGGCGGCATGGCTGCGGGGTTACCGCGCCAGGCCGGGCCGCTCCAGGGACGGGAGCGGTGCCGATAATAACCCCAGAAGTAGTGGAAAGTCGCCTGGGAACATTTGATGTAGCCATAGAGTTATCGGCGGATTGTGTGCAGGCGCGGCCCCCGGAAAAATGCAGCCGGAGCGGGCGCTAATTCATGGCGAGGCCGGTCGTTCGCCGCCGATGAAGCAGCGGGGTGTTATACTTTCCTGAAGTCTGGGATTGATGAGCGCCGCGTGAAATTTTCATGAGCAATCCAATTATTGTTGTCCACTATCACGAGCTGTGGCTGAAGGGCCGCAACCGGCGGTTTTTCCTGCGTAAGCTGCATACGGCGCTGCGGATCGCGCTGCAGGGAATTGCGGTGGAGCGGATCGAGCAGCCGGGCGATCGCATGGTCGTGTGGCTGGGCGATGGAGCGTCGCTGCAGGAAGTGACGGCGCGATTGGACCGCGTGATGGGAATTGCGTTCTACGCGGTGGCGCGGGCGGTGGAACGAAACGTGGATGAACTGTGCCGCGCGGCGTGGGAGGAAATGGAGCCGCTGCGATTTGAGAGTTTCGCGGTTCGAGCGAAGCGGAGTGACAAGCGATTTCCCACGACGAGTCTGGAAGCAGAGGTAATCATTGGACGTTACCTGCTGGAAAAATTACGCGCGGCAAATCGCAACGTGCGCGTGCGATTGAACCAGCCGGAGATGACTTGTTACGTGGAAATCACCAAGAGCATGGCGCTGGTGTACGCGCGGAAAATTTCCGGCGCGGGAGGCCTGCCGCCGAACACCGCGGGGCGAATGATGTGTCTGCTTTCCGGCGGCTACGATTCGGCGGTGGCGGCGTATCACATGATGAAGCGCGGGGCGCATTTGAGCTTCGTGCATTTTTATGGCACGGGCGCGGAGGCTGGAGAATCTTCGCTGCACGTGGCGAGCGGCCTGGCACGCAAGCTGGTGCCGTATCAATTTCACGCGAAGCTGTACCGCGTGCCGTTTGAAGCGATTCAGCGTGAAATTGTGCGGTACGCGCCGGAAGATTATCGCGTGCTGCTGTATCGGCGCATGATGCTGCGAATTTCGGAAGCGCTGGCACGGCGCGACCGCAGTTTGGCGCTTTTGACCGGAGACAGTTTGGGGCAGGTGGCGTCGCAGACTTTGCGAAATCTGATCGCTGTGGATGCGGCGTCGCGCATGGTGGTGTTCCGGCCGCTGATTGGCGCGGACAAGATGGACATTCTGGCGACGGCGAAAAAGATCGGGACGTACGACGTGTCGTCGGAGCCGTTTCACGATTGCTGCCCGGTGTTTTTGCCGAAGAACCCGGCGCTGTATGCTTCGGCGGAAGACTTGGCGGAGGCGGAGTCGAAGTTGGATATGGCGGCGCTGGTGGCGCAGGGAGTGCGCGGGGCGACGCTGATCCGCTTTGAGTACAAGGGCGGCGAGATCACGGAAGTGGAGACGCCGATTCGGCGGGCTTTGGCGCAGGAACGTAAGGCGATCGCGTAGATTTGCGAGCTGACGTTTAGGGTTTGCTTTGCGAAAAGAGCCGGAGGGACGCCCGCCTACCGGCAGGCAGGCCGGCGCTACGAAAAACGAACGGGCGCGCAAGATATGCACGCCCGTTGTGATTGAAAGAAATTTTATCTTCGTGAATTAGCGATCGCGGCCGCCTCCGCCGCCACCACCGTAACCACCACCGCCGCGTCCTCCACGGCCGCCGCCACCACCTCCGCCGCCGTGACCGCCGCGTCCACCACCTCCCCCTCCGCCACCATGGCCGCCACGTCCTCCGCCGGCGCCGCCGCCTTCACGCTGCGGACGCGCTTCATTCACAACCAGCGCGCGGCCCAGAAAATCCTTGCCGTTGAGCGCTTCAATCGCCTTGTCTGCTTCGCCGTCGTTGCCAATTTCGGCGAAACCGAATCCGCGCGGCTGTCCGGTAAAGCGGTCGCGCAATAGCGTAAGCGAATCAGGTTGCACGCCAATTTCCGAAAAAAGCGCGGCTATCTGCTCTTCCGTAGCCTTGAACGACAGATTACCCACATACAATTTCTTCACGGCCGTTCTCCTTTTGCGTGGGGCACGCGGCCCGGCGCAAAACACGAGGCTGAAGGGACAGGAAATCGGCCGCGCGGCCAGCGAGTCTGACCATGCCCGGCTGAAGCGAGCGCTCCAGTTGCTCAGGAGCATCTTGCTGCAAGAGGCTGCGGCAGTCAACAACAGCGGCTGGCGAGCGGGTTGCGCGGACTAAGTGCGATAGCTGGCGTTGATGTGAATGTACTCGGCGGTGAAATCACAGCTCCAGACGCGCGCGCGGCCTTCGCCGGAACGGAGCGAGACAACGATGGGCACGTACTTCGCGAGCATTTTGCGATGCGCGGCGCGCTCGTCGAACGGATTTTCGCGGCCCTGGCGGCAGACTTTTATGCCTGCGAGGGAAATATCGGCTCGCTGGAAATCGAATGCGACGCCGGCGCGGCCGGCAGCGGCAAGGATGCGTCCCCAGTTGGGGTCGGCGCCGGCGATCGCGGTTTTTACCAGCGGCGAATTCGCGATGGTGAGCGCGATTTGTTTTGCGGCGCGATCCGTGGGAGCGCCGCGAACTTCGATTTCGATTACGTGCCGGGCGCCTTCGCCATCGGCGACGATTTGCAGGGCGAGGGATTGGCAGACGAGTTCCAGCGCCGCGCAGAATTTCTTCCAATCGTCGTTTGCGTTTGTGATTTTGCGGGCGCCGGATGCGCCGTTCGCGAGCAGCGTGACGGTATCGTTGGTGGAAGTGTCGCCGTCCACGGTGATGACGTTGAACGTTCGCTCGACGACGGCGCGCAACGCGCGGGAGAGAAGCGCGGGGGAAATGGCGGCGTCTGTGGCGAGAAAGCCGAGCATGGTGGCCATGTTGGGCTGAATCATGCCGGCGCCTTTGGTGCAGCCGAGGATGCGAACTTGTTTGCCGCCGATGCGGCATTTCGCAGCGGCCCATTTGGGGTGCGTGTCTGTGGTCATGATGGCGCGGGTGAATTCGGCGAAAGAACTGGCGGTGCGATGGCGCGCCCGGGCGAGGCGTGGGATTGCGTTTACGATTTTTTGCCAGCGCAGCGGAACGCCGATGACGCCTGTGGAACACACCAAAATTTGCGAAGGATGCAGGCGCCCGAGTTCGCGGGCGAGCTTCAGTGCGGTGGTGGCGGCGGCGGAGAGACCTTCGGAGCCGGTGCAGCAATTGGCGTTGCCGGAATTGACGATCACGCCGCGCATGCGGTGCGCCGATTGCCGCAGATGCAGCTGCGAGGCGACTACGGGCGCGGCCTTTACGCGATTGGTCGTGAAGACTGCGGCGGCCGATGCTGGGGTTTCGCTGATCAGTATGGCCAAATCGAGTTTGGACTTTTTCAGGCCGCAGTGCGTGGCGGCGAAAGTGAAACCTTGCGGGATGTCGGCATTGGATAGGCGCGTGGTCATGGGTTCTCTGCTTAGCAGGCCGGAACCGGGGCAGCGGTTTCGGACAAGATAGGCATGGTGACGCGTTCGGGAATTACGGTGGCGATCACGGCGACAAGTTTGCAGGTGCGTTGCTGGGAGCACGTGCGGCAATCGCGCTCGATTTTTTCGGCGAGCGACTGGCGTGTGGCTGCGGCGAAACCCTGGCGCTCGAAAAATTTGGGCGCGTGCGTGACGGCGAAAACGCGGGCGATGCCGCGGTGGCGGGCTTCCGCGAGGGCGGAGGCAATCAGGCGCGCGCCGAATCCCTGGCGGCGGTTTTCGGGGTCCACCGCGATGGAGCGGATTTCAGCGAGGTCCGCGCCGTAACCTTCCAGCGAAAGGCAGCTGACGACCTGGCGATTTTCTTCCTGAACGATAAAGTGGCCGATATTGGCGCGAATTTCTTCTACAGCGCGGGGGAGCAGCAATCCCTGCGCGGCGTAATGCGCGATGAGGGCGTGAATCGCAGGGGCGTCGGAAATTTTTGCGCGACGCGTTCTCATGGATTCTCCTCGAGCTTGGCGAGACGCGCATTGAAGTCCTGCAGGGCGGAGCGTACGGCACCCGGAGCAGTCCCGCCACGCGTGGCGCGACGCGCCAGAGCTGATTCGAGCGTGAGAGCCGTAGCCAAGCTGGGTCCAAACGCCGGAGAAAATTCTCTCAGGCGCTCGAGCGGCATCTCGCGAATGGATTTACCTTCCTGCTCGGCCGCGCGCAGCACTTTTCCCACGATCTCGTGCGCTTCGCGAAAGGGCACGCCGAAAGTCACCAGATAATCCGCGACTTCGGTGGCTACGAGCGCGGGATCTTGCGCGGCCTGGCAAAGCCGGTCCGTGCGGAAACGCGTTGCTGCGAGAGTAGCGGCGGCGATCTGGATCATGGACAGCGCCTGCTCGTGCGCGGCGAAGAGCGATTCCTTATCTTCCTGCAGATCGCGCTGATAGCTGGAAGGCAGGCCTTTGCAGGTCGTGAGTAGCGCGACGAGCGAGCCGTAGATGCGGCCGGTCTTGCCGCGAATCAATTCCCAGGCATCGGGATTCTTTTTTTGCGGCATCAGGCTGCTGCCGGTGGAAAATTCGTCGGGCAGCTCGATGAAAGCGAACTCGGGCGACGCGAATAGAACGAAATCTTCGGCAAGGCGCGAGAGGTGCATCGCGAGGGTGGAAAGCGCGAAAAGAAATTCGAGGGCGAAGTCGCGGTCGCTGACGGCGTCGAGGCTATTGGCAGTGGTGCGCGAAAATCCCAGATCGCGCGCTAACGCGTTGCGATCGAGCGGAAAAGCGCAGCCCGCGAGGGCGCCGGAGCCGAGAGGGCAATCATCGGCGCGCGCGGAGGCTGCGGCCAGGCGTTCGGCGTCTCGATGAAATGCTTCGCCGTGGGCCAAGAGCCAGTGCGAAAGCAGAATCGGCTGTGCGTGCTGCATGTGCGTAGTGCCAGGCATGGGAGTCGGCAGATTGCTCTCGGCCTGCGCGGCAATGGCGCGTTCCAGGGAAGCGATCGCGCGACGGAGATCCTGCGCGGCTTCGCGGACATACATGCGAAATTCCGTGGCCACCATCTCATTGCGGCTGCGCCCGGTGTGCAGCTTGGCGCCGAGAGGGCCGAGTTTTTCAACCAGCGCGGCTTCGACGAAATGATGGACGTCCTCGGCTGTCGAAGCGTTGAGCCAGGCTGCATCAGTCTGCGCGCGCAATGCGATTTCGCCGAGTGCTGCTGCGATTTTCTGGCCTTCTTCCTCCGTGAGGATTCCCGCGGCGACGATGGCGCGCGCCCAGGCGCGATCGAGCGCCAGTTCCTGCGGGAGCATGCGGCGATCGAAGCTCCAGGAGCGCTCGAATTCGTAAAAAGATGCGTCGGGGCCGCGCTCGAAGCGGCCGCCCCACATCTTCTGTTCGCGGGGAGCAGTCATCAGGCGTTGGCCTTCTGAGGTACTTTTTTTGGCGCCGCGGTTAGAGCCGGTTCCTGTGGCACGGTGATCGGCAGCGCGAAAAGATTGATGAAGCCTTCGGCGTCTTTGGGGTTGTAACCAGTCATGGTGAAGCTCGCGAGATTGGTGCGATAGAGCGAATAGGGCGAATTACGCGAGGCGACGTTGACGATGGCTTTGCAGAGCGTGAGCGAGACCGAGCCGGTGACGCGGCGCTGCGCGCTCGTGAAGAACGCGTCGAGAGCTTCGCGCAGCGGCGTGAACCACATTCCGTAATAAACCATTTCGGCGTAGCGCAGAGAGAGAAGCTGCTGGTAGTGCGCGGTTTCGCGGTCGAGCGCGAGCGATTCCAGCTCGCGATGCGCGGTGACGAGCAGCGTTCCGCCCGGAGTTTCATACGCGCCGCGCGATTTGATGCCGACGAGGCGATTTTCGACGATGTCCATGCGGCCGACGCCATTCGCGGCGGCGATTTCATTTAGTTGATCGAGCAACGCGACCGGCGCGAGATTTTTACCATTGACGGAAACGGGAGTGCCGCCAGCGAAACCGATTTCGACGGTGGTGGGATGCGCGGGCGCGTTCGCGGGCGAAGTGACCCATTGCCACATGGCTTCGTCGGGCGCGTTCGCGGGATCTTCGAGCACGCCGCCTTCGTGGCTGAGGTGCCAGATGTTGCGATCGCGGCTGTAGATATTTTTCTTGGTCTGCTCGACGGGAATATTGTGCGCCTGCGCGTAGGCGATGGCTTCTTCGCGCGAGACGATATTCCATTCGCGCCAGGGCGCGATGATTTGCAGTTCGGGCGCGAGGGCTTTGGCGGCCAGCTCAAAACGGACTTGGTCGTTGCCTTTTCCGGTGCAGCCGTGCGCGACGGCGTCGGCGCCGAGTTCTTTGGCGAGCTGAACCTGGCGCTGCGCGAGCAGCGGACGCGCGAAGGATGTGCCGAGGAGATATTTATGTTCGTACACGGCTCCGGCGCGCAGCGTGGGCCAGATGTAGCCGGTGATGAATTCCTCGCGGAGATCTTCCACATAGGCGGAGCTTGCGCCCGTCGCCAGCGCCTTTTTTCGCGCGGCTTCCAGATCTTCCTGCTGGCCCAGGTCGCCGATCATGGCGATCACTTCGCAGCCCGGATAGGTCTCCTTAAGCCAGGGAATGATGATGGAGGTGTCCAGGCCCCCTGAATATGCGAGCACAATTTTCTTGGGCAATGCTTTCTCCTTGATTTGTCGCCGAAATTAATTGAGCAGCGTCAGCAGAATTGCTTTCTGCACGTGCAGGCGATTTTCGGCTTGTTCGAAAACGATGGAGCGCGGCGAATCCATGACGGCTTCGCTGACTTCCGAGCCGCGATGAGCCGGAAGACAGTGCATGAAAATCGCATCGGGCGCGGCGTGGGCGAAGAGACCGTCGTTGACCTGATAGCCAGCGAACGCGGCTTCGCGCGCGGCGGTTTCCTGTTCCTGGCCCATGCTGGTCCATGTGTCGGTGTAAATCGCTTGCGCGCCGGCGACCGCTTCCGCGGGCGAGCGCAGAATTTCGATTTTGCCGCGCGTTTCTCGAACGACGCGCTTGGCTTCGGCGACGATATTCGGATCGGGCTCGTAGCCCGCGGGCGTGGCGACGCGTACATGCGCTCCGGCGCGCGCGCCGATGCTGAGAAGCGAGTGGCAGGTGTTATTGCCATCACCGACGTACGCGACTTTCAGGCCGCGAAGATTTCCGAAGCGTTCTTCGAGCGTGAAGAAATCGGCGAACGCCTGGCACGGATGATAGAGGTCGGAAAGCGCGTTGATCACTGGAACGTTTGCGTTCGCGGCCAGCTGGTCGAGCGATTCTTGTTTGAAGACGCGCGCGACGATGCCAGTGACCCAGCGCTCGAGGCTTTTCGCGACGTCCGGGATGGATTCGCGTTCGCCAAGATGCGTGACGGTGTGATCGAGAAACACGGATGAGCCGCCGAGGCTGGCGATCCCGACTTCAAAAGTGACGCGCGTACGGAGAGAAGGCTTCTCGAAAATCAGCGCGAAGAAACGGCCGGCGAGCGCTCCGCGGTAACGGTCGGGATGCGCCTTCACGTCCGCGGCGAGCTGAAGGAAGCTGCGGACCTGCGCGGGACTCCATTCCATTCCCGTGAGGAGGTCGCTGGTCAGAGTGACGGATGCGGCTGCAGCAGTCGTGTTCATGTTTGCATTTACCTCGCGGCAGCCAGAGCAATTGGCTGCGCTTTCGGTTTTGCGTTTTGGGTCGAGCTGGGTTTTGTCGCCTGTTTCAGGGCCTTTTCGAACTTGTTGAGAAATTCTGCGACATCCTTGCGCCGGATGATAAAGGGCGGCAGGAGACGCAGAATGTGTTCGTGCGTGCAATTGATGAGCAGGCCGCCGCGCAGCGCAGCGGTGACGATGGGCGCGCCGTCAATCGCGAGATCAACGCCGAGAATCAAGCCTTCGCCGCGGACTTCGCGGATGAAATCGAACTTGGCGGCGAGCTTTTCGATGCCCTGGCGCAGCTCGGCGCCGCGTTCGCGAATGTTCGCGAGCAGGTTGGAGGCCTCGATGACGTTCAGGAATTCCAGTGCGGTGGCGCAGATGAGCGGGCCGCCGCCGAATGTGGTGCCGTGCAGCCCGGGCACGAACGCGGATGCGAATTTTTCGTTGGCGATGATGGCGCCGAGCGGCAAACCTCCGGCCAGAGGTTTCGCAACCGCGAGAATGTCCGGACGCGAGGTGAATTTCTGGTAGGCGAAGTGGCGGCCGGTGCGTCCGAGACCGCATTGAATTTCGTCGGCGATCAGGGCCGCATCGTGCTGCGTTGCAAGAGAGCGGGCGCGTTGCCAGAACGGTTCGCTGACAGGGAAAATGCCGCCTTCGCCCTGGATGGTTTCGAGTACCAACGCGCAGACGGTGTTATCGAATTTAGCTTCAAGGTCTGCGACATCGTTGAAGCGCACGAACTCGACGCCGGGAACCAGAGGCGCGAACGGTTCGCGATACTTCGCTGGATGCGTAATCGATAGCGCGCCAAACGTGCGGCCGTGGAAGGAATTCTCCAGCGCGAGGATGCGCGTCTTGGGCGCGGTGCCGCTGGTCGTGACTTTAGCGTTTGCGTAGGTGCGGGCAAGCTTCAGCGCGCCGTCAATCGCTTCGGTGCCGCTGTTTGTGAAGAAAACGCGGTCGAGGCCGGACCATTCGACGAGTTTGCGCGCGAGCGGCGCTTGATAGGGATTCTGAAAGAGATTGGAAAGATGGATGGCGCGCCCCGCTTCCCGGCGAATCACGCGCACCAGGCGCGGATGGGCATGGCCGAGCGCGTTGACGGCGATGCCGCCGAGAAAATCGAGATATTCGCGACCTTGCGAATCGTAAAGGCGGCAGCCGCGGCCGTGCGTGAACACCAGCGGAGGGCGGCGGTAAGTGTTCATCAGGTAGCGCGCTTCCGCACCGCGAATTTGCGCGGGAGAGAGCGGCCTCGCCTTTGCCGTATTTTTTTTGCGCGCCATTTTCAACTTTTTCAACAGGGGGCTCCGTGGGCGGCTTTCGCGGCCTCATGAACGATAGGCAGAACGCGCGTGCCGGGGCAACGCACGCCTTGGACCGCAGAGAGCAGGGCGCGGCTGGCAGTGCCGCCGACGATGCGCACTTCGGAGACGCCCCCCGCGAGCGCGCGTTTGGCGGCTTCGAGTTTCAGGATCATGCCGCCCGAGACTTTATTCTGGCGAATGAGCTGTTCGATTTCGCCGCCGCGCACGGCGCGCAGAACCTTCTGGCCGTCGAGTACGCCGGCAACGTCCGTGAGAAAAATCAGGCGATCGGCGCGGATGAATTCCGCGGCGGCAGCGGCCATGTGGTCCGCATTGATGTTGTAAAGCTCGCCATCTGCGCCAAGGCCGAGACAGGAAGCGACGGGGACGATGCTCGAGCGCCACAGCGAGCGCAGAAAATCCACATTCACTTCGGTGAGGTAGCCGACGAAGCCGAGCCTGCCTTCGCGTTCATCGAGCTGCATGGGCTCGGCGAGAAAACATGCAGCGTCGGAAGCGCTGATGCCGACGGCGGGCTGACCGGCGAGGGAAATTGCGCCAGCGAGACGCTTATTGAGGAGGCCGCCGAAAACCATCACGGCCGCGTCGCGCGTTTCGCGATCGGTGACGCGCAGGCCGCTGACGAAGCGGCTGGCGATGCCCATGCGTGCGAGAGTTGCGGTGAAAATCTTTCCGCCGCCGTGAATCACCAGCAGTTCGTGGCCGGCGCGCGCGAGCTCGGTGATCTGCCGCGCGATGGTCTGCACGGTTTCTTCACTTTCGAGGAGCGCGCCTGCAATTTTTATTACCAGTCTCATAACAAACCTGCCGTTTCCGGATAGCCCCACATCCGGTTCATGTTTTGTACTGCTTGGCCCGCGGCGCCTTTGCCGAGATTGTCCAGGCAGGAGACGACGACGAGCCGTTCGCCCGAGGGGTCGAGCGCAAATCCGATGTCGCAGAAATTGGTGTGAGTGACGTGCTGCAATTCGGGCAACCGACCGTGCGGGAGAATGCGAACCAGCGGGCGCGCGGCGAAGTATTGGCGATAGAGCGTTTCGATTTCGTCCGCGCCGCGAGCAGGATGGAGCCACATATATAAGGTAGAGAGAATCCCGCGCTCGACGGGGAGCAGATGGGTGGTGAAAATGAAGTTTTCGGGCGTAAGGCCGCTGTGTTCAGTAATTTCGGGCGTGTGGCGGTGCGTGAATAGTCCGTAGGCGCGGAAATTTTCATTTACTTCGACGAAGTGAGTCTCACGTTTGGGTTCTTTGCCTGCGCCGCTGACACCGGATTTGCAATCGCAGACGATGCCGCGCTCCGCGTTGATCCAGCCGGCCTCGACGAGGGGCCGCAGCCCCAGAATTACCGAGGTGGGATAGCAACCGGGGTTGGCTACGAGCCGCGCTGCGGGCAGAGCGTCCGCGTAAAGTTCAGGCAAACCGTAGACTGCTCGCGAGAGCGTCGCAGAATCCGGCGCGGCTAACTTGTACCAATGCGCGAAAGTTTCCGGAGCGCGGAAACGATACGCGCCGCTGAGGTCCACGATGCGCAGCGCAGGATTGGCCGCGAGCAGCGCGGGCACGAGTTCGAGCGACGCTTCGTGAGGCGTGGAAAGAAACACGACCTGCGCGCCACTGTTCGCGATCGCTTCCACGGAAAGTGGTTTGCAGGGCGCTTCGCCCCATCCGCGCAGCTGTGGGTACAGTTCCGTGAGGCAACGGACGCCGGCATGGCTTTCGCGCAAATAAAAAATCGGCTTTTCGATTTTGGGGTGCCGAAGAAGGAGGCGGGCCAGCTCAAATCCTGCGTAGCCCGTTGCTCCGACGACGGCGACCCGTAACGGGTCTGTCATCGGAGCATTTCCTCCACGCGTTTCTGAACGGCGGCGCGAGCGTTACGCGACGGCGTGATGATGAGTACGGTGTCGTCGCCCGCTAGAGTGCCAGCGACTTCCTTCCAACGTTCGGAATCCACGGCGGCGGCGAGAGGTTGCGCGCCTCCGGGAGGAGTTTTCAGCACGAGCATGTTCTGCGCGGGGCGGATATCGAGCAAGAATTCTTTCAGAGCGCGGGCAAGCGCCGGAACCGGTGGCGCATCGTCAGATTTGGCAGCGGCGAGCGGCTTATAGCCGTCCACAGTCTTGACCAGGCGCAGTTCGCGCAGGTCGCGCGAGAGCGTGGCTTGAGTCACGCGCACGCCGAGGTGGATGAGCTGGCGGCGCAGATCGTCCTGACTGGCGACTGCTTCGCCCGTGAGGAGCTTCAGGATCTGGCCTTGCCGGAATTTTTTATGAGCGCCCATGTTTGTTTATGCACATTTATGCATAACACCGCATAATCATACAGCATCTGCCGAGCGTGTCAAGCGTTGCACGGAAAATAATTGTAGGAGATTTCCAGCGCGAGCGATTGCTGCTAAGGCTCGCAGCGTGAAAGAAAAATAGTGCCGGAAACTTTCGCGCCAGAGGGATACAATCCCACGCGCTGCGAAGTCCGCGATGAAATCTGGAGGGATGAGAATGAGGCGTTTGGGAATTCTGGCTTTCTTTGTTTCGACGATGGCATGGGTCTGCGCTGCGCAAACGGCGAAAAGCGCGGCGCCCGCGGAAATTGCGATCCATGCGGGAAAAGTGCTGGATGTGCGCACGGGAAATTATCTGAGCGATCAGACCATCTGGATTGAAGGCGATCGGATCAAAGCGATCGGGAAGACCGCGGAAATTTCTGGCCGGCTCCCGGCGGGGACGAAGACGATTAACCTCTCGAACGCGACAGTGCTGCCGGGGCTGATTGACTGCCATACGCACTTGACGATGACGCCGTACGATTCCGGCCCGGCCGGCTTGCACGCTTCTTATCCACGGCAGGCGTTGACGGGCGCGCGCAACGCGCGCGTGACCCTCGAGGCCGGATTCACCACGGTGCGCAACGTGGGCGCCAGTGGATATTCGGACATTGCGCTGCGCGATGCGATCAAGGCCGGCGACGTGCCGGGCCCGCGCATGCTGGTGTCTGGCCCGGCACTGGGAATTACGGGTGGGCACGCGGACAACAATTTTCTCGCGCCGCAATACCACTGGTCAGATGACGGAGTGGCCGACGGGGTGGATGGCGTGACGCTGAAAGTGCGCGAGGACATAAAGTACGGCGCGGACGTGATCAAGTTTATGGCGACGGGCGGTGTGCTGTCTGAAGGCGATAATCCAGCGTTCGCGCAATACAGCCCGGAAGAGATGAAAGCGATCGTGGACACCGCGCACGGACTGGGCCGGAAGGTGGCGGCGCACGCGCACGGCGCGACGGGGATCAAGTACGCGGTGCTGGCCGGCGTGGATTCGATCGAGCACGGCAGCTACATTAATGATGAAGATATTCAATTGATGAAGGAGCGCGGGACGTACCTGGTCCCGACGGTGTATTTGGAAGACTGGCTGATGGAGAATCTGCAGACGCTGGGATTGACAGCGAGCATGATCGAGAAGGCCAAGATGGTTATGCCCATCGCGCAGAAAAATATTTCGCACGCGTTCAAGGAAGGAGTGAAAGTTGCGTTTGGCACGGACGCGGCGGTGTATCCGCACGGTTTGAATGCGCACGAGTTCGGAAAAATGGTGTCGATGGGATTGACGCCGTTGCAGTCCATTCAGGCGGCGACGGTGAATGCGGCGGATTTGATCGGATGGTCGGATCGGGTGGGGACGCTGGAGGCGGGAAAGTTTGCAGACATCGTGGCGGTGCAGGGCGACCCGCTGGCGGATGTGCACGTGCTGGAGAATGTGCACTTCGTGATGAAGGGTGGCGAAGTGATTAAGAACCAGTAACGGCGCGGGAGAATGGCGCGCCACCGCTGTGTTAAGATTATGAGCAGTTGATAGGCCCGTAGCTCAGTTGGCTAGAGCGCCACCTTGACACGGTGGAGGTCTGCGGTTCGAGCCCGCACGGGCCTACCATATCCTCTTGATTCTATTGGACAGTGGTAGGAATTCCCTCCGCAATTGGTCCAAACTCGTCACCATTCGTCACCAATAGCGATAGGTTTTCGACCGCTACCCGCAAGTGCGCGGGAATCGGCACCGTGTAGATCTCTAGCGTCGTGGACATCTTGCTGTGACCGAGTTGCGCCTGCGCATCCTTTAAGGAAGCCCCCGCCACCTGCAACAATGTAGCGTGAGTCCGCCTCAAGGTATGCCAGTTGAGCCATGGCGCGCCGATCTTCGCACCTGCCGGTTTCAAATGCCGGTGCAGGAGATTCGAATCGCTGAGTGGCTTGCCATAGCGGGATTGAAACACCAAGCACTCGTCTCGGGATCGCGCGTGGTGTCCACATGCGCGCGCGAGCGGAGCGGCGAGAGCTCGGGGAATGGGAAGTGATCGCTTGCTGCCTTTGGTCTTCGGCGGCCCGAACAAGCCGCGATAATTGGCCTGTTCGATACGGATCTCGCCCGTCACAAAGTCTACGTCCTTTCGGCGCAGACCGAGAATTTCCCCGACCCGCATCCCCGTCAAAATGCCTAAGAGCACGCGTGGTGCGAACTGGCTCCTTGAGCAATTCGAGAAGACGAGGAATCTGTTCGGGTGTGAGAGCGTGTTTTTCGCGAACCGGAATTTTCTCGGGAAGAGAAACTCCACTTGCGGGATTGAGCCCCGAGTGGCAGTTCCATTTCGTCGCTCGTCTCGAAGACCTTGGAGATGAGATTGCGCAAATGATTGGCGGATTCCCATCCCAAACCGCCTTCCATTTTTTGCAATACAAATCGCTGCAGGTCGACGGTTCCGATGTCCCGAAGCCGATACTTTCCAAAAGCAGGCAATAGGTGAGTTGTTAGGGTTTGACGGTAACGTTTTTGCGTGGAAAGTTTGAGTGTTGGAAAGAAAAGCGGCACGAAGTAACGCTCGACAAAATCTCCGAACGCCATGCGTGGATTGCGGCAGCAACAACTCCTGGTTGACGGGCCGTAATCGCTCCTCGGCCAGTTTTCGCGCTTGACGTTGTGTCAAGTCGGAAACCAGGCCCAGAACGGCCGACTGCCGCCGTCTTCCTATGCTGCCGTTTTCCTTGATGTAGTCTTCCCACCACTGTAGCTCCCATAGCGGGTTGCGCTTACCGCGTTTGCGAAGGTTCCCCTTCTGATAGCGTCGGCGAGCCATATCTTTGTGCCAGCCTCCTTTGTAAGCTGGCCCGCCTTGCTTTTCCGTGATGGGAAGTATATCCATCGCGCACGTGGAATTCACTTGGATTTGAATGGTTCGAGATCGAGTTCTGCTCGTGCCTTGGTTACCGTGCGGCGAGCATAGGAATCGGGCGCATATTTGTCATCAGCCCGGAAATCCGCAATCCGTCGAATCACGTCTTCCGGATTGTCACCACGGGCGAGAGCCCGCTTCGCATAGGCCCAATCGGCTTCGGATTGGCTGCGGTGTCCGGGTTGCATTCTGCGTGTGGGTCCGGAGTGATCTTCCGGGCGCCGCGGCGCGTCGGGCGAATCCTCGTACGTTGCAAAATCGCGAAGGTGATAGATCTGGGCTGTTTCCTGAACCGCGCTCACCAGAAATTGTTCGTTGTACTTTCGGTTTGCGAATCCCGGCACGCGCAGCACACGGGATATGTCCGTCGCCGCAGGGTCGCCTCGAAACGCCGTTGCCAGTGACCGCAAAAGCGATTCGGCTTGATCTTGATCCAGTCCGTCGACCCGCCAGATCACCTGGTGTTTGTCTGGAGAGGTATCGAGGACAAAATTGGGGGTGGGAATATCCCCGGACGACCGTATGGCGTCGAGAGACTCGGTAGCACTTTCATCGAGATCAAGGTACACGTGACGGACTTCGCGGATATTCTCCTTCGTCCGGCTGTAGGAGTTCTCCTTGATGGGATTCATCCCAAGAAAGATGTCAGCGCCTCGCTCGTTCTGTTCCGTGAGCCAGTAAAGAAAGAGTGGACTTGCGATTGCCTCCGCGGCAAGGATGCGCTGCATGGTCTGTCCGCGGGCGCGGTTCCGCAAAAGAACGGCGACCCGGTCTTCGGGCGAATGGAGCGCCAGGACGTATTCCGAAGCTGAAAGTATCCGTCGGGAGAATTGAGCGGACTCGTTCATGCATGTTCTCGCGGTGCCACGTAGACCGCACCGAAGTCGAACAAGTCGGCGTCGGGATCGTAGCTGTTGATCTCAAGCACTTCGGAGATGAAACGGCGTCCCGGGCGGCGCTCGATTTGGACAACAACATTCAGAGAATCTCCGATATTGGTCTTGACGGCGCGGTACGGCAGCTCGACGCCGCTCTGCAGGACGCAGCTTGTGAAGCGGGCGAGACCTTGCTTCGCGGAACTCGCGTGGATTGTCGAGAGAGTTCCGGAGTGTCCGGTGTTCAAAAGTTGGAGAAGGTCAAAGGCTTCGCCGCCGCGGATTTCACCCAACAAAATTCGGTCTGGACGATGGCGAAGAGCAGCTTTGAGCAGGTCACGAATCGAGACAGCGGAAATGCCGTTCTGTTCCCGGCGCGCCTCGAAACGGACGAGATTGTCATGGTGCAGTTGGATCTCCGCGGTGTCCTCAATAAGCAGGATGCGCTCGTCCGGTGGAATGAACTTTCCGAGCGCCGTAAGAAGCGTCGTTTTCCCGGTGCCGGTCCCGCCGCTGAGTAAGATGTTGCGGCGATGCAGAACATAGTCCTCCAGTCGATTCGCTAGACTGCGGTCGAGCGTCCCGACGCGAATCAGATCTTCGAGTTCGAAGCGGTGGGCATTGAACTTGCGAATGGTCAGTGTGACGCCGCCGAGGCTGCACGGAGGGATGACGGCCGCGACGCGGCTCCCGTCCGGGCAGGCGTGAATCAAGTATCGGCTTTGCCTCCGAAATGTCATCTCCCAAACGGCGTGCGATGTTTTTCACCGCGACCATCAGCGCGCGCTCACCCAGAGTGATTCCGGAAGCCCGCTCGATGAAACCCCTCCGCTCGATGAAGACGCGGTCCGGACCATTGACCATAACCTCGCTGATCGAGTCATCGAGGATGAGGTGCTCGATAGGCTTGAGAAACGGAAGAATGGTTTCAAATCCATGCATTAAAGCGCTCCTTCTTCCAGCTGCTGGAAATAGGATTTGTTGGGATCGTTGTAATAGGGCTTCAGATAGCAAAAGGACGGCGGAATCGGATTCAGGCCGTCATAGGCGATGACGACGGACTGCGCATTACGCAATTCGGTGAACGTCTTCATGTCAAAGCGAAAGTCGGTCTGCGTGTTGTAGCTTTTCGAGGCGGTAATATTGGCGCGGTGAGAGAGCGTGTTGCCGGTCAGCAAACTGACGCGGGCATCGTGCCCGCTTTCCGAGAGGTTGTAGCTGACCTTGAGCCGGTCTTCCCGGCCGCAGAGCTCGCTTGCGCTCTTGGCCGAAAAGTCGTCGGAAAGCGTCAGGAAGATCTTTGTCCGGAAGGTCTGGAGCAAGGTCCGCCAGCTGTCTCCCGGCAGCGCGGACCGCAGCGAACTAATGCTCTGTGTGGCGACGATGGGAATGCACTTGGGCTGGCGCGAGAGACTGAAGAACTTTTCATCGCCCGTTGGATCGCTTTCCCCCACGGTCGCGAAGTGTTGGTACTCGTCGCAGAGAAACAGAACCTGGCGGAAGTGTTTCTCGGGATTTGCCTCCATCTCGGGCACGCGATTCAGAACCGCGCGTTCGAAATCGAGCTTCATCATTACCCCGATGGCCTTGGCAAGACCGGGGTTCATGCCGATGGGGAAATTAAGGGCACAGACTTTACCTGTTTCGATCAGCCAGGAAAACGAAGGCAGAGGCTTTCCGTGTTGGTTTTCTGCATTCTTTTGGGAGTCGTAGCACTCCTTTTTCGGGCAGAAGACGCGCTTCACCTTGGGGCTGTCGTCGAAGAGAGAAAGGAAGACCGAAATGCCTTCGACGATCGACGTGCGGAGCTTCGGCTCAATTCTTCGCCAGTCCTCCGTAAACCAGCGCTTCACGGCCTGCAGTTGCGCAAGTTTATCGGGATCGGCATGGGCGGGGTCAAGAACGCTTCGCGGCTCGAAAGGAATTCCTTTTGTCCGCAACAGCTCCCGCAGCTCGGGCGTGGCTTCGGCACATAGCGGTCCTCGTCTCGACCGATGCTGAAAGCCCAAGCCCGCTAGGTCGGCGGCCCGCTCGCCGAAGAGCTGTGGTCGCGACGGCGACAAAATGCCGGCCCATGACGATCTCCTCCGCCTCTTGAATTCGTTGGTCAAGGAGTGGCGGAGAGATGGCGCACTCGTAGACATTGAACAGGGTGACGTAGTCGTAGGCGACCTTATGAAGCAGGATGATGAATTTGACGAGATTGGTGTACGCCTGTTGCCAGAAGGGTTCTTTGCCGCGGCCGAACAGGTTATTTAATAAGGATGCGATGTTGAAGGCAAGCGCATAGGCATCGAGGTCGTTGTGAAGCGGGTTGTAGCGGAACTCCGAATCGAGACTGATCTCGATGTAGTCCTCGCCTCGCCCGTGGCGCTCCAGAATCTGTTTCACCTTCCTGCAGAAGTCACCCTTCACTTCCAGGATGAGGCCACCGATCCGCTGCGCTGGGTCGTCGGCTTTGTAAGCCAGGATCTGCTCGGTGTAGGGGTACATGCAGCAAGAGGTTTTCCCGCTTCCGACGGCGCCCAGGATGGCGATGCCGGTGAACAATCCGCGTTCCGGGATGAGCAGCCAGCGGGGAGTTTCGGATGGGCCCGGGCGCCGCGGGTTATGTATTTCTCCCAACACGATAAATAGGTCGTCGCGTTTCTGCGGTTCGGGATAAGGCGGGAGCCGTCCGGCCACGATGCGACGACGAAGCCTCAGAGTGCCGATGTAGAGCGCCGACAGGACTCCGAGATAGGCGATGTAGGGCGTAGTGAACAGAGCTATGTTGTAGAGCCAGCGGAAGCTCAAGAAGACATGCGGCGCTCGCATGGCGATGACTCGCAGGAACAACTGGTCTTCAGGGAATGGCCGGCCATAAAACAGCACCGTTCCCGAACCCATAGCGAGAACCGCGGCGACAAAATGTCGCGATGCGAGCACACGACGCATCATGATCGCTCCTGGCGTTCGGGCTTAGGCCGGGCCGCGCCATCCGTCGAGGCCTTTGCGCCCCTCGCGCCACTTGCGGTAGTCCTGATCCCGCCAGAGGGTTTTCTTCAAGACCGAATTGACGACGTGATCCGGGCTGCTTTCGATGAATTGAGCGTAGTCATCGAGCAGCACGCTGACCGGTTCTTCCATGCGAACTTCTCGCGTAAGAATCGCTGGTGCTTTCTTAATGATGGGCATTGCAGTCTCCTTCGAAGTGAATTACAACATCTCGTTCTGACGAGGTGGAAAAAACTGCAGGCACCGGACACGGTGCCCCAGGGCGGGAGCGACCCCACGCACTTTTTGGGCGGCTGAAAGCCGAAAAAGTGGGGTCGCTCCCGCCCGTTTTGGTAGTTTTCCCGCTGCTGCTTTTGGGTTTCGCTTCACGCATGCCTTGTGTTCGAGGAACATGCGGGGCCACAAGGTGAAGACCTTGGTGCAGGACGATGTTGCAGGGTGTCATATTTACCTTCTTCACCGGTTTTCCTCTCGTTCCGTCGTCGGAGGGACCAATCGCACGCAGAGTCTGCGTGTCGAATTGAACAGTGTGTGGCTTGTCGCTTCCGCGCAGGTCCTCGCGAATTTCGGCGTCGACAACACGTCCCACTTTCCAGGCGCGGTAGAGATGTTCGAAACGTGTGCCTTGCGAAACGTTCCTTGGCGAGATTACGAAAGATGAAATCTCCTTCAGTCAGAGAAGTGTAGTGGGCGAGTTCCCAGCCTTTGCGAATCGCGAAGTAGCGCAGGAGGTCCTCGGCGGGGTTCGATTCGAGCGGAATCGTGACCAGATCGTGGAACAGTTCCGAGGCCTTGACGAATGCGCATCGTCCGCGCGAGAAAGAGAAATCGGAACTCGGACAGCTCGCGAAACAACGGCAGATACATTTGCAAGTGATGCACGAATCCCGCCAGGTTTGCCTCGGCGTCCTGAATGTAGGTCAGCGTCACAATCTGCGAACCGGACGAAGGGGCTGGAAAGAACATTGGATAGCGGTCCACGAAATAGCGGACGGTTGGCGTGACGGTGTGGCGTCCGCTGTAGGTTTTCGAGGGCAAATGTTGTTTGGGCAACTGCAGTTTCGTACAAAAATAGGCGACTTTGTCGGGCTCGGTTTCGAGGTAGTGCGAGATCGAGATTTCCGAGCACGAAGTCGAGCATCGCAATGCGGGTACGGATGTATTCGAGTTCGTGCTCGCGGCGATTGCGGAGATTCTCCCTGCCGATTGCGCGGTAAACCTTCCGCGAGAACAGATGGTAAGCGGTGCCGCCCTTAGCGAACGGTACGTTCGTGCGTGCCGGTCCGCCTGGAGTTTGTTCCAGAATAGCGTCGTTCGTTTGCCCCAGTAGGCGCCGGTAAAGCCCAGGAACTGGCGGGCGACAAAGTATCCGGAATGAGTGGCGACGAGATAGAGAAAGCGCGCTTCGTCTTCGGTGTAACCGAGGGCTTGGAGTGCGTCGATCTGTGTTCGAGGGATATTCATAGGGAGAGGATTTTTGCCGTGATTTCGCTTTCATCGAGAACGCGCCGGAGCCGCGAAGTATCCTCGCGGCGGGCATAGAGAGAAAAGCCGGCCTTTGCTTTTTCGGCCAAGGCGCGGGGCCGGTAGTTGCGGGTCGCAAGCTCCAGGTCCACATGCTGTCGTTCCATCTCGGCGAGTCGTACTCGACCCGCAGGTCCGGCACGGGAATCTTGCCGTTAACAACCGATAATCCGTGGCGCTCGGCGATCTGTTCGAGGGCTTCCGGCGACCGTCCTTCCTTGTCGAGAGCTGCGAGATCGCGATTGAGATTCCGTTTGAGTTCGTAGTCGAGAACCACGCGCGGGACGACCTCCGGTCGATTCGATCCGTTCGCTTCCGCTTGATACAGGCGGTAGAGGTCCGCATCGTGTTTTGCTTCGCGTGGCTTGGCAAATCCGTGATAGATGGCCTGTTCGTCTGGCACGCGCCCCGATTTTCGGACCAGCCGCGAACCCCGTTTGGTCAGGGCGAACAGACGGGTTGGTTTGTTCCGGTCACCGGGTCAGGTTTTTCGGATAGAAAAGACTGTTGTTTGAGGCGCCGGATTTCGCGTTCCATGCGTGCGGTGTCGCCGCCATAGCTGGCACGAGCGAGGTCGGGAGCGGCGATGACGCGAAACGTTCCGACTTCGGCCAGGGTTTCGAGTTCCGAATCGCGAAGGAAATAGGTCCGCTCGCGTGTATAGTGGGCGCGCGGGGAATCGAGGGCTTCTGGGACCTGCGATTGCTTGTCAAACGATCGGCGGCTCGGGGGTCGTTCGCAGCAATTGCCGCTGGTTGATCAACGGGCTTCCACTTGGGGTTGCGAGTCGAAGTGGCCGTTCGAGGGGCGGCTAGCCTCGCTGCGCTCGTCTTGCGGATCGACGGGATAGGGATCACGCGACATCGGGCGGTGCCCCCGGGTCGTCTTCGGGCGCCGGCATTTCGACCTGACCGACCTGGAATTGGCGGTCGAGATGGGACAGCTTGCGCCCGGTATCCTTCAGGAAAAACTTCCGTTGCAGGAGAAGCGCCGCGCCGAACACGTTCACAAAGAGCACGCCAACGCAACGAGCAGCGTCAGGCCCGTACGAGTGAATCAGGACGCTCTTGTAGGGCGCCATGAACTTCAACTGGTCGAGCAGCCAGAATCCATAGGCGAGCAAGATGGCGATGGTCAGTAGAAGTGCGTTCGCAATCATCTTGAATTCCTCGGTTTTCGTGAAGGTTTCCCATGCGAGATAATGGTGTTTTGGGAGCGGGCGGAAAGCGGGGCGAAAAGGAGGCCCTTCTGAGGCGCGCCGGTTGTTCTGGTGGCGGAAGCCCGTGAGTGGGGATGTGGCCGTCGGGAGGAGTACAACTGGGACATCAGGTCGGCGGTGGCGCGCCGAGGTTGGGCCGAAGGTGCCCTGCGTCCGCCCGCGACCTCTTCGGTTTGCGTTTGGACGGGATTCCTCATTTGAATGCCTGGTCCTCGCGGAAGTAGGTGATCGTCATTCCGAGCGGATTGATCGGGATCAGTTCGTTGGGCACCTGCGATTTGAAAACGAAGACGAAGTTCGCGGTGTAGAGATCGCGCTTAGTTCGCTGTGGTCGGCGGGCGAGTAATAGACCATATAGAAGTCGACGCGCGCGCGGTAGGGCGGTGTTTGCATTTCTTCGAGCGCGACTTTCTTCACTTCCACATCGATTTCGGGCGCGGCGGTATTCGTGATGAATTTCTTGATGATGTCGTCCTTGCGGTAGGCGTCGAGAATTCCGTCGGCGAGCTTGCCGTCGAGGAAGTAGAGGGACTTCGAGAAATCGTCCTGAATCGTGTAGCGGTTGCGGCGGTAGTAGAGGGCGCAGAACTGGGACAGAAAATACTTCGCTTCGGCATCCTGCGGCTTGTATTCGAGGTTGTGATAGTTGATGGCTTCGGCGCGGCCGAGGTCGTCGATGCGGATGACGAGGGGACGAAAATTCTGGAATGTGCGAATGGTGCGGAGATCGATCAGCGCGAGGGCCACACAAACGATGGACAGCAGGGCGAGCGCAATCTTGAGGTATGTGTTCGTCACCATCGGATCCCCGTACTGTTCGAGGTAGAGGCGCTTGGCGTCGTGGAAGTTCTATCGCGGTCCATCACATCACCCGATTGAGAACGGCGGCGGGCGCTTCGAGCAGTCCCGCGGAAGATCCGCCGGCAGTGCCGCTGAAAATGTGGTTCGTGAGCGAGGGAATCTTCAGAAGGACATAGATCGAGGCGAGAAACGTGATGAACAGAACCGGAAACCAGCCAATGAGTTGGACGGTCGAAAGAGTTCCCGCGGGTGGAAGGCGGAGCGCGCCGAGCATGAGATTTCCGATGACGTACACGACGGCGGCGGCGATGACCTGGTAGAAGGCATATTGAAGAAAGCAGCGGAACCAGCCCCAGAACAGCCACTCCATTTTCGGAACGATGAAGAACGGAACGAAGACCGGTCCGACCAAGCACGCAAACCGCGGTGGCGATGAACCCGTAGGCGATGACCACAATCGCGATGGCCTGCGCGGCGGCGAGCAGAATGGTCACGATGACGTAGATGGCAGTTCCAAAGAAGTCTCCCCAGCTGGGCGAGTCCATGCGCGATTCGAAGTCGGCCACTTGCGAGACGACGGTTTGAGTTGGGCCTGATCGATCTGGCTCGACAGGAACTGCGCTTCGTCGGTAACCAGATTGTGGAAGCTCGTGCCAATGCCGGGAATCGGAGTGCTGTAGTAATTGACCATGGCGAAGCCGAAGCTGATGGTCAGAAGCAGGCTCGCGAAATTGTCGAACTGGAAAGCGGCCTTCCGCTGGCGGAAGCGAGAGCGGACTTGATTCCGAACCAGGCAATGAGAATCGTGGCGAACGAACGGAACAGGTTCTGGCCCATGGTGTCGAAGAAGCCGAGGTTCTGGGTGAGCAGGTTGTTGATCGCCTGGAAGATGTACTGCAGGAAATCGGTTTGCACTGCCGTCAGCTCCTTCGACGCCCGGGCGTCTGTCTCCGCACGCCTACGGCATGCGGAAGTTTTGAAGTGAATCGGTCAGGGTGCCGGTGACCTGGGCCATGTTGCGCGCCCAGGCTGGCCTGGCGCTCGATATCGGCGTTGATGGCGTTGGTCGTCGACGTCGCGCTGTTGCTTGGCGAGGATGGTCTGTTGTTCGAGAAGCGAGGCGAGAAGTTTGTTCGAGTCCTGAACGGTGCGGAGGGTCAACACTCCGGCCGCATTGATTTTGTTCAGGACGGAGACTTCGCTGTTGAGACCGGAGTCGCCCGAGAACGAGTCCTGTTCAAGGTTGCCGATCTGCGTTTGGACATCGTCGGCGCTGCCGCGAATCGAGCCGATGGTGGCCATCGCGTTCATGTTCGCGCCATCGGCAAGTTCGATCGGACGCGTATTGAGACTGCACGCGCCCGAGTTCGGTGGAATCCATTCCCGGAAGTTCGTACGGGCTGTACGGGAGAGCTGGGTTGTGGACTTCAGGTAGCCGGTGTTGATGTTGGGAAGCACGCCGGAATTGATGCCGTTGATCCACGAGACCGTGTTTCCGAAGGTGTTGAGCGAAGTGACATTTCGCCACTGCGAAAACAGCGCGCGGTAGCGGGCCGGCATGTTCTTGATGAACTGCGCCATCTGCAGGGCCAGATTGAGTTGGTCGGTGATTTGCGCGTAGCTCTTCTGCAGTTGCAGGAGGTGCTGCTGGAGCTGGTAGTAGCGAAGCAGCGCGTTTTGGTAGTTGGTCGGGTCGTAAACGATCCCGCTCCCGAATTGCGCGGAGGCGGTACCGACGCCGAATCCCAGAACGAGCAAGCAAATCAGAATCTTTCTTTTCATCGGACTCTCTCCTTTTTTGCCTTCAGAGATCGGAAGGCATTTTGTGGTTGTTGTAGTCGGGCAACGCGAGATCGCCCGAGAGATAGACTTTGACCCGGTGGCCTTCGCGGATGGTCACCGTGGGCATGATGTTGAGGAACTTGTCGAGGATCTGCGCCGAAGACTGCGCGGTGCTTTGCGCGAATCCCTGGCGCATGAGGTCGGAGCTGGAGGCGTTGAGCGAGTCCGGCTGTTCCGCCTTCCGCGACTGCTCCGATCGCGCCAATCGCGAGCGAGACGCCGAAGATGCGGAGATAGTGGTTGTTGACCTGGTCCCGCAGCCCGGTGTCGCCGATCTGGTTGAGCCCCTTGAATTGGTCGAGGCTGACGGAATATCCGTCGGGCATGATCACGCGATGGAACACGACGGCTAGACGGGTCTGGCCGAAGGTGTCGACCTTCTTGGTTTCGCCGAGCAACTTTCGAGCCGGCGGGTATCAGCAGATGCTGCCGGTCGTTCGAATAGACGTCGGTGGAGAGCAGGCACTCGACGGGACCGGCAAATCGCCCGTCGAGGCGGTTGATGAGAACGGTTTCGAGAATGGTTCCTTCAAATAGTACGTAGGTCTTTCCTGCCGCCGCGTTGGCGGAGCCAGCCGGCACGGCGGCAGGGTTTCTCGGTTCCTCCTTTCGATCGTGGTTTGATTCCGCGGAATCGTTTCGCGCGGCTGGTGGAGTGCCCTGCGCGGGTGAAATCGGGTGCGGCTGCATTTCTTTCAACAGCTGTGCGACTTGAGGGGCGTCGGGCCCGACGGGACGAGGCTGGGCCGGCGGGGGGGGTTGCGGGTTCAGGAGTCGGTGCAGCAGGCGGGGTTTTGCGATAAGTCAGCGCGACATTGAAGCAAACAGCGAATGTAAGCCCGCTCTTTCGTTCCGCTTGAATGGGTCCTCTCTCGCTGTTCGGACGGTTACTAGGCGCCGCCTGCCGCTGGTCTTGTGCCGGTCCTGCGTGCGACTCCGAGCAAACGTGTCTGCTGCGCAAGCGCGTTCTGCGCGACCAGTTGTTGGCGCTGCAATTCCTCGATCCGGTTTTGCAATTCGGTGATTTTGGTTTCGTTGACTTCGAGCGGCACTTGACGGCGCAAGGACGAGGCCGATTTCGTGGGCGTCGGAGGCTTTTTCCTCCAGTCAGCCACATGATCGCGACCATCAGGAATGCCAGTCCGATAAGCAGCCAGGACTGGACGTTTTTCGGCAGGAGACCTTGGGGTTTCGGTGCTTTTTCCTGAACTTGGGTGGGTTGGTCATCGCTGTTCCTCAGTTCGGAGCGTATGACGGCACAAATTCGAGCTTCTTCTTGCCCACGACGAGATACCCGGAGTCGATGACCTTGGGAGCGATGTAGACGCCGTTCTCGACCTGGAAGGTGATCAGATTGGGTTTTCCATCCTTGACTTCATAGAGCGCGGGCTTTTCACGGGCGGCGCACCGGATGTATGTGAATGATTCGTCGTGGTAGACAGCGGATACAAGAAAAGGCTCGCGGGCGGCCTTGGGGTCGAGGGAGTAGTCGAACTGGACTTTCGTGGCATAGGTCGCGCGAAATCGACTTATCTCGTCGGTCGCCTGCGCCTGGGCGGTACGAACCTGATCGGACGCCTGCGATTGGATCGATTCCATTCCTTTTTGTACGCTTCGGCCTCTCTCGCGCTCACATATCCGCGCAAGGCGTGTTTCAGAGATGCCCGAGCCTTCCCTTGGGTTCGACGAAGACCTTCAGATCGGGTTCGGCATTCGGATGATCGCTGATTTCCGTGAGCAAGAACGAATAGACGTGACCACTCGCTGTAATGAGGTTTAGATTGCTGCGAATACCGGCTTGGGCCGGGTGGACGTAGCAGAGGTTATGGGCCCCGTTAATGATCCAGAATTCCTTGTCTCCGGTGGTGAAATCGAGGATCTCCTCGTCTTCGGGAAGGACGATGAGCGTCGAGAAGCGGAGTTTGGCGCGAATGGGAACAATGTCCTCCTTCGAATACTTCACGACGCGCGCCGCAGCGTCGGTTCCGGCG
>CAVQBU010000023.1:0-91625 GCA_963710845.1 uncultured Acidobacteriota bacterium | reverse complement strand
CGGGTGTTTTCACCTGAGCACTGCGCAAAACTAAGCGCCTCAGCGAAAATACGCGAAGCTGCCAACGTCTTCAAAAATTTAGCCTTGCGAGTTAAAACTTAATCTTCGTCTTGTTTCTTCGAGATTGGAACGACACTCACATCGAGTGGCCCCGACAAGTCGTACAGGATGTGGTTGCCGTGCGCATCGCGCGAATAAATTTGCAGCTCGGTTCCTTGGGGCACGCTGATACGCTTTGGCGTCTGCACATCAACCTTCGTCTTCATTGTCGGCCTCCCACTGCACGCCTAGTTCTGACATCCATGCGATATCTTCGGCGTTTCGAATCCGCCCTGAGACTTCCACTTGCCGTTGCTGCCGCGATATTGATACGTCCAAGTGTTTCCGCGTTGGCGAATCGTTCCATTTTGCATTAGCGTGCTCCTGTCTTTAGAATCCATCGTTCGTAATAGTGCACAGCATCGGCCTTCGTTGTGAAAGACGCGGGCTTGCCTTCCAACAGCCCTGCATCGGGGTCGAAGCGGCGCACAACTTTGCCCCGGCGAATCGTGTGCCCTGTGCCTTGCGTGTAATCGCTCCACGCCTCGTAGATTCTCCACTGCCCGCGCACGCAATCCACGGCGTAATTTTCAAACACTTCGCAGACAGGTGAAAATTCATCGGCGCGAACGCGGCCACTAGTTGGCATCTTCATTCTCCGGCGTCCATTTCACGCCCAGTTCTGACATCCATGCTATGTCTTCAACGTTGCGAATCTCTTGCGGAACACTTGCGTCTATCTCGTTAAGCGGCGCACCCATGATGTACATGATGCGCCGATACTCTTTGCTCGTCAGGGGCGCGTTGTTCTCACGCATCCATGTCAGCACGAAGTCATCGGTCATCGAATTTCTCCCAAATCCAACTCACCGCACGAAGCGGCACGACGCTCGCCCATCAGCGACTTGCGATTGCGCATGGCATGCAGTTCGCGTGCTTTGCGCACCACCGCGCCCGACATCTCGATTTCGACGTACACGACACCGCGCGCCACATCCGAAATGCCGCACGAATTCAAAAACGCGCGGTCTTCCCACTCACGGTCTTGTGCTGTTTGCGGGAAACACGCTCCGAACTTGCACTGATTGGCGCAGACGTACAGCGTGTAATGAGTTGACGTTTCGCCGCAATAGATGCAGGGATTGCCCGGGCGCGTCTTCGGCTCGCACTCCATGTAACGTCGCGTATTCTCGCAATAGCCCAAGTCGTCGGCGGGCTTGCCGCAGTACATGCAAGTGCGCGGCTCTTTCGGGTAGGCGTTCAACTCCAGCCCGCAGCAGCCGCCATACACTATTTTCATATCAGCCAGAAAGTCTAAGTCGCCGCCTGTGACCACATTTCGCCCAGACCACATCAGTTCGACGTGCTTTTGTTCTTCACGGGCAATGTATTCCTCTGCGCCGCTGGGCTGGAATGGGCGCAGGTCGTTGCGCACCATGTCCGCGCACGCATCGCACAACGACGACTCAGAGTCCGTCGGGTCGCCGCAAGCTGGGCAACGTCCGCTGCTATCGAACGGGAAGTCCATTCGTGTTCTCCGAGTATCAGAGGCGGCCAGCAAGAATTGGGACTGGGCTGCGCGGTGGGTTTTGCCCGCTTGGGCCGCATCCCTCCAAGGTCTGGAGGCTGGCACCGTGGCGTTGACTCTGGCTCGGTTGCCGGGGCGCGAACTAAACGCCCGCTCTTGATACTCCGACACTTTACGATGAGAACTGAGACTGCGGCAAGAGTACGAAAGTACCTGAGGTACTGTGGGCAGAATTGGTTCGGGTGGGACGGACTTGCTGGGAAAAAGAGAACGCGATACTTTGCTGTCAGCATGCATAGCGACTCACCCTCGCTTTGTGTGTTAGGAGTCATCGTCCGTTGCCGGGGGCGGTGGCTCCGGTTGCTCTTGCTATTTCTTTCGCATCTTTTTCAAGTAATCCTCGATAGCCTTGCGAATCAATTCGCTCACCGAATCGTCTTCACGCTTCCCGATTCGCTCCAGTTCTGCGAGATGAGCTTCTTTGACCCGAACGGCTATGAGTTTCTTTGCCACTCAAGAAGTGTATAACAGTTGCAATACGCCGTCAAGGGAAAGGCGGGCGAAGTGATGCCGAACTGGGTGCCATTCGGGCCGTCGGTATGGGGAAACTGTTTGCGGTCAACAAGCAGCCGTACCTAACGAAGTGAACGCCAACTCGGAGCGACCGTTGCGTCCCTGCACAGACCGACACCAAAGCCCTTGACTTGCCTGAACGCGGCTAATTAAATGACCGCATGTCTTCTGGCGTAAGCATTGATGTTTTCAAATCAGAGTTGGCGCGTCTCACCAGTTCGTTCCGAAAAAACATCTCGCACCTCAAGAGCGAGGCTTACGATGAATCAGCCCTACGGAATGACTATCTAAGCCCGTTGTGGCGCGCTCTTGGTTGGGATGTCGAAAACCAGCAAGGTGCAACGCAACCACTCAGAGAAGTTCAAACAGAAAGCCGCGTTGACATCGCGGGAAAGAAGAAGCGGGCAGATTATCTATTTCGTACCGATGGCATTGACCGCTTCGTCTGTGAAGCCAAGAAACCTAAAGAAGACCTGTCGCTTGGAGACGCCTACCAACCTCAGCGTTACGCATTTAACCTAAAGTTGCTCATTGCCGCGCTCACAAATTTTGAAACCGTCAGGCTTTTTGTTGTTGGCGGAAAGCCAGACCAAGACGCGCCTTGGGATGTCTGCAAGCAGTGGCATTACTCAGAGTTCGTGGACAAGGCCCAAGAGCTTTGGGACTTGTTTGCCCGGCAAAACGTTGCGTCCGGCTCTTTGGATATCCGAATAGACCAGATTGTGTATGGGCTTTACGGACTAACCGAGCGAGAAGTGGCTGTCATTGAGAGACTTGAGCCATCAACTGAAGACGTTTAGTTCCAAGCTGCGAGGCATTTTACCCTTCGACTTGAGTTCGGAAAATGCCTTCGGAGTCATCAAAACGATTGAATCATATCCTCTCACCATCGCGGCTTTCTTAATTTTCGCATCCAGCTTGAAACGGTCTTCCATTTCTATGTTTTCATCCGACAGCCGTTGACCGAAGAGTGTTTTCTCGATGGTGCCCTCGTCACCGACGAGGGGCCGCGCAATGATGACCTTGTGGGGTTCATTCAAGGGTCTTCCCCAAAATTCTGCCTCTTTGTAAGAGGACGCGAGGAATTTTCCACGCTTTCGGTAGGCAGCCGGGTCACGCGGCGGCACGTGCCACCATTGCTTGCGGTTTACGTGCGCGATGGTTTTCCGGTAGAACTCTCGGTTCATACTCGGAAAGAATGCCTAAAGCCCGCCTTTCGGTCAACGATTTGATTTCCCATCGCGAACGTTCGGCACCGCGACCTCCCTCGGCGGCGTAGTCAATTTCGGGTGGCGTCGTGCCCACTCCTCCCGACAAAGTTGAAGTTGCGTCACGTAGACATCTCGGACGGTGTGCTCGTCGGCTGAATTGCGCGGGTCGGCCATGTAGCGTGCGGCCTTGCCGTAACGAAGTAACCGCTCGTCGCTCATCGCTTGGATACGGTTCCTAAAATCTTCGACCGTAAATTGGGTTTCGACAATCATCTAGTCCTTTGATTTCCGTTTCCGATTGCGTTCCCGATTCGCCGCCATCGTTTCCGCCATCACCAGTAACAGTTTGCGGTCGGAATCATTGGCTCGCCTGAACAGGCGGCGGAATTTGTCGAATGTTCGACCGTCGCGGCCTGAACTGCCCCATCCATCGTTCACACCCGGAATTCTCGGAGGGGGAGGATTCTCGCCGACATAGAAAAGTTGGTACATCGGAATTTCCATTGCCCGGGCAAACTTTTCCAGAGTTTCAATCGCTGGCACTGTGTGGCCATTCTCTACGCGAGAAATATAAACGCGCAATAACCCCGTTCGCTTTTCGATGTCGCCTTGGGACATCTTTTTCTGCTCGCGTAATGCCCTCAGTCGTTCGCCGATGAACACCACGGCCTCCTTCAGATTGTTTTCCAATTATGAATCGAGCCGTTTATTCATCTGCCCCCAGAGTTTCCGAAAAGATTCAACGGTGGCAGGAGCGTGGCCAGCGTAGTGATTGTTCACATAGACGAACGTACTGACACCGCGTCGTGTCGTGCGCTCGCAAACATCAACCCAGCTCCTCAAATCCTTCGAGCGGTCCACAATCACTTTGTCCCACACTTTGGTTTTTTGTTCGATGCCTTTGCGGTCGCCAAGCAGCCGGATGTAAGTGAAGTCCGCAGTGATGGGCTCGAACTTCTCAAATATTTCGCGGCGGCTCGTCACCGCTCAGAAAGGAAACAGCGACATCGTAAAGATATTTTGGCTTGTCTGTCATCGTATCCGCTGGACTGCTCTCCGTTCAGTGAAATTATATCGCGGGCGAGGAGTTCGGGAGACTAGGGCGGCTTACTTCTTGTCCACGGCGGGCCACGGAACGCACGCTAATATCCATACTCCAATGAAGGTCATCGTCAGCGGACACCATCATATTCTTGTCGATTTTGTTTCGAAGGAAAAGCCACAACAGCCTGGGGCAAACAATCCCTACTGAGGCACCGCATCACAGCGCCTCTAGTCTTGCGGCGTGGCCCCGAGAACTGAGATTGTTACAACTCAAACCATGGCTCGGCTGGATTCAGTGACCCCAGTACGACACGGCTGGGCTTCAGTTTTTGTAGTAATCCCTTCTGTGGGCAAAGGCCGTTATTACAGACAGCCGTCTGCACATGTTCTTTCGACAGTTCATCCCACGACAAATCTGTGTGCAAAAGCGATACCGAGATTGCCTGATTGCTACATTGAGGGCAATCGTAGTCCACCTCCACACTCCGCACGGGACGACCAACGAGGAAATTCTTTATCTGAGACCCGATTGGAAAAAGGTCTTTGGCATTTTGGTAGAATTTCTTTCTGCAGAGTGGACAGGTTATCCTGGCAACGGTCTTAGGGCCAATTCGAGTCGAGTCCATCACCCAGAGAACTCCGAATTGCTTGGCGCAACCGACACAACTGGTAACAAATTGATAGGCCATGAGGCGCTCTTCCCCCCGAACTTCCGTTGAAGCTGAAAGCCGGACGGCAGCAGCCTAGGAAGCGGTCGCTTGTCTGATGCTAGGATTATCCGCCTTGCCTGAGTCGAAATCAGAAGAGGTAGGTGGGAATGGCCAGCCTTGGCTGAAGGGCTTCCCTCAGTCCTCCGGCTGCTGCCAGTGATACATCATGCTGGTCTGACTACAAGCAGTACCCTCTTGCTTGGAACTCGTCAAGATATATCTCGGCAGGTTGGAGCTGCAGCAGCTCGTTGTGGGCGGTCACGAGAAGCAGCGATGAACTTTCAGGCTCTCGCTAGGCCGTTGTCACGGAGCATGAGTAGTTTGCAGCGTGACGATTTTCCCGTCGCCAAGCTTCGCCGCCAGCTCGTGCGCCTTCTGCAACTGAGCGTCAAAGCACGGCTCGCACATTCCGCCTGTTTCGCCGCCGTCACCTCGCAGGAAGTGATGACTGCAGGACGGACAATCGAAGTCCCCGCTGCTCACCGCATGGCCGTTTGAGCCGGTCGTCGCTTCCGTCCCGCACTGGATGCACTTCTCACCGATGACTCGGTTGCACTGGATGCAGAATCGGGTCATCTGCGCCTCCCATCGAGCGGAATGAATTGGATGACACTGACGACTGTCATCCGCGACTAGAATCCGCTTGGACGTCGCAATTGAGCCACCGAAGGACGCAGTTGCACGCTAGCACCATGTCTTGAAGTGCGAAATAGGGCGTTTACCCTACTCCCGAACAATTGCTTCACTGACGAAGTCTTGGTGAAATGCCGAAGCCGCCAAAGCCCGAAGATGAGAGCCCGTCGTGGGGCAAACGCGACAAGGACCGCATAGAGCTTTACGGGTTGATTTACGCGCTCTCCTTGGTTTGGCCCGTGTCACGCAGCGCGGCGAGAACGGGGTTTCCGACCTTGATGAGAATCGACGCCGAGCAGTGCCGCACTACGCGAATCCGTTCTGTTATGACGTCCCGCTTTCACAGACCTCGTGTTCATTGCCCAGTGGAGGCAGTATTGCCAGACCTCCCGCAGAGAAACGAAGACGACAAGTAGGAACACTCCCACCGCCAATAGAACGGCGACCGTGAGCAATCCAGCGAACACTTCTTGCAAAATGTAAAACTTGGTTGCGAGCAAAAGCGCAGCAATCCCTGAAACGAGCGAAGCTGCAACGACAACGCGCATCGTCCGCGTTATTCCGCGTCCCAGCGAGCCTTGGATTTCCTGCCGAATGAGGCACGCTCCAGAGTTCTTCACAGGCTTGCCATATTTCGCCTAGTCGGCGGCAGAAGGTACTGTCAAAACTGACAGGATGCTGATGCGTCGCGTTATAGCTCGAATCATCGAACACGTGACGTTTCAGCTCACGAACTTGGTCTCATCCATGTGCGGAGCCAACGCGTTTACCCAGAAGGTTTCTTGGAGCGCTCGCGAGTCTTTCTGGGAACGTCGGGAAACATTCGTTTGAATGCTTCGCCTCTGGCGGTATCGGGGTCTTCCTGCGGCGAGTCCTTCGGTAGGGTCCCTTCGCTTTCAACCGAAGGTACGGAGTCGGGAGGTTGTACTTCCTCAGGAATCATCGCAGCACCACACACATCTACGAACGCAGCAAACTGTGAACACACTCTGTCAGTTTGCCCATGCCTTCTCCTTTACCAATTACCCCGTCAACGGCAAGCCCTTCGTGAGCGAATGTTCGGCGGACCGCTTCGCTATACATGGTGAATAGAACTATCCGGACGTTTGGCAGCATGTCTTTCAGAACAGATGCGACAACGATGCCATTCGCCCGAGGCATCGCCACATCCAAGAGAATCAAATCGGGCTTGAGCTCCCAGGCTTTTTCGATGGCATCTTCGCCATCGACTGCCTCGCCGCAAACCTCAAACTCTTGCTGGGTGAGATATGAATGGACGGACCGGCGAACGGTGTCGCTGTCATCCGCAACTAGAATCCGCTTTGACATGACGGTTAAAGGCACCGTAACAGCACTCCCAGGACTGCAGAATACGGTGTTTACCCTATGCGGAACGAGTATTCCGTGTACGACAAATCGCAATCTCGCTGGGGAAAATTACTTCATTTCCCGGCGCCCGCTTTGGGTTTGTGGCAACGCTTCTGGAACTTCAACCGCCTGATTGTGCTGGGCTAACCCCTCCATTAGGTGGATGGAACCGGAAATGCATATCCAGCTTAATAGGGTCGTCACATTGAAATGTCGGTTTGGGAGGAAACCACGATGGATTCCACATTCGATATCTTCAAAGTACGTCCTGGGGGCGCTCTGCGGATGATAGCGACAGTCGTAGGATTGGTGGAAGCTAAGGTACGGATGGCTCGCTTAGCCCTAACTTCTCCTGGAGAATATTTCGTTTACTCGGAGGAAAAGGGCGTCGTGGCAAGGCAATCTCAAGAATGGGCCGACATCATTTGACGGCATTCTCGGGTTCCCGCCTAAATCAGTAACGCTCTACGAGTGCAACCGGAATTCAGTCGGTCCTAACGAGAAATTCTGGAGGAGCGTCATGACTCACATTTGCACGATGAAGTGTCCGCACTGCGGGAGCACCGCAACGAAGGCGAAGCCCGAGCAGCAATTTAAGTGTGAAGGTTGCGGCTGGAAATTGTGACTTCGGGCTGGCACGACAGACCGAAATTCAACGGAGGCAAGATGCGACCGCCCTTCGATATTTTTACCGACTCTCCGGGTGCCCAACCAATCTGGATAGAATCGGCTCAAGACCTCGAAGACGCGAGAGAGCGTTTAAGAGAAGTGGCCCGCATCGCTCCGCGACGAGATTGCTTCATTTATTCAGACGGTAGAGGCATCGTGGAAATCATTGTCCACGCAGATTTTCAGGCACTCAGACGGCACATTAACGTCGTGTAGTTTAGCCAAGCGATTCTTCGAGCCTGAAATGCCATTGTGATTCACTTCAAGACGGGCACTTCTTCTTCGTCACCAGCAGGAAGGACTCTGAACCAGCGCCTGACATTCTTCTACTGCGGGACGATTAAATCTCCGCCCGCACGCCCATACCAATATTCCGCGTTCGACGCCTGTGCTCCTTTGCTGTGCGGATACGCGTGGCAAGTCCTATACAAACGGCGTAGCGCGGCTTCGTCGCTCCATAGAGAGTGAAGCCGCGCTTCGTGTTGGAAACTATCGCCTACTCGCCGCTACGCTTTACGCCACGAATCGAGCCCAGCGCGAAGTGTGGATTCGCGCGGATAGCAGGCCGAACTACTGTCCAAACGTGATTATGCCAAACAGACCATTGGCATAATTATTCGGACCCGCCGTAAAGAAGAGCTGGTTGGGCGCTCCGTTGGGACCACCGCCCTGCCCGAACTGAAGAGCCCAAACCCCGTCTATCTCGATTGCTTTCCCACTGGCATCGCGAAGCGGCCCGAGGAACTGACCCGTCTCGGGATTGAAGGCGTTTATCCGGCCTCGGGAAATGTTGTTGCTGATTAGAACCGCATTACTCATGGGACCGAAATCAGAAGGAGCCAGGGCAATGCCCCAAGGAGAATGAAGAGGCCCGTGGACCGCGAAGTGTTTCACTAAGGTGCCCTCGGTATCGAACACGTCCACGAATCCACCCTGTGCTTTATTGAGAGCCGTATAGGTTACCCAAATCTGACCACTGATGGCTTGAATCCCATATGGTGCGAAGCCTTTCGGGATGCTTGGGTCGCTAAAGGAATTCACCAGTTTGAACGTACTGTCGAACACGTCAACCCGGCGATTCGGTCCGTCATCGGCAGCGTACAAGAAAGCTTGCTCCGAACTGTTAACGGCGATGGCTAAGCCCGTATAGACAGCGCCAAAGCTAGAGCTGTCAGCCGCGATGGTGGCATGGCTAAGTCCCGTGGCCGGGTCAATGCCGTCCACCGCGGGATTCCAGGCACTAATGGTCCCGTCCAGAGTGGCAAAAATAAAAACCGCTGCACCTGACTTGTCATTCTCCATATTCGTAAAGGTGAAGTCCTTCGGGTTCGAGCTAATGTTGCCAACAATGCCGGTTGGAGTCCCGACGCTTCCCGCAGGGCTCGTAGGTGCAGCGGGAATTGTCACGAATAGCGGAATCTGCTGGCCAGCCCCGCTATAGAGAGTTGAGAATCCGGTACCATTGTCGCTGACCCAGAATGGACTTGCAGGCAGCGCAACCAGGCCCCATCCGTTAACTAGGTGTGCGTCTTGAGTTGGCGTCACTCCCGCCTGATTGGAAACCAAATCAACACGCTTATATTGAGCGAAGACGGGCGTTACGAACATGGACAGACATATGAGCGCGGAAACGGCAAATGCACCGCGCGAGAGGGAACGAGCGAGCCTCGATTGCACACTTCGGAAACCGTTCATTGATTGCTCCTGTTTTGAGAGTTGGCTGGCTTTTGTTGACCGCAGTTATTCGAGGGCCGTTTTCAGGAACTTGTCGAGTTCTCGGCCATGGCACGTCAGGCTTGTGGCTCCGAGAGGGAATCGGGTATTTGCCCCTGATTCAGTCCGGACCCGAGACTGCTAAACTCCGTAGCATTCGATGACGGTATGTAGCGACCGGTTGCAGACCGATTCGAATTTAATTTCGCTGCGTCGGTCAAGGAGGGTTACGACCGTGCGACATCGCACCGACTTGACATCCTCCGCGCTCGGCATCTAAATATCTGATGCCGGAGAAAGAGAACTTCTCTAGTCCGGCGAGCCCACCACCCCGGCAAATCCCTCCAAAAAGGAGCCAAGGAAATGCTGACTACGTCTAGACCCACAGAGAATTCCTCTCTGGTGGGAAGCGAACCATTCACTGCCGAAGCCCACCCCACACGTGAAGAAATCGAGCTGCGTGCATATCAAATCTATATCGAGCGTGGCGGTGCTCACGGATACGGAGTTAAGCCGCCGTTGCCGTCCGGAAGGTAAATCGTGGTTTTCGTCTCCTGCGCGTCCGGGCTTCTCGCAACCTATTTCCGATATGGGTGGTCCGAAGGCTGATAATTCGATGTACCGCTACTGGACATCACCCGATAGTCGGCCGCGGAGGAGAATTGCAAGCCGACAGCAAAAATATCTCCAGGCAAATCGTTGCAGTAGGCGATTTTTGCACGGGAGCGCTTCTCTCCTCCTGGCAATCTAACGAGCACGCCGTCGTTTGGCCGCCACCGCGTCTTGGTGAGAACGCGGGCACCGGAGCGACTGACGTTTTCGGTTAAGGTGATTTCGTGTATTAGCGGTTCATCCGTGCTAAGGAGCTCCACTTCAACTCGGGCCACAGTCCGCCTCTCCATTCGTTTCGTCTCGGGGTTTCTCAGTGCTTCTCGAATCAAGTCTCGTTGAGAGACGAGGAAAAGTATAAGGACCCCGCCAACGAGGGTGCCTAGAAATATCGCAACAGTTACGAGCCAGACCACGATGTTTGCCTTCCATTCGATTTGTCTTGGCCTAAACAGCTTTAACACTCCGGGTCCGAAGCAAGGAATAGCGTCATGAGTTTAGCGCTTTCATTCCGATATCCAGCTTGCTGGAATCCAGCTGACCGTGCCGTGCACCAGTGCTGCAAGCTATTCGACACCAAAAACTACTTCGCCTTCAGTAAGCCAATATTACCAATCGCTCGGAAGCGGGGCTGCTGAGACTTGGTTCGACGAGGGGTCTCAATTCAGGGGATTGGGGGGCGGCTTCGTGCTCTTCTCGGTCTTCCGCTTGTCGTACACTTCCCGCGTGGACACATCGACGCTCGTCCAGCCGTTGGCGCCGGGCTGCTCGTCAACCTGGACAGCGTAGTTCTCGGCGAGCCAGAGTTCCTGGTGACGTTCGTAGGGCACGCCGTATGCATTTTGATACGGTACGATGGTCTCGTTGGTTGGCGGCCCGTATGTTGCTTTCAGGCCGGTGAAGATTTCCGCGAACGATTTTCCGCTATTGTTGTTCGCCGCGTCCGGTGCCGTGAACAGAATCCGAGCGGCCACGAACTTCCCGGCCACAAAAACGTATGTGGTCGTCTTGGTGTAATCCGCGGTGACCATGTCCTTGTACTCGTCGTTCTCGCCGGTGACGATGCGCTGTCGGACGCTGGAGAGCAGGGCGCAATATTCCTTCGCCGCTTTCTTAGTGGACCGATTAACCTTCCCGAAATCTCCCGTCGCGCAAGCACTGAGTAACACCCCCTCCTGAGCCTCGGAAAAAAACTGCGCGGCGGTCTCCCCGAGCGAATGGTCCTCTACTTTCACCTGTCCGCCAGCCGTTGTTGCGAGGAAAAAGAGTGCGACGAGGTTGAATCCAATTAGTTTTCTTCGCATCTTCGTTCTAGCTCTATCGAATATCGTCGAGCAATCGAGCTGCTGCCGTACCATCGCATTATGGACCTAAGCCGTTGCGGGAGTCTCGTAGGTATGCCTGCGACGGTGGTCACAAAGGCTCTCGCAGCCTTCGGACTAGACGGATAGGGCTGTGGCAGCAGGCGGTAGAATCTGATGCGACACCGAGCTCACCAGCGTAATCCGAGCCGTGGAACGATTCTTCGTAACATCTGACGTAACAACTACGCCTAAATCTGCTGATTACTGCTCATGTGAAAATCGGGAAACCGCTTGAGCCTCATTAGTTTAGATGCATTGCAATGCCACTACCATAATCGGCAGGTCCCCGGTTCAAGTCCGGGCCTCGGCTCCATCCAATCTTCAGCTAGAGAAGTAGTTGCGAGGCTTTAGTTTGGAAAGGTGCCGCTGTTTGTTGCAAGTTTGCTGTTAGATGATTTTGCTCGCATCGCTGCTCCGAGCAAAATCGCCGCTCGCGCCTCGGCCGCCAGCTCCGCGATGAAGCGCGCCGCGTACTTTTTCGCACGAGGTGGGAATCGAGCAACCACCAGTGCGATGTTCATCGCGATTTTCACGAGACGGTTCAGTCGGCGCTGAAGCTCGCCCCAGCGCCGAGGAAGCCTGTTACGGAATCCCCTCTCTTTGCGCATCGCGCCCGCGGCACACTTCAAGGTCCAAAAATGCAAAGGGTCTCGGTTCCCTTCAGAGGAAGCTGAGACCCCTGGTCGCGGGAAACACGTTAATATCTATTCTGCCGTGCCGTAGTACTGGGCTTCGTCGTCGGCTCGTTCCCGGGTCTTCAAGATCCACAAGCCGTCGCCGTTTGTAGCGTAGATAAGGCCATGCGCCCTGTCTTTCACATAAGCCGTCACCCCGGAAAGGCTGCGTAATTCCTTAGGTCCGGATGATGCTGCCGATTCCGCGTCAGATGTCCCGAAGAGCATGAGGGTGTCGGCAACGAGTTTTAGTTCCGTGGCGGGAGCTCCCGTGGCTCCTGCGACCGTGTCCAAGGCATGCGGCCTGCTTGCCTCGCTGACGTCAAGAATGGCAACGTGGGAGGAAGAGTCAATCCCGAGCAAGAGATATTCTTTACCGTTTTTCTTGACCAGTAGCATCCGAGTTGCTGGACCACCGGCAAGCTCAAGATGGGCAACCACGTTGGCTGGTTTGCCTACGGAGTCGTTTGAGTTTGGTTTAGCGTGAGCGGCCGGCACCGCGGTGATTCCCAATGCCACGACCGCAATCGCCGCGCGCAATAGAACTTGCGAAGACTTGGTTTTTACACTTTTCCTCATGGCCCTTTTCTCCTTGAACTTCGCGGCCTCACTCTCGGTATCGAACGGCTCGCTTGTTCATTTCTATAGACCGCTGACCCAGCGTTGTTATTCCCACGGTTCGCTCCGTCGCCCGTTCGGGCACGGCAGTGTCAGCGATGCCGCATTGCGTTCGCTCACTATCAGGTCTGCCGTCAGGCAGGAACGACCGCGGGATTATTTCAGTGCAAGAGAACTTCGCTTGTAGCGCCACGAGATGAACTCCGGAATTACTCGTATCCGTAGAATTCCTCGGCGCGGATATCTTCCTCAGCGACGCCGGCGCCGATGAGCATCTCGCGCACGCCCGTAACCATTGCGGGAGGACCTGCGATGTAGTAAATCGGGACGCAAAGGTCGGGGAACCATTTGTGCAGCATCCGGATCGATATTCGACCCGTTTCTCCGCGCCAAGCCATTCCTGATTTCTCGGGTTGTGTCACCGTGCAGATGAACTTGTAGCGCCTGTTGTATTGCTCGATTTCCCGCAGCTCTTCCAGAAAAGCTGCTTCCTCGGGAACGCGAACGGAGTAAAAAAGAAAAATTTTGCGGGGCGACAGCGATTCGGCCGCGTTCCAGATGACGCTTCGGAACGGTGTGATGCCGATGCCGCCCGCTAACAGAACTGCGGGGCGCGTCGTGTTTCGTGGGAGAGTCAAGGAGCCGAACGGGCCCTGGAGAAGCAGCTCGGTGCCGAGCGGCAATGAATTGAGCGTGCGTTTGAACGCGGTGGCGCGCAAGCGCATGGCCACCATCAGATTTCGTTCATGCGGCGCACTGGCGATGGAGAGTGCACGAGTGTTGCCTACGAGATCCGTCTCGTCCGGGCTTAGCAGAGTAAAAGTGAAGAACTGTCCGGCCTCGAATTCCAACTCCTCGGGTTTCTCAAAATAAAAAGCAGTCGTACCGGCACACAGAGACTTTTGAGTCTTCAACTTTGCTTTGTAGGGCGGCATGCGTTATTTACCTCCTCTTGTTTCGGTCTGGCCTGCCAGCCCCCATCAGCCACCACCAATTGGTCGAGGGCACTAGAGGCGTCTAATAATGGACGACCAGGGCGCGAGGACTTTTATTCCCGAACTGGTTATCGGGAGGCAATATCCGCAGTAAAGCAGCATTTCTGATTCTTTAATTGGAAAATCTCGCCATGAGACACGGATATGGGCGTGGCGAATTGGTAGGCGAACCGCCTGCACGGTTTCTTTTTCTGGATGGTGGTCCTTAAATATTTAGCGAGATATCGTAGCTGCGCGGCCTGGCTGGTTTTTTGCGTGTCGGACGTCTTGCGACCGGCCCGACAGCAGAAGGGTTCGTCATTCTTGCGTTGATCCGGTGCATTCGTGAAGAACCTCGGGAAAAAAATCTGGCCGCGAGACGAGTTTGCGAATTTTGACTACCGGTTCGATGAGCGGCAGATTCACAGCGTCGGGATGGCTTGCCATTATCTTACCTGGAAGATTTTGGACGGGGTTGCGACGAGCACGTTTGGGCTCAGGATTCAGAGCCGTGTGCCTTCGGGCAACCCTATCCATTCCGGTCGTTTGGCAAGAATCGCGTAGAGGAGTTAGTCACGATTCGAGCTCATATCTGACTCGTCGAACCATAATCTTAGACCCAAGTCCGAGCAGATCCGGCTAGAGCTGCCGCCTCGCTTCATCCGCTTCGTTAGCCAGATCGAACATTAAGTCGAAGAATTGTTTCTTTTGCCCAATGAAAAGCCCGTCATCCACAAAGCCCTGAAACGAGGCAACGGCGCCGCCGTTTTTCGTGGAGGTTGGGCGAACAATTGCGACCGGTCCGAGCTTCTCGTTAAGGAAGTGAGTTGGCTCGGGCATGATGAGGTTGGCCTGCAACGTATCGCCGTTCAGAGACTCCGGATTGGTCTCGCCTTGCGCTTGAGACAGGGTGGAAAACGTCACGCTGGCCCCCGTTCCGCCCGGTCCGTTGTCCACGTCGGTCAAGGGGAGCGCGTTGCCGGCCTTGTCCTGCCAGGTTTGGAAATGCATGGTTTCGCTCGGGCCGATGCTGAGCAAGATGCGCAGGACTTCAAGATTTGTCACCTTCTGAGCCAAGGTGGGGTAGAGGCTACTGCCACCCTGCTCGATGAACGCAAAGTGAAATCCTGCGGTGAAGGCGATTGCTTGCAGGTGCGGGGTGATGCTCTGGGGATTATTGTTGGGGTCAGCGCTGATGGTGCTGCCCTTCGTGTCAGCATTGGATCGTGGTATCGCCGTATGCTGCCCCACATTCAAGCTCGGGACTGCTTGAGCGAAGGGCGAGTTCGGATCGAAATCGGGATTGGTGATGCTGCGATAGCGCGACCAGAAACTGGTGTCGACAGTGAGCTGCATCAGATTCGTGAGCCGCCCGATTTGCCGGGCTCCGTCTGCCTTGCTGCTCGGCAACGTGGCGAAATGGCTGAGATCGACCTTCTGCTGGCCCTTCGAAGCCAAGTAGTTGTTCAGAAAGCGATGGTGGCTGATCTCATCGTCGGTATTGTCGTGGATATACTGGGCCATATCACCATCGAGAATCGTGAGGGCCGCCGTGTACAACGAATTTCCGCCATTGACTCCCGAGACTTCGTTGTCCTGAGTTCCTCCGAGTTCGGAGTATTGGACCCAAAGATCTTCCTCTATCTGTTCGAGGGCGCTGAGGAACCGAAGAATCGCAACATCTCCCTTTGTGATCGGTGCACCGTCATCGTCCTCGCGGTCCTGGCCAAAGGCCGATAGCCCGCCGCCCAACAGACCGGCGCTCAAAGTTGCTGCGCCTGCCGCAAACATTCCGCTCTGTAGAAACTTTCGTCGATTCGTGCCTGTCTTGACGACCGCTCTAGATTTTTCCATGTGCCGTTCTCCTTGTCTTGAAATCGATTCTGAACGCGTTCAGGCGTTGCGGCCCGATCCGGATCGAAAGCGATAGTGACTGTGTTTGCCATCGCTGTTTGCCACAGCGCTGTCAAATTCGTGTTAGTTTGTGGGCGAGACTTTTTACAATTTTTAAGCAAGCCGAGACATAAAGAGCCGGCATGTTTCCGGTTTACTCGCCCAACCTTACAGACTGCGTGTCCGCACGTTTTATTCCCCAGAAATTTTCGGTCGAAAAACAAAGTAACGCGTGTGAGTAAGTCGGGAGGGCCCGCGATCGAACCTCGTTCGACATGCAGTTCGCTAGGTTCGAGGCCATTGCGCGACTGCCACTCGAGATAGCCCTGCTGTCGACGATCGCGCCATGCATTCAAATGCTCGCAACGGCTGCATTGCGCATTTCTATGACGAATCGATCGTCCAGAGCCGCGCCACGATTGAAATGGATCCGAAGTTTGCGCTCGCGCACAATCAGCTCGCGCAGGCGTACCTGCAAATACATATGAACGAGGAAGCGATTGCGGAATTGCAAAAAGCTGTCGAGTTTTCCGGGGGCAACCCCACATGCATTGCGAATCTAGCGCGCGCCTACGCAGCATCCGGCAACACAAGCGAAGCGATAAAACTGCTGGGAGAGTTGAAGAGCCGCACGAACCGCGGGTATTCGGATGCTTCAGAGGTTGCGCTAGTCTATGCAGCGCTCAGCGATAAAGATCAAGCGATGCATTGGCTGGAAATAGGTTACGAAGAACGATTTAGTCCCGGCGTCCTGCTGCGTCCGGGATTTGATTCTCTTCGCTCGGACCCGCGCTTTCAGGACCTGCTACGCCGTATCGGTTTTCCGCGTTGAACAACTCCATCATTCGAATATGAAAACAGAAGGAATGCCAGATGTGTGATCGCGCGGGACGTCAGCGCCGAACAGAGCGCTTATTTCGAACCCGCTTGGGTGAAAGCCGCATCGGATTCGGCCAGTTGCTCGCGTACCGCCGCGACCGTCAAGCGCGAACTGGGAAGGCCCAGGGTGGATCTTGTTTGTGGCGAAGTGAATAACACAACCTGTTCCATTTTTCCGGGAATCTCATCGATTACTCCAACATATCTCCCGCCTCCGGCCTCAACGATTGATGACATGTCACTTTCGCTCAATCGCGAATGTGTGTTTTTCCCGCTCTCGCGGTGCTGATCCATATTGTTCGCGTTCATTTCTGTCACCCATCTATTCCTGTACAGTGCTGCCTGATTACACTTGGTGGGTCTGCATTCGAAGAGTGTCCACAGCAGATACTGCATTCTTCGAAAGCTCGCATGTGGCGCAGCGTTCAATCGGCTGAGTCGGCGATTGGACCCTGCGGGCGGCCAATCAAGTACGTAATCCGTAGGGGCAACAATCCTCCAGCTTTTTCTCCGATCTCCCATCGATATCCCCTGGATTCCAGCCCGTTCGTCATCTCTTGCAGTTCCCCGACCGAGTACGCCCGCAAACAAGAAATAAAGCCATCGAAGAAAAGAACAAAGGGAATTACCGGAATCAGATATGTCCACAGCAATCGCGACCAACGGAAAGGGCGCCGAAACGGTACGAAAAGCCACGTAGCGACGGGAATCAACAATAGAGATAGCAACGTCAGCGTGTTGCGCGCAGGCGCCTCGAACACGCCGATGGCCTGTCGCTTGTTGACGCTATCCTGCAGCAGGCCGCGCGCCTCGGCTGGGTTTAAATGGTGAAAGGAGGAAAACAGCGTCCTGAATCCCCGCAGGTATTTCGGGATCTGGGTTGCATCAATCGAGTCGCTGAGAAAACGAATGCGCTCAGCGAGCGGTGACCCCGCGTCCCGAAGTTTTGTGGTGCTCGAATATTTGTCGGTCAGCAGAACTTCCGGCGCCACCGCTCCGTGCATTTCAAATTGACGCACTAGCGATGGCCAGGGACCGCCTGCACCCGAGCACAAATCCACCACGCGTTCAGAACCACACTCTTCCAGTCGACTCCGCAGCAGTTTTGCGATCGGCTGATAGGTATTCGTGACTTCCAAAATCATTTGCAGCGAGTCCACGAATTGGTCCCGTAGAAATTGCGGAAACCATGATTGTTCGTGAATCTCAAAGAGTCGCGCAATTGGCACCGGTATCTCCTCTCGAACTGGCATTCACCGCGGTCAGGCGTTGCCCATATCGCGCAGCGACGCGCCCGCAAGGGCCGTGACCCGCGAAATCTGCGGCCCGCTGCTGGGAACGGGCCGCAGTTCCGCCGCTGGAACTAGAACGTTACGGATGCTTTTACTTGAATGATGCGGACAGAAGCATCTCCGCCGAGCCCGGAACCGAGGATACTGGTGGGTTCGCTGACGGTCGAGGCGATGGATCCGAGCGCTCCAGTCAAATCGTTGTTCGGTTGAGCGAAATTCGGGTGGTTGAACAGGTTGAAGAATTGAAAGGCCAACCCGAATTGACCCTTTTCCCAGTGAGGGATTTGCGTCTGCTTCTGGACGGTGAAGTCGGTGTTCCAGTAGCCCGGTCCCCGGAATTTATTGCGCAGCCCACCGATAAAGTTTGCCTCCGTCGTCGAAGGAACGAACTGCGCGGTAGTAAGGCAGGGCGTCACACCGGTTGCCGCGCCTTCTCCGCAAGGAGACGTTGGCCCACCGAGGAACTGCGGAAGCACCGAGCCGCCGTATCCCTGCGCTGACAGAAGACCATCGAGCCCTCCATCAAACACGGAGTAGGGAAGACCGCTGCGGACGAAAACTGTACCGGCCACTTGCCAGCCGTCCACGAGTGGCGCCCAGCCATGGCCCAGCAAAGCGCGACGAACGGGCAATTCCCATACGTAGCTTGCGCTGAAGTAGTGGCGGACGTCGTAGTCGGCGGGTCCGTAGTTCTGTTGAGTGTTGAACGGATTTATCGCAGAGGTAATGGAAGTCAACGCGAAGAAGACGTTCGGGTTTCCGGCGTTAGACACGTCGTCGAAGGTATGGCTGTAGGTGTAGTTGGCCTGCAGCAAGCCTTTGCCCCAGCCGCCGTTGATATTGTGCTTGAACGAAACGGTGACGCCTTCGTAGTTTGATATGCCGCCGGTGTCGAGCAGGCTGACGGTGCCGAACCGCGCGTCGAAGGGAGCAGCCGGAAGCCCAGTGAACGACGGCACAGTGGCGCAAGCGGTCCCGACGGCGCCCGGACTGCAGAATCCGTTTACCCCGTTGCGGTCCACCAGGTCGTGAATGCTGTGGTTTCCGTTATAGGCGACGTCGACGGAACTGTTCTTGCCGATTGCCTGCTGGACTTCCAAGCTCCATTTCTGGAATTGGGCGATCTTGGTCGTCGCGTTCGCACTAAACAAACTCGGCGGCGCGAAGTTTGGAACGGCCGCCTGGATCTGCGCGAGCGTCTGGTTGTTCTTGAAGCCGTTGATCAAGCCAACGTTGTTGGCGGCCGCCTGGGTGAAAATGTTGCCGCCATTGAGTGTTTCGCCGGGAGCGATGTTGCTGCCTTGCACGAAGAACGTGTTGACTCCGGGCGCGTTGGAAGCAAAGTTGTCGGTGAATACGGCGGGGAAGGCGTCGTTGAAGAGTCCGATTCCTCCGCGGACCACTGTGCTGCGCGAGCCAAACGGCGACCAGGCAAAACCGAAGCGAGGTTGCCAGAGAATTGAGCTCAGACCTTGCAGTTCCTGGTGCAATCCCTGGAGCACGTCCGTGCTATACGGCGTGTTGACGTTGTTGTCGGCCAAAAGGAACGGTTGGTTCAGCCGGTTAAAGCAATTGGTCTGGCAGACGGGGTTGGACTCGTGCTCGACACGCAGAGCAAAGGTGAGCGTGAGGTTTGGCTTTATCTTCCAATCGTCTTCCCCGTAGAAAGCCAACGTGTACAAAGCGATCGGCTGCGACAAAGCGGTGGGGAAGCTTTGCTGCAGAACTGAGCTGGTTCCCGTCGCGGGGTCTACACCACCATTAAAGAATGCCGCAACCGAATTGGGCGTCACCAGACCGCTGGTGAATACGCCGAAATCCTGATCGCTCACGTCGTAGCGTAGGAACTTCGTTCCCACTTTCAGAGTGTGATTGCCCAGCGTCTTGGAAAAGTCATCGCCGATCTGATACTGCGTGACGTTTCGTCCCTGCGGGGCGAACGCATTCCCGGCACCGCCGGCGAAAGCTCCGCCGATGTTGAACCACGGAATGTTGGCATTCGCGAAGAGTATAGTGGTGGGAAATGCGGCGAGCGTCGCGGTGCGATCTGGGTTGTCGAATGTCGCGCTGTACCACTGGCCGGACAGAATGAACTGATTCACCATGCTCGAGGCGAACGTGTGAGTTTCGTTTAATTGGCCTTGCCATTGCGGCTGGACGCTGGTGACGTTGAAAAGCGGATTGATCGGGTCGGTGTAAGAGGCTTGATTGCCTTTATCGTACAGAACGCGCAGGAACACGCGATCGTTTGCGGTCGCATTGAAATCAACGCGGCCGGAATATTGCGCTTCAGTTGTGAGGTTGTTATCCGCCGCCTGAAAGAACGACGAGCACGCGACCCCTGGTCCCAGGCCCGTGAAGCCGTTGCATCCCAGCGGGTCCGTGGACAAAGGCCCAGCTCCCGGTACGGCTTTGGCTGCTCCCTTGGCGTTATTGTAGAGACTGAACATGTTCTGGTAAAAATTGACGGTCGCGGAATTGGCGGGGAAACCTCCGTTGTTCTCTAAATTAGCGATGGTTGCGGTCTGAAACGCTTGGCTGGGAAACGCGACTGCGGTGCTAACGGGAATGACCACTCGCAGACCTTCCGTATTGAAAAAGAAGAACAGCTTGTCTTTCTTGATCGGCCCCCCGATGGAAGCAGCCCACTGGTTGGCGTTGCTGAAGTTCTTCGGATCGCCGGCGTTATTCAAGAACCAATCGTTCGCGTTGAAAGAGCTGCCATTCCAGTAGTAAACCGCGTTGCCGTGAAAATCATTACTGCCGGACTTGGTGACGTAACTGACGGTGGCTCCCGCCAGACTGCCGTATTCTCCGGAGTAGCCGCTACTTACGATGGTGCTCTCTTGAACGTCGTTTGCGCCGAGAAGCAGGTTCGTGGCGCCGGAGCTATTCAGATTGAGGAAGGGATCGTTGTCATCCATGCCATCGAGAGTGAACAGGTTCGACGCGGCGCCCACACCGTGGTCGGAGAAGTTACCCAATCCACCCGCGGTGTTCATTACCAGGCCGGGAGCTGTCTGAACGATGGCGGTAAGGTCATTGCCGGGGTTCGGCGTGTCGCTGAGCTGTTGCTGATTAAACGTAGTCGCGACGTTTCCATTTTCCGTTTGCAGCAACGGCTCAGCTTCGCCGGCGACGTTGACAGTCACCGAGGCCCCACCGATCGTCAGTTGTATATCCCCGGTGCTGACCTGTCCGAGCGCGACGGTCAATGTTCTTTTCGTTTCTTCGAAACCGGAGGATGACACAGAGACGGTATAGCTGCTCGGATTCAGGAGTTGGAAATGATAGATGCCATCCTTGTTGGTCTCGGTGCTCTGCGTGGATCCTTTTGCAGTGTCCCGAAGCGTGACTTTCGCGGCCACTACCACCGCGCCTGACGGATCAGTCACGACACCCGTGATTTCACCCGTGGTCTGAGTCTGCGCGCGAAGTTGCAGCGCGGAAGAACCCACCAATAGTAGCGCAGCGCTTAGTAAGGCCCATCTTTTGAGATTCATTGCTTTTCACCCTCCCGGTAATTTGTGTTTCTACCCACACCCTCCGTCGCAAGATCAGACCATTTGTTTTAGGCCGGCCTATTCCCGCGCACGAACACACCCGTACCCAATGCGTGCTTATCGCTTTTGTCTCTTACACCTGATGGGCTACGCTCGGGTCTCGCAGCGTTCTGTGCCCCCAGGCCTCAAAAACTCCGAGTGGCTCAGGTGACTTCGACGCATCGCCTTCTGAGTGGGTTGTACAATTCCAGCTCACACTCGAAAGAAAAATGTAAACTTTGTTGTAACTTTTATTGTTCTGTACCTCACCTCGATTCAGGACGTTGGCAGCGGCCGCCCGTTGCGTCGCGTGTCACCAATTCTTGGAAAGGAGCGCGCTGTGTCCCCGCTCGCACGCTTACGAGTGTCTAGACTGCGGCGCTGCCAAAAAAATTCCCCGACTGCACAGATTTATGTCGTGGAAGCAGAGAACCGGTCGCGCGACAGGCATTACTCTTTTGAAAGCGGAGTGAAGCGCGATGAGAAGATTGACGGTCCTGTGTTTTCCGTTTATGGGGAACCAATTGCTTGTTTTCTTTCCTCCCCGCAGCTCCTGTCTTACCGGTACGCCTTGCGTATCGGAGTGTGAATCGTTTAGGCGTCAGCGTAGTCAAATGTATATTTCAGCCGCCCAAGCGCCAGCGCGCCGCGGAGCGATTTACGGTGCCGATGCGTGACGTCCTCAACCGACTGCTGCAGCAGCTCGCGCAACCGTACGCGGGCCTTGTGCACCTGCGATTTCGAATTTCCCGGTGTGCAACCGAAAATCTCGGCGATCTCATCGTGGTTGTATCCTTGAACGTCGTGGAGAATAAACATCGCTTTGTATCCGGGTGCCAACTCGTTGATAGCGGTTTCCAGCGTGATGCGGTCAACGACGCCATTCAGCCGCAGATCCGGCCCGCCAAATTCTTCGGACGGTTTGCCGGACTCCTCGTCCGGATTAGTAATCGCCTCCAACGATTGGTCCGCTAGGTTCTTCTTGCGGAACCGCATCAGCACGATATTCACGGCCATCCGATGCAACCACGTGGAAAAAGCCGATTCGCCTCGGAACGTGCTAATCTTCCGGAACAACTGCAGAAAGACCTCCTGCGTCAGATCTTCAGCCTCGCTCGCATCACCCGCCATGCGCAGGCACAGGCTGTAAATTTTGCGACTGTGCAACCGGTAGATGCGTTCGAACGCGGCGACATCGCCCTGTTGTGCCAGTCGCACGACATTCTCGTCAGTTATCTCTGGTGTTTCGGACTGCCTTGGTGCGCTCACTTTAGTTTCCTTCAAATCCTTGCGTGCTCGTTCTCGCATGCTGCTGGTCAAACATGCATAGCGGTTTAGAGAACCTTCCGTATGCCGAAACTGCTGGCGCCAACTCGGCCGGCGGCGCTCGAATCTCACCACCGGCCAGTTGATGCCATGCATCCTCACGACGTTATTTTCCCGCCACTACGGTGACCAGCTTGGCGCTGGCGAGTTCCTTCTCCGCCTGCTTCGGGTAGAGGAACTCATGTCCTGTCGTGTCACCCGGGTAGAACCAGGTTACGATCGCCTGAGGTGCCGCGGAGCCACGGTCCGCAAAAGTGAAGGCCGTCTTGCTGGTAGCCTCCGGACGTTCCGCGGAAACCGTCAAGAGCGTCGCATACAACTCTGTGCGATCGGCGTTGAAGACACGGACCAGGTAGTGTTGGGTAATGTCTGATGGCAGCACGAACACGTAGGTTCCCGCAGGCAGGACGCGCCCGGGAATCTGAACGGGCTGGCTAAAGGTGACTCTGGTGGCCTGATCCGACTCGTCTGCGCGTGCAGCAGGCTGGGCGATCAGGAATGCAAGTAAGAACAAAATCCCGACAGCGGCAAAGCTCTTTACGGTGTTAACTCTCTTCATAACGGCTCCTTTTTGTAATATTGCGGCCGGCCGATGCTCGCAATTCACTTCCTTACGATTGAGTTGACTCCCGCGTCAAAGTTTTTATTCCGACAAAGTAAATCTTGGCGGAATCATCTTCAAAACGCTTACCATGCTTAGACGTGGTGATGCGCTGCGGAGACGCGGAAATGCATGTAAAGCTTTTGTCGCCTGGATATCTCGAATATGTCACACGCATTCTTGCGAACGGCGCCGGATCAGCGATGACAAGCTGGTTGCGCTGAATGGCGCGGACCGCGGAGCGGTGCGGCTCGCTCGTTCGGTAGGTTCTTCGAAATGCATTGGATTTCTCGAAGGGTAAACCACAAATTGCGGGACAATTGTGCGCCCGGTCGAAGCTCGCCGATTCGTCGATCAGAAACAATGCACCGGCGCATGCCGCCGCATGCCTACAGGATTACCCGCGGTCTGTGGGTCAGTTGCTTGTGAGCAGGCTCTGCAGCTGCTGGAGGGCCGAAGGTGCGGCGTCGGAGACGGCGCAGAACTCCATCCCTCCTTTGCGCCACTCCATCCATTGATATCCCTGTTGTGAGCCGGAACTCGGAGCACGGTCCATCTCGTCCGTGGGCCAGACGAAGACGTTCACGAAATGCTTGCGGCGGAGATAGACCAGCGCGGCGACGGAGCGGCCGTGAACTACGTCAATACGGCCGCCCTGCAGCGGATATCCTTGATCGGCAAAATCCTGGACGGGAGGAGAGAAGTCCAGTTTGCCGTCAAACCACGGCTTCACGGTGTGTTGGTCAGTAGACACGACATCGGTCAGATGCCCAGGTTGCAGTGACCTCAAATGGGCGTCAACAATCTCATCCGCAAGTACCGTTTCGTAGTTGCCGCCACGGCGCACGGCCGTAACTCGCCAGCTTGCGTAAGCAACCAGAAGAAGTGCCGCAGCCACCGCGAGCCATCGCCAAACAGGGCGCGATGAAAAAACAGCCACGGGGAGCTCGGAACCGAAACTCGCTAGAATTTTCTTGCGAAGCGGGGCGGGTGCTCTCTCGTAGAGTTGCGTAAGGTTCATGGAGGAACGCAAAGATGCCAGATCCTCAAGCGCACATACGCAGTCGGAGCACTGTTCCAGATGGCTTTCGAATTCGGCGGCGCCCACGGCATCCAGTTCATTGTCGAAATAGCCATGAACAACAGAGCCGGCGCGGTCACAGATCATGGATGGACTCCTTGTTAGCAGGGCCAGTCAGCGCGAGCTGAAGCTGTCGGCGAGCACGGGAAAGTGTGGACATCACGGTTCCAATCGGTATCGAAGTAATGACGGCAATCTCCTTGTAAGAACACCCTTCGAGCTCGCGGAGCACGATGACCTCCCGGAAACGCGACGGCAAGGACTCCAATGCTTGGGTAAGCCGCCCGCGACTATCCGCCGCAATCGCCAGCGCCTCGGGTGTGGGGCCTGGGGGCCCGTGCAACGCTTCATCGAACTCAGTCGTGTCTTTTACATGACGATTCTTTTCCATCCAGGTGAAGCACGTGTTCCGTACGATCTGCAGCAACCAGGCGCGCACATCCCCGCCGCGAAAACCGTGGAAGAAACGATATGCGCGTAACATCGCCTCTTGTGCGATGTCTTCGGCGTCGGCGCTCCCGCGCATCAGCCAACGGGCGAGATTGTAGGCGGCGTCAAGATGTGGCAGGACGAGTGTCTCGAACCGCACCTGCTCCTGCGAGTCCAGCACGTTTACACCTTCCTCATCGTCAGGACGATTCATCTGTAGTAACCGCTCGAGCCGCGAATTTATTCTCGATAATTGTTCTTTGTTCCTCCGGCGAAAAGGACCGAAGGTCGCTTGCGCCGGAATAAAAACGGCGCGACTGCGGTATAGCAAGACGGAGCAAGGCCGAGAGCGGCGCGGATACCCTCCGAATTCTGTACCGCGCCGCTCGTACGTAAGAAACCCCTCTGAGCGAGGTGGCGATCGCTGGGAAGCAGTACGAAAACACCCTTGAATCATGAGCGAGGGGCCAAGAAAAGAGATTTTGCACGATCGTGAAAATGTTGGGGTTGACCGGTGTTTTTTTTTGAAATGCGTGGCTTGGATGGGAGACCAAATTTGGCAACATTTACAGGGGAAACAACAATGAGTGCAAAAAACGTATGGATTGCAGGTTTAGCGGCGGCGGTGATGGTCGTGTTGGGGTTGTTGTTGGCAGGATCGCCAAACGTCGCGGCGAATACTCCGCAGCCAGCCGCTACCGAAGTGAAAATCGATAATTTCAGTTTCGCACCTGTGACGCTGACCGTGACGGCAGGAACCACGGTTACCTGGACCAACCGCGACGATATTCCGCACACCGTTGTCAGCGTAGATGATCCGAAGGCTTTTAAGTCCAAGGTAATGGATACGGACGAGAAGTTCTCCTTCACCTTCAGCAAGGCGGGAACCTATACGTATTTTTGTTCGGTACATCCCAAAATGACCGGCACTGTCGTCGTGAAGTGAGCGCGCGATGAGTGTAAATCCGTTCGATATCAAAATGGCTATTCTCGCAAGGCACGCGCAGCACGTGGCGCTGATCCATTTTCCGATCGCGCTGTTTATTGCCGGCGTGGCATTCGATTTAATTTCACAACGGACGAAGCGGCACGGACTGGCGGCCGCGGCCTACTACAACCTGATGGTGGCGGCGATTTCCACCGTGCCAGTGGTCGCGACGGGAATCCTAGCGTGGCAGTTCGCACTCGAGGGGCAGCGAGTCAAGGGCATTCTGCTCCAGCATATAGTTCTAGCGTTCGCCTCGACTGGGATTATCTGGCTCGTCTGGTGGCTACACTATCGCGTGCGGCGCGACGGCAAGGAGCCACCCACTTTCCGCATCCCGCTGGAATTGTTCGGCCTCGCCGTCATTGTGCTTACGGGGCATCTCGGCGGGTTTCTGAGTGGTGTCAACGGTCCCGGTTAGATTCATCGAGGGGGAACCATCCTCTCGCTCAGCGCGTCGCGGAGATTATTCTCGGGGATGCGCGAGACAAGCTCAGCAGCAGCATGGAGGAAATGCGTTGAACCAAGGATTTCTCGGCACAGCGGCTCCGCGCGCTGCTGATCTTGTTCTGATTCTCGAGATCCTGATGGGCGTTGGACTGTTGATCGGCGGGGTGCTCGCGCGCAGGAAACAGTTTCGGCTACATGCCTGGTGCCAATCCGTGATCGTGCTCTCAAACTTTGTGGTGATCGTAATGATTATGATTCCTTCATTTCACGCTCACGTAAGTCCGAAGATACCGAACAGGCTTGGAAAAGCGTATTACGCGCTCGCTACGGCCCACGCGGCGCTCGGAACGCTGACAGAAATCGCGGCATTGTACATTTTACTCGCCGCGGGCACGGAAGTCTTGGCACCCAAGTTACGAATAACGGATTACAAGCTATGGATGCGCAGGGTGCTGATGCTCTGGTGGCTCGAGCTCGTGTTGGGGTTGGCAACCTACATCCGCTGGTACGCTCCGAGATCGTAGTCGAATCGGACTCGCGCCGATTCCAATGTGCGCGAACGCAAACGAGTTGTGGGGTAACCCGACCTGACCGACTGAGTAGCCGTTTTTTTAGATTCTGCCTTGCACCGGTGAAGTCACTTGAAACCGCCGCGGCCAGTCGCCGAAGGGCAAGGTTCGCGCACGACAGAAGTCATGGATCTCGGAGCTCCGTATCCACAGCCGGTTGCAGAATTCGAGCCAGCGATCCAATCTTCGAGGGGGGAATGAAATGAATAACGCAATGCGTATTCTTTGCTTGTTTCTGCTAAGTGGGTCCGTGGTCGCTTCCGGCCTCGGCCGTCCAGCGAACACTTCTCAGACGGACCATACTGTGCAGAGCATCGAAGTCAGCGCCAAAAAGTATGAGTACTCTCCGTCGCCCATCCGGGTAAAGCTGGGGGGCACGGTGCAATTGAGAATCACGTCACTCGATAAAACGCATGGGTTTAAGATCAATCTGTACCCCGACGGATCGGATGCGAAAGGTGACCCCGGCCTCATCTTCAGTGCGGGCGAAGATTGCTTCAAGATCGAGCCGGGAACTCCAACAGTCGTGCAATTTGTGGCGCGTGTGCCCGGAACGTATTCGTTTCATTGCTGCAACCGTTGCGGACTGGGCCATGGCGGGATGAAGGGCCAGCTTGTAGTTGAGCCATAATTGTGCACGTCTCGGGTAGCGTGCCCCGCGGTAGCGTGACAACTGGCCACGTAGATAACGCGCTGAAACTCCCTAACGTTGCGTGAATAATACGAGAGGTTGTTGAAGCACTCCTACGCGACAGCGATGCGCAGCGCGACGCTGCAATCACTACGGGCGCGACGTCACTGAGGAGACAGATGACAAGCAGCCGGCGTGAGCCTTCTGCGCAGCCACGCCCTCGCGCAGAAAAAGAACTGGCGGAGCGAGCGCAATCCTACAGAGGATTACGCTGCCGCAAGAGGTTTCGAAGGTTTTCGGTTGCGGCGCGTGCCAAACAGTACGGCAGCGAGGCCAGCGACGAGCAGCAGGAGGGTTCCGGGCTCCGGAGCAGCAACTCCGGTCGTCGCAGCCGTCACCAGGTCGGAGTAGGTCTCCACAGCGGGGTTCGCCGAATCAATCGTAATCGCGAGCAAACTGCCGCTGCCGTCGGGATCGCTGCTGGCAAGTGGATTGCCGTTGGGATCGACGATAAATAGAGCGAATTCATCGGGAGCGGAGGCGCCGTTCACGACATTTCCGGTGAGCGAGAGGTCGAAGGAAAGCTGGCTGCCGGCGGTGAAAAAACCGGCGAACAGGTTGGTGAACTGATCGTCAAACATAGTCGCGCCATCCGCCAGGTTCAGGCCGTCGGTAACGTCGCCGAACGTATTGGCTGCATCCACCGCGCCGCCAGCGCCGCCCGTGCCGAAAGCAAAATCGCTCAGCGTCGCGGAGTTGGTGCCACGCGAGGGAGCGTTGCCATCCGTGAGCACGAAAAATACCTCGGACTGGCCAGCTTCTCCCACCAGGGACGAGGTATTCACGGTCACGGTGGTGGAGACGCCATCGGCGAATACGCTGCCTGGTCCGCCGAGGAGGAAAAGCGCGGCGAAGCCGGCAAGAATCGCAAATATTTTCCCGCATCGACGACATTGCGGTGCTCGATTGATCTGATTGTGCGTTTTGACGTTGGTCATGCTTTCTCCTTTACGGCGCGCCGCTGCCAGCCTCTACTTCCGTGCTGTAAGAGATCGGGAGGGAGAGACTGGTATTGCTGAACTTTAATACGACGCCGGTGCTGCCGCCCGCCGCCAGTGAAACGATACCGTCGGTGACGTAGGTGGATCCGATTGGCGCTGCGCGGGTGGTGAGGCCAGATGAGTTCAACAACCTGGCGTTGCTGCTGAGGCCGAAAATCAGCAGCGAAAGCGGGCCGGGAATCGCGGAGCCGCTCGTATTGGTCAGGGCGATCGTCTGCGTATATTGGCGCGTGAGCGGGCTGTACACGAATCCGCCGCGCGTGACGGTGATATTGCTGGAAATGAGGGCCTGGCAAGCGATGGATGCTGAAGGCGTGTCCGTGGTGGTAATCGTTTCAGTGATCGGCGCGATTACTGTGGCGGAAATCAGGGTGCTGCTGCTGCCGAGAGAATCAGTGGTGTGAATGTTCTCGACGATCGTCGGAATGGTGGCGGGCGGAGGCGCGGGCGTCGGGTTTATGGTCAGCGTCGCGGTGGCGGAGGCGCCGTCGTAGGAAGCGGTGATCGTCACCTGCACCGGCGAGGTCACAGCAGAGGTACTGATCGTAAGTGTTCCTGACACTGTTCCGGACGCGATCGTGAAGCTTGGTGACAAGGTGGCCGATCCAGAAGTGCTCGAGAGTGTGACGACAGCTCCGCCAGCGGGGGCCGCGCCGTCCAGTGTCACGGTTGCGGTGACGCTGGTGCTGCCGATCACGCTGGCTGAGCTGAGCGTAAACGTCGAGATGAGCGGCGGCACGGTGAACAAATACGAAGCCGAGCCGCTCGAGGTAAATTTGTTTGCGGTATCGGCGTAATTGGCTGAGATGAGGTGCGTGCCTACAGTAAGGCTGCTCGTCGGCAGATTCGCGATGCCGCCTACCGGCGGCACAGTGCCCAGCGAAACCGAGCCGTCCATAAACGTGACCAGTCCTTCCGAACCGACGTTGCCAGACGTGGTCGTCACTGTCGCACTCAAAATCTCCGGCGTGCCGAACGCGACCGGACTAACCGGCGAGAAGCTCATATTCACAGTGGTGGCGACCGGCCCGGAGCTGGCGCTTGAGCCGGGAGTGCCTTTGATAAGCGCCGCGCCGGCGAGGCTGGCCACACCCACGTCGTGCGTGCCAGGACCGAAGAAGGAACCGCCAACTAAACCTGCGGTATCCGAACTTCCGACGTAGAACACCGGCGCTGGCGAAGTGGTGCTGAATACCCCTTTGCCGTTGTTGAGCAAAGCCGTCACCAGGCCAGATTCCGAGAGAATGATGTCGTTCGCGCCGTCGCCGTTGACGTCCGCGATCGCCGCCTTCAGCGGAACTGTGGTGGTAGTCGAGCCGGAGGCAGGGAGCGGACTCGGAACGAAATCCGTTTCAGTAAAACTCATGCCGCCGTTGTTCGTGAAGAGCATTGGATACGGTCCAGCGCCGCCGAAGACTTGACACTCGCCGCCTCCGCCGTCCACCACTACCATGCTCGGGAGCGCCATGCTTGCAAAAGTCCCGAGAGTTACGACAGCGGGATCGGAATTCGCTTGGGTGGAGGTCACGTAAAATGGAGCTTGGAACGTCCCGTCGCCGTTTCCGCGCCAAATCACCACCGCCCCGCCGCTGAGGGCATTTTGGCCCTCGGCGTTATAACCGCAGGCGCCTCGACGCGTTGCGATCAGATCCATGTTGCCATCGCCATCCACGTCGCCCACGGCCAGTGAGGACAGGCTAAAGCCGTATGTTGGTGCGTTGGTTACCAACAGCTGCGGAGTCTTAGTCGAAGGCACAAATGTGCCGCCGCTATACGTGAGCAGGTTGATCGTTCCGTCGGAATTGCCGACGGCCACGGTGGGAAATCCTGAGTTATCGAAGATGCCCGCGGTGATCGCCAATGCCAGCTCGGAAATGGCGGTGCCCGTTGGAAAGATCGTCGCAGTTGCAGGAAATCCGCTGGCACTGCCCGGCAGAAAAGCAACCACAGGATCGTCAGAATTTCCGAGGGTATCGCCTTGGCTCAGCACGAAAATGCTCTGGTAGCCATTTACCTTCGCGGTGGTAACTGCAACGGGATCGGTGCCCACAACGTAAGCAGTCTGCGAGGCGTAAACTCCGGGCGACTCGCTCAGCATGACTGACACGGTGTTGTCGCTGTGGCCAGTCGACGTATTGAGGCCGTTGACAACTGCGAGGTCATCTTGTCCATCACCGTTGAAATCCGCGTTGGCAATGGCTACCGGCCGGACGCCGGCCGGCAGAGCCGTCGGTGTCAAAAACCTGCCGTTGCCTTGATTCAGCATTACCGTCAAGCCTTGGCTGGGCTGGTAGAGGATCAGGTCATTTTTTCCGTCGCCGTTGGCGTCCGCCACAATTGCCTGGATGCCGTACACGCCCGGACCGATGATGGTGTTGGGCTTCACCTCTCCCACCAACGGAGAGAAAGCGGGAGTCGAGTTGCTCAGAAATAGATTCACGGTTTGCGTGGTGGAGAATTGTCCGCCGCCCAGAACGACGAGGTCTGCATTTCCATCGCCATCCACGTCGGCCGCGCTAACAGCGACCGTATCGTTCGATGGTATTCGGAAAAACGATGGACCGGGAATAACTGAAATTCCGCCGGTGCCCGAGCTGAACGGCCAGATCACCGCTGTTGGGACATTCAAGATCGTTACGATGCCGGCGAGATAGGAATTACCGCCAGAGGTGAACGTCGAAAGCGAGCCGGGTAGTACGAAACTGGTGCCGGTGCCGAGGGTTCCCAGAGAAACCGGCGTCTGCAATACGCCGCTTACTGATTGCGAAATTCCCACCGCGCCGTTGGCATAGACCTGCAGGACGGCGACGTTGCCGCCCGCGGTCAATGCATAGGCTCCGCTGATGTACGCCGTCGTACTGGGCCCAGGGACGGGGACATTGGTGGCCGTAAAGGTGCCGTTTCCCTGGTTGACCAAGAGTGTCGCGGAGGAAGTTCCCGCGCCGGACGTATTAAATGTGACGTTGGTAATGACCAGATTGAGTGTGCCGCCGGAGTTGACGTACGCGCTGAGCGAGGAGGCCGTCTGTCCAAGCGCGACCGGAGCTGCAAACGCGCCATTCCCATTGCCCTGCATCAGATACAAGTTGCTGAAATCGTCGGTGACCACCAGATCCACGCTGGCTGGACCGAAAACCGGGCCGGCGATGACCAGGTTCAGGCCGTCGTTAACTAACGGGTAGGTGACGCTGTTGAATGTCGGGGCGGCGAAGCTGCCGTCGCCATTGCCGGGGAAGATATACAGTTCTCCGCCGTCGCCGGTGGCGTTGGTGACGGCGACGTCGAACAGTTTTGTGCTGCCGCTGGAATTGCCGAAGAAACCGCCAGCGGCCTGGCCAGTTCCTACGTTGGCAGTGCCACCAGCCAGGCCGTACACGACTCCTGCGTTCAATACGGCTCCGGGAGGTTGCACCGGCGTGGTGCTCTGCGCGGAGGCGAGCTGCGGAAATGTAAGCAGCCACGCGAGCAGCAGAAAGCTCGTCAGGCAGGGCGCCGCGAAGCCACTTGGTCGTTTCGTGCCGCCCTCCTGTGTTGGTGTGCTCACTGCTTGGTTCTCCTTATCGCCGCTCGCGCGCTTCATTGCGCGCGATCGGGCTAATTGAACGTGAACAGCACTGACACTTGAATCGTTTGATTAGCCACCACCCGAACCGGAGCGGGTGGCGTAGACGTGGCGCTGGCGCCATTCAGAATTGTGGAACTGAAAACCCCTCCGACTGGCGCGGTAGTGCCGTACGGAACGACTTCCAGAGGACTGGTAGTCCTGCCGCCGACCGGCGGAACAGTGGTCGCGCAGGTGGCCGGGTCAACGGTGGTTGGACCGTTGCCAATTTTCAGTGAGTATGTGGTGCTCGTGAACTGGTCGCCGAACTCGCTGGTCGTACATAGCATTACCAGTGTCGAGACGGTGTCGATGGTTCCGCCGGAATTGGCAGTGGCTGTCCCGGAGATTTCAAAGCCGCTGGTGTTTACGGCTTGGCTCTCTAGACGTACGCCGCCGGGACCGGTCCCGGTTTGAAAGAGGGTCTGAAAGTTCATTTGTTGTCGGGTCAGGTTTGGCGCGCAGCCGGTGATTTGTGAACAAGTAAGATTGGAAGCGTATACGCCGTTGGTTTCTCCGATAAAGCAATTTCCGCTAGAAGTCGGGGCCGGGAAGGCGGAATTGTAAATAGAGAAGCTGGCACCTGTGCATGGCCCCGTGTCGCCGCTGGATTGAGCTCCCAGGCTGATGGCCCAGGCTCCTGGTGAAGCGGCGCCGCCCAGCAATGCCTGCATGATGAAGGCGCCGCTAAAAGTGAGTGAGTTTTCAAAGTCGCGGCGGGTGGCGACGGTTCCGTCGGGATTGCGCACCACGATTTTCCAGCGGCCGTGGACCTTGACTCCGGTGTTCAGGCCGCTCGAGGGCCCCGGCGCCGATTCGGAATTCGCCACGGTTTTTGCCGGGGCGCTCGCGGATCCGGGAGATGGCGCAGAGCTCTTTGCGGACTGCACACCCGTGGAACTCGAAGTGGATTGCGCGCCCGCAACCGCAGTGGCTGCCAATACCAGCCCGAGAATTGCGGCGACCGACAATCCGCGTCGAACCACTGCGGCAAATAATCCGGTTTCAACGTGCTCGCTCATGCTCGCTCCTTTGCCACAAGAAATTCTGGCGGCGCATCGGCCGCTCACTCGCGACGGGCGGAACATTTATGAAAAACTCAGCAGCACCGTCACGCGCAGCACCTGCGTCGCGAGCACACCGATAGGCGCCGGAGGCGTGGACGTTGGACTCGCGCCGTTGAGATACGTGCCGGTGATGGAGTTACCGAATGGCGGCGACCCTTGACCCAGTTGTGAAAACGCGTCGCCGCCGCCGCCCAGCGTCGCAAAACTGAAATTGCTTGCCGCGCTGGTGCTGAGGTTGCCGGTAGCGCAGGCCGCTGGTGAGATGGCGCTGGCGCCGCTCGAGGCGGCGCACAACATCAAAAACGTCGCGACGGTATCTATGGTTCCGTCGTTCTGAGCGGTGGCGGTGCCTTGCAACTGAAGCTGGTTCTGGGGGGCCGTCCACTTGGTATAACTGAACGCACCGGAGACCTGGGCCACGCTGGTTTGGGCTTCTACCACTGAGACGCTGAGGTTTGAGAAACAGAAGCTCGAGCCGCATCCCTCCGGGTAGCCTGCCGCTGAACCGCCACTGCCAGTAATTGGCTCGGCGATGTAACACATACCTCCCGCCGAAATCGTCGTCCAAGGAACCGGAACAAAGAAGTCGCGATTTGGTGTGTACAAACTGATATTGAGCGACCCCGGGTTGTACGGTCCGGGCCCCGGATCGAGTGCTGGATTGTTCATTGTGTTGCTGTACCCCAAACCAATGGCCCACGCTCCGGGAGTCATGGTGCGCCCCAGAATGGCGGGCAGAGCTTCGGCCCCGATCAAGGTCAGGCCGTTTTCGAATTCCACGCGGTTGGCGAGCGTGCCATCGTGATTGAGCACGTCAATCGTCCAGTGGCCGTGAACTTTGATGCCCGTGTTCAGGCCGCTCGCTGGCGCTTGCGCGGGTTTTTGTGGTGAGGCGGATAGGACGGCAGGCTTCGCAGTCGAGGCGAACGGAGTTCCTGAAGAATTCACAGAAGATTGCGCGTCCGTCGCTCCAGCGCCGATCATAATTAGGGCGATGACGGACACGCAGCTTCGGCAGCGGCGCGCCAGGTTACACCTGGGGTCGATTCTCTTGGTAGTTGGTCCGCTCGCGGCTTGCCTCATGCTGTGTCTCCTTGTCCGAGCGTGCGCACGTCGTCGTTTGGCTGCGCCGGAACTCGGGAGCCGCGGTTCATCACTTGCAATTTCAGCCGGTGACGCTCCGCTTCTAAAACCGATTTAAGCCAGCGCTCAAAGTCAGCTTCGTCGCAGAAAACCGCGTGAGTTGGCATCGGGCGCCGACTCCTCGGGTAGAATTGTGCAGAGTCTGCGCGAGACGTTGCGGGCAATCAATGTACTGCGCGTGTTTTTACTCTTAACTAAACCTTAAGAACTATTCATCAGAGTAAAAAGGGGTTACTGTGCAATGTAGTATGCTGGCAGTAAGCGCGGAGCCTGTGGTACTATGCCGCTTCCCCGCGCAAACGTTCAACGAGGACGGCGAATGCCATCCGACTCCCGGGCCCCCAACCTCAGGTTCGGACCCTATGAAGTGGATATCCGCGCCGGAGAACTTCGCAAACAGGGCTCGAAGATACGGCTGCAGGAAAAGCCGTTGCGTGTGCTGGCCTCGCTCGCCGCGCAGCCCGGCACGTTGGTCACGCGCGAAGAACTGAAGAAGCGCCTGTGGCCAGACGCCACGTTTGTGGATTTTGAGACGGGCTTGAACACCGCGGTCAGCAAACTGCGCGAGGCCCTCAACGACGACGCGGAATATCCACGCTATATTGAGACGATTCCACGCCGCGGGTATCGGTTCGTATTTCCAGTAGAGCCAAACGGCCACGGCAACGGAAACTCAGCAGCGGACGCGGCCACCGTCGTGACCGCGGCAGCTTTGGCGGCCGCTCTGCCGCTGATTGAATCTGCCGCTACTGGGACCAACGAAAAATCGTCCCCGGGAATCGTGCCGTCGCCTCGCGGTTCGCGATGGCTCATCACTGTGTTAATCGTGGTGGCCTGCGCCACAATCGGCGGGGCGTATTTCGCGTGGACGCACCGCACGCGCCCGGCGCCACAATTCACGCGCGCCATGCTGGTCGTGCTTCCGTTTGAAAATCTCACGGGGAATCCCGATGACGACTACATCTGCGACGGATTCACCGAAGAAATGATCACGCAACTCGGCGCATTGAATCACGACCAGCTCGGTGTAATCGCGCGCACCTCGGCCATGACCTACAAGGACGGCGCCAAGCCTATCAAACAGATCGCCCAGGAATTGGGCGTGAATTACGCGCTGGAAGGAAGCGTGCGAAAAATGGGCGACGCCCTGCGTGTGACGGCGCAGTTGATCCGCGCCGACGATCAGACGCATCTGTGGGCGCACACCTACGATCGCTCGCGCGACGATCTGGAAAAACTGGAAGGGGAACTGGCGCAGGACATCGCGCACCAGGTGCAAATTCAGCTCACGCCGCAAGCGCAGCTGGCGCTCTCAAACTCGCACGCCGTCGTGCCGGAGGCGTATCGCAGCTACTTGAAGGGCCGCTACAACCTTAATATGCGTTCGCCCGCCGGAATGAAACAGGCGACAGAAGCTTTCGAGGAGGCGATTCACGAAGACCCCACCTACGCGCCCGCCTATTCGGGCCTCGCCGACACTTACAACCTCCTGATCTATTACGGATTCCTTTCCGGGCGCGACGGAATTCCGAAAGCGCGCGCCGCGGCGCAGCAGGCGGTGGATCTGGATGACGCCTTGTCCGAGGGCCACGCTTCCCTTGGTTACGTGAATTTGATGTGGGATCTGAATTGGGCCGAGGCGGACAAGCAGTTTCAGCGCGCGATCGAATTGGATGGCAGCTATTCGACGGCGCACCACTGGTACGCTCTGCTGCTCGCGGCGCGCGGCGAACGCCAGGCTTCGCTGGCGCAGATTCGCGAATCGCAGCGCCTCGATCCGCGTTCGCTGATCGTCGCCACGGCCGCGGCGTATGTTTCCTATTTCGCTCGAGACGACGTGGCAGCGGCCGCACTGTGCCACGACGTTCTGCAGCGCGATCCGAATTTCATGGTGGCGCATACCGTGCGGGGCCTCGCTTTGGAACAACAGGGCAATCCGCAAGAAGCGATCGCTGAGTTTCAAAAAGCGCTGCAGCTTTCCCACGCGCGTCCAGCGCCTTACCTCGATTACCTGGGCCATGCGTATGCGGCCGCGGGCCAACGCGACCAAGCCGAGACCCTGCTCGTCGAATTGGATCAAGCGATCAAACCAGGCGGCATCAGCCCGATGTACAAGGCTGCGACGTTGACGGCGCTGGGGCGAACCGATCAAGCCATGGACGCGATTGAGGAAGGATTTCAAGGTGGCGGCGCTGAAAAAATTTGGTTGAAGGCGGATCCGCGCTATCAACCGCTGCACGGCGGCCCGCGCTATGAACGGCTCGTGCGTCTGGCAGGCATGACGCAGTAGTCTTCATGATTTCCCAGCCCCTCGCGCGGTCCGCGCGAAACCCGGCGCCATCGCCGCAATCTCCGACGAATCGCAGCGGATGTAGATGGAAAGAGAGCCAGGAGGGGAAATGTTGAACGCCGGACCTGCCAAGAAAGTAACCATTTACGTTTCCCAGGACCAGAAGTACCACCGCGATTCGGTGTATGCCGCCATTCTGGAATTTCTTTTCCGCAGCAAGGTTTCCGGGGCCATGGTCACCCGCGGCATCGCGGGATTCGGCGCGGATCATCACATGCACACGGATCGTATCCTGGCGCTGACCGAAAATCTTCCAATGAAAGTGGAATTCATCGAGACGGCAGAGAAGATCGGGGAACTTCTCCCCAAGCTGAAAGAAATGGCAGGCACCGGCCTGATCGCCATGTCCGATGTAGAAGTGCTCAAGTAGGTTTGCCCACCAGGACGCAATTCGTTGGCGGCTGAATCAAAAAAACGGAGCCGCCGCCGTGAGGCGACGACTCCGTGAGGGGTGGGGGCCCCTTTTGCTACAAACCGTGCGCCGCAAATTAGAAGCTGTATTTTAATGCAAATTGAATCGTGCGTGCCCCTTGTGAAGTAAAGATCTCACCATAGTTTGACGCGCCCGCGGTGTGTTGGCCGCTGTACTCTTGCCCGAAGTTGAAGATCGGTGTGTTCGTGAAATTCACCATATCAACCCGGAACTCGAGCACTTGCCGTTCGGTGATCGAGAAGTTTTTACCCAAGCTAAGGTCAGCAGACTTGTATCCCGGACCATCAAACGCACCGACGGAGCAATTGCCGAATGTTCCGGCGGCAGGAGTGGTCACCGCGGCTGGATTCAGGAACGAGACTCCGTTGTTGGCCGGGTTGAATACCATCGGGACGCGTGGGTTAACCCCGGGAACGCAGTCCGCGCGGGTCGAGAACCCTCCGGTACCCGAGGTATCGCTGCTCGCAAAAATGGTTTGCGCAAAGCCGCCGTGGAAGACGAAGGCGGAACTAATCCGCCAGCCCCCAGCGACAGCATTTACAAAGCTGTTGACGTCGTTGCCAAATCGCTTGCCATGCCCGTAAGGGAGTTCATACACCACGTAGCCGTTGAAGAGAGAACCGATGTTTTGCGGACACCGGCCGTAATCTCCTATCTGGTTGTAAGGATTTTGCGGAAATGCCCATCCGGCGATCGTTTGCGCTTCAGTGCTGACGGCGTCGCCGTACTGACCGTAGAATCCCGGTGTGTCGCTGAGGCACTTGGACCACGTGTAGTTCAACTGTGCCTGCAGACCGTTTGAGAAGCGCTCTTGCAAGACCGCCTCCAACGCGTTGTAGTTGCTAACGCCGTTTGACAGCGTATCCCTGGCCTGACCAACTTCTCCGAGTAAAGTTGGGTTGAGGAACGGGCTGGGAGTGATCGTGCCGTTAGCGTTCAATTCATTCTGCTGCAGCATGATGATATTGCTGAGGTGCTGATCGTCCTCACCAACGTAGCCGACTTGCACGGTTGTGGAGTTTCCAAACTGCCTCTGAATGTTCAAGCTCCATTCCTGCTGAAAGGCCGGCCGCAGGTTTATGTCAAAAGCATGAATATTCACGCCCTGGAAGCACACTGGAGAAAATGCTACCGCCAGCGGGAGAGTGCATCCCGTGGGAAAGCCGACAAACCCTTGATCCAGCGTGCTCGCAGGCAACGGCGTGGTAGGAGCGAACGTCACGTTGTGGGCTGTTTCAAATGGCGGATTTGCCGTCAGGAGATTGTTGACGCCGTTGCTCTCCATGAAGCTGGTGATCCCGTAGGCTGCACGAATCACCGTATTCTTCAGGAAACCCGGCTGCCACGCCACACCGATGCGTGGCTGGAAATTAGCAATGCCGTTGTATTGCTTGTAGAGCGCTTTGCCCAAACCGTTGTTGTTTAGCGTCGGAAGTATGAGATCTCCGCCAAACAGTTCATAGTTTACGGCGTTCCCGTTTGCCGCATAGCGGGGCGTGTTCAGCTCCCAGCGCAGACCAAGGTTCAACGTGAGATTATGCCGCAGACGCCAGTTGTCCTGGCCGTAAGCTGCCCAGAGGTTGTTCCGTACGTGCCGGTTGCCGGACGTACTGCTACCAATGCCAAGGTTGTTGGGAAGGCCGAGCATGAAATCCGCCAGACCTGAACCCAGGGAAGTGCCACCGTTGCCCGTGTATTGCCCGTTGAAGTTGAAGAAACCTGCCAGTCCTTCGTTGCCGGGATAGAGGAAATTGTCCCGGTAGTTGTTAAATTGAAAGCCCACATGAAATTCATGATTTCCGTGCGACTTTACGATCGAATCGCCAATCTGAATCACGGTGTCATTGAAAGTGTTAAATGCCGACAAGCTATTGGCGATGTTTCCGACGTTGCCGAATAGGCCCTGGAGCGAGGGCAAGAATGTGCTCGGCGAACCCGGAATGCCAAATTCCTGCGGCAAGTTTTGCCCGGTCGGGTTCGTGTAACCCTGGCTAACGGGAAAATAACTGAAGCCCACGCGGAGGTCGTTGATAAGGGTTGGATCAATCGTCCTGGTCCAGCCGAGCACCCCGTTCTTTAGCGGGTAATTAAAATCCGTGATGCCGTTATTGGCGAGCAAGTAGGTTTCGGTGGTTGGATTCCGCACGGATTGTTGCGAATAACGCCCATAGATCCGGTCCTTTTCGTTGGGTGTCCAGTCGATTTTGACGTCACCTTGGTCTGCGTTATTCAAGATGCGCTGCTGATAGAACAGGATATTGCCGGTGGTCGGCTGTGGGTAGAGCGGTGAATTCACGATTGAAGAGGCCGCCGAGCTCAATGTGAGTCCCGCCGCCGTCAAATTGTTATTCAGGATCGGCGTGCGTGCTGTAGGAGCCACGCCCGCTTGCGGTATGTACAGTTGTTGGCTCGGATCCGTGCAAATGCCAGCTACGAAAGACGCCGTGCAGAGCTCGGCGAAATTTCCGGCCCGCTCTGCTGCGCTCATTACTTGCACGTTTTGGGTAGACGGCTGGTCCATGCGCTGTCCCAGATAGTCCACGAAGAAAAAGAGTCGGTTCTTCACGATCGGGCCGCCGAAGGTACCTCCGAAGCGGTTATATCGAAGCGCCGCCTTGGGAGTCACCGTTGGCGTGAGGCCGTTACTCCACTCGTTGGCATCCAACGCATCGTTCCGGAAGAATTCAAACGCGCTGCCATGATACGAATTGGTGCCGGATTTTATGGTCGTATTCACGATGCCGCCCAGAAAATTGCCAAACTCCGCGGAAGGATTCTGGGTGATCAAATTGAATTCCTGAATAGCCTCCAGGCTGGGTGAGTAGGCCACTTCGTTGTTGTCGCTCTGATTGTTATCTATGCCATCGAGAATGTAGTTGTCCGTCTGCTCGCGATTGCCGTTAATGTACGGGCGGCCCACCTGAAACGTGTTTTGCCCCGACTTGAACGCTCCGGGATTGGTGCTGACGGCTCCAGGGGTGAGCAAAGTGAGTTCACCGTAATTGCCCGTGATCAACGGAATGTTTTCGGTAACCACACTATCGATATGAGTACTGATGTCCGTGGTCTCCGTTTGCAGTAGCGGAGCTGTCCCCGTTACTTCCACCGTCTGCGACATGGCACCCACCGTCATCTGAAAATCTACCCGCGCCACTTGATCGAGAACCAGGTCGAAAGCCGGGCGCGCCGCCGTTTGAAAACCTTTGGCCTCCACCTTCACTGCATACTTCCCGATCGGCAGGCGGGTGAAGTAATACGCGCCATCGCCGTTGGTTTGCGTCGGATACGTCGTACCGCGGGCGGCATCCGTGGCGGTTACCGTGGCGCCCGCAACGGCCGCACCCGAAGCGTCAGTGACAAAGCCGTTGATAGACGCAGTGGTTTCTTGCGCGTTCGCTGGCGCTAGAGCGGCAAACAAACTGGCGAGCAAGCCGATACAGAGCATCAGCACAAACTTTGCAAGCTTGGAATTCATATTCACGAAAGCCTCCTGCGTGGATTCTGTGCGGCGAAGCGACATAAAACCCCCAAGCACCCGAAAGATGGAAAGAGCTATATAGCGGAAAATATAGCTTGTCAAGAGAAAAATGAATATGTATAAGGCGTCTGACAGGTTTGTCGAATACGCTCTATAGCGGCTGCGGCCGCTCTATAGCAGGTTGTTTGCACTTAAGCGGCGGCCCCTGACGCCTTTTTGGCTGCGCCAGAGACCTAACCTGCTAGACTCTCAACAATTTCCGGAGCTTTCATGACACCGATTGGCCGTAACGGCGAGCCCACGTACAAGCGCATCCAGAACGTAATCCGCAAACGCATTGAATCCGGCCAGCTCCGGCCCGGCGACGCCGTCGCTTCCGAACGCGAGCTCGCCAAGATGCACAAAGTCAGCTTGATGACCGCGCGCCACGCCCTCGCCGACCTCGCTCGCGAGGGCATGGTCGAGCGCCGCCACGGTTCCGGCACATTTGTCGCGCCGCCAAAAATTCATTTCAATAAGCTGATGAGTTACACCGAGCAAATGGCCAGCAGGGGATTGGTGGGGCGGTCGAAAATTATTTCTTCGAGCATCCTCGACAACGAACACGAAATCGCCGCGCGGCTATCGCTGTCTGCGAACAGCCATTTGTTCATGTTGGAACGCGTGCGCCAGGCCGGCGACGAACCATTCGCGTTGGAGACCTGCTATTTGTCAGCCGACGAGTTTCCCGCGCTCGCGGGCGGAACGTTGGAGCGCGGCTCACTGTTTGTCACGCTGGAGCGCGAATACGGAGTGGAACTGGCCTACGCCGACGAGGAAATTGACGCGACCGCTGCGGATTTGAAAACCGCGGAACTGCTGGCCGTGCCGCGCGGCTCTCCACTGCTGCGAATTCGCCAACTGATTTTCACCACCAAGGGTAGGGCTTGCATGTACGTGCTAGGCCTCTACCGCTCCGGACGCCACACCTTGGTGATTCGCAGATTTCGCTGAGGCGTCCGTTCGTCGTAGCGCCGGCGTCTCGCCGGCTTCGTTGCTTTTGAATTTGCAGCCCCGCGGCAGGCCCGCCCGCGCTTCCTCAGCTCACGCTACTTTTTCAGGCGAACCGTGGCCGTGGCTTAATTCGCGCGACATTTGCCAAGCGCACAGCGCTGCTAGAGTCGACAGGCAAATCCCCGAGGCCCATTTTTGCATCAGCAATTTTCCGACGCCGAATAGCGCGCTGTACACCATCACCGTACCGAGGATCCAGCACCAGAGGTTGCCCCCCAGATCGTGCGTCGCGGAAATTTCCGGAGCTAGCGCGGCAATTGTCTTCCAGCCGGTGACGTCGGGGCGAACTTTGCGATAGAACGAAAGCAGAATGCTGTTCGGCTCAGGAGCTGTGAATACGGTCACCAGAATCCACATCGCCGTCGTGACAAAAGTCGTCGTTAGCACGTTTTTTGCAAACAGCACCGTCGCCGAGCCAGTGTAAAACGTGGGGCGCCCAATCAGTGCGTTCCACAATCCTTCGGAATTCAAAGCCAACGTCAAAACCAGCGCGGTGATCATTGAAGAAATTTCGCTCCACGCATTGATCCGCCACCAGTACCAGCGCAGCAGATAGACGCTGCCGGTTCCCGCGCCCACTTCCAGCACCGCTTGCCAGCCGGAACGAATCGAAGCGAGTTGCGCGGAAACATAACCGCTGGCAATGACCAACAAAACCGTCACAACCTGCGACACGCGCACGTAATGGCGTTCCGACGCATTACGCACCAGAAAGCGCCGGTAGAAATCCTCGACGACGTACGAAGTGCCCCAGTTCAATTGCGTCGCGATCGTGGACATGAACGCGGCGAGAAATCCGGCGACGATTATGCCGCGCAGCGCGTGCGGCACGTGATCGTTGACCATCAGCATGTAACTGGTTTCCGGATGCGCCAGGCCGGGGTATAGAACAATGGCTGCAAGTGCGGTGAGAATCCATGGCCACGGACGCAACGCGTAATGCGCTACGTTGAACCACAGCACGGAAAGCAACCCCTGTCGCTCGTCGCGCGCGCTGAAAATGCGCTGTGCGATGTATCCGCCGCCGCCGGGCTCGGCCCCCGGATACCAGAACGCCCACCATTGCACGCCGAGGTACACACAAAAAGTAATTACCGGCAAAGTCCAGAGCGTTTCGCTGGCAAAACCTTGAGAAAAATCAGGAAGAAACGCAAGCGGATCGGAACCTCCATTTTTTCCGCGCAACGCGGCGATCTGGCTGATCATCGAGCTCATGCCGCCGGCGGCTTTCACGGCGTACCAGGCGATGGCGATGACAATTCCCATCTTCAAGATGAATTGAAACAGGTCTGTCCACAGCACACCGGAAAGCCCGCCCAGCGAAACGTAGAAACCGGTGAACGGAATCAGGAAAAAAATGCAGATTATCAGCGCGTAGCCGTCGGTGCCGGAAAAAACTGGGCCAAAAATTCCGGTAAGGCTCACCGACATACTTTGCAAGAAATGCCATTGGCTGATGGTCGCGCCCAGCGTGGTACCCACGATGTTGATCATCGCTTTCGTCACCCAACCCAGGATCAGGCAGTTCATTAGCACGCCCAGGTAGATGGCGCGAAAGCCGCGCAGGAATGCGGCGGGCCTGCCGGAGTAACGCATTTCTGCAAATTGCACGTCGGTCATCAGGCCGGAGCGCCGCCACAAGCGCGCAAAAAGAAATACCGTCATCATTCCGGACGACAGAAACGCCCACCAGATCCAGTTTCCGGAAACTCCCTGGGTGTAAACGAGGCCAGCGACGAGCAACGGTGTGTCCGCCGCAAACGTGGTGGCCACCATCGAGGTGCCGGCGAGCCACCAGGAAACGGTGCGTCCGGATACGAAATAATCTTCAGAACTTCGGCCGGCGGAGCGTCTGAAATACAGTCCCAGGAGGAGGGTAATCAGGAGGTAAGCAATAATCGCGGACCAATCCAATAAAGTGAATGTCATGGCGGGGCGGATTTATGGCACACTTCGCCCGGCCGAGGCAATGGGAAATCGCAGCGAAGATTTTCTTTGGCGGCCTAATTAGCCGGCGACTTACTGAAAAATGCTGCGGATTTTGCGACGGAGCGTGTTATTTTGCGTTGCTCTTGGGAGAGACATGGGCGCTCATTCTGGAATCGGAAAGCACACGGTGCGCATCAGTTACCTACTGGTAATGATATTCGCTCTGATTAGTTCCGCTGCAACGGCGCAGGCGCCGCAAGTATCTCCTTCGGCTATCAACGTGATGCCGATGCCGGTCACCGTGACGCTCAGTACCGGCCGCTTGGCGGTTCCACAGACCTTTACTGTGGCTATTTCGGGATACAACGAACCAAGGTTGGAGCGCACCGCGCAGCGATTCTTGCGCGACCTGGGCCGGCAGACCGGCTATTTTGTGAACGACCGGCTTGCTGACGTCGGCCACGCGACTCTGGTGATCCACGCCGATCACGGCAGCGCGGCCGTTCAGGATTTGGGCGAAGACGAGAGCTACGTTTTGGACGTCACTAGCGCGGGCGTCAAACTGATGGCCCCGAACCCGCTCGGCGTGATGCGCGGCTTGCAAACTTTTCTGCAGCTCGTCGAATTAACGCCAAATGGCTACACCGCGCCCGCCGTTCATATCGAAGATTCGCCCCGTTTCCCTTGGCGCGGACTGTCAATAGACGTCGGCCGCCATTTCATCACGGTGGCAACTCTGAAGCGCAACCTGGGCGCGATGGCTGCAGTAAAGATGAACGTGCTGCACCTGCATCTTTCCGATGACCAGGGATTCCGTCTGGAAAGCAAGGCCTTTCCGAAGCTGCAGGAACTTGGCTCAGACGGCATGTACTACACCCAAAGTGAAATGCGCGAACTGATAGCCTACGCCGGCGACCGTGGCATACGCGTCGTACCGGAATTCGACATGCCGGGGCACAGCACGGCCTGGTTCGTTGGCTACCCGGAACTTTCGAGTGGCCCAGAACCATACCAGATCGAGCGCCGCTGGGGAATCTTCGATCCCGCGATGGACCCGACACGCGACTCCACCTTTAAGATGCTAGACAAGTTTATTGGCGAGATGGCTACATTATTTCCGGATCGCTATTTTCATATTGGCGGCGACGAAGTTAACGGCAAGCAGTGGGACGCGAATCCCAAAATCCACGAGTTCATGCAGGCGCACAATCTGAAGAGCGATCAGCAGCTCCAGCAGTATTTCACGGATCGCGTCGAGAAAATTGTCAGCAAACATCACAAATTCATGGTCGGCTGGGACGAAATATTGACGCCCGGAATGCCCAAGGACATCGTCATCCAGTCGTGGCGCGGCCAGGATTCGCTGGCCGAAGCGGCGCGGCAAGGCTACCGGGGAATTTTATCGAGCGGCTATTACCTTGACGCGATGGCGCCCGCCTCGCAGCATTACTTGGTTGATCCGCTCGCGGGCGCGGACGCGACGCTTACAGCGGAACAACAAAAATTGATTCTGGGCGGCGAGGCCTGCATGTGGGAAGAGTTTGCGTCCGACGAAACAATCGAGTCGCGCATCTGGCCGCGCGCCGCGGCGATCGCCGAGCGCCTATGGTCTCCGCCGCAAGTGCGGGATGTGAATTCAATGTATCGCAGGGTGGCGGCCGTCAGTGAGCATCTGGAGGAACTGGGCCTGAAGCATCGCTCGAGCAGTTCGGTGATGCTGGCACGCGCAGCGGGAACCGACGATATCGCCGCGCTCGACGTGCTGGCCCAAGCAGTGCAGCCCTCCAGCATCACCATTCGCGAGACCGAAGCAGAAAAAGCCGGCGGGATTCAGACCAGCGGCATTCCGCTGAATCGTATGGTGGATGCAATCGCTCCGGAAAGCGCAGCCGCCAGAAAATTCTCCGCCGCGGTGGACCAACTTATCGCGAACAAATTTCAGGACGCCGCCGCGGAATCCTACATCCGCGAAGAATTGAAGAAGTGGCGGGACAACTACAACGAATTACAACCGTTGTTGCAGAATTCATTCCTCTTGAAAGAAGTCGCGCCGGTTTCGCAGAACCTGGCGGCATTGGGTACCGCGGGATTGCAGGCTCTCGATAGCATTGACGCGCGGAAACCCACGTCGGCGGAATGGAGACAGCAACAGATCGCTGTCATTCAGCAGGCATCGAAGCCTATGGCGGATCTCGTCCTAGTAATCGCGCCCGCAGTGCAAAAATTGGTCGAGGCGAGTTCCGGCGGCTCAATCGCGCCGTAAGCGTCGCACTCCGCCCCGGTTCAATGCTTCAACACTAAGGATGAACTGCGGGCTGCATTTCAGCAGGAGGATCGGCACGCAGCGCAGGACGAGTCTGCGTACGCGCCAGGTGGCGCACCCAACGTTGCGCCTGTACATTGCCAAATCGCCAAATCGGGGCATGTCCCGGCGCGATCGGCGCTCCCACAATCGGCTCGCGTCCAATCGGCGCACGCGGCTGAATCGGTCGCGGAGGCTGCCATCGTCCGACGGTGAGCTTCCGGAAGGGCACGTCGGTGCCGGAGATTCCATTGCACGCGCCGGCGAGTCCAACGTAGGTGACGTACAATCCGCCGGCGGAAAGCGGCTTTTCGTTCGCGTCCGTATTGCTGGCGATAAACGCCACCACGTTGCCGCTGCTGTCCGAGCCGAACGCTTCGATCACGTCGCCGCTCGCCATGCTCGATCCGTAAGTGCTCGCGAGTGGCGTGCCGATGGTGAGATTCGAAAAGCAAACCGGCGCGCCGGTTGCCGGAGTGATCGTGCCGCTGACGTTGAAATTCCAATCGGTTTGCAGCCCCATCTGCACGCTGGCATTCGATCCGCCGGTCGTGGATTCGAACGAGCCTGCATACATTCCGGTAACCGTCGGAAATAACGTCGCGGTAAATGCGCCGGAATCGCTCTTCATGCAGATTCCCGTGGAAGAAAAAGTTCCCGAAAATTGGTTGCTGTTCGAGGAACTCGTTCCGGTGAAAGTAATAGTCGCGCCGTTATCAAGCACCACGCTGATGACAGCACTGTACGTGCCGGAAGGAAGATAGCCCGTCGTGGAAATGCTGGTGACGTTTCCTGCAGCCGAGCAGCTGGAATTCGTAAATGTGTTCGCCAGCATGGGCGCGCTCGTGCCGCCGCCGGGAATCGTCGGAGCGTGCCAGTCGGTGGTGATGACCAGCGGATTGTAGCAATTCGGATTCGCGTCGCCGGAGTTGTCGGGGCTTTGCCCGCTGCATGGATACGGATTTCCATTAGCATCAGTAAGCGGCGGCGCATTCGGTGTCGACTCGCTGGTGGTCACGATCGTCCATTGCTGCGATTGCGGCACGTACGAAACAAATGTCCACGATTCGATTTTCTGGCTCGCCGTCAATCCGCCCGTCCCGCCAGTGAATCCCGCGTACGCCAAATTTCCGCCGATGATCGCCGGAATGTTAATCGGCCAGCTGTGCGTGAAAGTTTTATTCACCACCGCGTCGGTGATGGTCATCGTCAAGGTCGTGCCGTCGTAGGTCACGTGTACTGCCATGGTGTCGCCGCTGTGCAAATCAATTCCAGACGAAGTCAATTCCACGAACGGCGTGGTCGGCGATACACCGTTGGTATAGAGGCCCGTCGAATCGTCGCCTTCACCATTGTTATTGTAGAGGTCAAATTTAATGGCGACGCTCGGCGTAATTCCGCCTGAGCCGCCGGTCGCATCCGGGCCATAGCCCAGCCCACCGCCCCCGGGACCAAGAGCCTTCACGCCTGCCGCAGAATTCTGCAGCGTGAATGTGATGCCATCGGCGCTCGCGTCCGATAGTTGGAAAGTGAAATCTGTGACGAATCCACGCACGTCCACTTGCGTGGTGCAAAATGCGCTGCCGGCTTCGTTGGCTGCGCCGTTGGTCAGTTGCAGTCGGCTGTCGTCCAGCCCAGTGCTGCCATTCATCTGCATGCAGCCGGGATTGCTGAAGCCGAGACCGAAGTTGATGGGCGTCGTACCGTTGGCGGCGATCGTGAACGCGGCACTGACGACCGGGCTATCGCTCAGTCCGGCGGAAGAGGCGATCGCTTTAATCGTGGTGGTGCTGTTCACCGCGATGGGGCTCGAGTAATTCGCGGAACTGTGCGTGGGCGTGTTGCCATTTGTGGTGTAGTAGATCACAGCGCCGGAAGTGTCGTCCGTCAACGTCACCGACTGTGCCGAAACGTACGTGCCGGCAGCAGGAGAAAAATTCGGAGGCGCGGTCTGCGAAGCGATCACGTAAGCCGCGATGCTTTCCGTGCTTTGGACGGAACCATTGGCGATGGCGATCGCGTCAATCGTAGTGGTCACGGTAAGCGTGACGGCTCCCGAATACAGGGTGGATGCAGTGGAAGGCGCCGAGCCGTCCGTCGTGTAGTAAATCGTGGCATTCGGAGTGGCGCTGGACATCGTCACCGAAATGCTTCCCGCATACGATCCAGCGGGCGGGTTCATCGCGGGCGCCGCGGTCTGCGGCTCGCTGCCCAACAGGCCGAAGACGTCCACTTCCTTCTGCGCCCCCACGTACACTTTTCCGTCGCTGACCACGGGCACTACAAATTTCACCGCTGGCCCCAGTTGATCGCGGCCGCTCGTCAGGTTGGAGCCATACAGCAGATTCGAAACATTCCCAGCGTTATAGGCGCGGAGAATTGCCGGACCGTTGGACGTGTAAGCATCGCTTTCCACCGCCCATACGATTCCGTTGGCGGTGCCGTTCGAAGATACCGCGGCTGTCGAACCCGGGAATCCGCTGGACTCCGCCGATTGCGAGGTAGGCGAACTGGACAATCGCCCGGCGCTCAATGTGAACGCTTTCAAATGATCGCCGTTGCCCCATGTATAGACGTTGCCGTTCCAATACGTCGGCATGGACCACAATCCGCCGATGCCTCCGACGCTCTGGATGATTTCCGGATCGCTACTGCAGCCATTGCAGTAGTGGCTGCCATCGCTGGTCATTTTGTCGCGATTCACTACATAGATTTGGCCGGTTTTTCCCGCTTCGAGCAGAATGTGCGGGTATGGTCCTCCCTGGTCCGGCGGAATCAACACGCCGCCGGAGCCGAGATCGGCGTCGGAGGAATCCAGGCTAGCCTGATTGTAAGGAGTGAAGTAGTCGGTAGGCGTGGGATTTCCGTTCGCCAAACTCACGCGCACGATGCTGTCGCCGTAATCAATGGTTTTCGAGGGAGGCGGCGCAGGAATCGTCACCGTGTCGTCGCCGTTCCCGGTAGAGACATACGCGTTGCCCTCGGAATCTGCGGCGAGGCCCGAGCCGGCGCCCCAAATTCCGTTGCCTTTTCCGTTTGGCGAAGTGTTCCAGATTCCCGTCTGCTGCAACGTGGTGGCGTTGTATCCCAAAATCCAGCCGTGCCACGGCCCGTTATCGCCATGCGATGCGAAGCCGATGAAAAGGAATCCGCCTTGCAGCAGCAGGCCGGGCCGCTGATTGGCCCATTGCACGTTAAACGGCACGCTGGTGCCATTTCCATCTGGAGCCGTTCCCGGCACCGAGCCGCTCAATGCCACCGGCCCGCCAAATTTTTCAGCGCCACTGGTGATGTCCAGAGCGTGCAGGCGGTAAATCAGCGCTCCGCCTTCCTTGGTGTTCACCACCACGTACAAAGTCTTTGTCGAGTGGTCAATAACCGGCGTGCCGGTGATGCCGATTTCAGGATGGATGTCCTGCGTGTTGCCCACGTCGGAAGTCGAAAGCGTGGTCGCGCCGTTCACCAGAAAAGTCACATACCACAGAGGCGCGCCGCCTGTGTCGGCGTCAAATGCGTACAGCGAATCGTGTTCCGTGGCGACGTACAGAACGTTGTGCGTTCCCTGGCCGGGGATGGCCACGGCCGCAACATACAAAGGCTGCGCGTAAACATAGCCATCCACGCCGAGCGCGAACAATTTTCCGAAGGTTGCGGAGTTCACATTCGTCGGAGTCAAAATCGTCTCGCTGGTGTTCTGCCCGGTGCGCGCGTTGTCGTAGTGTTGCGTCAGGATGTTAGTCTGACCGTACACGGAGAAAGGAGCGACAACCGTCGTGAGAATCATGAGACAGAACTCAACCAGAGCCTTGCGCATCTTCATTTTCTCCGCACACAGAAATGCTCGGGGATTTCGAATCCGGGGCCCAAGTTACCGATGTGCTGGCGTGCCATTACTGCTGGAAAAACTAGCCCAACTAAAGTCGCAGTACTGCCGCCGACCGCCGCGAATTCCAGCATCGCCGATATAAGGAATGTGGCAATTAGAGGCCCAGGGAACGCGCTCGCGACGGGTTACCCATGCAGGGTAAGTCCTCTAGATGCAATGGTTTCAGGGCGGGGTATGGGCGGGCGGGACCGAGCATCAGAAACCAACGGAAAGTGTTTACAAGTTTGCAGAAGTTCGCAATCCGCAGCGCTGGGACGGGAATTTGGCGGGCGCATCCCTTCGCTTATCGCGTTTTGATCGCTGCTGAGAGTACTAGGAAATTGACTTCGGCGAGAGCCACGCGACTACTGCAGCCGCGATCCCAATGATCGTCCACGGTGGTTGCTGCTTCGTCGTCGCGGTCGCCGCTGTTCCAGCCGTCGGCTTCGCGACAATTGCGGCCGCTCTGCTGGGAGACAGCTGATTGTTCAAAACCGGCTGAGGGGCAGCGGTCGTTTGCTTAGGAGGTTGCGCCGCCGCCCAGCGGCCATTCGCGTGTGCTTGAATTCCCTTCGCACCTAAGCCCGCGACCAGCGAGGGAACCACGGTCGCGACTCTTTCCGGAGGAATGCGCGTAATCGTCGTGACTAACTTCCAACAGCAGAGGAAAAGTAGCCTTGGAGCTTTCGACAGCGCGCACGATTTCGCGCGTGGTCTGATCGGAGGGCAGCGAGCGCGGCGATATTACGGTGACCATCGCCTCGCAGTCGGATATGGTCTTGTACGTTTCCTCGAAGTAATCAGCGCCCGCGGGGCAGTCGCGCTCGTAGTACCAATTGCTATAGCCTTGCGCTTCCAAACCTGCGGCGATTTCGTAAGCCACGACTCCATCTTCCTGCACGTAGCTGATGAAAACTTTTTTAGGCAACGATCCCATGCGGTACTCCGAGGAGCGATGCCAAAATCTTCGCCACTGCCGAGTGGCGCATATTCTCTGATACCCTGCGAGAAAATTGCAAATCCAATTGGTGTTGCAATCGTTAGTCGTGGTGGAAATAGAAAATATTCCCGTCCAGATCCTTCACGGTGAACTGCCGCGATCCCCAGGGCTTTTTTTCCAGAGGCTCCGCGATGTTCGCACCCAGCGACTGCAGTTCCTGATACGTCGCGTCAATATCTTCGGCGAATATCCAGTGAACGGCAGGTTCGAACGGCGGCTTCCGCTTGCGAAAGAATATCGGCACTTTGCCGCTGCGTGACACGGCCCCAATCTCTCCGCCTGGGTAAAGCCATCCAATCTCAAAGCCGAGTGCATCCCTGTAATGCTGTTGTGCGCGCTCGACATCGGCGACGGGTAACTCCGCCACTGGCTGCCCGATCGAGGTCAATTTCTCTTTTGTGCCCATAGAGCTCTCCTTTGTGTTCCTTTATGCGGCAAGACCGCCGACACGTCAATGAGGACACTAGCCCTGCGCGCAAGGTCTTGTCCGTCTCAGACCGCCATGCTATAAATAAATGCCTGGCGCGAAGTTGCTCCGTACGCGGGATTCGTATAGTGGTAGTACGCGACCTTGCCAAGGTCGAGGCGAGGGTTCGATTCCCTTATCCCGCTCCACTCTGTAACGAAGAAGTGTCGCGGTCCTGCTAGCCCTCTGTTTCACCTCGTGTTAAAGTCCCACCCGCCCAACCCCCATGCTCGCGTATCTTAGCGGTCCCATCGAATATGCAGAAGACGGCGGCAGGCTCTGGCGCCGCAAGCTCGCGCCGTATTTGCGCGAGCAGCTGGGCCACCGCGTGTACGATCCCGCCGAAGATGAAAAGAAGAACCTCAACGAAGAAGAAGCCGCACATTTCCGCAAGTGGAAAACCACGGACGTCGAGCGCTTCCGGCGCGTCGTGCGCAAAATCATCGCGTTCGATCTCGACATCATCGAAAACCACGCCGACTACGTGATCTGCTACTGGGATGCGCGGGCTAAAAGCGGCGGCACGTCCGCCGAGCTGACCATCGCGCATCGCAAGGGAATTCCGGTCTATCTCGTGACCACCCTTCCGTCACAAGAAATCAGCGGATGGATGCTGGCTTGTTCCGATCAGGTGTTCGGCTCGATCGAACAACTGAAAGAATTTCTCACGGCGCGGTTTGCGCGAGAAAAACAGAATCATCTCTGGAAAGATTGATAGAATCTGCCGCGCATGGAGAAAATTCTGGTCGCCGTCGGCAGCACGCGCCGCCCGAAAGTGAATGCGGTCAGCGAAGCGCTGGCTGCCATTCGCACCGTCTCCGATTTCCTGCCGCAGTTTGAAATTGTGAGCGTCGAAGTCGATAGCGGTGTCCGGCACACTCCGCTCAGTCGCGAGGATTTAATGGCGGGCGCCCGCCAGCGCGCCGAAGCTCTGATACAAATGGCCCGCGCGCAAAATGAACGCTGGAAATATTTTGTCGGCCTCGAGGGCGGCTTCGACGTAATCCCGGGGCTCGATGTAATACCCAGTCTCGATGTGATGCCCGAGTTTGACGTCGTCGGCGAAGCCAGCAATCGCTGGGTGTTTCTGGAAAGTTGGGCGTACGTTTCCGACGGCTCCGGCCGCGGTTCGTTTGGCCAATCGGGTGCGGTACTGGTGCCCGAAGCGCTCGCCGAAACCGTGGTTGATGATGGTATCGAGCTGTCGCAAGCGATTGACGCCTTCGCCGGCGGCCACAATATTCGTGACGCGGAAGGCGCCTGGGGCATTCTGACGCGCAATCTGACCACGCGGCAGGATTCTTTTCGCACCGCGGTGATCAACGCCTTGGCGCCATTTTTCAATCGCGAACTATACGCATCGAGCGATCCCAAAACCGGCGCCTGAATTTTCACATTCGTATGTGTTAGCCTAACGCCAAGAGGGGAGGACGCGTGGACATCGTCAAGGGCAATATGGGTTGGATCGAAGTGGTCGTCGGCCCGATGTTTTCCGGGAAGAGCGAAGAACTGATTCGCCGTCTGCGCCGCGCCGAAATCGCGAAACAGCGCGTGCAGATTTTCAAGCCCGTCATTGACCAGCGCTACGCCAAGAACGGCATCGTCTCGCATTCCGGCCTGGAGCTCGATTCCGAGCTGGTGAAAGACGGCGCGGATATTTTGGCGAAGGTCGCGCCGCGCACCGAAGTCGTCGGCGTTGACGAAGCGCAATTCCTTGGCGAATCAGTGGTGGAAAGCTGCGTGAAGCTCGCGGACATGGGGAAACGCGTGATCGTCGCCGGCCTGGACACCGATTTCATGGGCCGGCCGTTCGAGCCGATGCCGCGCCTGCTCGCGGTCGCTGAGGAAATCGTCAAGCTGCTGGCCATTTGCATGCGCTGCGGCAATCCCGCCGTGCATACGCAGCGTCTGGTGGCGTCTGAAGAACTGATCATCGTTGGTGCAGGGAATATGTACGAAGCGCGCTGCCGCCGCTGCTTCGAGCCGCACCTGGCCCACGAAAGGGTCGAAGAAGCAAAAGCCGCCGCGGGCGCTAAAGTCCGCGCCGCCACCAGCTAGCGCCGCTATCAGGACCAGCCAGGCGTGCCCCTGCAACCCACCGCGCCCGCCGCGAATCTATATTCACGTAAGACCCAAAACGCAATAGAATAGGCGCAGGCGGACCGCCATGTATTTTCGCACCACCATCGTATTGGCCGCGGCGCTGGCTCTAGCGCTGCTCGCCGATACTGCCGACGTGAATCGCTACCGCACTCCGGTATTGGCGGGCTCGCCGACCTTGGGTCCCGTGTCGGACCCCGGCCCCATGCCCGAAATTTTCGTATCCGTCGTCCAGCAACCTTCCGGCAAGCAGGCTCCGCTGCAGCCGCAATCCCGCCTGGAAATTGTGCGCTACGTATCGGGCGAATTCGCTAAAGTCCGTACGCCGATCCCAGCTGGCAAGAAAGGCTTCAAAGTTGAAGTCGGCAAGAAGCTGGATGACAAGGAACTGCAGAGCGCCCTCCGCTCGCACGGTCTGGCCGCGAATCCCGGCGATACCGTTCAGGTCACCGGCATCGAATTTCGCGAGAAGGAAATCGTGGTGGAAATCAATGGCGGCGGCAAGAGCAGTTTCAATATCCGCGATCATCTTCAGGTCGGCGTCGGCCAGAACATGCAGACTCCTCTGGCAACTTCCGGGGAACACAAGAACAACGGCGGCACGCTGGTGCTCGATTTCGGCCACTCCGTCCCGGATATGAGCGCGGACGATTTGATGACCGATCTCCAGGTCTTTCTCGATTTCACCAAAGAACATTCCGGCGCCGTCAATTGGCTGGACACGCTGCCGCCGCAATTCAAGGAAGCGATTGAGGATCATCAGGTCCTCGAAGGCATGAATCACGACATGGTTTTGGCCTCGCTCGGTCGTCCCGGACACAAAGTCCGTGAGCGCGATCCGGATGGCAGCGAAACCGAAGACTGGATCTACGGCACGCCGCCGGCGCGCACCACTTTCGTCACGTTTATTGGCGACAAAGTCGTGCGCGTGAAGGAATTCGACTGATCGCGCGTTGACTTTTCTCTCGCCAACCCCTAGCATTTCTCGACCGATTAAAATGGTTTGCTAATGCTGTGCGCAATGGCGCCAGCTCCAATCCCCGGAGGATTCATGGCAATTAAAGTAGGCATCAATGGTTTCGGACGCATCGGCCGCAACATTTTCCGCGCTGCCTTGGGCGATCCCGCCATCGAAATCGTGGCCGTCAACGACATCACGGATTCAAAAACACTCGCTTACCTGCTGAAGTACGATTCGATCCTCGGCAATCTGCCGAACAAAGTTACCCACACCGACGATTCCATTGCCGTGGACGGCAAGAGCATCAAAGTTTTTCGCGTAAAGGATCCCGCCGAGCTGGACTGGTCTTCTGTGGGCGCGACGATCGTCGTCGAATCCACCGGCCTGTTCACCGATGGCGCGAGCGCCCGCAAACATATTCGCGGCACTGTGAAGAAAGTGATTATCTCTGCGCCCGCCACCGATCCCGATACCACTCTGGTTCTCGGCGTGAACGATAAGACCTACGACCCGGCCAAGCATCACGTGATTTCCAACGCTTCCTGCACCACGAATTGTCTGGCGCCAGTCGCGAAAGTGCTCTCCGAGACGTTCGGCATTACTGCCGGCACCATGACCACGATTCACTCCTATACAAATGACCAGAAATTGCTCGACCTGCCGCACAAGGATTTGCGCCGCGCCCGCGCCGCTGCGCTTTCCATGATTCCCACGTCCACTGGAGCGGCCAAGGCGCTGCAACTGGTGATCCCGGAACTGAAAGGCAAGCTCGACGGCTACGCGATGCGCGTGCCGACGCCGAACGTCAGCGTGGTGGACCTGACCGTGTTCACCGAGAAGCCAGCGACTGTGCAGTCAGTGAACGCCGCGTTGAAAGCCGCCGCGGAAGGACCGATGAAAGGCATCCTGGAATACTCGACGGAGGAACTTGTTTCCGTGGATTTTCGCGGCAACCCGCATTCTTCGATTCTGGATGCAGGCTACACGCGCGTCGTTGGCAACAATTGCGTGCAGATCCTAGCCTGGTACGACAACGAGTGGGGATACTCCTCGCGCTGCCGCGACCTGATCAAATTCCTGAGCAAGTAGTGGTTCGACGAGTTCACGAAAGCCAGCGCGAAGTCTGCAAGTAATGGTGTGGCCGGCGACGCGCTGGCGCACAAACATGTCGTCCGGCGAATTCTTTTCGATGGGTGAATTCCGAGCGCTATGAACAAACTCTCCATCCGCGATTTGCAGCTGAAAGGCCAGCGCGTTTTTATCCGCGTGGACTTCAATGTTCCCACTTCCGACGGAAGAGTGGGCGACGACACGCGCATCCGCGAGACGCTACCGACGCTTCGTCTGGCCGCAGATCGCGGCGCGCGCCTCGTGCTCGCATCGCATCTCGGGCGGCCCAAGGGCAAAGTTGATCCGAAATACTCGCTCGCGCCGGTGGCCGCGCGCCTGCAGGAATTGCTCGGTGGCAAGCCCGTAGCCTTCGCGTCAGACTGCGTCGGCCCGGAAGCCGAAGCGAAAAGCAAAGCCCTGCGCGATGGGGAAGTGCTGTTGCTAGAAAACGTCCGCTACCATCCAGAAGAGGAAGCCAACGACGCAGAATTTTCGCGCAGGCTCTCCGCGCTCTGCGACGGCCTTTTCGTCTGCGACGCGTTCGGCTCCGCCCATCGCGCTCACGCATCGGTAGTCGGCATCACGAGATTCGTGCGCCAGTCCGCCGCGGGCCTGCTGATGGAAAAAGAGCTGGCCTACCTAGGCAAAGCGATCTCGCAGCCCGATCGCCCGTTCGTCTCGGTCCTGGGCGGGGCGAAGGTTTCCGACAAAATCGAAGTGGTGCAAAATCTGATGAAGCTGGCCGACTCGATGCTCATCGGCGGCGCCATGGCCTATACCTTCTTGAAATCCCAGGGCCTGCCGATAGGGAAGTCGCTCGTGGAAAACGACAAACTCGACCTCGCGCGCGAACTTCTGGCAGAAGCCGAGCGCCGCAAATTCCGCCTGGTCCTGCCCGTGGACCACGTCCTCGCGGAATCCATTGATTCCACAGCGACGCGCGTCACGGACATCGCGCAAACTCCCGACGGCTGGATGGGACTCGACATCGGCCCAAAGACAATCGAATTGTTCAGCCGCGAAATCGCCGCCGCGCGCACCATCGTTTGGAATGGCCCGCTAGGCATGTTTGAGAAACCCGCCTTCGCGCCAGGCACATTGGCGATCGCCCGTGCAGTAGCAGCCGCATCCAGCAAGGGCGCTACATCTATCGTAGGCGGAGGCGATTCCGTCGCGGCCGTGGAGCAATCCGGCCTCGCGTCGCAGATTTCGCACATCTCAACGGGCGGCGGCGCTTCGCTGGAGTTTCTAGCCGGCGAAAAACTTCCCGGCGTCGACGCACTCACCAACAAGCCATGATGCGCATAACCATGCTAATCGAACTGCCCCCAACGAGGAGAATCCCTTGCGCCGCCCAGTAATCGCCGGAAATTGGAAGATGTACAAGACGCAAGAAGAAACCCGCACATTTTTCGCGGCGTTCAAGCCGCTGGTGCCCGCGACTCCAGACTGCGACATCATCGTCGCGCCGCCGTTCACCTCGCTGGCGGTCGCGGTGGCCGCTGCAGAAGGCAGCCCCATCACCATCGCCGCGCAGAATGCTTCCTGGGAGCGCGAAGGCGCCTTCACCGGCGAAATTTCCATGCGCATGATTCACGATGCTGGCGGCAAAGCTGTGCTCATCGGCCATTCTGAGCGCCGCCAATTCTTCGGTGAAACCGACGAATCCGTGAATCGCAAAGTAAAAGCCGCGCTCGAAGCCAAGCTCACGCCCATCGTCTGCGTGGGCGAAAGCCTCGCGCAGCGCGAATCCCACCTCACCCACTCGATCCTGAAACGCCAGTTTGAAGGCGGCCTGGACGCGTTGACCGAGCACGAGTTCTCGCGTATTCTCCTAGCGTACGAGCCGGTTTGGGCGATAGGCACCGGCAAGACCGCCACGCCCGAAATGGCTGCGGATGCTCACCGCTACCTCAGGGAGCTTGCCGCCACGGTTTTTTCGCCCGCGCAGGCCAATGGAATTCGCATCCTCTACGGCGGCAGCGTCAAGCCCGACAATATTAAGGGTCTGATGGCGCAAGCGGAAATTGATGGCGCGCTGGTGGGCGGAGCGAGCCTGGACGCGAAGTCGTTTGCGGCCATCGTGAATTTCTGAGCATAACTTTAGGATTTCGCACGGATTTTATAGCCGCGGGTGCGCCTGGAAATTTCACCTCGCACACAGGGAGTTAGCAATGCCGTCGTGGGCAAAATGGGGTTTAGCGCTGCTGATAGCCGTCGGACTGATAGCCGTAGGCTGGCGCGTGTTGTTTGTTCTCGTGACGCTGCACGTTTTGGTGTGCTTCGTGCTGATCATCGTCATTATGCTGCAGAGCGGTTCCGCAGCTGACCTGGCCGGAGCATTCGGCGGCGCAGGCAGCCAGACTGCTTTCGGTCCACGCGGCGCAGCCACCTTTCTTTCGCACGCCACCACCTGGTGCGCCATTGTTTTCATGATGACGTCGCTGACGCTCTCCGTAAAGCGCGCCCCAAGCGATACGTCCAGCAGCACCGGCTCGGTCCTGGAACAGACTCAGAAGTCGGGCACCGCTCCCACGAAGCCGGCGCAGTCTGCTCCAATTCAGATTCCGGTGCAGCCGACGCAACAGCCGGCACAACCGCCGACACCCCAGTCCGCTCCGGCTCAGAAGCCAGCAACACCGAGCCAGCAACCGCCGAAATAACATCTCAGCGACAGACCGTTCGCGCCTCGACGGTCGAAGTACGCCAATTTGGACCTGCCATCACCAGCGCCTCGCCAGATATAATTCGTACGATCGCGCGCATTGCGACGCACGCACGGGGAAAAGCATGGCAATTTTGGCGACGCTAGAAACCCCAAACGGCATCGCGGGTTTAAGAGACCTCATACCCGCGGATCTTCCCGCGATTATTGACTACTGGCTCTCAAGCCCTGACGAATACATCGCCTTCTTGGGAATTGATCGGCAAAAGCTCGGCGGCGCGGACGACATCCGCAAGCGGTTTTCGAATTCGATTCGCACCGGTGACTCGGCGCAATCCACCATTTCCCTCGCGATCACGCTGGATGAACGACTGGTAGGCTACACCTTATTCGTTCACTATTCAGACGATTTGAATTATTCGCACTGGCACATCGTCGCGCCTAATCTACGCTCGCGCGGTCTCTCGACCGCCTTATATCCCCACCGCATCAAGGCCTATTTCGATATCGCGCCGATTTCCCGGCTGATCCACCAAACGCGCACGCGCAATCTCGGCGTGAATCGCATGCTCGACAAGTTTTTCCCCGTTGCCGAAACGATTGTTACCGACAAGCCGGATGGTGTAGCGCTTCCCGGCGAATTTCATATTCGTTATGTACGCCGCGAAGACATTCCTAAGATTTTCAGCCGTGCGCAAGAATTGCGTGCGGTTGCAGGCGCGAACCGGTCAACCGCCAGCGCACAACCCGGCTCCTAACAATCCGCACCTTCTGATATACTTCCCTTCGTCCTCGTCAGAATGCGGTCGTGGCGGAATTGGCAGACGCACCAGCTTGAGGGGCTGGCGGTAGCAATACCGTGGTGGTTCGAATCCACTCGACCGCACCAAAATCCGGGCCCGGGAGTTGCCGCTTCGGCCGCTGTTCATTCCTCTCGCGCGAATTTCTTCTTCTCCGCAATCTTGCGCTCCCCACAATTAAGAGGTGGGTCTATCGCCGATCACGCGACAAAAATAAAATTCACCCCTCCGTTGTTCTGACTTGTGAGGCCCATGCTCGCAGCGCTGACGGGACGCCAACCTACGTCTCACAATCCTCCTTGATATTCGTGCCGCGTTGTATATGATGTGCTGTTTTCAAATTGTGTGCACGGTCCTATCGAACGCTTTTTTGCCAACGTGGTCAGGAGAGCAAGAGCGATGCGGATCAGGAAGCGCAATAGCGGTTCTGCGGCAACCCCGGCCCTGCTGTCGTTAATCATCGTAGTAATGGTAGCGATCACCGTTTACGTTTTCGCCTCGAATTTTCCCTGGGCAGTCCGGCCGGCACCGATCACCGCCGTCGGAGCCGAAATCGATCATCAATATGATCTGACTCTCGTAGTTACCGCCACGGTTTTCATCCTTTCGCAGCTGGGCCTGGCCTTCGCGGTGTTCAAATTTCGCGACCGCGGCCAGAAAGCGCATTTCACGCGTGGCAGCAACACCCTGGAAGCCGTCTGGACCACCGCCACCATCATCCTTTTCCTCGGACTTGGGCTGATGGGCCACAAGGCCTGGGCGGAAGTGCGCTTCACTCCCGCGGCACTCGACGCGATTCCGGTGGAAGTCACCGGCAACCAGTTCGTTTTCAATTTTCGCTATCCCGGGCCCGATGGAAAATTCGGCCGGCTCGATCCCAAACAAATCAGCGCCTCCACCGGAAATCCTTTGGGAATTGATGCGAACGACCCCGCGGGCAAAGACGACATCGTAGTCCCGACGCTCACGGTTCCCGTGAACCACGAAATCAATCTGCTGATCCGCTCGCAAGACGTGATTCATAATTTTTATGTGCGGGAATTGCGCATCCAGCAGGACGCCATGCCCGGCATGGTGATCCCGCTCCATTTCACTCCGACTGTGATTGGCCAGTACGAAGTGGTCTGCACGCAGCTCTGCGGCCTGGGCCACTCGCGCATGCACAGTTATCTCAACGTGGTGTCTGACGGCGACTACGACATATTCCTCAAGCAGCAGGCGGCGGGCCAGTGATCGTAGCCAAAATGACTCGACCCATGATTCCTTCCACGAAACACTCCGTAAGCCGGACCCAATTCCCAGGAGGCCACGCATGAGTTCGCACGCGCACGCCGGTGGATCCACTGTGCACGCTCCGATGGCGGAGCCTAGTGGTTTCATCCGGAAATATATTTTCAGCGTGGACCACAAAGTCATCGGCATCCAGTATTTCCTGCTGGCGCTGACGGCGGTGGTCATCGGCATCGTGCTCTCGCTGCTGATGCGCTTCCATCTGGTGTGGCCCAACGCCACGCTGCCTTTTGTCAGCGGCGGCCAGATGTCGCAGGAACAATACCTGGCGCTGGTTACCATGCACGGCACAATCATGGTTTTCTTCGTGCTCACCACCGCGCCTCAAGGCGGCTTCGGCAATTATTTTCTTCCGATTCAAATCGGCGCGCCAGACATGGCCTTTCCCCGCTTGAACATGCTTTCTTTCTGGGTCACGTTTCTGGCCTTCGTATGCATCGTCGCCGCCTTCATCGTTCCCGGCGGCGCGCCCATCAGCGGCTGGACGGGTTACTCGCCTCTCAGCGGCCTCGGCGAAATCACCGGCCCCGGTGAAGGTTGGGGCCAGACGATGTGGATCGTCAGCATCTCGCTCTTCTGCCTCGCCTCGCTGCTCGGCGCGCTGAATTTCATCGCCACCACGATTGATCTGCGCGCTCCGGGCATGAGCCTGATGCGCATGCCGCTCACGGTGTGGGGCTGGTTCGTCACTGCGATTCTGGGCTTGCTGGCGTTCGGCGTTTTGCTGGCCGGCGGAATTTTGCTGCTGTTGGATCGTTCGGCGGGCACGAGCTTCTTCATTCCCGCGGGCTTGGTCGTGAACGATCAACTGCAGCATCACAGCGGCGGCTCGCCTTTATTGTGGCAGCACCTATTCTGGTTTTTCGGGCACCCCGAGGTTTACATCGCGATTCTCCCGGGCATGGGAGTCGCGTCTCACGTGCTCTCCACTTTTGCGCGCAAGCCGGTTTACGGTTATCGCGCGATGGCCTACGCGATCTGCGCCATCGGCTTCCTGGGGTTCATGGTCTGGGGCCATCACATGTTTGTCAGCGGCATGAGCCCGTATTCTGGCTTCGCGTTTTCTGTGCTGACCATGTCCATCGGCGTGCCCTCTGCGATTAAGACCTTCAACTGGCTCGGCACTCTCTGGGGCGGCAAGATTCAATTCAAGTCGCCGATGCTTTTCGCCCTCGGCTTTGTCTCGCTGTTCGTTTCCGGTGGTCTCTCCGGCCTGTTTCTGGCGCAGCCTGCGGTGGACAACATGCTCCACGCTACCTACTACGTGGTCGCGCACTTCCACCTGGTGATGGGCGTCGCCGCCATCTTCGGAATTTTCGCCGCCACGTACTTCTGGTTCCCGAAAATGTTCGGCCGCATGATGAACGAGCCGCTGGGCAGAATTCATTTCTGGTTCACGTTCGTCGGTGCCTACTGCATCTTTATGCCGATGCATTTTATCGGGATCGCGGGCGGCATTCGCCGTTACGCGGATGCTTCGGCCGTCGCTTTCCTCGCGCATCTGCAGCCCGTGCACGAATTCATGACCATCGCCGCGTTTATCACCGGCGCCGCGCAGCTTTTCTTCTTGTTCAACTTTTTCTACAGTTTGAAATTCGGTCCGAAGGCTTCCAAGAATCCCTGGAACGCCACTACTCTGGAATGGGACACGGACTCGCCGCCGCCCATTGATAATTTCGGCGGCCACTATCCCAGCGTTTATCGCGGCCCGTATGAATTCAGCGTCCCCGGCGCAGTGGACGATTTCATTCCGCAGTGGGTAGAGCCGTCACAAGTGGCGCGCGCAAAATAATGCAGCAGGCGTCCTGGTCTACATGCCAGGATCACTCGAGTACTGAGCGATTTTTGGAGTAACGCATTGCCAAGCACAATCATCACCGAAGAAATTGAGCTGATTCGCTCCGACAAAGGCCCGGACGGCGGAGGTTTCTCCGGCGACGGTGGCGATGGCGGAGACGGCGATTCTTCCGGCGGAGCTGCCGTTCCGCAACGCGCCTACATCACCGGGATGTTCATCGCGCTCGCTGGCATTTTGATGTTTTTCATGGCCTTCGTCAGCGCCTACATCGTCGGCAAGGACATGCCCAACAGCGCATGGATTCCGCTGCAAGTTCCGCGCATCCTGTGGCTCAACACCCTGATATTAATCGCCAGCAGCTTCACCCTCGCGCGCGCACACCGCCGCTTCACTGCGAAAGACGACGAAGGATTCCGCCACTGGTGGGCCACCACCACGTTTCTCGGCATTCTTTTCGTCGCCGGGCAAATTCTCGCCTGGCGCCAGCTCGCCGCTCAGGGGATTTTCCTTGCGTCGAATCCCAGCAGCAGTTTTTTTTACGTTTTCACCGGCGCGCACGGTGTGCACTTGCTCGGCGGAATTCTGGCGCTGCTCTACGTGCAATTCCGCGCCACGCGAAAGGTCGCGCGCGGCACCGCGATCGAAGTCGTTTCGATGTACTGGCATTTCATGGACGGGCTATGGGTCTTCTTGTTTCTACTCCTCTACCTGGGAAGGTGAAGCGTGAGTGATACGGAATTCGAAGGCATAGTCGAATCGCCGTGGTCAGGCGGCGCGTCGCCCTTCGCCATCAACTCGAAAAAGTTGGGGATGTGGCTCTTCATCATTTCGGATTCGCTTACGTTTTCGGCCCTGCTCATCAGTTACGCGTACGTTCGGCTGGAGACGCCGAACTGGCCGCGCCCTTTTGAAATCTGGCCTGCCATCGCCAAATCTTCCTTGATGACGTTCGTGCTGCTCTCCAGCAGCTTGACGATGGTTTTGGGCGTGAACGCCGCGTTCAACGGTGACCGCAAGAAAACTGTGCGCTATCTGATCGCCACCATCGGGTGCGGCATTCTGTTCGTCGCAATTCACGCCACGGAGTGGGTCACGCTCCTCGGCGAAGGCGTCACACCGTGGTCGAACCCCTTTAATCCGGCTGCACCGCTCTTCGGCGGCACGTTTTTTGGTCTTACCGGTCTGCACATGCTGCACGTCACCATCGGCGTGGTATATCTCGCGATCATCGCCTGGGGCTTCAACAAGGAGAAGTACACTGCCGAGCACGTGGAAGTCAGCGGCTTGTACTGGCACTTCGTGGACCTGGTCTGGATGTTCATTTTTCCGATGGTGTATTTGCTGAGCGTCAACCCGAAGTAACAAGGATCACAAGGAGCGAGCGAACCGATGAGCGCACACGGACACACCGCCGAGCTCACCCACGAGCACGCTGTAGGCACCACCAAACTATTCGCCAAGGTTTGGGTTTGGTTGCTGCTGCTGACGATCGTGGAAGTTTATCTTGCCTACTTGCGTCTGCCGGTTCCGATCATGATTACGATTTTGGTGGGGCTATCGCTTATCAAGGCCGCGCTGATCATCTCGTACTTCATGCACATGCGTTTCGAGCGGCTGGGCCTCTTCCTGTTGCTGATCCCCGCTATGGTGTTCTGCATTTGCATGATGCTGATCATGTTCTTCCCGGACAGCATTCGTCTGATGCAGCTGCGGCCACATTGATTCGGCCATTGCAAGCTGCGCAGTGACGCGCTGGCGCTGGGTGGTTGTTTTGCGGCGCGAGTTTTGAGAAATGCGAGAGAATGAGTTGAACAAGGAAATCCTAATTCGTATGACGGTGCTGCTGAGTTTCTGCGCGGCCCTGATCGCGTTGCCCGTCGCACACGTTCACGCGCAAAGTTGCGCCATGTGCTATCAGGGTGCCGCCGCTTCCGGCCCGCAAGGCGGCGCCGCCCTACGCCACGGCATTTTGATCTTGTTCATCCCCGCCGTCAGCCTGTTCGTAGGAATCTTCGCCCTGATTTACCAACGTCGAGACGTTTCCCGCTAATTCCGCATCAACCGCTATGGGGCTGCGGCGGCGGATGCCGAGTTCCCGTGGCATCCGCGCCGCAATTACCGCCGTAATCCGCTCGACTAGCTCTTAGGCTTGTGCAAGTCAGTGCAAATGGCCACAGCGTCGTTCGGATTCACCGCTCCGTCTCCCTGCTCCACATGCTGAATTTTTCCTTCCTTGTCCACGACGATGGTCGTCCGCTGCGCCCACTCGTACTTGTCTCCTTGCACGTCGTACGGTTTTAAAATTCCATACGCGGTGAGGACTTTGCGGTTCATGTCGCTGAGCAACGGAAAAGTAACTGCGATCTGTTTTGCAAATGCGGCGTTTGCTGCGGGGCTGTCTATGCTGATTCCCAGTACCACGGTGTCGCTTGCTTCCAGCTTGGCCATATCAGCCTGATAGGCCTGCAATTCCTTCGTTCAGCCACCGGTAAACGCGAGAACGTAGAACGCCAGGATGACGTTTTTCTTACCGCGGAAATCACTCAGCTTCACCGGCTTCCAGTCATTCGCCAGCAAAGTGAAATCCGGCGCCACGTCTCCCACCTTCAAATTCGTCTTGGCAATGGCATCTTCCTGTGCCGCTGCGGAAAACTGCCCCGCGAGCATCAGCAGCAGGAGCAGCCCGACGACGGCAGTGACGATCCTTTTCATCGGTTATCTCCTTGTGAATTGCGCAAACCGCCCGCTATGATTATAGCCGCGTTCTGCTTTTTGCTTGTAACGGCGATGTAAACTTTGCCCCACAGGCGCACCACGGATTTCGCTGTCCCTTCAGCGCGCTTTCCCTATAATTCGTCAGTCGGATCAGGAGCCGCAAAGAAGTGTTTGCCGATCGCACCAACTGGAACCTGAAAGCCAATCCTCTCAGCGAAGCCCTCACTCACCATCGCGCGGCAGGGAAGCCCCTGCTCGATCTCACGATTTCGAATCCCACCGAATGTGGATTTGAGTACGACCGTCGCTCCGTACTGCAAGCTCTCGCGAATCCAGCCAGCCTCACGTACCATCCAGACCCGCGCGGATTGCCCGGAGCGAGGCAAGCGGTGGCCGCATATTACGCCGCGCACGGCGCCAAAGTGCCAGCCGACAACATCATCCTCACGACCAGCACGAGCGAAGCCTATTCCTTCGTCTTCCGCATGCTCTGCAATCCTGGCGACGAAATCCTGATTCCCGAACCCAGCTATCCTCTCTTCGCATTCCTCGCTGATATTCAAGACGTGAAGCTGGTGCGTTACCCGCTCGACTACGATTACGGCTGGCAAATTAATTTTCACGCATTGCAGCAGGCCATCACTGAGCGCACGCGCGGCGTGATCGTCGTCCATCCCAATAATCCCACGGGCCATTTCACCAAGCCTCTCGAGCTGCAAAAACTCATTGAAATCTGCTCGAACCGCAATCTCGCGATAATCGCCGACGAAGTCTTCCTGGATTTCACGCTGCGGGTCGACGCGCCGTTCAGCTTCGCGCAAAATTCCGCCGTCCTCACGTTCACCATGAGCGGCCTATCCAAAATTTCCGGCCTCCCGCAGATCAAGGCCGCGTGGCTCATCACCAGCGGCCCCGAGCAACTGAAGTCACAAGCTCTGGCGCGCCTGGAAATCATCGCGGACACCTATCTTTCAATGAACGCGCCGATTCAATTGGCAATCCCCGCGCTGCTCGAACAGCGCCATGCGTTTCAAACGCAGTTGCTCGCGCGCGCCCATAAAAATCTGGCGGAACTGGATCGGCAACTAACAACCCAGAAATCCTGCGCTCGGCTGGTGGTAGAAGCCGGATGGTACGCCGTGCTGCGCGTCCCCGCCACCCGCTCGGACGAAGAACTAGCCGTCGCCCTACTTACCCAAAAGAACGTTTACGTCCATCCAGGCCATTTTTACGATTTTCCGTCGGAAGGATTCTTGATCGTGAGTCTGATCACGCCAGAAGAGGATTTTTCGGCAGGAGCGAAACTGCTGCTATCGACGTTTTAGCAACCAAGAAAAGCTGCAAATGAACCCAGCTTCAACGCAACCGCCCCGGCGGATCCGCCGTCTCCGGAATCCCAATCTTCAACTCCGGCCCTTTGCTTTCCTCTTTCTTCGAAGGCACCGGTTGCGGAATGCCAATCCCGCGATTCATGTCCAGATGCTCCTTCGCGCAGCGCGGACAATATCCCTTTCCGTTGTCGTCATCGCGCTGGCTCGCCAGCTCATAGCAGCCGCAAATGCAATCGCAATATCCGGTGATCGAAGCCGTCTTAATGGGTATCAGAGCCATGAAAACCTCTCCCGTGGTCGTTGCGAGGGAATCATACCTACGCGCCGCGCGGCGCGCAAGACTGCGAAAGGACACGTGAAGTACGCTTCAAACACCGCGAACGCTCAGGCGGGCTCCACCTGCGCCATGCGGAACGGATCCCCGATGTTTTCATGTAGCTCCATCCACACCTGGTCCGGATGAGAGAGAAATACTTCCACAACCTTGGGATCGAATTGCTTTCCGGAAAACTTCTGAATTTCCGCACGCGCCGCGGAAATCGGCAGCGCCTTGCGATACGGCCGGTCGGAAATCATGGCGTCCAGCGTGTCTGCCACTGCGAAAATTCTGGCGCCCAGCGGAATCTGCTCGCCTTTCAATTTTCGTGGGTAGCCGGACCCGTCGAAACATTCCTGGTGCGACAGCACAATCTCTGCCGCGTCCTTCAAGAAGGGAATCCGCTCTAGCACCGAAAACCCGATCTCGCAGTGCTTGCGCATGATTTCGCGCTCTTCGTTGGTCAAAGGTCCGGGCTTGCGCAAAATGCTGTCAGGCACGCCCATCTTGCCGATGTCGTGCAGAAACGCGCCACGCGCGATCTGGCGCAATGCTCCCGGATCCACTCCCATCGACCGCGCGATCTTGATCGTGAAAGCCGTCACGCGCTGGCAGTGGCCTTCGGTTTCCGCATCCTTAGCGTCCAGCGCGCCGCCCAGTGCCTCCAGCGTGTAATCGTAAGACTGCTCCAGATCTTGCAGCGCGATGGAAAGTTGCTGCGTGCGTTCGGCCACCAGATGTTCCAGGTCGCTCTGGTAGGTGCGATTTTCCATCACCAGCCGGCGGTGTTCCAACGCGCGCCGCACGCTCAGATGCAGCTGATCTTTTTCGAACGGTTTCAGAATGTAATCGTAAGCGCCCGCGCGAATGGCTTGCAGGGCGATGGAGATGTCGTGCATCGCGGTGACCATAATCACCGGCACGTCGGGATCCTCGTTGCGAAGCTCGGCCAACAATTTCAGCCCGTCCATTTCGGGCATAACGATATCACTCAAAGCCAGATCGAAGGTGTCCTTGCGAAATGCGTCCAGAGCCATGCGCCCGTTCGAACAAACGGTGCATTGGTACCCCTGCGCTTCCAGCAAAGTAGAAACGACCTCGCGAATCGCCTCTTCGTCGTCCACTACCAGAATCTTCTCCGTTTCCACGATGGGCTCCCCGGAGTCTCCATTATAGGGCCTGCCCACGGGCCGGAAATGCTTAATTGACGAATCGAATACTCGCGTGTTGCATTGCACAATAGTAGCTCTTTATACGTACCCTTCGCTGCAAGCCCAAGCGCAGCACGCGATTTCCATTTAATCCGGATCCACCCGGGATTGCTGCCTCATCTGCGGGGATTGGTCGCTCGCCGGCGGGTCTAATCGCGCCATCCCGGCCTCGATTTGCACCGAAAGGTTCCCGACCAGCTCGGTGAGTCGCGCCAGCCGATTCGTCGATTGCAGTCTTTCTGAATGGATCTGCATCCAAGCGATTCGGTAGTTAACGCGGAACCGGAATCGCCGTCCCGTCGGCTGGATTTGATGCAACCACGGTTCTGCCGGAGACATTTCCCGCACCACCCTCATCAGCCGCTCCAGCCGCCCGAAGTCTTCCGCCAGTCCCGATAAGAAGCTCTCGACGATACGCCGACGTTCCTCGCGCAAGTGCCGCTCAATTTCTCCCGATGCTTTGCGCCGCACGTAATCGGCGTCGAGCGTAGCGAGTGCTTGCCGCAACTGTGGAAAATGCTGCGCGTGCAGCGCCAGAAGGTCTTCCATCCGATCTTGCCGGCGTCCCGCCCTTTCTTCCGGCAGGGGCTTCAGCGCCTCCCACCCCAGCTTAATCAGGCCAATGGCGCCGGCCGTCACGCCGCAAATCGACAGAAGGTCCATAGAGCATCTCGCCTTCCCCCTGCTTTAGGTTTTACGAGGCCCGGTCGTATACTGCCATTTACCATATTGTTGTTGACGCTGACGTTCACTAAGAGTAACATCCCGCTCGTTGCGATGAGTTGGTTGCGTGGTCGCCGCTTCTCGCAATTCCGGAGGGCAGTGGCGTGGAATCGCTCGAGCGCTTCGCACAGAATCAGCGCATCATCGAAGAATTCGTTTCCCAGTGGCTGGTCTCCATCCCCACTGCCATCGGACGCCTCGCGCACGTCGCCATGTTGCGCGATATTTATACCGGCCGCTATCATCACCCCATGCTCCAGGACGCTTACTCTGAGCCCGCCGTTCATCAATCCCTGCTCTACTGCCACGAAGAACTTTTCGAGAAGGTCCTCGAAAATAATTTCGAGCAGCAGGAGTGGGATTTGCGCATGTGCTTCGCGGGTATGGAAGCTCCACCGTCGGAAATCGCGCAACGCTGGGTGGAAGTGGATCTATTCCGGTTGTTCGTTCCCTTCGGCACGCCGCCTTATCTCCGCGATCTCTTCTGCTCCAACATGCGCACGATCTTGGGCTTGATCGTTTCGGAAGCTTTGGTCCACACCGCGGCGTAACCACTCAGCCTTGCCCGCACAATCTTTTGGAAACCCTCCGCCCGTTTGTTAGCATCGAATGATGGTGAATAGTCCGGTGCGCGCATGGTTTCGCGATCCAATCAAGCGGTTGCTGTTCGAAGTGGGCGCCGGCTACTACGCGCGTAAACTCGCGACGGGCCCCGAGGCTGATCTGCGGCGCGAATTTCTCCATTCCTTGCACTTGCCGGCTTCCGGCAACGGGCACGGCACGATCAGAGTTCTGGACGTCGGCTGTGGGCCCGGTCACGTCGCTCGCGCCCTCGCGCACAGTGGATACGATGTCACTGCCGTGGACCGCAGTCGCAGCCTCCTGCGGATTGCCAGAAAGCTCGCGTCGCGTGAAAGCACTTCCGTGCGCTTTCACTTATCGCCCGTGGAAAAGCTTCCGTTCCCGGATTCTTCCTTCGATTACTGCTACGCCACCGGAGTGGTTTATTGGGTCGAGCATCTTGCCGCGACTCTCGCCGAAATGGTTCGTGTCACGCGCCCATCTGGATTCGTGGCTTCGCTCGATCCTCACGCCTCCATGTCTGTCACAAAAATCCTGTCTTATGCGCGCGAAAAATGCCTCAATGCGCGCGACACTCGAAAACTTGTCGCTTGGGCCACCTCCGCGCAACTCAATCGCCGCTTCGAGGAAAGCCATCTCCGCCGCTTGCTCACCGACGCCGGACTGCAGAGTCTCACCTTAGAACAGCGCTTCGGCGGCATGGTCTGGTTCTGGAAGGGGACTGTCCCGGCGCGAGCCTGAGGCGAGCCTGACGCGTTCTAAGAATCGGCAGCACGCAGAGTGCTGACCGTGCGCGCACTGCCGCCCGCCAGCGCTCGCGAGTCGCAGCATGCAGAAACTGTTACTCTGGCTCTTGCGCGAAAGCCCTCGGAGGATTGAATGAAATTGTTTCGGCCAGTACGGCCTCTGCTAGCCGCCAAACGGTTTGCCGGCTTGGCGATATTGCTTGTGTGCGGTGTGGTGTTCGCCGCTCAGCGCCCGGTCGTTCCGTTCAATTCCGTCGCGTCCGCGCAGCCAAAAATTTCTTCGCAGACCGCCCCAGCCTCCAGCCCCGAATTCATCAAAGCAGCCGACGAAGTCCTCGCGCAAATGAGCAAGATTCTGGCGCTGCCGATCAAGGAGCCGCTCAAGAAAACTCTCCGCTCCAAGCAGGAAGTTCGCGACTACCTGATCCGCGAAGACAAAGAGGATAAAAAAGAGTCCGAACGCTACGCCGACGACAAAACTCTCGAAGCCTTCGGCCTGATCCCCAAGGGTTTTCCGCTCGATTCTTTCATGCTCGACGTTTTGACTGACCAAGTCGCCGGTCTGTACGACCCCAAAGCCAAGGAATTTTACATCGCGAATTGGATTCCAGTGGACGAACAGCGCACCGTGATGTCCCACGAACTAACCCATGCGCTCGAAGATCAATCCTTCCACATTGATTCCTGGATCAAAGCCGCGCGCCCGAATGACGACGCCGAGCTTGCGCGCGACGCCGTCAGCGAAGGCTCCGCCATGGCCGCCATGGTGGATTACGAAATGCTCGACCAGAAAGTCAGCGTGCGCGACGTTCCAGACGTCACTTTGCTGATTCGCGCCAGCGCCCTCAGCGAAATGGACAAGGACCCCAATCTGGCGAAAGCTCCGCTCTACATTCGCGACGAGCTCCTGTTTCCATATCTCGCCGGCACCGGCTTCACGCAGCAATTTCTGAAGGCGCATACTGGCTGGCAGGATCTCCATTTGATTTTTCAGGATGCCCCGGTTTCCACGCAGCAGATCCTCCATCCGGATTTGTATCTGCGCGGCGTGAAGCCCGAAGTCGTCACACTGCCGGAGTGGAAAGCGCTGGTCCCGCCTGATTGGAAGCTGCTGGAAGAAAACACCATGGGGGAGTTCGGAGTAAACGAAATTCTGAAACAGCTGCTCGACGAAAACCGCGCGGAGTTGCTCTCACCGGCATGGAAGGGCGACCGCTACGCCGTATTCGAGGACGCCAAAACGAAGTCCAATCCGATCGTGTTCCGCCTGGCGCTTGATAATACCGACGACGCGGCGCATTTCTTTGGCCAGTACAGCGAAGCGCTCGAACACAAATATAAAACGCGCACCGAGCTCTTTCGTCGCCCCAATTTCTTTCAGTTTCAATCTGAATCCGGCGGAGTCTTCCTGCGCTGCGTAGCCACGCAATGTGTGACCGTGGAAAGCGCAACGCGCGAGACCTTCGACAAAATCAATCATGCCATTGGCTGGAACCCGGCGCCCCCAGCAGTGAGCGCGCCAGCCGCGCCCGAAACTGTTACACAGAAGCCAGCGCCCGTCGAATCCAGCCACATTGGCGCGCAATAGCCTCGCGCTGTCGTCCGCTTAATTAGTCATTCAGCGAAAGCTGCACCGTATCTGCGCGGTGCACCACCATCAGCGTCTGATCGTCCGCCTGCTTCCTGCCGCTCGAATAGCCCTGCACATCCCTCATGCACGCCGCCGCAAGTTCCTGCGGCACCCATCCGTGCCGCTCGCCCGCGACACTGGAAAGCCGCGCCGCGCCGTATTCCTCGCCCGCCGAGTTCATCGCTTCGGAAATTCCGTCCGTGTACAGCAGCAAGCTGTCGCCGCGTTCCATGCGCACGCGTTGAATGGTGTAGCGGCTCTTGGAAAACATTCCGAGGGGTACGCCGGTCGCACATACCTGCCGTACGCCGTCTTTCGCAATGACCAGTGCAGCCAGATGTCCTGCGCTGCCGATTTCAATTTCGCCGCGTTGCCCCGCGCGTCCGCAAATCAGCGTGGCATATTGTCCAGCGATCGTGCTCTGGCAAAATACGCTGTTCGCCATTTCCAGTAGCTTCTCCAGCGTCAGGTCAACGCCCGCCAGGCTGCGGAACATCGCGTGCAAGTGAGTCATCAGCAGGGAAGCGGCCACGCCTTTGCCTGCCACGTCGCCAAGCAAGAAAACCAATTCGCCATCCGCTGCCGCGGGCGGAATTAAATCGCAATAATCACCGCTGACCATCCCCGCCGGCTTGTACTGGTAATGCACCAGCCAATCCCCATGCCGCACGTCCGTCCGCGGCAGCAACCCGCGCTGCACTCGGGAAGCGAGTTCCAAATCACGCTCCAGCGCGCGCTGTTCATCGCTCGTTAGATGATCGAGGCACAGAGTCACTAACGGATCGGCCAACAGCCGGTCCTTTTCCACCGTATCATGGCACTCGGTGCAAATCCCGTACGTCCCGTCGTCCATCCGGTGCAATGCGGAATCCACTTCGCCAAGCAGCGCCAGCAAAGATGCAGCCGGAGCCGCCGCCGCAGGCGACGCAATCACCGCGTTCAATTCCTTGCGCCGCTTTTCAAGTTGTTCGCGAATATATGGGTCGCTCACCGCGCTCATATCCTTGGCCTCCACATCCGAACTTCGCGCCATGCTTACCGCTGCGCCATCCGTTTCCGCCATTGGAACTCCCTTTGCCCCGGTCCGTCGAATTGCCCGATATTGGATTCCTAATCCCCCGCTCGCGACTCTGCTTTGACCACGTCCAGCAGGCTGTCGCCGCCCGCGCTGTCGGGACGCACCCTGCGGTCCAACCGCAGCAACCGCCGCTCGAAATCGCTTCTGTAACGCCGCAGTAGCGCAGCGCTTAGCCCGTCGCCTCGATTCGATGGCCGCAATTCCGCTAGAGCCTTCCGTACCAGCACCGCCGCCCGATGCGGTTCTCCCGCCCGGTGCTCGTAATGAATAGCCAGCTGCTTGTAAGCCTCCAGCCCTTCGCGCGAGCTCCCCACGATGCTCTCCCACAATTTCAGCGCCAGCGGCAAATCACCATCGCGTTTCGCCAGCCGCGCCAGCGACCGCCTCGCGGCCCGATCGGTTTCCGCCGGCAGCACGGCATCCAGAGACTGCGCATAATGTTTTCGCGCGCGCTTCGTGTCGCCACGCCGCTCGCAAATGCGTGAAACTCCAAATAATTCCAGCCCGTCCGTGGCGTCCGCCCGTGGATCAGCCAGCACTGCGACAATTCGGCTGGCAAGCCCGGCCAGGCCCCGCAGGTCCATTTGATTGTGCAAAAATATCTGCACCAATGGCTCCGGCGGCCCGCCGCGCAAATAATCGAAATAAAATTGCGGAATCATCTCCGAAATCAAATCTGCGCCACGATTCCATCCCAGCACATGTTTTTCGAGTTCCGCGAGGCGCACCGACCCCAGCCGCACGCGCCACAAATTTCGCGCCGGGTGGAGGAAATCCAAGTGCGCGCGCGGCTCGACGGCCCGGATTTTTCGCGTCATGCGATAACGCGTTTCCAGCAGCGGCCAGTCATACGATTTCCCGTTGAACGTCACCAGCACCGGCCGCTCGGTCATCCGTTCCGTCAGCGTCAAGAGCAGCGCATGCTCCTCGCTCAGCTCGCGCATGAAGAACTGCTCCACTTCCAACCCGCCGGCGTCCCACCATGCAATACCAACCATAAACGGGTAAGTCCCCGTCCCGCCCATTAACCCCGTCGTTTCCGTATCCAGAAATAACCATTGCCGCGGATCGGCCACTTCCGCGCAGGCTCCCGGCGCGAGCAGCCGCAGCGCCTCCACGTCCACCGAGCCTTCCGGTGGTGCGCACCCGATAGCCTCAGAAAACCAATTGCGCACGGACAAGTGCTCGCCAAACGAATTTCTCAACGCTTTCGCCTGCATCATTTCGGCCAGCCGCTCCGCACCATCAGGCAACGCAGCCGAAAATCCGCGCACTACGCTCGCAACACTTTCCTCCTCAGTATTTGCCGTCGCAACGCGAGCCTTCCGCGCCGGCTTAAGCGCCGCCAAAGACGCCAATCGGTCCCTCACACTCATCGCTGTTCAATCTCCCGCTTTCCTGTGCCCTTGCCTTTATCAGTGTTCATCTGCGTTCATCTGTGGTGATTTTGACTTTCTCAGCGTCCTCTGCGTTTCTGAGGTGAACAATTGCTAAATTTCGTTCACGCACACAATCTCTCCAAAATCGCCAGCGCCGCTTCCTTCGTCTTCTCGCGTTTCTCCCCGGCAGGCCCCACGCAAGAAGGACACCCGCTTTCACAAGGACACCCAACGATCAGTTCTCGCGTCCGACGCAGCAAAATATCGTGTACCCGAAATAAAGGTGCGCTGAACCCAATCCCGCCCGGATAGGCATCATACAAATACAAATTCGGCTCGAAAAACTCCTTCATCTCCGCTACATCCGCCATCGCCGTCGAAAATTCCTGCCACTCCGTCTCAATCCCCGGGCTCGCCGGCCGCTCGCCCACCGCCGTCCCCAGATCCCGTCCGTCGCACATCAGCAACAAAGTGGCCATCGAAGCCATCGCGTAGAGCAGCCCCAAAATTCCGTTCTACCGATCAGACAACGCGTAAGGCAGCTCAGTCAGCAGCTTGCGCTCCAGCGTGATCCAGAACGCCGTCGTGTGCATCTCGTTTTCCGGCAGCTCTAATTTTCCCGCGCCAATATTCTCATTCGTGAAAAATTTGATCTTCTTGAATCCCACCGCCTGCGAACGCACCAGCACGTCGCCATGCGCCCGCCCCGCGGGACCGGCGATCCGCTCTTCCTCTCCGATTTCCAGCACGCGCACCTGCGTGTAGCGAATCGCGTCCGTGTAGTAATCCACGTTCACGCTTTTTACGTAGGCCTTGCGCTGCTCGAAATCCAGCCTCTCCACGTGATATTGCTGCCCCTGGTGCAGGTATATCGCCTTGGGATGCACGGTCGTCAGCGCCGAAGAAAAATCCACTTCGCCGATCACCTCCGGCTCGCCGTCTTCCTCTCCATTCGTTCCGCCGGTGATATCAATGATCACGAAATTGTCAGACGTCACGGAACGCAAGCTCACCGTATCCGCCGGATAAGCTTCCTGCACCCAATGCCAATTCCCGCCGCTGCGATGCAGGAATCCCGCCTCACTCATCCGCTCGCAAAGGCCGGGCAAATCCACGTCTCCAAAGCGTTCTTCGGGCCCCACCGGCAGCTCGAACGCCGCGCACTTCAAATGGTTCACCAGAATTTCCAGATTATCCGGCTGTACATACGCATGCTCCGGCGAGCGTCCGAAAAAATAATCCGGATGCTGCACGATGAACTGATCCAGCGGCGCGGAAGACGCCACCATCACCGCGCAAGATGTCCCGCTCCGTCGTCCAGCCCGCCCCGCGCGCTGCCATGTAGAAGCAATCGAGCCCGCATAGCCCGCCATCACGCTCGCGTCCAGCGACCCAATATCAATCCCCAATTCCAGCGCGCTCGTCGCCACAACGCCGCGAATCCGCCCGTCGCGCAACCCGCGCTCAATCTCGCGTCGCTCTCCAGGCAAATAACCGCCGCGATACCCGCGAATCGGCTCCGCTTCGCCCGGCCCCGGCCGGTTCGCCTGCTGCAAATAAGTGAGTAGCACTTCGGTGTGCAGGCGGCTATTCGCAAACACGATAGTCTGCAGCTTCCGCGCCAGCAACTCCTTCGCCACGCGCGTGGTCTCATTCAAATAGCTGCGGCGAATCCCCAGATTGCGATTCACCATCGGCGGATTATAGAAGACGAAGAGCTTCTCCGCAGCCGGCGCGCCGTTTTCTTCCACCACCTGCACCGGCTCGGCGATCAACTGCGCCGCCAGCTCCCCCGGATTAGCAATCGTGGCCGAGCAGCAAATAAATTGCGGCTTCGACCCATAAAATTCCGCAATCCGCGCCAGCCGCCGCAGCACATTCGCCAGATGACTGCCAAAAACCCCGCGATACGTGTGCAATTCATCCAGCACGATGTAACGCAAGTTCTCAAACACGCGCGTCCACTTGGTGTGGTGCGGCAAAATCCCCGTGTGCAGCATGTCGGGGTTCGTCAGGATCACATGCCCGCGCTCGCGAATCGCCCGCCGCGCGTCGCTCGGCGTATCGCCGTCATACGTGAAGACGCCAAAGCAATCATCCAGCCGCTTCGCCAGGTCGTGCAGCTCCGCCAGCTGATCCTGAGCCAGCGCCTTGGTAGGGAACAGGTACAGCGCGCGCGTATCCGCGTTCTCCAGCACCGCGTTCAGCACCGGCAAGTTGTAACAAAGCGTCTTGCCAGAAGCCGTCGGCGTCACCACCACGAAATTCTTCCCCGCGTGCGCCAGCTCCGCAGCCGCAGCTTGATGCGTGTAAAGTTTCTCGATCCCCTTGGCGTGATAAGCCGCCGCCAGCTCCGGCCGCGCCCAAGCAGGCATCGCCCGGAACTGCGCCTCGCGCGCCGGAATGTGTCGCACGGCCGTCAGCACCTCGTCTCCACGATAACGCGCGACCAGCGCCCCCAGCGCCTCCTGCACCGTCTCCAGGGTCGTGCGAGCCCGGACTGCTAGACCGCCAGGCGATCCCTCCTCCAAGCCTCGTCCAGACGCGGCCATCATCACCTCCCGCTGAAATTGCCAAGCCTCCGCCCATCCACAAGCTTTCGCCTTTTATTCGCTGAGGCTACCATGCAGCCTCGGACCGCGCAACAACAGTCTTGGCCGATGATTTCCATGTCATGGCTTTTATCTGTGTTCATCTGCGTTCATCAGTGGTGATTTTGAATTTGCCGTGAGCTCGCTGCACATGCCCAAAACCGCCCACCCCTAGCCATCCCCCACCAATTTTTGTTATACATGAAGCATGGCCCATGACTTCCTGATTTTTGATTTCGGCACCAACGAAGAAGTAGCGCAGCAAGCACGCCACAAAGTAGAAGGCTGGACGCAAGGTTTCCGGCTGGGTAAGAAAATGCTCCTCAAATTTGAGCGCGAGGTAGCCGGCGATTCTACCGAGTCGGAAACGGAGGCCAAGAAGCCCTCAGCCACCAAGAAGAAATCCGCCGCAAAATCCGACGGAGCTGAAGCCAGCGCCAAAGTCCGCGTACTGGTCCGCCTCGATTTTTCCGACCACGAAAAGCTCTCGCACCAGCGCTGGCTCGATCGCATCCCCACCGAAGAGCCGTTCAAATCCGCGAAAGCGGAAATCATCCGCCAAGGCCAGCCGGGATTCGCCGAAGCCGCGGAACTTTTTGACTCCCTGTCCTAACGGCCACCTGATGCCTGTCTATTTTTCCAGTTATCCCAGGGCGATTGCCGAGCGCGTTTTTTATCTTCGCGCCGCACATTTCGCTATAATGGCGTGTACCTAATTCCTGCGGCGAGCCTCTAAGGCGAAAGTGCCCGATGCCGACCCAAGCAAAAACGAAATTAGCGAACTACGACGCGTCGAAGTACCAGGGCCTCGAGCGCGAAGCCCTCATCCGCGTCTATCGCACGATGTTTATGTCTCGCCGTCTCGACGATCGCGAGATCCAGCTCAAGCGCCAGAATCGCCTGTTCTTCCAAATCAGCGGCGCAGGCCACGAAGCCGTCCTCGCGGCCGCCGGCCTGCTCCTGAAACCCGCCTACGATTGGTTTTTCCCGCATTATCGAGACCGCGCGCTGATGCTCATGCTCGGCGTCACTCCTTACGACATGCTCCTCCAGGGAGTCGGCGCGAAAGCCGATCCCGCATCCGGCGGCCGCCAAATGCCGTCGCACTGGGGCAATCGCGATTTCAACATCGTCACGCGCTCCTCACCCACCGGCACGCAATTCCTGCAAGCGATCGGCGCGGCGGAGTGTTCTGCCTATTTCGAAAAATTCCCTAAGGCCTTCGATCAAGCACGTAAAGCTCCGGCCGGCGCTAGCGTCTCATTTCATCGCGACGAGATCACTTACGTTTCTGCCGGCGATGGCACCACCAGCGAAGGCGAGTTTTATGAATCGCTGAATACCGCCAGCACCAAGCGCCTCCCGGTCCTCTATCTGATCGAAGACAACGGCTACGCCATTTCCGTTCCGGTGGAAGTCCAAACCCCCGGTGGTAGCATTTCCAAGCTGGTGCGGAATTATCCGAATCTCTACGTCGAAGAATGTGACGGCACCGAGCCTCTGGAAAGTTACGCCGCGCTGCGCCGCGCCACGGAACATTGTCGAGCTCGCAAAGGCCCTGCGCTGATTCACGCGCACGTCATCCGCCCCTATTCGCATTCGCTTTCCGACGACGAAAAACTCTACAAGTGCGAAGCCGAACGCTCCGCCGAAGCCCAGCGCGATCCGCTTCCCAAATTTGCGTTATTTCTCGTGCGCGAAGGCATCCTGGAAGAAAGCGAAATCGAAGCTCTGGAAGCCGAAGTGGATCGCGAAATCATCGCAGCCACCGATCGCGCCCTCGCCGCGGAGCTTCCGTCGCCCGACTCGATTTACAAGTGGGTTTACTCGCCAGACGTGGATCCCACCTCCCGCGATTTCGAATCCAATCCAAAAAAAGAAGGCCATCCCAAAACGATGGTCGAAATGGTTTCCATCACTCTGCTCGACGAGATGAAGCGCGACGAACGCATTGTCGTCTTCGGCGAAGACGTCGCCGATTGCAGCCGCGAAGAAAGCCTGGCCACCGTAAAAGGGAAGGGCGGTGTCTTCAAAGCGACCGCGGGCCTGCAGCGCAAATTTGGCGCGCAGCGCGTCTTCAATTCACCGCTGGCCGAGGCCAATATAGTCGGCCGCGCCATCGGCATGGCCATTCGTGGCCTGAAGCCAGTTCCCGAAATTCAGTTCTTCGATTACATTTGGCCGGCCATGATGCAACTCCGCAACGAAATGGCCACGATCCGCTGGCGCTCGGCCGGACATTTCAAATCGCCCGTCGTTATTCGCGTTGCCATCGGTGGCTACCTGACCGGCGGCGCGATTTACCACAGCCAGTGCGGCGAAGTTACGTTCACGCATATTCCCGGCCTGCGCGTGGTGATGCCTTCCACTGCGCTCGACGTATGTGGTCTGCTGCGCACCGCGATTCGGTCCGACGATCCCGTCCTGTTCCTGGAGCACAAGCACCTTTACCGCCAGCCCTACAATCGCTCCGAATATCCCGGGCCAGATTTCACGATTCCTTTCGGCAAAGCCCGCATGGTTCGCGAAGGCACGGACGTGAGCGTGATCACCTATGGCGCGGTAGTGCATCGGGCAGAAGTCGCCGCAGCCGAGCTCGCTCGGAATGGAATCTCCGCCGAAATTCTGGACCTGCGTTCTCTCAGCCCCTACGACTGGGAAGCCATCGCCGCAACAGTCCGAAAAACCAATCGCGTCCTGGTTGCCTACGAGGACACGCGCTCCTGGGGCTACGGCGCCGAAATCGCCGCGCGCATCGCCGACGAATTATTCGACGAGCTGGCCGCTCCGGTACGCCGCGTAGCCGCCACCGACACTTTCGTCGCCTATCAACCCAGGCTCGAAGACGCAATTTTGCCCCAAACCGAGGACATCGCTCGGGCCATCCGCGACCTGATGACGTATTAGCCCGGCCGACAGCCCGGCAGGCAGGCAGGCAGGCAGGCAGGCAGGCAGGCAAAGGCAGAGAGGCAGGCAGGCAGGCAGGCAGGCAGGCAGGCAGGCAGACATATGAAACCTTTCCATCACTCCCTTCGTATAGTTATAGTAGGCGGATGAAGCTCGGGCACGAACCGCTCGGGAGGATAAATCGATGAATTGCCAGCAATGTCACAAGGAAATCGCTGAATATTCGAATTTTTGCTATTACTGCGGCGCGCGACAGAACTCGAACGCCGCGCCAAGCGCCGCACCTCGTCCGCAGAAGCGCCTGATGCGCTCCTCCACCGACTGTAAACTAGGCGGCGTTTGCGGCGGCCTCGCTGAATATCTGGACGTGGATTCCACCATCGTGCGCCTGATCTGGGTGGTGCTGATTCTTTTCCCGTTTCCGCTGATCCCGGCGGTGCTTGGATACTTAGTCGCGTGGCTGGTGATCCCGCAAGCGCCACCGCCGATACCAGTGGAAGTGTCGGCCCAGCCCGCCGCGCCGTCCGCGCCCGGACACGGCTCGGCCCAAACGGCATAACCGCGGAAGTTTTCGGAAAGCACCGCTAGAAAAGCGTCGAGCGTGGCACGCGCCGCGAACCTGCAACTAATCGCGCTCTTTGCCTTTGGCCCTGCGCGAAAAAGATCCGCGCCGGTCGCCGTAAATCGCCTGGTCGATTGATATCAATCCAGCCCCGAGCGCCGCCAAACTAAACGCGCCCACCGCCATCATCAGCGGAAACTGATAGTTGTCCACCTTCGCCGGATTGGAAATCAACCCATGCACCTTCACTAGCGCGACGGCCATCTCCCCGGCCACCAGCAATCCCGCAATCCGCGTGAACAATCCCACGATCAGCAGGCAGCCACCGAAAAACTCCACCACCCCCGCGATATAAACAAAGTAAGAGGGGAATCCCATGTGCTCGAACCCCTGCATCGTTTCGTGCGTGTGCGTAAACAGCTTCGGATACCCGTGATACACCAGAATAATTCCCAATCCCAAACGCAACAGCAAAAGGGCCAGCGGCTTCAGTTTTTCCAGGCTCTGCATTCCGTTCCTCCCGCGGTATCCCAGCGTTAATCAGCGCCGCGTGCCCCGCATTGTACCAGAAGAGAAAAAGTCTCCCGTCCCGGCGCATGGAAACTTTGCGCGCGTCCGTTACCGGGTTGCGTAGCGCGGTTAGTGTAGAATCTTTAATCACCAGCTTTCTATGACGCCGCGATCAAAACGAATAAACACCGCAAGCAATCACGTCTGTGCCGCGCGCGCCGCAAGCATTGGCGTGGGAGTTCGTCCGTGATTCGCAAAGCATTACTCGGTTCTGCGCTGCTGATGGTTTTGGTAGTGGCGCTCTACGTTCGTTTCCATCACTCCAACCCGCCCCTGGAAACCGCCTATGCCGGCAGCCGCACCGTGACTTTATTCAGCACTTCAGCGCAAGTCCGCGAACCCGTCACCACCGTCAATTTCGGAGACCGCCTGGAAGTTCTGCAGAGATTCCAAAATCAGGTGAAAGTCCGCACCGCCGCCGGAATCGTCGGCTGGATCGAGGAAAACGATTTGCTGTCCGCGGACCTCTGGGAGACCTTGAAAGACCTGGAAGCAAACTCGGCCACCATGCCTGTGGTGGCGCGCGGCCACACCAGGGTTCTCAGCAATCTGCACATCGAACCGGGCCGCGATTCGCCGCGTGTCCGCCAGTTGAACAAAGACATTCGCTTGGACATGATGGCGCGCCAACCGAAGTTTGTCGCATCCGCCTCCGTCTCCAATTCCGGATCGGAATCCGCGGACGACGCCCCGGCGCCAGACGATCGCAAAGCCGTCGAGCGGAAAGCCAACGACCGGAAATCCAAAGGCAAGCGGGATTCCAAGCCGCAGGCGAATCCAGACGCCAAGCCCGAGCCGAAAAAGGAAGATTGGTGGCTCGTTCGCGCGCACATGCCCGACCAAACGATTCTCGCCGGATGGCTCCTCGGCCGCTTCGTCGAGCTCGACGTCCCGGCACCCCTACCGGATTACGCCACGTCCGCCGGAATGCGCATCGTTGCCTGGACCGAGTTGAACCGCGTCACGTCCACCGCCGGCAAGCCCATACCGCAATATCTGCTGCTCGGCACGCATGGCGCCGAAGGCCAGCCGTGCGATTTCACTGCAATACGCGTCTACACATGGGGCAAGCAGAAGGAGCGCTACGAGACCGCGTTCGTCGAAAGTAATGTCTGCGGCAAATTCCCCATTCTAAAATCGCAGGCGGCGGGCCCCGAAGGAGACCTCACCTTTAATTTTCTGGATTACAGCAATGGAGCGCCAGACCGTCGCACCTACCAGATGCATCAGACCATCGTTCGCCGCGTAAAAGATGGCAGCGCACCGAATCCTCGCCAGCGCACCCATTAATCACCGCGTTTCATCTGCCATCATTTGCAGCCACGCCTGTCACCGAATGCGCTAAATTTGGTGCATGCGGATTCGTAAGGCAATTTCCGGCGCAGTCTTCCTTCTATACTGTTCCATGGCACTCTCCGGGTGCTCGCAAGCCACTTCCGAGCCGATTGCTGTGACGCAGATCCCCCTGGCGCCCACTCTGCACTTCATCGGCCAATGGGGCAACCCCGGCAACGGCCCCGGCCAGTTGCAACAGCCCTCCGGCATCGCCACGAATTCCCTGGGCGACATATTCATCGTGGATGCTGGTAGCGCCTTCATTTCCAAATTCGCGCCGGAAGGGAAGCCGCTACTCTCGTTCCAGGAAGACGGCTTGAATCACCCGCAATCCGTCGCCGTGGACCGTGGCGGCGCGCTCTACGTCACCGACCCCGTGCGCAACAGCGTCTTCATTTTTATGCCCAATGGTGATCACTACCGCGAACTGCGCCTGCGCACGCGTCCGCTCGCCGGAAACCCGCTCAGCGCGGCTGTGGGTGATGACGGCCTTATCCACGTGCTCGACCCCCACGCTGGCAAAGTTTTCAGCTACACGCCGCGCATGCGCCTGGTGCAAACCTGGGAACCGCGCGAGACGATGCCCGGCAGTCAGACCTTCGGTCCGCTCGTCGCAGGTCCCGATAATCTTCTCTACCTCGGCACACCTTCCGGCGGCATCATGAAGCTCACTCGCGAAGGCCACTTGATTTCAGAGATCACTCCCGGCGCGAAGGGAACCACCTGGAATCCCGGCGCAGGCTTCGCCGTCTGGAACAATTGCGTCTTCGTCATGGATTCCGATGGGCGCATGCTGCACATCTCCGGCACCACCGACGGCGCCGGAAAAGCAGACATAGACCTCGCGCCCGAACTAGGCCAAGCTTCGCGCAAAGCTCCAGCCCTGGCCGTCAGCCCGCACGGTGAATTGCTGGTCCTCGATGCTCCCGAATCGCGCGTTCTGCGCTACCGCATCACCTTCTGACATTTCCCCTTCACGCGCTATGATTGCAGTCCGAAATAACGAGGTGTGTCCCATGGCTCTATTGCTTTCCGAAGCGGACGTGCAGCAAATCCTCACCATGCCCATGGCGCTCACAGCCGTCGAAGATTCCTTCCGCCGCCTCGCCGACGGCTCCGCACTGCTTCATTCGCGCCAGCGCCTGCACATTCCCGGCAACAGCTATCTTCATTACATGGCTGCCGCCGATGGCGCCGGCAATTACATGGGCCTGAAGATCTATACGAGCTCGAAGACGGGATTGCGTTTCCTCGTTCCACTGTTCCAGGTGGATTCCGGTGAGCTGCTCGCGCTGATCGAAGCGGATTACCTTGGCCAAATCCGCACCGGCGCGGCCAGCGGTCTGGCTACTAAGCTCCTCGCACGCGCCGACGCCAGTAAAATCGGAATAATCGGAACGGGATTGCAGTCACGCACGCAACTGCACGCTCTCGGGCTGGTGCGCGCCCTCAGCGAAGTGCGCGCCTTCAGCCGCACCCCCGAGCATCGCGAACGCTTCGCAAACGAAATGACCGCGCAACTAGGCTTCCCGGTTGTCGCCGTCGCATCCGCTCAGGAAGCAGTCCGCGGCGCCGATATCGTCGTCACCTCGACCACTTCCACCGAGCCAGTTCTCGACGGCACCTGGCTCACCCCCGGCATGCACATCAACGCCATCGGCGCGAATTTCCCGCAGAAGCACGAACTCGACGGCACCGCCGTCCGCCGCTGCGACATCATCGTCGCCGATTCCCGCGAGCAATCGAAAATGGAAGCCGGCGACCTGATTCAAATGTATGGCGACGACAAGCGCCGCTGGGACAATGTCACCGAACTATCCGAAATCGTCGCCGAAAAAGTCCCCGGCCGCAGCAATCCCCAACAGATCACACTCTTCAAGTCCAATGGCATCGCGATTGAAGACATCGTCGTAGCAGGCAGGATTTACGAAATAGCTAAAGAACGAGGACTGGGACGGCAGGTACCGCTGTGGGATAAAGACGCCCGCTCCTCAGAAGCGCGCGGAGTCTAGGCTCGCGGTCCAGTGCGCAGTTTATTCAGATGCTTGAAAAGCGCATCGCGCAGCCGCATCCGCGTATCTTCTGGCAAAGGCGCAGGCTCTGAATTGCAGAAAATCTGAATCGTCTGCCTGGTCGTGTCCACCACCACCCGGCAATCTTCGCAATTTTCCAAATGTTTTTCGATAGATGACTTCAGCGATGGCTCCATCGCCTCTTCCAGGTAGTTCGAAATCTCCCTCACGATGCTCTTGCAATTCACGAATTCTCACCCTGTCTGAAATAACGGTTCAATTTCTGGCGCAGCTTCAAACGCGCGCGCAGCAGCCGCGACTTCACTGCCGGAATCGAGAGACCCAGCGCCTCCGCCGTCTCCTCGGTTGACAATTCTTCGATGTCGCGAAGTTGAAAAACGATTCGGAAAGGAGGCTCCAATTCCGCAATTGTGCTGTTTAATATCGTGCCCAGTTCGGCCTGTTTGTAGCGTTCCTCAGGCGAAGGGCCCCAGTCCTCCACCTCTCGCGGCATCGTATCCTCGCCTGTGTCCACCTCTTCGTCCAACGACACTTGATTCGGCCGGCGCTTGCGCAGCTTCATCAGCGCTTGGTTCACCGCAATCCGCACCAGCCACGTATAAAATCGCGAATTGCCCTGAAATTCGTTCAGGTGCTGGTACGATTTCAGGAACGCTTCCTGCATCACATCTTCGGCGTCTTCCTTGTTCTGTGTGATGTTTTGCGCCAAGCGGAAAATCTTGCGCTCGTAGCGGCCCACCAGCGTCTCGAACGCATTGATATCCCCGCCCTTCGCAGCGGCGACCAGCGAACCTTCGTCGTCCTTCACCACCGTCGAGGGCAGCGGCGTGCGTGGTTGCAACGGATTGAGTTTAGAAGTGCCCATAGATTAGCTCCCCTTCAGGGTAGCATAAATTGCGCCCCGGCCGCCGCAGCACGAAAGCGCACAAACGGCAAATCCCCAAATTTCAATAATTTAGCTCTGCAAAATTCCGCTTGGCCCTCACACAAACTCGGCAACACAGAGTCTCACGCCAAGCAACACTCGCTGCACTGCGCTTGCGGATAAGCCAAGGGCTGGCGGATAATCGCTTCGTTAACTTACGCCTCGGCAGGCCCGGCCTGGGCGGCAATCCAAAGGGACGAATGCGTACACTGCCGGATTATCTTCGCAAGGGTATGAAAATGATTCTGGTTGGCGCCAATCCCGGCGACCGTTCCGCGCGCGTCGGCCACTACTACGCTGGTCGCGGCAATCAGTTCTGGCCGATCATGTACGAATCCGGCGTGATACCCGAGCCCCTCAGTTACGAAGACGATCGCCGCATCCTGGAATTCGGTATCGGCATGACCGACCTGGTCAAGCGTCCCACTCGCGCAGTGGAAGAAATCGAGCGCCAGGAATTCGCCGAAGGCCGCGTCCTCCTTGCGCAAAAACTGGAAGACCTGAAGCCGCGCGTCGTCGCCTTCAATGGCAAAATGACATATGAAAAGTTCACCGGCCGACCCTGCAAGCTCGGCCTGCAAAAAGAAAAGCTCTATGGCGCGCAGGTTTTCGTGCTCCCCTCCACCAGCGGCCTGAACGCCGGCACCGAGCGCGGCGTGAAAACTCGTTATTTCAAGAAACTTGCTGCGGTGCTGAAGTCTCTAAAGGATTAGGGAGACGATAAAGTATGGCAACCACCTCACAGCCCGCCGCCGCTCCGCTCGTAATCGAAGAACGCGCCGGAGCAATCACCACCATCCGCCTGAACCGCCCGGAAAAATTGAATGCCTTGAATTTGCAACTCGCCCAGGATTTGGTGCACGCATTGTTGCGCGCGCAAGCGGACAAAGCAGTCCGCTGCGTGGTTCTCACCGGAGCAGGCCGCGCCTTCTGCGCCGGCGGCGACCTCGAACTGCTTCGCGACGTCCGTCAACGCAAAGCCACGGACGAAGTGGAAGCTCTGGTGACGGCCGGCAAAGAGATCTCCATCGCCATCGCTACCATGCCGAAGGTCGTGATCGCTTCGGTGAATGGCCCGGCCGCCGGTGGAGGCATGAACCTGGCCCTCGCAGCCGATATTCGCATCGCATCCGACCAGGCGCGCTTCGCGGAATCTTTCGTGCAGATCGGTCTGTTCCCTGATTTCGGCGGTACATACTTCTTGCCGCGTATCGTCGGCCCCACGCGCGCAGCCGAATTGTTCTATACCGCCCAGATGCTTTCCGCGGAAGATGCCTTGCGCCTGGGCATCGTCAGCCGCGTGGTTCCTGCGGATCAGTTGGAAGCCGAAACCAAAAAACTCGCCGAAAGCATCGCCACCGGAGCCGGCATTGCGCAACGCGACATAAAACATCGCATGAGCAGTGAGCAGCGCAAGGACCTCGAAGCCGCGCTCGATGAGGAAATTCGCCTGCAGCGCCATTGCTTCGAATCGCATGATTGTCTGGAAGGCCTGAACGCGTTCTTCGAAAAACGTAAGCCCAACTTTGACGGGCACTGACGCCGGGATTAAACTTGATTCTGACTAGCCGGCAAAATTCCGCCACGCTTTTTGTACTACCGCGCTCGTGGAGACTCCACAGAGGGCAGTGCAACGACGGTTTCAGAGGACTAGGCCGGTATTCGCAAAAGATCAATTGAGCCACATCCTGCCTTCCGGCGGCTCTTGCACCAAATGAACAGGACGCAATCCTAATGGTTCGTTCCGAAACCAACATCGCTGCTCGCGGCTACACTTTCGGCGAACTGATGGTAGCCGCCGCCGCCCGCGAAATCGGCGATGGCGAGCTCGTCTTCGTCGGCATGCGTCTGCCGATGCTCGCCTTCCTCGTCGCGCGCCGCACGCACGCCCCGACCGCCGTCGGCCTGTTTGAAAATGGCATCCTCCGCGAAACTCCTTCCACCGAACTTCTCTACACCATGGGCGATCCGCCCAATCTCCGCAGCGCCACGCAATGCGGCGCGATGCTCGATGTGATGGGCCTGCTCCAACAAGGGCGCGTGGACGTAGGCTTTCTAGGTGCCGCGGAAGTAGACCGCTTCGGCAATCTCAATACCACCTGGGGTTATCGCAATAAAGAAATGCAGCGCCTTCCCGGTTCCGGCGGAGCTTGTGACATCGCCTGCCTGGCCCGCCGCACCGTAGTGCTACTAGCCCACGACCGAGCGCGCCTGTGCGATCGCGTCGGCCACATCACCTCACCCGGATTTGGCAATGGTGAAGGCTGGCGCCGCGCGCAAGGCCTGCCGCCCGCGTCCGGCCCGTCGGCCATCATCACCACACTGGGCGTGCTGCGCTTCGGCCGCGATGGCGAAGCCTTTCTGGCTTCCGTGCACCCCGGCATCAGCGTCGAAGAAGTGCTCGCCAATACCGGCTGGACGCTCCGCGTGGCCGACGAGCTGCTGGAGACCGAGCCGCCAATCGACGCGGAACTGCGCGTGATGCGGGAACTCGATCCCAATCATTTCTGGACGCGCTAACATAAAATGACCGCCCACTCCAAGTTGCTCACCATGCGCGATGCCATCGCCCACCACGTCCCGTCAGGCTCGATGGTTCTTCTCGGCGCGCAACTCGAACAGATGATTCCGTTCGCCGCAGGCCACGAATTAATTCGCCAGAGCCGCCGCGACCTTACGCTGGTTGGTCCCATCTCCGATATTCTCTTCGACCAGCTGATCGGCGCAGGCTGCGTTTCGCGCGTGATGGCCGCGTGGGTCGGCAACGTATCCGCCGGCGTCGGCTATTGTTTCCGCCGCGCGGTGGAACGCAGCGTTCCGCGACGCCTGGAAGTCATGGACTACTCGAATTTCACAATGGCGCTCGCGCTGCACGCCGCAGCCCTCGGCGTGCCGTTCCTGCCCACCTACGCCACGCTCGGCAGCGACTTGCTGAAGAAAAATGGCAATCTGCGCGAATTTTCATCGCCGGTCAGCGAAGAAAAACTGGTAGCCGTGCGCGCGCTGCGTCCCGATGTCGCCATCCTGCACGTGCAGCGCTCCGATGCACAAGGAAACGCGCACATCTGGGGCAGCCTCGGTGTTGCGGTGGACGGCGCACGCGCAGCTCGAAAAGTAATCGTAGTAGCCGAAGAAATTGTCGAGGCGAGCGTGATTGCATCCGACCCAAATCGCACGCTGATCCCCGGTTTTCTCGTCGCAGCCGTCGTCCACGAACCCGGCGGCGCCCATCCCTCGCCCGTCCAAGGCTACTACAACCGCGATCACGCTTTTTTCACCGAATATCACGAACAGACCCGCCGCCTCGAAGACTTCGAGGATTGGCTGGCCCGCTGGGTCGTGCAAGTCACCGATCGCACCGAGTATTGGAAGCATATCGGCGCGAGCCGCGTCGAAGCCCTGGCCGTGAAAGAACACGCTTTCTCCGCACCCGCGGATTTTGGATACTAATGAGCGCAGACCCCATGGCAAATCTCGAAATCACCCCGCGCGAAGTAAAAGACCTCCTCGCTCGCGACCCCAAAGTTCTTTTCGTGGACGTTCGCGAACAGTGGGAATACGATACCGCCCGCATCGCCGGCTCCGTGCTGATTCCCTTGGGGGACATTCCCTCGAATTTGCAGCGCCTGGAAAATGCCGAGCACGTTGTCTTCTTCTGTCATCACGGCATGCGCAGCCTCGATGCGGCCGCGTGGCTCCGTTCGCAAGGCGTCGAGGGCGCCCAATCCATGACCGGTGGAATCGAGCGCTGGTCCACTGAAATCGATCCCGGTGTCCCGCGCTACTGACGGGGAAGAGAACATGCCAACGAAAACCAAACCCAGCAAGCTCGCCACACAGGCCAAGCGAAAAGGGAAGTCCGTGCAATTTCTGCAGAAACCCACCTGCACCACCTGCCGCAAAGCTCGCGCCTACATGGAAAATCGAGGCTTCGACCTGCATTTCCGCAATCTCGACAAAGAACGCCTAAGCGCCGCCGAGCTGGAAAAATTAATCGGCGATCGCGATCACAAGGATTTTCTGAACACGCGCAACGAGCTCTACCGTCAGAAAAACATGAAGCTAAATCCGCCGACCCGCGCCGAAGCCATCCGCATGATGGTAGGCGAGCCAAACCTGATCCGCCGCCCTGTGATACTCGCGGGCGGCCGCATAGTTCTCGGCTTCGACCAGGAGAAAATCGACAACCTGTAGCTGCACGGTTGAAGATGTACCGAGTGCCGATGTTGAATTTGTACCGGCGGTCTTCAGACCGCCAGCGTTTGACTGGCAATTGTAGCGCCGGCGTCTCGCCGGCTCCTTGGCGGTTGCAGCCGCCGTTGTAGCGGCCGCCTGCTTTTTCTTTTTAGGCGGTCGTCATTGACGCTGCCTTGGAATTTGTCAGGAGCGCCCGGATTTGCCGCCCATCATTGACATTCACATCCACATCAACCCGCACGGAATGGTCCATCCCTCCGCGCTGGAACTAATCAAACGCGGCCGCCGCGATTACGACGAAGTGGAAAAATACGCCGCCAGCCCCGCCGAATTCCTGAAATTTATGGACTCCGCCGAAATCGAGCGCGCCGGCCTGATCAACTACGTCAGTCCCGACGTAATCGGCTTCACCGCCGCGGTCAACGACTGGATCGCCAAGTACTGTTCCGCCGATCCCAAAAGATTGCTCGCATTCGGCTCGGTCCATCCGAAATACATCGAAGACGCCGCCGCTGAAGTAGACCGCCTCAAGAATCTCGGCATCCGGGGCCTAAAAGTCCATCCCTCGCACCAACTTTTCGCCCCCAATGAATACCGCAACGGCCTCGGCCCGCTTCGCGCGATGTACGAGCGCGCGCAAGCCCTAGGCCTGCCGGTGATGATCCACACCGGCACCTCAATTTTCCCCGGCGCCCGCAACATGTACGCCCAACCGATTCTCGCCGACGACGTCGGTGTCGATTTCCCCGACCTGGTAGTGATCCTCGCCCACGGCGGCCGCCCTCTCTGGATGAACGAAGCCTTCTTCCTCGTCCGTCGCCACCCCAATATGTACATGGACATCTCCGGCATCCCCCCGCAAAAGCTAATGGAATCGTTCCCGCGCATCGAAGAAATCGCCGACAAAGTATTATTCGGCACGGACTGGCCCGGCCCCGGCGTACCCAACATCCGCGGCAACATCGAAAAATTTCGCGCCCTGCCAATTTCGCCGCAAGCGCTGCAAAAAATTCTGTACGATAACGCGGCGAGGCTTTTTCCGCTGCAGGCTTAGAAGCAACAACGTAAAATGGAAGTGAACTTATGGAAGTGAAAACAATTGGCGTAATCGGCGCTGGCACAATGGGACGCGGCATCGCCTACGCCGCCGCGTTCGGCGGCTATCGCACCATACTCGAAGACGTCTCGCCCGAAATGCTCGAGCACGGAACCGCCTACATTCGCCAAGCTCTCGACGAAGGCGTCACCCGCGGCAAAGTGACGCCAGAACGAATGGCGACAGCCCTCGCGAATCTCACCACCTCCAGCTCCCTCGAAGACGTTTGCCGCGAAACCGACCTGCTGATCGAAGCCGTCCCTGAAGAAATGGAAGTAAAACTGGAAATTTTCACTATTTTCGACAAATTCGCCCGCCCCAACGCAATTCTCGCCAGCAACACTTCGTCGCTTTCCGTCACCGAGCTCGCCGCCATCACCTTCCGCGCCCCCGACTGCGTCGGCATGCATTTCTTCAATCCCGTGCCCAAAATGAAGCTGCTCGAAATCGTGCGCGGCCTGGAAACCTCCGAAGCCACAGTCCAGGCGTGCGCTGCCGTAGGCCGCCGAATGGGTAAAGAAGTCGTGATAATTCGCGACTCGCCCGGCTTCATCACCAGCCGCATCAACGCCATGATCGGCAACGAGGCTTTCTACATGCTTCAGGAGGGCATCGCCTCAGCCGAAGACATAGACAAAGCGCTCAAGCTTGGCCTCAATCATCCCATGGGCCCGTTTGAACTCGTGGATCTGGTGGGCCTCGACGTGCGCCTGAACATCCTGGAATATCTGCACAAGACGCTCGGCGAAAAATACCGGCCGTCTCCATTGCTTTTGCAGTACGTGAACGCCGGACGCCTGGGTCGCAAATCTGGCCGCGGAGTGTATGATTACAATGCGGACGGCACCAAAAAATAATTCAGCGGGCCTTCATCAGCAGCGATGTATGCGTCGAATGCGCTCAAATCAATGCCACCCAAAATAAATCTCGCCGACCGCATCGAAATCGTGCAAGGCGATCTCGTCGCCATGGACACCGATGCGATCGTCAATGCCGCGAACAACGACCTGCAGCTTGGCGGCGGCGTAGCCGGCGCAATCCGCCGCAGCGGCGGCCCGCAAATTCAAAAAGAATGTGACGAGATCGGCCCCGTCCCAGTCGGCGGCGCGGCCATCACCTCCGGCGGAAATCTGAAAGCGCGCTACGTAATCCACGCCGCCAGCATGCAACTAGGCGGCGGCACATCCGCGCAATCTCTGCGCAGCTCCACCGCCCACGCTCTGCGCATCGCCGCGCAGAAAGAACTCAAGACCATCGCGTTCCCGGCCGTCGGCACCGGCATCGCCGGATTTCCCATGCGCGAGTGCGCCGAAATCATGCTCCGCGAAGCCGCCAAGCACCTCGAAGGTCCCACGACGCTGCAAAAAATCTATTTCGTTCTTTTCGATCCAGAAGCGCTCGCCGCATTTCAAAGCGTCCGCTCCGAACTCGAATCGAAAGTGTAGTCGAGGCCCATGACCCAGCAGCTGGTGGAAAAAGTTCAGGCAGAGTTAATCCGCTACGAACATCCGCTGTTCGATTTCGCCGCGCGCTCCGCCGAAGCAGGCGTCGAGGTCGAAATCCGCTACAAACCCAAAAATACCGAGATCCACGATTACACTTTCCTGCTTCGCCCCCGCGAAATCGAGCACACTCAATTTCCCTGGACATTCCAGAAGCAGCTTTACGATTGCCTACACGACTACATCATCGAAATGTTCACGCGCAATCCGCAGCGCGTGAATTGACGCCTGCCCCATGCCTGACACTCGCACCGCGCGCCCCATGCCTGACGCCTCCACTCAGCTAGCAGGTATCCTCACCGAGCATATTCGCGCCTGG
>CAVQBU010000022.1:0-227762 GCA_963710845.1 uncultured Acidobacteriota bacterium | reverse complement strand
GTAATCGGAAACTGACCTACGGTACCGGGCGACCAAGCCGTGCCGTATGCCACCGCAAAAAAGCAGTTCGCTCGGTGCGGCGACTGAGTTAAGTTATCGCCGTGGCTGAACGGTCTCGCACCAAAAAGTTAGTGAGCGCCGCCATTTTGGCGGTTCTTCTCTGTCTCGGCCTTCTAGGTTGGTCGCATTGGTATTGGCGGACGCTTGGATTTTTCGCACGCGATGCCGCCGCCGCAAAAGTCCAGTCGATTCAAAACCTCGTCAACCAGAACGTTAAGCCCGGCGACTCGCCCGAAACGGTGTATCGCTTCCTCGACGTCCAGCGCATAGCCTACTCTCGCCTCGACAAAAACATGGCGCTCATCGCCGGACACGATTACAGCAATGAAAACACCGTCATGGCCACGGAACGGGACATTGCCGGAAGCTCGCTCGTCACCGAATCGCTCCAAATAATCTTCGTCTTCGACGACCAGCGCAAACTCGCCCGCATTGATTTCGTCCCACAGTTAACCGGGCCGTAACGACAATTCCGGAAGGACCTCGACAAGGATTAGGGATACCGCCGCGTAACTCCTGGTAAGTCGCGTAACCGGACATGTTCCGGGCTAGTACTCTATTTGTCCGGTTTGGGCGTTTACCAGGACCTGGGATGAATTGACACATTGGTAGAGCACCGGAAATTTGTCGTTTGTATGTCACGGCCACTCTTTAGGGCGGGCAAGCGTGATAAGAACGAGATAGGGCTCGTTCGTATTGCCTGCTACAATCCCCGAATCAACCTTAACTGATGGAGTTCTGCATCGATAGGAGGTTGCGATGGCCTCGAATCCTGTTCCCTCTTCTGAATTGAGATTGACCGTCAACGAAACACTGGCTGACGCAGTCGTGCAGTGCAGCGGAAGGATCACGTCAGACTCATCCGAGACGTTAAAGGCGACAGTCAAGCCGCTGTTCTCGGCCCGCAAATTTATCGTGCTGGATTTGTCGAATGTAAGCTATCTAGACAGCTCCGGGCTGGGGACGATCGTTGGATTGTATGTCTCGGCGAAGAGAGCGAAAAGCGAGTTAAAGATAATGCATTTGAACGAGCGCCTGAAGGAACTCATCAGTCTCACAAGGCTCGGGGAGTTTTTGACAGAAGGGCGCGACCCGAGCGAAAAACTGCCGCCCTGATTTGCGTGTACCCCGTCGCGCGGATCTCCGAAAGGGAACTAGAATCGGTAGTTGACCTGCGCCGCGCCCGTTAGTGAAAATCCGACGCGCGAGACTACTGCAGCAACGGCCTGCCTGAAGGCTCGCCGTGTTCCGGTATGGCTTTTCCGGAGATTTTGTACCTACGGTTGCGGTCTCACCGACCTAAGTTGATCGACTAACTTCCCAGTCGCTTCCACAATCAATTCGGGGCGATCGTGGGCAATATCGTGCGAGCTGTCCTTGGCGAAGATGAGGGTTCGATTCGGCGCTTTGCCTGCGAAATCTTTGTGGGCCTGAATCCACAGCGCGATATCGAAGGTCATGCTGGGTGGGAAGGGCGTTCGTTCCGAGACGATTACCACGCACGGAATCGAATCCGGCCACGCGGCTTTGTGAAAGGCGTGGCTGGTCTCGACATAGGCATCAGTTATTCCTTTCAGGGTTCGTGTCTGCTTGTTTGGATGCGCGGCTGCTTCTTCGGCAACCATGGGTTGAATGATCGGCCCCATGTGCGCTACTTCTTCATCGGTAAAGAACTCCGGCACGTTCGTATCGACAAGCACCGCGCCGGATATCCAATCCGGATGGCGCATCACGAGATAGGTTGCGATGGCGCCAGCATACGAGTGCGGAATCAGGACGAGATCGTGAGTTGCGCCCAGTTGCGTGAGTCCAGACTCAAGGTCAATGACCGCATCCTCTATCCGGTAGGGAGGTGGAACCTCATCGCTCGCTCCGAAGCCTGCTCGATCGTAGGTGATGATCTCGGAGCCGGTGCGTTTGGCAAGTTCGGGGAGCAAGCTGTTCCAGTAGCTGGAGTCAGCGCCTCCGCCGGCATCCAAAACCAGGGCGGGCAAACGGCCGGGCAGGACATGAAAGGCCAGATGGTGACCGTGAACCACTACGTCACGCGTCGAAAGGGCCGCTGGCGCTTGCGCTAATGGTCCAATCGTACAGGCAGGGAGAGACAAAAAAACGAGGGTTACTCGCCACAGACGCTGCATCCTACCGCCTCCACTTTGATTCCATGAATTTAGCACCTAGCTTAGACTGATGGCAAAGTGACGAAGTTACCGGAAGTTGCCCCCCCCGATCGCTCAAGATAAGGATTAGGAGGTGCGGTACTCGGCTAAGTCCTGGTTAGTCGCGTTACCGGACAATGAGGGCCAGTTTCCGATTACGGCTGCGGGCTCAACCGGTGGATGCAACACCATCTGGTATAAGGCTGCTTACATCGGTCCCGTTCACTTATTCGGTCCTGCACTCTTGTTTGCAATCCAGATTGCGAGACCGCCGATGACCGTTGTGGCCAGTATAACTAGAGCCATTACTCTCGACATGGGACTCGAGACCAAGAGGTATACCCACAGAATCGCCAGCAGCAAGTAGGATTGATATTGCCGTTTCGGAAAAATGTTAGATCGTGGCACCTGTCGGCGATTCATGATGGCAGGCATCACGAAAAATACGGCGTTCAGCAGCACCACGGCAAACAGGCATATTCCAACGAACAAGGTGAGCGGTGTTTGGGGAGGGACCAAGAAGAGTGCTAGGAAGGCTGCTACGGCTGCGGCTAAGTTTAGGAGAATGGCCTTGCGTAGTGGCTTCATCCTTCGCCTTCGTCGAAACTCGACAGAAGTTCCGCGTCGGCTGGGAGACTAACCCCGAATCACCATCTGGGGCAAGAGTTGTCAGCCAAGTCCTGATTAGTTCTATAAAGGTCGAAGTCAAGAAAAAACACATCTCCTTCGGCTGGAATTTTTCTTGCTTCGCAGCCCAGCTGATCGAGCGAGATCGGTTCTGACCTACCGCGCCATGTGCTCGGTTACGGGGCACTGTGCCCCCGTGGTTTGGGTTTTCTCTAGCTGCGGTTTTCATCGCTTCTTGGCAACGCAGCCGGTCCGTTCCGAAACCAACAAAGCAGAACGGTCGTCAATGTGGCGACCATAGTTCTATCCGGGACTCGTGGCCCATAGCTTTTTCTGGTTATCCGAGAGGGCCTAGGGTCGCGTGGGAGACTCGGTGCCCGAAGCACGCAGCGCCTAACTAATCAGCTGAGACTCGCTCTCGAACCAGAGTGTCTCCAGAACCTCACGGCCACCGCCAGAGAAATCCCCAGAGATGGAGCGGACGCAATCAGAGACACTCAAACTGTTTGTGGTTTCAGATGTTGGGCGTCGAAGCACACTCCTGTTTTCCACACGATCAACACGATGGTAGCAATCTTCCTGGCCAAGGTCAGACGTGCCATTTCCGGCCGGATGCCCTTGGCCAGCAATGCTGTGTAGAACTCCTGCAACGGACCCGGTTTGCTGGAGGCCACGATAGCCGCTCCTTTAAACAGATTCTTCAGGTCATGATTGCAGTTGCGGTTCAGTCCGCGAATGGAGATTTGTTTCTTCACTCGTTCGAGCTGTCCGTCGACCTTACGGTGATCGGCGCTGCTCTGTGTCTCGATGCCAAATCCGCTGTAGGTCCACAGCTGTCGCTTGGTGCGGAAACGGTGCGGGGTCTGCAAAATGCCCAGCAGTATGGCGGACCGGATCGGACCGATCGCAGGAATCTGGCAGAGCCGTTGCCAGGCCGGGTGTTTCTTGCCCTCCGCGAGCAACTCCCTCCGCACTTGCTGACGCACCGTTCGCAGCGCATCCAGTTGCAGGTAGTAAAACTCCGCCCGCCGGCGCACTCCCGGTTCCGTGATCTTTCCTAGCCACTCGGCTCGATGGCGCGGTGCATAGACCTGCTTGCCGCTGCAAGGAATGGCCCAACTGCGATAGATGGCCTTCACCCGGGACATCACCCGTCCGAGATCTTTGGTGATGGTGAGATAACTGCGCACCAGCTCTTTCAGGCTTCGTAGGCCGTGTTCACCGTGATAGACGGGGTGGAGATGATCGAGACGCAGCAGTTCGGCTAAGCGGCGTGCGTCGATCTTGTCATTCTGGCTGCCTTCCCTCATGGAGGCATTCTTTCGCGGATCACACACCACCAATTTCCTGACGTGTGGCTTCAACAGGTCGTACAGCCAGGCGGCCGAGGTTCCTTCTTCAAACGTCACCTGCAAGTCTCCGCGCAGCCCATCGATCAACTGCAGAATCATGCTGGCTTTGGTCTCGATGACACATTCCATCACGATCTTTCCTGCAGCATTCCTCACCGCAATCGAAATGCTTTCCTTGTGCACATCCATGCCGATATATTTGGTGCTAGCCATAGAAGGGTGCTCCTTTCTGGAGAGGTTGAGCCAAGCACTCAAAACCTACTCCAAAAGGGGCGCCCTTTTATATTGCGTCGCGTAATCGGACAAGTAGACTTGGCCCGCGTCAGTGTCAAACGCCACCCGAAGATGCCCACGGACGCTGGAGCCGAGTGTGCGGAGGATATGAACTTGACACGAGGACTCGAAAGTGACAATTTCGCCCAGCGGCCAAGCTCACGTTCGGACATCTCAATCACTCACCCGGAGGTGTGTTCATGAAAGTCTTCAATTCGATTCGGTTTTCACAGGTTTTCCTCGTGTTGCTCATTCTGATATTTTTCAGTGTCCCGCGAACCGTTCACTCCCAGCAATCCTGGCACGCCACTGTCGGCGGCCAGAGCGACGATATGGCAAAGCAAGCTCTCGCGTTTCTTCCGAATGAAATTTGGATTCACGCCGGCGATAGCATCACTTGGACATTCGAGAGCGACGAAATTCACACATTGACTTTTCTCACGCCTGGACAGATATACCCGTCCTTCCAGGGACCCGGGGCCGGATGCCCTGGATTTGCGTCCAGTGGCGCCTCCTTCAACGGCGGGACGTGCGTAACCACCTCACCGATGGTGAAAGGACAAACCTTTACTCTCACGTTTCCAAAAGCCGGTAACTACAAGTTCGACTGCCTGGTTCACAATACGATGACCGGAGCCATTCACGTTCTGGGTGCGTCAGAGGCTCTCCCGCATAACCAGGACTTCTATAACGACCAGGCCGCCGCGCAGCGAAAGTCCCTGCTCTCCGACGCCGATCTAAAAATGCAGATGGACATGGACGGCGATCATGACGAAGCCGGCGGATTTTCGGTTCAAGTCATTCCGCACAAGAAGCTTGTTACCGCCGGCGTGGGAGAGACTAACTCGACCCCCGGCGGCTATCAGCAACTGGCCATAGTGCGTTTCCTGAAGGGCACGATTGAGATTCACGCGGGCGATACTGTGGAGTGGAGCAATCATGACCCGGATGAGCCGCACACAATCACGTTCGGGACGGAGCCTCCGCCGAATGCGCAGTTTCCGCCTTCCTCGAACGTAACCGTGGATTCGGACGGCGCCCTGCACGCCGTCATCACCGCGCCTGGCGAAAACGTGCATTCGGGGTTCATTGAACAGGCATTGGAGGATGAATTCGGAGTGCCTTCGAATACGCTGGCGACCAATCCCACGCGCTTCCGCGTCACCTTCACGCATGCCGGGACGTACAATTACAAGTGCGTTTTGCATGACAATTTGGGAATGGTGGGAAAAGTGATCGTTCTGCCATAACAGAGTGGCGCAAGACCAATCCTCTACGTGCCGGCGAATCACAGCGTGATTACGTCGGCTACAAAAATGACTTCTTGCGGAAAAGCCGCTTGAGTCTCGTCTGAGGTGGCGTGCTTATGAGGGCAAAATAATCTGGGCAATGACTTGGAATGAAAGAGCAACCTGCCGGGCGTCGGTATCTGACCCAGGGTGAAGGCTCCTACTGGGCTTCAATCGGCGTCGCCCGCCAGCAGTTCGCACAGCCCGACGATATGCATTGATTGCCAAGTCCCGATTAGTCGCGTTACCGGAAACTTGGGTACCGTAACGAACCGTACCGATAATCGCGTTTTGTTGCGCTATTTCTTCGGGCGCGAAACGGGCGGAACCAAACCTGCCACACGGTAATACACCGTGAGCTGGCCGTAGATCTCTCCTGAATGCTCGACGAACCCATAGGCGAAATCGCTGATTCGTGCCTGTTCATTTTCGAACGGATCCACCACTAGGTCGGACATGCCTTTATCGCCTTTGGCTTTGATCGCCGCGGCGCCGTCTGCAAATGATTTCTTCACGAATGCGACCACGTCAGATTTGGTTTTGAACTGGTCACGTTTGGGATCGGCCATCTCAGGCAGCTTCTGACCCTGTAGTGCATTAATGAAAAACTCGTTTGCGTGAGCAGCGTGGATCAGTCGCTGGGCAAAGGTCCCGACCGCGGGAGTCGGCTTGAAATCGTACTTGTCATCAGGGAAATCTTCCGCCATCGCGATCAGTTTGCGTCCGATGTCATTCCACTGTTCGAGCACGGCTTCGGACGCGCTCGGTGCCGGCTTTGGCGCCGCGCCCTGCTTTGGCATGTCCTGGGCGTGTGCTGGTGCAATCAAAATACCGGCGGCAACGATCAGCAGAGCAAGAAAACGTATACCATTCATCTTCATCGGCTTCATCGGCAATTCCTCCTGTCACTGTCAGCGGCGCATGTTACAGGAGTTTGGCCAGCACGAAAACCTTCGTTTCGGTGTGGCGCGTCATCGGAGGACGCCGAAATTGTCAAGTCCCGATAAGTCGCGTTACCGGACATCTGATTTCCGGTCGCTTTCACTTGTCCGGTTTCGGCGTTTACCAGGAACTAAGTCGTTCCTGGCATTGTTGCTGTCGCCATACGGCTCTATTTAGTGGAACGCAAGAGTGCCATCGGACCAATACGGCACTTCGATTGGGACGGTCCGCAGCGGCGGCAGCTCTTTGTTCAGTGGACTATCCGGTTTGTCAGGGTCCGGGAACCACATCGACGTGGAACCAAGGGGCGCGTTCGGATCATTTTCGCCCAATTCACCAGCAGCTTTTATCGGCAAGAAAAACATCACGTGGCATAAATTGTGTGATTGGCCCAAATGGGTAAGGTATGCATCCTTGGACATCATGTAGCTCATTGCCCCCGGCTCCGCCGGCGGAATCTCTTTCTTCGCATACGCTTCTTGAATGCCCGCGATACGCTCTTTTACAGAAACGACTCCAGCCAGCGTCATTTCCGTCATCTTCTGAAAAATCGGCAGGATCGACCGTACAGCCGCTGGATTGAGGCAAATCGCCCCTCTCATCTTCGGATTCCAGATGTCATAAAAGTCGATGCTGGCCGTCCACGCCGGCCCCGCCATGCATACGAAACCGTTCGTCCCTGCGACCGCTGTTTCCCAGCCTTTGGGCGTCAGCACCAAAACAGACGCATCCTTTGAAATGCCCTCCGGAGCGGCGCTTCTCGCCAGCGCGATTGCCGCATCCCGGTCCATTAGATACTGCGCAAGCGGCAGGATCTTTGGATAAGGCCTCTCTGCCTCCTGTGCCCTCGTGCTCGCAGTCATGCTCAGCAAGCTCACGAGCGCAAGCGCCCCCGCCGCGGCTCTGGCTGCAATCTTTTCGATCTTTGCAATTCGCATCATGCTCCTTTTCGTTTCCTTCCTGCCGAAGATCTGTCCGCGACTGCGCAAGGCTCGACGCTTAGCTTCCTCTTGCAACCGAAGGTCCAAACTCAAACCCCGTCATTTGCGGTGACTTAGGGCTGTGTTGATCTGCCGGAATTATGAGTTTCTGGATGGCCGTTGGGAGAATAGTGTGTACACGTCAGTTCTTACATGCGACGGCGTAGTAATGCCCGACCATGCGCCACTCAAAACCCCGGCACGGTCCTGGTAAGTCGCGTTACCGGACATCTGCCGTACTAGAACTTCACATGTACGGTAAGCGCGTTGATCAGGCGCTGGCTGGGCAGATTGTCGGAATCGCCTACTCAGTTGCTAGGGATGGTAAATCCACGTCTCCGCAGTGCCCTGATCGTTGTCGGGATATCCACCAGCTAGAAGGACGCTGCCGTCTTTTAGCTTAGTTTCGGTCATGAAATGACGCGCGTCTGTCATTTGGCCGGTGGCGATCAGAAATTTCCCGCTAATCGGATCGTAAACTTCGACCGTCTTGCTACCACCGCCAATCAGTATTCGTCCAGAAGCCAGTTCAGCCGCTTCTTCAGGGAGCTTGAAGCGGCTGTCATTCAAAGGAGAAGTGCGGCAAAACTGCCCCGTTCGGGGATCATAGATTTCCGCGCTATTCATCTTTCCATGCCAATCGCGATCGTCTGATCCACCGGCGATAAGTACGCGGCCATCAGGAAGCAGTCCGGCAGTATGCTTATAGCGTGCAGTTAGCATGCTCCCCGTCACGGTGAACTGTTTGGTCATAGGATTATAAATCTCCGCGCTGGCGGTGACCGAATCGCCGCGTCCGCCCGCAATCAACACGTGGCCATCGTTCAGCACAGTCGCAGTTTGCGAGATGCGCGCAAAGTGCATCGGACCCACGGGTTCGAATTTAGATAAGGCGGCCCGGAAGATTTCGGCAGATGCGACTCCGCCCGGCGTGTCGCGCTCCGCACCGCCTGTGATGAGCACATCCCCGTTGCCGAGCAGTGTGGCACTCGGCTGTCCCCGTTTGCCGGTCATTCTCGACAGTGCCGTAAACTTACCGGTCGCAGGATCGTAGAGTTCGGCCGAATCCGTGCAGTCGTGACCAATCCATCCCCCGATGATCAGAACCTTTCCAGAGTGCAGCAATACTGCAGCTTGTCCAACGCGAGCGATTGTCATCTCGCCGGTGGGCTGAAACTTTCCGGAGGCAGGATCAAACAATTCGGCGGAACGGTAGAAATCCTGATTGCGGCGCATGCCCCCTGCGATGAGAACTTTTCCGTCCGGCAAAAGCGTCGCGGTGTGCCCGGAACGCGGCTCAAGCATGCGCGCCGCAGGGCTAACCGAACCCACCGGCGCACCATTCGCCAGAACAGTGCTTCGGATGCAATATGACGCCGATTCGTAAGCGATGGTGATGGCTGTAAGAGCAACGAGAATACCGCTCAATCGGCGCATGGGTCCTCTCTTGGTAAGTAAGACGGGCTTCCCATCTCAAAGTTAACACGATCTCGGAAAAGGGAGCGTATTGGAGAGGTCCAAGTCCTGATTTGTCGCGTAACCGGAAAAGTGCCGTACTAGAACTTCATATGTACGATAAGCGCGTTAATCAGGACTTGGCCTTTCGAGCGGCGCAACAAAATAGTTGAAATAGGGGTTTATACTTAGCGTTGAGAAGACCACATGAGGGTCACATTTCCAGCGATTCGACGGTGCATCTTTCTAGTGCTCGCAGGCGCCTTAGGGGGCTCCGCGACAGCACGCGGGCAAATTTTTACTTCTTGTAGCGAAATCCAACGAGTGGCGGGAAAAACGAGAAACCCAATTACTGCACGGATATTCGAACGCATCGTATCCGAGAGCCTCGACGGAACTGAATACGTCACGGAATTCAGCGGTTCCGAGGCGCGCGACGCGACTGGCCGCGTATACTCTGAGCTACGATTCCCTCCGAGCGGTCAAAGTAGCTCTGAACAGACGCGGACCGAAACAGGTAGCTTCGACTTCAAACCGAAATCGAGCATAACTTCCGAAGTTTTCATATCAGATTGCCCGAACGGTCGAGAAGTGACGCTCTTTCCAGACCTGAAAATTGCGAAGATAATGAAAGGTCGCGGTGCGTTTAGCTCGCAGCAAACGCGCCCCCAGATTACATATTTCGAGAGCCTCACGGCCAGATTTCCCTCAAACGATGTCTTCGAGGACTTGGGGTTGAAGGAAATTGAAGGCATTCAAACGCATGGGTACAGAACTACGGTCTTGGGAACAGAAAACGAGGGCGAATGGAACGGTAGACCGACATATGTGGCTGAATGTTGGGTATCCGACGAGCTCGCTATTACGGTGTTGGAAATCAGAACTAATCTCAAAGGCAAGAGTGAAAGCAGAGTCACGCGCAGCAACATCAGACGAGAAGAACCCGACTCCTCGCTTTTTGAAATCCCGGCGGACTACGCGCTCAAGTGACGGTGACGAGGCATACGACCGCAGCGTAACAGCCGAATAGTCCCGACTTCCTAATCTTTTCCACGCAAAAACGCTATCAGGAATGTCGCCCTCTGAAGTCCACAATCCCGGATTACCCGTCTCAGTGCCTGATAAGTCGCGTTACCGTCCATTTGAAGTAAAACTTGACTTCTCCGGTAAGCGAGTTAATCAGGAGTTGAGTGACGAAATCGACGAGGCATCTAATACAAATGGAAAGTGATTTCTATCGTCGTCTCCATAGGAACCGGAAGTCCTCTCATCCTGGCAGGTTTAAAGGTCCAGCGATTGGCCAGTTCTGTAGCCTTTTCGTCAAGCTCAGGGCTTAACGACCGCGTTACACGCACTCGTCGGACGCTGCCATCAGTGCCGATCACGACTGCAAGAACAACTGTACCTTGGTACTTCGGGTTATTCGATGGCACGCCCGTGCTGCTCTTGGTCTGATCTGGAGGGGCCGCTGCCTTGCTTACGTACGTCGGAGTAACGTCCTTTGAGCCAAGCGGGTAGATTCTTGATTGTAACTGCTCTCGCTTTGAGGTGCGCTGCTGTTCTGCATCGGCGACCGCGATAGCCAGATCGGGACACTTCGCTTCGCCGTTCAATCCCTCGACCGCGGGTACGTTCGGGTTAGTTGGCGGGGTTGACTTCAGTTCAAATCCTGATCTGCGCGCTGTCTTCGCCACTGATCCAGCAATTGACGATGCGGGTGTCAGGTAGTCGTCTGGACCCAGTTCCGGTGAATAAACTTCTCCGTTCACTCCCTCAATCTCGATCCACGCAAACTGCTTTTCAGCCATCAACGAACCGCGCTGTACAAGTTCGCAGGGCATCGAACCGATCCGGCGGTGGATGAGAATTGGAACTCCTTCTCTTGCTGCTAAACTATCCAGAAACGTACCGGCGAGCAGAAGGGAGAAAAGGGTAGGACAGACTACGTAAATTCTCAACGCGCGCATCCTCGCAGATTCTGATCGGAACAATACCACGCTCAAAGCTATGATCCGCGGAAGGCTATACTGGCGTACCTCTCGATGCAAGGACAGAATCCGTAATCTTCTTGCAGAGTTTCCGACGTTTGGTCAAGTCCTGATAAGTCGCGTAACCGGAGAAGTGCCGCACTAGCACTTCAGGGGAAACCTCACGGGTCACTGTCGCTTTGGCTAGGCATCCTACGTTTGGCGTCCCGCACGGCTTTCGTCGCTGGCCAGGCCCAATTCTCGAACTGCTTCCGCAGTTGGGACTTGAGGAGTTTGCCAGTCGAAGTGTGGGGCAATTCCAGCGCAAAGATGATCGCGTCGGGCAATTGCCATTTGGCGAACCGTTCAGCCAGGAAACAGCGCAATTCCTCGGGAGTAACGTTCGCATATTCTTTGAGCACGACTACCGCTAGAGGCCTTTCCACCCACTTGGCATGAGGAACAGCGATGACTGCGGCCTCCTTCACCGCGGGATGGCCGACGAGCGCGTTCTCCAAGTCTACGGAACTGATCCATTCTCCGCCCGACTTAATCAGGTCTTTGGTGCGGTCGGTGATCTTCATGTAGCCTTCGGTGTCGATCGTGGCCACGTCCCCAGTCCGTAACCAACCGTCTGCGGACCATCGGGTGGATCCTTCTGGATGGTTGTAGTAACTAGCGGCGATGAATGGGCCCCGGACTTCCAGTTCGCCCTGAGTTTGGCCATCCCACGGAACCTCACCGTCCTCGCTGACGGCGCGAATCTCTGTAAATGGAGACGGCAATCCCTGGCGCGCGCATGTTTGAAACCTGCGGTCGTCCGTCCAGCGCTCCATGTGCGGCTTTAAGGTGGATACTGTCACGATGGGAGTAGTTTCGGTCATGCCCCATGCGTGGATTACACGCACTGCGAACTTCTCGAACCGCCGGAAAAGGCTCTCAGGAGCGGCTGATCCCGCTACGACCACCCTCAAGCCGGGTGCAAGCTGCCACCTCTTTTGCTCTCGTTCTAGAGCATCAATCACGCCCATCCAGATCGTGGGCACACCTCCGGTCAGCGTGACTCGCTCCGCCGAGAGCAGATCAAGCAGCCGCTCGGGCTGGAGGTTCGGTCCTGGCAGCACGATTTTGCTACCATTCATGACCGCCGCGTATGGCAGCCCCCAGGCATTGGCGTGAAACATGGACATGGCTGGCAGCAAGCAATCGCCGCGCGAGATCGAGAAGTTATCGGGCAACGAGACGGAGTAAGAGTGGAGCAGAATGGCGCGGTGTGAATATGCCACACATTTTGGCTCTCCCGTGGTGCCGGAGGTGTAGCACATTCCGGCGGCATCATCCTCGTCGAGGTCGGGATAAACCGGATTGCCGCCACTGCTTTCCAGGAGCGACTCGTAGTCTTCGTACCCCACTGGCACCCGGCCACCGCTGAAGGGCATCACATAGACGCGCTCGATGCGCACGCGGTGCCGAATTTTTTCGTAGAGCGGAAGCAGCACATCATCCACAATCAACCAACGGTCTTCGGCGTGATTGACGATGTGGGCCAATTCATCGGGATGCAGCCGCAGATTAAGCGTATGCAGCACGCCTCCAACACTCGGAACGCCGAAATACGCTTCGAGGTGAACGTGGTGATTCCACATCAGAGTCGCGACACGGTCGCCACAGCGTAGCCCCAGAGCCTGCAACGCCGCTGCCAGCGCGCGGGCTCGCTGATACATTTCGCCGTACGTATATCGGTGAATCGAGTTGTCGGGCCTACTGGAAACAACCTCAACGGTGGGGAATATTTTCCCGGCCCGTTCCAGCAGAGGGGCAAGCGTGAGTGGGAACTGCATCATGGTTCCCTTCATGGCCGTGCCTCCACTTTCAGAACATGCCGAAACTGGCAGGCATTCTACGCCGCGCGAGATAAACATGGAAGAGAACCAAGAGCCAAGCTTTTGGGAAATCTGCGCACAGCCAGAAACACGCACGCGCAGCATTGCCCACACCAGATCTCTTTATCATCATTACGCAGTGATTTTGGCTAACTGTTCTGACCTAGATAATCGGAGAATTGAAGTCGCACTTCACATGTACGATAAGGGCGTTTACCACGAGTTAGCAGTTGGAACCCTCGATTTCGCTGAACCTTGTCCTGCTGCCGAATCCGTTGTGAGCCTTGTAAGAGAAGTGTAAGATTCGGCAAACGCTGAGTACTGGTCGGAAATCGGGCCAAGTTCACCTCAGAAGGAAGCATGCCCAAGTTCAGGCGCTTGCTCGGGCGAATGAAGCGGCTGGCAGCAAAAAATTAGTCGCTGGCGCGAGTCGGGTAGAAATTTCAAGGGTTGAGACATGGCGGGGAATTTGACTGAGGAGAAAACAAAATATGAATAGTAGAAAGGCGTTCTGCGGTTTGGTTCTGGGGATCGTATGTGTGGTTGCGCCAAGTACGTCATACGCGCAGATCACGAGCGACAACGCCAGCGTCACTGCCCAGTTGAACGACGCGAAGACGATCGTCGCCAAAATCCAGAAAGATGCGGTGCAGATGGAATCGTACGCGCAAAACACCCGGTTAAGTTGGCAAACGCACTCTACGGCGCTTGAGAAAATCAAAGGTGACGTGAACGAACTGCAGCAGAACATGCGGGGCTTACAATCGCACCGGACTGTGGCCAGTCCCTGGCAACAGGAAGCGATCGATCGCATAACCGGGCTCGCGAATGATTTGGCCACGAATATGAACGTCAGCATCGATCGCCTGAACAAGAGCAAGAGCCGACCGACTGCTCCGCCTTACCCGGAATATCTGAAGGCAAATACCCGAATCGCAGGCGATCTCGCGGATGAAATCGCTGCAACGATCGATTACGGGCAGAATAAAGCGAAGCTGGACAGTCTGGGTCAAGAGTTAGATTCTTCTGCAAAATAATCCTACGAGCAATTTGCCGGAGAGGGTGGTTTCGAGCAGATTAATCGAAAAGCGTGACAGCGTCTGCTATGACGGTAATAGCCTCGGCAGCGGCGGCCCAACGCCTGATTAGTCGCGTAACCGGAAACTAGGAAAATCCACTTTACCGGTAAGGGCGAAACTGGCGGGCGAGATGCGCGGTCGGATTCCCCGAACTTCATTCTTCTTTCGGAGGCGCGTTCAGACCCGGCACTTCGATTTTGGGGTGCGCGCGCCGCATCGCATCCCAGTCGGGCCGGTTCTCCGCGTTGATCATGACAACCGAAAACTCCGGGCCTTTGTTCTCCTGCTCGCGCACATACAGCCCGCGAATCTTGCAGAATATGTCCAGCCCAGTCGCGCGCGCGCTCCAATTCGCCGTTTTGCGGCTCTCGATCTGCAGCCGACGATCCTTGACTTTGCCCACTGGGAGCGTGAAGAATTTGGTCACTTCTGCGTTCAGGAGCGGGATTAAATGTTTTTCAATAAGTGAGTGGTCATCCAAGCCGTGTTCGGCAAGCAGTTCAGGCGCCGTCTTCTGGATAGCGGCCAGAGCTTGTGCACCTGATTGCGTGGCGTTCTTCGGGCTATATCCTGCTTCTATGGCGGCTTTACCGAGGTGCTTGGTCTTAGTGAGCGCTCGGATTAGAGCTTGCTGCTTGGCGGTAAGTCTGCGCTTCTTCTTGCGCGGCATCCGAAGACCTCCGAACCGACTCTTGTGGCCCAGAGAAACCTGGGCGCGACTTCGGCGCAAAACGGCACCTTGATGGCCCTATTTTGAGTGGTTCAGGTTGGGAAAGACAGCAGAATCAGCGGGCTTTTGGCGGAAGCGTGTGGGAGTCGAAACAACAATCACATCCCAGAACACTAATGATGTGATGGCGCTGCAATCCACACTCCCCGACCAATGCTTACGTGGTCTTACTTTCAGCGCGCGCTATCAATGATTCACCAGACGGTCACCGTGAAACCCGCGCACAATAGAATCAACTTCCAGTTCACGTTACTTGCCTCTTTAGTGCGGTCTTCAGTGTCAGGAAGATGATTCCCGGTAGCAGAATGAAGTATCCGACCGCGACTAGTCCGATCCAGTAAAGCCAGAATTGTGGATTCATGCGACTTGCCTCCTTTCCTCGCTCCTTACTGCAAGATAGTACAACGTGGCTAGGCAGAGAAGAAGCGCGGGGAGTGGGCAGCCTACAGTTTTCCCATCAGCAATGCGATTAACAGTCCAAGGAGAATTGGTAGCACCAAACCCCACCATAAACATCCCGTCATTTCCGAGAAAAAGGATCGTGGTCTTGTTCCGGGGAGAGGTTTCCTTGCGAGGGGCTGTTCTTTTACAGCTTCCGACTCCGGTAACCACTTTTCGAGTTCAGATTGGGTCTGGGGCAGCCCCTTATTGTCAGGTACGTAGCCTGATCCTGAACAGTATCGGCAGTTGCTGTTGCTTCCACCACAGACGCAGGGTTTCATTTTCCTAGCCTCTTCACAGTCGGAAATAATTGTGCGCATCCCAAGGAGCCTGTGAACGCCTCCGAAGTGGAGAGGCTCATACAGCGCGGCAAGGAACTGGCATCGGTTATCTTGCGATGCTCGGCTGTCTCGTGGCAATGAATCCGTGGATTATCGTCTTGATTCTACCGTTGGTCGGCCTGATGCTTGGTGGCGCGGCCACGCTTCTAGCACGTAGGAGTCGGAATGTACGAAAGAACAAAATGAATCCTGAATTGGACGCTAAACTTAAATCGTCTGAGGAAATGGTTCTAGAGGTCAAGCGCACACTAAACAAGGACAAGACTGCCGACGATGAACGGTCAACCTCTGTAGTTGGATTAATTGACCAAGCGCTTGAACATCACGCTGCGATTATCCTATTGCTGCGTTCTGAGTTAGCCGGTTCGGCGTTTGCGCTCGCGCGGTCTGTCATAGAGATACTTGTTAATGGCGTGTGGCTGACTGCTTGCGCGACAGATGAAGAGGTGATGAAATTCATTCAGAAGGACAAGATTGAACTAACCTTCGGAGAACGCGCTGAGGCGATTGATGAAACACTTGGGTTGGAATACTTCGCCGAGTTCAAGAAACAGAGTTGGAAAACGTTAAACAGTTATACGCACACTGGAATGCTTCAAATTGGTCGGAGGTTCACTGGCGACAGACTCGCGCCGTCGTATACGGATGCGGAAAAGTTCGAAGTCTTGCGTGCGATTACGTCTAGCGTCCTGTTGCTTGTCAGACCATTTCTTGCGAGACAAGGGCATCTTGACTCCGCGAAGGAAATTGACAACTTGATGATGCGACAAGGAAAGAAGTAACGGGCGACACCGCTGGTCGAGTTGCAATCCACAGAATTGGGGTAGAGATTGCAGTTCGTATTCGTGGTTTGAGGCGTCGAGACGGTGTAGTCCCTCTCATTCACCGAGTGTAACACTGCCAATACCGTCAGTTTCTGAGCGCTCGCAATGGCTGGCACTAGCAACGCCAGAAGAGCGATAGGAATTTTGCGTAACATGGAAATCTTGCCCCTTTCACTCGCACTTGTCGGCTAAATGCTCCAGAGCGTCGGTCTTCGACAGCCAATATTCCTCTGTGTAAAGGTGACAGTTTTCATCGGCAGTTTCATCGAGCACATTATGGAATCCGTAATCTTCAAATTTCCCAACCAGAGTGTCACCCTTGTCTGGGTCGTGGTCGCCATACCATTCAAGAAGGTCATACCCACTGCGAGTCTGAACGAGGAAATAATCGCAGCCCGAAATCCTATGGGAAACGACGCCGCTGACGGATGAACCTGCACCGACCGATGCAGGTAACGAGAACGCGACCAGCAACACTGATTTTTGGAAGAGAGACAGCGGCGCAGTCATGGGGCTGGGGGCCTCCGTACGACGGAATGTATCACTTGTTTACGTACCTTTCAATTTGTGGAACGTGGTGACAAACGAGGCGCGGCTCGAACGCAGCGGGCTATCCTGCGGTCGTCTGCGCCACGGTCACAGGACGGGGCTTGGAACGTCCTAGCCGCCGCGCAAGGGAGTCGAAAAGAGCCAACGCTGGCCTTAGCAAGGCTGGCGTGGGTGGCTCAGCGTGGCCTATGGCACGCACCTTGCCGTCGTTGCCTCTCGTTACATTCACTGCGGGTTGCCTTTCGCTTCCCAGCGTTCCAGCCACACCCGGTAGTCGTCGCTGCACTTCGGCGGGTGAATCCGCACGCCCGGCTCGACCTCGTAGCATCCGGCACACTGCGGCGATCCGCATGTCACCCGACGCGCGGATAGAGCACGGATTATTTCAGGCTTGTACTGACGCACGCGGGCAAGCAACTCGCCATCTACGGCGCGCCGGGGCTTCAGCACAAGCGCGTCACCATCGGCTATGACACTCACGCCTCGCCGTTGCAGCTCACTAAGGATCGTCACTGCGCTCACACTCTGATTTCGCCTTCCTCTTCGCCGTCCACCGACAGTGGCAAAGACTCCATGCTCCCCGTATATTCGTTGGCTGAAATCTTTGGATTTGTGTTCCCGCTATCAACCTTCGTTTTCATCTGATTAGTCAAAGAATTCAAAGAATCCACGGGCGTATCTATAGGGCCTGAATTCTTTAACTCTTCAAGTGACCATTCCCAACCGGCTCCGCGACCGCCCAGCTTACGCCTTGCGACGCGAAGGGACTTGGCCGCGCGCCACAGCGTGCTTTTCGTGATACCCACATCGTTTGCAGCTCGGATTGCTTCGCGCGCGCTAACTGGACCGTCCGCCAGGTACTCGCGCAGCCATTCCTCAGCGTCCTTGCGTTCGGAGTGATCCTCGTGGTCCTCGATGTTGAGGATTGAATTTGCATCCAAGCTCACGGCTCCCGATTCCCAGTCGAGCCGTGGCTGACTGTCTTGCGTCGCGACTCGGAAGGCCAGGCCCCCAGTATTCGGACCAAGGTTTTGCTTCACGGGAAGCATGAGCCTTCGATCTGCATCGGAAGGATCGGGTGCCACCGCCCACACCGACCGCGCCGCTGCGGTGAAGGCGATAGACGCGATAGAGCGATGAATTGCCGCGCCCGCCGACTTCCGCAAATGCGTCACGCATAGGATCGCAACTCCGTACTTCGCTGCAAGAGCCGCGAGGGGTGCGAGTATCCTCCGCACCTCCGCGTTGGAGTTGCTGTCCGCGCCACCCAGGTAGGCCGAGATTGGGTCAACGATGATGAGCCGCACGCCGCGGACCTGGGCAAGCGCGGCTTCGAGCGTTGCGATTCCCGCCTCCAAATCGAAAGCCCGGTCCGCAGTTGAGTTGTCGGCGAGAGTGACACGCATTCCTTCGAGGATGTGGACGCGGGAGACGTCTGCGCCCGCGGCGTCAAGGCGCGGGCGAATCGTATCTGCCGGGTCATCTTCGGCACTCACCATGATGACGGCTCCGGGCTCACACGAGGTGCCATCGGGAAATGAAGCTCCGCGCGAGACGTGCGTCGCGATGTCAATTGTCAGTAACGATTTTCCCAGACCCGGATCGCCGACAAGAAGCGTGAGCTTTCCGAGAGGTATGCGGCTGGGCCAAAGCCATTTCAGCGTCTCCGGTGTGATTTCGCTGAAGGCACGCATGATCGCGGACGATCTTGCGGGCTTCGCTTGCTGCGGGGAATCCGCGTCATAAATAACTTGCGGTCCAGCTTTCGTAACCCGCTCGATGCGCCCGATGCTCATTGAGAATCCGCCAGGACCGCCTGGACTAGCTCGCCCTCGACGGCGAGCGCGAGAGCGCGAGCGATTCCCACGTCCAGATTGTCCGGATCGCAGTAAACGACGGTGACGGGCAAGACTCGTTCGCGGGGAGTGAGGCGGTTTCGGAGAGATGCGATTTGCTTTTCTGCTTCGCGGACTGCGTGCGGTTTGGGTTGAACCGCGCCCGGCTCGGAGAAAAGGTCCGAGAGTTTGATTTTCAGGGCATCGCAGATGCTTTCGACGGTGCATCCCGCGAAGCAATGGAGCAAGACGCGGCTGCCTTCGCCTTCGCGGATCGACAGGCTCGGCGACCGATCCTCATGCGCCGGACAGCGCGCAATCCAGCCACGCCCGACGCGCCGCGCATGAAGATGCTCGACGAGCTGCTCGCACGTCAGACCGAAACTCGGTACGTTCGTTGCCGGTCTTCCCGTCCCGCGCCGCCTTCGCTCGTTCACCTCGAAGCCGAGAGCGCCGATCAAGCGCGGCATCGGCACGAGAGCCGCGACCTCGCGGGGGTCACGGGTTGCCAGCATGTTCGCCACAGCCCTGGGCGATAATCCGTTCTACTTCGCTTGCGGGCACGAGCACGCGCCTGCCGACGCGAACGGCGCGGATGTACTTCGACTTAATGAGTCGGCGCGTCGTGAAGGTCGAAACGGAGAGACGCCTTGAAGTCTCTTCTACCGATTCTAACTGCTCGTGCATGTCTGTCATTTGTGCTCCAGTCTGCTTGTTATTGAAAGAGAGGCTTGACAAAAAAATCGTCAGCTATATGCTTGCAGAGTGAACAAGCATTCTAACAAGCAACAGCATGACGGAGCGCGCCGGAGACGTCAAGAGCTACCTCCGGTACTGCTTCGCTCTAGTTGGTTGAGCGGTTGGAGCTATCAAGCAAGAAGCTGGCAAAAGCCAGCCGAATGGTACTTCAAGGCTCTCGGACGGTTCGCTAATACGGACGATACGCCGAAAGAGTACGAGGCGCTCAGCAAGGCATTCCGCTCGTTTTGGCCGCTCTCGATCGAGGACGGGAAGGGTAATGAGCTTGGATGGCATTCCGCGTCGCATCAACTCTTTCTGTTTTACCGGGATCTGGTTCGTGGATTTTGGATTCGAGAGGAAAGCGTCCTAAGAGACGGATTCAATGTGCGACTTCTGTTCGGCACTCTCGACTATGACGAAATTCAGGCCGTTCTGGCGGGCACGTCATTTCGAGGGATGCGCCTGGATCGAGCGATAGCTCCGCTCCTGAACACATTTCCACGAGTGAGAATATCGAGCAACACGGTTGACCTCGCCAAATTCTGGCCGGATTGGCATACCAGGACTGTTATGTATTCACCCGGAAATGATTTTCAACGAGCCATTTGGCTGCTCTTTACGCAGTCCTGGCGCGCCAAGGTCTGCCCGGGGTGTTCTACTTACTTCCTTGTTTCAAAGCCAGCGCAAATATATTGCGGCCTTAGTTGCAGCAGCGCAGCACATCAAGCCAGTTCCTTGAAGTGGTGGAGAGAAAAAGGGCTACAAAGGCGTACGGCGCGTTCAAAGAAGCGTCTCAACGGAGATAAATGACGATGATTTACAAGCGTGGCAAGACATACTGGTACAAGTTTATGTGGCACGGCAAAACCGTGCGCGAGTCCACAAAGCAGAGCAATAACAAAGTTGCTCGGCAGATGGAATCGGCGCATCGCACGTCGCTGGCAAAGGGCGAAGTCGGCATTCGTGATCCGAAAGTTATTCCCACTCTGAGAGAATTTTGCGAGGCACGCATCGAGCCGTGGGCTAAATCCACTTTCGAGAAAACAACACGGAAGTCTTGGCTATGGTACAGAACTGGGATTCGCGCCCTAACGAAGTATCGCGCCCTTGCCGATGCTCGCCTAGACGGGATCACTGGCGAGTTGGCTTCTAACTTTGCGGCGCATCGCTTGCGCGAAGGAATGGAAATCAGTACCGCGAACAATTCTTTGCGAGTGCTTCGCCGAGTCCTCAACCTCGCGGTTGAGTGGGGAGTGCTCACTACCGCGCCGAAAGTAAAGGTTCTGTCAGGTGAACGTCGCCGCGAGCGAGTTATCACTTCCGAGGAGGAAGCGCGCTATCTCGCGGCGGCTCCTGAACCACTCGCTTCAATTGCGGTTGTGTTGGCTGATACTGGCACGCGCCCCGAGGAGTGTTTTCGATTGCGTTGGGAAAACGTGACTTGGCTAAACGGACGGAATGGTGCGCTCCTTGTGATGCACGGCAAGACAGCTGCCGCCCGGAGAGTGCTGCCTATGACGCTTCGCGTCAGATCGGTACTCGAATCGCGCTGGGACGCGGCAGGGAAGCCTGAAGAAGGTTGGGTGTGGCTCGCTCCTACCCGTAGCGGGCACGTCGAGCCGTCGAGTCTGCGAAAGCAGCACTCTAAGGCATTCGTCACTATTGCCGACGAGGCAAAGAAGCGCGACGCGAGGCCGGTTCGTCCATTCGTCCTCTATTCGTTGCGACACACCTTTCTGACACGTCTTGGTGAATCCGGCTGCGACGTGTGGACGCTCGCGCGGATCGCGGGCCACGCTGCGATTAACATTTCAGCGCGATACGTTCACCCTTCGGAGGATGCAGTTCTAGACGCAATTTCAAGGTTGGGTGGGCACAAAATTGGGCACACTGAGAATGTTGCGCCGCAGTTGCCCGTTGCGAAAGGCGCGACAAGCGCCGTAAACTGAGACAGATGCAAGCCACGCGCCCGTAGCTCAGTTGGAAAGAGCGTCTGCCTTCTAAGCAGAGGGTCGGGGGTTCGAATCCCTCCGGGCGCGCCATCGTTTCAATCAGTTACAAAATCGCCGCGCGTTGATTTCGCCGCGTTGCTAGGGCGCGGCTATCTGCAAGTTGTTTTGGAGGCTGTTCGCTCTGTGGATGAAGCGCGTGAGGCAACGATCGGCTCGATGGTGTGGAAGGGGCACGCGTTCGGTGCTACCCGCGCATGCGTGCTTTCCTGCTGGCAACCTCGCCCATCTGCCGGGCGCGGTTGATGCTGCCGACGGGCTTGCTATCGGGGTTGCAGTTCCCGGTGACATCGAAATACGGAGCTTCGCCCGATTCTTGCAGCAGCTGCGAATTCGCCAGAAGCGTGAGCCGTGCAACAGAATGAAACGGCGCTTCCGACTCATTCCAGTTAATGCTGGCGTTTTCGGTCCAGAAGTTGGCGTCGTAGTGTTTGCCCCAATACGTCATCCTGCTGGTGTCGAGGAATTGCACGCCGAAATCGAAGGCGCTCATCTTCCCATCTTCCTTGAGGTGCCGGACCAATTCGTCCTGCAAGGCATCGGGATTGCGTTTATCCAGAGCGCGCGCCGGATTTCCCGGCAGGGGAGTTGCTGAAAATTTCACGGTATCGCCCGCTCCGTGACGGAACGGCACGTTGCTTCCGTATCGCAGCTTTTGATACGGTTCGATTTTCTGGCTCACTTGGACCGCCAGTAGCGCCAGAGTCCGAACGACACGCAACTTGTCTTTGAACGGCAGAGCCCATACGCCGGCCGCGGGATTGGAAGCCGTAAGCATTTTCATGGCGGCCAGAAATGCGTGCGCGTCGTTGATGGGCAGGGTCGTGGTATTTTGCATCGAAAAATCCTGGCGGGTGCAGTTGTCCGCGGGAACGGCCGAGCCATCGCGAGTAAGATCCACGGAGAAAGACAACGAGCGCACATCGGGCTTGAAATCGGAATTCACTTTCGAGTCTGAATTTCCAAAGCGGACGATTGCGGGATAAACGCCGGGCTTGGCGAAGATTCCCTTTGCCAGGCGCGCGCCGAGCGCGGGGTCGCGTCCGGCGCTAACGTCGAACACTTCAAATTGAGCGCGTGCGGACGTGCCCTTGGCATGCGTGCCGCGACGCAACGGGAGATGTTGTTCGTTCGCGGCTTTGGCCTGCATCTGCAAAACCAGATCGGTGATCGCTTCGATGCATGCTTTTTCCGATGCGAGGTCACGTTCGGCGTCGCTGCCGGTGACGCCGAACATTCTGGTGAGAAAAAGCATGATGCGTAATCTCCTGCCAACTCAATCCAGTTTCGCGATGAACTTCAAGGCGGTGATGCTCGGCAGAAAGCAGTAAGCGACGGCTTTCGTCGTTACGAAAGTCAGGAGCCCGGTGATTTTGATCGGAGGCGCGCCGTTCGGCTGCGGTATCACAAAAATGCTTTCCTCGGGATTCTGCGTACCAATCATCGGATCTTTGGATTTAGGGTTCAGCCTGACGGCGCCTGCAAATTCACTGTCGTTCACCCAATGCCGCAGCACAAACTCGTACTGATTCTCGATATTGGAGTTAATGAAATAGCCGAGAAGCCCGCGTTTGATGCCGTCGTAAGGCAGCTTGGGATCGTAATTTGGGCCGTATGGCAGCCCTCTACGGATGATCCGATGGGTATTGTTGCTTCCACCGGGCTGACCCTGGCCAGTCACGGGTTGCCCTCGTGGATTTATGCGCCGCATGTGCGCGCCAACGGGGCAACGCAATCCCTTTGGATCTCCCGAGCCATCAGCGCTCACATACTCGTAGTTGTTCATCTGTTCGAGGGGAAGTCCGCCGGGAGGACTGTCGGTGTCAGGCGACAACTCCAGAGGAACGCCATTTCGCCATCGTCCGCACATCTTTGCGGCGAGCAATTCAGGATCAATTTTGTCTTTGTTCGATTGCAGGAAATTCTCGAAGCCGACCACGTCCGTTTCAATCATCTTGAAGACGGCGAAACTTCCGTTCAGCCCAAGTTCTTTGGGTTCCGGCACAATGTAGTTCTCGGCCTCATTCTGCAATACGAATAACCAGGGCTCACACGCCTGTTGGTGATCCGCGGGATATTTCTCTGGCCCACCGCGAATGGTGGTCATGCTGATGCCATCGGTGTAACCGAACGGAACCTTGGCGCAGGGTGTGGGCTTGCCATCCTTCATCTCAATCCACGCCAAGCCGTCCTGACGCCAGATTTCTCTAAACGCATTGCCTTCGGCGAATAATGCTGACAAACGCTCGGTGTAGCTCTGCATCGCTTCGGGACTCAGAGCGTGAAGTGTCACCAGGACGTGATCGCGCCCCTTTCCAAAATCTCCCACCCAATTTTGTGGTGCGCTCGGTCCGGTATCGCCGACGAGTTCTGCTCGCTCGGCAGCCCCCGCGACGAACGCATCGAACGACTTGAACGACAACGCAGGAACGCGATCCTTTATTTCCAGGGCGATAAATCCCGGCCACGTGATCCCCACGTTGAGGCAATAGTCGGGCTTCATGCGAGGAGCATCCGCGGGATTCTCCGCGGGTCCAGGCGCGAACCCCACGTGCCAGTCTTTGGCCGTGGTAATTTGGGGCGCGTCCGATTCATCGCCACTGGCCAATCGCCCCAGAAGCTTGCGCGCCTCGGCCGGAATGCCGACAGTCAACAAGAAGTGGCGCACCATGGGCATACGGTAACCGCGTAGGATGAATCCCTGGATGTCAGCGAGCGGCAATTCGGAGGCAACAACCGGCCGCTTCTTGTCGTCAGCGGCGGGTGCTTCGTGCTCGTTCCTTCCGAACAAACGACCAAGCGCACCTCCGAGTGTTTTCGTCGTGGTGTTCGTTTTGCCGTCCTGGGTCAACGCGCTTCTCCGGCAGACTGTGTTATGACGCCGAGGCCGATTGCGACTTGCTGTCAGCGATCAGCGCGTGAACATCCTGCACACTCAAACGGGGATACGCTTCGTAGAACCCGATGGGAGCGCGATTCGCTCCGGCTGCAAAGTCCACGAACTCCTGGAGATGTTTCCTGACAGGCGACGGTGGCGCGCCCTTGGTGAATTTGAACAGCAGATCAAAAACCTCTCCGATGTTCTTGGTGAAATCCGCGATATAGGTGTCGAACGTGCCGTCGTAAACAGTAAAGAAACCTATCTGGTTGTCCTCTAACTTCACGAATTGCGCGAAATGTGGTGTGCCGACTTTGTCCAGGTCCTTTGTTGTTCCATGCCCGCGGGCACGTAGCAGCAGCTCTACTTCGACGTAAGCGATTTTGGATTTGATGGGCAGCACGACCAGGAATGGCCGCTGTTCCGTTACGCCGGCGACGTCCGCGCCGGCCGCCAGCGCCTTGATCTCTTTCGCAGTGACGCCGGGATAAGCCGTGTAAAGATTCACAGCGGGCGCGAGATGATCCGCGCACCATTCAGCGAACGCGTCGGCATTGCTCGCGACTGGCAAAGCCGGAGGAGCGCCCACGTGCTGAAAGATCGCGTCGAACACCGGCCCCGCCGCCTTGGCAAGAGCCGTTATCAGCTCGCCGAATTCGCCGTCGAAATCCCCTAAAAATAATAGGGTCTTTTCGCTCAGCAGCGTGAAGCGCGAATAATGAATTGTCCCAAGCGAATCCTGGACTTTGAGAAAGTCGGGCATCAACGATGGGAGCTGCTCCGTGAGCGCTTTTGCGTCGGCCGCCGATTTCATCGGGAACGCAAGGGTGAAGTGATTCTGGCTCATCTGAGAGTCTCCTTTAGGGGATCAGCCCACAGTCGAACATTTTATTAGCGATAGGAGCCGCAACCTTGTTGATAAATACAGTCTTCATCTGCGGATCGCTGTGCAGAAATTGCACGACCTTTTGTTCTTCAGGCGAGGGCGCTGCCTTTTGGCTCTTCTGTTGATAGAGTTGCTCGCAGCTTGAATTCTGGTATTTCGCTATGACCTTGGCGGCGACTTTATCCAGGATTGGATATTGCTGGGCCGGCTCGGCGTTAACCCGATTGGGCCGAAGCACCGTGAGTCCCAGAAGCAAAGCAACAAACAGCACCAGCACCGCAAACGAGACATATGAACGCTTCATCATCATTTCCTCCCATGTTCAGATTCGTGCTGCCATTCAACGAGCTGTCGCGTTGGTTCCGTTACGACGAGGGATATTTCTTGATCATCTTGGAGACAGCACTGTCCACCATCTTCATATTTTTCTGCGAGTTGCTCTCGTTCAAGGTGTTTTGAGCCATTCCGCGCCACGCCAATTCTTTGGCTTTGACGTCGTAAATATCCACGATCAGCGTGCCGATCACATTTTGTTCCGGCGTGATGCCGCCCATTCCGCCGCCGAAGCCGCGCATGCCCCAAGCGTTGTAGGATGTTTGCGTCTTCATCCCGCCGCTGATGATGACGACCAAGTCGGGATTTTCGCTTTCTTGGACCATCTTCAAGCCCTTGCTCTGCAATTGCGTATTGATTTGGTTCTGCGCTTCCTGCGCCAGGAACGAACTGGCCACCGCGTTGGGGTTCGGACTCTGCCCCCAGGCATAGGTGTGGTAACTGGAAAAGTTAGCGTTGGGGCTGGAGTTCACGTAAACGGTTTGGGCCGAGGCTGCCGCAGAGATGCAGCAGAGCAGGGCCGCGAGTACGAGCATCTTAGCTTTCATTTCTTCTCCTTTCGCGCCGCCAATTCTTTGTTCGCGCTTTCGAAATCGGCGATCGCGTTCAATTTCCGTCACCCACCATTACCCTTACCGACTAGTCGTGCGCCCGCGCGAGCATTTCCGCTGCTGCTTTCTTGTCCTGCGCCGTCATCTGCTCTGGACCGAGCTTGTACGTCAGGTTGTTGATCGTTCCGGTGAAGCGGAATGGCAAACGGTACTCCAGATCATCTACCCCGGTGCGGGTATCGTCCCCGACGTCGAAGGTCTCATCGATGGCCATCAGCAGCGGGATCGTGTGCTCGATTTTCTTGCGGTCCACTTCCTTGCCATCAACAGAGAGCACGCCAGTGCCACCTTTGCCGGGACCCGGCCCGTCATATTTGAAGTCAAAGACGATCGTGTGCTTGCCGGCACTGAGCGAGCTGCCCTCCCACTTGAAACGCTCCAGATCCAGCATGTTGTAAAGGAAGATCGGCTTACCCCTTCCGATTCCAAGGAAGCCGACGCAGAAGACCACCACTACCCACAGCACACCGAATATCAACATCGCCTGGCCCAGCCGGTAAAGCCGGCTGCTTTTGGTGAGCCACGCGAGCAACAGGCCCAGAAACACCAGCCCAAAACCCAATCTTCTGAAAAATCTTTCGTGGTACCACCAATTAAAGCTGCGGCTCAGGTACAGGCCGTAGCCGCCGAAGCGGCCGCCCAGAGTCGCGATCATTCCTTCCGCCCCGCCATCCGGGATCGTCACATCGGCGGTGATGGTGTAGTCCTTGTCCAAAATGCTGGGAGCATTACCGACAGGAATGCCGATATTCTCACCCGTATAAGTGAAAACAGTTTTACCCGCCACCGCACTAGGTCGCGGCGTCAGCAAGCGCACGAAGCCTGAGTTATCCAACGGAAGCACCTGGTATTTTGCCGCCTCCGTGAGGAATAGCGCCTGCATTTCCTTCAGCTTGTCCGGCATTTGAGTTGCCAGGTCGTTGTATTCCGAATAGTCCTTGGCGATGTTGTAAAGCTCCCAATGGTAGTCGCCTAGGGCTGGCATCGTGCCCGTTCCCAGTTCCCAGGAAGGTGCGGGCGGCGTTGTGGCTGCGACCCAACCGTCGTGGTAGATCGCGCGGTTGCCAACCATCTCGAAGTACTGCGTATCGCGCTTAGACGGCACGCTTGCATTGGCTGAATCGAACGTATAGAGCATGCTCATACCTTCGATTGGCTTCTGCTTTATTCCGTTGACCGTTTCCGGTGCTTGGATACCGGCGGCCTCCAGGATGGTTGGCACAATATCAATCACGTGGTGGAACTGCGTGCGAATGGCGCCTACATCCTTGATATGCCCCGGCCATGAAATCGCCAAGCCTTGCCGCGTTCCGCCGAAATGCGAGGCGACCTGCTTGGTCCACTTAAAGGGAGTGTCGAACGCCCAAGACCACGCCACCGACATGTGCGGGTAGGTCTTCGCTGAACCCCAATCGTCGTAGTGCAGCAAATCCATCGCCCTGACGGCGTTGACGGCCGGCGGGTTGAGGATGCCGTTGTAAGCGGTCATCTGGTTAAACGTGCCGTACACGCTGCCTTCGGCGCTCGTGCCGTTATCGCCGACAATGTAGATGATGAGCGTGTTGTCGAGTTTTCCCTCGTCCTGGACTTCTTGAATAACCCGGCCGATCTCATTATCGGTATAGGCTGTGTAGCCGGCAAATACTTCGGCTTCGCGGGCAAACATTTTCTTCTGCACTGCGTCGAGTGAGTCCCATCTCGGAAGCTTCGCTCCGCCGTACTCTGCCTGTCCATCCGGCCACGGCGTTAGTGTGGTGTCGGGTGGGATTACGCCGAGTGGCTTCTGGTTTGCAAAGATCTGGTCGCGCATCTTTTCGTAGCCCATATCGAACTTGCCCTTGAACTTATCAATCCACTCTTGGGTGGGCTGGTGCGGCGAATGGCTGCCGCCGGGCACGTAATAGAGGAAAAACGGCTTGTCAGGCGCGGCGGCATTCAAATCGCGTATATATCTGATGGCGTCGTCTGCCATATCCGTAATGAGGTTGTAGCCGGGCTTGCCGACCCACGGATAAACTTGCGTGTGATCGCGAAACAGATATGGCTCCCACTGATCGGTCTCGCCGCCCATGAACCCATAGAAATATTGGAAACCCATCCCGGAGGGCCATTGCTCGAAAGGTCCAGCCGCGCTGCTGTATTGAAATCCGGGCGTGTTATGGTTCTTGCCAAACCACGAGGTGGCGTAACCGTTTTCCTTGAGAATCTCGCCGATGGTGGCGCTCTCCGGACCGATGACGGAATCATAGCCAGGGTAGCCGGTGGACAATTCGCCGATCACGCCAAAACCCACCGAGTGGTGGTTGCGACCGGTAATCAGCGCCGCCCGCGTAGGCGAGCAAAGAGCTGTGGAATGGAATTGCGTGTAACGCAGGCCGGCCTTGGCGATCCGGTCGAGTGCCGGTGTGGGAATCACACCGCCAAACGTGCCCGAGACCCCATAGCCCTGATCGTCTGTCATGATAAGCAACACGTTGGGCGCGCCTTTGGGCGGCACGATGCGGGGCGGCCACCAGGGCGTAGAGTCCTTGGCGCTCTCTTTGATCACGCCGCCAAATTTTGGCGGTGGCGGTGGAATTTGCTTCCCGTCAATCGTCGTCGTCGCATCGGCGGAGCCCAATTTGCCCGTCACTTGCTGTGCTGTCACCGGTGCAACCGCCGCCACGAAGCACGCCAGCGAAATTATCCCCACTTGAAGCAAAAGGCGAGCCGGCGAACGTTCCTCTGCATTCCGCATATCGTGAGCACCCCGCTGTAAACTTATCAATACTGGGCAGCCACGGTACACGCCACATCCGTTATCGTATATTGGCAGAAATGACAGGCAGGTGAACCTTGTGGAATACCGTATCACTGGACGAAAAGTCACGTAACTCGAAAAGCCGCATCTCACCCCCCGAACGCGCATTAGGCTTAATCCAGAAGTGAAGTCAATTTGGCTGGGGATGACTCGAAATAGACTGGAAAAGCTCTAAAATCGCGCCTTGGGCGCGTGCCTCTTCATTTGAGTTGGATGACATAGCAGGGAGTCGTACTTGAGGCGTTCGCTGCTGCTAGCGGCGCGTGAGAGCCTCGAGTTCTTCTAGCGTGCGCGGCCAGTCTGATCCCAACAGCCTCGACAAACCGCGGTCCGCGAGAACTTTTCCGCCTGTTTGGCAGCGCGCGCAGTAGTTCGTCTCGTTGTCCGCGTAGCGAATACGCAGAACTTTTTCTCCACAACGCGGGCAGGGCCCGCCATAGCGGCCGTGAACTGCCATTCCTTTGCGGAAGGCGGTCACTTTCTCAGGAAATCCAACCTCGGCCTCGGCGCGTAGCCGGTCCATCCAAAATCTCAGTGTGTTTCGCGTCGCGTCAAACAGCCGCTCCCACTCTTGCGGCTTTAGCTTGTGAGTCTGCGCAATCGGCGAGAGCTGCGCCGCGTGTAGAATCTCATCGGAATAGGCGTTGCCAATACCGCTAAGCAGGCGCGGATCGGTGAGGGCTCTCTTCAGCGTGCGGTTTTCAGCGGAAAGAGTACCGCGAAACGACGCGAAATCGCTCGCGAAGACGTCGATTCCTCCGGGATCAATCGCGCGCAAGCTCTCCTCGCCGGCGAGAATTTGCAACGATGCGCGACGCTTTGTGCCGGCCTCGGTAAGCACCAGCGAACCATTGGGGAAATCCAATGCTGCCAGATTCTGCCGCCCCGAAAGCTTTGCCCCCGCAGGCCGCCAGTGCAACCGGCCCGCAATCATCAGGTGCAACACCAACCACAAATCGCCATCCACGCCGAAAGCGATGCGCTTGCCGATTCGCCGCAATTCGCGCACCGTGCGGCCTTCCACGTCCACTATCGGAGGTTTCACGGTGCGCAGCAGAAACACGTTCGCGAGGCGCACGCGCACGAGCGGTTGGCCCATGATGCGTGGCTCGAGTGCGCTGATGTAAGCGGCAATATCCGGCAGCTCAGGCATGTATATCAGATTGCAGGTAGGAGCGGCACTTTCGCAACGCTTTTATGCGGATTATCGCGCTTGGCGGTAATGTTCGTATGCTTGCGCGCATCATCGTCGGATTGGTCGCTTGATTCATATTTTAGTTTCCATGCTCTCGGCTCTGCTGGTCATTCTTCGCCGAAATAAATCTCGATCCGCGGCGTGATTTTCCGCAACCGGGTGCGCTCCCAAGCGTCAATCCAATAGAGCGCCTGGGCCGAACACGTTTTTTACACTTCGGAGCATCTGCCGCGCTAAGATTCAGCCAAGGAGAACCATCCGTGTCAGGTATCACTGACATAAAGCCGATCGAGGTCATCTCGAAAGAAGTTTCCCGGCGCAATTTCATCAAAGGGGTGATCGCCAGCGGCGCCGCCGTATCCTCGGCAAATTATCTGTTCCGCGCTGCGACGCTGTTCGGCCAGACAACCGGCGCGGGCGCAACCGAACGACTCATCGCAATCAACGTGAACGGACAGCAGCGGCGCGTGGATGTGCTGAAGCAGGAAACGCTTGCCTGGACTCTGCGTTACAAATTGGGCCTGACCGGCACGAAACTCGGCTGCGACCGCGCCGAGTGCGGCGCCTGCACTGTTCTGATTGACGATGTTCCGCAGTATTCCTGCTCGGTGCTCACGCACACGGTGCGCGCTCGAAAAGTCGTTACGGTCGAAGGCCTGGCTGCCGCCGACGGCACGCTACACCCCGTGCAGCAAGGCGTGATTGATGAGCAGGGTTTCCAATGCGCGTTTTGCATGTCCGGCTTCCTCATGGCTACCGTTGGATTCCTAAAGACAAATCCGAACCCAACGCGGCAGGAATTAGCGCACGGTATTTCTGGAAATCTTTGCCGCTGCCAGGACTACAACAAGATTCTCGATGCCATGATGCGCGGCGCGGAGAACCTGAGGAAGGCCAACCATGCCTGATACCGAGAAGCCCGCCAAGAAGACGGAGCGCCAGTACGGCGTCGGACACAAACTGGTTGGCAAGAATTATCCGACGCCTGATCTTTACGCGAAAGTTACTGGCGCGGCGAAATATGCTGAAGACTTTCGCGCCGAAGGCATGCTGTTCTGCAAACTGCTGCTCAGCCCCATGCCGCATGCGCGCGTAAAACACATTGACGCGCGCGAGGCGCTGGCCCTGCCCGGTGTTCGCGCAATTCTGACCGCGAATGATCTGCCTGCGCCCGCCGACACCTTGACCGACAACGGCATGGTGATCAAAGCCAGCAAGTGGGGCGAACGCGGCCTCACCATGGAGCCTGTATATCAGGGTGAACCGATCCTTGCGGTGGCGGCTGTGGATGAAGTCACCGCCGCGGATGCCATCGAAAAAATCAAAATCGGATTCCAGCCGCTTCCGTTTGTGGTCGATCCTTTGGACACACTTCGGCCCGGCGGTCCCAATCCTCGAACTGACGGAAACGTCTGGACCAGGCCCGCGCCGCCGGCTCAAGGCCAGCCGCAGGTCGCGACGCTGAAGTGGACGGAAGCTGACTTTGCCGGCGTGAAAGAAAATCGCCTGCCGATGGGCAAGGCGCCGGACGAATGGACGTACGGCGACTTAGACGCCGGGTACAAAAATGCCGCGCTGGTGCTAGATGAATCGTTTGCCACGCCGGACACCAGCCACGAAACGCTGGAACCGCGCAGCGCGATGGCTTACTGGCAGAACGGCAAGTTGTTCCTCCACACCGGCACGCAAAGCACCGCGCAGACTTTGCCCGCGATCGCGCGCTGGCTGAACATGGACGCCAAGAATGTTGTTTTCATCAGCGAATACACTGGCGGCGGATTCGGCAGCAAGATCACGGGCGGCGTAACCATGATCATTCCCGCGCTGCTAGCGAAGAAGACCAACGCTCCTGTGATGATGCGCATCAGCCGCGAAGAGGAAACGTTCATCGGGCGTGCGCGCCCCGCGTTTCAAGGCCGCATGAAGGTTGGTTTCGGCAGCGACGGGCGGATCACCGCGCTCGACATGTTCGTCATCTGCGACAACGGTCCATACGATTCGGTGGGCGACGCGTTTTCTTCGGGCCGCATCGTTTCCTTGCTGTATCAGCCGCAAGCCATGCGTTGGCGCGGAGTGACGGTACTGACCAACACACCGCCACGCAGTGCGCAAAGTTCGCCCGGCGGCCTGCAGGGAATCGTCATCATCGAACCTATCATCGCCAAAGCCGCGCGCAAATTAGGACTGGATCAAGTAGCAATTCGCCGCATCAATTGCCCGGAAGGGAAGGCGGAATTCGGGCCGGTAGTGAACGGCAAGCGTCCGCATGCCACGAGCGCATTTCTGAAAGATGCGCTCGATCGTGGTGCGGAACAATTCCGCTGGCAAGAAAGAGTGGCGCGCCAGCCGAAGCGCATCGGTTCGAAAGTGCGCGGCGTCGGTGTATCGCTCAGCTGCTACGTAGGCGGCTCGATCGGATTTGACGGGCTGTTAGTCATCACGCCCGAAGGCCGCGTGCGCTTCCAATCTGGGATCGGCAATCTGGGCACCGAGGCGGTGATGGACGTGCATCGCGTCGGCGCGGAAATTCTCGGTGTGCCCTGGGAGAAATGCGATGTGGTGTGGGGCAACACTTCTTTGAACTTTCCGTACACGTGTGTATCCGGCGGCAGCCAGACGACGCACGCGATGACGCGAGCTTCGTATGCCGTGGCGACCGATGCGAAAAGTAAGCTGCAGCAAATCGCCGCAAAAGCACTCGGCGGCAAGCCGGAGAATTACGAAGTCGGAGGCGAGCGCGTGTATCGAAAGGGCGGTGGCGCTGGAATGACTTTCGCGCAAGCCGCTCAGCACGCGATCAAGCTCGGCGGAATTTACGATGGTCACGAACCACCCGCGGACGTCAACAAATTCACAAAAACATCGATCGCGGCGCTGGCGGGACAGGGACTCGTGGCAGCCGCGCGCGACAACTATCCGCGCGACGGAGTCACACATTCCTACGTTGCCAGTTTCGCCGAAGTTGAGGTGGATGTTGAGACGGGGCAATATCACATTGTAGATTTCCTCGCCTACGCCGACGTCGGCAGCGTGATTCATCCAGCCGCGCTCGGCGGACAGATTCTGGGCCGTTCGACGCTCGGCATCGGCCACGCCATCGGCCAGAAGTGGGTCTTCGATCCCCACTACGGCGTCATGTTGTCCAAGCGCTTTTATTACACGAAGCCGCCAACTATTCTGGATGTGCCGGTGGATATGCAATGGGAAGCGCTGGATATTCCTGATCCGGAAACACCCGCCGGCGCGCGCGGAATCGGTGAACCTCCAGTGGGCGGCGGCTGCGCTTCGATTCTAAATGCGCTTTCCGATGCGCTCGGTGACGAAATCTTTCAGCGCGCTCCCGTCAACGCTGACACGATTCTCACGTCGCTCGAAGCAGGCCGTCCCATGCAGCATCCGCTAGTGGCGCACATTTGATTTCGTTGTAGATCTCGAGGGAGAGAGTCATGGCCGTAATACGAGACGTCATGCCGGCTTTCGATTTGCTTCAGCCCGGCTCCATTGCTGACGCGCAGAAACTATTGCAGCAGCACGGAACGGATGCTTGGGTCATGGCCGGTGGTCTCGATAGCTTCGATTGGCTTAAAGATCGTATCAAACGTCCAAAAGTTCTGGTGGATCTCAGCGGCATCGAAGAACTCAAAGGAGTGCGCGCCACGAACGACGGCATCGAGATTGGCGCGATGACGACGCTCACCGAAGTCGTCAACAATCCGCTGGTGAAACAACATTATGGTCTGTTAGCGCAGGGAGCGGAGCTCGCAGCTTCGCCGCAAATCCGCAATCAGGGCACGATTGGCGGCAACGTCACGCAAGACGCGCGCTGCTGGTATTACCGCGCGGGCTGGCCGTGTTACCGCGCCGGCGGGAACATCTGCTACGCCGATACGCCCGAAGGACGCAACCGCGAGCACGCAATTCTTCACGCGGACCGATGCGTTGCCGTCAATCCCTCCGATTCGGCTCCAGCGTTGATCGCATTGGACGCGAAATTTGTGATCCAGACTCCTAAAGGCGAGCGCGTCGTTGATGCGGAAAACTATTTCATCGGCCCTGAAATTGACATCACGCGCCTGCACATCCTGCAACCCGGAGATTTGCTCACCTCCATTCGCATTCCTTCCACCTGGGCCGGCGCGCAATTTTATTTTGAGAAAGTGCGCGACCGCAACGTCTGGGATTTTCCGCTGCTCAACGTGGCCTCGGCAATGTTCGTATCAAATGGCACGATCGAACGCATGCGCATCGCGGTGAATGGCGCGGCTGCTCGTCCGCTGCGTCTGAAATCGGTAGAAGACGCGGTACGCGGCAAGCCAGCGAACCCCGCCACTGGGGAAATGGGCGGAAAATTGGCGGTGCAGGGAGCTGTACCGCTGCAATTTAACGCGTACAAGATTCCGCTGATGAGAAATTTAGTGAAACGCGCCATTGGAGGCGTGGAGGAGCCAACATGGGCTTCCTAGAGTGGGCCACAAGTCCGTGGGGCCAGCGTGTCCCGATTCACATCGCCTGGTTTTTGATATGGGTGGCAGCGATTGCCGGATTGCTTTTCCTGATGGTGCACGCCACCTACGTCCGTTATTTCGCTAAACACAAGGAATTTGCCGGCGGCCTTTCGCCTCTCGTCGCCGGGCGCATACCTGAACGCGTTCCCAGACACTCGCTAACCGCGCGCCTGTTTCACTGGATCATGGCCGCCGCTATGTTCACGCTGCTATTCACCGCGTTCCTTCCGAAAGTTGGTGTGCAATTTGATTGGGTCACTTATCACTGGATCGCCGGTTCCATCCTCACTGTCTCGATAATCTTTCATGTCGTTCACGCTTCCTTCTTTATGGACTTCTGGTCCATCTGGCCAGACAGCATCGATCTGCGCGACGCGGCTCGCAGAATCCGGCGCTTCCTCGGCAAGCCTGCCCCGCCGCCGGACCGATTCGCCAAATATCCGCTGGAGAACAAGCTGTACCACGGCGCCATCATTGCCGCGGGGCTGTCCGCGATCGTAACCGGCGTGTTCATGATGTTTCGCGTGCGCACGATTTTCTTCCCGCGCAATCCGTATCTGTTCGGCGACATGACCTGGGGCATGATGTACGTGCTGCATGGCCTCGCGGGCGTGGGGCTGATCGCCTTGATCATGGTGCATGTGTATTTCGGCCTGCGGCCGGAAAAACGCGCCATCACGAAATCCATGATCTTCGGCTGGATGAGCCGCGATTTTTATCTGCAGGAACACGATCCTGCGCGCTGGCCGGTCGACAATTCCACTTCACCGCCGCCGACGTCGCATAGAGCAGAACCCGAAGGACTAACAGATGCTGGCTGATATCGCGGAGCGCTGCAACGCTATCGAAGAATCCTATGAGTTCATGCTGGCCTACGCGGCGCAAGGCCTGCCCACTGATTCGGGCAGCCAGTCCGGCGGACAAATCCGCGGATACCTGGGTCGCGCCGCAAACGCGATTCGCGGCCTGGCGGATAGCTGCGAGAAAGCGCTGCAGCAAGAAAGCCGCGAGCCAGCCGAACGATACCACGCATTTTTTCAGGTGTTGCTCCGCGACGCGAGCGACTCACTCGCCGCGGTCGAATTGGTCCTCGCCCAGCCTGCCATCAGCTCTCAATTGATCGACAATCTCAACGCTTCCATCCATCTCCGCGCGCTGCTCACGGATCTTTTTCTGCTAGCCGAAATGGCGAAGCCTCAGCTCACGCCAGCAAAACCCGCGGCTACCAGCAGCTAAATAGGGTGAGCATTCCCAATCCATAAGTCCGCGGCAATTCTGTTATCCTCGGTGCTTCGCTGGTCTGGTAGTGTACGTCTCGCGGCGTGGCGTAGGCTGCGTTCGGCGTGCCTCCATTTTTAAAAATGACAACCGATAGCAGGACCGCGCCAGCACGTAAACGCGAGCGATGAACATCAAACCTAAAGAAGGTTGCCGCTGGGATCAACTGAGTTTGGGCGAAGTGATGCTGCGTTTCGACCCGGGCGACCAGCGCATTTGGACCACGCGCCAATTCTCTGTCTGCGAAGGCGGCGGCGAATACAATGTGGCCCGCGGCTTGAAACGCTGCTTTGGCCTGAACACGGCGGTAGTAACCGCGCTCGCGGATAATCCGATCGGCAAGCTCGTCGAAGATTTGATGAATCAAGGCGGCGTGGACCACTCGCTCACCAAGTGGGTTCCGTACGACGGTGTAGGCCGTTCCGCGCGCAACGGATTGAATTTCACTGAAAGAGGATTCGGCGTCCGCGCCGCGCTGGGCTGCTCGGACCGTGGCCACACGGCCGTCTCGCAACTAAAGGAAGGCGACATCAAGTGGAATCACATTTTCCGCGACCTCGGCGTGCGCTGGTTTCACACCGGCGGAATCTTTTGCGCACTCTCGGCGTCCACTCCTGCTGTTGCGATGGAGGCCATGCGTGCGGCCCGCGAAAATGGAGTCATCGTTTCCTACGATCTGAATTATCGAGATTCGCTCTGGAAATCGTATGGCGGCAAGAAACAGGCGCAGCAGATAAATCGCCAGCTGGCGGCTTACGTTGACGTCATGCTCGGCAACGAAGAGGATTTTTCCGCCGCGCTCGGTTACGACGTGAAGGGTGTGGGCGATGAATTCTCCAATCTTGCCTCCGAAAATTTCCAGGCGATGATTGAAGTTGTTCTGAAGGATTTTCCGTTCCAGGTGGTTGCGACCACGTTGCGAAAAGCCACCAGCGCGACACGGAACGACTGGGGCGCTATTTGCTACTGCGATGGCAAATTCTACGAAGCCCCGCGCAGAAACGATTTGGAAATTTATGACCGCGTGGGCGGCGGCGATTCCTTCGCTTCCGGCCTGATCTATGGGTTTCTCGCCGGAAAAGGCCCGCAATGGGCCGTGGAATGTGGCGCGGCGCACGGCGCGCTCGCGATGACGACTCCCGGAGACACCACTATGGCCACGCTCAAAGAAGTGGAACAAGTGATGAAAGGAGCAGGCGCCAGAATCGTTCGTTGATCTGCGCCGGGGGAAATCCGTGACCAAGGCCATAGTGTTACAACGCGCGCTCGCGACGGGAATCATTCCCGTGATTCGCGCCGCCAGCGCGGAAGACGCATTGTTTGCCGCCGAAGCAGTCCTCGCAGGCGGCGTAGATGTAGTTGAGATCACGATGACGGTGCCCGGAGCAACCGCCGTCGTTTCGCGCATAGCGGAAACGATGCCTCAGATTTTGGTTGGCGCCGGCACAGTCCTCAATGCTGAGGCGGCCCAGCGCTGTCTCGATGCCGGAGCGCAATTTCTCGTAAGCCCTGGAATAAATCTGAAGACTCTTGAGTTCGCTCAACGAGAAAATGTTCTGATGCTCGCCGGCGCGCTGACGCCCACCGAAGTAATGTCCGCCTGGGAATTCGGGGCAGACCTGGTGAAAATATTTCCGTGCTCGCAAGTAGGAGGCGCCAGTTACATCCGCGCGCTAAAAGGCCCGTTTCCGGATATTCCGCTGGTTCCCACCGGCGGAGTGAACCTGGACACGTGTGCCGAGTTCATTGCAGCTGGCGCCAGCGCCCTCGGCGTAGGCGGCGAATTAATATTGAAGGAAGCGATTCGGCAAAAGAATGCGGAGCTGATTTCGGGATTAGCGCGCCAAATGCTTCAGGCGGTACAAACTGCCCGCGCCGCGCGTCCGAAAGCGTAATGGACTGAGGAGTCTGGCGAAACCCAAAGTCTTGGCTCACGCATCTCCGCAGCATTAATTTACGGTACAAAGCACTCACCCCGCTCGCAGGCCACAAGAACAGGTCAGTCGCTCGGCGCGAATTACCCTGGAAGCGCGCTCGCGATGCTGCGTTTAAGAAGGCAATGAAATGCCGCGAGAACGCCGAAGCTCACAACACGAAACAAATCGTTACGGAATGACTTGAAGCGGGGCGGCTACTGGCGACCCACCGCGGGCGGAGGTGCAACAAACAAAAGGGAAACCAAATACACCACAATTCCCAGGCCAATCAACGCAGCAGCCAAAAACGCGAACAGCACGAACGACAGCGGATGAAACCACAGCAGACTCACAATCTCAAGTAGCAGCCCCAGAATCACCAGCCCACTGGAAACCCGAAGCAACCGCCCCATCCCGATTTCACTGATCTTCATTGTGCCGGCCTCCAGACTTTCAGGTGGCTCAGATTCGCGATGTCGTGCGCCGTATCGTGGCAACCGCTCGTCAGGCAAGACGATTGCTCGGACTTCAACGAATCCAGCAGCGCCGCATGCACCGCGTTCTCTTCGAAATCGCGCGCGCCGAGGTGGCAATGCAGGCATTGCGCGTTCTTGAATCCTCCGTCAATGCGGATTGCCGCCGGCTCCGGCGGCGTGCTTACGTATTGAATGTAAATCCGCTTCAGCCCCTGCAGCTTGTCCTTCAACGGGCCGTAAATGGAGTAATCCGCGTGGCACGAGTAGCAGGCCATGTCCACGGGCACGCGGTGATTCTGAAAATGCTGCGCGGGAATGTGGCTGGGGTCGTCCACGTACAGGCTTTGTCCATAGGGAATCATCACGTGGCAGGAAATGCAGAATCGCGTTTGCTCGGAGCGTTGGATGTGCGTGTTCATCCCTCCTACAATGCACATCGCCGGAAGCAGGAACAAGCCAATGAACGCCAAAATCTTCCAGCTGACGGCGTGCGTAACCGAAGGGCGAATCAAGAACACCGCAGCCAGCACGGTGCTCAGGACAATTTGACAAATCAATACTGCAATCACCGCGCCTCCTTTCGCCGTGTCGATGACGGCGGGCGAAAGTTTCCCGCCTTGTGCCAGTTGCCGGCTACTTCTTTTTCGCGAGTTCGCGGAGGTACCCGACGAGTCCCTTAATCTGATCGTCCGTCAGCTTGCCCTTATACGCCGGCATTTTCTTGCCCTTGCCGTTGGCGATGCTGTCGGTCAACTGTGCGTCCGTTTGCTTCTGCACGTCGCCGGACGTCAGATCGGTCACGCCCAATGTTTTTCCCGTCGGGACGTTTCCCGTGCCATCGGGGCCATGGCATGCCGCGCATTTGGACTTGTAAAGCACCGCCGAATCTTGCGCGCGCAGTGGAGCGGCCAGAAAGAATAGTATTCCGACAGCCGGGACAACGAAGCGTACGATGCGGACGGAGCGAACAGACGCGCACTTCATTTGTTGCCTCCTTATGGAATTCGCCGAGCAGTCGTACACGCCATCGTCAGCAACGCAGTCGGAGATCAAAACGCGTACCGGAGCGAGAATGTGGCGTTGTTGCCGTTAAAGTCCTGCGACTGAATGGATGCAAGTCCGAACGGATTAGTGTTCCCCGTCTGGTTGAATCCGTAATAATTCCAGGATGTGATATAGCTAAACCCGCGATAGACCTCGATCGTCAGCGTGGCGTAAGGTCTTTGATAGTTGAAATCAACCGTGCCGGAAGGCATCAGCGGATTGAGGAAAATCGTATTTCCGCGAATAAAGCTGGCGCCATAACCGACCGCCGCAGTTACCCGCTTCATTGGCTTCCACATTACTGCGGCGTGCGCGAAATAATCGCTGCTGGCATAGGTGGAAAGCGCGCCCAGAGGTGAAGGTGAGCCAGCAATCGGGCACGGTGTACCCGTGGAGAGCTGGGGCACGCCGGGAGGGAACGTGGACAGCGGCAGATTGGTCGGAGGCGGGGCAGGGTTCGCGGAGGAAGTGGAATATGCAAAACAGATTAGCGCCTGAGTATAGACGTTCCAGTAGTTGAAGCCGAAATCGACGGAGAGGCGCTGATTTGCTATCAGCATCGCAGAGAAGCTGTAGGAACGGTCGTGCTCCATGTTGTTCACGGTTGTGACGTTGTCGCGATTGTTGTGTATCTCAACAGCGCCCGCCAGATTCGCCCACGGCCGCGGCTTATAACTCACTTGGATTTTATAGGACTGTACTTGTCTAGGATCGATCCGCGTGAACGACTGGTCGTTGTAACCGAACTCAAAATCCCCGGTAATGCGCAGAGCATCGATCGGACGCGCCACGATACCCAAGAGCAACGCATTCTCGTTGATCGTGGTGATGTTGCGCGAAGTATCATTACCATCTTCAGGGATCGGGTTTGCAGGTGACCCCTCCACAACCGCGCCGGCCATCGGGCCTGTCGTTATCTGTGTGCAAGCGGCAGGCAATGCGCCGCCGACCAGGGCGCAATCTCCGCGCGCCGCTAGGAAAAAGTTTCCCGCGTTCCCGGCGGCCCCTCCAGGAAAATAAAACTCGCCGGTGTCGAACGTCTGGTTCGCACTCGCGATGGTTCGGTTGGTATAGAGGTAACCAACATGCGCGCTGTAGCGCCTGTTGAAATCATATTGCGCCTCAATGGTGTTGGACTTGATGTTCTGCGCCAGGAATTGCGTGGCAATCTCGTTGGTCACGTCCGCGGCCGACGAGGCGGTGTGTTGCGGGCAATTCGCCTGATTGAAAGGCGCAACCGGGCAGTTCGTCGAGTTGAACACGCCGGGCGATAACAACATCCCCACAACGCCTGGAGCCGGCGAGGGCGTTCCAAATATCGTAGTGTCAGCCGCGTCCCACATGCCGGGAATCCGCCAATTGTCATAGCGGAACATGTCGAGGATGCGCAGCTTGTCGTTCACCGCATATACGCCCGACCAATCCGCATTCACGGAAACACGCTTGGTGTTGATCGGCCCGCCCGACGTCGTTCCGCGCACCGCCGTTCGCGCGGTCCAACCGTTCATCACTTCGTTCAGGTCCGAGAATTGATAGTCGCTCGTGCTGTAACCGATAGAGCCGGAAGTTTCAAAATTCTTGAAATAGTTCGACTGGAAGCGAAACCGTTCGGTGGGCATGAAATTCCGCGGGTCGCCGACCTGGCTGTAGGACAAAAATCCATTGCAAGTTGGCGTGGCTGTATTGGTTGTGCCGGTTACGACCGGCGTCGCACACGGGAAAGTCTCCGAAGGAGTCTGTGTGCTCCAAATGTTGCCCAGGTCCACAGGCGTCCCGGCAGGCGTGCCTTGGCCGGGAACGGTTCCGAGAACGAAACCGTAATTCCCGGGATTGACAGCCGGATTATCGCTGATCACATTGTCCTGCCGGTAGTAAGTCAAAAACTCATCGAACGAAAGCGTGGTGCGCGGCAAAACGCGCACATCTACCCCCACGCGATAAGCGTTGGTCGTGTAGCTATTCGCCTGGTTGAATGCCGAAATCGTGCCGGAGTCCGTCGTGAACAGGCTCGGCCCTTCGTCGCGATTGCGCGAATAACCCAGACGCACGCTCACCTTCGCTTGTGGCAGCAAAGTGAGATCGTAGTCCTGCATGCGGCGCACCAGATCCATATCATGTAGGGAATTGTTCTGCGCTACAGCAGGACTCGAGCAGAACGCGGGCGCTCCCTGCGGAAAAGCGGGTGTGGGCGGACCGACGTAGCAGCCAGTCGTCAAAGACCCTGCCGGATTCAAAGCAGCCGGGTTATAGGGATTGGCGGAAAGATTATAGTCCCAGAAGTTCTTGTCGCGCCGGAACAGCATCCGGAAGTCGTACCACTTATTCTTTTCAATGCGCAGGCGGGTGACGTCGTTGGGATCGCCGCCATATCCGAAGCTGCTCAAACTGAGTGTGTCAAAGAAGAAGCCATGGTGATCGAGCGAGCGCATTTCGAAGTCGAAATTAAAGAGACGAACTCCGGAACCGAGATTCTCAAACGTATCGTAGGTGTTCTGGTTGCCGGTGACTTCGTTCAAGCGATAGCCGAACTCGATGGACTGGTGGATATTGTAATCGCCCGAATTAATTCCTTTCGACTCTCCCGAATTATCCTGGGCGCGAGCGACGGGCGAAAGGAGCAGAGCCACAACAAAAACGGCGGGGGGAATCCAGTGAACCGCCAAGCATCCTTTCATAGATTCGCCCTCCCGCGTCCGAAATTCCTATCTTCCGATCGCGACCACTCGACCTGCGTGCGTTCTCTACAAATGAAATAGAAACCCTGGCTCGCTCTATTTGAAAAAGGTTGGATCGAAATTCGAGCCGTGAACTTGCGAGTGACACAGCACGCAAGATTGGAAAAAGCTTGCCTGGTTGTGGAACGAAGGCGCTCCCGGCGCCCCGCTGAAGCTGGACTGCGTGTGGCACTGCAGGCACAGCAGGTTTACGTTGCTCAGCTTCAACATGTGGGGGTTCGGTCCTCCATGCACCAAGTGGCAGGACTGGCAGCCGTCAACCTTCACCGGCTGGTGCTCGAACACAAACGGTCCCTGCTTGTCCGTGTGACATGTGAAGCAGACCGCATCTTGCGACGAGGAAGTGCGTACCTGCTTCGGCTTCACAGTGCCGTGCGGATTGTGGCAGTCGGTGCATTGCAACAGGCCCTCGTTCACGCGGTGGTGGAAGGGCATGTCGAACTCCGCCTTCTTCGCGAGATGGCAGGAATAGCAAAGCTCGGGCTGCGACTTCACCAGCAGGAAATCGGAATCTTTACCGTGATGCGGCGAATGGCAGGCGATGCAACTGACTTCGTTCCGCGCGTGCTCGGAGTTGATCGCATTCATGTGCTGCGTGCCGCCCGCGTGGCAGGCCAGGCAGCGCGCATCGATTTCTTTCGCGGAGGCTTTTTCGAAAAGGAATAACTTGGATGTGTCGGTCGGGTCTGCTGCGTGGCTAGCGGCAGCGCCGTGGCAATCCTCGCAGCCGTGCTTGGCGATGCCACCTTCCTTGTACGTCTGCTTCCAGTGCGGACTTCTCTCCCAGCCAGTGTAAATGTCAGCATGACACGCTTGGCAAGCCTCCGCGCCAGCATATTCGGAAGGATTCGCCGCCGGCGCGGTTGGTGCCGGCGCAGCTGCCGGTGTTTTCTGTTGTTGTGCGGCAGGCGTCGGGATTTCAGAGGTAGGAGCCGCTGCTGGTTTCGTTTGGGCCTGTGCCAAAACGGGAAGGGACCATAGCCCTAACACCATCAGCAGCTTCAAGAAATTCAAATCACCGCTCTGTGGCATCGGAGTTCCTCAAGATATTCCAGCAACAATCTGTCCACATCCGCTTGGCCGAATATTAATGAAGGGGAAATCAAAAGCGAGTGACCGCTATCACGCTCGTGCGTGACCAATGTCACAAACTCGGCATTCCGGTTCCGAAATGGAATTCTTTCGCTCGAGAGCACCGGAGAAAATGCAAGTTAAGGGCCATTCGCGATAGCATGAAAGTGGTATTGCGCTACCCTCTGAGCACTTCGATGCAATTGTTACGACAGTCCTTCCATTCGCGGCAGTTCTAGATGCAGACGCGACTTCGAGTCCCGCGCTCGTCATTATTGTTCGCTTGAATCGGGCAATCCTAATGGGGGAAAGCCTCTTGACTGTGCGATATTGCACATTTTTTAAAAGTTTCAGAAAGGTAGCACCGCGCCGCACGTCCGACTTCCGCGGATCTCTCGCGCGAAATCTCCTGCTGCTTCACGCAACAGATCTGCGGTCGCATCGAACTTCTTTCAATCCATCCCGTGACGGGCGTCACACGCAACTGTGCCGAATGATACATACCGCCACCGGCGCCGACGCTACAGTGAGCACATCTCGCGCATTAAGGAGATGAGAAATGGCAATCAAGAAAACCATGAAAGCCGCAGTTGTCGAAAACTTTGGCCAGCCATTAGTCGTGAAAGAAGTTTCTGTGCCCACGCCCGGCCCGGGACAAGCATTGATAGAAATTTTCGCGACCGGAGTCTGTCACACGGATCTGCACGCCGCGGATGGCGACTGGCCCATCAAACCCACGCCACCCTTTATCCCCGGCCACGAAGGAGCAGGTGTTGTCGTGGCTCTCGGCCCGGGCGTCACGCACTTGAAGGAAGGCGATCGCGTCGGAACCGCGTGGCTATTCAGCGCCTGCGGCCATTGCGATTACTGTCTCGGCGGATGGGAAACGCTTTGCCCCGAGCAGCAAAACTCCGGGTATTCGGTGAACGGGAGTTTTGCGGAGTACGCCGTGGGCCAGGCGGATTATCTGGGCCGCCTCCCCAACAATGTTTCGTTCGTGGATGTTGCGCCGATCCTCTGCGCGGGCGTCACTACCTATAAAGGATTGAAAATGACGGATGCACGGCCCGGCGAATGGGTGGTTATTTCGGGAGTAGGCGGCCTCGGCCATATCGCCATCCAGTACGCGAAGGCCATGGGCCTGCACGTCGCAGCCGTGGACTTGGGGCCGGAAAAGATGGCTCTCGCGCGCAAACTAGGCGCCGAAATCACCATTGACGCGAAAACGCAGGACCCACCGAAAGAAATCCAGAAACAGATCGGCGGAGCGCATGGTGCACTCGTCACGGCCGTTTCGCCGACGGCCTTCAAACAAGCAGTCGGCATGCTTCGTCGTGGCGGCACTTGCGTCCTGAACGGCCTGCCGCCCGGGGAATTTCCGGTTTCCATTTTCGACGTGGTGCTGAATGGCTACACGATCCGCGGCTCCATCGTCGGCACGCGTTTGGACCTCGAACAGTCGCTCGCGTTTGCCGCAGAGGGCAAAGTGAGAGCAACTATCGAAACTTTGCCGCTGGAATCCATCAATGATGTGTTCAGCCGCCTCAAGAAGGGACAAGTGAACGGCCGGGTCGTGCTCGGCCTTAAGGAAGAGGCGCTCGGCAAGGTGGTAATGGGCCGGCTTGCAAGCTAATCAGTGCCGCATCGCACGCCCCCGCGAATTGGCCCGCGGGCTAGTAGACGAAGTGCGGGAAATACGGCTTAACGATCATCGCCATAGGCGCTGACGGGAACGCGAAGGTCTCGATTTAAGCTGGACGCGTTCCCGCCAGCAAAGCCGTTCGCTCGAATTTCGCGTGGAGGTATCTGATGCTCTGCCGGCGCATTCGCAACACGTTCTTATCGTGTGCGTTTCTATTTTCACTGGCAGGTGCTACCACGACCATCCAAGCCCAAACCCAATCCCAAGACAGAAAATCCGCGCACCTCGCCGGCTCGAATCCGGTTTCCGGCTTGCAACTTTATAAGCGCTACTGCGCTGTTTGCCACGGAAACGATTTGAAGGGTAACGGCCCCGTCTCGCCCGAGTTCAAGAATCCGCCGGCGGACCTCACCACCCTCGCGCAACGTCACGAAGGGAAGTTCCCTGACGAATATGTCCAGGATGTGCTGCGAAACGGTGTGAAGAAGCCAGCGCACGGCGATACGGAAATGCCCATCTGGGGACCGCTCTTCGCCTCGATTCCCGGCACGGATTCCGCGCTTGTGAGCATCCGCATCGTGAACCTGACCAACTACATCAAGTCCATGCAGGCGAAATAACGTTCGCGCTGCTCCACCCAGCTCAACCCCCAGCCAAAGTTTCCAGTCCAGCCTTATCGCGAACGATCAGCGTGGATCCTCTGACTTGCAGCAGTTGTCTTTTCTTGAAGTCCGCGAAAACTCGCGTCACGGTCTCCCGCGACGCGCCAATCATCTGTCCAATTTCTTCGTGCGTTAATGTCAACGTGGCGTGGATTTCCGGCGTCTCGCTTCCATGGCTAGCGCACCAATCCAGCAAAAAGCGCGCCAGTTTTTCCGCCGCCGAATGCGAAAGGCCAATAGAGCGCATCTCCGCCACGGCAGCGTGGTAGGTTTCACCCAATTGTTGCGCCACGCGCAAGGACACCTCTCCATGCTCGCGCAGAAAATCCAGAAAATCCGCGCGCGAGATAAAATTCGCCTGCGCCGGCTCGATCACTTCCGCCGTCAACTCGTACGGCTTGCCGGTAACGGTCGCCGGCAATCCCAATACTTCTCCCGGCTCCGCGATCCTGACAATCAGGGTCCGGCCATCCACAGACGACGTTGAGAGTTTCACCCTGCCATTGCACAAAATGAAAACGCCGCGCGCCGCTTGTTCCTCCACAAAAAGAGTTGCCCCTTTTGGATAGGACGCCGCCGAAGTGATCGCCGCTAGCCGCTGCATCGCCGGAGCCGAGAGATGGCAGAACAGCCGGTCCTCACGGTGCGGGCAGGTCAGGCAATTTTCGATTATTTCCAATCCGTATGGAGCGCGCATAGGAACACTGGCGGGTATTGTACTCCCGATTCTGCTGGGAACAATTTTGAAGCTGCTGATCATCGATCCTCGCCTGCCAGCGCGTCGTCTCGCCCTACCGCCGTTGACCCACGCCGGTTCGTTCCCTACACCATCCTGCCCTGATTCAATCAAGGTGTTGGTGACGGAAGTCACATCTCCACGTGACGGCAGTCACCGCAACGCTCGTCCCAGAAGGGAATACTGGCACTGTAACGGAGGCCGCCATGCACAAAGATGAACGAGACCTGTTAGACGTCTTGAAGTTTGAGCTCGCATTCCTGGAAAAGGGCGGATACGGGCGTTCGCCGCGGGAACCGTGGAGACCGCGCTACATTTTCGAAGATTCTCCCACCTGCATGAACTTCGATTGCAAGGACAACCCGGAGCCCTGCAGCCACTGCATCCTGACGCAACTTGTTCCGCCTGAACTACGCAGCGAAAAGATCCCCTGCCGCCAGATTCCCTTGAATGCGCTCGGTGAGAATCTGGATTCGCTGTATCGCTATGACGAGCAACGCGAGATCGAAGAGAAAGTGGGCGACTGGCTGCGCACCACCATCGCGAAGCTGGAAGCCGCGCGGCGCGTGGCGCGGTCCGATGTCCAAATGCCGCCTGCGCCCAGCGGCGATGCGATGATATGCGCCCCGCTGTTTCACCAGCAACATCCCAAATGCGCGAATCCGGCTTGCTCCGCCGCATTTCACTGGCTTGGCGGCGGCAAGTTCTTCCGGTTTCAAGATTCGCCGACGGAGGAAAACTCGGATGCCGTCGCGGCAAAACGCGCGAACAACGTACACCACGTAAAGCATTTCTGGCTCTGCGAACGCTGCGCGCACATTTTTACGATGGTGTATCAGCAAGAATCGGGCGTCATGCTCAAGCTTCTGTGGCCGGAACTACCGGTCTTCGTAGCGCAGCAGGAATTACCCGCGACATTTCGGAATTGACACATTCGCAGCGAATACCGGGCGATCCTGGCATTCAATCGTAATGGCATCGAGTCGCTTGCCGGACGCAGCAGATAATTCGCACAAAAACGGGCAGCTCAAGCAGGTACGCGCCCGCAACTTCAACTCCTGATCGTGAAATTCATTTACGGAGCATCGCGCCACACGTCCCGCAGCGCCGGATACAACTTCCGATACGCGCCGTAGCGTCGATTCATCAGTGCGAGGTGTCTCGCGTCCGGCTCGATTTGTTGCGATACGCGCGCGGTCGCATCCACAGCGTTCTCGACGCTCGTCCAGTTTCCGACGCCCACTCCCGCAAGCAACCCCGCGCCATAAGCCGCGCCTTCCTCCGCCTCCAACGTACCCACAGGCATCCCATAAACGTCCGCTTGAATCTGCCGCCACAAACCTCCGCGCGCGCCCCCGCCACCCAGGCGAATGGATTCCACTGGAATCTTCAGCTCGGCAAAAATCGTCAAAGTATCCCGCAAACTGAACGCCACGCCTTCCAGAATCGCGCGAACCACGTGCGCGCGCGTGTGCGTCGCCGAAATTCCCACCAACGCACCGCGCGCGTTCGGGTCGAGATGAGGAGTCCTCTCGCCCATCAGATACGGCGCCCACAACAAGCCGTCCGCGCCGGCCGGAACCGTGCCTGCTTCCGCCATCAATCGTGCGTAAGCGTCTTCCGCGGGATCGCCGACCGCGCCAAATTGATCGCGAAACCAGCGCAGCGAATATCCCGCGGCCTGCGTCACGCCCATTACGTGCCAGCGTTGCGGCACCGCGTGGCAAAATGTGTGGATACGTCCCGCCGGATCGTGCACCGGCCCGGCCGTCGCGGCAAACACCACGCCGGAAGTTCCAATCGTCGCACTCACCGCTCCAGCACGCACGATTCCCATGCCCACGGCGCCCGCAGCCTGGTCTCCCGCTCCCGCGACCACAGGAATTCCAGCGCGCAGTCCCGTCGCGCGCGCGCCCTCCTCCGATACGTGCCCGGAAATTTCGCACGATTCAAAAATCCTAGGCAGCAGGTCAGAGTCCAGCCGCGACACTTCCATCATCGGCCGCGACCACTTCCGATTCGCCACGTCAAAGAGCAAAGTCCCGGAAGCATCCGCAACATCTGTCGCGCGCGAACCGCTCAGCCGCAAACGTACGTAATCTTTCGGCAGCAGAATCGCGCCGGCGCGCGCCCAAATTCCCGGTTCGTTCTTCTGCACCCACCAAATTTTTGGAAGTGTGAAATTGGTTAGCGCCGGGTTGGCGGTCAGCTCGATCAACCGCGCCGCGCCAATTTTCTCGGTGATCTCGCGGCACTCCACTTCGGTGCGTTGGTCACACCATATAATGGATGGACGCAGAACGCTTCCAGTCCGGTCCAGCAGCACCAAACCGTGCATCTGGCCGGTAATCCCGATTCCAGTGATATCCTGCGGCGCAGTATTGCCGCGCGCCAGGCATTCCGGCAGCGCGCTACAAACGGCGCTCCACCAATCATCAGGATTTTGTTCAGCCCAACCCAGATGAGGCGCGGCAAACGGAGGATGCGGGGCGGTCGCCGAACTCACCACACGTCCATCGCCATCCAGCAGCACCGCCCGAGTGCCGCCAGTCCCAATATCGATCCCCAAGAGCTTCATCGTCATCACACTCCGAAAACACAAAGTGCATTCTGCCGCGACACGATGTCCATCATGCCCGCTATCATTCGGCCGCGGGCGGTTTGACTTCCACGGACGTACGTACTATATCGGACGCGAACCGTTCGCAGTCAAGCTGGCGACTCGTTCGCGCGCGATATCGCAGACGAAGGAAGCCGCCGGCAAGTTTGCATTGTGAGGCAATAATTATGAAGCGTTTCATCGCATTCATCTTCGTCACCGCCAGTGCCGCGGCCAATTTATTAGCTGCCGCTCCATCCGCGCCGCATTTAATCGCTAATCTTCACGCGCGAACCACCATCAGCTTGAACGGCGTATGGCGCGTGATCGTGGATCCCTACGAAACCGGCCTCGGCGGCCGGTACTACGAAAACCGCAAGCCCAAGGACAAACAGGATCTAGTGGAATACGATTTCGATACCACGGGAACTCTAAATGTCCCGGGTGACTGGAACTCGCAACGCGAGAGTCTTCGCTTCTACGAAGGACCGCTCTGGTACGAGCGGTCATTTTCGTATCACCGGAGTGCAGCCTCTCGAACTTTCCTCTACTTTGGCGCGGCGAATTATCAAGCTCGTGTTTATTTGAATGGCAAAGCGCTCGGCGAACATCAGGGCGGGTTCACACCTTTCAATTTTGAAATAACCGACGCCGTGCGAGAAGGCGACAACTTTGTCGTTGCAGAAGTCAACAACGCCCGCCACAGCGACGCCCTTCCCGCCCTGAACACCGACTGGTGGAACTACGGAGGCCTCACCCGCGAGGTCGCCATCGTCGAAGTGCCCGCAACATTCATCGAAAATTATTCAGTGCAGCTCGCTAAAAACTCACCAGGCGAAATTGCGGGATGGGTGAAGCTCAGTGGCGCAACGCAGTCGCAACAAGTGACCGTCGAGATTCCGGTTGCGAACATCACGCAGCGAGTAACCACGGATCCCAGCGGCTACGCAGCATTCAAATTCGCCGCGCAGCTTCAGTTGTGGTCGCCGGACAATCCGAAACTCTATCGCGTGGTGCTTTCGGCCGCGGGAGATCGCGTGGAAGATCAAATCGGTTTCCGCACCATCGAAACACGCGGCACAAAAATCTTGCTGAACGGCAAACCCATTTTCCTTCGCGGAATTTCCATGCACGAAGAAGCCGCGTTCCGTGGCGGGCGCGCATTTTCCGCCGAAGACGATGCCGTCCTGCTCGGCTGGGCCAGGGAACTGGGATGCAACTTCGTCCGGCTGGCCCACTATCCTTATAACGAAGACATGATCCGCCTCGCGGACCAAATGGGCTTTCTGGTCTGGGAAGAAATTCCGGTTTACTGGGAAATCGACTGGAAAAATCCCGCCACACTGCAAATTGCCGAAGAACAGATGCGAGATCTAATAGCCCGCGATCACAATCGCGCCGCCGCAATTTTCTGGTCCATCGGAAATGAAACGCCGGTCGGTCCCGCGCGCCTGGATTTCATGAATCAACTGGCAAGTTACACGCGCGAGCAGGATTCAACCCGGCTGATCACCGCCGCGTTGAATCACATCGAACAAGCCGGCGAAAATACGCGCGTGTTGAACGATTCGCTGGGAGAATTTCTCGATGTTTTGGGCTTGAATGAATACGTCGGCTGGTACAACGGCTCCATCGCATCCACCGAAACGATGCAATGGAAATTCGCCTACGATAAGCCGCTGATCGTCAGCGAATTCGGCGCAGAGACTCCTTTTGGTGCGCACGGAAGCGCAGATACCCGATGGACGGAGGAGTACCAGACGGCCCTATTTCAGCACCAAATCGCGATGTTGCGCAAAATTCCTTCTCTTGCCGGGATGTCGCCCTGGGTGCTGATGGATTTCCATTCGCCGCGCCGCCCGCTCACAGGCGTGCAGGATTTCTACAATCGCAAAGGCCTGATTTCAGACCGCGGCCAGCGCAAGCAAGCGTTTTACACGCTGCAGAAGTTCTACAAGGAAATGGCAGCCGCTCCGCCGGTACAATAAGCGCTCTCAGCGTTTCTGCGCCAACGCCGTCTCAAAGTCCGCGGCAGCTTTGTCTATGCCCCCAGCCACGTCGTCAATGACCTGCGCGACCTGCGGGATTTGCGCCTCCGCTTCTTTCCACTTTTTCTCGTCCATGTATTCACGCACAGCCGCCACGGTCTTCGCTCCGTACCCCGTGTAAGCGCCCGGCGCGTAAATCTGATTCTTGAACCACGAACGTTCCGGCAATCCCTTCTCATTCAGAAAGAGCCTCGAAACCCGCAACAAATCCGCATTCAAAGTTTCCAAAGACTGCGGCGCCAAAGCCGGCGAACCCGCCGCTTTCCACGCCGCGAGTGCCTTGGAATACCGTTCCGCGCTCTTCTTCAGCGTCTCAATCGAATTCTTCATCGGTGTAAAGTTCATGTACGGCGGCACCGCTTCCACCGGCGGCGGTATGAAAGTCTTGCGCGGGTCCGCAGCAGCCGTGAAGACGCCTTCCTGCAATTCCAGGTTACGCTCGGTGATTTCCTCCTGCTTATCCTTCAGCAATTTTTCAAGCTCCGTTTCGTACTTGGCAATGGCTTCCGCTTGCGGTGCGTAATCCACCGGAATTAAATCCGCACCGGCCAAACGCATCATGGTCGTCCCGGCGGTCTGCGCGAGCGCGCGGCCGTAAGAAAAATCCGTATCCACGAAATGCGTGTACCAGTAAAAATCATCGTAAATAGAATGATACTGATCGCCATCTTCCTCGCCGCCAAATCCCACGTCCAGCGTGGAAATTCCGGCGAAATCCTGGAACGCCGTATAGTCCGATCCGTCTCCCAACGCGGAAATCTCCAGGTCCGAGCGTTTGCGAGCCTCTGCGCGCTCCTCCGCGTCCTTCGCCTCGCTGATTCCCACTAGATGCGCGCGCTGAAAAACCGACAAATGCGTTTCCGGATCCTGAATGTCGCGCGTCACGCCGCTAATCACCTCCTGCAAGTCCTGCGTGCCGCCCGCTTCAAAGTGGCCCCGTTCGTTGCTGTCGGAATTGATGTACGCGACGGCGTGTTGCTGCAGATCCGTCAAATGCGTTTCCACCCACTCCACGGAACCGAGCAAACCAGGCTCTTCTCCATCCCACGCGCAATAAATAATCGTGCGTTTCGGCGTCCAACCCTCCTTGTGCAGTTCGCCAAGCATGCGCGCCTCTTCCAACATTTCCGCTTGGCCGGAAATCGGATCCTCCGCGCCATTCACCCACGCATCGAAATGATTGCCGCGAATTACCCACTGCCCGGCATCGCCACCGCCATGCAACGTGCCGATCACGTCGTAAATCGTTTTCAAGTCCCAGTTCGACGCAACTTTTAAATGAACTTTCGCCGGCCCCGGACCAACGTGATAAGTGATCCCGAGACCGCCGCGCCAATTTTGCGGCGCCACAGGCCCCTGCAGCGCGGAAAGCAGCGGAAGCGCGTCAGCATAAGAAATCGGCTGCACCGGAATTTTCGTAATGGTCTTCGCATCCTTGATCGCCAGACGCTTTGCATCCGAAATCGCACCCACTCCTGGAGTCAGCGGATCGCCCGGATAATCCGTATCCATCACGCTGCCGCGTTGCACGCCTTCGCGCGGCCGCCACCCACCCGCCGGATAATCATCGCCCTGAAAATATCCATCTCCGCGAGGGTCGGAATAAATGATGCAACCGATCGCGCCGTGTTCGGCGGCAACTTTCGGCTTCGTGCCCCGCCAGCCGGAACCGTAACGCGCGATCACGATTGCGCCCTTCACCGAAATTCCCATACGATCCAGCTGCTCGTAATCCTCACGGATCCCGTAGTTCACATACACCAGCGGTGCCGTCACGTCTCCATCCGCGGAATAAGCGTTGTACGTCGGCAGTTGCTCCGCTGTCTGATTGCTCGTCGGATCGATCGGCAGCACAGGCTCTTGGAGCTTCGCGCGGTACTGCGTCGGTTCCAGCAACTCGACAATGCGTTCCTTCGGCGTGGGAAAAAGCACATTGAAAGTTTCAATATGCGCGTCCAGTCCCCACTCCTTCATCCGCGCCAGAATCCATTCCGCGTTGTCTTGCTGGTAGGGCGACCCCACATGGTGCGGCCGCGCGCTCAAACGCCGCATGTTCTCGCGAATGTTTCCCGCCACGATGCCGTCTTGAAACTTTTTCTCCAAAGCAATTTCCGGAGCCGCGGATGCCTGGCTGTAGCCGCCAATCGTCTCAGCATGCTGCGCGCCGGTGCTCTGCGCCGCCATAATGTGAGCCGAAAGCAGCGCAGTAATCGTTAGAATCGAGCAGCACATCGAACGCAGAGACATGAAGGGTTTCTCCTGAAATGAAATGGCAGCCTCAAACGGCACACATGTGAACGATCCTTCGCGCACAACACTAGCGATGCACGCCCAGCGCGCGGCGTTTCAGAGCCGTTGCATTCTCGTATCATCGCGACGAACACGCCAGCACATTCTTTAGTGGTGAGTATGGGAAAACACGGATCCAGCGTGGAAGAAATTCGATCGGCCCGCTCGAGTCTTCCGGCTCGGGAGCGCTCCTATCGCGGTCAAAAAATATTTGCAGACGGCGGCATCGGCTACCATGCCTTACGCGGCTCTAACCGCTACGGCATCTATTTTCCAGGCGCTTCGGGCTGCTTATTCACGCCGCGTTTACCCAAACTGAACGTCGGATGATCTTTCGTTCCGCCAATTGTAATGGGCACGTCGCTTCCACCGTTCTTGCCTTTGAAAAACGGGTCCGCAGCCTTCAGAAAAAATGATTTTGCGCCCGTAGTCGTCTGCGAAAGTTTGGCCTGCATCAGCAGGTCGCCGCTGAAATCCATCGCTGTGCTGTCAATATTGTACGTCCCGTCCAAATGCACCGCCGCGCCCTGCACTGCGAAGCTCAAACTGGAAAATGTAACCACGCCGTTAACGACTCGGAAATTCCCGCGGAGGTCGGACGCAACCTCGCTGATATCCGTGTCCTTCGGTTTTCCCTGTCCTTTGCGGCTCAGCGTGTCCACCTTCTCCTGCACGGTCGCACTGGTAAACTGCGCGTTGCCCACTCCGAATTGCCCGGCAAGCTTCATGCGGTCGAGCAGATCGTCCGGGCCTTCAGGAATATCAATCGTGGATTTCAGGTTCGCGGACCCAGTCATCAACGGCTCATCAGAGTTAACCGCCAGCCGCAGCAAATCCTCAATGCGCGCGTTGTCTGACGAAGCGTTCAAGTAAATCGTGCGGCCTTTGATGTCCTTGCTGACGTCGACGATCTTGCCGCTCACCTGCAAGGTGGTATGCAGAAATTTGGCCGTCACGCCCTTCAGGATCACGTCGCCGTTCGTTCCATCCACCAGCGCTGAAAAATCCGTGTGCAGCGCCATGGGTTTACCGCCGGTGCGCAGCCCGAAGTCGGGCGTGTCCGTGTAACCCTGCACCGCCAAATAGTCCAGCGGCCCCGAAAATTGTCCTTTCGACGAGAGAATTCCGCGCAGCCCCTTCAGCGTGCCCAAATCCGCATCCTGAAAAGTGTAGTGTCCGTCCGTCGGATTCTCACTGGGGTCTTCTGCCAGCCACGGTCCGAACTCGCCCGTCGCATCAATCTCGCCCTTAGGCACGGCGTTGGTTAGTAAAGCGTGGAATTGCGCCGGACGATCGAAACTCACGTTGTGCAGATCCAAATGATGAATCGGAAATTCGCGCGGGGGCTTGTCGGATTGGGCTCGCAGCACTTCAATGCTCGCATCGTCCGCGCGGATCTCGCCGATCAGCACCGGATATTTCTTCGCTAAATCCTGGTCGGTCTTGTGAATCAGCGGCTGGCCACCCGGCACGCGTGGTGGTGTGTGAATCTTCAAGCCATCGAGCTGCACGAAAGAAATGTACGGCCGAGGACGCAGCAATTCCGGCAGCTGCGCGTACATTGAAACCGTCTGTACTTCGATGAGCGGTGGGATGTCCGTGCGTCCATTATGGCGCAGCACCAATCCGGTGATGGTCACATGCATGCGCGGAAACAATATGACGTCGAAGTCCGAAAATTCCACCGTGCTCGCAAAATGCACTGCCAGTACTTTCTGCATCCGCTCGCGAACCACGTTATGAATGTTCGGTCTCAACAAGAATCCCGCGGCCACCAGCGACAGCAATAAGATGACGCATCCGATCATCCATTTGCGCATAACTACCTTGCCCAACCTCTTCGCGATTCCGCGGCGTTCTTAGCGGGCCTATCCTAATCGAATTCCCTCCGAAGCTCCCTACCGCAAACCCTGTAGCGCCTCACCTCATCTCACCTAGGCCGCCCGCCATGCTGACTTGAAGCTTACAGCGCAGTCCTGCTCCATCGCTGTCCGCTGGTGCTCGAAGCGTGGACTATTCCACAAAAGGCGGCAGGCGACAGTGGTCGGGCCTGTTCCTTCCGTCACGGCTCGCGGGGGGTAGCGCGCCGTTATGGCTTGCAAATTCAGCAGCGCGCCAGGGCGGAACTACCAACCAGCTCCGGCCCCGACGTTCCCGCCAGCGCCGTAAAAAAATTGACGCTAACCGTCGCCAGCTCCGAAGCAGGGAACTTCGCGTGGTAACGATCGTCCGCATGCAATCCCGCTTCCCGCGCGCACTCCAGAAAAATCGGCAGCTCCACCAAATATTGATCCGAGAATCCGTGCGTCCCGTCGTAAGCCACCACCGGTGTCAGGCGCAAATTCTCGGCCGCCAGTTCCGGTGGCAGGGTGTGTAACTCCAGAATCAGCAACCCAAAGCGCCCTACATAAGGCGCCCACCGCCGCAAATATCGCACCAGATTTTCTTCCAGCTCATCCGCCGGAATCTCCTCGCCCAAATAAGCAAACGCGCCCGTTGATTTTCCCACCCGATTGCCGCACACATAGTTTGCCGGCCGCGCGTACGGCCGGTTGTGATCGAGGAACGAACGCACGTGCAGCAAATCGTGCACATCCAGCCCCAGCGCTTCCAGATCGCTGCCCAACTGCGCCGGACGATTGATGTCCCCTGCAATCACGTGGCACACCGGCACGCCAGCCTTCCGCAGATGCTGTTTCGCTACGCGCCGCGCCACCTTATTGAAGTCAGCGCCTACCAGTACGAGCGGATGCTGCTCCAGCACTTTCCCCCGCGCCGTCTTCTGCTTCACCACCTCGTACAAATGCTCCAGGAAAGTTCCGTCGCCGCAACCCATGTCGCAGATTCCTTGCGGCTGCCGCGCCAGTGGCCGATTGAAACTCTCAATAATAATTTCATCCACCTTCTTGAAATAAGTTTTGTGCGCCCCGCCGCTGCCCCATACATTCATTCCACGATTTACCAGCAGCTCCACGCCGCTTTCATCCACCCGCGGCCCGCGCGCGTTTCCAAACAGCAGCGTTGGCAGCGAATTGAACATCGGCAAATACGAAACCGTCACCCCATACGAAGTCGCAATCTGCGCCGCGTACATACCGCGCGATGTCAATCGCACGATGTCTTGTTCGCGCGTCAGCCAACCTCGTATCGCCAGCAGATCGAACAAGCAATTCAAGCTCGCCTGATTTCCCGCCAGCGAGCGCGTTTCCACTGCGCCCTGTTCCAGCCGACCCAACACGCCGCCCCGCGCCAACGCCACCATCCCCGGCCCAATCAACACGCCATCCAAATGCCCGCGAACGTTTTCGGCCACTCGCGTCGTCACGGGATCATCTTGCGGCGCCGCGAGCCATCGTTCCCTTGCGCGCTCCACCAGCGATTGTAGGGAAGGGAGCACCGGCCCATCGAACTTGCCGTAAAGAAAATCCTCGAGGAACAGGGCCTTGGGAATGAACGAAATTACTTCACGATAGAGTGGCGCCGCCAGCCGCACTCCGATCACACCTTCAGGCGTGAGCGCATATTCATCAGGCTTGCCCGGTGTAGTGCTTCGCCGCAGCCATCCGCACGAAGTCAGCAAACGCAGCGCCACGCGCAAATACCCGCGATTCGCATGAGTGCGCTCGCAGATTTCGTCGAGTGCAATACACGTCGCCGCAGAATCGAAAGCCCGGAACACGCCACGATCAGCCAGCGCCGCCACTGTCGGCGCCAGCACAATCCCCGACAGGTGAGTGAAAATAATCTCTCGGACGGCTGCTTTTTCGTCTTCCAACGTCAACGCTCCTGCCACTCGAACAGAACCGGAACAACGCGTGCCAATCAGGGATGTCCTACTCGCGCCCCTCGAACAAATCTCTACCCTCAACCAGCGCCCGCATCTTGCGATCCACCACGCTGCGCTGCAGCATCCAGAATCCGCAGTCCGGATGCACGTAATGAAGCCGCTCCACCCCAATCGTCTTCGCGATTTTCTCGATCCGCGACGCGATCAGCTCGCGCGACTCCACTTCGTTATCCTTAATATCAATCACACCGATACCCAGCCCGATCTTGGGATTCAGCTCGCTGAACGCAGACAATTCTTCGTACCCGCGCCGCGCAAATTCAAGTACCAGGTGATCCGTCTCAAGAGAATTCAGGAACGGAATCAAATCGCGCCAAAACCCGCGCAACATCGGCTGGCCGCCATAATTCCCGAAACAAATGTGCACCGCCTTCTCGTTCAAAATCCCGCCCAACGCGTGGTTGATCGCCTCCGCGGCCCACGGCGCATCCTGCGGGAAACCCACGATGCTCGCTTCATCCAGCTGCACCGTGTCGGCTTCGATCAATTCCAGCTGCCGGCGCAGTATGTCCGCAATGTCCATCGCCAGCTCGGCCGTATCCTTATAAAAACAGTTCGTCAGCAGCCGCGAAAGCATGTGCGGCCCGGTGCAAGTAAATTTCAGCGGCGATTTCGTCAGAACCCGCGAGAATTCATAGTCCCGCGGCAGATTCAAAGATCCTTCGCCGATCCGTTCCACCACCATCCCCGCGGTCAGAAGCCGGAATCCCGAAGCCCGGTCCGCCCGGAACCGGTCAAAATCCGATAGCGAAAAATGTTTGCGTATGCCTTCCATCTGCGACACAAAATAATCAATCATCCCGTTCGTTTCCGGATGGCTGGGGTCGAAACGCATCAGCTCGCCATCGGAAATCAAATCCAGACCGGCCAATTCTTGAGTCTTCAGCACAGACATCACCGCGTCGCGCAGCACCAGCCGCGAAGTATTTCCCACCAGCCATGATGGCACTGGATAACTTCCCACCACAGTCGTCTTGATTCGCGGATTCACGCGGTCTTCTCCAGTCTGACGGACGGCGCGACCGACGCCATCGCGCCCAATGAGTCCGATGATAACCCCGATAAGGCCTCCGTTGTTGCTCCGGCACGCACGGCACCGATTGTTGCCCTGGTCGCCAGCACCATTGCTCCCGCTAACACTTCGCTTGGCCTTCCCGCCGCCAAAGTCGAGCGCAAAATTCGGGCGAACATCGGCCAACGCGATTGCCGCATATGCACGCGGATGTATACTGAACCCGCGAACGGCGCTCGCACGGCCCCTACGCGAATCGCAAATCGCGTCGAGCAATCGTCGGAGGAACATATGGCTATCGTCGATGCAAAAAGCACCCTCGCTTCGGTCATACAGGAATATGGCCGCCCCGACATTCATATCGGCGCCGGAGAAGACGAGTCTCCCTACGTACCGTTCAAGGAAAATGTTTTTATCCGCCATCTCGCCTTCGATGTGCGCACCAATTCCTTCGCCAATATTCTCTGGGTGAAAAAAGGCGGCATGCTCGGCCGCCACCGCCATCGCGGGCCCATCTCTGCCTGCACGCTGGAAGGCAGTTGGCGCTATCTGGAATACAATTGGGTCGCGCGCCCCGGTAGTTACGTCCGCGAGAATCCCGGGGTGATCCACACCTTGGTCTCCGACGACCCCAATGGCATGAAAACAATTTTCTTTCTGAACGGTTCGCTCGAGTTTTATGACGACAATGACGTGCTACTCGACACTCTCGACGTCTTCTGGTTCATTGACCATTACCTCAGCCACTGCCGCGCCCACGGCCTGAAAATCAATGAGAAACTCTGGATCTGATCGTGCGTTGAAGGAGCGCAAACATGTCCGCACCATACCGAGCCGATCACGTTGGCAGTTTTCTTCGCCCTCCTGAATTGCTCGAAGCGCGCCGTACCGCCGCGCAAGATCCCATGCGCCTGCACGCCATCGAAGATCGCGACATCGAGCGCGTCCTGGCCAAGCAAAAAGAGCTCGGCTTCGACATTTTCACCGACGGTGAGTTCCGCCGCCGCAATTTCATGAGCGACTTCACCGACGCCGTCGAAGGCTTCGACCTCGGAGACGCCGTTGCGCGCTCCTGGAAAGCCGGCCAGGGAAAAGACGCGCCCGTCAGCAGCGTCACCGGCATCGTCACCAGAAAACTGCGCGCCGTGGAGCCGCTCACCGGCCGCGAGCTGCCGTTCCTCAAAAAACACAGCCCCGGCAACATCAAAATGACGCTGCCCAGCGCCACGCAATTTCCCGCCATCGCCTTCAAGCGCGGCGTCACCGACAAAATTTACAAAGACCACTCCGAATTGCTTTGGGACATCGTCGCCATTATGAAAACGGAACTAGCGCGGCTCTCCGCCGAAGGCGTCAAATACATTCAGATTGACGCGCCGCGCTACAGCTATTTTATGGACCCCAAATGGCGCGAGTGGATTCGCACCGAGATGAATATCGCGCCAGAAGCGCTGCTGGATGAATCCATCCGCGCGGACAACGCCTGTTTCGCCGCCGCCCGTCGCCCCGGCGTCACCCTCGCCATGCACCTCTGCCGCGGAAATAATCGCAGTCACTGGTACGCCGAAGGTGGTTACGACGGCATCGCCGAAAAACTTTTCGCCACGATGACCGTGGATCGTTTCTTACTGGAATATGACGACGATCGTTCCGGCACATTCGAACCGCTGCGCCTGGTCCCGCGCGAAAAAACCGTCGTACTGGGCTTGATCAGCTCGAAAAAGCCACAACTAGAAAACGCGGACGACGTCGTCCACAGAATCGAAGAGGCTGCGCGCTATTTCCCGCTGGAAAATCTCGCGCTAAGCCCGCAATGCGGCTTCGCCTCTACGATGGAAGGCAATCTACTCAGCGAAGAAGAACAGTGGGCCAAGTTGCGCCTCGTCTCACACGTCGCTCGCCGCGTCTGGAGCTGAAAGTGCTTCGTAAAACGGCGGACAGCGTCGCTTGACATTCCTGGACCGGAGGAGAAGAATCCCCACGAAGTGAATCGTACAATTGCGCGGTGAACGCGCGCTGTGCGCACCCATTCGTACATTGCATCCACCCTGCGGCACGCGCTCAACGAGGAGTAAAAATCATGATCTCCACTCCTTATATTGACGGCAAAGCCATCGAAGTTTCGCCCTCCGCGATGTCCGACGTCGTCAACCCAGCTAATCAGAAACCGTTCGCCCGAATTTTCATGGCGCAGGAGCAGCACATGCGCGCTGCGATTGACGCAGCGTACGCCGCCAGAACCGCTTGGGGCAACTCGCCCGCCGCCCTGCGCGAAAAAATTCTGCATCGCGCCGCCGACGAACTCGAAGCTGCCACCAACGAGATGGTGGACCTATTGATCGGCGAAGGCGGCTCCACATTCGGCAAAGCGCACTTCGAGGTCCCCTTCGCCGCCAATATGCTGCGCTCCATCGCGGGTGAAGCGCGCCGCGTGCAAGGCGACGTTTTTCCCTCCGATGTTTCCGGCCTGCTCTCCCTCGCGATCCGTCGCCCACTGGGAGTCGTCGCCGGGATATCACCTTTCAACTTTCCTGTAGTGCTCGCGCTCAAGAAGGTCGCGTTCGCGCTAGCCACCGGTAACACCTTCGTCCTCAAGCCGTCGGAAGAAACTTCGCTGGTAGGCCTGAAGCTCGCCGAAATTTTCGAGAAGGCCGGCCTGCCTCCGGGCGTCTTCAACGTAGTTCCTGGCGACGGCCCCACGCTCGCTCGCGTCCTCTTCGATGATCCCCGCGTGAAATTGATCTCGTTCACCGGCTCCACAGCCGTCGGCCGGCACATCGCCGTCGAGTGCGCCAAAAAAGGAAAGCGCGTGATTCTGGAAATGGGCGGAAAGAGCCCGCTCATCGTCCTGAAAGATGCCGACGTGGATTACGCCGTGGACACCGCCTGCTTCGGCATCTTCATCCACCAAGGGCAAATCTGCATGGCAGGCTCGCGCATCATCGTCGAAGCTCCCATCTACGAAACTTTTCTGCAGCGCTTTGCCACAAAAGCCAAAACTCTGCAAGTAGGCGATCCGCGCGACCCGCACACGGTAATCGGCCCGTTGATCCGTTCGTCGCAATGCCAGATGATTGACCGCAAGATCAAGGAAGGCGTCGCCGCCGGCGCCCGCGTCCTTACGGGCGGCACCTACGAAGGAAATTTCTATCAGCCCACGGTAGTAGCGGACGTTACTCCGAACATGGCCGCCTTCCGCGACGAACTTTTCGGCCCCGTCGCCGCCGTCATCCGCGCGGAAAACGCCGATCACGCCCTCGCACTGGCCAATAACTCGTCGTACGGCCTGTCTTCGGCCGTCCTTACAAACGATCTGCAGCTAGCCATGCGTTTCGCTCTCGAACTCGAAGCCGGCATGGTGCATCTGAACGGCCCCACAGTGCATGACGAACCAACAGTTCCATTCGGCGGTGTGAAAGACTCGGGTAGCGGTCGCGAAGGCGGCCGCTGGTCAGTAGAAGAAATGACCGAAGTAAAGTGGGTGACAATCCAAATGGGCCGCCGCCACTATCCATTCTGAGGGCGGCCAAGGTTCTGACTCTGTAGCGGCCGGCTTTAGCCGGGCGCCTTAGACTTTTTGCTTCTCGTCTCGCTCACCACTCAACAATCAAAAAAAACCGTCTCTCCAGGCCCCTGCATGATCACATCCCACTTCAACAACCCCTCCACGCCCGGCAGCCTCCGCGCGATCAAAGTCTGGCGCCGCCCCGCCTCCACCAATCCCAAAACAAAATCTCCCGCATTTCCCGGCTCATCCGGAAAATAAATCCGCGTAACCACTCGTCGCAACAATCCACGCATAAAAACAGAAACCGCAATGTGCGGCGCCTGCAATTTCCCGTCAGGTCCCGGCACCGCCCCCGGCTTGATCGTGGTAAAACGAAATTTCCCATCCTCATCCGTCGGAATTCGTCCGTAACCGTGAAACCCAGCCTCCAACGGCTTGTCCTGTGTATCGTCGGGGTGCGCATATTTTCCACGCGAATTTGCCTGCCACAATTCAATGATCGCGTCCGGCACTCCCACGCCATCCGCGTCCAACACGCGGCCCTCGATCGTCACCCGCTCGCCTGCCACTCCGGGTCCGGCAAGCTCCGCGCAATTCAGCCGCTCCATGCCGATGCTGAAAAACGGACCGACAGTCTGTGAAGTAGTCGCGCGCAAAGTCATCCTACTTCTCCATCGGCGTCGCGTCGCGGCCGTTCAAAATAATGTCAAATTTATATCCCAGCGCGTGCCCCGGAATCGTGCTCTCCCAATCGAAAAGCGAAATCAGCCGCTGCCGCGCCGTTTCATCCGCAGTGCAGTTGTAAATCGGATCAAACGGTAAAAGCGGATCGCCGGGAAAATACATCTGCGTCACCAAACGCGTGGCAAACGCCGGACCAAACACCGAAAAATGCACGTGTGCCGGCCGCCACGCATTGTGATGATTGCCCCACGGATATGCTCCGGGCCGCATAGTTATAAAACGATAGCGCCCCTCGCCATCCGTCATCGCATACCCGTGACCGCTGAAATTCGGGTCCAGCGGCGCCTGGTGCTGATCCACTTTGTGCCGGTAACGCCCCGCGGCATTCGCTTGCCACACTTCCACCACCGTTTTTCGCACCGGCTTTCCATCTTCATCCAGCACGCGCCCGCTGACGATGATGCGCTCCCCCAGCGGCTCGCCCGAATGTTGCCGCGTCAGATCGCAAGCCTTCACGTTCACCGTCTCCGGAGCAAACACCGGCCCGGTAATCTCCGAAAGCGTGTGCGGCAAATAAACCAGCGGCTGCGAAGGCGCGCGCTTCAAGGACGAAACATAAGTCGGATGCAAATATTCCGGCTGCGTCCCAACCAGCGTGCGCCGGTACCCCGCCAAGTTGCTCATACGATATTCCTTATCATAACTATGTCTCTCGCGCACCAGCCCGACCCACCTGCACTCCGCGCAAGCAGGGCCACCACTTCGCGCGGCGAATTTAGGCAGGCACCGCCACTCTTGTCAAGGCCGATTATCGAAATAGCGTGCGCCTATCGCCCAATTCGTGTATCCTGCGCCGTTTCCAGGCCGTCGCGCAGGAGAGCTTCGATGCCTCGTCCCATTACTCAAAAATCTACCAAGGGCGCGAAACGCTTAGCTCGTGCCACGCCGCCGCAAACGCAATCGTTGCCGAACTCGTCCACCGCGCCGGCAACTCCCTCCGCGCAAATCGACGCGCTCACCGGCGACCCCGATTTCATGACGTCGCTCGCACGCGGCCTCGCCGTCATCCAGGCCTTCTCCCAAAAAAAACGCCAGCTGACCATTTCGCAAGTCAGCAACAAAACCGGATTCTCTCGCGCCGCCGTCCGCCGCTGCCTCTACACCCTGGCAAAACTCGGTTTCGCCGGCTCCGATGACAATCGCCATTTTTTTCTGCAGCCGCGCGTCCTCGCGCTCGGTCATTCTTATATTTCTTCCATGCCGCTCGCCACTGCAGCGCACCCGATCCTCGAACGCTTCAGTCGTATGATGCACGAGTCCTGTTCCATCGCCACTCTCGACGGCCTTGACATCATTTATGTCGCGCGCGCCAACGTCACTCGCATAATGGCCATTGACCTCGGCGTCGGCAGTCGCTTGCCGGCCTTCTGCACCTCCATGGGCCGCGTGCTGCTCGCAAATTTGCCGCCCAACGAACTCGAATCTATCCTGGCGCGCATTCAATTCACGCGCTACACCGACCGCACCATCGTCACCGCCGACAAACTGCGCCCCGTTCTACGCACGGTCTTTCGCAACGGCTACGCCATCGTGGATCAAGAACTCGAACTCGGCCTGCGCTCCATGGCTGTGCCCATTCAGAGTCCCAGCGGCCAGGTAGTCGCGGCGGTCAATGTCGGCGCCCACGCCCAGCGCGTCTCCAGTCAGGAGATGCTCAACAATTTCCTGCCGCATCTGCGCGCCGCCGCGCAAGAACTTTGTATGTTGTTGCGCTGACGATTGCAAAATTGATCGCGACCGTGATTGCGGTCAGCGCGGGCAAAAAATGAGCATGGATGCCAAGGACTATTCGAAGCGCTATGAGAACACCCTCGTGGCCATCCTGTTCTTTTCCTGGGGCACGGTCTTCCTGGACCGCATGTCGCAGCTCTACCTCGCGCCCTACATTGCCCCTGAATTCCACCTAACGCACGAACAAGTCGGCATGCTCGCCTCGGTCCTCGCCATCACCTGGGCTGTTTCAACGCTACTTTTCGGCGCGCTCTCGGATCGTTTCGGCCGCCGCAAGATTCTGATCCCCGCGGTATTCGCGTTTTCATTGCTGTCCTGGCTCTCTGGCGTCGCGCACACTTTTCATCAGCTCCTCCTGATTCGCGCGCTGATGGGCATTGCCGAAGGCCCGTGCTGGTCCATCATGACTGCGCTAATCGAAGAATCCTCCACGCCCAGCCGCCGGGGACGCAACATTGGCATCGTCGTCAGCGCCGGCGCACTCGTCGGTCTCGCCGTCGCGCCAATCCTCACGACGCAGGTAGCCGCGCGCTTCGGTTGGCGCTGGGCCTTCTTCGTTTGTGGCGTGCCGGGAATTTTGATGGGTCTGCTGATGTGGAAATTCGTGAAGGAGCCGCCCAAAAAATCCGGCGCGGACGGCGAGCGCCTCCATCAACCCAGAATTCGCGACTACTTCACCATCTTGCGCTATCGCAACGTGTGGCTCTGCTCTATCGGCGCCGCCGGTTTCATCTCCTGGCTATTCTTGTCCAACGTTTTCGCGCCCCTCTACATCACCGAAGTCGCGCATCAAAAGGCCACCACCGCCGGATTTCTGCTCGGCGCCTCGGGCCTCGGCAGTTTCATCCTTGGTTTCCTGATGCCCGCGTTGTCCGATCGCCTGGGACGAAAGCCCGTGCTCCTGGCCATGGCTGCAATGTCTGCCCTCGTTCCGCTTGTACTCTTGGTCCAGCCGCTCTACGCCTATCCGTGGATCCTCGCGGCGATTTTATTTCTCACCAACGCGGGGCAGGGTATGCCGACGCTAACGATGGTGCTGATCCCCACCGAAAGCGTGCCGCCGCAATTTGCCGCCACGTCCATCGGACTCGCTACGCTCGTCGGCGAAGTTTTCGGCGCAACGATCGCACCCACACTAGGCGGCGCGCTGGCAGAAAAACACGGCCTGGGAATCACGCTGCTGATGTCTGCCGGAGGAGCAGGTCTATTATTCCTGATCGCATTGTTTCTGAAAGAAACCGCCAACGCCAGACACGACGTCGCGCATCCGCAACCCGTCGCCGAACTGCTTCACTAAAGTGCAGCACACATGCGAGCAATAGATTATTTCGACAAGCAAGCCGAGGCGATCCCCGATCGCATCGCCATCATTGATGGCAGCGCGCGTTATTCCTACGCCGACGTGCGCCACGCCAGCGAGAAAATCGCCCGCGCCATGTGGGCCGCAGGCTTGCGCGGCGAACAGCCCGTCGCCATCTATTCCATCAACGACGCGCGCGTTCTCCTCTGCATGCTCGGCCTTATGCGCGCCGGAGCCGTCTGGGTCCCCATTAATTACCGCAACGCGCTCGACGCCAATGTCGAATATCTCAATTATGTGAAAACTTCCTGGCTCTTCTACCACAGCAGCTATCGCGACCGCGTCCCCGAACTCCAAGCGCGCGTCCCCACGCTCACTCACCTGATTTGCATTGACGTCGAAGACGGAAAAAATCCCTCGCTCGATCAATTCATGCAAGGCGGCGCGGACGCCAACGCCGTCGGTCCCACCTCACCAGAAATCGAATGGGCCGACGCCCGTGGCAATCCCGATCGACTCGTCGGCCTCGTTCCCACCGGCGGCACTACCGGTCCTGCAAAAGGCGTCCGCGTCACCAGCCTCTCCTGGGGCACTATGACGGAAATGGCTTCGCACTACTGGCGCAGCGAATCCCGCGAACCCGTCTGCCTCTGCGTGGCCCCCCTCTCGCACGCTGCGGGAGTGGTCGCGTTCACCATGTTTAGTCTCGGCGCCACCAACGTAGTCATGCCCGGTTTCGACGCGCTCGAAGTCCTGCGCAACATCGAACGCTTCCGCGTCACTCACTTATTTTTGCCGCCTACCGCGTTCTACGGATTGCTCGCGCATTCCGATGTCCGCAAATTCGATTACTCTAGCCTGCACGTATTCCTGCTAGCCGCCTCGCCTGTCTCACCCGACAAACTGAAACAAGGCGTCGAAATTTTCGGCCCGTGCATGTGTCAAAGCTACGGCCAAACCGAAGCTCCCATGCTGCTCACCTTCCTAGATCAAAAGACCGTCGCAGCTGCTGCCGCCGGTGATCATCCCGAGCGCCTGCGCAGTTGCGGCCGGGCCACGTCTGCCGTGCGCCTAGCAATCATGGACGACCACGGCCAGCTCCTGCCTCCGGGCCAACCAGGCGAAATCGTCGCCCGCGGTTCGCTCGTCTCTCCCGGATATTATGAAATGCCCGAGGCCACCGCCGAAATTCGCGCCCACCGCTGGCATCACACGGGCGACATCGGCTACCGCGATGAACATGGCTTTTTCTATATCGTAGATCGCAAGAAAGACATGGTCATTTCCGGCGGCTTCAACGTCTATTCCGCGGAGGTAGAAGCGGCCATCATGGCGCTGCCTCAAGTGCACGAATGTGCCGTGATCGGCGTCCCAGATCCAAAATGGGGCGAAGCTGTGAAAGCGCTGGTAGTTCTCCGGTCAGCCCAATCGCTCACAGAGCAGGAAATCCTCGACCACTGCAAGACAAAACTCGGCGGCGTGAAATCCCCCAAATCAGTCGAGTTCGTGGCGGAAATCGCGAAAACCCCAGCCGGCAAAATCGACCGCAAACAACTCCGCAAGCCCTACTGGTCCTCCATCGACCGCGCCGTCCACTAGCCCCGAAAGTTTTTGACTTTGTAGCCGGCTGCTTTTTCTTTTCAGGCGGGCGTTTAGGATTTGCGTTCATGGTTTGCCGTTGCCTGTGCGTGCCCCGTCCTCGCGCCGCTCCATACCGCCAGACTCATCGTTTCGAATCTCCCCCGTGTCCTGCCACCGCACCTGTGTTTTCCCTCAAACTCTCATTCGCCCGAAAAATCACATAAGCACGAATCGCCGTCGCATCCCCGCGCGAAATTTCCTTCGCAAAAGAAACCATCCCGTTCTCCTGCAACAATCCGCCCAGCACGACGCTGAACCACTGATCATTCGTCAAAGTGCTCGAATAACGCAAATCCGGCAAGACTCCGCCGCTAACCGCCACATCTCCATGACAATTCCCACAAAATCGCTGATACATCTTCTCGCCCCGATGCACCGTAGCCGCATCCGCCACCGCCGCTGGCGGATGCAAAATCTCCGGCTCAATCTCCGGCAAGTCAGGCAAGACTGCTTTTCCGCCAAGCTTGAACGCCAACATGCGCGAGACATTTCTAACGCGCCCCGATTTCAACGCAGGTTCACCCGCAGCCAAAGGAAAAACTCCGCCCCACCCCGCCAATATCGCCACATACTGCTCGCCATTCACCATGTAAGTAATCGGCCCCGCAATCGCGCCCGTCTGTATCGCGTAAGACCACACCTTCGCGCCCGTATCCGCGCGATACGCTTCGAAATTTCCCTTCGCCGTCCCCTCGAAAATCAAATTGCCCGCCGTAGAAACTACTCCGCCATTCCACGCTTCCGGACGATCCACGTCCCACACCTGCTTCTGCTGAATCGGATCCCAAGCCACGAGCCGCCCGTGCACGCTGCTCATAATCGTTTTCTTTACTTGTGGATCCTGTGGCATTCCCGCGGCTACGAAGTCGGTCCCGGTATCAAACGCAAAATTCCTCGCATGAAAATCCGCGTCGGACTTGTAAGGGAATCCTGCATCCTGAATGGGAATGTAAACCAACCCAGTAACCGGGCTAAAAGACATCGGCTGCCAGCTATGCGCTCCCAAAGGCCCCGGAATAATTACTTCCGGATTGCGTCCCGGATAGCGCGCCAGCGCCGTTTCGACAGGCCGCCCGGTTTTCATGTCCACTCCACTGGCCCATGTAATATGCGTATAAGGCGCGGCGGAAATCAGGGCCCCCGTCGCGCGATCCAGCACATAAAAAATTCCGTTCTTCGGGGCGTGCAGCAGAACTTTCTGCGGCTTTCCTTCGATCGTCAGGTCCGCCAAGATCATTTGCCCGTCGGAATCATAATCCCAGGCCTCGTCCGGATTTTCCTGAAAGTGCCACACGTATGCACCCGTCTCCGGCCGCAGCGCCACGATCGAGCAGGTAAATAAATTATCGCCACCGCGCGGGCTGCGAATCCGCGGATTCCACGGCCCGCCATTGCCCACTCCAATAAAAAGCAAATCCAGCTCCGGATCGTACACAATCGAATCCCACACCGTTCCGCCGCCGCCGTATTTCCACCATTCTCCGGTCCAGGTCTTCGCGGCCTTCGCCAAAATCGGGTTCTCAAACGGTTTCGCAGGATCGCCCGGCACGGTGTAAAACCGCCACGCCATCTCGCCCGTTTCCGCGTCATACGCCGAGACGTACCCGCGCACGCCCATCTCCGCGCCGCCGTTCCCGATGATCACTTTGCCCTTCACCACGCGCGGCGCCCCGGTAATCGTGTAACGAAACTTGCGATCAATCGTCAGCGCCTCCCACACTCGCCGTCCCGTCGTCGCATCCAGCGCAATCAACCGCCCGTCCAGCGTCCCGAAAAATACTTTGCCGCCCCACACCGCCACGCCGCGATTCACCACGTCGCAACACGCATTCACCGCCCACTCCGGAACTACTTTCGGGTCATAGGACCAAAGCGGCGCGCCCGTCGCCGCATTCAACGCGAAAACTTTGCTCCACGCCGTCGAGAAATACATCACTCCATCCACCACGATCGGCGTCGCCTCCTGCCCCCGCCTTGTGTCCAAATCGTAGAACCAGGTCAGGCCCAGCTGTCCCACGTTCTTGTCGTTCACCAATTTCAGAGGACTGTAGCGCTGCTCGTCGTAGGTCCGGCCATGCAACAACCAATTTCCCGGCTCGCGATCCGCACGCAGCAAACGCGCCTCGTTCAACGGCCCCTTCGCGCCAGCTCCGGAATTGTCGTCCTGCGCGCCGCGCTTGCTGCAACCCGCGCAGAATGCCACAGCTAAACAAGTGACAATCGCCAGCCCGCCGAAGAGGCCAAGCTGCGATGAATGTTTTTCTATGCTCAATATTTTTCTCGTGATGGTTTCATCTCAGCCCGACGCGCGAAAAAATTGCCGCGCGGCTTCCATTCCGGCGCCGCACCGTGCATTCGCTTCGATACTGCTTTACGTCGTGCGAGTCAAGCTATCGTTCCCGCCCATTTCGGGCGATATTCGCACGAGCGCTCGATTAAAGGCTTGACAAACCCACATCACGGCGTTAAACGTTCTGCCCATAAAGGGTGTGGACGCGGACCATCCGCCTTACCCATGCCTGTCCGCTAAAGGGGGGAACCATGGGCGCACGTCCCGCGCTGCTCGCGGTCCTTGTTTTCGCACTTCTCTTCGCTTGCACCGGCCCCGCGTTTTCCCAAATCACCGTCGCCCAATTAAACGGATTCGTACACGATGAAAGCGGCGGCGCCGTAAAAAATGCAACGCTCACCCTGCGCGGCACCGCCACCAACGCCGTCTATCGCACCACCTCCAACGATTCCGGTCTTTACGTAATCCCCAATTTGCCGCCCGGCACCTATGAACTCACCGTAGCCTTCACCGGTTTCGCCACGACCGTTGAAAAAGGCATCATCCTGAGCGTCGGCCAAACCGCCACCGTGGACGTCGCCCTGAAAGTCGCCACGCAAAACGAACAAGTCGTTGTCACCACCGAAGTTCCGCCTATCGAGCCCACCAGAACTGAGATCAGCCAGGTGATTGACACCCAGCAAATTCAGGATCTGCCCATCAGCGGCCGCCAATTCACCGATTTCGCTCTGCTCACCGCCGGCGTAGCCACCGGCCGCACCAGTCTGCAGTCCACCATCACCGAATTTGAAACCACGCGCATTTCCTTCGCTGGAATGCGCGACCTCAGCAACATGGTCACCGTGGACGGTGCGGACAACATCAACACCGCCACCGGTTCGCAACGCTCCACGCCGCCGCAGGAATCCGTGCAGGAATTTCGCGTCGTCAACAACGCTTTCGGCGCGGAATACGGCCGAGCTCTCGGCGGCATCGTCAACATCGTCACCAAATCCGGCGGCAACGAACTCCACGGCTCGATTTACGATTATTTGCAGAACAACGCTACGGACGCGCGCTCTCTCCTGCAGCCCGCGCCCGATCAATACGTTCTGCGACAAAATCAGTTCGGCGGCTCCCTGGGCGGCCCCATCAAAAAGGACAAGATCTTCTACTTCATCAATTACGAAGGCCAGCGCCGCGGTGAATCGCCCACCTTTCCTGAAGTGCTGTACCAAAACATAGGCTTGGTGGACACCGCCAAAGCAGCTTTGGGAATTGCCCCCGAAGGTTGCACCACGGCCCTGGCGACCTGCACCTTGTCTCCGCTGCAATATCTAAATTCTGTTTTGAAGACCAAGAACAACGATTACGGCATTGCCAAACTCGATTGGCAGTTGAATGCCAACAATCACCTTTCTATCCGATACAACATCGAAGACGGCCGCGACCTGAACCAGTTGGTCGGCAGCACTCTCGATGGCGGCGGCATCGGCGCACCCAGCAGCGGACACAATCTCTTCCTGCGCGATCAATCGCTCGTCGGCGACGTGGCCACCACCGTGAAGCCCGACCTCGTCAATACCTTCCTCGCACAATATGCCCGCCGCCATTACAACTTCCCAGGCGTTACCGGTCAGCCCAACCTCGATATCCCCAATACGCTTCTGTTCGGGCATAACTTCGGGGTTCTGGATGCCATTTACGAAAGCCGTTTCCAAGCCACCGATTCCTTGTCCTGGGTCAAAGGCAATCACGTCGCGAAATTCGGCGTGGACCTCAACTTCGTCAACAATTTCGTGATCTGGCCCGGATTCACTCCCATGCGCATCGTCATGCCCGGCCTGAACTGTCTGGTGGACTTCGCAAACTTCGTGGATCCATTGGCTGGCATCGCTTCCAACCCTTCCGATGGTCCGTGCCCCACGGCGACAGCTCCGTTCTTTCCCACGCAGCCCGGCGCTCCCTTCGGTCCCAACAACAACGACCAGCCGCTGAACGGCGTTCCCATCGTGTTCTGGGGCGCCCCGGTGGGTACCATCCCGAATCCGCCAAGTGGCCAGCTGCCAACGCCGCCGCCAATTCCCACTAATTGGAACAACGCTTATTTGCCCAGCGAAACCGTGAATTTCTCGGAGACCTTGAACCACGGTTACTACGGCTTTTACGCGCAGGATCAGTGGCACATTAAGCCCAGCCTGACGATCAATTACGGTGTGCGCTACGATTTCGAATCGGGCCTCTCCAAGCAGATCAACCCGCATTACAACGGCATCCAGCCGCGCATCGGTCTCGCCTGGTCGCCGAAACCAAACACAGTAGTCCGTGCGGGCTTCGGCATATTCGACGATCGCTACAACCTGTCTTTCCTGTTCATCACGCAGCCGCAACGACCCGTAATTATTCCTGGAGAGACTCTGCCCGGAATTCGGCAGGGCGCCAACACCGCCACATGGGTTCTCAACCAGATGACTCCAGGTCCGCTCGGATTCCCGGCCACTGCCGCTTCGACATTAATCACCACCGGCCAGGTCCCCGATCAATGGATCACCGGTCCGTGTCCGCCTTCATGCACCGCAGGCGCGGGCATGGTTCAACATAACAGCCAGATCCCGTACTCCGAACAGGCCAACCTGGAGATTCAACATCAATTCGGCAAGGATCTAACCGTCAGCGCCGGCTATCTGTGGGTTTCGGCGCACCATCTCGTGCGCGCTGAAAACCTCAACGTCTGCCCATATTTCGGCGCCCCCGCCGGCACCACAGTTCCAAACGTCACTCCCGGCACTCCGGCGTGTCCACCGGCCGAAGCGCCTCCTTCTGCCTGGCCTACCGGAAAGGCATTCTTCTACAATGGATTGAATCCCGGCGGCTCACCCGCATACGGCAATTCCGGCCTGCTCTATTACACGGACAACACCGGCAATTCCAATTACAACGGCCTCACTCTCCAATTGAACTACAGATTCAACAACATTTTCACTCTCAATGCCAATTACACCTGGTCGCACACTTTCGACGACGGCACCTTCACCACATTCGTCAGCACACCCCAGGATCTCTATAATCGCAGCCTGGAATATGCGAACTCCAACCAGGACGTTCGCCAGCGCTTCATCACAAATTTCAGCATCGAAGGCCCCAAGAACAGCATCTTTCGCAATTTCACTTTCAGCAATATCGTCACACTTCAGACTCCGCGTCCCTTCACCCTGTTCGTCGGCTTCGACGCCAATGGTGACACCAATCCCGTCACGGATCGCGTTAGCACTGTGCCCCGCAACAGTTACTACGGCGACGACTTGTATTCTTGGGACCTACGCGTCTCCCGCTATTTCCAATTCAAAGAGCGCTACACGCTCAACCTGATGGTGGATGCCTTCAACCTGCTGAATCGTCCGAACGTGGACGAGGTCACGTCCGTGTACGGCGCCGCCGTCTTCTGCGGATCTAGCGCAATTCCACAGCGCTACAACGACGCCGGCACGCTCGCAACGCAGGCGCAAGCCATCGCCTTCGACACCGGCACCGGTCCACCGACCTGCCCACTCAGTTTGGGCCCGGTCCCAGCTCCGCCGGTTCCGAGCGCCAGCTTCGGCACTCCCAGAACCATGCTAAATCCGCGGCAGTTTCAATTCGCGGCCAAGTTTTCGTTCTAGCTGCCCTTGAATTGGTAGCGGCCGCCTGCTTTTTAGCCGGGCGCCTTTGAATTGGGTTCTGAATTGGTAGGGGCGCTGCTCGCTGCGCCTGCGTTTCGTGGCACAGCTATTCTCGGCTGTGCGAGAAACACCGAAATGAATCCCCCGAGCACCGGGCGACCGTGCGCAACCGAGATCATTCTCCTATCGCCGCGGAATTCCGATAAGCTACCGAAGAATCCGCACTCTCAGGCCAGGTGACCTTCACGTGTGGACGGTAGACATTGATGTAGGCGGCACCCTAACAGACGCCTTGTTCACCCAGGCAGACGATATCTTCTGCATCAAAGTGGACACCACTCCGCACGACCTGACCGTCTGCCTCTTCGACTGCCTCTCCCAAGCAGCCGTAAAACTAACGTTCCCAGACACCAAAGAATTTCTCGAGCACGTCGAACTAATCCGCTGGTCCACCACCATCACATCCAACGTCCTCGCCGAATCCCGCGGCCCGCGCATCGGCCTGCTCGTCACAAAAGGTCACGAACTCGACCTCTACGGCCCCGACCCTCGCAGTAGCGTGCTCGATCGCCTAATCTCCTCGCAAGATGTCATCGGCCTCACACCCTCCGCCGACGAACTCGAAATCATGAACGCCGCGCGCAAACTCCTTGAAAGCGGAGTTCGCCGCATCTGCGTCAGCCTGGAGGATTCCCACCGCGATCCCCGCCGCGAAATTTCCATCAAACGCATCATCGACCAGCAGTACCCCGACCATTTCCTCGGCTCTGTCCCTGTTCTCGCGGGCAGCGACATCTCCAAATCCGCCGAAAATCGCACCCGCACCTATTCAGCGCTCATAAATACCTACACTCACGGCGCGCTTGCTGCCACCCTCTTCAAAGCCGAAGACGAGCTCCGCGAATCCGCCGGGTACACCGGCATATTTCTCGTCAGCCACATCAACGGCGGAGTCGCCGGAATCGCCAAAACCAAAGCGATTGACACCATCGAGTCCGGCCCGATCCTGGGAATTCACGCCAGCGCCTACCTCGCGAAAGCCTGCGACTTCAACGACGTGATAGCCATGGACATCGGCGGCACCACCGCAAAAGTGAGCGTCTTGCGCGACGGCGAACCAATTTATCGCAAGCCCTCCGATTTTTTCGGCATCCCCGTCGGCATTTCGCTCCCGGACCTGCATTCCACGGCGCTCGGCGGCGGCAGCATCGTGAAGCCGCTGGCGCTCGCAAATAAGCCCGACGTTCAGCTTGGCCCCGAAAGCATGGGTTCTTATCCGGGCCCTGCCTGCTACGGCCTAGGCGGCGATCAACCCACGCTCACCGACGCGTTCGTTACCGCCGGCCTGATCAATCCCGAATATTTTCTAGGCGGCACGAAATCAATTGACCTCGAACTCGCCCGCAAAAGTATCGCGGATTCCGTCGCCAAGCCGCTCAACGTCTCCACCGAAGAAGCCTGCCGCATCGTAATTGGCCGCGCCTTCGAATCCGTTGCCGCCATGATCCTCGCCGCGAAAAAATCCCTGCGCGAAGATCTCGCAAACTCAATCCTGTTCGCCTACGGCGGCAACGGCAGCCTCTTTGCCTGCGGAGTAGCGGAAAAAGCCGGTATCGACCGCGTCCAATTATTCTCTCAAGGTTCTGTCTTCAGCGCGTTCGGGTCCTCCGTCTCCGATATCTCTCATCTGTACGAAGGCTCGCTAGCTGGCGTTGCGCTCAACGAATCCGGCGTCATCCGCATCCGCCAAATGCTCGAAGAAATGAAAGCCGAAGGCGTAAAAGACCTCTTAGGCGAAGGAATCCGGCCCGAGGGCATCACCTACGCCTGCGAACTGGACGTCTCGCGCAACGGCCTCAGTTCCATCGCTGTCCATTGCTCCGAATCATCGCTCCGCAGCGAAAAGGATCTGCAAGCCGCGCTCGCCAAGGTTCCAGGCAATTCCGCCACCGCTCACGACGCTCCCATTTCGCTAGAACTTCTTCGCGTCTCAGTAAAAAAACAAATGCCCAAGCCGCATCTCGTCGAACGCGAGCTGCAAGGGCACGATTCCGCGCATGCCCTCAAAGGCACGCGCAAAGTCAGCTGGGGAAGCACCACAGGCAATGCCCAAATCTACAATTTCGAAGCCCTTCAACCCGGCAATCAAATAAAAGGCTGCGCCATCCTCGAAGATGTCAACACCACCTACTTCATCCCGGAAAACTGGCAACTGACCATGGACCGTTTCGGCAACGCCGCCCTAACCCGCTTCCTGGAGAAACGATGACCACACCCATACAAAATAAAAATCGCCTCCGCATCACCGAATATCTCGACCTCGACCTCGATCACGACCAGTGGGTCTGCAACCGCTGCAATCGTCCACTCGGCCCCGCCCAGGTAAATTACAAAAAAGGCTGCCTCGTCCACGACCGCGACCCCCGCGAAATCCATCCGCCGCTGGTCACCGGCGCATTCAATTTTTCCCCCGACCCCCTCTGGGTCCGCATCGTTGAATTTTATTGCCCCGGCTGTGGCACCCAAGTCGAAACCGAATACCTCCCGCCCGGGCATCCCATCACTCACGACATCGAAATTGACGTCGCTCGCCTGAAAGAACGCCTACAGAAAGGTGAATTCGTCATCCGCGACCAGCGCCTCGAGGCCACCGAATGAACTCCATTGACATAGACGTCGGCGGTACCTTCACCGACCTGGTCCTCAACTTTAACGGGAGAGCGCTGATCAAAAAATCTCCCACTACTCCCTATGACCTCTCCGTCTGCTTCACCCGCGTAATCGAAGACGGCGCCGCCTCCCTAGGCATGAAAATCGAAGATCTGTTGCCCGCCATCGAAATGATCCGTTACTCCACAACCATCGCGCTCAATCGCCTCATCGAAAAAAAGGGCCCCCGCCTGGGCCTAATCACCACCGAAGGCCACGAAGACGTAGTACTGCTAGGCCGAGGCGCCCAATGGATTGACGGCACCCGCGTTTCCGAACGCCGCAATCTGGCAGTCCAAAATAAACCCGACCCGCTAATCCCTCGCGACATGATCGTAGGAGTAAAGGAGCGAGTAGATTCCCGCGGCCACATCATCCGCCCCCTGGATGAAAACGACGTCCGCGAAAAAGTGCGTTACCTAACCAGCCGCGGCGCCCGCGGCTTCGTAGTCGCGCTCCTCTGGGGCTTCCTGAATCCCGCGAACGAGCGCCGCGTAAAAGAAATCATCCGTGACGAGTACAAAGAATTTCACATCGGCTACTTGCCCGTCGTCCTCGCCGGACAAGTGGTCGGCAAGCTCGGCGAATACGAGCGCACCATGGCCGCCATCCTCGACGCCTACCTCCAACGCTCCATGCAAATCGAACTATCCGCCATGTGGGACAAGCTCCGTGAAAAAGGCTACTCCAAGCCCCTATTAATGATCCAAAGCTCCGGCGGCATAGCCGAAGTCTTCCGCACCGCTGCCAGCCGCACATTCAACAGCGGCCCCGTCTCCGGCCTGATGGGCGCGCATCACGTAGCAAAAATTCTTGGCTATCAAAATGTCGTCATGACTGATATGGGCGGCACCAGCTTCGACGTCGGCCTGGTAGTCAAAGACAGCGTTCGCAGCTACGATTTCCGCCCCATCATTGACCGCTGGATGGTCGGCATCACCATGATCAAAACTCTTTCCATCGGCGCCGGTGGCGGCTCCATCGCCTCCGTCAATAAACTCCTGGAAAATCGCGTTCAAGTTGGCCCGCGCAGCGCCGGCTCCATCCCCGGCCCCGCCTGTTTCAATCTCGGCGGCACCGAACCCACAGTCACCGATGCAGACGTAGTCCTGGGCTACCTGAACCCCGAATATTATTTCGGTGGGAAAATGCGCCTGGATAAAAATCGCGCGATCAATGCCGTGCGCGAAAAAATTGCCAAACCCCTCAACATCGGCGTCGAAGAAGCCGCCGTCATCATCCGCAAAATCGTCAACGGCAACATGGCCTCCGCCATCATGAAAGAAGTTCATCTCCGCGGCCACAGCCCAGAAGATTTCATCCTCTTCGTCGGAGGAGGCGCCGGCCCCACCCACGCCGAAGGTTACAAAGCCGACATCCCCAAAGCAGTCACCTTCGCGTTTTCGCCCGTGTTCTGCGCCTTCGGCTCATCCACCATGGACATCATGCACGTGTACGAAGTCTCCAAAAAACTCACGTTAATGGAGCCGCGCGCTCAAATAATCACAAATGAATTCACAATCTTCAACGAAACAGTCGAAAGTCTCATCGAACAAGCCCGCCGCGACCTAACCGGCGACGGCCTCAATCTCAACGAAGCTTCCTTCGTCCTGGAATTAGACATGCTCTACGGCGGCCAATTCCATGTGAAGCGCGCTCTATCCCCGCTGCTCGCGGTACACTCCACAGAAGACGTCCGCGCCATCTGCGACGCCTTCAACAAAGAATTCAGCGAAGCCTTCAGCCCCTTCGTAGTAAACCCCGAAGGCGGCATCTTCATCGAAAGCTTCATCCTCAAAGCGATAGTGCCCACAAAAAAGATCGAGCTGCCGAAGCTGACGCTAGAAGCGCCGAACCCAGCAGCAGCCCGCAAAGGCGAGCGCCCTGTATACTGGCCGCCAGAAAAAGACTTTCGCCCTACGCCCATTTTCACGTACGAATCGCTGCGCCCAGGAAATGTTGTGGAAGGTCCCGCCGTCGTCGAAGGCGAATACACCACACTGGTAGTCCCCCCAGCGCTGCATTTTTCAATAAACGACCGAGGACTCGGCATACTGGAGCGCAAATGATTCCGAGCCGCAACTTCGAAGCGCCGGCGTCTTGGCGGCTCCTAGCTCTTGAATTTGTAGCGGCCGCCTGCTTTTGCTTTTTAGGCGGGCGTCTTTGACTTAGTTTTGCTGTTGCTCTTGCCTTTGCCACTGACGTAGACAAGGAGACACTCGTGCCCATCCCAACACTCGCCGAAAAATTAGCCTGGCTGAAACCCGCCCCCGCCACTCAATACGAAAAAGCCTCCGCCGCGAAAATCCCCCAAGGTGACTACGAAATCGGCGTCCAAATCACCAATGACATTCTCGACGAAGCAATGGAAGTTTTCATCCGCTCCTCGCGCAGCTATTTCGGCGTCTCCGGCGATTCCATGGTCGCGCTCTTCACCGCCGGAGGCGATCTCATCAACGCCTCCTGCGGCACCTACCTCCATGCCATCATTCAACCCATCGTCATAAAATTTATCCTGAAATATTATGAAAAAAATCCAGGCATCCGCGATGGAGACATCTGGTACACCAACGACGCGCTCTACGGCGGCATCCACAATCCCGATCAAGTCGCGCTTATGCCAATTTTTTACAACGGTCAGCTCCTAGCCTGGGGCTCCGCCGCCCTGCACACCACCGAAACCGGCGCGATCGAGCCCGGCGGCATGCCCGTCAGCGCCAAATCCCGTTTCGAAGAAGGCCTGAATCTCCCGCCCATAAAAATTGGCGAAAATTTTGAAATCCGCCAGGATTTCCTCGAGTTTTACACCGTATACGGGCTCCGCGCTCCCGCCATGTTCATCTCCGACCTGCGCGCCCGCTGCACCACTGCCGACCGCGTGCGCGTCCGCGTCCTGGAGCTAGCCGAAAAACGCGGCCCCGATTTCGTGGTCGGGCTAATGCGCAAGATGTGCGAGACAGCCGAAGCCGGCGCCAGGAAAAAAATCAAATCCCTCCCCGACGGCAAATTCCGCGCCGTAGTCTTCAACGACGCCATCGGCTGGACCCTGGCCCTAGTCCGCGCCTGCAACCTGACCCTCACCAAAAAAGACGGCGGGATCATTTTCGATTTCGCCGGCACGTCTCCCGAAAATCCTTCTTCCTATAACGTGCATCCCCAAGCAGTCGTCGGTCACATCGCCAACTTCATGTACGAATATATTTTCCACGACCTGCCCATCGCCAGCTCCACCTTCGCCGCCATCGATTTCGAATTTCCGGAAGGTATCATGCTCAATCCCGACAAAATGGCCGCCACCAGCTGCTGCGTCTTCATCGGCATGCAATGCCGCAACGCCACGCACAACGCCTTCGCCAAAATGATGTTCTCGAGTGCCGGCCTTTGGAAGCAAGTCACCGCCGCCCCCGGCAGCCAGCACACCTCGCAAATCTGCGCCGGCCACTCGCAGTGGAATCTCGCAGTGTCTGACGTACTTTCTTTTTCGCTCAACACCCAAGGCCAGGGCGGCCGCTCCGGCCAGGACGGCATGGACGCCTACGGTTTCGCCTGGTGCGCCTTTGGTCGCGCCCCCGATTCCGAGCAAGTCGAAAGCGAACTTCCCGTCACCGTCACGCTCTCGCAACATTGGAAAGATTCCAGCGGCCCTGGCCTGCATCGCGGCGGTTCCGGCGGCGTGCAGCACTGGATGATTCACAAAGTTCCCGAACTCGTTTCCATGTGCATGGGCAACGGCAGCAAAGTTCCGCTCGGCCAGCCGCTTTTCGGCGGCTACGCTTCCTCGCCCATCCCGGGCATCAGCATTCGCAAAGCCGATTTGCTGAAACAAATGGCCGACGCCAACCCCACGCTCACCATGGATTTCCGCACCATCCTCGAAGACCATACCATCCAGGGTAATTGGAATATGGAATTGATCGCGCGCACTCCCAAAGTTTATGATGAAGGCGACTTGCTCTTCGGCTTCAGCGGCGGCGGCCCCGGCTACGGCGACCCGCTCGAACGCGACCCGCTGGAAATCCTCGAAGACGTGAAGAAAAAAATAATCTCAGACGCCACCGCCCAAAATATCTACCGCATCGCCTACGATCCCGTCCGGCGCAAACTAGATCCCGAAAAAACCAAACAACTCCGCGACGAAGAGCGCCGCGCTCGACTAGCCCGCGGCAAATCCTACGACGAGTTCCAGCAGAACTGGAGCAAGCTCAGTCCACCAAAAGAAATCCTGCAGTGGTATGGCACCTGGCCCGACGCCAAATCTACCGGACCATGTTTCCGTCCCTAAACAGCGCGCGATGAATGTACATCTCACTCCGCGCCAGATGCTCAAAGCGCTGCTACAGGGAACTCCGCCGCCTCGCCCCCTGTTCCTGCCCATCGTTTTTGCGCTAGGCGCGAAAGTCGAAAATCTGAAGCTCCCCGCATTTCTAGCTAACGCCACGAAAATTACGAATTCTCTCCGCCAAATCCGCACGCATCTCCGCGCGGACGGCGTAGCCTGTTATTTCGATCCGTATCTCGAGGCCGAAGCGCTCGGCGCCACATTGCAGTACGCGGCGGAAGACCAGGCAGTTACGCTCGAATGGCCGCATCGTGCGGAAGCAGGCGAACTCCCCAAGAATCTTCGCTCGCCCGAAGACGCTGCGAAAAGCCCTCGCGTCACCGTCGGAGTCGAAGTCATACAGCGTTTCAAATCTCTCATGCGCGATGAGCTTCTGTTGCTATCTGGCGTCACTGGCCCGTTCACCCTCGCAGCGCACCTCACCGATCTGCGTCCAGCAGACGCTCCGCCCCGCGAAGATTTTTCCGAAGCCGCGCTGGAACTGGCGGTCGCCACCATCACCCAGATTGCCACCAAATTTGTAGAAGCCGGCGCCAGCGTAATCTTCATCCAGGAAAATATTTTCCCCGTGCTTTCCGCCGAACATTGCGATGCTTGGGCCGCGTCGCTAACCCCAGTCTTCAACATCATCCGTTTCTACGAAGCGCTCCCCGTTCTCTTGTTCAGCGACGAGAATTCCTTTGCCGCAAACAGGGAAGTCATCTACGCGCGCGATTGGGATTGCGTCCTCTGTCCGGCTTTCAATCCATCCGCTTCCAGCGTAGCCGAAAGTGCTCCTCCATCAGGCCGCGCGAATATCGGCATCGCCCTACCAGCCGCCCCATTTCAGCCCGGCGCATCACCCAGCGCAGAAAACTTCACGCAATCGCTTCATACTATAATGATGGAGTTGCGGCCGGTTCTCGTCACAACGGCAGGCGATGTCCCGGCATCAACAGACATCAAACTACTATCAAGAGCAGGGGAGACAATCCGTCGCTAAACGCAGCAAATCCGCAATTCGGTTTTCATAAATTGAAGTGAAGTGAAGCAAAACGAATTGAAATGACCACCAAGCCCCAACTAAACGATCGCGTCCGCCCCGTCCGCCTGCGCACCTCCGGCGCGACCGCGCATCCTCTCACCGATGGCGCGATCCTCGTCCGCTCCGACGAACCGCTCGGCCCCTACCCACAAGTCCTAACCGATCGCCTTACACACTGGACAAAAATCTCGCCGACTAAAATCTGCATCGCCAAAAGGGAAGCGGACGGCGAATGGCGGAACCTCACCTACGCCCAAGTCCTGCAAGCCGTAAACGCCATCGGCCAAGCCTTGCTCGATCGCGGCCTATCCGAAGACCGCCCCGTAGCCATTCTCTCTGAAAATGACCTCGAACATTTCCTTCTGATGCTGGCTGGCCAACACGTAGGAATTCCCACAGCCCACATTTCTCCAGTTTATTCGCTCGTCTCGCGCGATTTCGGCAAATTGCGCCACACGCTAGGCCTCCTAACTCCCGGCCTGGTCTTCGTCTCAAATGGCGAACGTTACGCCCGAGCGCTAGAAAAAGTAGTTCCGCACACCACTGAAATTGCAGTCACCACCGCGCCTCTTCCAAACAGAAAGACCACTCCTTTCGCCGAACTCACAGCCACCAAGCCAACCCCCGCCGTCGAATCCGCGCACAATAAAATCCAGCCCGATGCCGTAGCGAAAATCCTCTTCACTTCCGGTTCCACCGGCATGCCCAAAGGCGTCATCAATACCCACCGCATGCTCTGCTGCAACCAACAAATGATCGCCCAGGTTTTTTGTTTCTTGCAGGATGAGCCTCCCGTCCTCCTCGACTGGCTCCCCTGGAATCACACCTTCGGCGGAAATCACAATACAGGCATCGCCCTCTACAATGGCGGCAGTTTCTATATAGATGATGGCAAGCCCGGCCCCTCCCTGATCGCTGAAACCATTCGCAACTTGCGCGAAATTTCCCCCACCGTTTATTTCAATGTCCCCAAAGGGTACGAAGATCTGCTGCCCGCTCTGCGCTCCGATAAACAGCTGCGTGAAAATTTCTTCCGCCACCTCCGCCTCCTCTTCTACGCCGGCGCCGGCCTCTCGCAACCAGTCTGGGATGCCTATCGCGACCTCGCGCTGCAAACCTGCGGCGAGCGCATCATCATGGTCACCGGCCTCGGCTCCACGGAAACCGCTCCCATGGCGATTCAAACCACGTGGGAAACGGATCAAGCAGGAGTCATCGGCATTCCAATTCCCGGCGTCGAAGCCAAACTCGTCCCCCGCGGCACAAAATTAGAAGCCCGCGTGCGCGGCCCCAACATCACTCCCGGCTACTGGCGTCAGCCGGAACTAACGGCACAAGCCTTCGACGAAGACGGCTTCTACAATTTCGGCGATGCACTAAAATTTGTCGATCCCGCCGACGTCAACAAAGGCTTCCTCTTCGACGGGCGCTTCTCCGAAGATTTCAAGCTAGCCAGCGGCACATGGGCCAGCGTAGGCCCCCTGCGCTCGCGCATCCTCAGCCATTTCGCGCCCTACGTCCGCGACGTAGTAGTCACCGGCCACGATCGCGACGACATCGGCATTTTAATTTTCGCCGATGCCGACGCCTGCCACGCGCTCTGCCCGCAACTCAACCGCGAGGCATCAGGCGCGGACATTTTTTCGCATCCACAACTCCGCGCACACTTTCAACACTTGCTCGAAACGTGCGCCGCAAATTCCACTGGCAGTTCGAACCGCGTTACCCGCGCCATAATCGCAGAAGAGCCGCCCTCACTCGACGCAGGAGAAATCACCGACAAAGGGTCGCTCAATCAACGCGCTGTCCTAGATCGCCGCGCCTCAGTCGTCGAAGAACTGTACGCGCCGCAATTGTCGCCGCGGATTCTGCGCGTCAAAGATATTAAGGAGCACTAACTAATGCCTACTGCAACCACCACCGGCGGCTTCTTCATCGCCTACAACGACATCTATCTCCTGGATGGCATCCGCACCCCCTTCATTGACTACAACACCGCCCTAGGCCTCGTCTCCCCCACCGACCTCGGCATCAAGTCCGCCCGCGCCCTCTTCGCTCGCACGAAAATCCAACCCCAAGACGTCGGCGCAATAATCGCCGGCAGCGTAGCTCAAGCCAGCTTCGACGCCTACGTCCTTCCCCGCCACATCGGCCTCTACTCCGGCGTCCCGCTCGATCGCCCCGCGCTTCTCGTCCAACGCGTCTGCGGCACCGGCATCGAAGCCATCAGCCAGGCCGCCGATGCCATCACTTTGAAAAAAATCGAACTCGGCCTCTGCGTCGGTTCCGAATCCATGAGCCGCAATCCCATCGCCGCATACACGCACCGCGGCGGTTTCCGCATGGGCCAAGTCGAATTCAAAGATTTCCTCTGGGAAGCGCTGCTAGATCCCGCCCCAGGAATCACCATGGGCCAAACCGCGGAAAACACCGCCCGCAAATACAAAATCACCCGCGAAGAAGTGGACCGCTTCGCCGAATTGAGTTTCTCTCGCGCCGAAGCCGCACAAAAAAGCTGCTTCCTCTCCGGCGAAATCGTTCCGCTGATCACCGAAAAGTTCGAACTCGAAGGCTACAATCCCCGCGGCATTCAACTCTCCAGCAAAATCGAATCCCTAGCCACCGACACGCACATCCGCCCCTCGTCCTACGAAGTCCTCTCCAAAATCCGCCCCGCGTTCGGCGGCGTCCAAACCGGCGGCAACAGTTCCGCCATCGTGGACGGGGCCGCCGCGGCCCTGGTCGCCTCGGGCACTTACGCTAAGTCGCGCAACATCCAGCCGCTCGCGCGGATCGCAGCCGTTGCCACGGTAGGCGTACCGCCCGAAATCATGAGCATCGCCCCCGCCCCCGCCATCCGCAAACTCCTCGCAGGCGTCGGCCTCCCGCTCGACGCGATTGACCGCCTCGAAATCAACGAAGCCTTCGGCGCACAAATCATCGGCGTTGAACGCGAGCTAAATCTCGATCGCAGCAAGCTCAACGTCAACGGCGGCGCCATCGCCATCGGTCACCCCCTCGCCGCCACCGGCATACGCCTCGCCGTCACGCTCTCACGCGAACTCCGCCGCTCGAATATGCGCTACGGCATCGCCTCAGCCTGTATCGGCGGAGGCCAGGGAATCGCATTACTAGTCGAAATCCCGCGCTGAAAAATCGCGCCACGATGCAAATTCGTCTTATTGATGCGTTCCATCCACGCCCACGCCGCGGCCTTCGCAGCATCAAACTGATGTAAAATGATGTAATAGCAACCAGCAAAGTCAGTCGAAAGTCAGCCGGAGGTGAATTACTTTCATGAGCGATGCCGCACTAAAATCCTATCTATTCGTCAGCGATTTCGACCAGACCCTCACCTTCAACGATTCCGGATACGTCCTAAGCGAAATAGTGGGCATCCCCACGGCCGAATTCGAACGCAAAGCCCAAGGCATGACCAAACTCAATCTCGTTCAGCAAGGCGCCGAGCTGGCCTACCTCCTACTCCACGATCCCGAATTCCGCTCACGCGTCCGCAAAGAACACTTGATCCAAGTCGGCAAAGAAATCCGCCTCAAAGCCAATATCGGCCTGCTCAACGAAATTCTCGACCACGGCATCCAAGGCTATCACTTCGACTTTTACGTGCTCTCCGCCGCGCCCGTCGAGGTAATCCAATCCGCCCTCGAAGGCATCCTCCCTCCCGATCGTATTCACGGCACCGAATTCAAATACAAAAGCACCGGAGAAATCGACACCATCGTCCGCGCCACCGCCGGCTACGGCAAAGTAGCGTTTCTCGACGAGCTCCAAGCCAAAATGAAAATCGGCCCCGACCATGTAATCTACGCCGGCGACGGCAGCTCCGACATTCACGTAATGCTGCACATCAATGCCCGCGACGGCTTCACCATCGCCGTTTCCGAAACCAAACACGTTTCCCACATCGCCCAACGCACTATTCTCAGTACCAGCGCTTTAGGAGTCCTGGTCCCCATCCTGGAAAAAATAGTCGGCAAAGGCCGGGCGCAAATCCGCACCTTCCTCGAATCCTACGGTTTCCTAATTCAAGAATGGGACAAAGTTCGCACCGATTGGCTCACGCTCCGCCCCGCCGCGGAACAAGTCGTCGAAACTCGCTCAGGAGACGGTCTATCACAATGATCAGCTCAATCGGCTGGCTCGCCACTGCACTCGTGACCGCGTCCTATTTCTTCCGCAATCACAAAACGCTCCGCATCGTGCAAGCGCTAGGCGCGGTCGTCTGGCTAACCTACGGCATCCTGATCAACTCCAAACCAGTGATGGTCGCCAACGTTATCGTCGCCGTGGTAGCCCTCTACTCCACATTCATCCCCACCCGAATCCCCCCGCCGCCAACTCCGACCCCCGAAACCGGCGACTAAGTTTTACGCACTATCCGCAGCTGACGATGCGATGAGCATCGGCATCTTGAGGCCGGCGCCTTTGTCTCGTGCCGGCCGAAGGATCTCTCGTTCTTTCTCAGTGTTCTCCTGCTTTCCTCAGTGTACTCTGTGCTAAATCTTTCGCCTTTGTCTGCGCCCTCTGCGTATCTTCGGTAATCTTTCGCCGTAGCCTCGATTTTTCGCTCAGCCCAATCCCGCCACCCTACAACCCAATCCACCCCGCATGTATCAGCCACAACGAAGTAACCCCCACCAAAATCCACAGCACCACCCCCTGCAACATCGGACGCACGCCCACCTGACGCACCGTGGCCCGTGAAAGCCCAGTCCCAATCAAATACAGCGTCGCCGTCAATCCCAATTTTCCCATCGCACTCAACACATGCCACGCCCCCGCACCACTCGGCAGATAAGTATTCGCCACAGCGGCCATACAGAACAAAGCAATAAACCACGGCCACTGTATCCGGCTATCCGACCGCTTCATGACCGCAGCCCCCACCGAAACCGGCACAATCCACAAAGCCCGCGTCAACTTGACCGTCGTCCCCACCACCAAAGCCATGGCCCCATATCGCGCCGTCGCCCCTACCACCGAGCTCGTGTCGTGAATCGCCAGCGCCGCCCACAATCCAAATTGCTGCTGCGACAAATGCAGCAGCCATCCCAACGGCGGAAAAATCAGCAGCGCGATCGCATTCAAAATAAAAACCGTTCCCAGCGAAACCGCCGTCTCCTCCTGATCCGCATGAATGATCGGCGCCACGGCCGCAATTGCGCTGCCGCCGCAAATCGCCGTACCCACCGTGATCAGAATCGAAGCCGTTCGGTTCACTCCCAGCATCCGCCCCACCAGCAATCCCGCTGTCAAAGCGAACGCGATGCTCACCGCCGTGTACACAAACCCACTGCGCCCCGCCCGCAACACTTCGTGCAAATTCATCCCGAATCCCAGCCCCACCACCGAAGCCTGCAGTAAATATTTCGTCGCCACGCGCGATTCCGTCTGCCACGGATGCGCGAATCCAAATCCAAATATCAATCCCAACGCCAGCGCCGCCGCGGGAGACACCAATCCGCTCGCGCACAGCGCAAATCCCAGCACAAATAAAATCCTCACCGCCACAAATATCTCCAGTAGTCCGTGCGCGTCGCCAAAAAATTCCGCCCGCGGTCCAGTTTTATATCATTAATGCCGCCGCGCTGCTCGCTCCGAGAGCGGCCATCGCCTACAGCATCGTCCGCTCATCCCCCACTGGCGAACATTAGAGAACACTCATAAATATTACCCCTCCTTCCGCCTACATCTTCGCCCCCTTCTCCAATTTAGTGTGGACACGAGCACCCCTTCTCGGTCAAATTATGGGTGTACGTTTGACGCCTTTCGGTCATCTGGGGGAAACACGCTATGCGATACTTCGCTATTCTATTAGGAGTGGTTTTTCTTCTAGCCCTGAGCGCCGGCGCACAAAGCATTGCCTCCAATTCAACTTTGCTGCCTGCTTCCTACTTTGCCGTGCCCGCAACGCCTGACCTCACCGCGAACACTCCGGCCATTTCGCTCACACCATTCTCCACCCCTCCAGCAAACACGCCCCCGGGCGGCTTGGCTCCCTCCACGCCCCTGTCTCTATCGCTGATGCCCGCGCCCGCCGCGCCTCCGCAAGACGTCACCAGCGTTTTCGAAAATTACGCCTGGCAACTCTACGGCGGCTACACGTTTCTGCGTTTCTATGAATTGCCCGGTATCACACCGAACATGAACGGCTTCAACTACAGCGTCGTGTATTACTGGAAGGACTGGTTCGGCTTCGATGGCGAATTCGCCGCGACTCACGCGACCCAGAGCGACGTCAGCTCGTGGTTCCTGTTTGGCGGCGGCGGTCCGCGTTTTCGTTGGTCCGCGAAAAAAGGTGTCGAACTCTGGGCGCATGCCCTCGTCGGTTATTCGCACTTCACGCCGCAGACCTCCGCCGGCAATCAACACGCCTTCGCGTACGAACTCGGCGGCGGCGTGGACTTGCCCTTCAAACCGCGCTGGGCGCTACGTCTAGGCGCGGACGCGATGTGCACCAGCTACTTCAACAACCACCAATTCAGCCCGACAGCGCACGCGGGCGTAGTCTTCCGCTTTTAGCGCTATGGCACCGGAAATGGTTGGTAGGAGCGCTGCTTGTGAATCGCGCTGCAGCGCGATTCATCCTGAGATCCCGCGGCGCCTGATCGAAGGGCTGCGCTTCAGTTTGCCACGACTTCAGCCTCGCCGCCTCCTCGTGCCTGCTCTCTATGAATTTGCTGTAGCCGTTATCTTTCTCTGTGTTCTCCGGCTTACCTCTGTGCACTCCGTGTTAAATCCTTTGCCTTTCTTTGGGTTCTTCATGCTTCCGCGGTAATCCTCTCCCATCTCCTGCCACTTTTTCCCGACCCCCATCATCCAATCCGCCATGAGCCTATTCGATCCATTGCAAATTCGCGAGGTCCTTCTCCGCAACCGCATCGTGGTCTCACCCATGTGTCAATATTCCAGCGCCGATGGCTTCGCCAACGATTGGCACTTGGTCCACCTCGGCAGCCGCGCCGTGGGCGGCGCCTCCCTGATCTTCACCGAAGCGTGCGCCGTTTCCCCCGAAGGCCGCATCAGCCCGGAAGATCTCGGTATCTGGAAAGACGATCACATCGCCTTCCTCTCTCGCATCACAAAATTTCTCTTGGACCAAGGCACCGTCCCCGGCATCCAACTAGCCCACGCCGGACGCAAAGCCAGCACCCCACGCCCCTGGCAACAAGGCGGCTTCGTCCCCGAATCCGAAGGCGGCTGGAAACCCGTCGCTCCGAGCGTCATTTCTTTTTCCAACACCTACGCGCAGCCCGTCGCGCTCGGCAACGCTGGAATTCAGAAAGTCATCGCAGATTTCACCGCCGCCGCCACGCGCGCGCAACAAGCAGGTTTCCAAGTGATCGAAATCCATTCCGCGCATGGCTACCTGCTCCACGAATTCCTCTCGCCGCTCGCCAATCACCGCACCGACTCCTACGGCGGCTCCTTCGAAAATCGCACGCGCCTCCTCCGCGAAGTCGTCAGCGCCGTTCGCCGCGTCTGGCCCGTCTGCTACCCGCTGTTCGTCCGGATCTCCGCCAGCGATTGGGTCCCCGGCGGTTGGGACCTCGAGCAGTCCGTCTCGCTCGCCGAACTTCTCGGCCCGCTTGGCGTGGACCTGATTGATTGCTCCTCCGGCGGCATGGTTCCCAACGCAAAAATTCCCGTCGCCCCCGGCTACCAGATCCCCTTCGCCGACCAAATCCGCCAGCGCACTGGCATCCTCACCGGCGCCGTCGGCATGATCACCAACGCCGGCCAAGCCGACGCCATCCTGAATGGCGACAAAGCCGACGTAGTAATCCTAGCCCGCGAATTCCTCCGTCAACCCTACTGGCCCCTGGCAATAGCCCGCGACCTGGGCTTCCCAGTTAGCTGGCCAGTCCAATATCTTCGTGCCGCCCCAGACGGCACTCCGCCGCGCGAAGCAATCCAACTTCCCGACAACCCCTGCGCAAGAGCCGAGCACGACGAAACGCAGGAATAGCGTCCGTGGCACAGCCACTCAAGAGCGGCTGTGCGCGCGCTGCTGCCCTACTTCGTTCCGCCGATCTTCTCCGAAACGGTCTTCGCCTGCGTGAACAGCAACAGATAATCCTGGCCGCCGGACTTCGAATCCGTCCCAGACATATTAAATCCGCCGAACGGATGCGCCCCCACCATCGCGCCGGTGCATTTCCGATTCATATACAGATTCCCGACGTGAAATTCCTCTTCCGCCCGCGCAATTTTCGCTGCGTTCTGCGAATACACCGCCCCAGTCAATCCGAATTCGCTGTCGTTCGCCATGGAAAGCGCTTCATCGAAATCCTTGGCCTTGGTCACCGCCAGCACCGGACCGAAAATCTCCTCCTGGAAAATGCGCGCCTTGCGATCCACGTCCGCGATCACCGTCGGCTCGATGAAATATCCCTCGCCCTCAGCGCGTTTTCCACCAGCCACCAAGCGTCCTTCCTTTTTTCCCTGGTCAATGTACCCAAGAATCGAAGTCATCGCCGCCTTGTTGATTACCGGCCCCATATAATTCGTAGGATCCTCGATCGATCCGACTTTGATTTTTTTCACGCGCTCTACCAGCTTGTCCAGAAACTCATCGTAAATCTTTTCCGCTACGATCGCCCGCGAACAAGCCGAGCATTTCTGCCCCTGATAACCGAACGCCGAAAGCGCCACTCCTTCCACCGCCGCGTCCAGGTCCGCTTCGTCGTCGACCACGATCGCGTCCTTCCCGCCCATTTCCAGAACGGTGCGCTTGATCCACACTTGTCCGGGCTGAGTTTTGGTAGCCTGTTCGGCGATGCGCAATCCCGCTTCCTTCGATCCAGTAAACGCAATGAACCGCGTTTTCGGATGCGTCACCAGAGCTTCGCCGGCCGTGCTGCCCGGTCCAGTAAAGAAGCTCACCACGTCGCCCGGCACGCCCGACTCATACAAAATATCAATGAAAATCGCGGCGATGGTCGGCGAATCACTCGATGGCTTCACCACCACGGTGTTCCCCGTGACGATCGCAGCCACCGTCATCCCGCCCATGATCGCCGCAGCGAAATTCCACGGCGGAATCACAATGCCCACGCCCAGCGGAATATATTTCAGATAATTTTTCTCGCCGCGGAATGGCGTCAATTTCTGCGGCGCGCCCAGCCGCAACGCTTCGCGCCCATAATATTCGCAGAAGTCAATCAGCTCGGCGATGTCCGCATCCGCTTCCGGCCAAGTCTTGCCGATTTCGTAGCTCAGCCAAGCATCGAGTTCATATCGCCGTTTGCGCAAAATGTCCGCCGCGCGATACAAGCACGCGACGCGCTCCTCCACCGGCACGCGCTTCCAGCGGTCAAACGCATCGTGCGCTTTTTCGACGGCCCGATTGGCAATCTCCACCGTCGCCTTCTGGAATACGCCGATTACCTGCTCCGGGTGCGACGGATTGTAAGACTTGATCTTTTCCGTGGTGGTGAGGCGCTCCCCGCCGATGGTCAATGGATACTCGCGCCCAAACATTCCGCGGACCTGCGCCAAAGCTTGTTCCATCGCCTCTCGGTTCTCAGGCTTGGTAAAATCAATGAACGCCTCGTTCGAAAACTCTCCACGGTGCAGGTTCACGTGTGGCTTGGTAGTCCCGGTGGTCGCCGTCGAAGTCATGGGTTGTTCCTCACTCTGTCCGTCGTGCGTGCTGAAAAACAATCCATTTTAGCCCCGGCGGAGACGACGGCACAAGCAGGAGCGACTTGCGGCCGCGTGACTTGTGACTCAAGAGGCGCAAAACAGGCGCGGTTAGTGACCGAGATCCCCCCATGGAAAGCTGCTAGTTTTGGCCGAGTTGCCTTTTTTGTTGCGGTTAGAAAATCTTTTCTCTTTTGTTTACAGATAGTTGCGCGATTTTTGAATCCGGGTGTGTTGCGATTAGAAATGCGGTGGCGAGTGATGGGCGAAAGGAAGGGCACGACGGGCAAGCGCGTGGGATTGGACCAATTTCGTGCGACCGCCCTGCCGGGTGACTGACGGTGCGACGAACCGAGTGGGCCAAGAGTCCGAGTGCCATTCGCCATGTCGAGTCCGTATCGGGGGCGGAAAAATACCCCGACTTACGATAACACATGCGGAGGTTGCTGGATATTCGTAGGAATACTTACGCGATGAATGGAGGAAAACCGTAGGTGTAGGTCGCTGCGTCTCCGGCCACAGGCTCGCGAAGAGAAATTCGAGAGCACTCTTAAAGCCAGATATGCTCGTTTCCGCTATCCAATGAGAGACACACCCGGCAGTCACGCATCGGGCCTGCGGTTAAAGTGTGATTCGCCGTCGCCCGACGGTCGCGTGCGATAACGACCGGGCGAGCTGGAGCGGACCATGCAGCGCCCCTACCGTGGCTGCGCGCGGAAGCGTTGCCCAGGCTCAGGCGACACGTGCTTTCCGCGCGATGCGCTTGCGTAACGAATTCGGACGCCACCCGATCGTCGGGTTACTTGCTCTTCGAATACAGGACGCGGATCAGGTGGTCGCGATGCGAGGCATAGTCCACTGTGGAGCTGTAGACATCGCCGAAGAGCGGCTGCTTGGTGTGCAGTGATTCGATCTCTGCGTAGAACTTATCCATTGCGGCGGCGTTTGGAAAGACAGCGATCGGGGTGTACTCGCCCGGCGTTTCGGTGTGGATTAGATCTTCCTCGACCGAATAGCCGGAAAGGGTGCCGTCAGCAACCGCGGCATCGAGCGCAGGCTTGCGATACTTCATCAGCAGATCCTTAAATTCTTCCGCGTGGCCTGGCTTCGGCGTCCAACCCTGCACGAGGACGTAGCCGCTTTCGGTGGTGCCGCCTTTGCCGTTGTACATCGTGGACATGGTGATCGCATCGGAGTGCATGGTGTAGGCGATATCAGACGCAGGGGGAGCGGAGGCGCGCTCCGCCGCCAAAGCCTTCATCAAGCCCGCCATCGACGACGAAGTGAACCAGCCCACGTGGGTGGGGGCGTTCAGGCCTTCATGAACTTCGAAAGCGCCGTCGCCGTAGCTGAGAATCGTCCCGTCAGCGAGGAGACCATCGAAAACCTTGTGCTCCGACGCCGCGTTCTTTTCGTACGCGGCCCACTGCGCACGCGGGACTCCGAAGAAAGACACGTAGGTGTACACCACGGGCTGCTTGGGCGCTTCAGCTTGTTGGGCGCGAGCGGCCGGCGCGGAAAATGCGAACATGGACATAAGCAATACACACAGCGTGGAAACGCAGAGCATGCGCTTGATCATCGTTTTTTCTCTCCTGTTTTACTGGGTGGCAGAGCGATCGGAACCGCGTGGTTCGATTTAGGGTTCTGTCGAACGCATCGTATGCTCGTCTTGCCGCGGACACAACGGATTAATAAACGGAGATGCGCTGCGGAGAGCGCAATCTTTCGGCGGCCGAACAGTTCGCAGAAAAAAGTCGGAGTGATTGCGGTTTCCGGCAGCAGGGCACCGCGAGGTCTCGCCGTTACGGCACAGTTAAGATTGCCCATGCCGCCAAAGCCGGTGGCGAATCTACGGGAGCGCCGAAGTGCGGCGTGCGTAGAATTGCGAATTGACGAATAATACGGTTTGACTTAAGAAGGATAGGCACTGCGGCGATTTGACTGGACGTTGTATCGTTTCGTCCCGGACTTCTAGAGGCGACGAACGGAGAGCGGCCGGCGCCGGGCCCGACATGCGAGAATTTCGCCTCCGGGCAGGTTCGGCCGCGCTTCGCAAACTACAGACTGTCCACCGGAACCGCCTCGCGACAATCAAACGCTTGATAAAATTAAGCCGTTCCGCTGTCTCCGCAGCTGGGACGACGTAACCCCGATCCGTGCCGGTCCCGCTTTCCCAAAGCAGGAATACCGACAGGCAAATTTCAATTTCATCCGGAAGTTGCCGGCCGGAAATGCATTGGCCGCGCTACAGGACGGGTGTGAAACGACGCTGGCATGTTTCGGAACGCGGGAAACGAATTTACAAACAAGGAGGAACACATGGCGTACAACGTGAATAACTGGGGTTTCATTGCAACGGGCCAGAAGATCGGCGTCGGCTATGTGATTAATGGCGGAGCTGATTTCGGCGCGCAGTTTGCACAAGGCTCGCCGGAAAATCCTGGAGGAAATCTGATCACCGATGCGCACGAGAAAATACTGGATTTGAACGGCGCGGTGGTTTACGCGTTCCAGCTGACGAACACCGGGAACGACACGTTCTTCGCGCTGGAAGGCGGCGGCCTGAGCTAGTTTACATTGCACGATGGAGGATTGCAGATCGCAGAAATGAAAGACTAAGGAGGAAGAGCATGGCAAAGCTTATAGTAATCACCGACGAGAACAACAAGGTGCTGGGCGCAGTACGCAGTGGGGTGATCCGGTCGGACAATTTGACGCTGCAGATGCGGCCGCATCCTGGAACGAAGCACAAGTATCACGAGCTGTAAGTTCCCGACGAAGCGATGGAAAGTGTGGAGGACATCAAGCGGTACGTGCTGGGCAAAGCGGTATCCCGATAAGAAGACAAGAGAGGCGGGAATCCCGGGCGTCCGAGGGCGTGTGCTGCAGCGGCGCACCTTCGGAGGGCTCGGAGAATCTCGCTCGTGAAAAACTCCGCGTCAAACTACTTACGGTAGATGACCCCGGCTTTCATTACGAAGGTGACTTTTTCGAGCACGGTGATGTCTTCGAGAGGATTGCCGGGGACGGCAACGACGTCTGCCTGATAGCCGGGCTTAAGTGCACCGATTTGATCCTGCCAATCTAGTAATTTTGCGCCGTTCAGCGTGCCGGCTTGGATTGCGGCGAGCGGCGACATTCCGTATTTCACCATTAAGATAAATTCACGCGCTTGCGTCCCATGGGGAAATGGGCCGACGTCTGAACCCATAGCGATGGGGACGTTTGCGGCGAGCTGCTTTTTGAACTCGCTGGCGTGAAAGTCGAGCACGGCGCGTTCGCGTGCGGCGACTTCCGGAGTTGCGGCATGTTCGGCGAAATATTCGGAGATGGTGAAAGTGGGGACCGCGAAGATTTGCTTTTCATGCATGATGCGCATGGTTTCGTCGCTTAGCTGAAAAGCGTGGTCAATGGATTCGACTCCGGCGCGTGCGGCATAGAGCGTGCCGGGTTCGCCGGTGGCGTGAACGGCAACGCGGTTGCCGGTGCGCGCGGCTTCACGGACGGCGACGGTAAGCTCTTCTCCGGTGTACTGATAGGGAGTCGAGAATTTTCCGTTCGCTACGGAGTCCGCGCCCGTTTCGTAAATCTTGATGAAGTCTGCGCCTTCTTTTATTTGCTCGCGAATTACGGTGACGAGTTCTGTTGCGTTGTTCGCGTAAGTAGCGTTGGGAAGCACGTGCTGCTCGGGATTGTAGCCGATGGCGTCTTCGTGGCCGCCGAGAATATTGATGGCGTTATCGCTGATGCGCAGGCGCGGGCCGGGGATCTGGCCGCGATTGATGGCGTCGCGCACGGCGGTGTCTGCGGAGCCAGCGCCTTCGGTGCCCATGTCGCGTTCGGCGGTAAAACCGGCGAGGAGATCTGCGCGCGCGGCGAGTGTGGCTGTGATGGTGCGCTGCGGAACAGATTCTGTGACTGTTTGCAAATCTTCGGCGCCGGGATGGAGGAAGAGGTGGACGTGCGCGTCAATGAGGCCGGGGAGGAGAGTGGTGTCGCCGAGGTCGAGGATTTCGGCGTTGGCTGGGTGCGAGACTTTCGCGCCTACTTCTTTTATTGCGTCGCCTTCGACGAGAATTTCGCCGGGAGTGGTTATGTGGCCGGATTCCACGTCGAGCAGGCGCGCGGCGTGAAGCACGATTGCGTGTGCGCTGGGCGCGGCTTGCGGCTGCTGTTGCTGAGGCGTTGGTTGCGCCCGGAGTGAACCGACGCAAAGGATGGTTACAGCGACCGCGAGAATGGCGCGCGGCGTGAACGTATTTGGAGTCATGTGATGGCCGCGATTCTAAACCAATTCGGCGTGGTTAATTAAGATTTATAGTGCGGGTCTGGCGCGACGCTTTGGAAGCCGTAGGTTTCGTAGCGCCAGGAGATTTTTCCTTCGCGGAGGCTGACGACTGTGAAGCCTTCGGGGAAATCGAGGCGCGGGCCGCGCCACCAATTGCCGCAGACGGCGCCGCAGCAGGCGTACTGGCAATTTTTGTAGTTTACGAGTTCGTTGATGTGGAGGTGACCCTGCAGGACGGCGAGAACGTTGTGTGTTGCGAAGAGAGCGATCACGTCGGCGGAATTTGCAACCGACACGGTGTCATGGCGCGGCGTGCCGTCTGGTTTGGGGCCGTAGGCGAGGTAGCCGGTGATTAGCGGAACGTGGGTGATGACGACGATAGGGGCGGTGGGCGTGAGGGCTGCGAGATCTTGCGCGAGCCATTGCAGCTGCGCGTCGTCAATGCGGCCTTCCCAGAGGCGATCCGGCGTGGGGAAAATGGAATCGAGGATGATGAAGTGGTAGCCGCGATGATCGAAGGAATAATAAGTATGCGCGGCGATGCGATCTTCGAACATTTTTTTGCCGTAGCCGGGATCGGTGGGCGCGGCGCCGCTTTGGGTGAGGATGCCGTAAAGATCGTGATTGCCGATGGCGTGGTGCAGCGGCACCTGGATGCTGGCTTCGGTGCGCTGATAGAGATCGAAGAGCATGTCGGCGCGGCCGCGGCTGGCGCCGAGCGCGTCGAAAACCAGATCGCCGCCGCAGATGGCGAATTCGGGTTTGGCTGCTGCGATTTTTGCGAAGGCCGTCTGGCAGCCGTGCGCGGCGTCGAGCTCGGGTTGGATATGCGTGTCAGTGAAGAAAACGAAATCGAAGGAGGCGGCGGGTTGCGGTTTGGCCGAGTTCGCGATGTCGTAGTTCAGGAACGGAACCCCGGGAACCGCGACGACGGCTGCGGAAGTTGCCAGGGTTTTCAGAAATTTTCGGCGATCGTGATGCAAATGCGTCATTGGGTTAATTCGTGAACGGCGGCTGTAAAAACTTTGGTGTGTTGGTCAATGTCCTCTGCGGTGGTGGCGGGGGACATCAGCGCCATGTTGTGGAACGGAGTTAGGAGAATGCCGCGGTTTAGGGCGTAGAGGTGCATGAAACGCTCTAGCTCGAAGTCCATGGCGGCGGCTGCTTCTCCGCCGTTGCGCGGAGGATGCGGATGGAAGAGGTATTCGGCGCGGCAGCCGAGGCGGGCGACGTGCCAGGGCAGCGCGGCTTCGGCGATGGCTTTGGAGACGCCGTCTGCGAATTTTTCGGCTAGCGGAATCATGTGAACGAAGGCAGCGGGAGTCAGGACGTGTTCTAGCGTGGCTCGGATGGCGGCTAGCGAAAGCGCGTTGCCTGCGAGAGTGCCGCCGATGCCGCCAGTGTCGCAATCTTCGAGCTGGATGCGGCTCGAGATTTTTTGCGCGACGTCCGCTGTGCAGCCGTAGGTTGCGGCGGGAACGCCGCTGGCGATGGGTTTTCCAATCACGAAGAGATCGGGCTTGAGGTCGTGGGCGTGAGTGTAGCCGCCGGGTCCGGTGCAGATAGTGTGCGTTTCGTCAATGATGAGGAGCGTGCCGAATTTTCGCGCGATTGCAGCGGCTTTTTCCCAGTAGCCGGGCTCGGGATGGACGATGCCGACGTTGGTGAGGACCGGCTCGGCGAGAATGCAGGCGACATCGCTGTGTGCAAGTTCCCTTTCGAGCGCGGCAAGGTCGTTGAATTCGACGACGCGCGTGGTTTCCACTGGATTCACTGGCGGACCAATATTTCCGCGGCGCCGGCCGGGTACGCCGTCGTGGAGCGAGATGTAAGTTTCGTCAACCGTGCCGTGGTAACAGTAATTGAAGACTAGAATTTTTGGGCGCTGCGTGATTTCGCGGGCGATGCGGATGGCGAAGCGATTGGCGTCGGTGGCGGTGAGAGTGAATTGCCAATAGGGCAAGCCAAAGCGACGTGTGAGCTCTTCGCCGACCCATGCGGCGTCTTCGCTGGGAAGCATCAACGTGATACCGTGATTTGCCTGGCGCGCGATGGCCGCGGCGGCTGGCGAGGGAGAATGGCCGGTCATGGCGCCGGTGTCGCCGAGGCATAGGTCAACATAATCGTGGCCGTCAACATCCTGGAAATGCGCGCCGTGAGCTTCGGCGACGAAGACCGGAAATTTGCCGGCCCATTTTTTCATCCAATTCATTGGGACGCCGCCGAGGAGAGATCTTTGGGCGCGGGCGTAGAGGGCGGCGGAGAGTGGGCGTTCGGAGACGAATTTTTCTTCTTCGCGGGACATCAGCGTGTGGAGGCGGGTGCGGTCGATCATTTTGTGCGGTTGCCTTTTCGGTGCGGTCATTGTTGGCGCCCCGTTGCTGATAAAAAGTCAAACCAATCCCGCAAAGGCGGAATGGCCACTACAAATTCAACTGCGCTACGGTTCGTAACTCAGCAGTGAGAGTTTAGCGCAGGTGCTTGAGGATTTCGCGGGCGGCGTTGTGGCCAGAGGCGCCGGTTATGCCGTTGCCGGGGTGAGTGCCGTTGCCGCACAGGTAGAGATTTTTCACTGGAGTGGCGTAGCGGGCCCAGCCGAGGAGGGGGCGCATGGTGAAAATTTGGTCTAGGGCCAATTCGCCGTGGAAGGGGTGGCCGCCTGTAAGGCCATAGGTGGTTTCGAGATCTTGGGGCGTTAGCGTTTGCACCGCGAGAATTTTCGACGGGAAATCGGGAGCGTATTGCGCGACGGTCTTGATTACGGTGTCGCGTAGAGTGTCGCGTTGCTGGGCCCAGTCGCCCGATTTTAATCTGTAGGGTGCGAACTGCATGTAGATGGACATGACGTGCTTTCCGGCAGGCGCGAGCGAATTATCGAGAATTGTGGGGATGGAAATATCGAGATAGGGGGCGCGGGAATATTCGCCGTACTTGGAATCGTCGAAGGCGTGCTCGAGATAATCAATGCCGGGGCCGATGTGAATGCGACCGGCGAGTGCGGCATTGCCGTCCGAGGATTGCTTGAGCGCGGTGAACGTGGGCAGGCCGTCGAGCGCAACATTTATTTTTGCGGCGACACCATTGCTGCGGTAATTGAGCATTTTTACGACGAAGCTGGGCGGCAGGTGCACCGGATCGAGCAGGCCGAGCAGAGTGCGGCGCGGATCGGCTCCAGAAACCACGGCTTTTGCTGAGATTTCTTCACCGTTAGCTAGCGCGACGCCGGTGACTGCGCCGTGCTTCACAAGAATTTGCGCGACGTCCGCGTTGGTGCGAATTTCCGCGCCGGCTTCTTTTGCGGCTGCGGCCATTGCAGCGGTCAGCGCGCCCATACCGCCGCGCGGGTAGGCCGAAGTCCCTACCGGATGAGGATCTGCAGCGGCACGCAGCAGCAGCAACGCGGTGGAACCCGCGGACCAGGGGCCGAGCGACGCGCCAAAAATACCACGGGCAGCTACAGCGGCGCGCAGAAGATCCGTTTCGAAAAATTCGGCGACAAAATCCGCAACGGCCATGGGGCCCCAGCGGACGAGCTGCATCATTTCTTTTTTTCCGAGGCCGCGGACTTTGCGCCCGATTTTCAGGAGCTTCCAGAGGTCCTCTTTGGAAGGCCTTTCAATCACGGGCGGCGTGAGGACAAGAAGTTCGGCGGCGATCGCGGCGGCGCGGGCGATTTCTTTGGAAAGTTCGAAATATTTCGCGCCGTCTTTTTTTGAGAAATTATCAATTTGACGGGCAGCGGCCGAGGCGTCGGTGTGCAGGACGAGCGCGCGGCCGTCGGGCGAAGGTGCGAACACGCGGACAGGCGATTCGAGTTTTTCCAGGCCGTGACGCGCGAGTTGCATGTCGTGCACGATGTGGGCGAGCGGCGGGCCGCCGGCATGGGCGACGGTGGAACATTTGAAACCGGGATGAAATTCTTCGGTGACGGCGGCGCCGCCGACGATGGAGCGGCGCTCCAGGATGAGCGGCTTGTGGCCTTTTTTCGCGAGATAAAAGGCAGTGACCAGCGCGTTGTGGCCGCCGCCGAGAATGATGATGTCACGTTGCGCGGCCACGCTTAGCTTCTCCCCGTGTCTTTCAGAATTTCCAGCGCGGCCAAGCGTCCTGGAGCGCCCATGATGCCGCCGCCGGGATGCGTGGCCGAGCCGCACATGTACAATTTTTTTATGGGAGTGCGGTAACGCGCCCAGCCTGCGGCGGGACGCAGGAAGAAAAGCTGCTCGAGAGAAAGTTCACCTTGAAAAATATTCCCTTCGGTGAGGCCGGTCTGACGTTCGATGTCCAGCGGAGTGATGAACTGTTTTCCGATGATGAGATTTTTCAAGTTGGGCGCGAATTGCGAAATGGTGTCAATCACGGTGTTGCCGAAGGCTTCGCGCTGCTCGTCCCAGGTGCCGGAAGCGAGCTTGTAAGGAGCATATTGCACGAAACAGGAAAGGATGTGCTTTCCGGGCGGCGCGACGGACGGATCGGTGAGCGAGGGGATGACCATATCAATGTAGGGGCGGCGGGAAAATTCGCCGTATTTGGCTTGGTCGTAGGCACGTTCCATGTATTCCATGGAGGGCGAAATGGAAATCGCGCCGCGGAGGTGATTGCCGGAGCCAGGGAGGCAGGTGAAATCGGGCAGGCCGTCGAGGGCGAGATTCACTTTGCCGGACGAGCCGCGATATTTGTAGCGGCGGACATCTTCGAGGAAATCGGCAGGCAGTTCGCTCGACTCGATGAATTTTAAGAATGTGAGATTGGGGTCAACACTCGAAGAGACGATATCGGCGCGAATTTCTTCGCCGCCTTCGAGGACCACGCCCTGCGCGACGCCATTTTTTATGAGAATTTTCGAGACCGACACTTCCTTGCGAATTTCGACGCCGGCTTCGAGAGCGGCGCCGGCAATGGCGTTGGAAATTGCGCCGGTGCCGCCGCGGCTGAAACCCCAGGAGCGGAAGGCGCCGTCAATTTCGCCCATGTAATGATGGAGCAAAACGTAGGCCGTGCCGGGCGAACGGATTCCGAGAAACGTGCCGATGATTCCGGAGGCGGACATGGTGGCTTTGAGGACGTCGGTCTCAAACCACTGGTCGAGAAAATCGGCGGCGCTCATGGTCATGAGCTGCACGAGATTGTATTTGTCTTCGGCGTCGAGATTTTGGAAACGTTTGCCGAGAAAGGCGAGTTTTTTCAGGTCGCGCGGATCGAAGGAGGTGGGATCGGGAGGAATCATGCCGAGGATCGGTTTTACGAAGCGGCACATAGCGACCATGGACTTGCCGAATTCTTCGTAGGCTTCGGCGTCGAGTTTGGAGTGGCGCTCGAGCTCGCGGCGCGTTTTGCCGTGGTCGTTCTGGCGCCAGAGGTAGTCGCCGTTGGGCATCGGCGTCATGGTGCCGTCGAGCGGGAGGATTTCCAGGCCGTGGCGCGGGAGATCGAGATCGCGAATGATTTCCGGGCGGAGAAGCGAGACGACGTAGGAAAAAACGGAAAATTTGAAGCCGGGGATGATTTCTTCGGTTACTGCGGCGCCGCCTAGCACGTAGCGCTTTTCGAGGACGAGGACTTTTTTGCCTGATTTGGCGAGGTAGGCCGCGTTCACAAGGCCGTTGTGGCCGCCGCCGATTACGATGACGTCGTATTTCTTTGCCATGGATTATGCGGGTGATTCAGCTGTTCGAAGGATGAACGCCGAAGCCGAAACATTTTACAGGCGTGGGAGCGGAGTCACAAGGGAGAACGGTGAGGGTGATTGACTGGGGGTCACGGAAATGTGACGAGTGATTAGTGATTGGTGAGTAGTAATTAGCGACGCGGGGCTGACATTGTGGCGAGCTGGGGCGCAGCAAGCAGCGCCCCTCCCGGCAAATCTACGGCGTGCGAGTGGTACGGCTTGCGGCGCAATGGATGCGGGCACTATAATCGCGGGCTGCGTGTGGTGGGATTTTTCTTGTGGACAGGAGTGACTGTGCCGATTGGGACTGCGGTTCACGATAGAACTTCGAAATTGTGCGAGAGCATGAATTTCCGCGAGTGGTCGGGTTATTACGCGGTGAGCGTGTACGAGATGCATCACGACCACGAGTACAACGCGATTCGCAATGCTAGTGCGCTGATTGATGTGACGCCGCTGTACAAATACCGGATCGAGGGAAAAGACGCGACGAAGTTCGTGAACCGCGTAATCACGCGGGACATTAATAAGGTGGCGATCGGGCAGGTGATTTATTGCTGCTGGTGCGACGAGCAGGGAAAAGTGATTGATGACGGCACGATTTCGCGGCTGGGCGAGAATTCGTACCGCTGGACGGCGGCAGATCCGAGCATTCGCTGGTTTCACCAGAACGCGCTGGGGCTGGATGTGCAGATGGAAGATATCTCGGACAAGGTGGCAGCGCTCGCGCTGCAGGGGCCGACGTCGGGCAGATTGTTGAAGAAAGTGGCGGAAGCGGATATTGCGAATCTGAAATATTTTCGATTTGTGCACGGAAAAATCGGCGGGGTCGACGTGGATATTTCGCGCACGGGGTATACGGGCGATCTCGGTTACGAGATATGGATGACATGGAAGGATGCGCCGCGGGTGTGGGACGCGCTGATGGAGAATGGGCGGCCGTTTGATTTGCATCCGGCAGGAATTATCGCGCTGGACGTGGCGCGGATCGAAGCGGGATTGATCATGCTGGAGGTGGATTACACCAGCAGCAAGCGAGCGTTGATCGAAGCGCAGAAATATTCGCCATACGAATTAGGTTTGGGAAAGATGGTCGATTTGAAGAAAGAGTATTTCATCGGGCGCGAGGCTCTGGCGGCAGAACACCATCACGGGCCGAAGCGGCTGCTGATGGGACTGGATGTGCGTTGGGAAGATGTGGAGCGGCTTTACGACGCGGTGGGATTGGGGCCGCAGGTGCAGAGCACCGCTTCGCGCGCGCACGTACCGGTGTATCGCGGCGGATTGCAGGTGGGCAAGGCGACTTCGACGACGTGGTCGCCGACGCTGAAGAAAATGATCGCGCTGGCGAGTTTGAATCGCGAGCACGCGGCAGCTGGCACGGAATTGCAGATGGAACTGACGGTGGAAGCGGTGCGTCATAAGGTACGAGCGACGGTGAGGGACTTGCCATTTTTTAATCCGCCCCGAAAGACGGCCACGCCGGTAACGTGAAGATCCGCGCTGGAGGAAATCTTTGAAAGCTGAGTGTGCGGCTCGTGCTGACGCTGGGCCAAGACGTCTTTGTGATTTTGTGGGCCGCTTGAATACGACATTTCTGCGATTCATCCTGCCGGCATTTTTTCTAATTGCGAGCGTGACGACTGTGAATGCACAAGACATGAAGGCGAAGTGTCCTCCGGTGGCGAGAATTGAGGACGCGGCGGAAACGATTCATGGGACGGTGGTGCACGATCCTTATCGCTGGCTGGAGGAGCAGGACAGTCCGGAAACTCGCGCGTGGATCGACGCGGAAAATGCTTGCACGCAGGCGGTGCTGAGCAAAATTCCGGGAGAGGATGCGATCGCGCGGCGACTGGGAGAATTAATCAAGGTGGATACGATTCGGCTGCCGATCGAGCGCGGCGGGCGATATTTTTATGCGAAGCGGGCGGCGAACCAGGATTTGTTCGTCCTTTATATGCGGCGGGGGCCGAAGGGCGCGGAGGAAGTGCTGGTGGATCCGGCGAAGCTGAGCGCGGATCACACGACCAGCGTGAATTTCGAAGGCGTTTCGGAAGACGGGAAACTGATCGCGTATGGAGTGCGCAAGGGCGGCGAGGACGAGGTGTCGCTACATTTCCTGGATACGGATACCGGGAAGGAGCGCAAGGACGTGCTGCCGCGGGCGCGATATATTTCCAGTCCTACGTTCCGGAAAGACAAAAGCGGATTCTATTATTCGAAGCAGGTGGAGGAAGGTCCGCGGGCTTATTTTCACGCGATGGGGACGGACTCGAAGAATGATACGAAGATCTTCGGAGATGGATACGCGGCGGACAAGATTGTGTCGGTGAATGTTTCCGAGGACGAACGATATTTGTTGTTTCAGGTTTTTTACGGGTCGGCGTGCGATCGATCAGAGGTTTATTTTCAGGATTTGAAGATTGCCGGGCCGATCACGCCGGTCGTGAACACCTTGGATGGATGTTTTCAGGGAGCGATCGCGGGCGACACCCTGTATTTGCAGACGAATTGGAAGGCGCCGAAATGGAGAGTGATGGCGGTGCCGCTGCGGACGCCTTCGCAGGAGCACTGGAAAGAAATTATTCCCGAAGGCGAATCACGAATGGAGGATTTCCGGCTCGCGGGCGGGAAGATTGTGGCGCAGTATTCGCACAATGCCGCTTCGGAGCTGAAAATGTTTCAAGCGGACGGGACACCCGCCGGTGGAATTGCTTTGCCCCAACTGGGAACTGTGGCGGGAATCGTAGGGCGATGGAAAACGAACGAGGCATTTTTTTCGTTTCAATCGTTCGCGGTACCGGCGACGGTGTATCGCTACGATTTAGCCGCGCGGGCGCTGGACGTTTGGGCGAAGCCGGCGGTGCCGATTGACGCGAGCGCGTTTGAGTTGAAGCAGGTGTGGTACGAATCGAAAGACAAGACGCGCGTGCCAATGTTCTTATTTTACAAGAAGGGATTGCAGCTGGACGGAACGAATCCGGCGTTGATGACGGCTTACGGCGGGTTCGACGTGAGCGAGACGCCGCAGTTTCGCGATGACGCGGTGCTGTGGGTGGAACACGGTGGCGTGTTTGCGCTGCCGAGCCTGCGCGGTGGAGGCGAGTTCGGGGAGGAATGGCATCGCGCGGGGATGCTGGAGAAAAAGCAGAACGTGTTCGATGATTTTTACGCGGCGGCGGAATGGCTGATCGCGAATCATTACACGCGCGCGGACAAGTTGGCGATTACGGGGCGCAGCAACGGCGGATTGCTGATGGGCGCGGCGATGACGCAACGTCCGGAGCTTTTTGGCGCGATTGTGTGCGGGTATCCGCTGCTGGACATGGTGCGTTACCAGAATTTTTTCGTGGCGAAATATTGGGTGCCGGAGTACGGGTCGTCGGAGGATGAGGGGCAGTTTCCTGCGCTTTTTGCTTATTCGCCTTATCACCACGTGGTGGCGGGGACGAAATATCCCGCGATTTTATTTTTGACCGGGGATAGCGATACGCGAGTGGCTCCACTACACGCGCGGAAAATGGCGGCGGCCGTGCAGGCCGCGCAGGGTGCAGATAAACCGATTTTGCTCTTGTACGATACGAAGTTGGGGCATAGCGAAGGGCGTCCGGTGAGCAAGATTATTGAAGAGGATACGCAGGTTTTAGGATTTTTGATGTGGCAGGTGGGGATGAAGGGATTTTGAGGCGATGTTTCTTGGCTGGTGGCTGCGGCGCGAGAACTCAAAAGCTCGCGGTACAGGCACCGCGAAGGGCACGGCGCTGCGCGCCAACATCTTTATGTCGTGGCTAAAGCCACGACCCGCAGAGACAAAGACTCGCGCTGTACTCAGCTAATTCAAAATTATGGAGGTGGGGATGCGAGGGATGATTTGGAAAGTGGTGATGACCGCGGCGTTGCTGGCGGTAGGTGGCAGCCTGAGGGTGGCGGCGGCGCAGAGCGCGGCGGGGCCGATACGGTTGGTCGTGGATGCATCGCAGGCGCCGCAGAAAATTTTGCATGCGCACATGGAGATTCCGGTGTCGGCTGGGCCGCTGACTTTGTATTACCCGGAATGGATTCCGGGGGAGCACATGCCGGACGGGCCGATCATCCAGGTGGCGGGAATGAAATTTAGCAGCGACGGAAAGACGATCGCGTGGCGACGCGACTTGGTGGAAATGTTTTCGATTCATGTGGACGTGCCAGCGGGAGTGACGAAGCTCGAGGCGGATTTAGATTTTCTGCTGTCGGGGCCGGCGTCGGGATTTTCGGCGGGCGCTTCGGCGACGGCGTCGCTGGATGTGCTGAGCTGGAACCAGGTGCTGCTGTATCCGAAGGGCCTGCCGGCGAGAGACATTAATTTCGCGGCCACCCTGCGGTTGCCAGCTGATTGGAAATTCGGGACCGCGCTGCCGATTGCGAAGCAAGATGGCGCGACGATTGAGTTTGCGCCGGTGGCGTTGACGACGTTGGTGGATTCGCCGGTGATTTCAGGGCGCTACTACCGGGCGATTCACCTGACGCCGGGGCAGACTCCGTCGCATGAGATTGATATTGCAGCGGACAGCGCCGCGGCCTTGGCGATGACTTCGGACACGCAGCTCCAGTTGCACAATCTGGTGACGGAGGCTAATGCGCTTTTTGGCGTGCGGCATTACCGCAATTACCATTTTCTGCTTACCCTGAGCGACGACGTAGCGCATTTTGGATTGGAGCATCACGAATCGAGCGATGATCGCACGGCGGAGCGCAGTTTAATTGACGATGCGGAGCGGATCGAATTCGCGTCGCTACTGCCGCACGAGTACGTACATTCCTGGAATGGCAAATACCGGCGGCCGGTAGGGCTGGCGACTCCGAATTACCAGGAACCGATGAAGGATGATTTGCTGTGGGTGTATGAAGGGCTGACGGAATATTTGGGCGAGGTGCTGACGGCGCGCAGCGGGTTGCAAACTCCCGAACAGTGGCACGAGGATTTTGCGGGATTGATAGCGCAGTACGAAAACCGACCGGGGCGCGATTGGCGTCCTTTGCAGGATACGGCGGATGCGGCGCCGTTTCTATACGACGCGGCGAATGAATGGTCCAACTGGCGCAGGGGAACGGACTTCTACGAAGAGGGCGAGCTGCTGTGGATGGACGTGGATGAAACTTTGCGGGCGATTACGAAGGACAAGAAGTCCATTGACGATTTCTGCAAGATTTTTCACGGCGGGACGGGCGGGCAGCCGGAATTGAAGACGTACACGTTTGAAGATGTGGTAGCTACGTTGAACAGCGTGGCGCCGTACGATTGGGCGGGATTTTTGCGCGCGCGGCTGGACGGCGTGGCGACAAAAACTCCGAACGAGGCAGTGGAAAACAGCGGCTGGAAGTTGGTGTACAACGAACAGCCCAACACGATGCTGGAAATCCAAGAGGAGCTGGCGCGGCACGCGAGTTTTTCTTTGACTGCGGGATTTTCGGCTTCCGACGAGGGCATCGTGAGCGATGTGATTCACGGGGGCCCGGCTTACAATGCGGGAATTGGTCCGGGGATGAAGATTGTGGCTGTGAATGGGGCGCAATTTTCTCCGGAGGCGATGCGGGACGCGATTACGACGGCGAAAAATTCGACGACGCAGATTCAATTGATTGTGGCGAATGGCGCGCAGTTCCGGACTTTTTCGTTGGATTATCACGGTGGGATGCGATATCCGCATATTGTGAGGGATGAGCGACGGCCGGATTATTTGGGGGAGATTACGCAACCGCGGGTGCAGGTCGCGGCTGGCGCGACGGATTAGCCGCGGGTCGGGGAGCTAGCGAGATGAAATTTCATCCGATTGCGATTGTGGGGATTTTGCTGGTGGCGGCCGGGATTGCAGCGTTGATCCATCCTCAGGTTGCGATGCCAGCGAAGAAGCAGGAAATCCAGGTGGGAGAGGGCAAGGCGATTATCGAGACGCGAAGGATTGTGAGTTTTCCTTGGCCGTTTAGTGTTTTGTTGATTGTGGCCGGGGCGGGGCAGGCGATTTTGACTTGCAAGGTGCGGGTGCGGTCGAAGATTTGAAGTGTGTGTGGCAGGGAGGGACGATGAGGCGGGGCGCGCGGGCTATTGGAGTGACGGTCGCGGTGCTGGTGACGGCGGTTGCGGCGGCTGTGGTTGCTGCGGCACAGACGGTCGAGAAGCGCGCGATTACTTTTAAGGATTTGATTTCCCTGCATCGGGTTAGTGAGCCGCAATTTTCGCCGGACGGGAAATGGATCGCTTATAGCGTGGCGACACCTGATCTGGAGGCGAATCACTCGGTGCGCGACATTTGGATCGTGCCGGCAGCGGGAGGTGGCGAGCCGCGACAGTTGACGCGCGGAGGGAGTGACACGCGGCCACGGTGGTCGCCAGACGGGAAGAAGCTCGCGTTTATTTCGGGGCGCGGGGGGACGCCGCAAATTTATTGGATCGCGCTGGAGGGTGGCGAGGCGACGCGGCTGACTGCGATTTCGACAGGTGCGGACAATGAACTGTGGTCGCCGGATGGAAAGACTTTGGCGTTTGTGTCGTCCGTGTATCCGGATTGTAAGGACGATGCGTGCAACGAGCAGCGCGATGCCGCGAAAGAGAAAAGCAAAGTGAAGGCGCGAGTCTACGAAAAACTTTTGTACCGGCATTGGACGGAATGGTGGGACGGCAAGCGGGGCCATTTATTTGTGACGAAGGTAGAGGGTGGCGGGGCGGCGCGGGATTTGACGCCGGGGGCGAACTACGACGTGCCGCCTTTTAATGAAGGGGCGCCGGAGGCGATTGCATTTTCTCCGGACGGTCGCGAGCTCTGTTACACGGCGAACACGGACAAGAACGAGGCGTTGAGCACGAACGGGGATCTTTTTACGGTGGATGCAGCAGGCAGTGGGGAGCCGAAGCGGATCACTACGAATCCGGGGAACGATTGGGGGCCCGCTTATTCGCCGGACGGAAAGTGGATCGCTTATCGGGCGCAATTTCTTGGTGGGTATGAGGCGGATCGCTGGCGATTGATGCTGTACGAGAGGTCGAGCGGCACGATCACCAATCGGATCGAGGATATCGATCTTAGCGTCGAATCGTATAAGTGGAAGCCGGACAGTACCGGGATTTATTTCTCAACGGAAGATAAGGCGGAGATGCCTGTCTATTGGATGTCGGCGCTGAAGACAGCCCCGATCGTGCGCGTCGCCGATGGATTCAACGCTGAGTTCGATTTGAGCCCCGATGGACAGACGTTGGTTCTGGCGCGTACCAGTCTGACGATGCCGACGGAACTTTTCCTGAAAACCAGAACTGATTTTCACCAGATTACGCATCAGAATAGCGCGCTGCTAGCGGACCTGGCTTTGCCGGCCGCGGAGCCGTTCTGGTTTGAGGGCGCGGAGAAGACGCAGGTGGAGGGATTGCTGATACGGCCGCCGGATTTTGATGTGGCGAAAAAATATCCGACGCTGCTTTTGATTCACGGCGGTCCGCAGGGAGCTTGGACAGACGCGTGGGGTTATCGCTGGAATCAGCAGGTGATGGCTGCAGCGGGTTATGTGGTGGTGATGGTGAATCCGCGCGGGTCAACTGGATATGGGCAGAAATTTACGGCCGAAATCAGCCAGGACTGGGGCGGGAAAGCTTACGAGGACTTGATGAAGGGGCTGGACGCGGCAATCGCGAAGTATCCCTTTATTGATGGGTCGCGAGTGGGAGCGGCGGGCGGATCTTACGGCGGATACATGATTGATTGGATCGCGACGCACACGGATCGGTTTAAGTGTTTGATCAGCCATGCAGGGCCTTACGATTTGGTGAGCGAGTACGGAGCGACGGAGGAATTGTGGTTCGCGGATTGGGAATTTGGCGGGGCGCCTTGGGCTAAGCCGGAGAGTTATCGGAAGTGGTCACCGAGCGAATCTGCGGGGATGCTGAGGAAATATAAGACGCCAACCCTGGTGGTAGGGGGCGAGCTGGACTTTCGTGTGCCTTACAATCAGGATCTGGAGTTTTTTACTGCACTGCAGGTGCAAGGGGTGCCTTCGAAATTGGTGATTTTCCCGGATGAAGGGCATTGGGTTTTGAAGCCGCAGAATAGTGAGTTGTGGTATGCGACATTTTTGGATTGGTTGGGGAGATATTTGCACTAGGACCGCACAGAAATGGAAAGAGGCGGATGTGAAGTCCGCCTCCGGCCGTTTTGAAGGTTGCAGCGAATTAGTGAATCGCGGCGGCCTTGATCTGGCCACTGAAATCTATTTCGGTGACGCGGTCCGCGTTGAATAGGACTTCTGTTTGGCGAGGCTTTTGTGCGAGTTGAACCCATTCACACGGAATGGACGCGATGGTCTTGCCATCCTCAGCACGGACGACGTTGATTTGATTCTGGGCGTCGTTCGCTTTGAGCTCGTAAGTGCCGGGCGCCAACTGTTGAGTGCCGATCGTGACGGGATGATCGATCGAGAGCTGAGCCGAATTGGTGCGCGCCCAGATCGGCAACGAGAGAGCTAAAAGAGCAACTGCTGTCAGGCAGGTTTTCGTACGAAGATCCATTTCAATTTCTCCTCTGTTCAAAATTGCAATTTGCCGCGAAGATATCGAGCCAGACAGCCTCGATGCTGCTGCGGGCGAGAGCATCACTGCGAAAACATTCGCAGCGCCCTCTATTGAAAGATGCGCCGGTCCGATGGGTGGTTTCGTTTTTCTGCTCGCGTATGTTTCTGACTTCATGGCACTTCCCTCAGGGTGGGTGAACAGTTGGCAAGTGGGGATCGTCACTTGAGTCCGTCAGTAGTTGTGCGGATTGACGGTGGCGTTGACGGCTGACATGGTGGATGCCTCACCTTGGGGGTTTCCATGCGAGCGACGGTGCGCATTGCTTTTCGCGTGCTGGTGGCGCTATTGGCGACGACCGTGCTGGCGTCGCGAGGCCGGTCCGAAACACTGAACATTACGAGTTCGCCGACGGGCGCGACGGTGGAAATCGACGGGGTTGTTGTTGGCACGACTCCCTTCCGCGTCAACTATCCGGCTGGATACTTCCACAAAACAAAGACCGTGATCGGGACGAGGCTCGAGCACGCGATGGTTGCCCGAATCTACAAAGACGGGTACACGGTCCAAGAAGTTACGCTCACTGACGGTCCGTTCGAATGGACCGCTCTAAACGGCCGAAATCACGGCCGATACTGGCTACTGAAAACCAGTCAAATTCAGACAACTCCTCGGGCCACATCCGAGGTGTTTAAAGGATCCGTTCGAACTAGCACAAACGCGGGAAGCACAGTCGATTATCGTCCTGAATTAGCCGCCGAACGTGTGGTCGAACTTGCCGGTCCGGCTATCGTGAAACTTCGTGATAGCCACGGTTGGGGAACAGGTTTTCTGGTAACGGACACAGGTGTGATCGCGACGAACCATCACGTCGTCGAAGGAGACAGCACGATAACCGTTGTTTTCTCGGATGCCTCGGAGTTGCTGGGGACCGTGGTGTACACCGACTCAGAGATGGACCTAGCCCTCGTAAACGTCGAAGGACAAGGGTTTCCCCATGTATCCCTCGCTGGTCTTTCAGACGTCCATCCGGGGCAGGCCGTGATTGCTATTGGCAACCCTTCCCACGGAATGCCGAACACCGTGACTAAGGGAATCGTGAGTGCGGTGGGAAGAAATCCCGAGGCGGGCCGCGGCACGTGGATTCAGACGGACGCTGCAATTAATCCTGGAAATAGTGGCGGTCCACTTTTGGATATTCACGGGGACGTCGTCGGCATTAACACGCTGAAGGCGCTCAGCACTCAAGGTTCGGAAGGCGGAGTAGCGCTTCAAGGAATCGGCTTCGCGCTCAGTGCAAGTGACTTGATTCAGCTGCTGCAACGATTTTATCCGGAATCGAGAGCATTACCCGTAGCTGCGCAGTCCGCAGGAGTTGGGAACCTGCGAATCACTTCGGGCCCTTTGGGCGCAGAAATATATATTGACGGCAGATTTGTTGGGCAGACACCTTCGACGATCCCGACTCCAACGGGCACCCATAAGATCGTGCTTAGATTGTCTGGCAAGAAAGACTGGGAGCGAGAACTAGAAGTCATCAAGGGCAGCGAGTTGACACTGAATCCAGTTTTAGAGCAGCTGCCCGCCAAGTGACGAAAGAATTCCCCGATGACGATGCTTATCGCATCGTCAGGCACGGTTCGCGAATTGGTAGGCGCGGCGGAGGTATTGGCCTACTTCTGGGACGCGAAAAATTTTCAGCAGGGCTAAGAGCAGAACGATTCCCATCGAAGTTACCAACGTCAGCAGCAAGAACGCGCCTGCCATGTGCTGCCAAGGGATGACGGTTTCCAGCGCACCGGTTAGCCGATAGCAGGCATAGCCCGCCGCGGCTGACGCTACTGCTACCTTCAGGAAAAATACAACGATACTGCCCTCTTCTGGATTTTTTGTGCGGCGGCCTAGCAGCACGAAAAGAAGAATTGTGTAGGCGACGATGCCGATGGTGCTGGCGAGGGCCAGGCCTACGTAGTCGAGGCGGCGGACTAGCAACCAATAGACTGGGAGGCTCAGGAGTGTGGTGAGGGTGCCGACCACGGCCGGGGTGATGGTGTCACGCGTGGCGTAAAAGCCGCGGGCTAGAATATTTTGCGCGCCCCAGGCGAACATGCCGAGCGAAAAAAACGCCAGCGTCGAGGCGATGGCCGAAAGATCGGTGGGGCGCAGGCGAGTGGCTGAGAATGCGAGATGCACGAGCGGCAGGCTTTGCGCGATGGTGAGCGCGGAAATCGGGAGAAGCAAAAAGATGAGCGCGCGGAAAGTAGAATTGAGAATGCGATTCATTTCGTCGAATTTTTTTTCGGAATAGAGCTGCGCGAGGATGGGGAAAGACGCGACGCCGATGGCCTGTCCGACGAGGCCGAGGGGGACGCGCATTAGAGTTTTGCCGTCGGCGAGCCAGGTGATAGAGGCGGGTTGGAGATAGGAGCCGAACCAGCGGATGATCCAGTCGTCCACGAAGGAGAGTGAGAGCGCGAGCATGATGGGGACGGAAAGTTTCAGGAACATCCAGAAGCCGGGATTGCGGACGTTGAAATTGGGACGGAAAATCGCGCCGGCGCGCCAGGCTCCGTAGATTTGCAGCAGGAAATTTCCGCAGATGGCTCCGCCTAGGACGCCGACCGCGAATCCGGTGATGCCGATGCGCGAAGAGAGCAGGACGCCGCCTAGGATGATGCCGATGTTGTAGAGGATTGGCGCGAGCGACGGGATGATGAAGCGATTTTTGGCGTATTGCACGGCGCTGAGGATGCTGCCTTCGTAAAAACAGATTTGCGCGGGGAGCATGAGGCGCGTCAGGAAAACTGTTTGCTGAAATTCAGCGGGGGCGAAGCCGGGGGCGATGTATTTCACGATGTGGGCGGCGAAAATTTCGCCGAGGATTACGAGCGTGACCAGGACGAAGCCCATTACGGTGACGACCGTGGAAAAAACGCGCCAGCCTTCGTCTTCGCGTTGTTCGGCGACGTATTTGGCGAAGACTGGGATGAAGGTGATGCTGAGCGAGCCTCCGGCGATTAAATAGTTGAGGAAATCGGGGAGGGTGAAAGCGGTGTAGTAGGCGCTGGTGGCAGCGTTGGCGCCGACTTGATGGGCAACGGTCCAGTCGCGAAAGAAGCCGAGAATGCGGCTGAGTAGAACGCTGGCCATGACGATGCCGGTGGCCGCAGCGATGCGGCGGTGGAGGTGAGCGGTCGTCGTCACGGGAGTATGGTAGATGGATTGTGGGGGTTGGGGTAGAGAGTTTGCGGGGGGTGTTTCCGTTTGGGAGAGGTGCGAGGCGGTGAAGGTGGCAATGGCAAAGGATTACCGCAGAGGAGCAGTGGGCGCAGTGAACAACGGAAGACACGGAGAGAGCCAAGGCCAAAGCCAAAGCCGCACAGCCACTCATGTGGCTGTGCCGTGATAACTAGGGTAGAGAAAGGCCAAGCACTACGCGGTTCGAGATGTTTCGGCGGTGGGTTTTAAGTTGAAAGCGTAGCGCAAGACGACGTAGGCGACGGGGCCCGACGCGAGCAGCAGCGGCGCGTAGCGCCAGACGTAATCCTCACTTTGCGCGACTTTCAGCGCGCACAACACTAGCGGAAAAATCAGGATGTAGGCAAGGCCCAGGGCGCCGCCGGGAATGCGAAAACCGCGCGGCGCGTCCGGCAATTTTCTACGCATTTGCCACGCAGCGAACAGCGTCAGGAGGGTGGTGGCGATGCGTGTCCAGATGTAGATGTTCACCATATCCTCGACGTCGAACTTCGCGAGCAAACAATACACCACAGTTGAAACTGCAATCGCGCGAGTTGGCGTTCCGTAACGCGGGTGAATTTTGCCTAGCCACGCGGGCAGGTAGCCATCTTGCGCCATCGTCGCTGGTACGCGCGTGGTGTAGAGAATGGTGCTGTTGGAAAGCGAGAGCGTGCCAATCATGGCGGCAATCAACATCGCGGCACCTAGCGCCGGTCCACCGATGAGTCGCGAAGCAGTGACAATGTAATCTGTCTTCCAATCCTGCCAGTTGCCGAGCACGGCGAGCGCGAGAGTGGTGGGAAGAATGTAGGTGAGGATGTTCATTGGGGTGTTCCAGGCGAGGATGCGCACGAAAGTCTTCTGCGGGTTTTTCATTTCGCCGGTGGTGCTGGAGAGTTGCTCGTAGCCGGCGTAATTCCACATCGCCAGCGCGAGGCCTCTGCCGAAGACGCTGCCGAAGGGCGCACCGGGTGGAACGAACGGCAGCACCGGATTGTGGTGCATGTGAAAAAGCGAGATCGCGCAGAGCCATGTGACGGGAATCAATACGGCGACGAGCAGCGCGACGGATAGCCGGCCTGCGACTTGAATGCCGCGCGCGTTCAGATACGCGAGCACGATCAGCACCAGGCACGCGCCCGCCCATTTTGCGTAACCCGTGAGCGATGGGAAATAAATGCTGAGGTAATCCATCACGAGCACGCCGTAAAGGCTGTTCAGCAGAAATGTGCCGGTCCAGTTCCACCAACCGCATTGGAAACCCCAAAAATCGCCGAACGCTGCGCGGCTCCAGCGATAGAAGCCGCCTTGCACGGGGAGCAGGCTATTGAGTTCGGCGGAAGCGAAGGAAATGGGGATGCTCCAGAAAAAAGGAACGAAGGCGAGGAATACGAGCGCCATGCCGGGGCCGGAATCGTGGAAGATACCTTCGTAACCGAAGGGGCCGCCGGCGGTGTATCCGTAAAAAATGCAGAGCAGAGGAAGGAAACCGATCTGGCGCAGGCGCGAGCCGTCGGAGTTTGGTGGTTGTTCGGTTTCGGAGGGAGGTGTTGGCATTGAGCTGCTGGTGAAGCGTCTGCGGCGCGCTAGCGAATACAGATTCAACAACAAAGTCAGAGTCAACGGCGCCCAGCTAAAGCTGGCCGCTACAAATTCAAAAGCATAGTCAACGGCGGACATCCCACAGAGGCAGGATAGCCGCTACAAAGTCAAAGGCGGCGTGCAGAGTGCGGCATGATATGGGAGTGCCCGGCGGTTTTCAATGACAATTAAAACAATTGCTTGACTGGCAAGGCGGTTGGGTTAGAGAATTCGGCGTTGTTTCCCCGACAATAAGGTTAGTCCGCAGGCAACCTAAACACGGTGCCGACGTACGTTTGCGCTCAGCATACGGAAGACTGTTTGGTTTCGGATTTGCTGCGAACAGCCCGTCGAGGAGAACTTTTATGAGTCGTCTCACTAAGAGGGTTGCGCAATATTTCATTGTTGTCTTCTCGCTGTCGGTCCTGCTGCTGTCTGCGAATGTCGCGCGCGGACAGAACACCATCTCGACCATCGCTGGCGGAACGCCTGCCAGCAACGTTTCTCCCACGGCTGCGCCGATCGAGGGACCGGAAGCAATGGTTCGAGATGCGGCGGGAAATCTCTATGTAGTGAACGACAACGGCGTGATCTACAAGGTGACCGCTGGTACACCTGCTCCTTCCATGTCCATTTACGCGGGGAATAACACCGCGGGATTTTCGCCAAACGGTACGCTGGCGACTTCGACGCTGCTGTATGAACCGATCGGCGCGGCGGTGGACGCTTCCGGCAATTTTTACTTTTCCGATCAGAACAACTGTGTGGTGCGCGAGATCGTCGCTGCGAGTGGAGTGATGAATACCGTGGCGGGCACGGCGGGCGTCTGCAATTACTCGGGAGATGGTGGGCAGGCAACGAGCGCAAAACTGAGTTTCCCGCAAGAGGTCGCGCTGGATGGCTTGGGAAATCTTTATGTCGCGGACATTGGCAACAGCATCGTTCGCCGCGTCAGCCTGACGAGTGGGATCATCACAACTTATGCCGGCATTCCCGGCACTCCGGGATTTCCCACTAACAATGTTTTGGCGACCTCGACTTCGCTGGCTGCCCCGATAGCGTTGGCGGTAGATACTGGCGGAAATCTTTTCATCGCTGACGCGAACGACAACATTATTTGTCGTGTGGACGCCACGTCGAAAAATATCACGATCGTGGCCGGAACTGGCGCGTTCGGATACAGCGGAGACGGTGGCCCGGCAACCGCGGCGAAGATGCGAGCGCCGGACGGTGTGGCGGTAGATAGTGCGGGAAACATTTATATCTCCGATACCCAAAGCGCAGTGATTCGGGAAGTGTTCTCGCCGACGAACCCGACCACGCCGAACGAAATTACGACAATCGTCGGCACTGGCACTTTCGGATTCAATGGTGACGGTGTTGCGACTTCGATCGAGCTGACCAATCCTGCTGGACTGTTCGTTGATCCGCCTAGCGGAAATCTGTGGATCGCAGATTACTGGAGCAATCGGGTTCGGATGTACAACGCGACCACGAAGACGGTTTCAACAGTAGTGGGGAGCGGCGCCGTGGGTGACGGCGGGCAGGCAACCAGCGCCAGCTTGTATTACCCGCGTAATCCTGCGCTGGATTCGAGCGGCGATCTATTTCTGGTGGACGCGCAAAACAATCGAATCCGTGAAGTCAGCGCCGCAAACCAAACGATTTCAACGGTGGTCGGCACGGGAATCCCGTGTGCTCAACCAGCACTACCGTGTGGTGATGGTGGTCCCGCCTCGCAAGCTGCACTTTTTCAGCCGCGCACGGTCACGGTGGAACCGGGCGGGGTCCTGATCGTTTCGGATAATGGCGACAATCGAATTCGCGAAGTGGACGCCGGAGGGACAATCACGACGATTGTGGGATCCGGGAATATGTGCACTGCCCCGTTTTCGACGTGCGGCGACGGTGGGCCTGCGCTTAGCGCCAGCTTGAACGACGCGCGGGGAGCGGTGCTGGATGCGGCGGGAAATCTTTATTTTGTTGACGCGCAGGATAATCGCGTACGCGAAGTGGACACAACCGGCACGATCACAACGGTTGCGGGGGGTGGAGCTGATGGGAACGCGCCCGTCGGTTGCGTTCCGGGGGGAAATCTTTCGGGAGACGGGGGGCCAGCAGTTAACGCAACTTTGGATTGCCCGCTGGGCCTGGACATTGACGCGAGCGGCAATTTGTATGTCGCCGACACCGATAATAATGTGATTCGCAAAATTGACACCGGCACGCCGCGCATTATCACGACGATCGCCGGGACGGGAACCGCTGGACACACCGGCGATGGGGGTCTGGCCACGAGCGCGACTTTGCGTACTCCGGATAGAGTGTCGGTAAATGGCGCTGGCAATTTTTTCATCTCTGATTCGGGGAATAACGTGATTCGGCGTGTGGACGGAACCAGCAAAATCATCACGGCGTTTGCGGGAAGTGGGACGTTTGCATTCTCGGGCGATGGCGGCCCAGCACTTTCGGCTAGCTTCGCTACGCCGGTGGGAATCGTGGTAACCCCTGAAGGCAATATGTACGTGGGCGACGTGTTTAATAACCGGATCAGGAAAGTTCTACTAACTCCGAACGTGGCTCTTTCGAGTGCCACGGCGGCGTTTGCAAACCAACCGATTAATGTGAGCGCGACCTTGCCGGTGACGTTGACCAATTCGGGAGACGCGCCGCTGGCGATTTCGGACATTGCGATCACTGCGGGCGCATTTTCGCTAGCTGATAATCCGTGCCCTGCGGCGCCTGCGACGCTGGCGATTGGCGCTCAGTGCGTGCTCAAGATTGCATTCGTGCCAACGCAATTTATTGCTTACACCGGGACGCTTACGATCACCGACAACGCACCGACCGCAGGGAGCACGCAGACAGTCAGTCTCTCGGGCACGGGCGCGGCGGCTTTGACGGTCACGGTGAGCGGCTCCGGAACAGTGACTAGCGCGCCGGCTGGGATCAGCTGCCCGACGACCTGCACGGCTACGTTCGCGGGGAATAGCGCAGTAGTGGTGACAGCGACGGCGAGCACGGGCTCGACGTTCGCGAGCTTCAGCTCGAACTGCACTCCGGCCGGTCCGCAGACGGCTCCCCCGACTTGCACGGTGACAATGAGTGCCGCCGAGACCGTGGCGGCGACGTTTAACACGACATCTACAGGATCGATATCTATTGCGCCGACGGCATTGACGTTCGGCAGTCAGGCGGTCGGAACGACAAGCGCGACACAGACAGTGACGGTGTCGAATACTGGTGGGACGACGGTGACGTTCACGAGCATTGTGACGACTGGCGATTTTGCGGGCGCGACGCTGGCGCAATGCCCGAGCATCGCGGTGGAAGGGACGCCGTGCGCGTTTCAGATTTCGTTCAAGCCGACGGCGACCGGAACGCGCACGGGAGCGATCACGTTTACGGATAATGCTGCGGGAAGTCCGCAATCGGTGACGCTGACGGGGACAGGCACTGGCAGCCCTGCGACGATCACGATCACGCCGAGTCCGTTGCCGTTCGGGCTCGAGGGCTTGGGATCGACGAGTTCGCCGGAGGCGTTGACGGTATCGAACACGGGGAATACGGCGGCGACGTTCGCGAGCATTGCGATGAGCGGCGATTTTGCGGGGGCGACGCTAGCGCAGTGCCCGAGCATCGCGGTGGACGCGAAGCCGTGTACGTTCCAAATTACGTTCACACCGACAGCGGCGGGCGCGCGCAACGGAACGATCACGTTTACAGATAACGCGACGGGAAGCCCGCAGACGGTGACATTGACGGGGACGGGCGTTGCGGGGGCGATCGGTATTTCGCCAACTTCGTTGACATTTGGCAGCCAGGCGGTGGGAACGACGAGCGCGACGCAAACGGTGACAGTGTCGAATAACGGGAATTTTCCGTTGATCTTCAGCAGTATCGTGACGAGCGGCGACTTTGCGGGAGCGACACTGGCGCAGTGCCCGAGCATCGGAGAGGAAAACCCGCCGTGCGTATTTGCGATCACATTCAAGCCGACAGCGACGGGGACGCGGACGGGAGCGATCACGCTTACGGATACCGGGACGGGAAGTCCGCAGACAGTGACGCTGACGGGAACGGGTACGCCAGGTACCGCGACGGTGACGGTGACGCCGAGCAGTTTGACGTTTGGATCGCAGGCACTGACGACGCCGAGCGCGCCACTGAGCGTGACGGTGACGAATACCAGCACAGGGCCGGTGAACTTCACGGGCTTTACGACGAGCGGTGCGGATGCTGAGGATTTTGGAGTGCCGCTGCCTTCGTCAAGTTCCGGATGCAACCCAGCGGGCACGTTGGCGGCGGGAGCGAGCTGCGTGATCAATGTGATATTCACGCCGCAGGCGAACGGCGCGCGGACGGCGACGTTGAATATTGCGGATAATGCGACGGGAAGTCCGCAGACGGTGGCGTTGAGCGGGACGGGCGTGACGTCATCGGTAATTATTTCGGTGCCGCCAGGCGGATCTACGACGGCGACGACGGTTTCAGGTGGGACGGCTTATTACGGACTGGTGATTCAGGGAGCGCAGGGAGTGATGGGGACGGTTCAGCTGGGATGCGTGCCGTCGTCGGTGTTGATTACGTGCAAGGTGATACCGGGGTCGGTGACGTTGACGGGCGGGTCAACGGAGGTGGCGTTTGCGATCCAGACTTTCTGCCAGGGAACTACGACGGCGAATGGATTCGTGGCGCCGGTCGGAGGAATTGGCGGGGGGATTGGGATGCTGCTGGTTTCGATGGTTTTCGGTGGAGTGATGTGGGCGTTCCGGCGGAACCGGCGCATGGCTTTGACGTTTGCTGCATTGCTGCTGGTGGCGTTAGGATCGGCGGCATGCAGCAATAGTTTGCCGCAGGGGCCGAACGGGGCAACGCCGGCCGGGACATATACTTTGTCGTTGACGACGACTTTGAATGGGCAGACGCAGACGTTGAATAACTTTTTGACGCTGGTGGTGAAGTAGGGATGGCTGGTGAATGTGGAACGTGGTGTGGACTGGGAGTTCAAAGTCACCACTGATGAACGCAGATGAATACTGATGAAGACAGTGATGGAGGTGAGCGAAGAGAAAGGTGAAGAGATTTAACGCAGAGGCCGCAGAGGTTGGAGCGCAGAGGACCCGAGGGCAAGTGCGTGCCCGGTTCGACGAAGCCGAACCGGATGATACACGGTCGAAAGCAAAGGCAACTTCAACGGCGCCCACCTGAAGGCGGCCGCTGCAAATTCAAAAGAAAAATCAAATACAACTTCAAGACAGCTTCAACAACGCCCACCTAAAGAGCAGGCAGCCACTTCATATTCAGAAGAAAAATAACAGTCAAAGTTAGAGCCTGGTGCAGAGCGTCAGATAATGCGGACGTGGTGCGCTGATTTTGATGGGAACAAAAACTATTGGTTGACGCGGGGAGTGGGCGGTTGGAGAATCCGCGCTCGGGCTTGGTTCCCTCGTAGAGCAAGCTTGCACCCTGGAGCAGTCCTGCGTGAAAAACTGTGATAAGTGACGAGTGATAAGTCATGAGTTATCAGTGAATGACCGTTAACGACTTGCGACAGTGACGTCGAAGTTTTTGTGATTCGCTCGGGCTCTTTTTGACCGGCTGGGCGGTAGTTGCGAAGACCGGGTTGATGGAAAAACAATTCGCAGGTGATCGGTGGCTAGTGGGCTAGTGACCGTCGGCTCGGGGGTCGAAGGCGTTCACAATGGCGTCTGGCGGGGCGGGCGAGTTTGTGGGGTGGTCGGTGGCTCCGTGGCTTCCGAGTTGCACTATCAAGGTAACGTCCTGGTGGCCCCCGTAGAGGCGCATCACCGAACAGGCCCTAAGTTCTTTTTGAACATAATGATGCGGGTGGATGGTGGCTCCTTGCGGGCGGGGCGGCGACGGGGTATGCGCAAAGTTTTGCACTTGTGTCCGTATTGTTTGCTGCCGGAGGAAATATGTCGCTAAGGCGCAGGTTGAGATGCGCGTCGGGATTACTGATTTTAGGGATTTGTATGCAATTTGCGAGCGTCCTGCCACAGGGCGAATTGCGCGCGCAGACGGCGCCGAAGGCCGGCGACGGAAGCGGAGCGAGCGCGCAGGAGCAGCAAAAGATCGCGGCGAGCGCGATCAAAATACCGCTGTTTTTTGAAGCGAATGCGGGACAGACGGATCCGAGCGTGCGATTTCTGACGCGCAGCGGCGGCTACACGATGTTCCTGACTCCCACTGAAACTGTGCTGGTGGAAGGCAAGAACGGGATCGTGAGTGGCGACAAATTGGGGAAAGGACTGACGGCGTTTCGCGCGGATGCAAAAAATTCGAAACAGTCCGTACTGCGGATGGAATTACTGGGCGCAAATACCGCGCCGGAATTTCACGGACTTCAAGAGTTGCCGGGGAAAGTGAACTACCTGATCGGGAAGGATGAGGCAGCGTGGCACACAAACGTGGCGCTATTTTCCGAAGTGCAGGTGACGAAAGTTTATCCGGGAGTGGATCTGCTGTTTCATGGCGACCAGCGGCAATTGGAATACGATTTTGTGGTTGCGCCGGGCGCGGATCCCGGGCGAATCGGATTCAAAATTCGCGGAGCGAAGAAAATCGAAATTGCCGCGAATGGCGATTTGATTTTGCACACAGCGGACTCCGAATTTGAAATGCGGAAGCCGGTGATTTATCAGGGCGAGGGCGCGAACCGGAGCGAAGTGCGAGGCGAATTCGTACTGAGCGCGAAGAACCAGGTGCGCTTTGAACTGGGGCCGTACGATCACGCGGAGCAGTTAGTGATTGATCCAGTCATTTTCTTCTCGTCATTTCTGGGAGGCGCGGGGCTCGACTTGCTGCAGGCGGTGGCGGTGGATACGTCCACTCCCGGAGCACCGAAGGTTTACGTGACGGGGTTCGCGGACGACATGGCGACGTTTCCGGAGAGCAGCACAAATGTGGGGAATCCCTCGACCGCCGCAGGCGGGGAGAATGTTTTTGTCGCGGAAATTGACGCGACGAAGACCGGAAGTGGATCACTGGTTTATTTGACTTTTATTGGGGGCAGCACGCCGTTTACGGCGCTAGGTGGGACACTTTGCGGGACTGCGTCCGGATTCCTCGCGCTGGACACGAGTCAAGGGGCTGGGAGCGTTGAGCCGGTACTCGGAGGGCAGACGCTATGCAGCGATTATCCGGGTACGGTGCTAAATCCGGTAACGGCGACAGGCACTGACGCCAGCGCGACAGTAGTAACGCGGCTGAAGCCAGGCGGCGCGGCAATCGACGCATCGGTGGTGCTGGGCGGCAACGGATTGATGGCAACCGGATACGTGTTCACGGATGCTGCGGGAAATGTACTTTTGACGGGGGCGACGGGTTCAACGAACTTGCCAATCAGCGCGGGGGCTTACGCGACGGAATTCAATAACGGCGCCACGGGAGCGTTCGACGATTGCTATACAGTGAAGCTGGCGCGATCAAATCTGACACCGGGCTATTTCAGCTATTTGAACGTAGGAGCGGGGAGCACCAGCGGGCAGGCGGCGGGATGCGGCGGAGTTATTGATGCGTCGAATGAAAACATCCTGTACCTGGGAGGCGACACAGAATCGAGCGTGGCTTTCAGCGGAGCAGCAGCCGGAGTGCTGGGCTTCCAAAGCACGTTCCATGGGACGATCGACTCGTTTGTGATGAAGCTGGATACGAGTGTAAGCGGCTTCGGCGCGTTGAAGTATGCCACGTATGTGGGAGGTGGCGGAGCGACCGACGTTCAGACGGGAGCGGTGGATCTAGGCACAGGTGTGGTCGCGCTGGCGGGCCGGACAACTTCGAACAGCACAACGAACGCGCCGGACATTGTGACTGGCAACGCGCTAAGCGGGGGAAGCAGCAACCCGGCGGCGGCTTCCACGGGTGGACAGGCAGGTTTTCTTGTCGTGATGGACACGACTAAGAGCGGTCTGGCTAGTCTCCTCTCGGGCAGCTACTTCGGCGGGAGCAGCGGCCAGGACGAGATCCGCGCGCTGGCTTACGACCCTCGGGTTCCCGCTGGATACAACATCATCGTGGGCGGAGACACTGCGTCCACAGATTTTCCGGTGCTCCATCCATTTCAGGGATCGCTAGTAGGAACGCAAGATGCATTCGTTTCGTCGTTCCTGATAACACCGACTTCGGCGCAGACATTGTTCTCGAGTTACATCGGCGCCGGAGGCGTTTCAATTGGTGGCGTGTCCGTGGCGGAAAACTCTATAGCCGCGATCGGCGTGGACACAGGGCATGCGATGTACGTAGGCGGCAATGCGAGCTCGGGGAGTTATTTCGACAGCACCACGCCAGCAACGACGGTGAACGGATTTCAGACGACTTGCACTAGTTGCAGCGGTACTGTTCCGGAACCCGATGCGATCATATTTGCGCTGAAAACGGCGCCGGGAGCGGCGCTGAGTACTGTGAGCGCCTTTCCCGCGAGCGTGGGAACGCTGGCAGTGGGCGGCACACAGCAATTTTCGGCGCTGGGACTCTATGGCGATGGAACTTTTCAGGACTTGACGAGTGAGGCGACGTGGAATTCTTCGAACACGGGAGTGTTGCAGATCGGATCGACGGGATTGGCCACGGCGGTGGGCAGCGGCACGGCGACGATCACCGCGCAATTTGGGGGGCAGACCTCCGCGGGAGTATTGGTCACCGTCTCGGGTGGTGCGACGACGTTCAAGGTGCAATTAGTGCTGGAAGGAGCCGCGTACGGCACGGTAACGGACAGCACGGGCGCCATCAATTGTACGAATACAACCGCGCAGGGCGCGACGGGGACGTGCACAGCGAACTTTAACAGCAACGCGCAGGTGACGCTGACGGAGACTCCGGGGGCCGGATCGGTGTTTGGCGGGTGGGGAATAAGCAACGTCTGTCCCGGTACAATCGCGACGTGCACGTTCACAATCACCGCGGACCAAGAGCTCTCGGCGACGTTCAACAATGGGACGGGAAATTTTGCGTTGAACGTGATACCTGGCGCGAATGCGACGGGAGGCGGGATTGTACTCGGGAACATCGGCGGGACAGGAACGACTATCGATTGCACGTTGAACGGGACGACGACGCCGACGGGGGTTTGCACACAAAACATATTGAGCGGATCGATCACGACGCTGACGGCGGAGCAAAACGTAACTTCGAATTTCACGAGTTGGAGTGGACCGTGCGTGATACCGACAGGACAACCGGCAAAGTGCATAGTGACGATGGGCGCGGCGCACACCGTCACGGCGGTGTTCACGGCGCAGACGAGCAGTTTCACGGTGGCATTGACGGGGAACGGGACGGTGACGAGCACTTCGACTCCGACAGTCACGCCGGAAATTAATTGTGCGAATCCGGCGCCGCCCAGTGTGTGCACGACAAATTTTACGTCTGGCACACAGGTAACGTTGACGGCGACAGCGGCGACGGGATACTCGTTCGCCAATTGGACGGCAGGACCGTGCTCCGGCAACACGAATCCTTGCGTGTTTACAGTGACCAGCACGAGCAAGACTAGCGCAACGGCGCTGTTCACTATCAACTCTTACTTGCTGACGGTGAATCGAGCGGGGACACTGGGGGGCACAGTCACGAGCAACCCGGTGAGCTCGTCGAGCGGCAAGATCAATTGCGGGCCGGCAGCGGGTACCGCCAACTGCTCGATAAACGCAGTGTTCAACACACAGGTCATTTTGACGGAGACGCCGCCTTCGGGCGGAGGTTTCGGCGGATGGAGCGGGACGCCGACTGCGTGCACTGTGGGAGCTACGACTTGCACTTTCAATATGCCGGCGGGACCGGAAACGGTGACGGCGACGTTCACGACGAGTGTTGCCCCGTCGCCGGTGCTGACGATCAGCAAGAGCCATGTGGGGGACTTCACCGTCGGCGATACCGCAGATACCTACACGGTAACGGTATCGAACGCGGGCGGCGCGGGGCCGACGAACGGAACCGTGACGGTGACGGACACGATTCCATCGGGATTAGCGCTCGACTCGATGGCGGGGACGGGATGGACGTGCGAAGGAAATAGCTGCACGCGCAGCGACGTGCTGAGGGCGGACGCGAGTTATCCGGCGATTACTGTGACGGTGGCAGTAGCAAGCGATGCGACTTCTCCACAGGTGAATTCGGTGACGGTGTCTGGCGGTGGATCGGCGTCGGCAACGGCGACGGATTCGACGGTTATTCTTGGCGGGGTATCGACTCAGTTGATCGTGGCGGATTTCAACGTGAACGGCGAAGGCGACGAAGACAAGCAGCGAGTGGACGGAACGAGCAAACCACTACAGGTGACATTGACGAATACATCGAGCACGCAGACGGTGCATGTCAGCGGAGTGACACCGACTGCTCCGTACACAGCGACGACTGACTGCGGGACACTGGCGCCGGGAGGGACCTGTCACTTGTTTATCGGTTTCAAGCCGGCCAGCGTTTGCCAGGACCAAACGGACCAAATCCTGACGGTGAATGATGATGATCCAGGCGGCAATTTCCAGATGACGATACACGGCTGGGGCGCAGACAGCGTGATCAAGGTGGATGACCTCACGGATTCCACACTTACGCCGACGGCGCTGGCGCAGAGCCTAGTGGGGGCGGGAGTAGCGATCAGCAACGTCAAGTACACGGGCGCGCTCCGTGCCGCGGGGACGTTTACAAGCAGCTCGAATGTTCTGGGCTTTACCAATGGAATCGTGCTGAGCTCGGGCTCGGCACGCAACGTGGCAGGCATGAATTGTGAAAACGGAATGTCGGTGGACAACGGCGAGCCGGGCGACGCGGATTTGAACACGATCGTGGGCGAGGGTAATATCACGAACGACGCATCGGTATTGGAATTTGACTTTGTACCGACGAGCTCGACGATCAGTTTCCAGTATGTGTTCGGTTCGGAGGAATACCCGGATTTCATCGGGTCGTTCAACGACGTGTTCGGATTCTTCCTGACGGCGCCGGGCGGCGCGCCGGTGAATCTGGCGCTAATTCCCGGGACGGACCTGCCCGTGTCAATCAACGATGTGAATGACGGCAATACGACCGTCACTCCCCCGATACCTCCGACAAATCCTCAGTTCTACGTGAACAACCAGGTGCAATTCTCAGCAACCGGACCGTTGCCGCCTGTGGATACCGAGCTAAATGGGTTGACCACAGTGCTGACGGCCCAAGCGACGGTAACGCCCGGGTTGACGTATCACATCAAGCTGGCAGTGGCCGATGCAAACGACTTTGCGTTGGATTCGAACGTGTTCGTGCAGGCGGGAAGCTTGTCCAGCGCGAATGTGACGGCGAACCCGACGTCGCTTACTTTTGGCAGCCAGGCGCAGGGGACGACGAGCGCGTCGCAGCCGGTGGTGATTACGAATGTGGGTACAACCAACGTGACGATCACCGGAATTGCAGCGAGCGCGAACTTCGGCGAGACGAACAGTTGCCCGGCGACGCTTGCGACTGGCACGGGCACCGGCTCGAGCTGCACGGTGAACGTGACCTTTGCGCCTACGGCGACGGGAACACTGACGGGGACCGTGACGGTTACATATACGAGCGCGGGTAGCACGACGCCACAGACAACGACGATCGTCTTGACCGGCACGGGAACGCCGGCGACCGGCGGGACGATCACGATTGCGCCGACGTCGTTGACGTTTAGCGCTCAGGCGGTGGGAACGACGAGTGCGGGGCAGAACCTGACAGTGTCCAACACAGGCGGTACGGCAGTGACGTTCACGAGCATCGTCACTTCGGGAGATTTTTCCGGTGCGACTTTGGCGCAATGCCCGAGTCTCGCGGTAGAGTCGGAGCCGTGCGTATTCTCGATCACGTTCAAGCCGACAGCGACCGGAACGCGAACCGGGACGATCACGTTTACGGATAATGCTACGGGAAGTCCGCAAGCGGTGACGCTGACGGGGACGGGCACGGGCGGAGCAGCCACGGTGACGGTGACCCCGAGCAGTTTGACGTTCGGGTCCCAAGCGTTGACCACGACCAGCGCGCCGCTGAGCGTGACGGTGACGAACAACAGCACTGGGGCGGTGAATTTCAGCGGCTTCACGGTTAGCGGGGCGAACGCGGGAGATTTTGGAGTGCCGCTGCCGAATACAAGCTCGGGATGCAGTTCGACGGGGACGTTGGCGGCGGGGGGAAGTTGCACGATCGGTGTGGTCTTCACGCCGAGCGCGAATGGAGCGCGGACCGCGACGCTGAACATCGCCGACAATGCGACGGGAAGTCCACAGACGGTGGCGTTGAGCGGTACGGGCGTGACTTCGCAGGTGATCATCGCGATTGCGCCGGGCGGATCTTCGACGGCGACGACGGTGTCGGGTGGGACGGCGTATTACGGATTGGTGATTAGCGGAGCACCGGGAGTGACAGGGACGGTGCAGCTGGGATGCATACCGTCTTCGGTGCTGATTACATGCAACGTGATACCGAGTTCGGTGACGTTGACCGGCGGGTCAACGGAGGTAGCGTTCGCGATACAGACATTCTGCCAGGGGACGCCCCCGGCGACGGGATTTGTGCCGCCCGTCGGAGGAGTCGGCGGGGGGATTGGCTTAGTGCTGGTTTCGATGGTTTTCGGCGGAGCGATGTGGACGTTCCGTCGGAACCGGCGGGTGGCTTTAACGTTTGCGACTTTGCTGCTGGTGGCGTTGGGATCGGCGGCATGCAGCAACAGTTTGCCGCAGGGGCCGAACGGGGCAACTCCGGCAGGGACATATACTTTGTCGTTGACGACAACTTTAAATGGGCAAACGCAGACTTTGAATAACTTTTTGACGCTCGTCGTGAAATAGCGGCGGGACCAGTTGAACCGCAGAGACGCAGCGGACGCGGAGAAATCCTTTGGCGACGGGCTGCGACGAAAAGCGCAGCGGCGGTGTACGTTACGCCGCGGGGGTTATGTCGAAGAGGTGGGCTTGGAAAGGGTCGCGGCGGATGAAGAGGCCGATTTCGTGAAGTTCCTGGCCGGTGCGATCGTAGCGGACGTTATTTAATTCGTCGTTGAAGATGTAATTTTGGGTGGGCGAGACGCGGCCGGCCAGGTGGACGCGACCTTGCGAGGTGTAAGCCGCGAGATTTACCGCAATTATTTTCCACGCTTTCGGTGATTGCCATTCGTAGACCAGCAGGCTATCGGTGGGAGCATCGCCTTCCGGCGCGACATCGAGTAGGCTCCATTTCCCTTCGTGAAATACATCCTGCTTTGTAATCCGCAAAATTTTCTGGAAGAAATTCATGCTGATGCGATCGGGCGGCTCGTCTGCCGCGATCCGCAGGATGATGGGGAGATGGATGCGGCGACCTTCGAGCTCGCCTTGATGATAGAAGCGCATGCCGGGGAGGGTGGAGAGCAGCGTGCCGGCTGCGGCGAGACGGTCGTTGGGAAAAACTATGGCGCGGCGCTGCTCGTCGTGATTTTCCATGAAGCGCGCGAAATCGCTTTGGCGTTCGGGGAGGCTGGTGAGTCGCTCGCGGATGTGCCAGATGTTGGTGTCGCGCACGGCGTCGTAGAGAGTTTTATCGTAGGCGTAGGTAAATCCTAGATCGAGGAGGCGCTGCTCGGTGCCCCAGTAGGCTTCGGCCAGGAGCGTGAGGTTGGGAACGGCTACGTGGGCTTCGGTCCAGAATTCTTTGTCGGGCTGGGGTGTGTTGCCGAGCAAACGACGCCAATTGGAGTTGAAGATGTCGTTGAGTTGGAGCATGGCCATGTCGCAGCGGATGCCGTCGCAGTGGGCGGCGATGGTGCGGAGGTCGGCTAGTTGCGCGGCGCGGAGGGCGGGATTGAAGTGATTGAGCTGGGCTACGTCTTGCCACGGCGGGAAATACGGATCTTTGGCCAGAGCGATGTACTGCTGGCCTCGCGGCGTGGATTGAGTGAAGTAAAGCGACGGATTTTTCTGGAATTCTTCTGGCGTGGCCTGAATGTAGAACTCGGAATGTTCTCGCGTCCAGGGATGGTCGAGCGCGGTGTGGTTGCCGACGAAATCTAGAAACAATCCGATGCGGCGGGCGCGCAATTTTTCGCGGGCCGCATCGAGCGCGGCCCAGTTGCCGATGCGCGGATCGGGGACGTAGGCGGTGACGGCGTAGGGCGAGCTGATGACGTCTTCAGGTTTCCAACTGGGCAGGGCGAGACTGAACTGCGCGACGTTCGCGGGATTTTCCATGTTCATGCGGCGCGAGATGGGGCTGCGTTGCCAGACGCCCATCAGCCAGACGATTTGGAAGCCTTGGGTAGCGAGCGAGTCCCATTCGGAGTCTGGGACTTCGGCCAAGGTGATATTTTTGCCGAGGCGCGCGGAGAGTTGTTCGAGCCACGTCCACGTATTGATTTCGTAGAGGTGTGGATGCGAGCGCGATGGGAAGCTTGGCGCTGAACTCGGCGGTGTGGGCATCGAATTGAGATTAATTGGGAGGTGCTCGGCATGTCAATCGAACGGCGGACGGGCTGGGTGTTTTTCGGTTGATGATAAAGGCAGTGGCTAGTGACGAGTGGTTAGTGGCTAGTAAAAACCAGGCGAAGGTCGTGCGATGGTTGGTTGGGTGATTTGTAGACAAATGCGGAGATTGGTGACACATTATTTCGGGCGGAGCGGTGGGCGAATTGCTCGCGCCTATTGGTGAGGAGGGATCCAATCATGGTAAAGCGTGCGATGCTCGCGGGATTTGCGATGGTGTTTGCGGTGGGCTTGTCGGTGGCGGGGCAGGACACCGCGGCGAAGAGTGGGTCGTGGTCTGGCGTGATTACGAACGATATGTGCGGTGCGAAGGATGCCAGCGCGGCGAAGGCGGAGTGCACGTCGAAGTGCGTGAAATCACATGGCGCGAAATATGCTTTGTATGATGAAGCGGACAAGAAGGTTTATATTTTGGAGCCGCAGGACAAGGCAGACGGTCATGCGGGGCACGAAGTGACGGTGAAGGGAACGCTGGACGGAGATACGATTCATGTGACATCGTTGACGATGAACACGGCGAAGGGTTCGTAGCGCGAGCTCCCGGATTTTTTCGTTCCGTTAGAGATTTATCTCCGCAGGGTGTACGTCAAAGAGGGCAGGGCCGATGGCCTTGCCCTTTTTTTTGCGATTGCGGGTTCTGATATACTTCGCGGCCTCATGAGTTTCGTTTGATTGGAAAGGGTGGCGGGATGAAATTCCATAGTCGAATTGCGTGGTTGGTGGTGTTAGCGGCGATCACTTGCCATGTGGCAAGGGCGCAGAGTCCGGCTGCGCCCGGGAATGCTGGCGCGTCTGCGGCGGGTTCGCGGACCTTGGTGGTGGACGATTACTTTCGGATCAAGGAAGTGGGGGATCCGCAGATCAGCCCGGACGGGAAGTGGGTGGCGTACACGGTGGAGACTGCGAGTCTGAAGGATGACAAGAACCGGAAGCGGATCTGGATGGTTCCTACCGGCGGAGGGGCGGCGATTGCGCTGACCGACGAGAACGAATCGTCTTCGCATCCGCGCTGGAGTCCGGATGGAAAATATCTGGCGTTTTTATCGAAGCGCGAGGGAGGCGGCGATGATGAGGAGGAGAAGGGCAAGAAGCAGGTATGGATCCTGAATCGCGAAGGTGGCGAGGCGCAACAACTGACGGATACAATACAGGACGTGGACAGTTTCGCGTGGTCGCCTAGGAGTGACCGGCTGGTGCTCGTGTTGCAGGACGCGTCGCCGGAGGAAATCGAGGCGGCGGCGAACAAGGAAAAGGGGAGCAAGGCGAAACCGAAGCCGCGGCCGTGGGTGATTGACAGGGTGCACTTCAAAGAGGATGAGATCGGGTATCTGGACCGGCGGCGAACGCATTTGTACCTGTTCTCAATTGCGGATCACAAGCAGCGACAGATTACTGCGGGGGATTACGACGACGATGATCCGGCGTGGTCACCGGATGGGAGCAAAATCGCGTTTGCGAGCAACCGGTCGGCGCCGGAACCGGATTTGAATTACAACAAGGACATCTGGGTGGTGGCGGCGGACAACACGGATCAGGGAAAGTCGCTGGCGCAGGTGACAACGAACGTGGGGACGGAAGATGATCCGGCGTGGTCTCCGGATGGGAAGTGGATCGCTTACACAACGCAGCTGGAGCCGGAGCTGTTTCAATATTCGACGATACAGATTGCGGTTTCGCCGGCGACGGGCGGCGCGGCGAACGTGCTGACGCGAAAGCTGGATCGCAATTCGACGATTCCGCGATTTTCGGCGGACGGGAAATCTATTTATTTCATCGCGGACGATGATGCGACGCAGAATCTGCTGCGCGTGCCGGCTGCGGGCGGAGAGATTACGCGGCCGATTGGCGGGCGCAGGATGGTGGAAGGGTATTCGCTGGGTGCGGATGGCACGGCGGTGGCGACGGTGGGAGAGCTGACGCATCCGGCTGAGCTGTATGTGTTGCCACCGGCCGGAGAAATGCGGAAATTGACGAGCGTGAATGACGCGCTGATGGCGGAATTGCGTTTGCCGACGGTGGAGTACGTGCATTTCAAGAGCAAGGACGGAACTACCGTGGCGGGATATTTGTACAAGCCACCTGATTATCAGCCGGGCGTGAAGTATCCCACGATTTTGAAACCACATGGCGGGCCGGTGTGGGCTTACTACGCGGAATTTAATTTTGATCCGCAGCTGTACGCGGCGAATGGATATGTGGTGCTGACGCCGAATCCGCGGGGATCTTCGGGATATGGGCTCGATTACTGCAAGGCGATTTTCGCGGACTGGGGACACAAGGATTTTGAGGATGACATGGCGATGGTGGATTACGCCGTCGCGCAGGGGATCACAGATCCCGACAAGATGGGAGTGGGGGGCTGGTCGTACGGCGGGATCTCGACGAATTTTATCATCACGCAGACGACGCGGTTCAAGGCGGCGATTTCGGGAGCGGGAGAGTTTTTGTATATAACGAATTGGGGACATGATTTGTACTCGCGCGATTGGGAGTACGAGCTGGGGCTGCCGTGGAAGAATCGCGAGCGGTGGGAGAAGCTATCGCCGTTCAATCGCGTGCTGCAGATTACGACACCGACGATGGTGATGGGCGGGGATGTGGATTGGAATGTACCGGTGATTAATGGGGAGCAGTTGTACCAGAGTTTGCGGCGGTTGGGAGTGCCGACGCTTTTGGTGGTGTATCCGGGAGAATATCACGAGTTTTCGCGGCCGTCGTTTATTAAGGACCGGTATGAAAGGTATTTGTATTGGTATGGGCATTATGTGAAGGGAGTCGGGCCGGCGGTGCCGCCAGTGTCGAAAAGCGCGGAGTGATGATTGGGAAGCCAAACCCGTCAGTGATGAACACCGATAAAGCAATTCTGGGATAGGTCGGATGGCGGAAGCGAATGCAAAATGCCCGGTTCGTCCCGAAAGGCGTGGGACGAACCGGCCGCTACACGAGCAACATCAAAGCAACGTCAAAAACGCCAACCCGGAGATTGGCGTTCTCAGGTTATTTTGATGCGCTGTCTATGAAGGTAGCGATGTTGGACTTTAGTTTGGTTAGATCCTCTTCGTGCAGGTACATCATGTGGCCTGCGCCGTAGTATTCGAAGTGGATGTTGCTGCGCAAACCTCCTGGCAGGAAGAGATGGTCCATGGTGTATTCGGTGGCGTAAAACGGGGTGGCCATATCGTAGAAGCCATTTTCTACTTGGACTTGCAGGTGCGGATTGGTCATCAGCGCCTGGATCAAATCGCCGGAGACATTTGCTGAGCCGGGGAAAAAACCGCCGCCTTGCGGGCCGCGATGTTTCCAATCCCAATTTTGGCCGACGTCGCCGCTGAGAGCTTCGTAGGATCTTTCTTCCGTGACTTTTAATTCCTCGCGGGCATAGCTGTTGAAGGCGGCGGTGAAGGCTCCGCGCACGGCGGTATAGGACGGGTCGTCTTCCGCGAATTCTCTGAGCATGTCGTAAGTGGGCATGGTGTAGCGCGCATCGTAACGACCGGTGGTGATGCCGTGGCTGCGCATTAATTCGACGTTGAACTGCGGGAGATTTACACGCAGGTCGGCTTTCAGCAGGTAATCTTCGCTGAGTCCGGTGAAGTGCGAAAGTTTTTTGGCGATTTCTGATTTTTCGGCGGGAGTGATGTTGGTGCCTTTCATCAGGGCGGTGGCATATTCGGTGGCGGCGAATTTGCGGGCTTCCACGAGGAAGGCCGGAACGTCGGATGGTGGATCGGCAAGCGCTTTTTGATAGGCGGCGGTGGCGGCGTAGCTGGGGAGATAGAGAATGAAAGGTAGATCGTCGCCGGGATTGAACGAGATGGTGCCCAGATTCAGGACGGAAGAGATCAGCACGATGCCGTTGATGTAAATGCCGTCGTGCTGCTGCAGGTAATTTCCTAGCGCGGCGGAGCGGAAGGTGCCGTAGCTTTCGCCGATCAGAAATTTCGGGGAGTTCCAGCGATTGTTGCGATTGAGATAGATGTTGATGAACTGCGCGAACATTTTTACGTCTTGGTCCACGCCCCAGAAATCCTTATTTTGGGCTTTGCCGACGGCGTGGCTGAAGCCGGTGCCGACCGGATCAATGAAAACCATGTCGGTCTTGTCGAGCAGGGAATTCGCGTTGTCTTCAATTTTGTACGGCGGTGGCGGAGTGGCGGCGTGGTCGGCGTTGACGACTCGGCGCGGGCCGAACGCGCCCATGTGCAGCCAAATGGATGCGGAGCCGGGGCCGCCGTTGTAAATGAAACCGATGGGGCGCTGGGAAAAATCTTTTGTGTCGCTGCGCGTGTAGGCGGTGGAATAAATGAGCGCAGTGGGTTCGCCTTTTTCGTCTTTAAGGAGCGTGGTGGAGGCGGTGGCTTTGTAGGCGATAGATTGATTGTTGATTTTGATGGTGTGATCGCTGGGCCAGGTTTCTTCTTTGGGAGGATTGGCGTCTGGGGCTTTGGCGTCCGCAGCGGCGGCGGGCTTGGCGTCTTTCGGTGGTTCTTGGGCGGAGGTGCTGGTGGTGAGGAGAAGCAGTGCTGACGCACAGGTGGCTAGGAAGATCTTCATTTACGCTCCGATGTGTTGATTTCGCGCCCCAATTATCGCGCAGGGATTCTACGGGGCGGAGTTGGTGCAAGTCAAACGGAGTGAGGTTTGCTTTTGAGTTTTCATCTCCCGCAGCGACATGGAGACGGACGGAGAGATCCTTCGGCCGGCTTAAAGCAAGAGCGCTGGCTTCAGGATGACGATGCTCGTCGCATCGTCAGAAAAGCGGGGAACACAAAGAAAGCAAAGGAAGAATCGAGAGCACAGCCAATCAAGAGTGGCTGTGCCACGTTAATTACACGGAGGATTGGTGAATGTTAACGTGATTGCGCTGGGCGCGTCGGTTGCGTCGGCGGCATCATCGCTGATGGCGGGAATTTTTTGGGTGTCGGAATCTAAGCGGGCTGGGATAGTGCAGGCCGTCTGGTTGTGGCGCTGGCTTAGGCGTTGGGGGTCGAGATCTTCCCAGGCTGAGAAGGTGTACGCGGCGGATTGGAGCAGGGTGAATTCGTAAAGAGTGTCGGAGATTTTGCGGGCCGCGGGATTGTCGCCTTTTTCGGCTTGGGCCGTGACGGTCACTTCGCCGGGTGGGCGGCCGCCTTCCCACTTAAGTTGAACTTTCACGTTGCGCGTGGGGTAGCCATTCTGAAGTTTGATGTTGGCGTTGAGAATTTGCTGGCCGTCTTTCACTCGTATGAATTTGGCTTCCGACTGATCGGGCTCACCGGGATAGAAAGCGCGCGGGAAGGGCGAATTGGGGTCAAGGCGATTCATGCGATTGAAGACGAGAAGATATTCGCCGGGGCCGATGTGATCGAATTCGAATTTGCCGTCGGCGCCTTGAAAACCCCAGAGGCCGGGTTGCGCTGGATCGAAACGTTCGGCGCGATAGAGCTCGACCGAAGCGATCTGGAGAGATTTTCCATTGGGGCCGAGAACGCTGCCGCGAATTTTTCCCGTTGGGAGGGCGTTGACGTTGTACTCGTAGCATGCGCCGGAGGGAATTTTGAACGGAGGCAGGCCGCCTTTGAGAGTTTTTTGCGAGAACTCGAAGCGCGCGGGGAGATCGGCGGTGTAAACATATTCGCCGGCGTGAACGTCGTAGAAAGAATAGACGCCATCGGGGCCGGTGCTGGAGGAGAAGCGATCGTCTTTGGAGCGCAATTTTAATTTTATGTGGGGGATGGGATCTTCGGGATCGTCGGTGGGCGCGAGTAGCGGCGGATCGGCGCGGCGGAGGACGCCGTAAACGGAAGCGACGCGATCGTGATTGCGCATGGAGCGCAATTGGGGAAGGATCGCGCGGCCTTCGCTGACGGGGCGCGTCTGGCTGCAGGTGACGGCGAAAAGACGGCCTTCGGTTTCCTGTTGGGTGAAGACGATGTACTGCTCGCCTTTCTTGAAATAGTAACCGCAGTCGGCGTCGTCGCCGCCAGAGAAGACGTCAATGTCCGCAGTGTTGGGGCCGGCGAATTTTTCGTCAATGTGGAAATGATAGCGGGTGATGGGCGCGACGGCTTGGGGAGCGGCGCCGGGATTCGCTTCGTTGGTGTTCGCCGCGGCAGTGGCCGCTTCGGCGGAAGTGGCGTCGGGAGCGACGGCGGCGACTTCGGTGACGGTGCCGAGGAAAACCACGTCGTCAGATTGAAGGCCGGGACATTTTCCCGGAGGTTCTTTGGAACACGTGCAAGCGTGAAGGCCTGAGGGGACGAAAAAAAGCAAGAGCGCGGCGGCCAGGAATGAGCGTTGAATCATGAATATGTATCGTACCTTGTGAGGCGCGGGGAAATCGAGCACTCGTGTGAATTTTTTGGAGCGAGGTGTGGCGCTACGGCGCTCGGAAGGGGTGCGCTATTTTGGTACACTTGGGGCCGTTTGCGAAAGGTAAAGTTCGCGAGAATGGATTCTTCGATGGGCCGATTTGCGAGAGGCGGCGTGAGCTGGATAAAGGAGCAATCTACGAAGATGAGAAGGATTCTGGGGGTTTGGATTGTGGCCCTGGTGCTGTCTTGCGCCGCGGCGGCGAAGCAACAGGCGACGCCTGCGCAGCAGGGAAATCAGTCTATCTACAACGTGACGGTGGTTGGGAAAACTGTGACGGCGGTGGGCTATCAGCACCGCAGTGGGTCAACGATGATCGGATTCCAAGGGACCCCGCTGCTGCCGCTGGCGAAGGGCAGTGCGAAGGTGGACAGCAAGCAAGGCTCGATCGTGGTGAGCGCGAGTTTTAAGAATATGGCGCCGGCGCAGAAATTCGGGAAAGAATATTTGACATATGTGCTGTGGGCGATCACGCCGGAAGGCAAGCCGAATAATCTGGGAGAATTGTTGTTGGATGGCGACAACAGCAAATTAACGGCGACGACGAATTTGCAGAGTTTCGGGATGATTGTGACGGCGGAGCCGTATTTTGCGGTGAGCATGCCGAGCGACGTGGTGGTGCTGGAGAATGTGGTACGGGCGGATACGGTCGGAACGACGGAGCAGGTGACTGCGAATTACGAGCTGATGCAGCGCGGCGTATATACGTACAACATTACGAAGGCGCGGGAACCGATCACGGAATTTTCCCCGAAGGTGCCGCTGGAGATTTACGAGGCGCGCAATGCGGTTTCTATCGCGCAGAGCGCGGGAGCGGACACGCTGGCGCCGGATGCTTTTCAGAAGGCGGTAAGTTCGTTGGGGATCGCGGATAATTTGCTGGCGAAGAAAGCCAACCGGAAAGAAGTGATCGCGGCGGCGCGAGATGCGGTGCAAACAGCGGCGGACGCGCGCGCGATCGCTGTGCAGCGCGCGGCGCAGCAGAAGACGGCGGCCGAGCAGGCGGCGGCGCAGGCGGCAGTGGCTGCGGCGGACGCGAAGCAGAAAGAGGAAGCAGCGGCGCGGCAGCAGGCTGAGATTCAAAAGTTGCAGGCGGAACGGGATGCGGCGCAGGCGGCGGTTGCTCGCGCACAAGCTGATGCGGCGCGCGCACAGGCTGAGGCAGCTCGTGAAAAGGCTGATGCAGCGGCGCTGGCAGCGCAGCAACAAGCACAAGCAGCGCAACATCAAGCGGATCTGGCGCAACAGCAGGCGAAAGCGGCGCAGGATGCGGCGGCGAAGTCGGAAGCGGAGAAGCAGGCTTTGCGGGCGGCGCTGCTGGATCAGTTCAATCGGGTCTTGCCGACGACGGATACGCCGCGGGGTTTGCAGGTGAATATGGCGGACGTGTTATTTGCCTTCGGGAAATATGAACTGCAGCCACCCGCGCGCGAGGCTTTGGCGAAATTTTCCGGCATCGTGCTGGCGCATCCGGGTTTGCATCTGTCGGTGGAGGGATACACGGACAGCGTGGGCAGCGATGCGTTCAATCAGACACTCTCGGAGCAGCGTGCGAATGCGGTGCGGGATTATTTAGTGCAGCAGGGGCTGGATCCGACTTCGATTACGGCGACGGGATTTGGGAAGTCGAATCCGGTGGCGAGTAATGATACGGCGACGGGGCGGCAGCAGAATCGTCGCGTGGAGATTATTATTTCGGGCGAAGTGATTGGGACGAAGATTGGAGCGCCCAGCGCGCCGCCGCAACAGTAGACGGCATTTCGCGGAGACGGCGCGGTGAAATTAGCGCGCCGCGTAGTCTTCACGTGACCAGATACGGAAGCCGCCGACGAAGGCGTTTTCGTTGCTGCCCAGCCGGGCGCCGGGCGGAAGTTTTTTTAGTTTTGCTGCATTGCCGCCGCCGAGGACGACGTAGTCCGCTTCGAGAGCTGCTTTCAATTTTTCGGTGACTTTGAAAACTTCCCGGCGCCATTTTTTCTTTCCGTATTTTTCCAGCCCTCGTATGCCGAGATAGTCCTCGTAGGTTTTTCCGCGTTTATAGAAGAGGTGTGCGAGCTCCATAGGCTCGAGGACGCCATCAATTACCATGGCCGAGCCCAAGCCCGTGCCGAGGCCGAGAAAAAGCATGCGGCCGCCTTTGTAACTGCCGAGGGCTTGCATGCTGGCATCGTTAATAATTTTTATGGGGTGGCCAAAGGCTTTGCGGAAATCGAATCCCACCCAGCCGCCGCCGAGGTTGTGCGGCTCGCGGAGAGGGTGGTTGTTGATGACGGGGCCGGGATAGCCCAACGCGATGCAATCGTATTTCCAGGAGCGGGTGGCTTTTTTTACGGCGCGAACCATCTTGAGGGCGGTCATGGAATGGCTGGAAGGAATTTTCACCGGATCTTTTTGACCGGTCATGAGGAGCTTGACGTGGGTGCCGCCGACGTCAATTACCAGGATGCGATGTGGTTTGTGCTGCGACTTTGCGCGACGAGTGGTCATTGGCGGATGGCCTCGTTGGAGAGGCTCGAAGGTATATCCGGGGGAGTGGATAGTCAACGGCGCTCGGTGGGAAGTGCGGGTGGGGATGCGTGGAGGGGTAGGATAGGGCTAGCGTTTTTCCGCATAATATATACAATCCAGTTCCTATGAAATACAAACTACTGATGAAATCCTCCGTTTTGGCCGTTCTGCTTTTTCTGACCTTAATATGCGTGAGATTTGCGGCTGGCGGCGATGGCGGCGTGTGGGGCGATCGTCCGGCTGGTGATTCCCCCGCGGGTGCGGGTGCGGACGAAATTCAATCGCCCCCTAGCGAGATGCGATCGCTAGTGGAGCGGTATGACGCGGACCGCAACCTCTTGCTGCGCTCGTACCGCACGCCGCTTTCGTCGGCGGTGCTGGAGCGCATGCAGAAGTTCTACACGGGGTGGCAAGCGGAAATAGCGAAAGTGGATTTCGACAGCATGCATCAAGACGGGAAGATTGATTACATTTTGCTGCAGAACACTTTGAACCACGAACTGCGGGGACTCGAATTGCGGCGCAAGGAAATCGCAGAGACGGCGCCGCTGCTGCCGTTCGCTCCGACGATTGTGGGGCTGGCGGAAGCTTTGCGGCACATGGAAAACATGGATGCGACGAAGGCGGCGGCGTCGCTGGAAAATTTGAATAAACAGATTGATGAAGCGAAAAAATCGTTGAGCACGGTGAAGACTTCGAAGTACGTGGCGAATCGCGCGGCGATCGAGACGGATGAGCTGCGGCAGTCGCTGAAAGATTGGTTCACTTTTTACAATGGGTACGATCCGCAATTCACGTGGTGGACGGGCGTGACGTACAAGGCGGTGGACACGAACCTGGAAAGTTACGCGCTGCAAGTGCGCGAGCAGATTGTGGGAATCAAGCCGGGGGACAAGACCACGATTGTGGGAAATCCGATCGGGCGCGACGCGTTGATCAGCAGCTTGCGTTACGAAATGATTCCTTACACACCGGAGGAATTGCTCGTGCTGGCAGATCGCGAGTATGCGTGGTGCGAGGCTGAGATGAAGCGCGCTTCGCGGGAGATGGGCGATGAGGATGATTGGCACAAGGCGCTGGAGCAGGTGAAATCGGATTACGTGCCGCCGGGTAAACAGCCGGAGCTGATACGGGACCTGGCGTTGGAAGCAATCGCGTACGTGGAGAAGCACGATCTGGTGACCGTGCCGGAACTCGTGAGCGAATCGTGGTGGATGGAGATGATGACGCCGGAGCGGCAACTGGTGAATCCGTTTTTCACGGGCGGAGATCGCATCAGCGTTTCATATCCGACGGACGGGATGACGTTCGAGCAGAAAATGATGAGCATGCGCGGAAATAATATTCATTTTGCGCGGGCGACGGTGTTTCACGAATTGATTCCGGGGCACGAGCTACAGGGGTTCATGGCGCGGCGTTATCGGACGTGGCGGCGGCCGTTTGATACTTCTTTTTACGTGGAGGGTTGGGCGCTGCATTGGGAAATACTTTTTTGGGATATGAATTTCGCGCGGTCGCCGCAGGATCGGATTGGGATGCTGTTCTGGCGGATGCATCGCGCGGCGCGGATTATGTTCTCGCTGAATTTTCATTTGGGAAACTGGACGCCGCAGCAGTGCGTCGATTTCCTGGTGGATAAAGTGGGGCACGAGCGGGAGAACGCTACTGCCGAGGTACGGCGATCTTTTGCCGGAGATTATTCGCCGCTGTATCAGGCTGGGTACATGCTGGGCGGGTTGCAGATTGGGGCTTTGCATAAGGCCCTGGTTGAGCCGGGAAAGATGACGGAGCGGCAGTTTCATGATGCGGTGTTGAAGGAGAATGCGATTCCGATTGAAATGATTCGGGCGGATTTTATGAATGAGAAATTGACGCGGGATTATGTGCCGCATTGGAAATTTTATGGGGATTTGAGCGCGAAGCAGTAGGGGGCCGCAAAAAATCTTGATTTGTTTTCTATTTCACCTTTATGACAAAGGATTGCCATTCATGAGAAAGCAATTTGATCGCAGGCAGGTTTTGAAGGCTGTTGGCGTGGGTTGCGCGGCGTTTATCTTGCCGGGCACGGGGTTTGCGGGCGAGAGTGAATTGGGGCCGGCGGAAGAGGATTTGGAGATTCGGATTTCGTCGGTTAGCGCGCATACGTTGCGGCTAAGTATTTTTTCTGCTCGGGGTGGTGTCGGGACCGTGGCTGGAGATGGGTCGTTGGTGCGGGAGAGTTGGGACGGGCCGGTTATGAAACTAAGCGGGGAATTTGCGGAACACGCCGTGAAAGCGGGCGATTTGAACGTGAAAGTTTCTGCGAGCCCACTCATTTTCGCGATTTCGGGGGCGGATGGCACGGCGATTCAGCGACTGAAGGTGGATGGGGCTAGCGGAGTGGTTTCTTTCGCGACGGGAAATTCGCCGTTGCTTGGATTGGGAGAGGGTGGGCCGCAATTCGATCGTCGCGGCTCCGTGGACACGATGAAGCGCGGGCAAGGCGGCTACAAGTTGGAGACGAATGGCGGGCGCGTGCCGATCCCGTGGCTGATTGGTACGGCGGGGTGGGCGATGTTCTTCCATGCGCCGTTCGGGACGTTTGATTTTTCGGGGGCGGAAAGCAAGTTTTTGCCTGCGGGGCCGGAGGCGGCTTATCCGCTGGACATTTTTTTTGTGGCGGCGCGGGAGCCGGCGACGATCATGAGCGAATACGCGAAGCTGACGGGGCCTGCGGAGCTGCCGCCGCTGTGGAGTTTTGGTTACATGCAATCGCACCGGACGCTGGGGAGTCCGGAGGAGATTCTGGCGGAGGCGAAAACGTTTCGCGAAAAGAAATTACCGTGCGACGCGATGATTTATTTGAGCACGGGATTTTGTCCGAACGGATGGAATACGGAGAACGGTGCGTTCGAATGGAATGTGCGAGCGTTTCCGGATCCGCCGAAAATGCTGGCGGAATTGCACAAGGGTAATTTTCGGACGGTGATACATACGGTAATTTTGACGGATACGTTGACTGGGAGAGCGCAGGACGCTTGTGATGTGGCGAAATATGACGAGACGGAGGCGGGTTGTTACTGGGATGCGCACCGCAAAGATTTCGCGATGGGCGTGGATGGATGGTGGCCGGACGAAGGCGATCCGCTGGACATTTCGTCGAGTTTAGTACGCAACCGAATGTACTGGGAAGGTCCGCAAATTGACCGGCCGAACGAGCGGCCGTTTGCATTGCATCGCAACGGATATGCGGGGATGCAGCGGTACGCGTCGTTCTTGTGGTCCGGCGATGTGTATTCGACTTGGGAAACTTTGAAAACACATTTGCCGATCGCGGTGAACACCGGATTGACGGGCATTCCTTATTGGGGGACGGACATCGGCGGATTTGTGCCGACGAAAGAATTCACGGCGGAACTATTTGTGCGCTGGTTTCAGTTTGGCGCGTTTTGCACTTTGTTTCGTTCGCACGGGCGAGCCTGGAAATTGCGGCTGCCGTGGGGTTGGAACACGGGCGATACGGGACCGGCGGAAATACGAAATTACGGCGGCGCGGCGCTGCCGGATGAAAGCCAACTGCATAATCCGCAGGTGGAAATAATTTGCCGGAAATATCTGGAGCTGCGTTATCGGATGCTGCCGTACATCTATAGCGCGGTGCGGGAGTGCACGTTGACCGGGATGCCGGTGATGCGTTCTTTGTGGCTGCACTATCCGGCTGATCCGGTTGCGGTGGCTCGCGGGGACGAATATTTGTGGGGCCGGGATATTTTGGTGGCTCCGGTGGTGGAGCAGGGCGCGACTTCGCGGGCGGTTTATTTGCCGCGGGGGGACTGGTGGGATTTTTGGAGTGGGGAGCGCATGAAGGGCGGGCGGGAAATCACGCGGGCTGTGGATTTGGAGACGACGCCTTTATATGTGCGGGCGGGGGCGATTGTGCCGATGGGGCCGGTGAAACAATTTACGGATGAGAAGGTGGAGGCGCCGCTTTCGATTTCAGTTTATGCGGGAGGGGATGCTGCGTTTTTGTTGTACGAGGATGATGGGAATTCTTTCAATTACCGGAAGGGTGAGTGGATGGGGATTCAGATGCGGTGGAATGACGCGCGGCGGGTTTTGAAGTTTGAATTGGCTGAGGGATCGCGCATGTTGGCGCCGGGGCGTCGGGACATTGAGGTAAAGGCGGGTTCGACCGTGAAGGAGGTGGTGTTTGAAGGGAAGGCAATGGAAGTGGCGCTCTGAATTGGTTTTCGTTCGCGGGTGTGGCTATTGGTTTTGTTGACCCGGGGGTGACAGATGGATCGGAGAGAATTTCTACGGGATTTGGGAGTGACGACCGCGGCGCTGGGATATGTGGCGACTGCGGAACGCGTGTCGGCTGCGGAGCGGGCGAAGACCAACGCGTTTGATCCAACGACTGAGTTGAATCTCGGTTCGGGAGCTGTGCCGGATGTGTCGGGCCACACTTTGGTCTCCGAGTTCAAAGTTGGCGCGACCGGGTGGAAGGTTTACGAAGATCTGCGGGCTCGCGATGGCGTGATCACTTTTATTCCTACGACGGGAGCGTCGCGCGTGCTGCCAAAGAGCGCGGAGGCGACGTTTGCGGAGGCTGATCCGCCGTATTTGGGATTGAAGTTGGCGGATATTGGAATGTCGGGGCCTGATCTGCTCGCCGACAGGCTTTTGCAGCACGGCGATCCGGACCCGGAGCAGGTTAAATCGGCGGCGCCGCCGCAGGGCACGGCGAAAGACGAAGAACGCTGGCGATTGCCGTGGAACACGTTTGTGGGAACGAAGGAATGTGCGGACACGATGCCGGTGTTTCCCGCGGGAAACACCCGGACCTATCATCCCGGCCAATATTTTCCGGAAATCACGAATGATGCGGCGAAAACAAGATTTGAGGGATTGATTGGCGGCTGGATGCCGGCGGTGCGCAAGGTGATTCCACTTTCCGACGGCGTGTATTTGGAAGTGGTGGTGTTTGGAGACGTGGAGGCGAAGGACCGGTTCATCGTGCAGACGTGGCACCGGACGACACGCGTGGAAAACGGGAAAGTGGCGAAGGTGGTGTACGGATATAGCTATCCTGCGTATCCGCCGGCGCGGGAAGATCCGAGCGCAGAGGAATTTTATCGCGCGCTGCTGGTGTTTGCGGCGTACTGGGAAAAACAATTGCAGGATTTTGCGCCGGCCGCACTGCCGGATGATACGTGGGTGGATATGTCCAAACACGCTTTCGCCAAAGAATTGATGGTGCGGCCGGGCGGGGTGTATCCGAAGTACGGCGCGGTGGATCGCGATTACTACGGGCCGGAATACGACGGGTTCCAGGATATTTTCACAATGTCGGTGTATGCGAATCTGGAGTGGGGGCGATTCGATGCGGCGCGGGGAATTATTGACAATTATTTGACGGATTTTACGGACGCGAAGGGAATGATCAACATGCGCGGGCCGGAAACGGCGCAGTTTGGGCTGACGCTTTTTCTGTTAGCGCGCTATTTCCAATACACGCAGGTCGCGGCGCTGTTGGTGAAGCACCGCGAGAAGATTGTGGCGACGGCGGCGATTTTGACGGAGCTGCATGATGAAAGTTTGAAATTGCCGAAAGACGATGTCGGCTACGGGATTATTCAGGGCTGGAGCGAGTCGGATTCCTGTCTGCATCCGAAGCCGACGACCTGGTGGCTGCCGTATTTTGCCAATAATGCGTTCGCGGCGCGGGGGCTTCGAGACATTGGAGCGGTATGGCCGACGATTCAGCCGGGCTCGGGAGCTGTGGCAGCGGAGTGGTTGAAGCGCAGCAAGGTCTTGCAGGACGCGGTGATTGCGAGCATGCAGAAGAACGTGCGTCATGACGTATCACCCGCGTACATCGGGCCGATACCGGGGACGACTTTGATGTTTCGCGAATCGCTGGAGAAGGAGCGTCCTAGCCCGCAGCAGTGGGCGCATCGGGCTTATGCGGAACTTTTGCAGCCGGACGTGTTGCCTGCGAGTTTGGCGAACACGGTGATTGATTGCATGCGCGCGTATGGCGGGACGACTCTGGGGGTGGTGGCGAATATCGAGCCGCCGCATCCGGACGGTCGAGACATTTTGGGATTTATTTCTTATGGGTACGCGCAAATGCTGTTGCGGCTGGATCGTGAGGAAGAATATTTGCTGTTTCTTTATGCGCACCGCTATCACGATCACACGCGGGGGAGTTGGACGGCGGGCGAGGTTTCGGGAGTGGATGGCGATACGGCGCTATTTTGCATTCCGGCGCAGCAGACGATTCCTTTGTTGGTGCGGTGGATGCTGGTGCTGGAGGATTCGGACGAGGACAGAATTTATTTTGGAAAGGGTTTGCCGCGGGAGTGGGTGGCGTCGGGAAAGGAGATACGTATTGATGGCGCACCGACGCGGTTTGGGAGGGTGAGTTTCAGTATGGCGACGGATCGTGCGGCGAAGAGGGTAAACACGAAGATTGATTTGGGGAAGGCCGGCGGGGTGAAGGAAGTTCATTTGAAATTGCGCATGCCATCGGCGAACGCGGTGCGGCGGGTGACGGTGAACGGCCGAGCGGTGAATTTGGGCGGGCCCGCGCAGGACACGGTGGTTTTTCCGACGGGTGCGGAAAAGCGATTTGAGGTCGTTGGGGAGTGTGGCTGAGTCGAGCGATTGTGAAGCGGGCGTCGGCGTGTTGAGGCCAAAAAAGGAACGTCCATGACGGATAAAATGTCGCGCAGGGAGTTATTGAAAACGAGTGTGGCTGTGGGCGCTTCGTCCGTAGTGCTGCGGAAATTGGATGGGGCGTCGCGGGCTGCGGGCGCTGCGGCGAACCACGCGGCGGGTGCTGGCCCGGCGACGGCGGTGCCGGCTGCCGCCGACGGCGAGATTGTGGTGTTGAATTGCAATGATGGCGTGTATGTGCCGCCGCGGGGCGAGAGTTTCTTCAAGTTTGGGTTTGATTTTCCTGAGCCGTCGGTGGCGTTTCAGGGGTTGCTGTTCTCGTTCCGATTGCACACGTTTGAGGATTGCTACGGAATGGACCACGCGAGCATGAAGGTGGAAAAAACGGCGGATGGTTTTGAGATGCGCTGCTCGCAATTGGTTTGGGCCGGCGATCAGATGAAAGCGCCAGGGTCGGTGGTGGCGCGAGTGCGGAAGAACGGGGATTATTTCGAGTGGAATGTGACGGCGGAGACGGACCGGCCGATCAAATCGGTGACTTCGATTGTGCGGGGAGTGCCGCGGGGGCAGGTATCCGTCTCGTGTAACAAGTTTTTCGATCCGAAAGATAACGAGATATCGGTGGAACATCCTTATCTTTTTGGCGGGATGACCACACCTTTGGTGGTGATACAGAAAGGCAGCGGGGATTTCTTCTATCTTTCGGCGCGGGACGAGCAGGTGCGGGCGACGCGATTTTATATGCAGCCGGGGGATGATGGTTATCGCGTCGAGCTGATTTACGAGGGCGGAGGCTGGGGAAAAAGCAACAAAATGGATAGCGCGACGTGGCGCGTGGGGCGCGCGGCAAGCATGGACGCGGCTTCGCGGATGCATTTCGAACATGTAGAGCAGGCTTTTCAGATTCCGGATTGGGAGAAGAGGACGGATGTGCCAGAGTGGTTTCGGGAAATAGCGCTGGTGCTTTCGATTCATGGAATGCACTGGAGCGGATACATTTACAACGACTACGCGAAAATCGGGAAGACTCTGGAGTGGGCCGCGACGCAAATTCCGGCGAAGCGCGTGCTGGTGTTTCTACCGGCGTGGGATGGGCGTTATTACTGGAATTATCCGTTGTACAAGGCCGATCCGAGATTGGGAGGCGAAGTAGGATTTCGTGCGTTGATCGAGCAGGGGCAAAAGCTGGGATTCCGGATGATGCCGATGTTTGGCGCGAATGTGGCGAACAGGAATCATTCCATCTATACCAAAGTGGCGAACGCGCAGACGGTGCGGATTGATGGAGATGTTTTCGCGAATGATTGGGTGGATATGGACAACGACCGGAGCAACGACGGATGGGGCGCGTTCATGAATCTGGCGGTTCCTTCGTGGCGAGAATATCTGGCGGGGCGGATTTCGGAAGTCATCGAGCAGTACAAGGTGGATGCTTATTTTTTGGATATCGCAGGGGCGTGGATCAACAATTTGAGCGGCGGAATGTACGAGGGGACCGTGGAACTGGTGAAGGAGTTGCGCGCGAAATATCCGGGCGTGCTGGCGGTGGGGGAGATGCATTACGACGCGTTGATGTCGTGCATTCCAGTGTATCAGGTGCCGCGTTCGCCGGCTTATCCGGCGGCTTTGACCAAGTATGCGCGATCCTTCGAGCATTTGAGCAGGCCTGCGCCTGGGCGCGGGAGTACGGGCGTGCATGAGGATGGATTTGCGAAATTTAAGCCGACGATGCCGGAGGAGAAGCACACGATCCCGACAATTACCGTGGTAGATGATACTTTTGCAAAATATCGCGATGTGATGATTGAGCTGATTGCGGCGGCTAAGGTGCGGGCGGGAATTGAGTGAGTAAAGTGTATTGCCTTAGTTTCTTCTGAAACGGACCTTCTAACTCCCGATCGTGTGAAAATCGCACCGAGCCCGTGGCGGCGCGCCCGATTTCAATCTATAGTCAAACGATGATCAGACTAATCTTCGTGTGGATTGCTGCGTTTTTGGTGGTGGGATTATTGGCGCGACCTTGCCTGGCGCAGGTGCAGGCCCCTGGCTCGCCCGCGTCGCCCAGCGCGCCCCCGGCTCCGAAGATCGCGGGTGTTGCGGATGTTTCTGCGGCGGCTCAGCAGGGGATTGCGCTGGCGGAGAAGGGGCGGTGCCGGGAAGCACTCCCAATGCTGAAGAAAGCCATTCCGCATTTGAGTGACAAGCAATTGAAATTTGAGGCTGCCATGGCTAGCGTGCGATGCGCGATGAGTCTGGATCAGGCGGAGACAACCGCGGACACGTTGCTTTTGCTGAATCGGGAATATCCGCATAATCCGGAAGTCCTTTACGTGACGATTCATTATTTTTCTGAATTAGCGAATCGGGCGGAACAGGATTTGGTGACGTCGGCTCCGGGATCTTATCAGGTGCACAAGCTGGATGCGGAGGGTTTGGAGTCGCAGGAAAAATGGGACGAGGCGGCGGTGGAATACCGGAAAATATTGGAAGAGAATCCGAAATTGCCAGACATTCATTACCGGCTGGGAAGGATTTTGCTTTCGAAGCAGCCGCCGGCCGTGGAAGAGGCGACGAAGGAGTTTGAGGCGGAGCTGGCGATTGATCCTTCAAATGCGGCGGCGGAATTTATGTTGGGAGATATTGCGCGTCAGGCGCAGCAGTGGAACGAGGCGATCGCGCATTTTTCGCGAGCGATGAAATTGGATCCTGGGTTTGAGGAGGCGTATCTGGGATTGGGGATGGCGTTGAATGCGTCGGGGAAATATGCGGAGGCGGTGGTGCCATTGGAATCATACGTGAAGATGGAGGCGGCGGATCCGGCGGGACATTATCAGCTTTCGATTGCTTATGCGAAGCTGGTGCGGAAGGAGGATGCGGCGCGGGAGATGGCGTTGCAACGGGAGGCGGAGATTAAAGTGCAGGCGCGGGAGGGTGCGGGGCGGCCGCAATAGCGCGCCGAAAAGTCAAAAGATTTAACACAGAGGGCACGGAGGTAAAACGGAGGACACGGAGAAGATCAATCACAATTCTCTTGTCGTGGAATTCCCGCCGCACAGCCAAGAGTGGCTGCGGCACGAGAACGGGGTGAGGTGCTACTTCCAGTTTTTTTGGCCTTCTGTGATCGTGATGTAGCGATCAATTGGGATTTCTGTGAAGCGTTCTTTCGCGCCGCTCGGTTGCGGCCATTGGATTTCGAGCCAATCAATTTTTGTGCGTTGGCCAATTCCCAAAACTATGCGGGGATCATGGGCTGCTAGGTAGCTGCCGCCGCCTACTTTGGTGTGGGTGCGTTGGAGATTGCCGGAGCTGTAGGTGATTTTCGCGCCAACGGCGTCGATATTCGATTTTTTGCCTATCAGGCGGAGGCCTAGCCAGTGGTTTTGGCGTCCGGCGTTGTTGCTGAGGAGGACTGGGGCGCCGTTGTTCGTCGCGATCAGGACATCAACCGAGCCATCGTTATCAAAATCGCCCAGGGCCATGCCGCGGGCGGCTAGAGACTTCGCAAAAATGGGGCCGCTTTCGAGGCTGACGTTTTTGAAACCGGCGGGCGTGTTGCGGAAGAGAAGCAGCGGTTCGCGATAGGTGACGTGTTCGACGCGTTTTTCGACTCCGTCGTCGGGATGGCCGTTGCAGAGAAAAAGATCTATGTCGCCGTCGTTGTCGTAATCAAAAAATTTCAGCCCCCAGCCGCTCATGAGTTTCGTGGTAGGGCCGATGCCGGTGGGTATGGAGACGTCGTTGAACGTTTCGTCTTTGTTGTTGTGATAGAGCGCGTACATTTCCTGATCCACGTTGGCAACGAAAAGATCGAGGAAGCCGTCCTGATCGTAATCGGCGGCGTCCACGCCCATGCCGGAGCGGGCGCGACCGAAAGTGTTGTAACCCACTCCTGCCAGTAGACCGATTTCTTCGAAGCCCTTCTTTCCGCGGTTGGCGAAAAGAAAATTCGCCACGGTGTCGTTGCCGACGAAGAGATCCATCCATCCGTCGTTGTTGATATCCGCCGCGACCACTCCCCAGGCTTTTCCTAGCGCAGACGCAATTCCGGATTCTTTGCTGACGTCGGTGAAAGTGCCGTCGCCGTTATTGTGGAAGAGGTAGCTGGGCTCGGGGCCGTAGACGTTGGGCTTGCAGTACCAGCGTTCGCCGGTGATGGTGTTGCCGCAGAATTTATTCTTTGATTTGTCGAAATCCACAAAGCGGCAAACGAAGAGGTCGAGGCGGCCGTCGTTGTCATAATCAAACCAGACGGCGCTGCTGCCCCATCCGGGCGCGGCGACTCCGGCTTTGGCGGTGACATCGGTGAAAGTGCCGTCGCCGTTATTGTGATAGAGGATGCTGCGTGGATATTGAGTGACGTAGAGATCGGGGAAACCGTCGGCGTCGTAATCTCCGACGGCGACGCCCATGCCGTAGGCGTTTCCTGGCACTCCGGCTTTTTCAGTTATGTCGGTGAATGTGCCATCACGATTATTGCGATAGAGCGCGTTGCGCAGAGGCTGCGGCGGAGTGTAGAAATCGCAGGGGCCGCTGTTGACGAGATAGATGTCCATCCAGCCGTCGTTGTCGTAATCGAGGAAGCCGCAGCCGGCGCCGACGGTTTCGGGGAGATACCATTCGGGGGAGCGGCCGTTGGTGTGCGTCCAGTTGATTTTGCTGACGGACGAAGGAATTTCTTCGAATGCGGGGCGGGAATTTACAGCGGGTTGCGATTGGAAGAGACGCGAGCGATTGCGGGCGAGGGCGCCAAAGCCAGAACTGGCGAGTAATTGCAGGAAGCGGCGGCGAGGGAGCGAGTTCCAGCGACCGTCTCGACCTCTCGACATGCAACGAGCCTCCTGATTCGACTCCGACACTGACATTGTTGCAGATTGCCTTACGGATGCGTGACGATTCCTGCGTCCTCTTTAACGGCGATGATTTTATTGGCCGGGATATTTTTTAGAATTTGCTGGAGGCCGCTGGGCCAGCGGATTTGCAGCGTTTCTATTTCTGTAGCGCGGCCTACTCCGAAGTGCAGGCGAAAATCGCTTTGGGAAATGTAGCTGCCGCCGCTGCGGACTTCTTGCACCTGCTGGTGGCCGACGGCGCGCAGATTGACGCGAGCGCCGATGGCGTCGCGATTCGATTTTGTGCCAATCAGTTTCACGGTGAGCCAGTTTCCTTGGGGCGCGTCGTTCTTCAAGAGGCTCGGGAAGTCATAGCTGTTGTTGACGAGAAGCTCGACGCTGCCATCGTTGCGAAAATCGGCGGCGGCAAGGCCGTGGCTGTTGAATGGTTTGGTGATCGCGGGGCCTGCGTCGAGTGAAACGTCTTTGAATTTTCCGTTGTGCTGATTCCAGTAAACTAATTTTCGTTCGCGGAAGGCGCTGAGCAGGCCTTTGCCTTCGATTTCGGGATAGACGTGGCCATTGACGATGAAAATGTCGGGCCAGCCGTCGTTATCCACGTCCACGAAAAGAGCTCCCCAGCCGAGAAATTCGACATTGCCGCCGAGGCCCGCCTGGAGAGTAGCGTCGGTGAAGGTGCCGTCGCGATTGTTGCGGTAAAGAGTGGAGCTATCATCGGAAAAATTTGTTTTGATGATGTCGAGCCAGCCGTCGCCGTCGTAGTCTCCGGCGTCCACGCCCATACCGGCTTGGGTGTGGCCGTCTTCGTTATAAGCGACGCCGGCGCTTAGAGCGGTGTCGGTGAAGGAGCCGTCGCGATTATTGTGGAAAAAAAGATTTGGAGAGGAATCGCAGGAGACGTAGATATCCGGCCAGCCATTATTTTCAAAGTCGGCGGTGAGAGGGGTGAAGCAGTAGTGCGGGACGTTGTCTTTCAGAATTAATTTATCGGATACGTCGGTGAAAGTGCCGTCACCGTTGTTGTGATAGAGCTCGTTGCGCGCGCCTTTCAGGCCCATGGGGCCGCAGAAGACGGGCTGGCCTTTCCAATCGCAGGCGGAGGCGCTCGCGGGATCGTGGAGCTGCGCGGGGTCGAAATCAACGTAGCGTGCGACGAAAAGATCGAGGTGGCCGTCACGATCGTAGTCCACAAAGGAGCAGCCAGTGTTCCAGCGGACATCTTCGTGAGCGAGGCCGGATTTTTTGGTGAAGTCGGTGAACGTGCCGTCGCCATTATTGTGCAGGAGGACGTTGTGTCCCCAGAAAGTGATGAAGAGGTCGGTGAAGCCGTCGTTATCGTAATCGCCGGCGCAGACGCCCTGGCCCCATCCAGCGAGCGCGACGCCGGCTTTTTGGGTGACGTCGGTGAAAGTGCCATCGCGATTATTGTGATAGAGGTGGCTGGTGGGTTCCTGGCCTTTGGGGAAGCCTTCGAGGGTGCTGCCGTTGACTAGAAAAATGTCGGGCCAGCCGTCGTTGTCGTAGTCAATTACCGCGGCGCCTGTGCCGGTGCTTTCGATTATGTATTTTTTAATGTGGTCGCCGCCGTATTCGGTGCGGACGGTTAGGCCGGCTTGCGCGGCGATGTCCACGAAATGGATTTTCGGTGGCGCGAGCGGGATGGGTTGCGGGCCCGCGGTCGCGGCAGCGGGCTCGTTTTGTTTTCGTGCCTGTTCTTGCTCTTGCGAGAGAGTGGAAACGGCCGCAAGGGAGAACAACTGAAAGAGCGCAGTGAGCGCGATTATTTTCGCGACGCAGTCGATGGACATTTAGCTGCGACCGGCTTTGGTAGAAATATTTTGAGAGTGATGAGGTAAGAATCCCTGCACGGTGCGCGACCTCTGATGTAGGCTACCAGCGTTGTAAACTTTTTTGGAGCGCATAGCGAGTTTTTTCCAGTGCCGAAACATTCGATTATTTCCAGGCGGGATTTATTGAAGTCGGTCGGGGCGATTCTTGCGGCTCCGCGAGGCGTCTGGAGTGGTGCAGCTGCGCCGATTCCGGTGACGTACGTTGATGTGGCAGCCGCGGCCGGGATTACTTTTCAGCACGACAATGCTGCCTCGGCGGAAAAATATTTGATTGAGACGATGGGCTCGGGATGCGGGTGGATTGATTACGACCAGAATGGGTTGATGGATTTGTATTTGGTCAACGGGGCGGCTACACGGCTCTATACGCCGAGGCGGCGACCGAAGAGCGCACTTTACCGAAACAATGGGGACGGGACATTTACCGATGTGACTTTGCAAGCGGATGTGGGTGCGGAAGGGCTGTTTGGCATGGGCGTGGCGGTGGGTGATTACGACAATGACGGATTTCCAGACCTTTTTGTGCTGGGCTACGGGCGCTGCATTTTGTATCACAACAATGGTGACGGAACGTTTACGGATGTGACGGCGAAGGCGGGAGTGGAAAATTCGGGGCGATGGGGATCGAGCGCGGCGTGGTTTGATTATGACAATGACGGGCGGCTGGATTTGGTGATCGCGAACTATGTGGATTGGGCGCCGGACAATAATTTCTGGTGCGGCGATCATGGGCCGGGGCTGCGCAGTTATTGCCATCCGGACAATTATCGCGGGCAGGCGCCGACGCTTTATCACAACAATGGCGACGGTACGTTTACGGACGTGAGCGTGCGATCGGGGGTGGGAGCGAAGCCGAGGAACGGGCTGGGCGTGGTGACTTTTGATTACGATGACGACGGATGGCAGGACATATTTATCGCGAACGATTCGATGCCGAACTTTTTGTTTCACAATAATCGCGATGGGACTTTTCGTGAAGTGGGATACACGGCGGGCGTGGCGGTGAGCATGGACGGCGCTTCGGAAGCGGGGATGGGGGTGGATGCGGCCGACGCTTCCGGCAATGGCTGGATGGATTTGATGGTGACTCACCTGGATTCGCAGCTGGCACGGTTTTATCAAAATATGGGTGGAGGAGTTTTTGATGATTCGACGCTACGTTCGAAGATTTCTTACGCCACGTTTCATATGAGCGGGTTCGGGACGCGGTTCATGGATTATGACAATGATGGGTGGCGTGATGTTTTCATGGCCGATGGGCACATTTTGGACAACATCGAGCGCTATCGGGCGGAAGTGCGCTATGCGGAGCCGAAGCTGATGTTCCGCAATACGGGTCGGGGGATTTTCGAGAATGTGAGTGAGCGATTGGGCGCGGATTTTCAATTGCCGCGGGTCAGCAGGGGTGCGGCGATCGGGGATTTCGACAACGACGGAGATCTGGACATTCTGGTGAACAATAATGGCGAGGCCGCACAGTTATTGCGCAACGACGGCGGGAACGCGAATCATTGGCTGGAAGTTTTTCTGATTGGGACGAAATCGAATCGCGACGGCGTGGGCGCGCGGGTGAAGCTGACAGCGGGAGATTTGACGCTCTACGATCAGCGCAAGGGTGGGATGAGCTATCAGTCGGCGCAGGATCCGCGTTTACATTTTGGTTTGGGAACGCATACAACCGTGGATGCGCTGGAGATTATTTGGCCGAGCGGAGCGGTGACGAAGCTGGCGGCGATTAAGAGCGATCAGATCATTACGGTGAAAGAAGGAGACGGGATTGTGGAGCGGCCGTTCCCGCGCGTAATCGCCCGCGCCAGATAAACGGGTGCGTTCACCATCGAGCGGACGTCGAGGAAAAAGCAGATCCCTCCGGCAAACTACGCCCGCGCGATGACGACATTCGTGGTCTCCACAGACTTTTACTCGACGCGGGAAGGCGCGGTGATGACCGTGTGCTCGCCAGGGCCTGAACGGATTTTCGCGGCCTGCGCTTCGTTGAGGTTGGCGAGGATTGCGAGCATTTGCTGGGCTTGATCGAGCTGGCCGCGCTGGCGATAGGCTGTGGCTAAATGCGAGTACACGGAAGTATTCGTGGGATCGAGCTGGCGCGCGATTTCTAAGTGATTGATCGCGTTGTCATAGCGCCCGGCCATCAGATAGATTTTGGCTAGCGCAATTTGCGAGCGAGAATTGTCGGCGTGTTCAGCGACTGATTTTTCCAGCGCTGCTTGGGCTTCGGCGAATTCCGGTTGACCGGGTGCGATGCCGGAACGGATCAGCGCTTCTCCCAGGAGCGTGAGTAGGATGTAACTCTCGTGGCCCGCGGCGATGCCTTGGCGGGCCGCGGCGATGGTCTCCGGAATTTTTCCTTCTTCTAGATCTCTCTGCGCGGTTGCCATGTATGCGATATCGCTATCGGGCGCGAGTGTAGCTGCTTGCGCAAAATCCGCTGCGGCGAGGTCGCCGCGTTCGAGCAGGGTTTGGAAAACGCCGCGTTCGTAGAACAGACGCGCGGAGTGCGGAAGATTTGCGATGCCGAGATTGACGACTTTCACGCCCAGAGCGTAGTTCTGGTGGTCCATGCAGGCGTCGGCGACCAAAACGTAGAGTTTTTCGTTTGCGGGAGTAATGCTGGCGGCCTGCTGGAGAGCTGTAAACGCTTGCTTGGGCTGGCCGTTTCCAACGTAGGCCTGCGCCAGCAGATTGTAAACGCCGGCAGATGGGTGGGCGCCGTTGCTGAGATTCGTGAGGATGGCGATCGCTTTATCGTACTGGCTGGTGGCGGTGTAACAGAGCGCCAGGTTGAAACCTGCTGCGAATTCGTTGGAGGCGCGGCCTTGGGCCGCGAGGAGATGCGGAATGGCTTCGCGGAAGTGGCCTTGGCGCGTGAGATCGGTTCCATTCTGAAGCTCATCGTCGGCGGCGGAAGATGCGGTCGAGTCGTCGGAGGGCGGTTTGGTTTGAGATGGTTGTCGGCCGGGAGCGCTTTGCGCTCGGGCTAAGGTGCATGTGCAGAGCGCGATTAGAACGGTCAAGAACCAGGAGACGGCGCTGGCTGGCAGGTACACGCAGGAGGTTCGCTGACCGGGTCTGCGCACGGCTTGTGGGTGGCTCTTCACGGCTAAGGTCAAAATGCTCCGATCCCGACCTGATTCTGCCAGCATTCGGGCACGGTGGGAAGGTGCCGTCGGGACTTTGGTAGCGAAAGGCACGAGCTGGGTTACGGGGAGGAGGAAAAGTAGTCGCGGCGGGGCGGAGTGGGAGGGAGTAGTAGGAAAGTATTAGAAGGGGGAAGAAATGGCTTGACAGGATATCGAATACAATATAAAAGAAACACCATCGAACGCTGTTCTGTCCCATTGGGGTAATGGGGAATATGAGTAAGCGTTTACTTTATACAAAATACTTGGGATTTTCGCTCGGAGCTGCACACCTGCCTGGCCGTGCTGGAGCTACCACCCTAGCATGCAGCACGGCCATCTCTCCTAGCCTGCATTTTCGTTCAAGCAATAACAGCGGATTTGAAATCAATTCCGACCTGGTGTGGGACGGCCATGTCGCGTAACGCCCTCGCGCCAGTCCGTACGCATTTGTCCGGACGTTACCGATCAAGTTCTGAGTTTCGCGTGTCGCGCAATAGTTCCGGCGGTGAACAAGGAGGAAATATGTCGCGCAGGTTCTCGATGGGATTCGTTTTGAGCGTGCTGGCATGTTTGCTGACTTTGGTGGGGTTGGGAGTGCAGCCGGCCTGGGGGCAGGCGGGCAGCGTTGGATCAATCAGTGTGACGGTTCTGGATCCGGATGGGAAGGTCGTGCCGGGCGCGACGTTGACGCTGCAGGACCTCTCGACGAATGACGTACGAAATGCGATTTCGTCAGGGGATGGAACGTACACGTTCGTTGGCCTGTCGCTGGGAAACTACAAGCTGACGGTAGCGAAGAAAGATTTTCAGAGCCAAGCCTTCACGGATATCACCGTCCATGCCACCCAGGTAACCGATGTAACGGCGAACCTGAAGGTCGGCCAATCGAGCGAAACGGTGGAGGTTCGTGAAAACGAGACTCCGCTGGTTGAAAGCACGTCGAGCGTCATCAGCACAACAATCGACATGAAACAGTTAGAGGATTTACCCCTGAGCGGGCGCGACACCAGCCAACTAGCGTATTTGTCGGCGGGATTCAGTGGAGTTCCAGGGAACGGCAACGGCACATGGAACGGACTGCCGGTGATCGCACAGGGAAACAACGTAGACGGAGTGATTTCGAGTACTAGCCGGATGAAATTCTCCGGAAACCAGACGCCGGCAATTCAAGCGCGCCTCGAAGACATTCAGGAAATGACAGTGCAAACGGACCAACTGGATGTGAACCAGGGATATGGCGCGACGAACATGCAGGTGAACTTTGTTACGCGTCGCGGCACCAATAACTGGCACGGCCGGGCCTTCAATAACTTTCAGAATGACGGTCTGAACGCTAACAGCTGGGCCAATAACGCGTTCGGATTGCCCGAAATAAGTTCATCAAGAACGACTTCGGCGGCAGCGCCGGTGGTCCGATTCTGAAAGACAAGTTGTTTATTTTCGGAAGCTTTGCCATGTCCAAGCAGCCGGGCGGGTACACTCAGACCAACAATGTTCTTACTACAGCCACGCAAGGTGGGTTGTTTACCTTTATGGGAGCCGGCGGCCGCACCACATCGGTGCAATTGGTGGGAACACCAACCAGCGTTGCCGCACTGGCGGGCGTGAACAACACGATTAACAGCGTTTACACCACCGAGCAGGGTGCAATTAACGGTTCACTTCTCTCGGGAAACTGACAGGTGACCAAATGATCCTAGCGTTCAACAATTCAGTTGGCAGGTGGCAAGCCCAATAACGGAATACTTCCCAACGATTCGGGTTGACTACAACATGTCGCAGAGTCTGAGATTTAATTTGGCCTGGAACATGACCAAGTTTGATCAGGTTGGCGCTACGGCTCCGTGGTTTCCGGGGGCTGCGTTTGCCAATTCAGAAGGAGCGAACACGGCGAAGGCCTACACGGCGGCCTTTGGTTTCGATTGGACGATTAAGCCAACGCTCGTGAACCAATTCCGCGGCGGATTCCTATATAACTGGAATTTTACGGAGTCGGTGTAACGCTACCGACCGCCGGCTCAAGTCAGAACGTACAATGGGACCTAAGCAACGTCAGGTGTCTACAATCGCTAACATGTCCGGGGATCTTTACCAGCAGCCGACGTCCAACTACTATCCACTTTTCAACGTGTCCGATTCGCTGACATGGCAACATTCCGCGCACACGTTTAACTTTGGATTCTCGTGGTATCACGAGCAAGACCATTACTGGAACTCGCCGTCGGGGATCGTCTTTACGAATCTGGGACTAGTTACCGGCGACCCGGCATTGAATCCGATGGCGGCTGCGTTGGGCGCGGCTGGTGCGGACTCGGTGCAGCAGAAGGAGGGAGAGCAACTCTACTCCATTCTTTCTGGAGATATCGGAGCTTCGAACGGTTATGCGGTCCGGACGGCATATGCTCTGAATCCACAGACCAAACAATACACAAAAGTCGACAGCACCGTTCGTGCTGGACGAATTGCAGCACGCTTGGGGCCTCTTTTTTCAGGACTCCTGGAGGCTAAAACCGAATTTTACCTGAACTATGGATTGCGGTGGGACTTCACTGGCGACGATCATGATCTGAAGAATGCGTATGAGAGCGTCATTACTGGACGGCGTGTGGGGACCATCCGGCGCGGGAAATGAATTCATGCCAGGAGTACTGACGGGAAACCAAAACCCATTGTTTGTGGCGAGGGGTAGCCAGTACAATTCGTGGAACGTAAGCCCGCAACCGCAAATCGGATTTGCATGGAGTCCTGCCTTTACCGATGGGTTCATGGGTAAGCTGACGGCGCAAGGCCAAACGGTCGTTCGAGCCGGATTCGCGCTTAGAAAGTACACCGAGCCGTATCAGTTCTTTTGGGATGCGGCGACCGATTATGGCGCTTTCTTCTATCAGAACAATCAACTCGTTGACAGTCCCACCCCGACCTCGGCGGGCCAATTCAAGCCGGGATCCTTGCCGCTGGGACAATTCTCCACGCATTCCGCCATACCAAAACCTGACCCCGAACTACACGCCAACTTTCCCCGAGGCGGGGTTGACATTTGTTTATCCTTACCAACAGATTTTCAACCCCGGCATCGCATTGGGGGCGATTGATCCGACGATCAAGCAGCCGTACACCGAATCCTGGAACCTGAGCATCCAGCGTCCGATCGGGCGGAATAACGTGATCGAGTTCCGGTACATAGGGAGCCACAGCGTGAACCAGTGGCTGAACGTATTTACCGATGAAGTGAACATTTTTGGTGGCAACGGAAACCCGGGATTCCTGCCGCAGTTCCAGCAGGCGCAGAAGAACCTGGCAATTAATACTGCGAATGGGAATCCGACTTCGTTTGCGGATAACGGGTTCGCGGGACAAGCCGCCACGCCGATCTTTGATGCGGCGTTCACGGGAGTGCCGGCGGCGCAAGCTTATGGGAATTCAACGTTTATCGCGATGTTGAATCTGGTGCGGCTGGAGGACTAGCTACAGCGATGGCCGGCGGGCCAGGTGGGATCCCGACGTACTTCTGCAACATCGTGACGGCGTTTGCACCGTGCGCGGCGAATGGCGGCTATACGGGCGCCGGCGGGACGCAACCGATCAACTACTTCCAGATGAACCCACTGAACTCGGGGCAGGACGTGGGGCTGACGACAGCCGCTGGTTACTCAAACTATAACGGGCTGCAAATTGACTTCCGTCAGAAGCAATGGCACGGGATGCAGTTTGATGCGAACTACACGTGGAGCCACACGCTGGGAATCAACACCCAGAATTCCTGGACTGGGGTATTCAACCAATTCTCGCTGCGCAACCTGCGTCAGAGCTACGGGCCGCTGCCGTTTGATATCCGGAATTCGTTTCACGTGAATGGCACGTACGATTTGCCGTTTGGCTCGGGTCAACATTTCTTGAACCAAACCGGTTTGGTTGACAGGCTCGTAGGAGGATGGTCCATTGGGACGATCATAACGCTGCAGACTGGGGAGCCCTTCCAGTTGTTGGGCGTACAGTCGATCAACGGCAACGTCTCCTCCACGTTTAATGACTTTGGCGACAGCGGCGTGGTGTTGAATGGTGTGACGCAGTCGCAACTGCAAAGCTCAGTGGGTGTTTATCATGTCCCGGGACAGACGACTGTGGACTTGATCAATCCGAAGTACCTTGAGCAGTACGGGCGCGAATCCGGCGTTCATCACACCGAATACGAATCCGGGGACATTTGCGCTGAACCCGTGGTTGTACGGGCCTCGCTATTTCAACCAAGACATCGCGATCAGCAAGCAAATCCCAATCACCGAACGCTTCCACTTGAGTTTCCAAAGCGAGTTGTTGAATGTCTACAACCATCCGAACTTTGGTCCGACGCCGTCGGCGTGCGTCCCCGGCGAACGTTAATATCAACAACGGCGGTTTTGGTCAAGCTGGGAACGATCGGCACTCCGAACAGCCCGGGAAACGTCGGAGCGCGGGAAATCGAGTTCCGATTGAATCTGATGTTCTAGTTTGTTGCGGCCAGGTCCACCCTCCATCGCGTTCGCTGGATGCCAGCTCTGGTATCCAGCGGGCGCGTCGGTTTTTTGGCTCGAGTCTAAATCGCTGGTGATTCCGAGTTACCTGCAGTGTCGCTCTCCGCAAGAGTCAGGAGGAATTCACTGCCGTGAAAATTAACGGGTTTGTTTGGCTGCTGGCCGGGGCGATTTGTTTTTTGCCTGCGACGCCAAGCGGGGCGCAAGAGCAGAACGCCGCGCCGACTCCGCCGATGGGGTGGAACAGCTGGAATCATTTTGCGGAACGGGTGGATGACCGCGGGGTGCGCGCGGCGGCGGATGCGCTAATTTCGAGCGGGATGAAGGATGCGGGGTACGTTTACGTAAACATTGACGACACTTGGGAAGCGGGCCGCGACGCGCAGGGATTCATCCAGCCCAACTCGAAATTTCCGGACATGAAAGCGCTGGCTGATTACGTACACAGCAAGGGATTGAAGATCGGCATCTACTCATCGCCCGCGGCGAAAACTTGCGCCGGTTATGAGGGCAGCCTGGGCCATGAGGAGCAGGACGCGCAGAGCTACGCAAAGTGGGGAATCGATTATCTGAAATACGATTGGTGCCAATCGAGCGGCACGCGCGAAGAGATGATTGCGGCATACACGAAGATGCATGACGCGCTAAAAAAGACCGGACGCCCCATGGTGCTGAGCCTTTGTGAATACGGGTGGAACAAAGTATGGGAATGGGGACCGACAGTTGGCGGAAATTTGTGGCGCACGACGGGGGACATCAGCGATCAATATCGCGTGATGGCGGAGATCGGCTTCAGCCAGAATGGCCTGGAAAAATTTGCGGGGCTCGGACATTGGAACGATCCGGACATGCTCGAAGTCGGCAACGGCGGAATGAACGAGGATGAGTACCGTACGCACATGAGCCTCTGGGCGATTCTGGCAGCGCCGTTGATTGCGGGAAACGACTTGACCAGGATGACGCCGTTCACGGTGGAGTTGCTGACGAATCGTGAGGTGATTGCGGTAGATCAAGACCCGCTCGGCAAGCAGGGCTATCGCATCGCGCAGGAAGGGCCGTTTGAGATCTGGATGAAGCCGCTGGCGGATGGAAGCAAGGCGGTGGGACTGTTCAATCGTCAACGAAGCACCGAACAGATGATTGTGATTCTCTCGCAGCTTGGGATCGATGGAGAAGCGTCGGTACGCGATCTGTGGTTGAAGAAGGACCTGGGAATCGTAAACGGGAAGTTCAGCGTGTACGTGCCGAGCCACGGTGTGGTCATGGTGAGAATCAAGGCGCGGTAGCGAATTCATTTCCATTTTTGGAGGAAATATGATTTCCCGATTCGCAGAATGCGCTAAGGGGGGCGGGCTGATGCGCATTGCTATATTGCGTGTAACTCCTGTGTTTGCAATATGTTATGGACTTTTTGGCATTTGTAAAATACTTGCATAATACTTGCAATCAGATATATTCCGTAGAGGGTTGTCATGCCAGTGGACCACGCGACGATCCGAATCGCAACGAGCGATGGAAGTGGTAAAAGGCGCCGGCATCGGTTGCAGCAAGTTGAGTAAACGCTTCCTCGAAATTGGGTTTAGATGACTAGCTGGCGGTTCGTAGCGAAGGATGGAGGACAACGTGAAGTTTCGTAAGGACGTTTCGCGACGGCAGTTTGTTTCCGCGGTGATGTCGTCTGCGGCGCTGGCGTGTCTTCCAAAAACTGCGGGCGCTTTCTCGGACGATACATCTTTGGAAAACGTGCTGTTGCAGGGCGGGCGGCCTCATGGCCCTGAAGAGCGCGTGACGCTGCTTGCCGCGCCGTTTCCGATGGCGCAGGTGCGGCTGCTGGACGGTCCATTTCTGGATGCCACCAAGCTAAATCTGCAGTATCTCCATTCTCTTCCAGTTGATCGGCTGGTACACAATTTTCGCGTGAATGCAGGACTGGCGAGTACGGCGGAGCCGTTGGGCGGCTGGGAAGCTCCGGACTGCGAACTGCGCGGACATTTTACGGGGCATTTTCTTTCAGCGTGCGCGCTGGGGTACGCGAGCACGGGCGACGAAGAATTGAAAACCAAGGGTGAAGCGGTGGTGGCGGAATTGGCGAAATGCCAGGAAGCGAAGGGCAACGGATACCTGAGCGCGTTCCCCGAAAGTTTTTTTGACCGACTGAGCGATGGTAAAGGTGTTTGGGCGCCATTCTATACGCTGCACAAGATTATGGCGGGGAATCTGGATATGTACACGTATTGCCAATCCGAGCAGGCTTTGGCGGTGGCGGAGGGAATGGCGCGGTGGATGGGCCACTGGACGAATGGGATCAGTGACGATCACATGCAGCGGATTTTGAAGACGGAGTATGGTGGAACGAACGAGGCTCTCTATAACCTGAGCGCGATTACCGGCAAGTGGCAATATTTTCGGACTGCGACGCGATTTGAGCAGCCGGATTTCTTCGGCCCTCTGGCGGGGAATCGGGACGAGCTGAAAGGGCTGCACACGAATACCAATATTCCGAAAGTGATTGGCGCAGCGCGGCGGTATGAATTGACGGGCGATCGCTACTACCACGAGGTGTCGAAATATTTCTGGGAAGAAGTGACGCAGGAGCGCGCGTACGTGACGGGCGGGACGAGCAACGGCGAGGGATGGGACACGGACGCGGGGAATTTGTCGAAGGCGCTGAGTTTGTGGTCGGAGGAGTGTTGCTGCGGGTACAACATGCTGAAACTGACGCGGCATGTGCATCAATGGAGCGCGGACCCGCGGTACATGGATTATTACGAGCGAACGCTTTTCAATTCGCGGCTGGGGACGCAGCATCCGGATAACGGGATGAAGATGTATTATTTCCCGCTCGAGACGGGCTACTGGAAATTTTTCCATTCGCAGTTCAATTCGTTCTGGTGCTGCACGGGAACGGGCGTGGAAGAGTTTTCGAAATTTACGGATACGATTTATTCGCATAACGAGCACGATGTGTTTGTGAATCTTTATATCGCTTCCGAGGTTCGATGGCCCGAGAAGGGGCTGACGGTACGGCAGACGACGAATTTTCCGGAGCAGGAAGGCACCAGCATCGCGGTGAAAGCGGCAAAACCAGTGCAGGCGGGGATCAATATACGAATTCCGAGTTGGGCGGTGGATGGCGGCACGGTGGAACTGAACGGGAGGGCGCTGCCGGCTTTCTCCAGCCCGGGAAGCTATTTGCGAATCACGCGAGAGTGGGCGGATGGCGATCGGCTGGAGGTGAAGTTGCCGATGCGGTTGCATACGGAGCCTCTGCTGGGTGATCCGACGCAGGTCGCGGCGTTGTATGGGCCGATCGTGCTGGCCGGGCGATTGGGAACCGACGGACTGACGGAAGCGATGCAGTTCGATCCGGATCATGGGCCGACGCAATTGTCTCCTCCGCATGCTGAAGCGAAGGGCAGCGCGAACATCACCGCGAAATCGGGAGACGAAATTCGCGCGGCAGCGTGGGTGGAACCCGTGAAGGGCCAGCCGCTGACGTTTCAGACGGTCGGACAGAAAAATGCGACGACTTTGATTCCGCTAAACCAAATTTTAGGGGAACGATACGCGGTGTACTGGAAGACGAGCACGCGAAACGAAGATGCTGACGGTTAGCGGTCAGCCGGTATCGAGAGTGGCGTTTCGCGAACCGACTTTCGCATGAGATTGTTTGGGCCTAAACGTTGACGGAACTTCCATTGGAGCGGATCATACGTGGCACGCGTCATGGGAGATGAGAAGTGAGCATCCACGAAGTAGCGAAGCTGGCGAAGGTTTCGATCGCGACAGTGTCGCGCACGATTAATGGTGTGCCGACGGTAACGCCGCAGCTATCGCGGCGCGTTTGGAAAGTGATCGAGGAGCTGGGGTATTACCCAAATACGCAGGCGCGCGCGCTGGTGTCCGGGCGCAGCCGGATATTCGGATTGATCGTTTCGGAAATCACTAATCCATTCTTTCCGGAGATAGTGCAGGGATTCGAAGACATTGCGGTTCAGAATAATTACGAAATTTTGACGACTTCCACGGTGCACGACCCCTCACGGATGGCGCTTTCCGTGCGGCGGATGATCGAGCGGCGGGTGGAGGGTGTGGCCGTGGTCACGTTCGGGATGGAAGAAGCGCTGTTCGATGATTTGAAATCGCGCAACGTGCCGCTGGTGTTTATTGACGTGGGACCGCCGCTGCCGCGGATCAGCACGATCAAGATTGACTATTTGAACGGGCTGCGGCAGGCGGTGCAGCATCTGGCCGCGTTGCGCCACGAAAAAATTGCTTTTATATCCGGACCGTTAACGTTGAAGACCGCATTGGCGCGGCAACACGCATTCATGCAGGCGATGGGGGAAATTGGCCTAAGCGTGGATCCGCAGCACTTGGTGGAAGGAAATCACACGATGGAGGGCGGCATCGCGGCGATGCAGAAACTTTTGGCGCGCACCGAAATTCCGACGGCGGTGATTTGCTCGAATGACATGACTGCGCTGGGAGTAATGCGTGAAAGTTACGCGCAGGGAATTCATGTTCCGAAGGAACTTTCCGTCGTCGGGTTTGACGACATTCGGCTGGCGCAATTCGTGATACCTCCTTTGACCACGGTAAAAATGTCGCAAGCAGAGATTGCCCGACTGGCATTCAATGCGCTTCTGACGGATGTGCGACGCAAATCTCCTTCGCCGACAGGAAGCGAATACATGCTCCGCACCAGCCTCGTCCTGCGCGATTCCACTGCCCTGGCTCCGAAAACGGCGCGCCGGCGAAAGCTAAAAGCTGCTGACTCCGGCGGCGAGGCAAGCAAATGAAAGCTGCGGTTTGAAGCTCCGCTGAGGTTCTGGCGTAGAGTCGCTGGTCCGATGACAGTTCGCAAGCGTCGGTGTGCTTGGCGGTTTCTTTCTGCGCGCGCGCAACTAGTTTCGGACGCGCGGGGGACGTGACGGCGAATTTCTCTTCTGCGGCGAGAATTGTGCACGAGGCCGCGGTTGGGTATCTGGGCTGGGACATGTACTGGCACGGAAATTAAAGGTCAGGGGCGCAGATTTTTATGGCGATCGTCGCAGGCGTGGATTTCGGAACATTAAGTGTGCGTGTTTCGATCGTGGACAGCGAGAAGGGCACTCTGGAATCCGCGCTGGCCGAATATCCATTGCATCGCAAACGCGAGGACCCGGAGTTCGCGACCCAATCGCACGAAGATCACATGCGGGCGCTGGCTATGGCTACGCGCGAGGCGTTGAAGAAGGCAGGAGTGCGCGGCGAAGACGTGCAAGCGATCGCCCTGGACACGACGGGATCTTCGGTGGTGCCGGTGGATGCGAAGATGGTCCCGCTTGATGATTATTATTTGTGGTGCGACCATCGCGCGAAGGCGGAAGCCGCGGAAATCACGGAGCTGGCGAACCGCGAGGGACTGGAAGCGATTCGTTGGTGCGGCGGCGTGTATTCATCAGAATGGGGCTTCGCGAAACTGCTGCATTGGCTGCGGCACAATCCGGACAAGCGCGGGAAATTCGCGAGCGCTTTTGAGCATTGCGACATGGTGGCCGCGACGCTGTGCGGCGTGACCGATCCGGGCAAGGCGAAACGCAGCATTTGCGCGATGGGACACAAATGGTTGTGGCATGCGGATTTGGGCGGCCTGCCGTCGGAAGATTTTTTGGTGAAATTGGATCCACTGCTGGCGGGAGTGCGCGCGAAACTCGCAGGACAGTACGAGACTTCGGACAACATCGCCGGGACATTGTCTCCCTATTGGGCTGAGAAGCTCGGATTGCGCGCGGAGATTCCAATTCCGGTGGGAGCTTTTGACGCGCATTGGGACGCGATCGGGGCCGGCACGCAGGAAAAAGATGTGGCGAATGTGGTGGGGACGTCCACTTGCATTATCGGAATCTCGAGCCAGACCCAGTTGGTGCCGGGAGTTTGCGGTGTCGTGCAGGGCAGCGTGCATCCCGGTTATACGGGGATCGAGGCGGGGCTTTCCGCCACCGGCGATATTTTCGAAGCGATCGCGCGGCGGGCGAACACGACTATTTCGCACTTGAGTGTCGGACTGGAGAAGTATCGCGCTGGCCAAACGGGCTTGCTGCGCATGACTTGGGACAATGGCGACCGGACCGTGCTGGTGAATCCGAATCTGCGCGGGATGACGCTGGGATGGAACCTGCAGAATACCGCGCAGGATGAACTTTTTGCGGCGATCGAAGGAACGGCGTTTCACACGCGTGTGATTCTGGACCGCATGGCGGAATATGGCACGAAGATCGAACGCGTGATCAATGCTGGCGGGATTCCGCAGAGCAATCCAGTTTTGAATCAAGTGTACGCGAACGTGTTGGGGCGGCCGGTGTTGGTGCCGAGCAAAAAAGTGACGAGCCTGGGGTCCGCTATCTTTGCGTTTTTGGCGGCCGGGACGTTTAAGACGGTCGAAGAGGCACAGAAGCAGATTTGTCCGTCGCACATCGTGTTTCATCCGCAAAAGGATGCGCAAGGAATTTACGATGAGTTGTACGCGATGTACCGGAGATTGTATTTCGAATTTGGCGGAACGGCCGGCAGTGGGAGTTTTGCCGATGTGTTGCCCGCTCTGATCCGGATATCCGCCAGGCAAATGTCGCGCGCGCACACGGCGGAAAAAGCGAATTAGTTTGATTTCGGCGGCATCCTGCCTTTTTTTCTGTTTCTGAAATCCAAACCATTGATTTGCGGAAAAGCCGTTGCATCCATATGCTTATTGGATTGTTGTGGTAGCAAAAACAAGTGATGGGTTGGACTCGCACACCCGGAGTAGCGGATGACCCGGATTTCCTGTGCCGCATTACTTTTTGATATGGACGGGGTGCTGGTGGATTCGACGCCGGCGGTGGCGCGCGTTTGGACGCGTTGGGCTGCGCGGCACGGATTTGACGCTCCGGAAGTGGTGCATCGGGCGCACGGGCGGCCGAGCATCACCACGGTGCGCGAGTACCTGCCGAACGGCGATCATCTCGGCGAAAATAAGCAAATCGAGCAGGACGAGGTCACGGACCTGGACGGAGTGGTGCCGCTGCCAGGGACGCGGGAACTGTTGAGCGCTCTGCCGCTCGGGCGCTGGACGATCGTGACATCGTGCTCGCGGCGTCTGGCGGAAGTGCGATTGAAGGCCAGCGGATTGCCGCGGCCGGATGTTTTTGTTACGTCGAGCGACATCACGAACGGCAAGCCGGCCCCGGATGCTTATCTGAAGGGGGCGGAGGTGCTGGGCTTTGCACCGCAGGATTGTGTGGTGGTGGAGGATGCGCCGGCGGGAGTGCGTTCCGGTATGGCTGCGGGTGCGCGCATGATTGCGTTGCGCACTACGATGACGGAAAAAGAATTATGGGAGGCAGGCGCGGATTGGGTGGTGCGGGATTGCTCCGCGATCGCGCTTAATATCCCTGGGATCCGCGACGGGAAGCTCTCGCTGATCCTGCGGGAGGACGGCGCGCCCGATGTGTAGCCGGGGCGCGGGTTCTACCTAGTTTGTGCCGCCAATTCGTGCACTAGGAATGTAACGTCAGTACGGTTAGCGAGTGTGCGGCGAACGTTTGACGGAACGCCGGCTCGGCCCCGGAAAATGAGCTGCGTTTCACGCCCACGTTTTTCGGCTCGGCGAACGTGTTCGTCGAATCCAGGCTCGGGCCGTTTACCTCGTATAGATCTCCCGCAGGCTGCAATTTTAATCCTTCGATGGCGATGTCTGTGGTGATATCCGCTGTGAGATGACGATTCACGACGGCGAGAGTCAGTTTTTGGCCGTCGTCGTCCGTGGTTGCCGAGACGTCCAGGTATGGCGTGTCGGGCATATCCGGAAAAGTGTCGGAGTGCACGAAGGCGTCTAGCGCAACATTGCCGCAGAGCTGGGCGTAGAGCTGCAGCGGGAAATAGGTCGTTTGCAGGACGATTCCCGTAGGATTGGCCATGATGGGTGCGATCACGTTTACAAGTTGAGCGAGATCGGCCATCTGCACCGTGCGGCAATTGCGATGGAAAATATTGAGCGCAGAGGCGGCCCAGAGGGCGTCGCGGAGATTGTAAATTTCTTCAAGCTTGTGATCGTCACCACGCTTGAACCAGGAACGGAACCAGATGTTCCATTCGTCGGCCGCGATTTTTACGCGTTCCTTTTTTTCGTTTTTGCCTGCGACGGAAGTGATTACGGCGTCGAGCACTTTTATTTCGTGCTCGAGTTTGCTGGCGTCGTGAATTTCCTTGGATGTATCGGTGCTGCCGCCGTAGTGATGCAGAGAAATGTAATCCACAACATCCACGAGACGCTGGAGAACTTCCCGGTCCCAGTCGGCGTTGTTTCCTCCGCAGGCGATGAGCTTAACGGTGGGGTCCACCCACTGCATCATTTTGGCGAATTCGAGCGCGAGGTCGGCGTAGGCTGCCGCCGTTTTGTGACCGGCCTGCCATGAGCCGTAGATTTCATTCCCCAGGCCCCAATATTTGACGTTGTAGGGCTCGGGATGGCCATTTTTTCGGCGCAGGTTAGCCCACGAGGTGTTCATGGTGCCGTTGCAATATTCCACCCAATCGGCGGCATCCTGCATGGTGCCGGTGCCCATGTTCACGGTGATGTACGGCTCGGAGCCGAGCTTGCGGCAATATTGGATGAATTCGTCGGTGCCGAAGCGATTCGATTCTTCGGCTTGCCATGCGGTGTCCCAACGGCGCGGGCGAGAATCTTTCGGGCCGACGCCGTCTTTCCAATTGTAGCCGGAAGAAAAATTTCCGCCGGGCCAGCGCAGCAGGGAAATGTTCAGACCACGCGCGGCTTCCAGAACGTCCTTGCGAAAACCGTCGCTGTCGGAGAGCGGTGAGCCTTCCGCGTAAATTCCACCGTAGATGCAGCGGCCGAGATGTTCGATGAAGTTGCCGTAGATATTGCGGTCAATTTTGCCGATCTGGCGATCAAGATCAATTTTGATGCGCGCGCTTGCGGCCGGCGCGGAAGCTTGCGGCGACGTTGCGGTCGCTGTTGCTGCTGCCGATTTGTTCCCGAGCGCAGAAGCAGAAATCAGCGGGAACGCAGCGGCGCCGAGCGCCGCGGCCATGCCATCCTTCAGGAAATTGCGCCGTGCGGGAAGCTTGATGGTCATCGCAATGTCTCCGTTTTCGCCGCGCACCGTTTGCAGGGCTTCGGAGGACGAACTGCATCCACAGCCGAATCGTTGGCTGGTGCGCGGCACGAGTATCTATGAGAAAACGTTTACTCGTCAACCGGGGATTGTGAAATTTGTGATTTCTCATGAGGGAGGAATCGCTTCGCCACGATGGAAGACGCGGCGGGACGGCGGGATGGCAGGGTGCTCGGAGTCAAAGTCAACTATGCCCGCCTCAGAGGTTGGCGGCCGCTAGAAGGTCAAAAGCAAAAGAGCCGGCGGGACGCCCTTCGATCCCGCTGCAGGCAGCGGCTGAAGACGAGCCGGCGCCACGAACGTCAAATTCACTGCCGATGTGGTCACGAACAGATCAGGCGTGTTGCTCGCGGTGGCGTTGGATGAATTCCTTTAGATATTCGCCGGCGTTGGTGATGTGCTTCCAGAGAGCGTCGGAGGCGATATCGGGATTCTTGGTGCGGCACGCGTCCAAGAGTTCGTGGTGGGCCTTTCCGGCCACGTGCAATTCGCGGGTGAACACCAGATGGAGGCGCGTGTAGCGGTCGCAGTTATTGTTAAGAGTTTTCAGGAACGAGAGCATCACGGGACGGTTCGCGGGCGCGTATAGCGCGGAATGGAAAGCCCAATTCCACTGGCCCCAGGATTTCACGTCGGCATCGTCCTCGAGCGATTCCTCGAATTGGTGGAGAATTTCCTCGGCGGCTTGAAAATCTTTTTCGGTGAAATTGGCGATGGCCTGGCGGAGCATGTAGCACTCAAGGACGGCGCGGGTTTCGAAGAGCTGCATAATTTCGTCGGGTGAGAGAGCAGAAACGACGGCGCCGCGATTGGCGACGATGGTGATCAATCCCTCGGCGGCCAAATGGCTGAGGGCTTCGCGGACGGGGATGCGGCTAATCTGAAATTCGGCGGCAATGGCGTCCTGGCGGAGCTGCTCGCCTTCGCGGAGTTCGCCGTGAAGGATTTTGTCGCGCAGGCGTTCGACGACGGCAGCAGCCAAGGATTGGCGCGGGATGGCATCCGATTTTCTGGGCGCGGAATGTTCGTGAGTTGGCGCCGCAATGAATTTAGATTGAGGTTTTGGCATAGTTAGTCACGTTACCTTGTGAAACTAGATCTGCGTGAGGTGCCCCTGACTGCGTGATTCTGGACTTAGACGGCCCACTCTTGCCCGTTCTTTCCGGACAGGATTTTTTGCGCTGGCCGCTCAGTCAGGAGATTGCCCCGTTGGGAATCATCTATCAGGACGACTAGCGTGTCAATTCTCCGTCCACCATGCGCCAGATGCCAAGAGAATTCTCATTTTTCAATTCGTCGGGGAGAGCGACATCGGGAAAATCCTGATAGCAGACAGGGCGGGCGAAGCGAAAAATCGCCAGCGTTCCGACGGAAGTGGTGCGCGAATCGCTGCTGGCAGGGTAGGGGCCACCATGAACGATGGCATCGCAGAGTTCCAGACCCGTGGGATAGCCATTGTAGATAATTCGGCCGACTTTATTTTCCAGGATGACGATGAGTTCGGAGAATTCGACGATGTCGTGGTCGGTGCCGTGAACGGTAGCGGTGAGATGGCCGTGAAGGCCGCGAGCGGCTTCGAGGATTTGTTCTTTCTTCGAATAATTGATCAGCAGAGTTTCTGGGCCGAAAACTTCGTTCGAGAGATCGGGGCTGGCGAGGAACGAGGTGATGTCCGTCTGGAAAAGCGAGGCGCCTGCTTGAAACGCGGTCGCTGAATCTGGAGATTTTTCTTCGGCGAGCAAGCTGACGTCGCCCCGATTTTTACGATTGTGAATCTCGCGGGTGTAGGCGGAGCTGATGCCGGAGGTCAGCAGAGTGAATTTCGCGGATTCCGCGACTTTGGTTTTAATGACATTTATCAGTGTTTCCGCGGGTTTTCCTTCCGATAAAAATACTAGTCCGGGCTTCGTGCAGAATTGGCCAGCGCCGAGCGTAAAGGAGCCGTAAAGTTCCGCCGCGATTTTTTCACCGCGAGCGGCGAGCGCTCCGGGAAGAATGAAGGTGGGATTGGTGCTGCCCATTTCGCCGTAGAACGGAATAGGAGAGGGCGCTTCGCGGCCAAATCGAAAAGCGCGCGGCCGGCGGGAATGGAGCCGGTGAAACCGACGGCTTTCACGAGGGGATGTTGCACGAGGGCGGCGCCGACGGAAGTGCCGGAATCGAAGAGCAGAGAAAAAACTCCCTCGGGCAAATCGCAGGCGCGCACGCTATCACGAATGATGCGGCCGACGAGTTCGCTGGTGCCCGGATGCGCAGGATGAGCTTTGACGATGACGGGATTTCCGGCAGCGAACGCGGAGGCGGTATCGCCACCGGCTACGGAAAATGCGAGTGGGAAATTACTGGCGCCGAAGACAATCACGGGGCCGAGTGGACGAAGCATCGAGCGAACATCCGGCTTGGGCGCGGGTTTGCGTTGCGGATCAGGGCGATCGATGCGTGCGTTGACCCATGAACCTTCGCGGACAACTCTGGCGAACATGCGGAGCTGCGTGCAGGTGCGCCCGATTTCCGAATGCAGGCGAGCGACAGAGAGTGCGGATTCCTGATTGGCGCGAGTGACCAGGGATTCGGTTTGCGCTTCGATTCGAGCCGCGATCGTTTCGAGGAATTCGGCTTTTTTCGTGCCCGACAATCGGCCGAATTCGATGCTGGCTTCGGCGGCGAGTCTTACGGCGAGATCCACTTCCTCGGCTGTTGCGGAGTGAAAGGATGGCTCGATTTTTTGGCCGGTAGCCGGAGCGAAGGCTTGAAACGTGCCGTTCCCGTCCTCGCCAGGCTTACCCGCAATGGCATCACGAAATCCGATTATTGATGTTCCCAAGAATTCCATTGTCCAGATCCTTTACCTTGCGGCTTGCGCGAGAGCTGAGCTCGCATTCTTTGGACGATTGTGAATGGCGTGACGAATTATTTTTTTGGTGGCTTCTAATTCTTCGCCAACCAGCTCCAGTTTTGGGGCGCGGACGCGCGCGTTGCCGATTCCAATCTCCTGCTGAACTAATTTTATCAGCTGGATGAATTTGGGCACTGTGTCGAGGCGCAGCAGCGGTAAGAACCAGCGATACAGCTCGAAAGCCTGCGCGGATTTTCCTTCCATGCCGTAGTTGAACAGGTCCACCGATTCGCGCGGCAGAGCGTTGGCGAGGCCGGCGATCCATCCGGTGGCGCCGACGCCGATGCCTTCCAGAATCGCGTCGTCCACACCGATGAATAAAACCAGACGATCGCCGATGAGGGCGCGAATCGCGCTGACTCTGCGCACGTCTGTGCTCGATTCCTTCACCGAGTGCAAATTCTGGTGCTCGTTCGCAAGTTCCTGAATCTGCTCGGGAAGAAAATCGGTCCCGTAAGAGACAGGATTATTGTACAGCATGCAAGAAAGCGGCGTGGCTTTCAGGACGGCGGCGACGTGGGCTTTCATTTCGCGCCAATCGCCTTTGTAAACATAGGGCGGAAGAACCATCAGGCCTTCGCACCCGGCGGACTCCGCGGCTTTGGCTTGCGCGATGGCTTCGGCGGTGGAAAGCGCGGAAATCGCAGCGACTACGGGAGCGCGGCCTTTCAAGGCTCCGACGCAATTGCGCAGAATCGCTACCTTTTCATCGAACGAAAGTGTGGCTCCTTCGCCGAGCGAGCCTAGAGCGACGACGCCGGCGCAGCCATTTTCGACCAGCCAGCGGCAGTGATTCGCCATGAAGGCGTGGTCAACTTTTCCATTTTGATCGAAGCATGTGGTGATTGCGGGCATTACGCCTGTCCACTTCATGAGAAACCTCCGTTTAATTTCGTGGCGCAGAACGCGATGGAATTGCCGCCAGGCTCGAACAACGCACCGGAACGAGCGGCGGGCGGACGGAATCAATCTGCCAACCGAATAGAAATTCCGCAGCGGGCGCGCAAATTCGTCCTTGGCACGGGCCCATGCCGCAGCGGGCGTGCAATTTGGCGGCGCGCCAGGAACCGTGATCGCACAAGCGCTCGTGAGGCACGTCTTCGCAGCGGCAGACCAGCGTGTCTGGGCGCGCGAGATTTTTCAGTTCGGGACGCAATGCGAATGCCTCTTGCAGGATGCGCACAACTTTTTGGTAGCGGGCGCGCTTGGCAAATAAATGCTTGGCGCGATCTTCCCAATTGGTCGCAGCGTATCCGGCGATTTCGCCTTCGATGAGTGCCAGCTCGAGGCCTCCAATTCCGGTGGGCTCGCCGGCGCAGAATATTCCGGGGACTGAGGTTTGCTGATACTCATCCACGTCAACAAAGTTTCTGCGCAGGCGGCAGCCGCACATGCGCGGAAGCTCGACGTTGGGAATGAGGTGAAAGCCGCACGCGAAATAGTCGCATTCAATTTCTCTGGTTTGACCTTGGCGCGAAATGCGCACGGTTTCCACCCGGCGATTTCCGAATGCAGCGACCGGCCAACAATCGGTCCAGTGCGGGGTGCCGCGAAGAGCGTAGGCGAAGCCCACGGCCTCTGCGGCTTTTCCGGGAAAGAGCATCATTTTCAGGCCGAAGCGCATCATTCGTGCACGGGTTGTCTGTTCGCAAATACCAATCACTTTCGCACCGCATTTGAGGGCGTAGGCGGCGACTGCGAGAAGCAGCGGGCCGGTTCCGGCGATCAGGATGCGCTTTCCGGAAATATCGAGGCCAGATTTTACCAAGGCTTGAAGACCGCCGGCGCCCATGACGTTCGGAAGAGTCCAGCCGGGAAACGGCAGAAAAAGTTCGCGCGCGCCGGTGGCGAGAATTAATTTTCCGTAGGTGATCTGTATTGCGGAGTCGTCGGATTCGGCGACTAGCTCGCCTGGCGCTGCGTGAAAGACGCGGGCGCCGGAAACGATTTGGACTGCGGATTTATTCAGGCGATCAAACCAGATAGAAGATGCCGAGGGCCGGGCGGAGTTATAAGCGGCGCGCCAGATTTGTCCGCCGGCGGTGGGATTGTCGTCAATTAATCCGACGGTGCGGCCGGAATCCGCGGCCGCTAGCGCCGCGGCAATCCCGGCGGGACCCGCGCCGACAATGGCGACGTCGAATCTAAGATGATTGACGCTATCCATTGGCCTCGATTTCCATATTCGCTTCACAGAGCACCTGACAGCTATGGCGCTGCGGTACTCCGTTGATTGCGACGCGACATTCGAAGCACGTGCCCATGCCGCAGAGAGGCGAGCGCGGTTGACCGGTCACCGAAGCGCGGCAGGTCGCGCCAGAAGCGAGAACTGCGACAGCCACGGTGGAGCCAACGCGCACGGTGACGATTTTTCCATTCACGCGGACGGAGACGGAATCAGACATGGGCCTCCGCAGCCATTTGCCGGGAGGGCAGATAAGGCTGAATGGGAATTGCGGGGCGCTGGCCGAGAATTTGCGCGCAGATTAATTTTGCCGTGGCGAGCGAGGTAGTGATGCCCAGCCCTTCGTGACCAGCGGCAACTAAGACGGATGGATCATGCGGCGACGGGCCGATCAACGGTAGTTTGTCGGGAGTGGCGGGACGAAAACCGGTCCACACACGAATCGCGGAAAGCAAATTCAGGTCCGGCATGTACTCGAATGCGCGCTGCAGCATGCGCGCGAGAATGGATTCGTCCACGGCCGAATTTTCGGCGCCGTATTGGCGCGACGAGCCGATCAATATTTGCCCTGTTTTGCGGGGTTGTACGTTGAAAGCTACCGAATCCGCTGTGAGCGAATGAGCGCTCTTCAAATAGCCGAGCTCGACGACCTGGTGATGAAGAAAATTCGGATAACGATCGGTGATTACGAGATGCCCTTTGCGCAGTTTGATATTGATGCCGGAACTGAGCCTGGGAGCGGACTGGCCTGCGGCATTGATGATGAAGCCCGCTGCGAATACCGTGCCATCCGCGAGGCGCGCGACGCCTTTTCCGATTGCGGCGACTGGCTGGCCTTGGATTACGCGGGCTCCTAGCGCACGCGCCTTCTGCAACAAAAATTCTGCCGCGCAGGGCGGGTAAACGACTGAATCTCCTGGCACGCGCAGGCCGCCCGCGAGCGGCGCGCGCAGATGCGGTTCCGCGTCGTGAACCTGCTGCGAATCGAGGATTTCCGCGTTAACGCCGCGTTCGCGGTAGTACTCACATTTTCGGCGGACTTCGCGCATTTCTTCTTCGTCTACCGCGACCCATAGCGTGCCGCACGGGTCGAATTCAACGGAAGCGGGAAGTTGATCGCGCATATCGTCCCAGAGAATTTGGGAATAGCGTGTGATGGCGAACTGCGCTTCGGAATCGTCCATCACGACGATGTGGCCCATGGCTGCGCCAGTGGAACCGGCGCTGGGGAAGCCTTCGTCAATTAGCAGGACGCGCAGGCCCTCGATAGCGAGTTCCAAGGCGCAAGCAGCTCCGACGATACCAGCGCCCACGATTACGACTTCGGCGGGTTTGTTCACGGATAAATGCCATTACGAAAGGGATCGCGGGGATCGAGAATCACATCTGCTTCTGACGTGATGAACGCGGAGCCTTTGATAATGGGCAGCACCTGGCCATCCTCAATGCGAACTTGTCCTTCAAAAACGCTGCCCACGATGCTTTCCTGGCGCCAGACTTCGCCGGGTTTCAATTTTCCATCGGCGTAGAGGCAGGCGAGTTTGGCGCTCGTGCCGGTGCCGCAGGGCGAACGGTCGTAGGCTTTTCCGGGGCACAAAACAAAATTCTGGCTTTGAATTCCAGGCTTGCGGGAAGGGCTAAATAATTCGACGTGATCGATTTCTTTGCCGTCGGAACCGGCGATGCCATTCGTGGCCAACGCCTGGCGAATGGCCCAGGCAAACTCAGTCAACTTTTCAATATTTGCGGCATTCAATTCCCCGGAATTATTGTTGACCAGAAAAAACCAATTGCCGCCCCACGCGACATCGCCGGTCACGGCGCCGTAACCCGGCACCTGGACTGTCACGTTTGCGCCAGTCCGTTTGCTTGCAACGTTGACGACGGTAACTTCGCCGGTGTCGTGGAGCGTAGCCGTAACTGTACCGACGGGCGTTTCGATCCGGTGATCGCCGTAGGTGATCTTTCCCAAGTACGCGAGCGTCGTCACCAGGCCGATTGTGCCGTGCACGCACATGCCGAGATATCCGACATTGTTGAAGAAAATTACTCCGGCAGCACTGGCGGGATCGATGGGCTTGCAGAGAATTCCACCCACGACAACTTCGGAACCGCGCGGTTCGTTGGCCAATGCGCTGCGGAGATAATCGTGATCGCGGCGAAAGCGTTCCATTTGCTGCGCCATGGAACCGCCGCCGAGGTGCGGCCCGCCGCTGACAATGATTCTGGTGGGCTCGCCACCGGTGTGGGAGTCAACGATGTGGATACGTTCGACGCCGTCGAAGAGGTTGGCGGGGCTATTTTCAACACGTGGTTTGGTCAGACTCATGAGCGGGCTATCCGATTCTCACTCGGGACGCACGTATATGAAGGTGCATTATTGCCTCTCACAGTAGGTATTTGCGAGCGAAATTGCACAGAGGAGGGGACAGGGAACAAAGAGTTTGTGAGCGTTTGAAGTAAAGAATGGAGTGGCGGTGGCATCCGAAAAACGGAATGAGGGGGTGTAAGTGCTTTGGATTCGGGAGTAGGAGAAATGGGCATTGACGGGTTAGCGGTGCATATAATATACATCGTGCCGAAGTTAGGCAACCGAAAAGGTAAGCTGGCCTGAAAACGTTTACCGCGACGGGTGCTCTCTGCGCAGAGCGATCGCTTTTCCCATGTGCTTTCCGCAGTTTACGGGCATCGGACGCGCCAGAAGGTCAGTTGAAATTATGATCTCGCGATTCCTTATTCGCACGGTGCCAGGCTCGCGCAGGCGGTTTGCGATCTAGTTCCGGCTGCGACCGGCTTGCAGCGCCTTGCGAATTGGCCAGAGCGCCGTCGGCACCCCGATGGCGTCGGGTGCCGGCAAGGATGATGACTTAAAGGCAGAGCGTCCCCGGCCTCCCTTCCCAAAATCCTTGAGGCCGATCCTGGAAAATGCCGGCTGCGCCGCTACTGCTTTCTGGTGGGCTGAACGGTCGCACGCGGGCGAAGAATAAAATTTTCGCGTGGCATGCAAACGAATGGCCGATAAGAAGTTGTCATGTGAGGACGCCTCGCCGGAGGAACAAATAAAATGAATCTCAATTTTCGCTCCTGGATTATGGTTGCGATATTTGTCGTATTCGCTGCGGCACCGGCGAGAGCGCAAGGCACACTCGCGGACTATCATCGCGCAGAAAAATTCCTGCCCGGGAACGTGCGACATCAGATCTACGTGGCGGATGTGACGCCGCATTGGATCGAAAAGACCAGCCGGTTTTGGTATCGGAAGGCGGGGCCAAGCGGGACGGAATTCATCCTGGTGGACGCGACGCAGAATACCAGTGCTGCGGCATTTGATCACGCGAAGCTGGCAGCGTCGCTGTCGCGCGCGGCGAAGCGTGAATATACGGCGACACAATTGCCGTTCGACAGCTTTGAGTTTGCGAAGGACGGGCAGTCCATTAATTTTCAACTGGAAGGCGTGGCGTGGACGTGCGCGTTGGAGAAATACGATTGCAAGAAATCCAGCGATGCGCAGCCTGGGCCGTATGAAGATTTTTCTCCCAATGGCGCGTGGGCCGCGTACGTGAAGGACCACAATCTTTACTTGCGCGATGTTTCGACCGGCTCTGCGCAGCAGCTGACACGAGACGGCGAGCCGGGCTGGGATTACGCGACGCCGATTCCTTCGCTGCGGCCGATGGTGGCGCAAGGGACGGATGACGTGAAGCAGCGTCCGGCGGTTTTCTGGGCGCCGGATTCATCGAAGCTGGTTACCTATCGTCTGGATTCGCGCAATGCGGGGCACTTCATGACGCTGCAATTTGTTCCGCCGAGTCAGCTGCGGCCTAAGGCGTATGACGTGGTGTATCCGTTGCCGGGTGAGGCGTTGCCGACGGCTGAGCCGATTATTTTCGATGTCCCGTCAGGGAAGCGTACGGACATAAAGATCGCGCCCTTGGAAATTCGCTTTCAGGGCGGGCCAGGTTTCGACTGGTACCCGAACAGCAAGGCGATTTTTTACGATTACAGCGAGCGCGGAGAGAAGGCAATCGAGTTGCGGGAGGTGGATCCGGAGACGGGGGCGCAGCGAGTACTGGTCCGGGAACAGTCGGAGCGCTACGTGGATCCAGGCGAGACTTTTTTTCGGTTTGCGCACGATAGCGGCGAGATCGTGTGGTCTTCGGAGCGGGACGGCTGGAATCATTTATATCTTTCCAGCGCAAAGTCGGGACAACTGATCAACCAGGTGACGCACGGACCGTGGGTAGTGCGGCAAATACTCTTCGTGGACGAGAAAGCGCGGCGAGTTTATTTCTCGGGATGCGGGCGCGAGAAGGACGAAGACCCCTATTTGATGCATGTTTACAGCGTGGGATTTGACGGCAAGGGGCTAACGCAGCTGGCCTCGGAAAACGCGAATCATGTGGCGAGCGTTTCGCCGGATGGAGCTTTTTTTGTGGACAGCTACTCGCGGGCGGATTTGCCGGGGAAGGCGGTGCTGCGGCGAACGAAGGACGGATCAGAAGTGCGCGTGCTAGAGGAGACCGATGCCGCCGAGTTGTTGAAGACCGGGTGGAAATTCCCGGAACCTTTTCACGGAAAGGCGGCCGACGGGATGACCGATTTGTACGGATTGATCTGGCGCCCCTCGAATTTTGATCCAGCGAAGAAATATCCGATCGTCGAGCAGGTTTATACGGGGCCGCAGGGATTTTTTGTTCCGAAATCGTTTGGGCAGGCGAACCGTAGCGGCTTGCAAGCGGTAGCGGAGTTGGGATTTATCGTGGTGATGGTGGATGGGCGCGGGACGACGGGGCGCTCGCGTGCGTTCCATGATTATTCGTACCGAAATTTGGGCGGATCTTTTGAAGATCATGTGGAGATGATCAAGCAGATGGCGGCGCGGTATCCGTACATGGATATCGAGCGCGTGGGAATTTGGGGAACTTCGGCGGGAGGTTATGGCGCCGCGCACGCGATGCTGGTTTTTCCGGAATTTTACAAAGTGGGCGTGACGATTTCCGGAGACCACGACGCACGGTTGGATAAAGCTTGGTGGAACGAGTTGTATCAGGGTTATCCTGTGCAAGAGGATTACATCGCGCAATCTGACGTGACGATGGCTGGGAAGCTGCAGGGGCATTTGCTGGTGGTGCACGGGGATATTGATGACAATGTGCATCCGGTAGAGTCCATGCGACTTGTGGATGCTTTGATGAAAGCGAATAAAAATTTCGACATGCTTTTAGTGCCGAACATGTATCACGGCGAGGGCGGGAATCCTTATTTGATACGGCGGCGATGGGATTATTTCGTGGAGTATTTATTGGGAGTGGCGCCGCCGAGTGGTTTTGAAGTGCATGAAGATCGGGAGGAGCCGGCGCGAGGGCGTTGACGCCGTTTGCTATCTTCATTTCCGTGATTATTCATTCGGCGCTGCCCCAGATGTCTCCAACTTTGTAGCCGGTCGGAAATGGATCGTCGGAATCAAGAACGTATTGAGCGATGCCGGTGATCCAGGCGCTGCCGCTAATCGTGGGAACTACGGCGGGGTAGGGGCCGACGCGCGTTTCGGAGATCAAGCGGCCGGTGAAAGTGGTGCCGAGGATTCCTTCGTGCACAAAATCCCGATGAAGACGCAGCTGGCCTTTGGCATGGAGCGTGGCCATTTTTGCGCAGGTTCCGGTGCCGCAGGGCGAGCGATCGAGTGCGCCGGTCCATGAGGAGGGGCGGGTCCAATCGAACTTACCGGTGGAAACGATCACGGTGTTCTTGCGGTCGGAGCGCGGATGATCTGCCGGGGCGGAGAGTTGGGCGATGGTGATGCCCGCGATGGCGGAATTTTCGGGGTGAACTGCGGGAAGCTGTTCATGGGCTGCGGCTTTGATCATTTCGCCGACGCGAACGATATCGCGCGCTTCGTCGGGCGTGAGATGGAACCCCAGAGGCGCGGCATCGGCGATGACGTAGAACATACCGCCGTAGGCGACGTCTACTTTTACGGTGCCGAGGTTAGGGACTTCGACGTTGGCATCGAGGTGCACGGCGAATGCCGGAACATTTTGAAACGTGACGCGCTTGACTTTATTTTTTTCGATCTCGGCTTCGACTTCGACGAGGCCGGCGGGAGTATCGAGCTTCAGTTTCATGATGCGCCCGCGGATGGGAATCATTCCGGTCTCGAGCAGCACGGTGACGACACAAATCGTGTTGGTGCCGGACATTGGCGGATATTCGGTTTGCTCCATGATGACAAATCCGGCCGCAGCTTCGGGATTTGTGGACGGCAGGATGAGATTGCAGTTGGATGCGGGGTAGCCGCGGGGTTCGCGCAGCATTAATTTGCGAAGGTCATCGGCGCGCGATTCGAGATATTTCATTTTTTCGAACATGGTGGCCCCGGGTACGTCGAGCACACCGCCAACGATCACGCGGCCCGGCTCGCCGCATGCGTGGGCGTCCACTGCTGAAATCATGCGAGCGAATTGCACGAGATTATCCTCCCCCCCACGAATTTAATTGCGATTCGATGAATTTGGCAAAGTAGCTTGCGGATGGACCACGCGACACCCGAGCGACCTAAGGCTGCTCCTGATCGGGCATTTTACGGTCTGATGCGGAGCGGGCGATCAGAAAATACACCGGCACGCCGAGAACGACGATTATCAGGCCCGGCCAGGTGGTGGCAGGGCGATACGTGAATAATACGATCAGGATTGTCGCCGCGCCGATGATATAGAGCGCGGGGAGCCACGGATATCCGAAGGTTCGATAGGGGCGGTCGGCATTGGGTTTCTTGATGCGCAGGCGGAAGACGCCGGCAATGGTGAGAATGTAAAAAATCAGCGCGGCGGAAATGATGTAGTCGAGCAGGTCGCTGTACAGATTGCCGTAGGCCTGCGTCGCTGGGTTATACGTGCGCGGCAGAACCAGAAATGCGGCCCAGAGACCCTGGATGAGCAACGCCCAGGCGGGTACGCGGGCTGCATTCAGCGTTCCGGCGGATTGGAAAAACAATCCGTCGCGCGCCATGGCGTAGTAGGTTCGCGCGCCGGCGAGGGTAAGAGCGTTTACTGTGCCTACTGTGGAGACCATGATGGCAGCGGCCATCAGCGCGGCGCCTAGCGTGGGAAAAATCGTTTGCAGCATGGCGGTTGCGACGCGATCCGACGGAGCGTGCTGGATTGCTTCCAGCGGAAGAGTGACGAGATAAGCGACGTTCGCGAGGAGATACAGCATGATTACGATGCTGGTGCCGATCGCGAGCGAGAGCGGAAGATTGCGGCGCGGATTTTTTACTTCTCCTGCGGTAAACGTAATGTCGTGCCAGGAATCGGCGGAGAACAGCGAACCGGTTTGCGCGACGCAGATCGCGACCAACAGGCCGAAGGCGGTGGTGGCGCTAAGTCCGGCGGCAAGTGGAGAAACGCCGCGGGCGGTCCAGGCGTTGCTGAAATTTTCGTGAACGGCGGCGGCGTTCCAGCCAAGCGTGAGACCCAGTAAGATCAGAACGATGAGCGCGATGGTCTTGCCGACGGTGAAAATATTTTGGACGACTTTGCCGTATTGCAGGCCGCGACTGTTGGTCCAGGTGAGAACCGCGATGACGCCAATGGCGACGAGTTGCGCGGACGAAAGCGAAAACGCGTAGCCGCTGGAAACGTGGATCGGCGAGATTAAGTAGTGAGATTCCGAAACCGACGGGAACAGCACGCCGGAAAAGCGCGCGAAGGCGATGGCTACGGCTGCGATGGTGCCGGTCTGGATAACGGTGCAGAGCGTCCACCCATAGAGAAAGCCCCAAAGCGGGGAGAATGCTTCGCGCAAATAAATGTACATTCCGCCAGCGCGGGGCATCATGGCGGCGAGCTCGCCGTAGGAAAGCGCCCCGGCGATGGTGAGGACGCCCGCGAAAAGCCATGCGGCCAGCAGCCATCCCGCGCTGCCGATTTGGCGCGACATGTCGGCGGACACGATGAATATTCCGGAGCCGATCATTACGCCGACTACGACCATAACCGAATCGAAGAGACCGAGGCCGCGCGCGAACGCTGGATCTTGCGCTGGAACGATGGGAGTGGTGACGGGAGCATTGGTGGTCATTAATATCCTAGTGATTCTGGTGAACGCTGCAATCCTCGCGATCCAGTTCTCGCAGTGGCACCCGATGCGCGACTGCGAGCGGTGCTAAGTAAGTACAAGGAGACAAGAAGACTGCGAGGAGGCGATGCGACCTCGCATGAAAACGCTTGACGCGTGGATAATATATACAAGACTATACCTCCGTGTCGAACTCATCTTCCAACAATCTCGGTGCTACTAATAAGGATACGAACAGCGGCGGTGCGAAATCCGCGCGCATTTCTCGCCGGGAATTCGGGCTCGATGCGGCGGTGGCCGCTACTGCGGCAGCCGCGCTTGCAGTTTCGCCGTCAAGCTTGCTGGGCGCGCGGCGCGACCCGCACAAGATATCACCGACGATTGCGGCGGACGAGCAGGAAACGACGACGGTCAAGCTGACGCCGGAGCAGAGCCGGGACGTGGAAGCGAAGCTCGGGAATATTATTCGGAAGTACGGCGAGCGATTGTCGGAGGAGCAGCGGAAACACCTGCGCAAGATCCTCGGTTACAACGAAACGATGCTGGCTCCTGTTCGCGCGTTCGCGCTGCAGAATGCGGATCCGCCCGTCACTGTATTGAAACTTTCCACCAGGAAAAATAACGAGTGATGAACTGGGCGCTTGTGGTTCCAGAGGCGCGTGGGCGGCGACGCATGACGTGCAGTGGTGCGAGCCGCGCGAGAGGGCGAATGACTCCGTGTTGAACGAAGACATACTCTATCTTTCGGTGCGCGAACTCGGCGAGCGAATCCGTGACGGAAAAGTTTCGCCCGTAGAGCTGGCGGAAAGTTTTTTGGCGCGCAGCGAAGCACTTGGGCCGAAGCTGAACGCCTTTGCGACGATCACGCGGGATTTGGCCTTGCAGCAGGCGCGCGCGGCTGAAAAAGAAATTGCTTCCGGGCATTATCGCGGACCTCTGCATGGAATTCCTTACGCGGCGAAAGATCTTGTGGCGGTTTCGGGCTATCCGACTACGTGGGGCGCACGACCGCTGGCGAAACAGACGTTTGATTACAACGCGACGGTGATTGAAAAACTGAACCGCGCGGGAGCGGTGCTGATCGGGAAAGCGGCGATGATCGAGCTCGCCGGCGGGTTGGGATATTCAGCGGGCGACGCTTCGTTGACCGGACCGTGCAAAAATCCCTGGAACACGAAGTACTGGACGTGCGGATCGTCGAGCGGGTCGGGAGCGATTGTGTCTGCGGCGATGGCGCCTTGTGCGATTGGGTCGGATACGCGCGGTTCGATTATATGTCCTACATCGTGGTGCGGAATTTCCGGTATGCGGCCGAGTTTTGGGCGCGTGAGTCGGCACGGCGCGATGGCGATTGCGTGGACCATGGATAAGCTAGGGCCGATGGCGCGCACGGCGGATGATTGCGGGCTGGTGCTTTCCGTTTTGGCGGGACATGATCCTTTGGATTTCGATTCTTTGCCGGTGGGCGTTGCGGATTTCGCTTATCCTGCTGCGGCGGGAGAACCTGCGAGGCCGATTCGTATTGGGCGATTGACAAATGTGTGGAACGAGCAGGAGCCGGGATTGGCGGCGGCTGTGGATGCGGCTTTGAGAGTGCTGGAGAAAAACGGCGCGACGATTACGGACGTGGAGATGCCGGACGGGCCCTACGAAGAGGCGGCGGAGCTGACGATTCTGATGGAATCCGCTTCGGCGTTTCAGGAGCTGATTGTTTCCGGGCGCTGCGCGGAATTGATTGATCCGGTGGGGAAAATTAATGGTTACGCGAGCCAGGAATTTTCCGTTGGGGATTATTTGCAGGTGCAGCGCGTGCGGACTTTCTTGCAAGCGCAGGTGGACAAATTGTTCGATCGGTTTGACGTGCTGGCGACGGCGGGCGAATCTTCAGCGGCTGCGCCATTGAGCGCGCCTCCGGAAGAAGATTCGGCCGGGCCGATTGAGCGGCGAGCGCCGGATGGAGTTTCGAGTCTGTGCGGATTGCCGGCGATCAGTGTGCCGTGCGGATTGAGCAAGGATAAGCTGCCGTTCGGCGTGCAATTCATCGGACGCGCTTTGAACGATCACGCGGTGATTGCGGCGGCGCGGCTATTCCAGAGCCATACGGAGTGGCACAAGATGCGTCCGCCGGTCAGCTAGACTGCAGGCCTGCAAGGGGTGTTCGTGACGATTCATTTTATGAGTGTTCGGCGAGGGGCGGGGCGGGGTGTGCGCGTTGCGGTGAGAGATTTCCCGGCCTGTGCATGTTCCGCGCTTCTGGCGTTGTTGATTTTGATTTCTTGCGCTGGCTTGATGCTCGCGGAGGCCGTAAAACCGCAAGCGGCTACTCAGTCTGGCGCGCTGGAGCAATTTGCTGCTGAATTTTGGCACTGGCGGGCGCGTTACCAGCCGTTTTCGACTGACGATATTCCGCGGCTCGAGCGACCGACGGGCGAACGGGATTGGTCGGCTGGTGCGATTGCGAAGCAGAGGGCGCAACTGGAAGAATTCGAAGCGCGGTGGGAAAAATTTGACCGCGCGGGCTGGACCGTCAGCGAAAAAGTAGATGACCGGCTGATGGAGTCGGCGTTGGCGCGGGTACGTTGGGAGTTGGAATTGAACCGCCGGTGGGAACGCGATCCGACTTTTTATTTGGATCAAACGCTTACGGCTTTGCTGGAGTCATTAGTACAACCTCCGCCGTTCAATGCGACGCGTAGCCGCGAAATCGTGACGCGAATGCAGGACATACCGAAGATTTTGAGTGATGGAGAAGCAAATCTGCGTGCGGTGCGACCGTTCGCGCAGCTGGCAATTAGTTCGCTCGCGCAAATACGTCCCGAATTGCAGGAAGTGGGGCGCGAAGTTGGGCCGATGTTGCATCAGGACGTGTCACACAACGGGGAAATGTCCGCGGAATTCCAGGCGGCGACGGGAAGAGCGATTGTGGCTTTGGAAGCGTATCGTGGGTGGCTGCAGGAACATTTGCAGAGCATGCCGGAAAATGCGGCAGTGGGGCGCGAGAACTATGAATTCTTTTTGAGTCATGTGGCGCTGATTCCCTATACGCCGGAGCAACTGCTAGCGATCAGCCGTCAGGAGTGGGAACGCGCGGTGACTTTCGAGCAGCTTGAAAAGCAGCGAAATCTGGGGCTGCCGGAACTGAAAATCGCCGCGAACATTGACGAGCAAATCCGCAACAGCGAGCGCGACGAGCTGGCGATTCGCGATTTTCTGGAGAAGAAGGGGATCCTGACGGTCTCTCCGACCATCGGGCACTACACGATTCGATTGATGCCGGGATATGTGAACGCTCTTTCGGGATTCGGAGAGACGGACGATTTTCTGCACACGACCGGAGTGCGTTGGGTGAACGAGCCATCACCGGCGCTGGGATATTTCTGGCTGGCGACGGCGAAAGATCCGCGGCCGGACATGGTGCACGAGGGCGTGCCGGGACACTATTTCCAGATGGCGTGGTCACGGACGCATGACGATCCGATCCGGCGGCATTACTATGATTCGGGGCCGAACGAAGGATTGGGATTCTATGTCGAGGAAATGATGCTGCAGGCCGGGCTTTTTGACGACAGTCCACGTTCGCGAGAGATTATTTACAATTTCATGCGGTTGCGGGCGCTGCGCGTGGAAGTGGACGTGAAACTGGCGCTGGGGTTATTTACGATTGGGCAGGCCGCGGACTACCTGGCACATTACGTGCCGATGGATCAAAACACGGCGGAGGAGGAAGCCGCGGGATTCGCCGTGGGGCCGGGGCAGGCGATCAGCTATCAGATCGGAAAGGTTCAGATCATGCGATTTCTGGCCGACGCGCGATTGAAACAGCGTGATGCGTTTGAGCTGCGCGCGTTCGACGATTATTTGTGGAAGAACGGGAATGTGCCGATCGTTCTGCTGCGTTGGGAATATTTGGGCTTGGCCGATGATCTGCAAACTGTGGACAAGGCTGCAGCTGCTGCGCCCGGTGCTACGAGAAGCTCCGCCGAACCTCGAGCCGTCCAGTAGACACTCAGCGAAAATCCAAGAACCGCCGTTAGGGCTAGGGCCCCATTTTTTCGTCGCTTTATGGCGGAGCTGAGGCTCATCTTTTCGATTCAGTAATTTGATGACTTCTAGTTAAATCCTGCGACCTCCCAGCGGTGCAGAGTATCGAGCACCAACGCTTTTACTTTGGCTACTACCTTCGCGTAATACTCATCGGCTTTGGCTTGCGTGCGATCTTTGGGGATTCCTTGTCCCGGCGTGTATTGCAACATCGTCGCGGGGAATGGAACGGCGGACCATGCGTCGGCGGGAACTGGCAAAGCTTCCGCCATCTCGTTACCGGTGAAGAGCTCCCAGTGAACTTGTTTTGGATTTATGGCTTGGACCATCGCAGTTTCGTCGTTCGTCGCGTGGCCGCCGTCTTCGCCGAAAACTTGATGGGTGATGTCGTTCGCCAGGATCCACCAGTTGACGACGAGCGTGTTGACCTTGTATTCCAACGCGATGTCTTGCGCGAGCTGCTGGAGGACGGGAATTTGCGGGCCGTGGCCGTTGAGGATGATGATGTTCTTGAAGCCATTGTTTACGAGGCCCACGAGCACTGCACGAACGTAGGTGCGGAATGGCTCCTCGGGAATTCGCAGGCTGCCGGGATAGGGGGCGAGAATGTCAGTGACGCCGTAGGGAATGTGCGGAGCGATAAGTGCGTTGACGTCGGCGGCGATGGAATGAGCAAGCCCGACGGGCACGGTGTTGTCGGCGCCGTTGTTGATGAAGCCGTGCGCCTCGAGCGTGCCGACGGTGAGGATGACGGTCTTGATTTTGGCGGGGACTAGCTGGCGAAATTCCTGCCAGTTCAGGTCGTCCATGGAGCGGGAGGATGGTTGCTGTGCGCGTACCGCGAGGGGGAAGAGTGCGACGAAGAAAAGACTGATGACCAGAATTCGGGATGGCATGGGGTTCTCCTCGGAGGAATTCTATCGGCGAGCGGCGATAGTATATTGTATTGATTATCCCGCACAAGCTCGCCGATACTGTGGGCAGGCTGGCGTCGTTCACGCGCGGCGAGGAGCTGCCGTGGGAGAAGTGAGCAAACGTTTACTCGGCTTTGGATATACTCGGCGCTTGGAGCGTGGCGGCTTGGATTTGAAGTGAACGATGATACGGCGACTGCGGAAATCCGGACTTCTTGCCGCGGCGTCTGGTGAAAGTTATTCGAGGAGACTGGCATGAATAGGAAAAAGAATATTTCGCGCCGCAGTTTTGTGACTTCGGCGGTGTCGGCGGGTGCGGCGGCGTGTTTGCTGCCGTCGAAGGGATTGTTCGCAAGCGTGGCCCGCGGTGTGCGGCCGGAGAACGGCTTGGCTCAGCACGCTGGGCCTGCGCTGCTCGACAATCCCTCCTGGAAAGATCAGGGCATCGAAAATCTCACCCGGTCTCCCTACGCGAAGCTGAAGAATATTCCGGTCCATGCAGTGACAATTGAGAGCGGATTCTGGGAGAAGCGGCGGGTAATCAATGTGGAGAAAAGTATTCCCAGCATGCGCGATTTGCTCGAGGCAAACGGGCGCATGAACAATTTTCGCCGGCTCATCGGGAAGAGTACGGCGGCGCAAAGCGGGCCCGTTTACTCGGATTCCGACATCTATAAGTGGACGGAAGCCGTGGGATTCACGCTGCAGTCCGGGCCTTATCCCGAGCTGCGCGCTGCAGCCCAAACGTTTATTGATGATGTAGTGGCGGCGCAACAGCCCAACGGTTACCTGAACACATATTATGTGGGAGACAAAGCGGCGCTGAGCATGACGGTGCAAACGCAGACCACCGGCCATGAGCTCTACAACATGGGCCACTATCTGCAGGGGGCGATCGCATTTTATCGCGGCACGGGCGACCCTAAGATGCTCGATGCGGGGATCCGCTTCGTGGACGATTTTCTGCTGCCGAGTTACGGTCCAGCGCCGCTGAAGCCAATTGTTTCCGGGCATCCGGAAATCGAGATGGCGCTGATTGAGCTTTACCGCACGACGGGCGACAAGCGTCAGTTGGAGCTGGCGGGTTACATCCTACAGGGCGATGACCGGGCGCAACTGGACGCGCGGCGCACAATTTACATGTACAGCGGCACTCCGTTTACGGCGCGCACCAAACTGGAAGGACACGCGGTGCGCGCGATGTATGCCTGCTGCGGAGCGACGGACTATTACATGGAGACGGGCGACGCGACTTATCTGAAGACGCTGAACAATCTGTGGAACGACATGACGAGCACGAAAATGTACGTCACCGGAGGAGTGGGATCACGCGCGGCGGGCGAAGCGTTTGGCGATGCTTACGAATTGCCGAATGCGCGCGCGTATGGAGAAAGCTGCGCGGCGATCGGCAACATGATGTGGAACTGGCGAATGCTGGCAATAACCGGAGATGCGAAGTTCACGGATCTGATCGAGCGCGCACTGTACAACGGAATCAATTCGGGGATGTCGTTGGACGGGACGCTTTATTGTTACCGCAATCCGCTGGCGTTTGATCCTGCGACGGGCGACAAAATTCGCAACACCTGGTACGACACTACGTGTTGCCCGCCAAATCTGGAGCGAACGTTTGCGGCGCTGCCGGGATATTTTTACAGCACGAGCAAAGACGGAATTTACGTGCATCTCTACGACAATTCGGAACTCGACTGGCACCTGGAGAACGGCAACGGCCTGAAAATCACACAGAAGACGAATTATCCGTGGGATGGCAGTGTGGAAATTGGCGTGACGCCGGCGCAAGCTGCGGAGTTTACGTTTTACGTGCGGATCCCGGCATGGGCGGAGCGCGCGCAGGTTGCGGTGAACGGCAAACCGGTAGCGGGCGCGAAGCCGGGTGAATATTTGCCGATCAGCCGGAAGTGGGCGGCGGGTGACGTGGTGCATCTGAAGATGGAAATGGTGCCTCAGGTGATCGAAGCGAATCCTCATGTGGTGGAAGATGCGGGCCGCGTGGCGGTGCAGCGCGGTCCACTGGTGTATTGCCTGGAACAACTCGACCAGCCCAGTGGCACGGTGATCGAAGACGTGGCGCTGGATCTGGGACGCAAGACGACCGGCGAATTCCGCAGCGAGTTCAAGCCAGATTTGTTAGGCGGCGTGGTAGTTCTGGAGCATCCGGGCGCGAGCTTGGAATTCGGAAGCGCGCACGAAGCTTTGTATTCGACGTACACGCCAGACACGCCGAAGAACAAGCCGGTGACGCTGACGTTCATTCCGTATTACGCGTGGGCGAATCGCGAAGCGACTCCGATGCAGGTTTGGACGCCACTGCTGAAGGTGTGATTCTTATTGTTTTTTTTCACACACAGAAAATAGGAAGAGGATACCAATGATTCGTCGAGCCTTGTTCTGGTGGTGTGTCTTAGCTGGGCTGCTGGTGGGCGCGCCTGGCTGTTTCGCACATCCATCGCCACAAAACTCCTCTGAAGAGGGGGGCCTCGCTGCCGGGAATCAGCCGGGTATTCCGGAGCTTCGCGTGCAGAGCCTGGATTTCACCCAGCAGAGCGTGGTGATGCTCGAGGGACCGAAGCAGCAAGAACGCCATCTCGCACTGCACGAGAAATTAGGGCCGTGGACGTTGATGGCCGTGCTGCATAAGCCTGACTCTGACGCCGCGGTGTTCGAAAACTTGGAACAGCGGAAAGGAAGCATCGTTTATGTCGGGAAGCAGGGAGTGATTTTGACGCTAGGGAAAAGTTTGGAGCCGACCAGCGCCGCGCCTGGGTCGCTGTATCGCGGGAAGACGATGGACGAGATAGGGAAGTCGCGCGCGGATGTGTTGGGCGCCGAATTGCTGCCAGCGGGTAACGGCGATCCGATCTACGCGGATGTGTTGGCGGCTCTGCCTCCCTTGCGCGTGGCGACTTTTGTCGGGACGCGACATTCGGACGAGAAGCCGACTTACGACTATGGCGGATTCAGCGATGAGATTTACGTGGATGCCGGAAAGATCTTCACGGAGATACAGGACGCGCGGAACAAGCACGATGTGTGGGAAGGTCTGGTGGGAGGATGGCTTCCGGTGGTGCGTTTCGTTTTTCCGGCGGGCGAACATAGATATTGGGAAGAGACGATTTTCGCGGACGAGGCGCCGGGACATTTTTGGACTCAGCCGGTGTGGTACCGCGTGCTGCTGGTGGATGGCGGCCAATTGACGGAGGCGCATTATTTTTACCATCATCTCCCTTTTCCGCCGCGCGGAGAGCCGGCCGCTACGGACTTTTATCAGGCGCTGCTGAACGTGCATGCGGTGTGGAAGCGGGATCTGGACCCACCGATGAAGGTGGATGTGCCGGACGCGCGCATTCTGGATTTTTGCAAGCGGTCACTGTCGCTGGAAATGGTCACGCGCGTGGAAGATCATCCAAAATACGGATATCCGCCGCTGGGCGGGATCAATGTGTTCGGCGGATATGGGTACAACAATGTGGATACGTTCCAGGACACGTTCAATGCGGACGTGACTGCATTTCTGGAGTGGGGGCTTTTCGATATCGCCGGGCGATATATCGATGATTACTTTACGAATTCGGTGCGCGCCGATGGATCCATTGATACGCGCGGGCCAGAGATCGGGCAATACGGGAAGATGTTGGAAGTGGTGGCGCGGTATTACAGCTATACGAAAGACGAAGCGCTCCTGAGGAAGCATCAGGCGAAGCTTCAGGCGATTGTGGATTTGTTTTATGCACTCCGGAAAGAATCGAAGCAGGTTCCTGCGGGCGATATTTCCTACGGCATCGTGCGTGGCTGGTCGGAACATGACAGCAGCCTGAAGGTGCAACCGTACCGATTCATGCAGCCACATTTTTCGAATAATGCGGAGGCAGCGCGAGGATTCCACGATTTGGGCGAAGTGTGGATCGAACTCGGACGGAAACACTCCGACGAAGCGTTGGAATTGCGGGGGCGCGGAATGCTGCAGGAATCCGAGGATATGAAAAAGGACATGAACGCGGCGATCGAGAAATCGGTGGACCGCAGGCAGACGCCTGCTTATTTGCCGGCGGTGGCCGGCGATGTGCCGACTTACGGAAAAGAGCGAGCGTATTCCGAGATGCTGGATTCCGGGGAGCTAACGGCGGAGCAGGCCGACATTATCGTAAAGAATCTCGCGGCGAACGGCGGGTCAATGTTCGGGCTGCTGCGCTACGGCGTGAATATTGATGGATTCCTGGACTACGGGCCGGCATATGCGCGGATGCAATTCGATTGGGTGCGCGAATTTCTGCTGCTGTATTACGCGCACATGGCGCACATCTATTCGCCGGGGACTTGGACGTCGGTCGAGAGTTCGAAGATTGACGGTACGCTCGGCGGGCCGTACTGCACGCCGGCGCAAGTGACGATTCCCACGCTCACAAAGTGGATGCTGGTGTTTGAGGATCCAGACGACGCGGTGTTGTGGCTGGCGCGAGCGACTCCGCGGGATTGGCTGGGGCAGGGAAAGAAGATCGCGGTGACGGATGCGCCGACGCGCTTCGGAAAAATATCGTACGAACTGCGTTCCGATGTCCAGCAGAATAAAGTTTCCGCGGTAATTCATGCGCCTGACGATCGTGCGGCGACGATTAAGCTTCGTTGCCGAGTTCCCAGCGGCAAGAAAATGCGTGCCGTCGCAATCAACGGGGAGAAGTGGACGGACTTTTCGCCGGAGGAGGAAGTGGTGACGATTTCGCCGCGAATCAAAGGCGAAATCACGATGGAAATTTCTTATTGATTACAGTGCGGCGCGGTGTGGTTGAGGGCTTCGCGGGGTTCAGACGCTTCCTGGCGGGCCCTTCAATACTTGTGTTGTTTGCGCTCTACTTTCAAAACGCCCAGGGAGTCCAGGGCGTCCTGCATCTCGGCGCGTTCTCCGCTGGAAACCTGGCCGTCCAGCGATTGGCGCGCGCGAATGGCTTTTTCCACGGCTTTTAAGCGAAGTTCCCATTTCGCTACGTCGGTCTCGAGAACAGCGGCTCTGTATAGCATGCGCCAGTTATTCTCGAACATAGCGCTCTCCTGCGGAGCTGCATTCTATGTTCGTGCGCAGGTGAAGTCAGCGCCGTAGCGTACCGAAGTGGTTGAGTTCTTTTTCCCACTGTGCAGTTTGCTGTCTGATCGAGGCGTAGCATTCGCAGGCGGCATCTTCCAGGCCGCTGCGGTCGTCAATCCGGACGCTGCCGCGGTTGTAGGTTATGAAGCCGGCTTTCTGCAGGATGCCGGCGGCGACGGTGACGCTGGCGCGGCGCGTGCCGAGCATGTGAGCGAGAAATTCCTGTGTCAATGGCACGATGTCTCCGCCGAGCCGGTCCTGGCTCATCAGGAGCCAGCGCGCGAGGCGTTCGTCCACTTCGTGCAGGCGATTGCAGGCCGCTACGTGGACCGCTTGCATGCCCAGAGTCTGCGCGTAGCGGTTCAAACTTTTTTCCAGCCCCGGAGAGTGGGGCAGAATCTCTTTAAAGTCTGCAGCAGTCATCTGATAGGCGCTGCCGCCAACTTGCATGATGACTTGCGTCGGACTGGTGCTGAGGCCCACGACGAGCGGGAGGCCGACGAATCCTTCCTTGCCTGCCAGACCGACTTCGACGCTCTTGCCGTCGGTCATCACGTTGAGCACCGAAGCGAGGCCGCTATTGATGAAGTAGGTGTGCGTGATCGGCTCGCTGGCTTCGTGCAAGACGAAGTGAGTGGGGAGTTCCATGAACTCCAGTTTTTTGACGGTTGCGGTCAATTCATGTGCGGGTAGGGCGAGCAGGATGAGATTCTGCATGTCGTTGCGGCTGCCATCTGTGCCGGCGGGGCTGGCGATGACCTGACGAGGTAGTTTTGGGGTAGCCATGAGGCTCCTGTGCGCGACGGAATCCGTCTGATTTCGCAAGGAGGCATGAATTTAGGGGAGATTCTCCTGCGGGACGGAATTCTATGTTCGAGCACGGGCGCTGTCAGCGCGGTAGCGTACCAACGCGAGCGAGTTCTTTCTCCCACTTTTCGGTTTGTTGTCTGATAGAGGCGTAGCACTCGCAGGCAGCGTCTTCCAGGCCGCTGCGGTCGTCAATTAAGACGCTGCCGCGATTGTAGGTAATCAATCCGGCCTTCTGCAGAATGCCGGCGGCCACGGTGACGCTGGCCCGGCGGGTGCCGAGCATATGCGCTAGAAATTCCTGGGTGAGCGGCACGATATCGCCGTCGAGACGGTCCTGACTCATCAGCAGCCATCGCGCGAGGCGTTCGTCCACTTCATGCAGGCGATTGCATGCGGCGACTTGCGTTGCCTGCATCGCGATACTTTGCGCGTAACGATTCAAACTTTTTTCCAGCGTCGGCGAGCGCGATAAAAGCTCCTTGAAGTCAGTGGAGGTGAGCTGATAGGCGCTGCCCGCGACTTGCATGATGACTTGCGTGGGGCTGGTGCTGAGCCCGACAACGAGCGGAAGTCCTACGAATCCCTCCTTGCCCGCCAAGCCGACTTCGACGCTTTTACCGTCGGTCATGACGCTGAGCACCGAAGCGAGTCCGCTATTGACGAAGTAGGCGTGGGTGAGCGACTCACCCGCTTCATGCAGGACGGTGTGGGTAGGTAGCTCCACGAAATGGAGTTTCCGGGTGGCGGCGGTTAATTCGTCGGCAGGCAAGCCCAGGAGGATCAGATTTTGGATTTTGTTGCTGTTTCCATCGGTGTCGGCGAGGATGGCGGTAACGAGGCGAGGTAATTTCGGAGTAGCCATAAGGCTCCTGTGCGTGCGAATCAGGTCTGATTTCGCAAGGAGCCGTAGGCCGTAGAGGGTTACGGCAGGATGCTAGTGAGACTAGTTCGACCATACTCGTTAAGTGCGCGGATAGCTATGAAATACGGCGTGAGTCGCGGCGAAGGTGGGTTCGTTGGGCGGGTTGGGGGGAAGAAAGAGGGGGACAACGAAATCTAGTTGCAATCGCTCCGATACCGTACCGGACTCGCCCTCAGATAAGTCAGCATCACGTCCGATCCTTGACCAGGAAGAAGCTAAATCGCCCAGCCGTCGGTAGTCTGCGGGTGGGACCCGTGCAGAAACTGATGGCACTGCCTACAAAGCGTGATTAGGTTGGTCTCTGCGTCGTCACCGAGGGCGCTCCGCCGCCTCATATGGTGAACATCGAGATTCTGTGAGGATCCACATTTCTGACAGCGCCATCCATCGCGCTCCAGAATTTCTCTACGCAGCTTGGCATATCCCTTGGGCGCTCTTTGAATTCGAGGTCTTATTTGCAAGGTTGAGTTATTCATGTCCTCGGCCCTCTTCCGAAGCCGGCTGCCCAGGGCTGCAGATGAATAGTCGCTGGATGCTGAGCCTTCGAGGTTCTGTCCAGCTCCGCCCGGCTCCAAAGCAGCACCCGCAAGAAAATCGGCGCAGATCATTTCGAGGCAATAGCCTCGAGATTTGTCGCTGCCGAGCATGAGAGCCGCGATTTCAAGCGCTCGCTCGACAACCGGCAACTGGCTCTTGTAGAGCTTGAAATAGATGATCTCCCACGGCTCCGTTTCCTTCCCGGTCAGGTAGCGCTCGACTTCCCGTTTGAACTCCTCCCTCGGCAGTTCCTTGGCTTTGTGCACCCAGGGTGCACAATCGAACTCGGCCCCGTCTCGCCGCGCCACCTTGACGAGCTCCCTCGCCTTTGTCCATCCCACCTCTCGAAGCTGTGGCTTCGGCACTCGGGTCAGATGTTCGTGGATCGCCATCAAGTAATAAGCCTTTCGGCGCGACTCGGGGAATCGCTTCTCCAGGAACTCGTCGAACGACTTCAAGTTCTCGATCCTCCAATACTGCCCGGCGCGCACCTCGCATAGATATTCGCCCAAGCTCGACGAATCGCACGTCCTTTTCCTGCTCCTTGATTTTCTCCCAGGACAAGATCTCATCGATCTTCTCCAGCACGAACAAGGCCCGGCGGCGATTCAGTTTCGGTGCCATCGGCAGCGGCCCGCTACTCCTCAAATTGGTCAATCCAATCAAGGTCGCTCGCTCCCGGCCGACGAATGAGTTTTGCATCCAGCAGCTGCTGATCCCCCAAGCAGATCCCCAGATGGGAGCAGCTCACACAGCCGTTCTGAGGGAAACGAATCCCGCTGTGCGGAAGGAACTGGCCGGCTTCAATCTGATCGACCGTTGTCTCCACCAGCTGGCCAAACTCCCGGCGCTGCTGTTCATCAATGGTTGTCTTCAGATACTGAATCTCGGGTGCGTTCTTTCGCACGAAGACGACCAGCGCAACATCGGAGATCCCAGTCATCCAGGAATAACAGATCAGCTGTGGATCGAGGGCCAGTAGACCCTGCGGCTCATCCGGATAGCGACAGGTCGTCGTTTTCCAGTCGATGATGCATTTCGTCCCGTCCAGTTCACCGATCGCATCGATGTAAGAAAGGAATTGGCTCCCGGACGGAAGCGAGCGTGTCAACTTCACTTGAAGATTCTCTTTTGGACGTCGTATCCGAACCCGATCATCCTGGGCAAACCGCTCAAGCAGGTGAATGCCCTGGTGATAGAGCCGGTCCCAGGAGTCGTTCTTCGTATAGGCGAGGGAGGCATCCTGGTATTTGCGCCATTCCTTGAAGAACGCGGCAGTCGAGTCTTCCCCAGCGAAATAGGCAGCCAAAGCGTTCTCGAAGCAGCGGCCGAACACCATTGCGGCCTTGTCTTCCTTTTCGCGCCAGCCGTCCAGATATCGGTAGCGATACTGCCGCGGGCAGCGCAGGTACTGGCTAATCTGCGTGAAGCTGTAGGTCATTGGAGCCTCCTGCCACAACACCTTCGCGAGCATCTTTGGAGATGAATTCCCATTCGCTGGATGGTGCGAATGCTTCGAGGTTGAGGAACGTTCGCCCGGCGAATGATCTTGCGGGTGGTGCGCAGAATGCCCGTGAGACCGAGCAGGGCCTTTTCATCCACCTCGTCTCTACCGAGCAAGTCGGGGTCATAGCCGAAATCCCGCAGGAACCAATTCAGTTTCCACAGGGACTTCTGGGTGCAATAGAGCCGCCCCGCAATTTTGCGCGAGGCAAATTCCTTAGGCTCCAGGACGGCGAAACTGAGAATGAAGAAGGGCTTCTGCGGGTGCCAGCGATAATAGGCTCGGTCCACGCGCACCAGGAAGATGCCTTCCAGGAATTCGTTCGCGTGTGCTGCCTCGCATGTAAACCCGGAAAATGCCGTTTCATGACTTCACCTCCTCCGGCTGGCCATAGCTATTCAACTTGCAAATCAGTGCCGCACGATCTTTCGCGGCTTCCTCGGCCACGGTGGAAACGAAGGCCTCGACGAGATCACGGCCGGCGTCGCGGAGTTCTTGTGTCCCACAGAAATCAGCTGCATAGCGTTTTACTAGGTTGGGATCGAGTTCGTACTTTCGAATCAGGAGGCAGAGCTTGTCCCGCAGTCTGGGCTGGCCGTTGGCAGAGCCGTTGCCGTTCGGCGTGAGTCGACAGTGTTTTACTTCGCGCAGTGCGCGGAATGGAGAATGGTTGTGATCCCAATTCTTCGACGGAGCAGAGCCCGATTCCGTAAGCCTTGCGCAGAGCGCGATTGACGGCCCGTCGTTTCGGCAACCCGCATCTCGGCGCCGCGAACCAGAGGGAAACGTGTTGACGGGTCAGCATCACCGTAGCCGACGAAGCCCTCGAACCAGGAGTTTTGTAAACCGTGGCCTTGAACACCCAGCGACGAGCCGTCGGATCACTTAGGCGTCTTCATGGCCACGGTCCTTATTCCGAAACATTTTTTCCTTTGGGCAATCCCTAACAAACCGGCATGGGTTACATACCAACGGTTATTGAGGAGCTGAATTTCCCCGACCATCAGAGATAGACAATACTTGGTCGTCAAGAACTTCAGCTGACCCATTGCCTCATTGTCTAGCTTCCCCCACCTCGAACGTGCACACTTACAGTTTCGGCGCCATAGCATTCAATCGATTATTCATTCTGTGCCTCTCAATGACTGCCACTGCATTGCACTGCTGCATAGTATTGCATAGCATTTGACAATTGTCAACTCACAGTCGAATGGGGCAGACTCACCGGTGAGACTCACTTGGCGGGTGCCAATGAAGAAAGACACGCAATTCACATTCAGAATGCCGACCGATCTTAAGAAGGAATTGGAAGGCATCGCGGCTCGAGAAGGCCGCAGTATGGCGCAAATCTGCGAGGCATTTCTTAGGGCTGGATCCGAAAGCTACAAGAAAGAAGGCGCCAAACTTCTCCAGCGCTTTCTCGCCCAGCGACGAAAAAAGGAGGCGGACTTGTAGTCCTGGAACGAAATTGCGCACATCCCATTTCAACCGATCGGCCCGTGAAACAGCCGTGAGTAACCTTCCCCAACCCTGATTAGGAACATCAGAGACAAACCGTCCTGCGTGAAACTCGAAGCGGGCAGAATTTCGATAACAAGTCACGCCCGTCAGGCTTCCACCCAGCCCATCCGGTGCCTTCGCTGTTCTGCACACAGGCCGCCCACGTCAGTCCCGGGAAATCTGAGGCCCGCGCCTTGAACCTATAGCTATATAACTATAGTTGGTAGTAGCAATGTTGACAATCACAGTAGGCTTCGATTAAGATGATGATGTGGGACAAGCCACGGGCGCAGCGCTGGCCAGTTCTGGCGACTCGTTAATGAAGGGGAATGATGTGAAAAACAAGACATTCGCAAATTGCTCGGCGGTTGGGAAGCTGAGGTCTGTCGGGCGGTGAGGGAAGGGTGCGTGCACGAACTTTCCCGCGATGGCCAATTCTTCGCGCGGGCTATACAGCAGCACCTAGAGTTGCCGCGCATTCCCAACCCCCTGGGGTTAGCGGACTTGCGCGAAGGAGAGCAAGATCGCGTGAACGGCGCGAGTCCAATCTTTCACCGCTATTTGCATGCGGCGGTTGAGGAAATGATTGAAGGCGGCCCCGAGGATACGAAGGCAGCCTATGAAAAGTTGTTGACGGCGGGCGTCGACAGCCATCTCGCGATTCACATCCTTGGCGCGCTATTCTTGCAGTTGTACCACGGCGTGCATGCCGCAAATGGACGCGAAGAGTCCATTGACGAAGCCGAGCGCGATTTCCAGAAGGCATTGAGAAAAATCTGCACCGACTCCACGTTTAGAAGAAAGATGGCTCGCCAGTTTAACGGGACCCATAACTTTGTGGAAAGCGATGGGGCTAATGCCTGGGCACCAAATTGAATGCGAGCGGGAATTCTTTGGAGCTGAGGTCCGGCGCGTCGGTCATCACTAGCATGCGATGCCGCGAAGTTTCCTTCGCGGCTTTTTTTGCCCATGCGAAATGCGAGACGCCGCCCGAAGCGGCGTGGAGGGGCGAGCGGAAATGCGGAGCGGAATCAACGTGAACGATCAGATGAAGCAGAACCCCAGCGGCATCGCGGCTGTAGCGCTCGCACGCCCAATGGCGACTTACGGCGAAGTCTTCGCCGATGGAGTAATGATCGAGTTGATCCGCGGCGCCCACGGCGGAAATCCGGCGTTGCTGTTGTGGGATGGTGCGAAGGAAACCATCGGCGCGCGTGTCGAGCATCACGGTCAACTCTACGAGCCTGCGCCAATCAACGCCAGCGTCCTGCAGGAACTGACCCTCCCAGACCACTGTGGCTCGCACGGAAGCACACGCGAATTCTTGGCAGAAACGTGCAGACTGATCGCGAATTATGCCGGCCTTCCGGAAAAATTCGCATCGCTGGTTGGTAGAGTGGTCCATTGCAGTGCTCTCGTCGAAGCCGTTTCCGTCGCGCCAACCCTCGAGATCGTCGGGCCGGACGTCGCGCGGGCAAATCGCCTCATGAAATTGCTGCGCTGCGTTTGCTGGCATGCGCTGCCTTTGACGGGCGTGACGCCGGCCGGTTTTTGTTCGCTTGCGAGCGGCGCGCGATTCACATATTTAATCGGCCAGGAAGCGGTCAGCGAAAAATTGCGTAAGCTCCTCGACGACGCCAGCAGCCGCGAGCGGAAAATTCCTTTCCGCGGTCGGCTCCTGGACCTCTTTGGCGTACAAGTAATCCACTGCGGTTCGCTCGTTGCTGGTGACTCCAGCCCGCTGCGCTCGATCCAGATTCCGATGATCCCGACGGAGCAGGAACTGCCACCTCTTGATTTCGATGCCCAGCACCGCGTCACGAATGAATTCCAACCGAAGCTGTTGAGCTTTCGTCGCGCAAGTCTTGGCGTGGCTTGCAAAATGAAGTTCGACGCTTCTAAATTCACATTCGCACTGCGCGACCGTGCTCGTAGTCTCGCTGCCGCGACGCCGGATGACTTGGAATCGCAAGGCGAAGTGTTCGAGCTGCTGCGAGCGGAGGACGCGGAACTGCGCGCCGACAAATTGATTGACCCAAGCGCGATCGCCGGCGAGGCCGTGCTGGTCGCCTGCCATGGATCGCCCGGTGGAATCGCGTACGTCGCAGATCTAGCGGCGATCGCGCAGGAAATGTTGCGGCGGCGCGGAGAGGAAACGACGATCGAACCCGCCGTCGTTGGAAAACAGCTAAAGCTTCTCGGGCTTGCGACCGAGCGTGATGCCAGAGGGAAAAAGCTGCATTTAACGGAAGCGGTCCGCGAACGTGCGCAAAAGATAGTACGTGATTGCGGTGGCTCCGACATCGGCGACGACCAGCCAGTTATACCATCTCCGTCGGGAACAGAGCGCTGACGGATACATTGCCATGTATGCGGTGTAGGCAGTGTAGGGTAATTTCACATTTGCAACGGGCCCGGGGACGCAAACCCGAAATGCAGCCACTGGGAGGCGCGCCAGACGGCGCGCAAACGCGAGAGGAGGAGTAGCAATGAAGGACAAAACGTACGACAGCTTGGCCATGGCTCGGCGGATTCGTGCCGCGGGACGGCAGATTTATATCGCCCAGGATGACGGCGCAGCTCCCTCGATTCCGTGCGAGGGGCTACTCGTCCGTCAATGGGGCGGCTTGGTAGAGAGCCGCGCGATCGATTGCGGCTCCGGCACCGCCTTCATCATTCAATCTGGTCATTACGAGCAAGCTCCCATCGTTCGCAATTTCAGGTTTCGGTCTACAGCCTCCTTGGAAGAATGATTATCTAAACTGGCTTGAAGATCCACTTCAAATCGACGGGGCTTCGCGCCGCTACCGCTTCGGCGTCAAAGGTGTCCCCGAATTCGAGAGGGAGGAGGTGATCAACCACTATGCGGACGCGAGGCACATCTTCCCGTCCGGACATTCGCCGAAAGGATTTTTATTGGGTTACGGATTTGCCCCAATCCCTGAACAGTTCCGGCAAGGCACGATGGCTCCCGCGTTTGTAATTGTTTACGACCAGTTCGGGCGCGAACATCGCTCTCCCGTGGAGCTGCAGGTGGTGCGGAACCAGACCCAACCACGCGTCTTGCGGAAGCGCAACCTCCTCGAACATCGGGATCCGATTCCGCGCGGCGAGAGGACATAGCCGTGTCGGTTCGCTGGCGGTTTCGTCATCAATGTCACGGCCACGAGGTGTGCCGGTGCCACCGCCAAGACCATCGCGCCAACGGTGAGTGATTATAAGTAAGATAGTTAATTACATAATTAATTACCGAGCGCAATGTTCTCAAATCTGCGGACTTTCGACGGAGATCGGAGCCGAGTGGCGATGGAAGTCCTGTGGCAGGACGCTTCGGTGGATGGAGAGGGTTGCAGTTTCTGCACGGGCTCGAAGAACCCGCCATCGGGCGCAAGTAAATCCGTTGCGGCACCAGAGAAAACCGCGCGTTCGGATGTACCGACACTGGAAGGGGGGTGAACTTGGTGAACTTCGTGCACTTAAAACGGCATGACCAGCACCTCAGTCATGGCCACAAAGAAGTTGCAGCAGAAGTGCCGTGGCGGCTGCACTTCGTTGGGTCCTCGCCTGATTCTACCGGGAGTTAGGCCCGATTGCGGCTGTTGATGCTGCGACTGGATACCTCCAACCGAATCAATCCTCGGATGTTGCTCTGAACCCGCTGTATCCGCCGTTCCAATCGTTCTTCCAGACGCAGTAGCCGCTAGAGCTGCCAAATCCGATTCTGCGGCCTGACCGTGGGCTCATCAGGCAAATGCGAGATGCCGGGCGAGAGGATCTTGAGCGTGTGGAGCACTGCGGGGACGAGATAGATAATCGTTACGGCAACCCACATGAGCGCCGCGGCACACTCCTGGTCTTCGAGTGTAGAGAGAGCGAACACTCTGGGCGCGGAAAGATAGGACGCGTAAACGACCCGGTCACAAAACGAGAGGAAACCGGAAAGCGCGTCGCATGGCAACGTGGCGCAGAACAGATACAACGGGATCGACCAGCGTGGCCAGCGCGCGACGCTAGGCCACGGTTGAATCACCGGCCACCAGAATAAAAGACCCGCGCCGAGAAAACAGGCGTGCTCCAGTTCGTGCAACCAGTTCCAGCGCAACGCCAACTCAAAAACCGCGGGGATGTGCCATCCGAGCAGTGCGAACGCGGCAACGAGCCATCCAAACGCGGGATTCGCGATCAGGTGTCCGAGCCGCTTCACTGAATTCCAACGAAGAATCGCGCTGACGACGCCGCGAGCGAGGGGCTGCGGCAGTCCGTGGAGCAGCGGCAGCTGCGGTGCGCCGAGCAGGATCAATGGCGGCGCGACGGACATCAGCAAGAGATGCTGCAGCATGTGCACGGTGAGCGACGCATCGTCAAAAGCGTTCAGCGGCGAACCGATCGCGAGCCACACGAAAATGATTCCAAAGAAAAAAGCTGCAAGCCGCCAGGGCGAAAGCAAATTCGGGAAGGTGGAGCGCAAGCGAAGCCATCCTCTCGCGTAAACGAGGGCGGTGAGGCACAGTGCCACATCAAGTCCGAGCGGATTGGACCACGATTGCAAAATGGCGTGAGCGTCAGCGTGCATAACTTTTGACAAAAGGTCTATGGGTGACCGGAACCAAGCACCGACGCGTCTGGAGCTAGCGCGATGGCCCGCGCGGCATCGCGTGCCGGCGGTTGTCCCGCAGGATGCAGCGTTTCGAGAAACGCGACGAGCGCCGTGGTCTCGGCGGGGCTCAAATTCTTGCCGTAGGCGGGCATATTTCCGCCACCTTGAATCACCTGCCGAATCAATTGATCCTGGGTTAAGCGTACGGCAACAGCATCCAGAGCCGGACCGCGCTTCCCGCCTTGGTTATCAAGCGAGTGACAGTTGTGGCATTGCTTCAGCTGGAAAACCAGCGCGCCTTGCCGCTCAAGCGCAGTGCGGCGGCTTAGAAATTCGGCGGGAATCGGGATGCCGCTCCAGGCATCCATCACCGGGCTCCACGGAGTATGCTCCGCAAGGCGCGTGAAAGTTGCCAACGCCACTGCGACCAACAAAACGGTGAGCACGGCGACCGGCCGTCGCCGCCAGCTCTTTTCCCCTTCGCCGAAAATGAACGGCAAAAAAAGCAACCAGAGAATTGCCACTACAGGTCCAATCAACAGGGCAGGAGTTTCCATCGAGGGCGGCAAGAACGAAAGCACGGCATAGAGCCAGAGAAAGAAGAAATCCGGCTTCGGAACTGTTTGGATAATCGTGGGAATCGGCGGGCCAGATGGACCAAACGGGCCATAATAGATGGCGCACGCCGCGATCGATAACAGGATGAAGCCATCGAAAAGTAGATCTTTCCCCATGCCGTCTGGGAAGAACCGTATGCCGTCCTTCTTGACCAGCTCGTGGTATTCCTTGATATATGTCGCCTTGCGCACCAATCGCCCTGGCATCGGCCACTCATTAATCCCCAGCTTGATTACCATCAACAGGTGCACCGAAACAAACGCGATCAGTAGGCCCGGGATAATAAACACATGCAGCGCAAAGAACCGCGACAGGGTAGCTCCGGCGATGATGGGGCCGCCCAGCATCAGGTTAACGATTGAAGGTCCCATCACCGGGACGCGACTGGCAATGGAAGCTCCAATTCCCAAGCCCCAATACGCGTCTTGGTCGAATCGCAACACCTGTCCTGTGAATGCCATGCCCAGTGTCACGAGCAAGAGAAATACGCCGACGATCCAGGTCAGTTCACGCGGATATTTGTACGCCCCGAATAAAAATACCTGGACCATATGGATCAACACAATCGCCACCATAAAATTCGAACCCCAGCCGTGCAGCGCGCGAATGAACCACCCCAGCGAGACCTGATGATTCAAAGTCTGCAGGCTGTTCCAGGCTTCGCCAGCGGACGGGACGTAAATCAACGCGAGCAGTATGCCGGTAACGATTTGCAGCATGAACACGACAAACGCGGCGCTGCCAAAAACATAAAACCAACTTGCGGTTTCGCGCGGAATGCGGTGTTCGGCGGTCTCCGTGATAGTTGCGCCAATTTGCAAACGCGCATCCAACCACTCGCCGATTGTTTTGATCAGGCGCATGGCCGTATCTCTCGAACGATATTTGACGCTTGGCCCGGCGTGGGCATCTCGCCAGATTTGATCAACAGGTTTCCGTTTTCAACCTTGTAGTGGTATTCGAATAATCCGCGTTCCGGAGGTCCGGAGGCGCGAGCGCCGTCTTGGTAGTAAACGCCGCCATGGCAAGGACACATGAACAGGCTGGATTGCGGGAACCAGCGCACCGGGCACCCCAGATGTGCGCAATTGATCGCGAAAACCTGAAAATTTTGCCCGTCAACATTTCGTACCCAGCACGCTATATCTGCCGTGTCTCCATCGGTCGGAGAGGCAGTAGAGTTTCGATAGGTGGCGAGGCGTGTCTGACCGGAAGGATACCGCTCAAGATTGCCCAGCGAAACCCAGCTGTCGTAGCTTCCTTTCCGCTCGTGCGCAACGGGGGAAAACAGGTAGCGCACGACCGGCACAGCCAGAATCACACCCACGATGCTGTTCAAAAAGATTCCGATCTTCATGAAGAGATCGCGCCTGCCAAGGTCCGTCGGTAAAGTCATCGAACTTCTCCCGTCGATTTGCCACTAGCCGAGTAAGGTTGGCCGGGGAATTTCGCTCGCTGCGAAGCCAGCCACGCTACAACGTCGGATACATCCTGCGGCGACATCGGCTTGCCGGGAACATTGCCGCGCCAATCCGGGGCGCCGAAGTCGGGGCGGCCCACGATCACGATCGTGCGCAGTTCCTGATCGTTAAGAAGCGCGAGGAACGATCCATCCACGATGGAGCTAGCTTTTTGTCCGCCGCGGCCGCCGGCACCGTGGCAGGAGGAGCAAAATTCCGCATAGGTGGCCGAACCACGCGACACATCGCCCGCCTCCGCAGAAGAATACGGCGGCGGATTCGCGCCGCGCAGAACATCCGGCTGAACCCAGCGCTGCCGTATTCCCTGGATGAGCGCATCAATCTGTTTATCCGTGAGCATGCCGCCGGCGCTTTGCGCGAATGCCGGCATGGATGTTCCGGAGATTCCATCCGCTGTGGCATGCCGCAAGACCGTATCGTCGGCGATCGCCAGGTACACAGGATCAGCGAGAGCGATGGCAGCTCCGCCCTTGCCGTTATCGCCGTGGCATCCCGCGCAGTTCTCACCGTAGAGTACTTTAAAGTCCATGACGTCGCTGGGCACCACCGGCGTGTCGCCCGGCGCCGGGCGCCCAGGTGCGCTGGCGCATCCGCACAAAAGAGCGGAAAGTCCCACGGCCGCGAAAATCAGCACGTCGAACTTCATTGCGGTTCGTCCTTCTCGCCGCGTTCTTTCATCATGCCTGGCGCTTCGAACCCGGCACGCATCAGAAACGGAACGAGCTGCCGCGTGCGTACCTGTTCCTGTTGCACCACGACCAATCCAGCGACAATGCCGAACGCGAACTGCGAAGCGGCGAACCATGGCCAGCTGATGAGTTCGTTCAACAGCGGATTCAGCAGTTCCAGAACGCTGTGCAGCAATCCCGTCCACAGAATTGGCGCCACTAAGCCGCCCAAAAGAATGGGCCGATGTGGAATCATGGGCAGCATGGCACCGTAGAGAAGTCCTACGAGCAGCGATGTGAACAGATGAATGCCCGTCGCCACTAAGAACATGTCCAGATGGAATGCTTTAAGTGAGGCTATGCTGAGGTGCGCTGATTGCGTGTAGACGGTCGCCGCCAGCAGATTGATCGGATACCAGATACTCCCTTCCTTCAGAATGCCGAACATGCAGCCGAGCACTGCCATGGCCAAGCTACCGGCGAGACCGCCTTTGATGCCTGCGGAGACTGGATATGTCTCGAGCGGCAGCAACGCGCGCGGCAGATCCGGCGCAACCGGCAACCTCGCGACTTCGGGGCGACTGGTGGAAATCACGGCCGCTTCCACTTTTACTTCAAAGGTCTCTTCCTGTTCTAGCGGGAGGACATCGCGGAACCAGCCGACGCATCCAGCGACGAAGAGAATTGCTCCGAGTATGCTCAGAGAGGCGTTGGTGACCAACCCCGCCAGAAGCAGAGTGACACCAAAAGCCAGTACGATGGGCCAAGCCGTCGGCGCCGGCAGATGGATCGTGCTCCGCGTGGCTGCGGGTGTGCGCGATCGCGATTCAGCAGAACTCATATGACGCCATCTTTCCTTAGCGGCCGATAACGTAAACCACGGTGAACACAATCACCCAGACCATATCCACGAAATGCCAATACAGAGAAAAGACTTCCGCGCGCTCGCTGTGCTCTGGTTTTACTTTTTGTAAAAGCGTGAGAATCATGGTCAGAGTGATCATGAGCAGGCCCACCGTAACGTGGAAGCCGTGCAGGCCGACGAGCGAGTAGTAGGTGGTACCGAAAAGATTTGTGCTGACTGTCAGACCTTTGTCGTAAATCAAGTGCCGCCATTCACGGCCCGTGCTGACCAGAAAAATCGCGCCGAGCGTCATGGTTACGAACCACCACAATCCAAACGCGCCCACGCTCGCCCGCCGGAGAGCGCGCACGGCCAGATGGATCGTTAGACTGCTCGAGAGCAGGCAGATCGTGCTGAAAATCGGAAGCTCTAGGACGTCCTGTGGCGTCGGGCCCGAAACGCTTTTCCCGATGTAGAACATGTAAGCAACCACGAAAATCGTGAAGATCGCGGACTCCGCGGCAATCAGGGAGAACATTCCCACGCGCCCGCGCGACGGTAGAACCCATCCGGGCTCCGCCGTAGTTCGTGTGTACGCCGCGCTACTCAATGACGTTCTCCTGTTTATTCATATTTCCAATCCGGATCTTCGGGGTGCTTCAGGTCCCAAAGCGGGCGCCGGCTGCGCACCACGGGTGCCTCGGCAAAGTCGTAATCGGGAGGCGGCGAACTGATGGACCATTCGAGCGTCCACGCATCCCAGGGATCATTCCCAGCAGGTTCACCCTTCCGAAACGACCAGAGTAGATTAACGACGAACACAAGAATACCTACGGCTTGAAAGAATGCGCCGATGGTGACGATCAAATTCCAGTTTTCCCATCCGCGGCCCGGCTCATAGGTGTAAATCCGGCGCGGCATCCCCAAGATCCCGGGGATATGCATGAAATCAAACGTGAGATGGAACCCGATTATGAATAGCCAGAAGTGCCATTTCCCGAGCGTCTCGTTATACATCCTTCCGCTCATTTTCGGATACCAGTAGTAGAACGCTCCGAAGACTGCAAAAACGATTCCCCCAACGATGACGTAATGAAAATGCGCAACCACAAAATAGGAGCCGCTGAGCTGCCAATTGAACGGCGCGGTCCCCAACATGATTCCCGTCAAGCCCGCGATCAGGAATTGGAAGAGGAAGCCAATACAGAAGAGCATTGGAACCCGGAGCTGAATTTTCCCGCCCCACATCGTCCCTAGCCAATTGAATATCTTGATCCCCGTTGGAACAGCGATAGCCACGGTTGTGAAAACGAAGAAAGTGTTCCCGTAAGAGCTCATCCCCACCGTGAACATATGGTGAGCCCAGACGCTAAAGCTGATAAACCCGATGGCGATTGTCGCCGCCACCATGATGGGATACCCGAAGATCGGTTTGCGAGAGAACACTGGGACAATTTCGGATACGAACGCGAAGGCCGGAACTACCAGGATGTAAACTTCTGGGTGGCCGAAAATCCAGAAGAAGTGCATCCAAAGAACTGCGGAACCCCCTGCCTGGGTATCAAAAAAGTGCCCGCCAAGATAACGATCGATACAGAGCATGATCTGTGCCGCGGTGAGAGGCGATATGCAAAAGATAACCATCCCGCCCACGACGAGATTTAGCCATACCAGCAAGGGCATTTTTCCGAGACTCATGCCGGGGCAGCGCATGCAGAGGATTGTTGCAATGAAGTTGACTCCTGTTCCGATACTGCCGACACCCGACGCCAGCAAGGCAAGAGTCCAGAAATCGGTGCTGTGCCCGACTGAGAATGCGCGCGCAGTAAGTGGTGCATAGGCCCACCATCCAACGTCGGGAGCCGTCCCCGCGCCGTAAAGCCCGTTGCCACCGATGAAACTGAAGTAAAGAAGCAGACCTCCGAAAGCAGTCATCCAGAAACTGAAGGCGTTCAGCCGTGGAAAGGCCATATCCCTTGCGCCAATCATCAGCGGAATCAGATAGGTGCCAAAGCCGAAGAGGACGGGCATGACCATGAAAAAAATCATCGTGGTGCCGTGCATCGTCATCATGCGGTTGAAAACTTGAGGAGAAACAAAGTTATTGTGCGGAACGATGAGCTGAATCCGCATGATGGTCGCTTCGATACCGCCGATGACGAGAAAGAAGACCCCGTAGACGATATACATAATTCCCAGCTTTTTGTGATCTACGGTGACGACCCAATCGTGGAGCCGCTCGCCGATTGGCCGGGCATCCGGGCCGACTGTGCTCAGGGCGATGGTTTCTGACGACATCGCTATTTCCTCGTGTTCATCGCAGCGTCACAAGATATGCGGTGAGCGCGTCGAGATCGTGATCAGTTAGTTGCATTGCGGGCATTAAGGAACCCGGCTTCATCGAGTCGGGACTTTGGATCCAGGCTCGTAGATTCTCGCGATTGTTCGATGCTATGCCTGAAGCGATGGTGCCGCGGCTCATCAGATGCGTGAGGTCCGGCCCGAAACGCCCGTTAGCCACGGTGCCTGCGATGGCGTGGCAGTTCAGGCACGCGGTAGTTTCGAAGATGCGGCGGCCTTCCGCCACGGCATCATTATTAACCGCGGGATTCCGCTGCCCTTGAACCCACCGGCTAAACTCTTCCGGCGAATCTACATAAACCCGCAAGAGCATCTTGGCATGCTCGATGCCGCAATACTGAGCGCACTGGCCAAGATAGAGTCCGGTCTCCTGAGGGTCGATCCAGGTGCGATTCGGGTGGTTAGGAATCAAGTCCGTCTTCCCGGCCAGCCGCGGCACCCAAAAACTGTGATCGGTATCGGCAGAAAGCAAAGTGAGAAACGTGGGTGTCGAATTTGCAGGGTTGCTGACTGGCACATGCAGTTCGTTCGCGGTGACTACACCTAGAGCAGGGTAACGAAACTCCCACCAGAACTGGTGACCGATGGCGATCACTTCAATGGCCCCAGGCGGTTGAGGGGCGTCCTGGATGGAGCGAATCACGCGCGCGGTGGCGAGGAACAGCACCAGCACGATGAGGACGGGAATCACCGTCCACGCGAGCTCGATTTGATTGCTGCCGTAAACTTGCGCGGGCTCGCGGCCGTCATCATTTGCGCGCTTGCGGAACTTCGCGACCGCGTATGCCAGCAAGCTGAAAACAACCGCAAAAATAGCGCCGGTGATCGCCAGGACCAGCATCGACAAATGAAAAATGGAGTGCGCCGGCGTTGACTGCGGTTTGAAGATGTTCGTGCTCTGCGAGGGGTCCGTCGGAGCGCCGAAGCACAATGAGGCAGCCAGCAAGCCCCCCGCGAGCAACACGGCGATTCCCGCCACTTTACTTCGTAGCTTTCGAATTCGGTCGAAACGTCCCATGAACGGATATTCAGCCTCATGCGAAGTGAGACCAAAAAATAGGGCACTTCTCAACCCAAACCGGCAAGGCCTCCTGCATTGATGAAACGCGACTTACTTAGCGCTTACGGAATGGGGATGATAGCCCGGTGTCAACCTGCTGGCAAGTGCCCAGTCGCTGTCATCGGGCCGGAAGCAATGCACCATCGTGCAGAGTTTTCGAAGTTGAGAAAGTCACAGCCTAGTGATCACAACTTGCAGTAGTTGTCCCACGTGCGCACCTTAAGTTGTACAGCCTCATCCGAATTTTCAGTTGGGGTAAGGCACGCGCAGCAGGGTACCTGAAGTCGACGGCAAAACGTAGCGGACTCCGGCGTACACCATGCTGAGATGCGCGTTCTTGGGATTATCCGGAGCTACGAACCACGGCGCGCGAGTGAGATAGGAATACTGCGTGTAATACTGCAGCGCGCCGTGTCTCGGGCTCTTCCAAAAAGTGAGCAGCCAATCGAACGTGATCTGCTGGATGGCGCGATTATTTGTATTCGGTGAACCGGGACCACCGTAGCCGATAATCGTGCCGGGGTGTGTAGTGTTCGTTGTGTCGGGGAAGAAATTGCGTCCGAAATAGTCCGCGCCGTAATAAACCGCGAACGCTTCTTTTTCACTTGCTCTCCACTCGAGACCGGCAGAACCGGCTCCCGCATGCACCATGGAAAGGCTGATGTCGTTGCCAGCAAAGTTTGGACGAACGACGAGTTCGGGTCCCGTTCCTACCAGGTAGTGAGCACCACCGTCGCTCCAAAAGGCATTTGCGAGGACAACGAGCTTGTTGGGAATCAATTCGTAGTTCATCGCGATTTGGCCGCCACCGCCGATCACGCTGTGCGAGCTGAATGAAGTCGATCCAGTGGGCATCACCGAGGCATGCGCGCCGGTGACGAAGCCCGTAAGCTCCGCATGAAAGTGTCGGCCGGAGAGAGCTGTGTCGTAGGTGGTTTTGGTGATGATGTCTGGCATGAGATTCGCCGCTCCCGCGTTGGCGTTGTTATCGAACAGCGTGCCGATCGAGGTGAACTGTGCCGGGAGGGCGACATAGTTGCCGATATATTGGTTGGGGTTCTCAATACCTGCTCCAATTGCCCAATGCTCGTTGAGGTGGTAAGCGATGCGAAACTCGGCGGCCCGCGTGAACGGCAGTCCGACGGCGAGATTCTGATCCTCGTTGTAGGTAATTGCCAAATCGGAGGGCATTGGGCCGATGCCAGTACGGTTCGGCGTTAGCCAGCTCCATGTTTGTCCGCCTAGAATCTCCCAGTGGCCGTGCCTTGCGTAGCCAAAGTAAAGCCGCAACCGGTTCGTAAGACCATTCACACTTTGATACACGGTGGGAGCGCTGTTGCCGCTGAAATCGCCCTCGACATAACCAATCAGGTCACTGCCTCTCCAATGGTCTTCGAGCTTGAAGTTGAGTCGGGAATATTGTGCGGTGGTGCGGAGTTCAGTGACATGCCCTTGAGCAGTGTTGCTGTAAGGTATGCCGCCGAAATCGGTGGCGATGTTGCTCTGCGTGTTCGTAGTTCGAAAGATATTTTCGAAGTCGACGAATCCTCCGGGTGTCAGAACCGCGTCGCCGAGTTTAATGGACCCTTGCGGAAGTTTCGGTTCATCCGGCTGCGCCTGCTGAGCAGCAGATCGGCTAACCGTGTCAGCAGTGCTAGTGTGGATCTCCGGCGGAACGTCTGATGGAATCGCATTAGGCTCCGTCGCATTCCGCCGAACTACTTCAGCAACGGATATTAGTTCAGCTCCAGCGCTGTCGGATTGGCCCACTCTCAATTGTGTCTTCAGGACTTGGATTTCTTGCTGTTGTGCCGCTACTTGCTGCTGAGTTCGCAAGAGTGCTTCGCGGAGGACCTCCAACTGTGCCCCAACGTCTGAAGTGCTCGTAGGAGCAGAATCGGTCGAGCGCGCCGCAGTTTGGCAATAGGCAACGCCAGGTATCATTATTAGGAGCCATACACCTCGTAATAAGCTTCGCATCATAAACCTCTTTAGAACTTGGGTGCGTGACCCTCGCCCGCATTCGTCACCGACACCGGTCCCGTGGATTGCCACACTCCCACCGCGGCATGAGTCAATCCGGCGTTAATTGCAGTCTGACGAAGCTCGCGTCGGCGAACGCGGCTTGAACCATCTCGAATATCGCTCTAGAGCGATTCCAATGACTCGCCGACATGTCGAATATTGCCCTCGATCGTGGCCACCACTTCCTCGATGTTCCCGGAGAGCACCAGCTTTCCCATGGCCAGCGCGAAGCCTACGGCTTGCGACCGGTCAGCATGAGAAGGTATCGACAGAGCATTTGGATCGGTGACCACATCAATGAGCGCGGGCCCCGGATGCTGCAGCGCCTTCTTGAGGCCCGAGGTCAAATCAGCGGGGTTTTCGATTCTTACACCCATCATGCCGATCGCTTCTCCGAGGTTGGCGAAGTTTGGATTCTTCAGGTCCGTTTGAAAGTCCGGAAGTCCCCCGGTTTCCATTTCGAGTTTCACCATGCCCAACGCGCCGTTGTTGAACACGACGAATTTGATTGGGAGGTCGTATTGCGTCACGGTTAGGATGTCGCCCAGGCTCATCGCAAAGCCGCCATCGCCGCACATCGCGACAACCTGGCGTCCGGGATAGGCACATTGGGCGCCGATGGCTTGGGGGAGCGCGTTCGCCATGGACCCGTGGTTAAAGGAACCGATCATCCGCCGGTCCTTAGTCGCCTTGATATATCGGGCATTCCAGACGTTGCACATGCCCGTGTCCGCCGTAAAGATCGCGTCGGGCGCCGCAATTTCACTCAGCGTAGCTGCCACAGGCTCCGGGTGCATTGGCGTGCGTGTTCCCACGTGGTCAACGTACACATTCATTTTTCGAATCTTCTCTTTGTGTTTGCGGACCGTGGAATCCAGGTATTCCCGGTCCGCCTTTACATTCAGCATCGGCAGCAGCGCTTGTAGCGTCTCGCGCACATCGCCCCAAATTCCCAGGTCGAGCTTGCTGCGCCGTCCCAAGTGGTCAACGCGGATATCGATTTGCGCGATCTTGGTCTTCGTCGGCAAGAATTTGTCGTACGGAAAATCAGTGCCCAGGAGGAGCAGAAGGTCGCATTCGTGGATCGCCTCGTAAGCCATCCCGAATCCAATCATGCCGGTCATTCCTACCGTGTAAGGATTGTCGTATTCGATGAACGGCTTCCCTCGGTAGCTATGCGCGACGGGGGCTTTCACTTTCTCCGCGAGAGCGACCACCTCGTCGTGAGCGTTGTCACATCCGATTCCGCAGAAGAGCGCAACTTTCTTTGCGGAATTGATCAGGTCCGCCACCTTCGCCAGGTCCTTTTCGCTGGGACGAATGCTCGGCCGTTTGGCTACCAGAGAACGGACTGACCCGTCGGGCGGTAGATCCGCACCGCCCACGTCGCCGGGCAGCACGATCACGCTTACCCCGCCTTTTCCAAGTGCGCTTTGCATCGCGATGTGCAGAACACGCTCGAACTGCTTGGGGTTCGAGATCATCTCGCAATAGTGGCTGCATTCCTTGAAAAGGATTTCCGGATGGGTTTCCTGAAAATATCCCGTGCCGATTTCACTGGTGGGAATATGCGACGCGATTGCCAGCACCGGAGCATTGCTGCGATGAGCGTCGAAAAGGCCGTTAATCAAGTGGAGATTGCCGGGGCCGCAGCTCCCCCCGCAGGCCGCGAGCTTACCAGTGAGCTGTGCTTCCGCGCCGGCCGCGTACGCTCCGGCTTCCTCGTGGCGTACATGGATCCATTTGACTCTGTTGTTCAGCCGTAGTGCATCCGTCACCGGATTCAGGCTGTCGCCCACGACGCCGTAAATTCTTTCGACGCCTGCTTCGGCGAGCCTGCGAATCAATTCATCTGCAACTCGATTTGGCATTGTATCTGCCTCCCTTATTTGTTCCTGTACTCTTGGTACGAGATGAATTCGACTGAGCGCGGCAAAGTCACCTGCGGGCCGCGCCGCAATTTACAGCGATTGCGATTGCACCGACGCCTGCGCGGCTGGCCCGGTCTCGCGCAGGAAGAAACTCACCACGATCGCGGCGGCACAGCAAACTATCCAAAAATACGCGCCATGCTGAAAATGCAGGTGCAGGTTCATCGAGTTTCCGATGCCTTTACCGATATGCTTTGCATAAACCGGGCCAAGGAATGCCGTGATCCCGAAGACGAGGAAATTAATCCCGCCAGTGGCGCTGCCCTTCACATTATCCGGATTCACTTCTTTGATGACGCTGTAAGGAATCATCGCCGCGCCCGATGCCACGCCGAATATGAACATCGCAACGTGTACGGGGATGGGGATGGGTTTAAGCGCGATCTGCGCGGCAGCGAGGATCATCACAGCCGCGCTCCCCATGATCACTGGCTTGCGCCTGCCGATGCGATCCGAAAGCCATCCAAGCAGTGGACATCCAAAAACCCAGCCGAGCGGAACCATCGAGGCGATGACTACTGCGTTGTGAAAGGAAAGTTGCAGATCTTTTTGGAATGAGGCTACGCCCCAGATCATGTCTCCAATGGTCGTCGGTGCGAACAACAGTCCGGCAATTAATCCGCAGAGATACGATTGGGGATTCGAGAAAACAATCTTGTACGGCGTCAGGACCGAAGCAAACCCTGCTTCTTGCGTGCGCGGTGCAGACTGCTCCTTGGGAGTGGCGAAGTACAACAACGCGGCGTTGGCGAGGATGATGATTCCTAGACCGATCCAGATAGCATGCACTTCCAATCCATGTTCGATCATCGGACCGACAGCGAACTGCCCGGCGGAGCCGCCCAGCATTCCAACGCACTGCGTGAAGCCAATTGCTGTGGCCAGGTAGCGCGCTGAAAATCCGTGCGCGGCCAGATAAACGGCGCCCGTGAACGCGAACGCCGACCCTGCTCCTTGCAGCAATCGGCCGGTATCACCCGCCCACACGGCGGATAGGCTAAAAAAAAGGCATCCGATACCCAAGATGGAAGCGCCAACCGGAACAGTTCGCTTGGCTCCCAAACGATCAAGTGCCGCTCCGGCGACCAAGCTCATCGTGGAGTAGGTGTAGTAGTAGGCCCCCAGAATCGCGCTGATGCCCAGCGCCGTGGTGTGAAATGAGGCTTCCAGCTCCGGAATCATCACGGCTGGACTTGACCTCACTGCATATTCCAGGAAATAGAAAACCACCGTGAACGCCCAGGCGATGGCAAATGCACGTGTCTGGGTCCCGGCCGATTTTTGGTCCAACGCAAGTGTGGCCATGGTTCTGCGAAACCTCTCTTTGCGACGAGTTGGATCGAATCGTCCAATCGGGACGACCCCTCGATCGATCCTTCTCGGCTCCCTGCTCACTGCGACGTGTAAACGCGTCGCCCGCAGGTCCATTACGCACTTCATCGTCCAATCAACCGTGTTTTTGCCGGCTGAAAAAAGGTGGCTTAGCTTGTCCTCGCGGAGGTGTGGCAAGACACTACTGTCAGTATGTTCACGCGTGGACAGATATTGACAGTGGCCCAAGATCATCTGCGGAGTTCAAAGCTCTGCTCTGTCTGCGGAGGGAAATGGCTAAAGCGTTTAGTTCAGGGCAAGCTAATCGAGCTCGATTGCGTCCGCATTCATTCTCTGAGATCGGCGAATCTGGCCTCAATGAGGCGCTGGATCAGAGCAAAGACCATGGCGGTGGTCACACCGAACAGGAGCATGCCGTTGGCGGCCTCCAGTGGGCCGAGCAATCTCCAGTGAGGCGACATGACTAGATCTCCGTAACCCAAGGTGGTGTAGTTGACCGCGGAGTGGTAGTAGGCAGTGCCAAAATCCGAAAATTCTCCGCAGAGCATGAAAACCGCAGCCCACAAAGCGATCTCAATAAGGTGCGCGGAAAGCGTCCCCAGTGTGGCCAGTACGATGATTGGAAGATCTCTCCAGAAGCTCCTGCCGATGCGGCCAAGCCTGCGCTCGCGGCGAAGTAGGTCCACCACCGCGCTGAAGGGTAGGGCGTGGATAAAGATCGTGCATAAGGTGACGACGGCACCAACCGCCAAGGGAATGAGGATAGGAATGCGAAGAACTTGCGTCATTGTCTGTGGATTGTGCGCGCCGCCAGCCGCGGAACCGTCTCTTCCTCGTTCGAATTGCTATCTATTCAGGGGTCTGACCCATCGCTTGAGTTACCTCGTCCCGCGCCTGAATGTAATCGAGCTGAGATTGGAGTAACAAAGTCTTGGCATCGAACTCCTGCGCGACCGCGTTCTGCGCCTGCGATTGCAGCGCCTCGCCTTTCTGCATTTGTTGCGCCGATACACGACTGGATTCCGCGCGCAGCGCGTACAGTTCTTCTGACACTTGCACCATTTCCCGCGTACGTTGCAGCTTGTTATAAGCGATCTGCAGTCGCAATTCCACGTCCTCGCTAACACGCGCGAGGTTTTCTTTTGCTTCCGCCACTTGCGCGTCACTCTCGCCCACCGCGGCGCGTCTTCTTCCACCGTCGAAAATATCGTACGTAAGCTCCATTCCAAACGTGCCGAAATTGTGAGCGAGAAATGGGACGTTGTTCGCGTAGCTGTAGCGCGCGAATGCCGTTATGTCGGGGAAATAATCAGCCTTGGCCAATTTCACCGCGGCGGATGCCTTGCGCAGCTCCTCGCGCGCCGCCACGATTTCCGGATGCGATTGCAGCGCAACCTTGATGCATTCCTCGCGCTCGCAAGTATCCCGAACTCCCGGGACGTTCGCATCGAGTTCCAGCAGGGTCGTCAGCGGCAGCCCGGTAACGTCGTCGAGCTGCATGGTCAAGTCAGTGAGCTGCAGCTCGGTGGTCAGCAGTTCCTGTCTTGCTTGCAGCGATTGCGCGTGGCTTTCGATTACGTCCTGATCCAGTGCGCTCCCGTATTTCACTTGTTGGGTGCGCTCATTCTGCAGGTCTTCGGCAGCTTTGATTCGGGCCTCGGTGGCACTGTGGTGCAACTGCGTAATCAGCACGCGGTAGTAAAGCTGGTGAACTTTCAGCGCGACTTCGTTTTCCGTCTCCTGCGCGTTCGCTCGCGTGGCGCCCAGTTCCGCGCTCGCGGCCTCATTCGCGGGTTTCACCCTGGTGTAAAGTTGTGTCAACGGCTGCACCAAGCCCGTGCCGCTGGTCACGATCGTCAGACCGCCCTGATTTAGAATTACAGAACTGCTGGGAATCGGTGTCCCCGCGACGGTGCCCAGGCTGCCTCCTGGAATTTGAATGAATTGCGTGTCAGTCAGCGTGAACACTCGGGTCTCGTTCTTTATCGTGGGAAAGTACCCGCTCTTGGCCACATCCTTCGCATGCTGCTTCTCCTCCACCTGAAACCCGGCGATGCGTACCATATGGTTGTGCTTCAGCGCGAGCTGTACGGCCTCCGGCAGGGTGAGGTGGCGAGGAGAAGTCGCGGCCTGCTGCTGCTCCTGCGCCCGAGCAAAAGTCAGCGAGCTCAGAAATAACAGACCGGTTGCCAATACCTTGCTACGTGCATTCATGATTTCGCCTCCCGAGGCGCGGGCGATGGTTGCTGCAACTCGCTGAGGCGGCCATAGCTCAGCGGTGACCTCCGAAGCATGGCGATGAGCAGCAGAGCGACGACGCTCGCCCAAGCCACCAGGTAGAATCCATCGTTTATGCTCAGCGTGTACGCTTGCAGTCGGATTCTGGCGCCGACGAGATCAACCGCCCGGCCCGCGGCGGCGGGCAAGCCCGCGGATTTTGAATACACTCCCGCCGTGAGCGCCCGGATATTGCCGTCTGTGATCCAGTTCCCGCTTTGCACGTGCAAGCCGAGAAGGTTGGAGTGGAGCTTTTCTCGCTGCGCAACGAAGTGGCCCATGTACACTGCGCCGAGTTCCCCGCCAAACAGCCGCACGGTATGAAAAAACGCTGAAAACGTCAGAATCCACTGCGGCTTCGATAAACCGCCCGAAAAAATCCCTTGCAGGATAATTGTTCCCACCAATCCGACAAATGCGAAGCATTGTCCCAGGCCCATTAGCAATTCTGTGCGGTAATAGTTGGATGCTGACCATGCGCTGGTGAGGTCTGCGTTCAAATAACACGCAAACGCGATGAACACGAAACCCGAAGCCATGAGCAAACGTGAATCGAGCCCCGACAACAGCAGAAACCCGGCGATAAAGGCGAGGAGGATGAGGGGAAGTGCGCTCCAAATAATTGCGGGGCCAATTTGATCGGCTTCGAACCCGTGAATTCCGAGCGACTGCGGGATCAGGATGATGGTTGCGACAAGAGAAAAACGAAACAAAAACAGCCCGATGCCCAGCAGCATCGTGTTCCACTGCCGCAAATAGGGCATGTCCACCAATGGATTGGGACCGCGTAGGCGCCGTATCGTCGCTGCCACGAGCAGGATTAAGCCACCGAAGAACAATGCGTTGAACGCTCCCGAGCGCCACCAGTCGAGCCTTTCCCCCTGGTCGAACGCACCGTACAGCATTGCGAATCCCAGACTGCCGTACAGAAAAGCTACAAAACTCGGCGGCGCGCCTGACCTCTTTGGCGCAGGAGTCGCGGGTATCCCGTAATAGATGCAGAGCACCATCAACGGTGTGATCACCGCCGAATTCCAGAACATCCAGTGCCAGGACAAATGATCTCTGTACCAGCCGTACAGCGATGGCGCGATGTTCACGGCTCCGTCCACGAACGTCGCGTACAGCGCTATGGTGAACGGCAGGAACCGTAGAGGAATATTGCGCAGCGCGAACGTCAGCGTGAGCGGGTAGAACGTGCCCGACGTCAACCCAGCCAGAACGAGCGCCACAATCAGCAAGCTGTAATTATGAATCAGGGGAAGGAATGTGCAGATCAGCGTAAACGCGGTCGCAGCATAGAATAAAATTTTACGCGGTCCCATCAGCGCGCCCACAAAAACAGTAAAAGGCCCGATGAACATCAAAGCCATGTTGTAGGCGCTGCTGATCCAAGCCCCGTCGTCGAAACTGATACCGAGGTGGCCTTTGAGATCTGCGAGCCCTAGCGAAATCATGCGGCCCGTGAGCGTGACAATTCCGGCACCCATGATCACGCCCAAGATTCCGAGTAACGGGCTCTTCGAGAGTTCCGAGGGCGCGGCTGCCGCAAGGCCCCCCGCAATTTGTTCCGGTGGTGGTAAACGTACGGCCGAGGTTGCAGCAGCCATTGTGCGCTCCACTCAGTGGCTCGTGCGCACGGTGGCGACGACGGAGAGGCCCGGACGCAAGGTGCTCGCAACGCTGGGATCGTCGAGCGCGATCTTAACGGGGATTCTCTGCACCACTTTCGTGTAATTGCCAGTGGCGTTGTCGGGCGGCAGCAACGCGAATTGCGAACCGCTGGCTGGGGCGATCTCCAGCACCTTGCCGTGAAACGCCCTGCCCGGGTATTCATCCACGGCGATCTCCGCAACGTCGCCAACCTTCATGTTGGTGAGCTGCGTCTCGCGATAATTCGCTTGCACCCATTTAATCTTGCTGACGAACGAAATTACTTGCGTTCCCGGAGACACCAACTGTCCAGGCCGCACTTGCCTTTCGCCCACCGTGCCGTCACCAGGCGCCTCGATCGTCGTATAGCCCAAATTAACCTGTGCAACGGTCAGCGCAGCCTCTTTCGCGTGAAGATCGGCCACCAGTTGCGCATCTTGCGATTCCAGCACCGCCTTGCCGCGCCGTTCAGCCTCCGCCCCCAACTCACTGCTGCGCAGCAGAGTTTTCGCCTGCTCCAAATCAGCCTGTCGGCTCGCGAGCTGTGCCGCAAGCCGCTCCTGATCGGCCACCGCCTGTTCAACTTTCTGCTGCGTGGCTGACTTTGTCTGCAGCAGCGCTTCTTGCCGCGTGCGCTCAGCCTTGGTGCGCACCACATCCGCTTGCGCCGCTGAGATGCCCGCCTCTGCGGCTGTAATCTGCGCGTGCGCTTGATCGATTCCCGCTAAAGCACGATCGATCTTCGCGTCTTGCAGCTCGCGCTGCCGCCGATTATTTTCGATCGCGGCCTTGGCCGCTTCCACAGCCGCGACTGCCTGCGCCACTTGCGCCTTGTAATCGTCATCGTCCAAGGCAACCAGCAGATCTCCTTGATGAACTTCCTGGTAGTCGGAGACTTTTACATCGCGCACCAGGCCGGGAACTTTGGTGCTGAGCGGTGTCAGATCGCCTCGCACGTAAGCATCGTCCGTCACTTGCTCGATTCGGCCGCCTTCCCAGGAGTTCCAATTCCGGGTGATCGTGAGCACTAGCGCCACGGCCAGCAACACCACCAGTAGAGGTGTGCCGAACGTCTGCCATTTCGGTCTCGGTTTCGGTTGCGCAGCAACGTGCTCAGGTCCTGATGTTGGCACGGGAGCCGGCGTACTTGCGGCCGCCATATTGAAAGGCCTCCTCGATCTAGCTCGGGATGGGGTTAGAAGCAAGTCGAGCCCCAATTTTCCCGCGTATGGATCTGTATGAAAAGGCTGAGCCTAATGGCCTTGAGGATATACAGAGCCGGGCGGCGGGTGTCAACATATTGTCGGCTGCGCAGATACTGTCGCTCCCGCGCCACACCCTTCAGGCCGTGCGCCGTACCGAGCCGGTGTCGCTTTGCATGATGCCAAGCAGCCTAAAGTGTGAATATAATGCCGGGCATGGCCTCCTCGAGACCAGGATCCGAGCCGTTGAACATTCAGCTGCTCGTTGACTCGATCCCCGCGCTGATTCACACCTCCATGCCCGACGGCTACCTCGATTACTTCAATAAACCTTGGCTGGAATACCTGGGTGCCAAGCAGGAACAAGTGGCCGGCTGGAATTGGACCGCGTTCATTCACGCTGAAGACGTTGATGGAATCGTGGCCAAGTGGCGGGCGTGCCTCGCGAGCGGGGAAGTCTTCGAATACGAGACGCGCGTCCGCAGAGCTGATGGAGAGTACCGCTGGATGTTCCACCGCAAGGTGCCGCTCCACGATGCGGCCGGCAACATCGTCAAGTGGTATGGATCGAGTTTGGATATTGAGGAGCGCAAGACTGCGGAAGAACTGCTCCGTAAAAATACGCACGCGCTGCAAAGAAGCGAGTTCTATCTCGCCGAAGGCCAGCGTCTTGGCCACATGGGGAGCTGGGCCTTCGACTCCGACGGGTTCAACTACTGGTCTCCTGAGTTATTTCGGATGCACGGCCTCGATCCGGCAGGCAAGGCGCCTGACGTTCAGGAATATTTGAGTTTCATCCACCCGCACGACCGCCGATCCATGGCGGATCTGATCAACCGGCTGCTGGCGGAAGATACGCCGTTCGACGCCACCAAGCGCATCGTGCGATCCGGCGGCGAGATCCGCTACATTCGCTGCGTCGGTGTTCCTTTTATCGACAGCCAACGCCTCAAGAAATATGTCGGCAGCGCGATAGACGTCACCGAGCATGAGCTGCTGACCCAGGAGCTCCGGCGGCGCGAGGCCTACTTGGCCGAAGCCCAAAGACTCAGCCACACCGGCAGTTGGGCCTGGAATGTGCGGACCAACGCCCTGTTCTGGTCGGAAGAGATTTTTCGTATTTATGGCTATGACCCTCAACAATCCGGTCTCACTTGGGGGCAGTTCCTGCAGAGGGTTCATCCTGACGATCGAGCACAGATCGAGCAGAGAGCAAAAATAGAGACTACCAAGAAAGAGTGGGCAGACTCGCTTGGAGATTTTCGAATCGTTCTTCCAGACGGGACAATAAAGCATCTCCATTCCGTTGCTCATCCTGCGAGGGACATTTCAGGTGAAATTACGGAAATCATCGGCACCGTCATGGACGTTACGGAGCATGAGCTCTTAACTCAGGAACTGCGACGGCGCGAAGCCTACCTGGCCGGAGCACAAAGGCTAAGTCATACAGGCAGCTTCGGCTGGAACGTTCTCAGCGGGGAGATCTTCTGGTCTGACGAGACCTACCGTATCTTCGAGTACGACCGCTCTGTCAAGCCAACACTAGATTCAGTGGTGCATCGCGTGCATCCCGAAGACCGTGCCGACGTCAAAGAGGTCATTGAGCGCGCATCCAAGACCGGCGCGGACTTCGAACATGAGTATCGTCTGCTTCTGCCGCGCGGAACGACCAAATACGTCCGCGCCCTTGCCCAAGCATTTCAGGACGCATCGGGCAATCTCGAATTTGTAGGTGCGGTAACCGATATCACCGACCGCAAAACCACCGAAGACAGGGTCCGGCGCCTGGTCGACGCCGGCATTCTGGGAATCTACTTCGCAAACGTCGAGGGCGAAATAATCGAGGCCAACCAGGCGTTTCTGCAAATGCTGCAATACGGCCGTCAGGATCTCATCTCGGGTCGATTGCGCTGGGCGGATCTGACGCCGGCAGAATGGCGTGAGCGCGACGAACGTTCCCTGCAAGAGTTCCAGGCAACTGGGGTTTTTCAGGCTTACGAGAAGGAGTATTTTCGGAAAGACGGCAGTCGCGTGCCCGTGCTGATTGGAGGCGCGCGGTTTCAAAATGCGAACGAGGGTGTCGTGTTCGTCCTCGACTTGAGCGAACAAAAGCGCGCCGAGGAAAAGATCCGGAGCAGCGAAGCGTACCTGGCAGAAGCGCAGAGGCTGAGCCAAACTGGCAGTTGGGCCTGGAGTCCTGACCTGACCGGGGATTTTTGTACCAGTCCAAACCAGGATATCAACTACTGGTCGGAGGAATGTTACCGTGTTCTAGGTTTCGATCCGCAGGATGGTTTGCCTCGATTCCAAGAATTCTTTCAGCGAATTCATCCCGAAGACCAACCCGGTATCAGGGAACTGATCCAGACGGCCGTCCGCGAGAAGGCAGAGTGGGAGGCCGACTACCGCATCGTTCACCGGGGCGGCGCCATCAGGGACATTCACGTCGTAGGCCATCCTGTTCTGAGTACGTCCGGGCATCTCGTTGAATTTGTGGGCACTGTAATCGACGTCACTGAGCGTAAACGAGCAGAGGAGGAACTGCGCAGAAGTGAAACGGAGCTCCGGCAGATCGTTGACTTCGCTCCGCAACTTATTGCGCTATACGGTCCTAACCGCGAACGCCTCTATGCAAACCGGACCGCGCTCGATTACCTCGGCATCAGTCTCGAGGAATGGAGGCACAAGACCTTCGCGCACAGTACTCATCCTGACGATTTGGAACGCTTTAAGACTTCTGCGGATCGTGCTTTTTCAAGTGGCGCTGCTTACGAGGTGGAGTTGCGGTTGCGTAAGCATGATGGAAGCTATCGTTGGTTTCTGGCTCGTTACAACCCGGTGCGCGACGACAAGAGAAATATTACGCGTTGGTATGTCACCGCGACGGATATCGAAGATCGCAAGCAGGCGGAAGATAGGCTGCGCCGCGAAAACGTCGCTCTCCGTGAAGAAATCGACAAAGCCTCAATGTTTGAAGAGATCGTTGGAACATCTCCCGCTTTGAAACTTGTTCTTTCGCGCATCTCCAAAGTCGCGCCCAGTGATTCTACGGTCCTGATCACCGGTGAAACCGGAACCGGCAAAGAGCTCGTTGCGCGCGCCATCCATCGCAGGTCCGATCGTGCTTCGCGCGCGTTCGTTAGTGTGAACTGCGCGGCAATCCCCCGCGATCTTATAGCTTCGGAGTTCTTCGGCCATGAAAAGGGCGCATTTACAGGAGCGACTCAGCAGCGCCTCGGCCGGTTCGAACTAGCCAATGGCGGCACAATCTTCCTCGACGAAATCGGAGAACTTCCAGCCGAGACTCAGATCGCCCTCCTGCGTGTTTTGCAGGAGCACGAGTTTGAGCGTGTCGGCGGCACTCGTCGCATCCGCGTTGACGTCCGTGTGATCGCCGCCACCAATCGTGACTTGGAGGCTGCCATCAACGCCGGCTCCTTCCGCAGTGATTTGTTTTATCGGCTGAATGTCTTTCCGATCGAGATACCTTCTCTCCGCGAAAGGCGCGTGGACATTCCTCTGCTGGTCGAATATTTCATTGACCGTTACGCGCGGAAAGCTGGTAAGAACATAAAACGTGTCAACAAGAAGACGCTGGAATTGTTTCAGTCCTATCCTTGGCCGGGAAATATTCGCGAACTGCAGAACGTCATCGAGCGTTCGATGATCCTGTGCGAAACAGACATTTTCTCGATCGACGAAAACTGGTTACCGCAGCCGTCGCCGCTGGCACCTGAGTCGAAACACCAAGCGGAGCTACCGCAGAGACTCCTCCTGCAAGAGAAGAATCTGATCGAGGCTGCACTGAGAGACACCGATGGCCGTGTGTAGGGGCCCACGGGCGCTGCGGCCAAGTTGGGGATACCAAGGTCCACGCTGGAATCGAAAATTCGGTCGTTAAAGATCAACAAGAACCGCTTCAGGGCTATCCCGGGAACTTGAGGACTCGCCTCTCCGGTAATGCGGCGTCCGACTCCACTGAGCTTGCTCAATTCATCTTCAAAGTTTGGCGTACTCGGTTTTGGCTTGCTGGTAGATCGGAATATCGGGATCGGCGTCCTTCCACAAATTCAAGAAAGTCTCGTAGGACCTCCGCGCAGCGGCTTCATCGCCCATCATCTTTTGCGCGTGGCCAAGCTGGAGCCACGCCAAGGGTCCCGTCACATGTCTAACGCTAAAACCGGGATTGTCGATCATCTTTTGGAACTGCGCCGCGGCAGATCGGCCATCTCCGAGCTCCAGATACGCTAATCCGCGGATGTAGGTGGGGTATAAATACACAGATCCCGTGAACGCTAGGTCGTACTTGGCAGTGCCACGGAGCAGTTCGACGGCTGCCGCGGCATCGTGTTGCCGGAGCTTGATGGCGGCCCGCATGGTGGGAATGAAGTAATGCTGCACGAGCGTGTCCTCGGGCCTATCCGCGCTCACCTGCTCTGCGAGTCTGGCGGCTTCAGCTGCTTGCCCCGATCGTGCGAGCGCGAGCGCCAGGGCGAGCTTGTCACTGCGATCTAGCGGGCTTCCAGCTGCCTCGCTTTCAGTGCGACGAGATTGCGCGTCCTTTCCGACCTCGGCATCCTCCAAAGCCGAGAGGATCAATGACCAGTTACCATTGCTCGCCTTCCAGGTCGGACCCGAAGTTTGCAGTCGCAGACTCTCGGCGGAGTGAAAGCGACCCCGCTGAATCTCGATCAAGGAATGTTCATACAGGAAGTCCTCTCGATATTTGCCTCGCTCCTCCTCCTGGAGGATCTTTTCGACGTTGTCCCGGTCGCCAGTAGCGAATGCCACAATTAATCTCTCTCGCCGGATTAGCGAATTGTCGAATTTAAGCGCGTCCGCTTTGGCGAGCCATGATTTCGCCGCGTTGAATCTGCTTGCGAACCTGATGGACTGTATGGCGCTGCCGAAGTAATAGGAGCTTGGCCGCAACCGTGCGACCTCGGCCCCTTCGTCAGCGGCCCGGTCGGGCTGGCCGAGATGGACGAATGCTTCTCTGAGGTTAGTGTGAGCGAACACATCCCGAGGAAATATTTCCAAAAGGTGAAGGACGGAAGAGTATTCCTTCTCCCAATCGCCGATCACATTACTGTAATAGGTGATTTCGGACCCCAACCGGTCTTTTTCGGTCAATCGGTCGCGGAGCTGATACGCACGCGTGTACGAAGCCTCCGACAACTCAGTGTTACCAAGGAAAAGGTAGGTCGCGCCCATGCGCAGATAAGTTATGGCAAGGTTTGGATCCAGTTCTACAGCTCGCTGATAGAGTTTGAGCGCTCCCTCAGCATTCCCGGCGAAGGAGAGTTTCAGCCCTTGACTGCTGGCTTGCAAAGCTTCAAGCGAAGAGCTGAGCGCCTTTTCCAGTGGCTGATTGAAACGCACTAGCGAATCTCCGGGCTCCCCCAGCTGCGCTCGGAGGCGTGCGGCCGTGACTCCCAATTCGTGTACGATATCGCTCCGCATACTGATGTTCGCCTGCGCTTTGGCCAAGATTGCGCCCGACCCGCAGTCGAGCGCCCGCATCTGCAATTGGTAGCCATTGCCGGCATCGGCGATCGATTGTGAGATTACCAGCCTGCTGTTGGTCTTGCCTCAGATCTGGCGTGCCACGTCGGGCGTCAACTTTGTAGTCGGCGGGAGGTTGACTTGCGTCAGGGTGCCGGAAACCTTATCGATGCCCAGAATGTTCAGGTAGGGCGTTTGCGCCGTCGCGGTGCGCAGAGCGGTGTCTAAGGCGTCGTCGAACACCGGATCGCCGGTCTCGTTTTCGACATCGGCGAGGACAATGGTGTCCGTAGCGGAGAGCGTCACCCGGCGGTGGTGGCTCCGATACAACCAGAAGGCTGCAGCGATAACGGCCAACAGCGCGGCCGTCGCGAACCATTTGCGCAAGCGGAGACGAGGCGACGCCGATTCGACAACTTTTTCTGTGGTTGGAAACCGCGTAGCTGGCGCACCGGGTTCTGAGGTTTCGGTCGCAAGGGCCCGAAGCGAAGCGGGTTTCGTGATATCTGGTTCCTCGGGGACGACAGTCACGCGCGCGGTGAACTGGTATCCCTTTCGAGCAATGGTGACAATCAGCCGGGTATCTTCGGAGTCGCTATCAAGGGCCTTGCGTAAATGGGAGATGTATCGCGTCAGATTCCCTTCTTCTACGAACGCGTCGCCCCACACAGCTTGCAGCAGTTCCTCCTTGGTGACCAGACGGTTGGGGTTTTGAGCTAGAAACAGCAGAACATCGAAGGCCCGAGGGGTGAGAGAAATCGATGAACCGGCGCGAGACAGCGTCCGCCGACTCGGATCTAGCGCAAACTGGTCGAACTGATACAAGAGTTGGTCATGGAAAACCGGTAGCTTACAGGTTATTCAGGGTTTTTCATATTTTTTCAGAGTTGCCTGAAGGACTTCCCAAACCCTGACGTTCAAAATACGCCATGACATGCCCGCAGCGGGCCTGAAGCAAGCGGCTTGCCAGTGACTTCGAACCGCTGGTTGAAGAACGGACCGCAGCACTCGCCGAGGCCAATGACAATTTGAGGTCGAGAATTGCTGAGCGCAGGGACATTAAGGGACATTTGCTGCACAGCGACGCTACGGTACATCTTAGCGCGCTACCCGCGGCAGACTGCGCATGTGGAAAACTCGGTGGTGCCAACGCAGCTTCGACACGGATATTGGGCGGAATTTCACCAATTGGCGAAACTTCGCCAGTCGAAGTTGAGCTAAGTTCCGAACGATCATGTGCTTAGCATCGGGCCGCGAACTGCTCATCACAATCGTATGCACGTGGAAAGGGACGCGGAATGCTGAAGATCCAGAGAAAAACAAATGGGGGAGTCATCTTCACACTAAGCGGTCGAATCGAGGCGACGGATCTTGATGAACTGCGAAGGCTGCTTGAGTTGGAAGGGCACGACAGCCACATCGCTTTGGATCTCAGAGACGTAACACTCGTAGACCGCGATGCGATTAGGTTTCTAGCTGATTGTGAGGCGGACGGTACCCAACTCGCGAATTGCCCGCCTTACGTCCGCAAATGGATTGGGCAGGAAAGCGGGCGACCGGGACGGAAAAAGCGGAGTCCTCGCACTGATAAACCGCAAAAAAGGGAGCAAAGCAATGAGCTTGAATAGTCTCACCTATCCTCTGCAGTACGAGGACCTAGGACCTAAGTCCGATCCTGAGATCACGCTTGATATCGATGGAATCGACGAACCACTGAGCGCGGAGGCTGGTTTCGAAGGGATTATTGGCAGCAGTTCGGGTCTTCGGCGCGTGCTGCAGATGGTCGAAACCGTGGCTTGGGGAGACTCGACCGTGCTGTTGCTAGGCGAGACCGGCACGGGCAAGGAGCTTATCGCGCGCGCCATTCACAGTCACAGCCCTCGTACGGATCGGCCATTTGTGAAACTCAACTGTGCCGCCATTCCTACCGGCCTGCTCGAAAGCGAATTGTTTGGGCACGAGCGGGGATCGTTCACCGGCGCGATCGCGCAGAAGATCGGCCGGCTTGAGCTTGCGCATCAGGGTTCGCTGTTCCTGGATGAAATTGGCGACATCCCGCTGGAGCTCCAGCCGAAGCTGCTTCGCATCTTGCAGGAGCGGGAATTTGAGCGCCTGGGAAGCACCCGCACACAAAAAGTAGACGTGCGCATTGTGGCTGCGACTCATCGTGACCTGGAAGGAATGATCCTGGAAAAGCAATTTCGTAGCGACCTCTACTATCGAGTCAATGTTTTTCCCATTCATGTTCCTCCGTTGCGCGAACGTCCGGACGATATTCCGCTGTTGGTCCAACATTTTGTACAACACGCAACGCGAAAAATGCGCAAGGAGATTGATACGATTCCGTCGGAAACAATGGACGCCCTGATTCGGTACCGCTGGCCTGGCAACATCCGGGAGTTGGAAAATGTAATCGAACGCGCAGTGATCCTAAGCCCCGGTCCTGTGTTGCGGCTTTCGCCGCGGGACCTGAAATCCAGGATCACCGCCGGTCAAACCACGGACCGCCATCAAACCCTGGAAGAGGTCGAGCGCAACCATATCCTGAAGACTCTGAAAGAAACCAGGTGGGTTCTCTCCGGAACCGGCGGTGCCGCAGCCCGCCTGGGATTGAACCGCTCGACGCTGTATTTCCGGATGAAGAAGCTGGGCATCGCCCGCAGCGTTGACTCGTACTCTGACCCGCAAGAAGTCGCGGTGATGGGTTGCGACTGAGAATTTAATTCACGGCCACGTCGCTTTTCACCTTTTCTTGCGCAGGGCAAGAATGCCTGCGGAAGGCGGCGACACGTCCGAAGCCGGGTCATCTTCCATAGTGCGCGGCTCGGCAGGCACACCCTGAATCCTGTGTCTCGATCGACCACGGTAATGTCCCGCTTAACCGGAATGCTAAGCCACTTGAAAGCGCCTGGGACTGGACCGCGGACAAGAATTTTGCGGCCAGCAGTGTCATTCAGTTGACGGATGTTATCCGGTCGTCACAAAGAGACTGTACTCGTAGCCCAACTGCCCTGCCGGCCTCCCCTAAGTACGTGATCTCGCCTGCTTTCGAATCGACCCCAGTAAAAAGCGAATCGGCACCGAAAGTGCATTGCAATCAACTGAAGCAATCGGAGAAAGGGAGAAACATCGATGGGTGCATTAGAAACTTCCCTCGCCAGCGGATCGGCTGTCGTTCGAGAACTGTTTCATGCGAATATTCGCAGACCTGAATCAGCCCGACCGGATTCACGGGCTCGAGCGTTACATTCCTCTGATGCGAAGTTCATCTCGTCGGTCATGCGCGATGATTGGGACATCATTCGCCAAGCTGCCGTGGGAAATCCAGAGGCGCAAGAGCGACTCTTCAAAACGCACACGCCCAGGCTCTATCGCGCAGTTCTTGCCATCTTGCGAAATAAAGAAGACGCGGAAGATGCAGTTCAGGAGAGTTGGTGTAGGGCTTACAAGAATCTTGATCGTTTTGAGGGCCGGGCTGCCTTTTCCACCTGGCTAACTCGAATCGCGATCAATTCAGCCCTCATGCTCCGTCGCAGGAAGAGCTACCGTGTGGAAGCTTCTTTGAACGATATTCTGGACAATCACTCAGAACTGGTCTTTGACAAAACAGTCGCGATGCCGCCGAATCCTGAGCAAATTTATATGGCAAGCGAATTGAATGCTTCCATCGAAGACCAAATCAGCGCGCTCCCTCCACGAATTCAGGCAACTTTTCGCTTGCGCAAGATTGAGGAATTTTCAATCTCGGAGGCTGCACGAGCTTTGGGAATTCGCGAAACTGCAGTGAAGTCCCGAGTCTCACGGGCGCGCGGAAAAGTAGCCCGCGGACTCCGAAAACTGCTTTCTGCGCCGCCTCCTTCGCACTCCCCCAATGGCTCCAGTGTGCGACAACGGCTGAATCGGAAATCCGCAAGTCTGCGCCAGCCGCGGCCGAACTTTGCGCAGTCAAGAAACGCTTAGGAATGCGCTGAAACCCTCGACGTTGTCACAAATTCCGCGGGTCCGTTCCACGCTGGAAGCTCTCTCGCTGCCCTGTCCGTATCCACTGCCCCGCTACTGTGCAGACACGGCCCATCGCAAGCCCGTGTGCAATGACTGTGCATAAATAAGGACGCGCAATCACGCGTATCAATGCACTGAATTCGGTTCTTCCTCATCTCCGGGGGGTTGGGGTGAGCGACGGGGTTTGAACCCGCGACCCTCGGTGCCACA
>CAVQBU010000021.1:0-314703 GCA_963710845.1 uncultured Acidobacteriota bacterium | reverse complement strand
CGCCAACCAGCGAGACCATCGTCGCGTATCAAAATGCATACGGCGTACGCTACGAACGTCACCAGGAACTCTGGCTTGCCGAGAGCTACGCGGTCCAGGTTGACGAGCAGCCCGGTGCCCACGGCTGGACGAGCGTCGATGTGTCCACGCGGGAAGTGTACGACAAGCGGAAGACCGAGAAGAGCACCAAGCCGCCCCCCAATCCCCTGAATTAAGACCCCGCGTCGAACCAAGTCTCGGCAGCCCCGGTTCCGAGCGATTGGTAATATTGGCTCACTGAAGGCGAAGTGGTTCTTGGTGTCGCATCGCTTGCAGAACTGCTGCACCGGACGGCAGCTGGATTTCAGTCGTGTGGATATCGGATTGAAAGCGCTAAACTCATGACGCTATTCCTTGCCTCGGACCCGGAGGGTTAAAGCTGTTTAGGCCAAGACACATCGAATGGAAGGCAAACATCGTGGTCTGGGTCACAACTGTTGCGGTGTTTCTAGGCACCCTCGTTGCCGGGGTCCTGATGCTTTTCCTCTTCTCTCAACGAGACTTGATTCGAGAAGCACTGAGAAACCCCGAGACGAAACGAATGGAGAGGCGGACTGTGGCCCGAGTTGAAGTGGAGCTTCTCAGCACGGATGAACCGTTTATAAACGAAATCAGCTTAACCGAGAACGTCAGTCGCTGCGGTGCCCGCGTTGTCACCAAGACGCGGTGGGCGGCCAAACGACGGCGTGCTCGTTAGATTTCCAGGAGGAGAGAAGCGCTCGCGTGCAAAAATCGCCTACTGCAACGATTTGCCTGGGGATGCTTTTGCCGCCGGCTTGTAATTCTCCGCCGCGGTCAACAATCGGGTGATATCCAGGAGCGGTACGCCGAATTATCAGCCCTGGGACCACCCCTATCGGAAATAGGTTGTGACAAGCCCGGATGCTCGACAAACCTCAGTTAGGGTGGCGCAAGCTTGTACGGCCTCTGGAATCTCTGGCCACCAATGCCCCCATCACCCCAAAAACGCCGACAACGTGTCACAGGTACTCTGGTCCGGCAATGCATCTGGGTAAACTTCACGCCAGATTCTAGCCCTGGGTTGAGCCGTTCATCTCTGAGGAAGTGGGTTTTTCCGTTAGTCGCGTTTTGTTTTATTCTTTCTCGACTCATCAAGCAACGCAGCCGCCTTAATTCTCGCGATGTGAACCGCTGCCAATCCGCCCGAGTTCGTAATGCAGTCGTGCCCCGGCATCGACATGCACGTAGGGCACAACAGGCTCATTGGACCGGTTGGTAGGAACTCGGGAATTTCTGCTCTTAGCTTTGACATTGCGGAAGAATGACACAATTTGCCGAAATGTGACTGTCCTATTTCAAATAGAACCGTTATCGAGTAGCGACACCAGCGCCGTGGCTATTGCTGCCCTGCTTTGATTTCGCTCGTGATTTTGCCTTTGATTTCGTCGACATCTTTTTTCGGGAACTGTCTGCGATATACCGGGCGTAGTTCTGCCAGCTGTGATTCGTAAACCAGTTCAACCTTTCCGTTCGCGGACTGCTCGGGATGGCGCATGTTGCGACCGAAGCGCAAAAGTTGGGCGTCCGACATCTTCTGAATGCGTTTTTTGAATTCTTCGATCTTGAACTCGGTTTCGCTAATCATGCGGACTTCGTGCGGTACTGGCGCCATCCAGATTTTTCGAGGACGCGTGCAGCGTGCTTAATGACCCGTAAAGCCTCAGTAGCCGCGTTCAAGGCGCTTAATTCTTCGCGGTGCCGGTCGCAGTTAAACAGCTGTTGCTGACGATGAAAGATAGCAAGGTCCGCCTGTTGCACAAGCTGCGACCATTTATCCCGGTCCGTTTCCTCAATTGCCTTTTGGAATATTTCCTTCCAGGATACGGATTTGAGTTCAGACATAGGAGCCTCGGACGGAGCAATCGTGGTGAACGTGATTATAACCGCGAACTTGCTTTTCGAGATTCCTTTTCCACATTCCGCGGAACGGTATAAAGCAAATGTTTTGTTCGGCCCAGATTTGGACCTCGCGCTGTACAGCGTCTCGAACTTTCGCTACTGTAAACCCGTCGGACAGTTCGCTTGTCCGCCAAAACCTATTTCACGCACGAGGGCCGACACTTAGAATGAAGCCACCGGGCGGTGTGCTATAAGCCGGGTCAGCAATTGTTGCGACTTCAACACCAAAGACTCGTAATGCATCCCGCAAGGCTTCAGCACTGGGAGGAAGGCTGTCTAGTTCGCTTACGACGAACGCCAGTCCCGAGGATTCTCTGTTCAAGGACTCAGACGGCGCACCATCGCTCACTTTCCACCCAATCACCTTGAACACGGTGAGGAAATCTTGCGCGTAATCCCGTGCATCGCTCACAGCGGGATGGTAGCTTACGTCGACCTGCTGGTCAGGGAACCCAACGAGCACCTGAATCAGAACCGCCTTCTGGTCTGTGGTTAGTTTTCGTGGAATTAGCTGCATCGTTCTGCCTTCCAATGTTGCAACTAGCGCGTCGGCCTTAACGCATCAAGTTCATTCTCTCGGGCCACGTGCGCTTTTTGTTTTCGGTGGGTGCTACCCTGTCTGACATTGCGCCTCCGTAATTGCTTTGTCCATAGACTCAGGTTAGCATTTCTTTTGCTAGGCCAGCACCCGCGCATCAAAGCAAGGAGAAAATGTGGACTTCGTAACTAAGTTTGAAAAGGCACTTCGCAAAAGGCATCACTCGCTCATGACTGAGCTAGCGAAAATAGAACATCTGATTGATGCGTTCGAGAAAGGCGCGAAGCGCGGGGCCAAACCAATGGGCCGCGGAAGGATATCGCCGGCAGGCCGCAAACGAATCTCAATAGCACAAAAGCGCAGGTGGGCGGCGAGGAAAAAATGACCTTTAGTCGAGGATGCCGGTCGTACTCATTGTGAAAGCCGTTTTGCTTGGACTGGCAGTATCGACTTTAGAGCATACGCGCATCTGCATAAGTCACTGACAGTCCAGCGTACTCACGCCCGACGACGTAGTTGTGGGCTCACAGTACAGCGACGCGGGTCTCTGGCCGTTTCGCTGTCCTGAGTTATAGTGGCCTACAAGCGCATTGTAACGTGCTGCAAGATTCCTATAGCGAGTGCTTTCTGCGTGCTCTTCATAATCCATCTCAGCGTTTAGAGCGAAGTTCTCCAGTTTTTCCAAATTCTCGTAGTCTCCGAACATAGGGAGAAGCTTCGTTTCTACATTGTCGACAATCTGAAAAGGCAACGTCGCGCTTTTCGCTGGCGGGTTCATAGACTCAAAGGACTCCGTCTTCAAGTCTTTTATGCTGTTCGACAGATCATGGGCCACTTGTATTACTTTGTGAACTAGGGTGCCGTAGCAGGCGACAATCGCCGACGCCTTTGTCACATCATCTTCGATGGTCGCAGGAGGCAAGTCTTGCTTTTGTAGACGAGCCAGGGCAGCGACGTGGATAGCGTTCCAAGCTGATGAGTCGCAGCCGCTAAAATTCTGAAAACCATTGAAGAAACCGTCCATCACTTTTACGGCGTCCTGCGTCCCTGTTCTCTGCGCCAACGCCGGGACCGCGGTCAAGATTACGATGACGAACAGCATGAATTTCATTACTGACCCCCTTTTGCGCAACGACGGTGTCTCCACGCAAGCGGGCACGTCCCCCCAATCCCCTGATTGGGAAATGAGTCCGTTTCCGGAGTCCCCGTCGTTACTAGATTCCTAGGGAGGAATGTCTTGCGCAATGGACCTTGCCTAAACAGTCATCCACAAATGGGAGAGTTCCTACGCAGTCTGGATTGGCAGATAGGCTTCACGGCATCCTTCGTTTACGGACTCAATCCCATGCCTGAGTAGTACGGAAGTACCATTGTTTGGCTGGATGCGAATTATAGAATTGCGAACCGAATGACCGCGAAAATTAGGTGCAAGGAACTCGACCTACTCAAACGCGCCGCCGCCTCAGCAATTCTGGAGGCGAAGAGGATTCGCCTTTCGCGAGACGTCTCAATTTACGAAGATGCTGAGCTGTGCCGTGAGGGACACCGAAGGATTTACGCTCTCATTAAGCATCTTCTCGCCGGACATGATGGCAGCGCCTGCCCCGCTGGCGACCAACCTATCGTGACAGCCACCAAGCCAGAGCTGCGGGTCCCGGTGCTAGCTGCGTCGGCACCGCTCCGTTGACTTGCTGGAATACGCAACCTAATATCTGCCCAAATGGCGGATTCTCCATCTCCAATCGGCCAGATCATCTCGCACTACCGAGTCCTCGAGAAGCTGGGCGGTGGTGGGATGGGTGTGGTGTACAAGGCCGAGGACGTCAAACTCAATCGCTTCGTCGCCCTGAAATTCCTTCCTGACGATGTCGCCAACGACCTGCAAGCCCTCGGTCGTTTCCAGCGTGAAGCTAGAGCTGCGTCGGCCTTGAATCACGTGAACATCTGTACCATCTACGAAATCTCGGAAGATGGTGGGCGCTCGTTCATCGCCATGGAATTCATGGAAGGCGCCACATTGAAGCACCGCATTTCAGGCAAGCCGCTCCCGCTTGACCAAGTGCTGGAGTTGGGAATAGAGATTGCGGACGCGCTGGATGCCGCGCACGCGAAAGGAATCGTCCACCGGGATATCAAGCCTGCCAACATTTTTGTCACCGAGCGCGGGCACGCCAAGATTTTGGATTTTGGTCTAGCGAAGCTGGCACCTTCGCCTGGTGCCCTGAATCTTTCGGCGATGCCCACAGCCAGTGAGCCAGAAATGCTCACCCGACCGGGCACGGCAATAGGCACCCTCACGTACATGTCACCAGAACAGGCGCGGGGCGAAGAACTAGATGCACGCACCGATTTGTTCTCCTTCGGTGCGGTGCTCTACGAGATGGTGACCGGGGTTCTGCCCTTCCGGGGTGAAACGACTGCCGTAATTACGGAAGCGATTATGAATCGCGCCCCGGTCGCACCGGTGCGATTGAATCCCGACCTTCCTCCAAAGTTAGAAGAAGTTATCAACAAGGCGCTAGAGAAAGACCGGAAACTGCGCTACCAGAACGCCGCTGATATCCGCACGGATTTGCAACGGCTGAAGCGAGATTCGGATTCGGATCGCCCAACCTCCGCGATCGCGCAAGTCGGGTCGAAACCCACCACGAAATCTACTCGGTTTCGATGGACGGCGGCCACTGGCGCAACCATACTGGTCATCGCATCGGCAGTGGCCGGCTGGCTGTCTTTCTCCCGCAAGGCGCACCCGCTGACTGACAAGGACACCATCGTCCTCGCGGACTTCACCAACACGACAGGCGACGCGGTGTTTGATGGCACACTGCGGCAGGGGCTTTCCGTACAACTGGAACAATCCCCCTTCCTGAGCATTATCTCTGACCAGCGAATCCAGCAGACCCTGCAGATGATGGGCCAGAAGCCGGACGCGAAGCTCGCTCCACAGATTGCCCGAGAACTCTGCCAGCGGACAGGGAGTGCCGCCTTCCTCGACGGTTCGATTGCGCAGATTGGCACGCAGTACCTGCTGACCCTCAAGGCGGTCAACTGCATGAGCGGGGACACGTTGGCAAGCACGGAAGCGCAGGCAAGTGACAAGAACCACGTGCTCGATGCGCTGGGAAAAACGGCATCAGAAATTCGCAGTAAACTGGGTGAGTCGCTGAGCACTGTGCAGCAATATGATGCATCTCTTGCCGAAGCCACAACGCCTTCCCTCGAAGCCCTTAAAGCTCTTAGCTCGGGCAATAAGGTTTTGAACGCAACTGGTCCAGCCGCAGCTATTCCGTTTTATCAGCATGCCATCGAACTCGACCCGAATTTTGCCCTCGCCCACACATGGTTGGGTCGCATGTATGCGGATATTGGAGAATCCGGCATCGCCGCCGACTACACCCGAAAGGCTTACGAACTTCGCGACCGTACGAGCGAGTCGGAGAAGTATGCCATCTCTGCTTCCTTCTATATGGTGGTCTCGGGGAATATGGAGAAGGCCGAACAAACCTGCGAACTTTGGATACAGGCTTATCCCCGCGCGGAGATACCGCATGATTTCTTGTCGGGGATAATTTACCCGGTCTCAGGACAATATGAGAAAGCAGTTGTAGAAGCCACCAAGGCAATCCATTTGAATCCGGACTTTCCCATCTCTTACCGCCTCCTCTCGGTCAGCTATATCGCTCTAAACCGCGTTGATGAGGCGAAGGCCACGTATGGGCAAGCTCTCAAGCGCAAGCTGGACCACCCTCATTTCCATATTGACCTCTATGGGATTGCTTTTTTGCAAGACGATGCGGTGGCGATGGCGCAGCAGGTGGCATGGTCGCGGGGCAAACCAGGAGTAGAGGAAGAACTGCTGGCCTTGGAAGCCGATACAGCCGCCTATTTCGGGCGCCTTCGGGACGCCCGAGACTTTTCTCGCCGGGCGATGGATTCCGCCGGACGGGCGCAAGAAAAGGAAGCCGCTGCAACATACTCTGCGCTGTCTGGTCTGCGGGAAGCCTTGTTCGGAAACGCAGACGAAGCACGGCGGCGCGCCACGTCGGCCATGGCGCGCTCAATAGGCCGCGATGTGCAGTATGGCGCTGCCCTCGCCTTGGCGTACGCGGGCGATGACAAGCGAGCGCAAACTCTAACCGACGATTTGGGCAAGAGGCTTCCGGAAGACACCATCCTGCAGTTTAATTACTTGCCAGCCCTCCGCGCAAAGCTTGCTGTCAGCCGGGGAAATGCCGCAGAGGCCCTTGACAGTCTCAAAATCGGGGCACCTTATGACCTAGGGCAGTCGTCGTCTGGCGTATATGCCTGGACGGGCTTGTACCCCGTTTTCGTGCGCGGGGAAGCTTATCTGGCCAGCCATCAGGGCACTGAAGCCGCCGCCGAGTTCCAGAAAATTCTAGTCCATCGCGGAATTGTGCTCAACGAACCCATCGGGGCACTGGCGCATCTCGGCCTCGCTCGCGCCTACGTTTTGCAAGGCGACACCGCCAAAGCCAAGGCGGCATATCAGGATTTCCTCACGCTGTGGAAAGACGCCGACCCTGATATTCCCGTACTCATTGCTGCGAAAGCCGAGTACGCGAAGTTGAAGTAAGCCCCACTATCCGCGAGCCGGCTGTCGTAAACCTTTGAGCGACCAGCTGCCTTGGTGACCGCCACTTCGCCACGAGCCGGTGACTTCCTTCGTTGCCGTGCTTTTCAGCATCTCTGCCAAGGATTCGACATTTGGGCTCATCGCATCAGCGGTCCAAGTCCCAGAGAGCGACTGTCCCTTCATTGGCCGAGCTGTCCACGTGCCCTGCCAGCGCTGTCCTGTTTTCTGCGCCGTCCACGACCCTTCCAGAACGACCTCACCAGTCTCGTTGAGAAGTGTCCATGAACCGATTGCGCGATTTGAATTGTGAAGTGAAGCCTGCGCGATCCATGTGCCACGGAAAATTTGATCGGGACCCGCTGTCGCCGTCTATGAGCCAAGCAGGACGGGTGAAACCTCTTGGGCGAGAGCGCAGACACCCAAAATCAGGCCGAAAATTAAACTCCATACCTTCATTTCGACACCGGCCGATGCTAACACGTCGCAATTAGCTTTTTGAAAATGCCAATGAAGTGTGGCGTGTAATAGCCCATCAAAAATACCGCTGTCACGACCAGCTCGAAACCGCCCTGAGCAATCTGCGGTGCTTTCGCACGCACTTAACCGCCTTTGTCTACAGCCGAGTGCGACACATTTAGGTGCCGGGTACTACCCAAAGGTACTGATGGGCTATTTCTATATCTGGTAATCGAGCTAGCGTAAGAGAGGAATAACCGCGAATCCGATTGCTCCGATGGGCTCGTTAGGCGGTTATTTGGCCCGGTCGATGCACCGAATGGGTGCCGACAGAGGAAACAGTGACAAAAAATGAGTACCCAACCCGTAGATTATAGCCTTGTGCTAGGTTTGTTCAGTGCGGTCGTAGGTCTCTGCGTCATTCTGACAGTGTGGTACGCAGCCAAGACCTTGTGGATGACGCATCGCAGAGCGCAACATGAACGACAGGGGCGAAGAGCAAAAGGCTTCCAGCCTATTTTGTGACGCCGTCTCCCCTGTGCGTCGCGTAAGACAGTCTATATCGCACGCGCACTGGTTGCGATAACGTCGCTCGCAAGGACTTCCTGCTCGGTGATGTGCGGCAGGCCGTCACAGCAAGCCAGAAAGCGCGAAATTGCCTGCGTGAGAAATAAATTGTTTTCGCTGGCGCGAATCGCCTGTAAGGAATCCCAGAGAGCGACCACGGTCACTTCCTGTGATTCCGATTTTCCGGAGGCCAACGCGAAAACGCCACGGTATCCCCGTTGCTGCCGTGCCAAATCGACGACGGAGGACAGGATGTTCTGGAAATCTTGAACCTTACCCGGACGAAGATGGAGTTGCCAAACGCGGGCATGCATGGCGTCCTCCGTTGTGCAGAGGCCAACTAAGTTGAAGGCATTCTACACCGACTCTGAACTTTGGGCGTAGACGTTGCAGTTCAACGGAAACTGGCAATCGCTTCGGCCTCGTCTTCAGCATTAGGGATTGCGTCGAGCAATTGCAACGTCTCCAGAACCAACCTCACATTTCCACGCGGTCGCAGCAATTTCAGACTCGCTCCTCGGTGCTGGAGGGACACAAACGCGCGCACGATGGTACTGATAAAGTTTTTTCCGAAACGCGTTTTCACTTGGCGCCGTCACAGCGGGTTCGCTCAAGCCGTCGAGCCATTCTCGAATTGCTGGAAGGGAAAATCTCAAGCAGCGTCGGGACAACCTCACGCATGGAATCCGATGCTGGCTCACCATGTGATACAAACTTCCAACTGCGATGCCGGTCATTCCCGAAAGATCGGCAATATCGATTAGGAGTTTTTCTTGCGCTTCCCTCATGATGGCATCCTGTAGAACCTGTCGCTCTTATCCCCGTTGATCATGGCTAATTTCAGAGAGTCCCCATCCGCAGAGATCCATACCGACTGCGACGTAGTGCTCGGCCTGTGTTTCCTTGATCACATATGCAGAAAACGCACCGCGGTGGCAACCAACAACCGTACCATCACCACCGGTTAGCTCGCGCCATTGAGTAACTAAACGTGGTTCAAAAATGAGTCGCGACTGCCCCATCATGAATTGAATGCGGACGTAATAGCCCCAACGATTATGCTCGATCACTGCAAACCAGCTGATGTAAGGCGGAAACGCCTTCTCGATCTTCGCGGCCCAACGATAGAAATTCCGACGGCTTTGCCGAAAACTCAGGTAATCGGGAACAGTCAATGTTCCAAATACCCTCCAGTTGTACGTGGCTGCTATTTCGTCGTCGTTCTCGTCAAACCGATTCTTTTGACACCGCTTCATGAATCGATCAAGCTCCACTTTGTTCATTGATAGCTCCTCCCAACCTTTAGAAGTAGGCCTGGCACCGCGTTCCAGATCTCTTCGATTGGCTCGCTTTCCGCTGCTTATTCTGGGTACCTGCGAATTCAGTTGTTGGGCGAAGGACGCTTCATAGCAACTGTTTTTCATGGGAAGCTAACGTTTGCCTGTGGAATCGCGAGCGGATAAGCAGTCGGCGAAACTCACGTAAGACCTGCAAGCTGCCGGACACGACCGCCTGCTGCCACGGCCCTTTCCGTCGGCTCCGAAGGCTCCGAGAGCCTTTGTGACCACCTTGCCGTGATATCTGGTGAAGGGCAGAGCCTGCGGTAGCGGATGCGCACCACAATGGAGTGGCGGCCTCATGGCCGCTTATTGCGTGTCTGGAACCAAAGTGCCACACTTGCGGCAAGGGGGTCGCTATGACCAACGAACAAATAAAGGCGCTAGCGGCCGTGCGAGCTGCCTTCGTTGCGGCAGAAACAACCGGCCTTACCGAAGCAGAGATATGGAAAGCGGCTGTAACCGGGCTAGTTCATCCTGAAATGAAAAGCGGACGGCCACCGGGTAACTACAATCCAATGCCCGACGCCCTCGACAAACCGAAAAACAGAGCACATCACGGGTGATGATTGACGAGGCTATCGATTGTTGATGCTAGGGAGCAGCAATCGTGAGGCTAGCGCCTGACGGACCCGACAGATCGCCGTGGGCGATTTGTTTTGTCGTGCTGCCAATGGTTCTCTGTTTCTTGATGGTCTGGGACGAGTTCAAAGCACGACGCTACCGAAAATATCCGTGGACGAGGCCGCCGACTTTATTGTCCACCGTCGCCGAATGGAGGCGCCTGCGCAAGAGTGGGCGGCTGCGACAATGATTATCGTCGTGAAAAGCGGCAGTGCGAGACGGTGAGGCCGTCAAGCAGAAAAGCGTTTATGAAGTCGAGCAGCCGCGGATGCAGGAATTCGAAGAGTGCAATATCGGCGGCCGGCGGGGCCCGAAGCGCTTGGGATCTTTACCACGTGTGGATCATCGGCAAAGAGTTTCCGAATCGTTTCGACGCTAAGGCCCCACGTAGCCGCCAATTCGGAAAGGTCAAAATGCTTTTCGTTCTCGACTCCGGTGCTGCTGGTGTCGTCCTTCGTCGGGATGCAAACGCTGGTGGCGGCATACCACGTGCGGAACTTTAGAGAACGCCGAGCAAGCGCGATGGCTTGACGCTGAGTCAAAGGAGCTTTTCGTTTTCGGTGCATACGTCTGGTCTGCGTAGAGAAAGGAAAAGAGCAAGCAGGTGGATCGGCGGGTTGGCAATGTCGCGCAGTCGGTCAACCCTGTGATTTGCAAATTCCGGCGATCACTTCCCAACCTCTATCACGCCATCGGTGCATCTCAGTGGCGCCGATGAATACCTTAACCGGATTGGCACAGACCTTGAGCAGCGAGTTGCAAACTAAATAAGCCTGACCTGCTTTTGCGATTTCTTCTTCAAGTACCCCGTCGCAATTCGGGCATCGAATTTCACCCGGCGTGAACTGGCCGTCGGTGCAGTCCCCCACAAACATTGCACCGTTGTGTTGGGTTCTAGTGACCATTACGTTCTCCGCCTAGGCTGAGTCTCTTTAGACGATAGGACTGGTATCGATGATTGAGAGGCTTCATCAAGGCGTCACACGCAATATGACAACCCGCGCTGTATGACCAAGCGCATATTCTATCGTGCGCGAGGCTGAACCCTTCTGGTCCGCTTCTGAAACCGCATCGGCAGCATCCGTCTTGCTGCGAAGACGTGGCGCGAGAAAACCGTAAACTTCCGTCTTGTTCCATTCAAATTGGTCAGGAGTTCCGCGCAGATAAAGCGAGACTCGATACTTGGGCTCGCCTTCCATCAGTAGGCGGACCAGTGCAGATCCTGCCAGTCATTCTTGGCCATATCGGACTCCTACGAAAACAGTGATCATGCAGCCTTGTTGTTCCGTAAAGACTCCTCGTCGAAGCGCGAGAAGGCATAAAAGCGGACGTCACACTTGAGACAGCGGAACGGGCGTACTCCGATAGCTCGAAGAAGGCAGCGTTCGACGGCGCCGCGCCGTTGCGAACGAGAAATCTCGACGCTTCTGCACCTCGGACACAGCCGCTTGGAAGGATCGTGTATTTTCAATTGGACCAATCCCTCTTGCGTTGCGTGGGCCGTAAAGGTTCCTTCACGAAGCAAGAATCGCAGATCCTAGGTTCATTCTTCAGCGTCAAATCAACCGCTCGAGTGGAATCAATCTCAGCCCCGCACTCTCCACAAAGGTCGGCGTGCGTTTCGTTCATCTCGACCTTCGGAGTGCGCGCGGTACTTGAGTTCCGCAACTCCGCGTTACTCTTACTTTTTCTCAACAACTTCAAAACGGTTAGCGCGTTTCCCATCGCCACTCGTTCTTCCCACGGGATACTGCCGTCGAGTGCGGCATCACACCCATTGATTGCATTTTCTGCAGCTTTTACGTAGGCCTTAAGTTTTTCTCGTTCGGATACAGAAACAGTAGCCTGGTATAACTTCCCCCGATGTTTCTCTTCCATATTGGACTCCTGAGGCGTCGCGTCTTGGTTCGAGGACAACGAGGGATGAGCAACGCCGTCTGATTTCGCAAGGAGCCGTGTGTTACGAGGAGGGTGCGGCAGGATGCTAGTGAGACACCTAGAACGTACTCGCATTCCGTTTGGATAGCTACCCAATAAACGGTTCAGGCAAGGTGTCTAAGGATGTTGAGCTTTCCGGTGGGACTCGGCTTCCAATAGTGGTCGCAGCGGATGCAGTACAATCTAAATTCGTCGCTCTCTAAATCGGTTTTCAACGTGTCGGCGTCAGCCTGTTGATGGGCAAGTAGGTTGCACTTCGGGCAACGTGAATCCAAGCTGAACTGTTCGGCCACTTAGTTCGCCCCTACCAGCCACGTCCCAAATTATATCGCCCATTCAGTCAATCGGCACGGCGTCCCTGACGTCAGGGGAATTGTCGGTTTCACTGCTAGTGGCGGCGTAGATAGCAGCGAACTTCCGGTCCATATGTGGCTCTGAGCGCAGAGCACCAGAATGCAACACGCATCGTTCGCCGACAACGGAACCGCACGTCGGACAAGGGACCGAGGACACTTGTTTAGGGCTGAGTTCCTTCCTCTTCATTTTCATAAAATGCGCCAGTGGCCGACCGCAAATCTGTTTCATATTGCACACCCGCGCATTCCCCAGGCTGCCTAGGCTTCCCTGACATTCTTACGGGCGATCAGCGTCTTCGTCGGCAAGTGCATGACGCGAACCTCGTTCGTTGTTCGCGCGGATAGCCTGTGCAACTTCTTAATAGCGTTCTCATGACCGGTCACGGACACCTGCCAGACGGCAGCTCCATCAGGCAAGCCCTCGAAGAGATCGTATACGCGCTCCATACGGCTCCTTGGACGGCTAGCGAGCTAGAGTGCCGCAATCGCAGATTTTTGGATGTCTAATGTTAGACATTGCTGCTTGCCGCTCTCTCTGATCGGGAGCATGATTGCCGCGCATCAACCATTCGGCGGTTTCGACTGGTCCAGGAGAAACTAATGACCCCCTCACAGAGCTGCAAGAAATGCCACGGTACTGGAAAAGTGAAAGATCGATCGTCTGGCAAGAGGATGCGATGTACGACCTGCGCCGGAACAGGGATGGTCGTGACGGCTGCGGCGAAGGCTTAAGCCACTCTACGTGATCGGGCGCGTCATGACGAAGTTGTCAAGTACGAACCGGTTTCGGAGGCCCGATGGCAAATGAAGGAAAGGTTCAATGCCCTGCCATGGTGAATTTCAACCGTCGGTGCATCCGCGCGGAAGGACACCCCGGTCCGTGCGGTGGCGGTCTCAAGTCGCCTAGAGTTGGAGTCTATGAATGCGGATTTTGTCACGCGACATTCCCGTCGTTAGAGGAATTCGACGGACACGCCCCGTGCCCTGCCGCGAAATGAGGCACTTCCATGATTGACCCCCGTCTGAAATATACGAAATTTCCCAGCGGGAGGCTCGAACTTCGATGCTCAATATGCAGCGAGTCACCGCACTCCTCGACGGAGGAAGATGATATGGGCGGAACGTGGCACCTGTTGATCTGTCCGAGATGCGCCATAACGCTCGGAAGGTGGCCCAGTATAGTGGCCCGAGAGAAAGAACTAGAGGCGCTTTTGGCAACCCGCTAAATACAATACTGGCCGGATAGGGGCGATGCGGCCGACTCCACGGGATTGACTACACACCAAAAGGCAGTACTGATTCAGGTACTCCTTTCGTTTCCCAACTAACGCGTCGGCGTCTCCTTCTATTCATCATCGAACGACGCGCTCGATTACGCGCACGATATCCTGACGATCTCCGGTGATTGCGTGGAACGTGAAAGAGCGTGCGCCTTCGGGGACCTTGAGTGGTCGATCCACGGCATGGCGTTCGTGGTCGCCGAGCGGTTCGTACGGGTGGAAGGGCCGCCGTCCGTTATTCGGCGGCCCTCGGCGGGAGGCCCGCGGCGCCAACGGGCCAATGAGTCACGCCAAATACTCTCTCGCACCCGCAAAACAAACAATACAGCAAACTATGTAGGCCCGGACGGTGATTTCACGTTGTGATAATCTCGCCGAGCCTAAGTTCGCGCAAGTTGGTCGACGACGATTTTCGTGTCTGTTGATGAAACCTCTCGAACTCGCGAGCCTCTGCGCGGTCCGTCGGTTGCGACTGGAATTCCGGTGTAAGTCGGCTCGTGAACCCAGTCCGGTTGCACGGGCTAGACTTCAGTTACTCTCAACTTTAGTTCGCGCATCCTTATTCCCCTTGATTCTGGTTCGAGTCCCGTGGCGCGACATGGGGATTTGAAACTCTCGTGTCGGGCGGCGGGAAACTGCGCCGCCAGATCTCCAGATCGTCAAGACCTGGAGCCTCTGCCTAGCGCAAGAATGTGTCCAATCAGTTAACACTCGAATGCTTTGTGTTCCGTTTTGAACAGTCACGACTGGTCTCGTCCCAATAAGTTTGTGATCGGTTGCTTATGGCAGAATTCCGGGGGTCAGTTCGCAAAGGGGCTGGCTCCCGTGAATCTGGTGGATTTGCATTGGCTTCAACATCAAGAGATCGCGTCAAGCAAGCCTACCTGCACATGGTCTTGAATGGACCGGCAAGCAGAGGGCTCCCCTTGCACATCCTCTTCGTTCATAGTGACGCCGCCGACGTAGAGCGTTGCGTCGAGGAACTCAGGAGGGCGCACTTCAAGGTCAGTGCAGACGTAGTTTTAACCCCGGAGCAGTTTGCTGGACGGCTGAAGTCAAAATACTATGACGTGGTGCTAGCTGAATACCCAGCCCCGAACTGGCCGGGACCGCGGGACCTGGAAATCCTCCACCTGAGGGATAGGGAGATTCCCTGCATCTTCCTGACCGACACAAAGCAATCAGAAACCGTTGCGAAACTTATTACAGAAGGCGCCGCCGATTGCGTTGGGATGGATCACGTCGGGCACCTTCCTGTAGCCATTCGTCGAGCCCTCAGTGAGAACAATCTGCGCGAAGAGCGAGATCAAACGGAAAAAAAACTGCGCCATTCCGAAGCACGTTACCGCGCTCTTGTAGGAAACCTGACCTATGGAATCTGCCGCTGCGGCATCAAAGGCCAGTTCCAGGATGTCAATCAGGCATTGGTGACCATGCTTGGTTATCCATCCCGCGAGGAACTCCTGGGAGTGAACCTTGCAACTGACATCCTTTGTGATCCATTCAAACGAGCGCAATTACTGGGGCACTCGGGCGAACGGGATGGCACCGATCCCCTGGAAATTGAGTGGAAGAGGAAGGATGGCACGGCTCTCAAGGTCCGGCTCAGCGCACGCGAGGTCAGCAATGAGGGCAAGATGGACGGTTACGAGATCATCGTCGAGGACGTCACCCAACAGCGCAAGCTTGAGGATCATTTGCGTCAACAGGCAGCCAAGGATCCTCTGACCGGACTGGCCAACTACCGCCATCTGGTTGAAACCGTTGACACGGAGATCAAGCGTTCTGAGCGCACAGCGCGTGAGTTCGCTCTCTTGTTCCTTGACCTGGACGGGTTGAAGCGAATCAATGATCGTTTCGGTCACTTAGCTGGCAGTCAGGCGCTTTGCCGGCTGGCCGATGTCTTGTGCATCTCTAGCCGGAAGATTGATACTCCGGCGCGTTTCGGCGGGGATGAGTTTGCACTTGTGCTGCCCGAGACAGGCAGGGGGGCAGCCAAGGTGGTGGCCCACCACGTCTGCGAGCGCCTTGCGAGTGATGGCAGGGAGCCAAAAGTGTCCGTCAGCATTGGCATCGCTATCTATCCCAGGGATGGCGAGACGATTGATGCCCTCTTGGGCGCAGCAGACTCGGCATTGTACTCGATGAAAGCTAGAAAACGCAGCCCGGACGCGAGCGCTCAGGGGATAACCGCGGAGTTCCGTCGTAAAGCGGCGGGGCGGTAGCAGGACGGTCTGGGTGAACCAATGCAGCACGAACCCAACGTATTTAGCATCCAATCCACTTCAGCTTTCCGGCTGGACCCAGCGTTGACCAGCGTAGAGGCAATCATACTTCGGGCGCTCGTCGCTGGACAAACCGACAGACAGGTGTGTAACGGACTCCTCATGGACCCCGTGACGTTCCTCCGCATGATGCGGGACATTCGGGAAAAGATCGGCACCGCGGATAACGTTTCGCTTGTCGCGTGGGCAAAGCGGCAAATCAAAGGCGCCGACCAAAGAATCGACAGACCAGAAAGACATGCACGCCTCGCGTGAGTTGGAGTGATTTCCGAGGCGCCGCTCAAGAGGCATTCGCAGACTAATTTTCCGCTTTTTGCCGGTGGTGTAATGGAGCGGCCGATACAACGTCTTGAGACCAAGATTGGATTCTGTAGGACCGCACAAATGATGACATGCCACGCACAGCAGGTGAATCGAGTTTGAGCATGAGCAACTAAGAATTCATCCGCGCACTCAACACGCCTCTTGTTGAAGCAAGTCGCCGCGGGCCGGGGCGCTAATCAATGAGCACTTCGGAGGTCGCCGGGGCTCTCGAACGGCCCACGTGAAGGCACGATACCTGCGATGCCTAGGGGTTTCCCCGAGACGCTATGCAGTGTTCACCGTATTAACAAGCCCTGTTCGTCTCTGTAGGGTAGAGGATCACCTATTGCGCCGGCATCAATCGCACTTCATGACCTTGTTCGCGCAGCGCCAGCCCCAGAAAGTGAGCTCCACTGCAGGCCTCCATGCCAATCAACTGCACCTGCAAATTCGCGGTGAAGGCCAGCAGTTGGGTGCGAGAACATCTCTTGCGGATCGCCATCCTGCCAGTTGAATCCACTCCAACCATATGAAAGACCGTCTTACCTAAATCAATGCCTAGCATTTGAAGTTTCATGGGATGCCTCCTTGCCACCGCACTCTACAACTTCTAGGGATCTGCGGCAGACCATCCCATTAAGTGGGTAACGTACCCCACATGTCCGTTTACTCAGCTATGCGTCCAAGTGGCCGCTCGCTTGACCGCGACGGGAATCGACTCACAAGTTGACCGAGCGTTGCTCGTTGAAGTATTGTCGATTTCCACGGCCCAGAAGTTTCTTGGAGCGGTGCTTCATGAAAGACTTACGCTGATATCGAGCTTAAATGCTCATCGCAAGAAAGGAGTGCTATGCCCAAAAAAATCGATCCACTCAATAAGAAACACTACGGTTCAGTAACGTCCATACTGACGGTAGCCGACGTGAAGGCGGCAGCGGGCTTTTATCAAAAGGCGTTCGGCTTTGCGAAACGGGGAGTCATGAATGGCCCAGATGGCAAAGCGATACATGCTGAGCTGACGCTTCGGGGCACGACATTGATGTTGGGCCCAGAAATGCCGCAGATGGGTTACCGTAGCGCCAAAACAATCGGAGCCTCGCCGACGAGCTTGTATCTGTTGACGGAGAACGCAGACAAGGTAGTTGAAAAGGCAGTAAAGCTCGGCGCCGTCCCCAAGGGACCGGTGATGGATATGTTTTGGGGAGATCGCTGTGGAACCGTGGTCGATCCCGACGGTTACATCTGGATGATAGCCACTCACCTTGCCGAACCCACGCCTCAGGAAATGAAAAAGAGGATGAAGGAGCAAATGTCCACCCCACCAGCTCCTTCTAAGGAGTTAACTGCCGCTGCCACGGCCGGCTAATAACAATGGATCAGCGAATTGTTTAGCGCTGCTCAATACGACTACTGTGCCAAGTCCTGATAAACGCCCTCAGCTGAGAAGTGGTTTATGGTCCGGGACTTGCGACAATGCGTGGAGAAGTGGCCCGGCACCGGATTTTGGCGGGGGTAGCCACGACCTGCCTCGGAGGAGTTGGCGCAGATCGATCCGAGTGCCGGGCTACGTCAATTTTCGCCCCGCGATGGCAATTCGGCGTATCGGGCAAACAGTGTAGCAGCCTGCCGTTCGGACGCGCCGGATGGTCACTCGGCGCATCCCCCGCACCGCTAAGCGCGCTTGAGGCGAGTTCAAATGTCGTGATCAGGCAGGTCGTTTTGATTCGTTCGTCCCGTGCCTAATTCCTGATTCACGCGGTGATCTCAATGGGTCGGCGCAACGCTAAGCTACAACCTGCCTTGCATTGAAAACAAGAGCCAAAATCGCTTGCTAGGGTTAGACCAGCCGGAACGCTGCTCTGGCTGAGTTCTGACCGACTACAGCCAAACAGGTAGTTCTCCCACGGAAGCATTGTAGAATCAATACACTGAACGGTGTTGCATCGACCGGTTGAGCTGGCAAGACTAATCAGGAGTTAGCAAAGTCCGTCAGCCCTTCTTTAGCAAATCGGATGGTTATCTCAGCTTGGCGTACTCGGACTTGGCAACAATGAGGATTGGAATTTCAGGGTCGGCGTCTTTCCAAAGCGTGAAGAAATCCTGATAGGCTGCCTTTGCCTTGGCGGTGTCGCCTTGCAATACGTAGGCGCGTGCGAGACCGAGATGCGCGAGTCTCCCCAACGGACACGCCAGCATGAAACCGGGATGATCGACAATTTTCTGGTATTCCGTGGCGGCATCGTTTCCCCGGCGGAGCTCCAGGTAAGCCTCGCCCCGGAGATATGCCGGATACATCGGGCCACCCAATCCGGACCATGCCACCGGACTCGCCAATTCGTAAGGAGTGCATCGCTGCAATAGCTGTATGGCTTTCGTCGGATTATTGCGCGCATTCTCCTCGCTCGCGCGAATTACCGGCAGCCAGTAATTGTTCACCAGCGTGTCCAGAGGATATTGCTTCTCCAAATGGTTGGCTAGTTTCTCGGCTTCCGCGACGTCGCCAGTACGCGCGAGTGCGATTGCGGCAAGAATCTCGGTGTCGTGGCTGGAAGTGAGGACCCGCGCGCCAGCGCTCTCTTGTTTTGCAATCCGGCTATTCCCAAACTCAACCTCGCGGAGCGCCTCGTCCATCTTCCATTGCGCGGCTGTTTCCTTTTGGTCATCGCGTAGGGCGGACTCGAACGCCTTTTTCGAAAACTCGCGCGCGCTCCTGGCATGACCGTAGTAAGCCTCGGCATCCGATTTTGCCGCTAGGAAATTATCCTCGCCCTCCGGTTTTGCCGCGGACCACGCCATTTGCTTCTCCATCTCCGCGGTATCGCCCAGCACAAAAGCCACGCCAAACCAGTTCACTCGCATGATGGGATCTTCGATCTTTTTGACCAATGCAAGATTAAACGTGTTTCGCGCATCGTCGAACCGGTCGAGCGCCGCTTGGGCAAGCAGCAAATTGGAATAGTTCGTCCCGGAATCCGGTTCAAGGCGAGTGGCTTCCTGAGTCTCGGCGATGGATTTTTCATACTGTCCCGATGCACCGTAGAGCGTCCCCAAATTCCCATGGGCCCCGGCATCGCGTGGATAAGCTTGGGTCCATAGCTGGTAGACGTCGATGGCCTTCGGCAGTTCCCCCGTGACGTGATTGTAGTAACGGGCCGCAATCAGAAGTTTTTCGCGTTCACTGACATGGCTGCGGAGTGCAAAGGCTTTCGTGAAATTCTCGCGTGCCAAGCCGGATTCCCCCAGATTCAAGTAACATGCGGCAAGCCCGGAATAGGCTGATGCAAATCCTGGATCGAGTTCGATGGCCCTCTTGAAAAATGGCACTGCAGCCGAATCGTTGGATTTGCCTTTCTGCAAACCCACCGTATACGCCTTGAGCGCATCCAGTGACGGAGTCGTGGCGTCCATCAGCGAAGTGTCGTAGGCACGGACCGTGCTTAGCGACTCGCCTAGTTTGTTCCGAATTTCCGAAGCTGTCCTTCCCAGCGCATCGAGCACATGGTTTTTGTCGCTCGCCTGCGCCTCCGTGCTCCCTAGCGATTCTCCGGTTGAGCAGTTAACTGCTTTGAGCGTCAGGAGGTACTGCGTGCCAACTTGCGCTATCGAGCCTTCGAGGGCGGCGGCGCTCCCCGTCCGCTGGCAGAGTTCCCGCGCAATCTCCGGCGTGAGCTTCGCGTCCTGCTTCTGGCCCATCATCTGCAGCGCCTGCTGGATTTGCTGGTTTGGGACAATGCTCAGGAAGGGTGATTGTTCCAGTTGCACGGAAAGCCCTTGCCGCAGAGTTCCGTCAAATACTGGGTCGCCAGTGGCATTCGTGAAGTCGGCGAGGACGATGGTGTCTTTATCCGTGAGTTTCAGCGTGCGGTGAAAATAGAAATAACTGACTGCGGCAAGTGCCGTAACCAACAGAGCCGCGGGGACAAGCACCTTCCAACCCAATCTTAACTTTCCGCCGGCACCATCTACTGCAGTCGTTGCTGTTGGCACCCGCTCTGATTCTGTATCCCGGTTCAGCCGTTGCAAGTCGGTTCGAATATCGGCGGCAGTCTGGTATCGCAATCTCTTGTCTTTCTCCAACGCCTTGCTGACGATGCGCTCTAGTTCCGGCGGTAAGTCAGGATTCACTCGCGCGAGGGAAGTCGGCGCTCGGTTCAGAATCGCGTCATGGATGACTGCAGCGCTATTTCCCGGAAAGGCCATCCGTCCCGTCGCCATTTCGTACAGAAGAGCGCCGAATGAGAACAGGTCCGTGCGTCCATCCAGTTCCTCGCCCCGCGACTGCTCGGGAGACATATAGGCAATGGTGCCCACCGCGGAACCGGGGCGAGTGAGCAGTTCTTCTGCTGATGCCGTTGGCATCGCAGAGATGCCGAGGCCTTTAGCAGCGGGGGTGCGTTTTGCTAGGCCGAAATCCAAAATCTTCGCGTGCCCACGCTCGGTGACAAAGATGTTCGCAGGCTTGATATCGCGGTAGACAATTCCTTTGGCGTGCGCGGCATCGAGCGCGTCCGCAATCTGTATCCCCAACTCCGAGACCTGCTCAAGTGGCCGCGGCCTTTCGGAAATGCGGTGCTTCAATGTGGCGCCTTCCATGAACTCCATGGCGATGAACGAACGTCCGCCATCTTCGGAGATTTCGTAGATCGTGCAGATGTTTGGATGATTCAGTGCGGAGGCTGCCTTGGCTTCGCGCTGAAAGCGGCTGAGTGCTTGCGGGTCATTGGCGACGTCGTCGGGCAGGAACTTGAGGGCCACAAACCGGCCGAGTTTCACATCCTCAGCCTTGTAGACCACACCCATACCGCCGCCACCGAGCTTTTCGATGATGCGGTAGTGCGAGACGGTTTGCCCGAGAAGTGACTGGGATTCCGCCATTTGGCGCTCATCTTAGGTTGGTACAGAAGGCAAGTCAACGAAGAGAGGCTGGCTGCGCGCTAAGTCTTGACTAACGCGTTTACCGGAGATCTCTAACAATGTCGGCCCTGTCGAACACTTTTTTGAGCAGACTTATCCATTCACTTAAAAGAGTTTTTCTTCCGCTTCCTGGGAGATCTTTCTTGCTGGCCTTGACGACTTCGGCTCGTTCGTAATCTAGCGGTCGGCTTCAGTCCGACCCATACATCTCTTCGATCGTAAACTTCAGACCATGATTGGTTATTCGAACTCCCTCTCGCAAGGGAGCGGGATGCCCATTCAAGTGCGCGGCGTTCTAGTTCACGCCATCTCCGGTATCGAGCTGTCCCGCGTGCGAACCGAATTCCGGCTCCGTCTTCCCGAGCCTATCAACAAAAGCCCACTCGAGTCGAGGGGGGCCGACATTGTTATGCAATCAAGTGAAATCAAACCAAACCACCTGCACGGTAACGCGACTCACAGTGACTTCAAGAACTCGATGACAGCTTCTTGGTCCTCACTTTTCAGTTTTTCAAATTGCGTGGTTACGTGTTTTGCTTCGCCAGCGTGCCGTAAAATCGCGTCGCGAAACGTCACCGAAGCGCCATCGTGCATCAATCGCGGTCGCAGGCGCACTCCCCACAAAGGCGCTGTGCGGATCTTGTTCCGGCTGCTCTCAAAGTCCTGTTTCGCCATATAGTCCGACATTAGTCGAAAAACTTTCCTTCCGTAGTGCTCCGGAATCGCCTGCAGAATGCCGTCGCCCGTGCCCACATCGTGCATCAGGAAGTCCCCGTACGGATGAAACGTGACGGAGCCAAGCGCGGCGGGAATCGTGAACGTTCCGCCATTGATTTTTGTTCCGGGCGGAGCGGTGGTCATGGTCTCGGTGTGGCAAGTCGCGCAACCAATCTGCTCGAACAATGTCCCTCCGTGAATAGATAACACCGTGCTTGCTTGCGTCGAATCGCGCGCGGGCGCTTTCGTGGCTCGAATAAACCGGGCGAAGTGATCGATATCGGAGAGCCCGTCCGGCCCCGGAGTGTCGTTTGGCTCCGAAGCGGTGTTGCAAAGCTTGGTCACTTCATCCGGCTGTAGACGATTGGTGATGCCCATCTCATTCAGATAGGCGTCGGCGGCGAACGATAGCAAGCTCGCGTGCTGGTCTTTCCAACCGAACCGCCCCACACCCATCTGCCCGGGGGCTTCCACAATGGGCACGCGGAGAATCTGGCCGCAAATTTTCTTGCGCGAAGTTTTGCACTGTTGCTCTGCCAGGTTGACAAGCGTTTGATCGTCAACTGCCTCGACGAACCCATCGCCCAGCAGACTGAGCGAGAGCCGAAACGTCCGAATCGTCTCCGTGTCCGGAACTCGTTCCTGAATCTCGTTGTTGGGAAAAGCCCCGTTCGGACAGATCGCGCGATCGTTCACCAGTGACCGGCCGGTTATCACTTCTGCTCCGCGCGCGATAGGAATTTCCGGGTTGAGGAAGTGTCCGTCCCGCCCCTGATGGCCCACGCGCAACTCCGTCACTTGTGAGGCCGCGCCGGAAACCGGATTCTGGTGACATTCGCGGCAGGACTGTGCGTTATAGAGCGGTCCCAGGCCATCGCTTAATTTCTCGACTTCATCGAACGTGGTTTGATCGGTCTGATGCGTCGCGTCGTTGGTGACGCCGTTGCTCGTATTGTCGAACCCGGTGGGCGCTTCCGTTGATTGAGACGCAGCAGCTGCGAAGAAGAGACCGGCAAGAGCCAGGGGAAGTACGGATCGCATGGATTATTACCTTCCTTTGGACGGCCTCGCGATCGAGGCTCTGGCACAAAGATTCACCTTCGCTCGCTCGAAACAACCCCTGCTTATCCCCGCCGCGGACCCGTGAGCGAGCATCCGAGCTGAGAAGACGGACCAATCCTACGTCGTGAATACTCCCTTTGCGATCTCTGCTCAAATGAAAGCACAAATGCGGTGCCTAAAGCGTGACGTCGAAGGGAGAGCCGGGGGGCGGCACCGAGAGAAACTCCCATCGCGGCTAGGTTGAAGTGGTTCGGACAACTAGGGTCGAATGGTAAGCTCTTCAGGTTATTTGATTGCATAACAATGTCGGCCCACTCGAGTCGAGGGGGCCGACATTGTTATGCAATTAGGTGAAATTCCGCAAAACCACATGTACGGTAGCGCGACCTATCAGGACTTAGAGTAGTTCGTGCGTCCCACCGGGACGTCGTATATCTGTAGACGGCCGTGACAACACAACTCGGTCGGAGAAGCGGGCCGCTAGGAACTGCAATTATAGAGGTCTGACAACGAGTCGGCTCCGTGCATCAGTTTGGAAAGCTGGGGGAGGCACTTGTTCAGAGTGCTGGTTCGGTGAAGGTAGATAGGCCGTGAAACCGGCGCGTTCCATGCCACGTCGAGCCTCAGGGTTCTTCATAAAGCTATCCCACACGAAGGACGTACGCGCGTTCTCCGCCATCACCATGGTGATTCCCGTGTCGATGCCAACCACATCGATATCGTACCAGTTATTCAACGGGTTGAATGCATCCACAAACCCGTATTGGGTCCAAGCGTTCGTCCCATATCGATCCTTCATCGTTCGTAACACACGCACGGCTGCTGCCGGCAGAAAGGGTAAAGAACCTCCTGCCGCGCAAGGAACCACGGTGCCATCGATCGGTCCGGTCGCAGGGGGGCCGCCCCACACTACATAGCCCTTCACCGAATCCGAGGCTGTAATTCCCCATAGGTCATCACTATAGTCGGGGAACTGTGTTCCCAGATCGAGGCAAAAACGGCGGTGGACGTCAGTGGCCAGAATTGAATTCTGAAAATAGTCTGCGTACCGGTCACGCTTGCCACGGAAATCAAACCAGGCCTGCGAGTACTGATGTATGAACAGAGGTGCGAACGATCCGATGTAACGAATGCCGTCGTATTCGAATATAGTTCGCTTCCAAGTGTTCCATGCTTCGGCGGGCAGCGCATGCGTAGAGGAACCCAATCCCAGTAGGTACATCATCATCATTTCGCTGTAGTCGCCCCATCGGTATTGCAGAAAACCATTTTCGGGCGTCCATCCGTGCGGGAGTATAGGCGTGTCTTCTGAGAGCCAGTTCCAGTCCACCCGGTTAAAGATTTCGAGGGCTAATTCACTGATCTCGGAATGTATGAAATGTGCCTTGCAAGTCATAACTCCGCAGAGCAGGATGGCAGTGTCGACGGAAGAAGCTTCTGAATCCCATATTCTTTCGCCCGTATTTATGTTGCCAAAGTGGTAGAAGAATCCCCGATGGTTGGGCACTTTTTTCCATAAAAAGCGCAACGTATTCAGAACACGCGACTGAGCCTCAGTACGCGACGCAAACCCACGTTTTTCTCCGATGCAAAGAGCAGTCAGCCCGAAGCCTGTCGCCGCGATGCTTCCCAGATCGCTTGTGGCAGGACTGCGTGCATGACATCGATCTTGCACAATGCCGGTTTCCGGATGCGCCTGCCTCCAAAAATATTGGAAATTGGCCTTCTCCAGTTCTTCGAGAAATGCGTCGTCGGCGCTGGAGAAAGGCGTGTTGGTAGGAGGCACAGCCGACGGAGTAATCTGTTTCTGCAACGCCGGTCGCTCAGACAGAGCGCTCAAGCGCGCGAGTGGGACACAAGCTCCCGCGCTGGCAATCTTCTTCAACAATTCTCGGCGGGATATGCTGCCCTTCCCGATATATATTTTGTCCATCCGGGTAATTATAAGCGCCTTTCGCATCGAGAAAGCCCTGATGAAGCGGAGTGAAAGGCTTGCATCGAATTAGCCAACTGGGTTGTGACAGCAGGGGCGCCGACAGCGAACCGTGTCCACCTTGATTTGAGTCTGCAGGAGAGCTAAGTTGAAAGTGAAATGGCCGCGACATCCTGGCGAAAAATCGCCATCTGGTCTGCTGTGATCATAGGTCTCGGTGGATTTCTAGCTGCAACGCGGATTACGGTTCGCCTATACAGGCGGCACCGATCGATCATGTTGAGGGGCGCCGTTGTCAAACAAAACGTCGACACTCGAAATCAATCGCCCATTGCCGATGTGGAGGTAAGTGCAGGCGATGGATTGGCCTTCCTTGATTCCAAGTCCGATTTTTCCGGCTCCTTCACGCTAAAGTTGCGTCCGGGATCACGCCGGGGGCAACCGATCACGCTCACGTTTCGGCATCCTGACTATCAACCACTCACCTTGAAAGAAGTCATCAGCGACAACCTGTATGTCGTTCGTATGGCGCCACTTCATGCAGAAGGCGAAGCAGGACTCAATGAGGCGACGGTCGCGGTTGGGAATGTCTTGGTGAGATATTCCACGGAGACAACGACAATAGATCACATTGGAAACGCAGTGAAAGTTTTTCAAGTAGTGAATACGGGGAATGTTCCCTGCCACCGACATTCTCCGTGCTCGCCTGACGGAAAATGGAAGGCGCAGGTGGGCGGTGCGTCTCTCGACGCCGGCGAAGGCAACGTATTCCGCAATGCAAGGGTGACCTGCATCGCAGGCCCATGTCCTTTCACTCGGGTTGATACCGATGAATTTTCCGTGGGCGGGCACAATATTAAGGTGCTAATTCGTAATTGGTCCGATACGGCCACTTTTGTTCTACAGGCCGACGTATCTCGCGCCCAGGTCGGCGATATTGTTCGCGAGTCTTCTCCTGTGATTTTCGGCCGAGCAATGAATTTCACTTTGCCGGCTAAAGCGGAAGGCCCGAGTATCGAAGCTGAAATGAACGGATCTCGCATTGTCTTTCCGCTCGGGCCGACTCCCTTCCTCAGCTGGGCCGATTGCAACGTCCGGATAGAAAAAAATCAAGTAAAGGAATATCGGTGCGAGCTCAAAGCAGGATATCGATACCGATGAGTGCTTCGGGCTGCGAGCCTGCCCCTCTCGCTGCCATTTAGCCGGAACAATTCGAGGGCTGTGACGTCTGTCCTCCTCAGCTGCTTATCCAGGCCCAACGATGATCTCGGCCGTGACGATTACGCTTTCAGATTGGCGATGACGCAGACGCTAGTTCGAACACGGAAACGCTTGAATTAGGGCATTTCGAACTAACCACGACGCTTCTCTATTCCACAATTCCGGATGATCGGCTAAATACTTGTTCACGACTGCTATCAATCGGGCGGGAGCGATATCTGCGTCGATGCAAGCTTTTCCTTCATAAGTGAGCGCTTCGGCGTGGGCTTCGATATAACCCTCGCAAAATCCGATTTTGACTTCTACCTTCGGCGGTTCTTCGGGAATCGAGGTTTTGTCGGTGACTGGATAATCTTTACAACTTTCGACCAAAGCACTACCAACCTGATATGAGGTTGTTGTTTTTTGAGCGGAACCGATGTTTGGTAGCAACAGGATAAAAAGCAGAACTGCTAAACTTTTCATAAGCACCTCCCGCGTATTGGCGAAATTGTAGCAGATGTCAATTAGAGAACAAATAACGCGGGCCTTACCGAGGGTCGAACACGGCGTCGAGTAATCGCTTGAAGAACTTTCAATGAGGCTTGGGCTTCGTACCTGGCGGGGCCGTCGCTGATTTGTAAAACATTCTATTCAGCGTCTCGGCGTCTCGCTGCGAGGGCCGGAAGTGGTGGCAATAATCTCTGAGATGATTGTTAATGGGAAACGTTGTCTCCAAGCACGGAACCGCATAACATACGAACGCCATGAAAATTCTGCGATGCCTTCTCGTCGTTATATTCTTCGCAGCGCTCCCCACCAGCGCGCAGCAACCAAAATCTCTCTTCTACATGACGCGCGATCCCAATTCCGTCCGCTCTTTCTTCGCCCACGCCAATAAGATAGATACGCTCGTCCCCACCTGGTACTCGGTCGATTCCAACGGCCTGGTTTCGGGCGCCCCCAACCCGACGGTACTCGCAACCGCGCGCCAAAATCACGTCCCAGTGATGCCTATCGTGGTGGACTTCAATTTCCTGCAGGATGATTTTCACAAGTTGCTCACGAACCCCGCCGCGTACCGCCAAATGTTTACGCAACTAATCCAAGCCTGCAAAGACAACGGCTACACCGGCTTCCAGTTCGACTTTGAAAACGTAAATTGGACCGACCGCGACATTTTCTCGGCGATTGTTGCCGAGGCCGCCACGCTCTTTCACCAAAATAATCTGCAACTCACCATCGCCACGGTTCCCAACGCTCCCGGCGCCGCCGGCGAAACCAACTACTCCGCCTGGATTTACGAAAACTGGCGCGGCGCCTACGATCTAGCCGCTCTCGCCAAATCTGTCGATTTAGTCTGCTTGATGACCTATGACCAGCATACTCGCCTCACCCCGCCCGGCCCCGTGGCCGGCTGGTCCTGGACCGTCAGCAATCTCGACTACGCCCTCAAATTCGTCCCGCGCGAGAAAATTTCGCTCGGCATCCCGCTGTACGGCTACCACTGGTTCGCGGCCGCGCCGTTGCTTCCCAACGCGAAACCCACCGACCGGCCGAATCCTTCCGCCGCCTACATCTCCACCGCCGACGCACTCGACCTCGCACGCGCCTATGGCGGCCACATTGAATGGGACACCACCGATCGCACCGCGTATTGCTATTTCTACCGCGACGACGAACGCGAATGGATTTTCTACACCGATGCGCGCACGTTCCGCGAGCGCTACAACCTCGCAAGAGCACGCGGCCTGCAAGGCTTCTGCTGCTGGGTTCTGGGCACCGAAGATCCCGCCATCTGGGATCTTCTGCCTTCACACCCGTAACCTCGGCCCGGACGCGAGCTTTTAGATGAATGCGGGATGGCGCGAACGTGCGCGCGCCATATGCGCCGCTGCTGCGTCCACGCCCTCTGCGAACACGCCGCCTCCGTGGTAGGCGTTATCTCGAAAAGCATCCCTGAAGCTCGAGAAGCCTGCCGTCGAGGGCGCCCCAATCCGAATGTTTTCCACTCACCCGCGTTCGCTTGGGAGTTCTTTGAATCGTAGCGAGTAGCGTCTAACCGCGTTTTGACCGTCCTGCGGCTGTTCGCCCAGAAACAGTTGTTCTTGGGCGGGAAGCTTCGTAAGTTCGGGCCCTGCAGAATCAATGGTTTGGCGGCGTAACGACGGTGAGGTTCTTGGGCAAGGCGCTTCCGATAAGGCGATTGCGATTTTGTTCCTATCGAGCGTCGCGGGAGCCGAGTATCCCCGGATACGGGTGGTATTGGATTGGTTTGCGAAGCTCGGTCGAATGTCCCGACAACGGCACTTAATTGCATAACAACGTCGGCCCCTCGACTCGAGTGGGCTTTTGTTGATAGGCTCGGAAGACGGAGCCGGAATTCGGTTCGCACGCGGGACAGCTCGGTACCGGACATGGCGTGAACTAGAACGCCGCGCACTTGAATGGGCATCCCGCTCCCTCGCGAGAGGGAGTTCGAATAACCAATCATGGTCTGAAGTTTACGATCGAAGAGATGTATGGGTCGGACGGAAGCTGACCGCTAGATTACGAACGAGCCGAAATCGTCAAGGCCGACAAGAAAGACCACCCAGCAAGCGGACGAAAAAACGCTTTTAAGTGAGTGGAGAGGTCTGCTCAAAAATAGTTTGACAGGGCCGACATTGTTAGAGATGTGCGCCCAAGCGGACCGAAAAGTCTCGGAAGGTTTTTAACGGGCGGCGCAGAATCTACGAAACGTGACTGAATTGGCTAACGATCTCGGCTAACCAATTTTCAAGTAATGACCTCTGATCGAGTGTCATCTCGATGAAAGCCTGCCCCATACCGAATCGAGAGTCGCAGTAGACTACCTTGGCCTTAGTCTCGAAGACGCCCTGATCTCTGAGAATCCGTAAACCGACCAGCGCGCCCTCGGGGAATGGATTTAGCGCGTCAACATAGCAGCCTCCGACCCCCAGTTCCGAGATGCGGGCAGAGAGCAGTGCCCCAGTGCGTAGATCGGTCACCTCTATAGAAGCCACGAGCGCACAGCGTCGCACGGAACTCTGCTTGGCGATTCGTACCGGCTTGTTTCTCTGGCTCATCGAATGTAATTCCTAATCCGAGGTCGGCCTGGATCGGGCTGAGGAAAGACCACGCCCCAAAAACTCGGCGACGGTCGCAGGAACTCGATGGCCACCAGCCTTGCCTTGCTCCCGCCCGATACCATTGGCCCCAAATAAACGATCCGAGAGTCTGTGGTCTCTCCGGTAGCCTTATTGACTGTCACTAGTTGTTGGTTTCGATTCACGGGCGCTTTGAGAGCAATCAGGCCGCCCCAGAGGCTAACCTTCACAGCGTGTGCTTCCTCCACGAGGAACCGTTTACTAGTGTCCGGCTCGTAGATTCTGAGTGGAACACGCAAGGTTACACGACTGCTGCGTCTGGTTGGCGCGCCGTTTTTGCTTAGCATAGACTGCTCCTTTGGTCGGTCACGGGTCGGGATGTATCGGCAGGATCGACTAGAGATCGGCAGCCTGCAATGGTACCTCAGGACATTGGCCCTCAATGGCGCGCTCCAAACGCCCGATTGGGAAGCTCCGCGAATGTTTGCGGCGGGACACCCGCGACCGACAGGTGTTCAGCAAATCTCGAGGTCAGATTTGGCCGCGTACAAGTTGGCTAGTTGGTCGTGAAATTTTTGCGCCTCAGGAACGGCGGTAAGAATTGCAGCTTTCAGGCTACAGTACAGCGCCCGATGCGCCGAGTTTATTTGCTCCGTAGCGTCGGAGTTTCTTCCCCATTCTACGCGGTCACCAATAGCCAGTATAATTCGGTTCGCTCGAAGCGGAGTCATATCTCTCTGCAGGTCGTGTTTGAAATTGACCCATTCTTGAAGAGCGCCTAGCTGCTGAATGACAGCGTCCTTTTCCAAGTCACTCAATGCGCGATTACTGATAATTTCAAGCATCGCCTGTTCGAGTGGTTTATCTATGGCCTCTTCTACATTGATTATTGCTTTTGATTCTGAAAGAACGGCTTCAAGTTTAAGTGTGTAATCGCTAATTTTGCGATGGACCACGGCAAGCTGCCCGCCTGCGGCTTTCGCCGCCTCCATAGCGGACTTCCCTTGTTGTAGCGCGGCTTTGTAAACCTGGTAGCTTCCGGTTGCCATGTTCCAAATAGCTTCGTCCACCATGGCCTTCGCAGAATTTCCGAAAGTAAGGTCGCGGGCAGGGGATTTGACAGACGGATCTGCTATCGCCGTTCCGACCTTCGTCTCCACAATAGTGCACGAAGCTTCTGATGACGCGGAGCAGATCGGCTCTGTAGCAGCGACCTCCGGGATTTGGGTTTGATTCTCGCTTTTTGTCGGATTGTCGCTGTGGTCCGATTGGGCCGTTATGATTCGAACGTCCGGGCTACGTTCGCGAGAGCGCCCCAGCTGTTTCGCGTGACCTTCACACGCGTAAATCGGCTCACTCCCGCCGTCCTCCCAGCAAGTTATAACGGGAGTTCCGTAGTCGCAGTCGAGTCGGTAATGCGCAGACAGGGGCTCCGCAGGCTTTCCCGCCTGGAGCCGCCACTCGGCGCGGCTTGTGCAATGGCGCTTCGGCACGAGTTAATTGTAGCGAACCCATGACATCGCATGGCGTGAGTGGTAAGTCTCCGTGACGCAACGTGTAACCCCGCCGCACCGTGACTCCGTCAATTTTGCCCGCGGAGGTTCCGGGAAATGCTGTTATGGAGAAGTAGGTAACGGTGCGGCACATCTCCGGTTACGCGACAAATCAGGCAGGTGGAATTGAATCAGTAAACACATGCGCGCTTTTCGTTACGAATCTTCCAACCGCCACAATATCCCAGAAAAGACGTCATTTTTACAAGTTGGCCTTCCTTAGCCTAATCGCATGGACCTGCAAATTGCCGGTGCTCACTTTTCCTTTTTGAGCTCCCCCTGGGCAGCCGTATGATTCGCCCAAAACATTATCCCTGCAACTTAGAAAGGAACACGATCTCTCCAGGGACTTCGGTTCAATGGTTGAAACGCAAAATCGTTTCATGGATCGTCTTCCACTCTTCCAAGGGTCGCCGAGTCAATCCACTGGATGCTGTTGCATCGACCGGTTGAGCTGGCAGCCCTAATCGCACATGCGGATTCAAGTTTCCGAATACGCGACATAGGGTTTAATGACGCGTGGAGAGGACCAGCCGCTTGTGGAGTTCGCTTTGGATGGCGAGCCGGTTCGCCACAGCGGACACTAGTGACCAGGATGTGTCGCAGGCCCGGGCACGACTACGATGTATGCGTCGGGCTGGCCGGCGCGTATCAAGTGCGGCATATTCGCGGCGGGTGGCGGCGAGCCAATATCTTTGTCCGTAGCGTAGGGGGCGTAAAACATCAGGTGCGGTGGAATATGAACCAACAGATTCTTCTCAGCAATGTAAAGTACGCCGGAGTCGGACATCATGTACACGACGCCGGGCTTTCGCGGCGCGAGGAATTTTCCGGATTTGTATCCCGCCTCGATTACGGCGTTGATTCGGTTCTCCGGTTCGCCTTTGGCGCGACACTCCTCAGCAAAAATCCGCGTGGACAAAGTGGTGGCGCTACCTTCAGCGTCAAAACAAGTCGGCTCTAGGTTCAGCGGAGTCTGGCGATCAACAAAGCAGGAAAACCCGTTCTCGCCGTCTCGAACCTTGACGTAACCGGAGCGCTCCAGAACATACACGGTAGCCTTACTGGAAATTTCCGGCGGAGCGGCGCTTTCCGCGAGCTTGGTGCGTTCCTCGCGCGACAATGAAAAATCGTACGCGGGCTTGGGTTGGTCTTGCGCTACGGCGAACGAATTGATTGCGAGAGAAAGGCCCACGAGGACAAGGCTGCGCACGAATTGCCTCTCAAGCGGGATTCCACCCCAGAAATCCCTATCTTGTCTGGGATAGACGCGGCGATTCTTATTCGGTTAGCCTGCGACTACCCACGGCCCGATAAACGCAGTAATCGTACACGGAGGAATAGGCTAAAATGCCCAACACCTTTAAAAACATGGAGGACCTCCGGCTATACACGACTCGCCTGGAACTCGTCGCCGCCACGGTGGAGCTGGCGCAGGCGGAGATCGGCGATCTGTCGGCATTCGCGGGGTTGCTCAACGTCCCAAGACCGACAAGCTGGCCCCCACCCTTGAATGATGAACACTCTCAACGGCACTTCTTGGATTCGCTGCAGAAAGCGGAGCCGAGCGTTGCCGGCTGGAATCTGTGGTTCTGCATTCGCCGGAACCAGCGCGAGTTGATCGGCAATGCGGGCTTCAAAAGTCGTCCGAGAGATGGATTTGCGGAGATCGGATACAGCGTGCTGGAAGCGCATCAGCGGAACGGGTACTGCACGGAGGCCGTGCGAACTCTTATTGACTGGGCATTTCAATGCCGGGATGTGCAGACCATCATTGCCCACACTTTACCCGGACTGGCGCCCTCGATTCGTGTGATGGAGAAATGTGAATTCGTGTTTGTGGGCGAGGGACCAATCGAAGATGGAATGCGGACGATTCGGTATGAGTTGCCACGGGCACGATTTCAAGCACTTGCCTCGCAGCGAGCCGGGTCCGTCGCTGAGTCTTAGTCCCTGCGGAACAGCCACATTGACGTACCCCGGGCTGCGCCGCACACCTGGACACACTTTTTCACCTTTTCTGCGAGCCCGTGCGTTTGCGGGCGGAAGTTGTACCGGACCAATCGAGAGAATAGAGCGCACCGATTTGTTGGAAAGAGCTGCACTGGCACGCTCACGAATATCTGAGCCTCCAGATATTCCGGCCGGGCTTGTGGCGCGGTGCTGGGTGCAGTACAGTTTTTGCATGGGCGAACAGGCCGGCGTGATGAGGGTTCCGTTGCTGGACCTGCAATCCGAATATGCGGAGTTGCGCGAGGAGATTCTTCCAGCGCTCGACCGCGTCTGCATGGATTCGTCGTTCGTACAGGGCCCGGAAGTCGAGGCCTTCGAGCGCGAATTCGCTGATTTTTGCGGCATCAAGCACTGTGTCGCGCTCAGCAGCGGGACCGCCGCGTTGCACGTGGGCTTGCTGGCGCTTGGCGTGCAGTCCGGCGACGAAGTCATCACCACGCCCAATTCCTTTCTCGCCACGGCCGAAGCCATCACCTATTGTGGCGCGCGCCCAGTGTTCGTGGATATTGATCCCGCCACCGCGAATCTGGATCCGCGCCTCATCGAACGCTCCATCACGCCGCGCACCCGCGCCATTCTTCCGGTTCATCTCTACGGTCGGCCCGCGGACATGGATCCCATCCGCGAGATTGCCGCGCGCCGCCACCTGCGCATTCTGGAAGATGCGGCGCAAGCCCATGCCGCGCGTTATCGCGCCCAACGCGTCGGGTCGCTCGGCCAGGTCGCCGCGTTCAGTTTTTATCCGACAAAAAATCTCGGCGCGTATGGAGAAGGCGGCGCGCTAGCCACCAACGACGACGCCATCGCGAAATTCGCGCGTGCCGCCCGTTCCCACGGACAGACCGCGCGCTACGATCACGAATTTCCCGGCTACAACTATCGCATGCAGGGATTTCAGGGCGCCGTGCTGCGCATCAAGCTTCGTCGCCTGCACGCCTGGACGCAAAAGCGTCGCGAAATAGCCAAGGAATATCGCCGCCTGCTCGAAGGCGCGCGCCTGGAAATGCCGCAAGACGATCCGCGCAACGAAAGTGTCTATCACCAGTTTGTGATTTACGTGAACAACCGCAATTCCGTCATCACGCAACTCGCCGAGCGCGGCATTGACACCGCCGTGCATTACCCTAAGCCAATTCACCTGCAGCCCGCCTATTCCGCGCTAGGCTATCCCGCCGGAACATTTCCCCACGCCGAACGCGCCTGCGAACGCGTACTCAGCTTGCCGATATTTCCCAGCATGACCGCCGAGCAAGTGAATTACGTCGCCAATAAAGTTCTAGAAGTTGTCACTAAAACGTAAAATCTCCTGCTAGTTGTACCGCAGCGCAATGCTGCGTGCGATTTTTTGCCGCGCGCGCAAGCAATGACCGCAAGTAAAACGCCCGTATTCTTACCAGCCGCGAGAAACACGCGCTCGCGCCGACGCCACTGCTACGTATGTCGTCACCACGTCAGCACGGTTGTTAGTTTTGACAATAGGCCTCCGCCGCCGGGTTGCGTATCAAGGAAGAGACAGGTGAGTTCAGTACGGCTCAACGTACTAGTGCTCAGGCGAGGATTGAGTCCTCGTGCTGGACGAACACGCAGGGTGGGGCGCGTGCGAAGTTGAGCTCGGCTGATGTGGGGCGACACCTGAATCGTCTAAATTAAAAGGAGATTCACTTGAGAATTGCGGGCGCAGCACTACTTGGGCTTTTTCTGCTGTTGGGAACGGCAACCTTTGCGCAAGATAGTCCCAAAGTGGAAGTTTCCGGGAACTATTCCTACATGCGGTTCAATCCGCAAAACAACAACATCTCAGGACTCGGAGCTTTTTCTCTCAATGGTGGCGGCGGAGCATTAACTTATTTTCTGACCAACCTGATTGGGATCAAAGCCGAATTCGAGGGGTACGGCAGCACCACCAGAACCTTTCCCAGTGGCGCTCCAGTCTCCGGAAACCTTTTCACGTACAACGTAGGTCCGGAGATTAAATTCCGCACCCCGCATTTCGAGCCATTCGCGGAGGCGATGTTCGGCGGCGCCCATTCCAACGCATACGTAAATATTTGCAATGTGGGCGGCGGTTGCATCAATTCTCCCTCCAACAATGCGTTTGATTTCATCATTGGAGGGGGCCTGGACATTCCGGTCAATAAAATGTTCGCCATCCGTGCAGCGGAAGCCGACTACGTCCTAACGCGTTTCGGAAATTCGTTCACGGGCGGGAACAACAATCAGAGCAATTTCCGCTTCCAGGCTGGCGTCGTAATCCGCTTCTAAGGGATTGGTAGGCGCACGTTTGGGCCGGCTTATCGTCTTCCATCCGACCTCTGGGCGATACCGAGAGCCCGGAAGCCCCACCCTTCGATTTCTGAAAGGTGGGGCGTCGGTTGGATTCACGACCCACGCGGCTGGCCACGTGAGGGCGTATGTTTGAATTTCCTGTGATCACAGACCGACTGCCGTCATCTCCAGATTGCGACGTTCAACCTTTCGCCCGGACGCGGCGCGAAAAGATGGCCGCAGGAATGAAAATAGGGATGAGCGTTGGAATGAGGACGCACCATGGTGTAGGTCTCGCGATGAGGAAGGCCGCGGCGCCGTCGGCGAATCATGTGGCGAATCTACGTTGCCGAAGCGACGGCGGAAGAAGAGTCCGCTTCCCCTGTCTTGCGCATCGCGCGATAGCCCAGATCGAAGGAGTTCACGTCCAGCGCCGCGTGCAAAATCATCGCCGGTAATAGCGAGCCCGCCACCAGCACGATGGCAGCAAACAACACTCCTCCGATGGCGCTCGTACCTACCTGCCGTACACCAAGATATATGTGCCCGAACCCGAACAGGACCGCACTGATTATCACGGCGGCGGCCAGACCGAGCCGGGTGCCCGGCCAGAAGGCCAGGAAATACCACAGCATGTAGCCACGAAACATCAATTCCTCACAGATTCCCGCTGTCATTGCAACCAAGAGCGCGCCGCGATATTCGCCTTTCGTGCGAGGCACGAGGGCATCGGCGTGACCAAGCGAGCTACGCACCAGCTCCGGCCAATTCGCGCGCTTGAAGAGCGCCCGCCGCTGTTGCAACAGCAACGCGAAAATCAGCGCGGCGAATCCGAACGCAATTCCCAACCGCAGCAATGTGCTGGGACTTAGCATCAGCGCGGCCCACGGTCGCCCGCGATACACCCACAACGCGATGATGCAGGCGCTGAGCACCCATTGCGGCACGACACAGTTACGATATAGCCGCGCCCGCCGACGTGCTCGCTTTTGCACAGCGGGATGGATTGCAGCAGGGCAGCAGGAAAGGGCTGATCGGGGCGCGCCTGCTGCTGAAAGGCTCGCGCGTGAAAGCGTTGAAGGCCGTGCGACGGCAAATCTCGCGTTCGATCAATACGCTGATCGCGCAGGAGTCGAAAGAACGGGCTCGCAAACGCCGCGCGAAGCAGGATGGCAAACGCATGCTCGCGCTCACCATTCTGCTTCTTCCGACGGACGGAATTTAATCGCCGTTCTCCTTAATCTGGCATTTGGATGAAACTTCAGCGCTGAGCAATATTGCACCAACCCCAGATTTTCCTTTTGCTTACGGTCGCATCTGGCGAGGGTTCTTAATGTCTATGGCGTAGCAAGTTTCTCCGGACTTCGGATTTCCCTTTTTATCGCTAGTCGTGTACGGAAGACAGATGACGCGCAGGCCCTCTGCCGTGGTGGCGTAATCCCGATAATTGAAATGGGTATCCTTTTCGTGAAGGAGGCTGTCGAGCACCGCTGGCGCGAACCCATCGTGCTGCTTGTCAATAAACCGGGAAGCGAAATACATCGGGCCATCGGGCGCTAATCTGACATAGGTCAGGTAAGGGACGGGGTTGTCAGTGCAGCTCAGCTTACCCGCAGCTGTATCACAATCCCACTCATAGTGCCCACCGAAGGAATCCACGCGCTGGACGGACTCGTAATGAGTTGGCACGGCAATCGCCATGCCCTGCTTGTCGTACGTCTTGGCTGCTGAATCATGCTTCTTCGCCGGGCCAGTCAGCGCCAATGAAGTGATAAGTGTGAAGGTTGCTGCGATCCTTCTCATAGAGTCACCTTTGTTGTGTCGAATTGTGCCGTCGGTTCGAACGAGAGCGGATAGAGGGACGTAGAGCGAACGGTCGAGAGTACTCGGCTAGAAACCCGTCGTTTTCCCTGAGCCGGAGCGCCACATTTCGCGCAACGCGCCGAGCTGTAACAATCGATATTTGATCCGAGCCGGGCGGATTGCCGTGGACGTGAACACTACTCAAGGATGTCCAGCACAAATCGTTTCCGCTCCTTCATTCACATCGCGCCCAGTAGAGTACGGATCGATTGAGCCGTGCGCCCCTTTCGCCCAATTACTTTTCCCAGATCGTCGGGATGGACCCGCAACTCGAACACGGTCACTTGCTTGCCTTCGACCACACGAACCTGAACATCGTCCGCCTTGTCCACCAGCCCCATCGCAATCGCCTCTATCAGTTTCTTCATTGGTGCACCTCCGCACCCGCGCCTGTACAAACCTATTTTTGGAAGACTCGTCGGCCTGAAGATAGTCAGCGTACGATCGAGCACGAACTGTCGGGCGATAGTCTTGCTTTTGTGGAGGTTTCCCCAGTTCTCCCCAGATATGCGGAAGAATCAGTGGGAAGCCGACGTAATCAAGGGTGGTGAAATCCGGAGGGAGGGGCGCGTCCGGCAGAACACGATTGGAAGGGGTCGGGACGAAATCCTGCAGTCGTCGTGGGAATCAAACTTGCTGGCGACCGATCAAACGCTGAATCGTTTTCTTCCGGACAAATGCCAGCGCCCGGCTGTGGCGATATGCCCAAAGCATCTGTCGCCGGATTCGACGCGGGAGCTAAATTTTCCTGGCATTCGCTGAATGCTCCAGGAAATGCAGCGACTTCTGCTCGTGAAAAAGTGCCATGGCCGTCGTTAAGAAATATCGCCACGGGCTGTTTGCGCCATGTCGCCGACACGATTAGATCGATGGTGTGATCTCCGTCAACGTCCCGCGCCTCGATCAGCAGGCCGCCGACTGGGGCAACAATGTCAATCGATTGTCGTCCGATCTCCGAAAGATATATTTGAATCGAATAGTCGGAACTGCTCGACCTGTTTTGTCCAGCTTGAACGCTAGCGAAATCGGGGCGACGGTCGCCGTCGAAATCCGCGATCGCAAATGTCAAGCCAGGTCCAGGCGAGGTAGCAGGCAGATTCTCAGCAAATGCCCGTACCGCCGTTGCGCCATTGACAAGGCCCAAAAACAGAACTGAAATTACAAATCTAAAGAACAGGTGCGGTCTTTTTGCAAACTGGTCCTTCTTCACAGGGGGAACGCCAAGCTTGCGAGCGAAGTTGTCCATGACGGTTATCGTCAGCTTCGTAGCCCTGACGATACCATTCGACAATCCCCTTAGCGAACGAGAATTTCCGCCGGCGTTACACCGGGAAAAAGTTGCATCGCCGCGAAGCGATTCTCCGCCAAGATCAAATCCCGGATTAGCGGGGTGGATTAAATGGGTCGAGTCCGCCACGCGACGCGTCGAATCCGGCAGGGTTGCGGTGGCCGGGCCGGCGCCGAAAATTTCTAGCGTGGCTCCGGCGTATTTGCCGCTGCGTGCGCGTGATCCACACGAACGGATCTTGGCACTTGAGCGACTATTTCTGTTCCTCGCGCCGGCGCTGAGTGAACCAATAGCGTTCCGCCAACGAGTCGAAGTCGCTCACGCATACTAACGAGTCCGATGCCTGTATCCAGGCCCCGAATAGCAGGATCGAATCCCGAACCTCCGTCTATAACCCGGAGAAGTATTTGATTGTCGTGGCCAAAGAGTTCCGCTACGAGCTTCCGTTACATGGCTGTGTTTGACCACGTTATTTAAAGCTTCCTGTGCGATCCGGAATAGACAGAGCGCGACTTCTTTGGAGATCTCGGAGGGGACTTCGCGGCTGGTGAATTTGACCGTGATCTCGTACTGCGAGCTGTACTGCTCACAGAGGCTTTTCAGAGCCGACGCCAGGCCAACGTGCTCCAGTTTGCTCGAATGCAGCTGATGGGAGAGCGAATGGATATCCTTGGACAAATCACGATTTGACTTCAACAATTCCTCGACTTTCGTCCGTCCCGCCAGCTCTGACTCAGGAAACTTCGTCAAGAGTTGACCCAGGCCGACACCTTGGAGCGCCAAACGCTGGCTGAAGTCGTCGTGGAGTTCCCGGGCGATGCGAGCGCGCTCTTCCTCGTGCGCATTGATCAGGCGGCCGCTCAACTGTTCAAGCGCGGCTTCAGTGGCTTTGCGGTGGGTAATGTCACGCACAATTTTGGAGATGCCCACAACCCTGCCCACGGAATCCCTTATCGGGGATATCGTTAATGAGACATTGAGCTTCTTCCCGCCGTTCGCAACACGGAGCGTCTCGTAGTGTTGAATGTGCTCGCCAGCTCTCAAGCGCTCCAGAATTTTGTGTTCTTCATCAAAAAGCTCGGGAGGGATGATGATTGCAATCGATCGTCCAACGGCTTCAGCCTCGGTGAACCCAAACAGACGTTGGGCAGCCGCGTTCCAACTCTGGATGATCCCGTCCAAATCCTTCGAGATGATTGCATCATCGGAGGATTCCACAATCGCGGCATGCCTAATTCGTGCCTCCTCGGCGCGCTTCCGTTCAGTAATGTTCTGAATCGTCCCTCGAAGTTGTATGGGCCGACCGCCGCCGTCGAAAATGGCTTGTCCTCGGCTGGTGACCCAAAGTTTAGTGCCATCCAGACGCACCGCTTCCAAATCGAGCTTGTACGGTTTTCCGGTGCAGATGGCCGCTTCCACGCTCTGATTCAGTTTGGCCCAACTTTCGGGTGTGAAGAACCGGTCATGATCCTTGAACGAGGGCGCAGGCAACGTCGGATCGTATCCGGCAATTCGATACAGTTCTGCCGACCAGGTGACGGCGTCAGTGCTTGGGTCCCATTGCCAACTGCCGAATTCCGCCAAACGTTGTGCCTCGGTTAGTTTGGCATCTTCGTCGATCAATGCTTGTTGCCCTCGCTTGTGGTCTTCTACAAGGACCGCGAGAACCATAAAGGGCATCGCAGCGAAAAATAGAAATAGCTGCAGCGACAGGACGTTATTTAGTGGCCCTAGCCCGGTGAAAGGGCCGAGGTCATGAGCCGATCCCCAAGTCGAGAGAAAGACAACGACAACCATGGAAGTGGATACGCCCTTTATTCCCAAGCGCAAAGCGGCCCACAGCAGAATCGGCACCAGAGAATAGAGTAGTGCCGGTTGCTCCATTCTGCCAGTCTCCACGAACGTGAGAAATCCGCAGAAACCCAATGCAGTGATCAGCGCGGCGAGTTCCAGATAATTTTGCGGTTTTCGCGCCCATGCCGGTCCGTCCTGAAACCAGCTGATTATCGCAATGGTCACAGTGAGGTATCCGAGGGCGTCGGCAAAAAACCAGATCCTCCATTCCAGCCAGTATTCACCTGGCAAGCTGTAGTTTGCGCCGAGAAGCGCTGATACCCATGGTGCGAGGATCACGGCAATCGCGAAGTACTTAGCCAAACTCTTCACGCTGCCGAGCTTGGGCGCCCCTTTGAACACGAGACCAATGCCAAATGTCGCGACAAGAACCTCGGCCGCGTTGCCAACCGAGTCCCAAATCGCGGAGCCTATCGGCACGCCGCTCTGGAAATCATGAAAAGCTATCGCTCCCAATCCTGCTACCCCGAGGGCCGGCCAAATCTTTCGAGGTGTTAATAACATCACCGCCACTAAGAACGGCGTAGCGGACCAAAATGACGCAATGTGGTCGGGAGGAATTCCTAAGGCGGACGCTAACCCATCCGCTTGGTAACACACGGCAGCCACCAGGCAAGAAAGAATGACAGTAGGGAGCGGGGAGTGGAGGTCCGCGGTCTTCCACGGGAGGCGAGCGGCAGCGCTCATCTACTATTTCGGGACCGTAGCGGCAAGTTAGCTGCCTTTGGGTGGGTCCGGGCAGCTTTTCGGAAGGTGGTCATGCTATTGGGATGCATAGAAACCAGAATTACCCTTTTGACAGAACGATTGAGAGATAATTTATACCTAACCGACGCCGCGCGCAACGCTTCTGCGGGCATCTTAGGATAACAACCCGCTGGCGGTGTTTTGGGCGAGAATTGATTCGGTCGGCTGAAGGAAGTCGGCTTCCGCGAGGCGCGAGCGGAGCACTCGCTGAGGCCGGAGTCCATGGTGATTGGAATCAAGTAGAGCGCCGAGTGCAAAAGACGCTTCTACTTGCGGTAAACGTATGCGTTCAGGCGTCGGCTTTCAGGGTTGCGGGAATTTGCATGGGGACAAGAAAGTTGCTGGCGAGAAGGTAGGCGAACAAGTGACCAAGAGGCGGCGCGTGTCGCAGCTGGTCGGCAGAAACCATCCCATTCGTATCGTTCCATTCCCAACCACTAGCCGAAATATCCTTCAGTCGTTCGCGCAGCTCCGTGGAGCTCATCGGATACGCGTAGATGCGCACGTTCTGCGCGAAAAGGCGCGCAAGCGCCTCCAGCAGTCTCCCTTCGAGATTGCCGTAAATGCCCGCTAGCGCTTGGATCATCAGCGAAAGACCAATGGCGAAGCGCACAGGCGCTTGCGTGTAGCGGCCCACGAGAGTCTTCATATTGTGGAGCTCGCTTTGGCGAAACAGCAGCACATCGCCGCCGGCGGCGAGAAGAGCATCAATTCGGCGAAGCAAATCGGGGACTTCCGGCACCGGTTCATCCCGCGTGAGCGGAGCAGCCGTAATGCAAAAAAAGCCTGCGGGCGCAACTTTTGTTTCGCCCAGCTCCTTCTGAAGCTCCTGAACAGCAGCGTCCAGCAAACGCATGTGAACTTGCGAGTGAGGTGGATCCCCGTGGCCAAAGTATCCGGGGGCGAGCACCACCGCTTTCTTGTAGAGAGCCTCGGTAGGAGGAACCGTGGGGCCCTTAGCGGGGAAAAATACAGCCTCGGCGAATCCTTTACTCACCAAGCGGGCGAGCAGAGTTCGGCGATCCCAACCTTCGAATGCCGGCCCGCGAAGATCCATGTAGTCGATCTCGATTCGCTCCCTGAGGACGTCATCTCCCAAGCCTGCCAGAAACGATTCCTCGACTTGCAGTTGGTAGAACGCACTGTAAATAAGATTGACGCCCAGAATACCGACGGCTTCCTGCTGCAGGACATTCGAGGGATCGCGCATGTTGATGTGCAACAGGACGTCGTTGGCGGGGCCGCCCGGTTGCATTTGAAACCGGAGCGCGACCCAACCGTGTGCGTCGTTCGTGCCGGCGAAGTTTCGCGCGGAGACGGTATCAACAAACGAGAAGAAGCGCGTATTCGCCCCTCGGGTAGTGCTTAACTGCGCGAGAAGCTCGGCCCATTCCTTGTCCAGCATAGCCTCCAGGCGCTGCCTGGATACGTAGCGCGAACCGGCGCCATAAAGATCGTCGCTGACTTCCTTGTCGTAGGCGGAAATAGTCTTGGCGACGGTGGCGGAGGCGCCTCCAACGACAAAGAACCAGTGTGAGACTTCCTGTCCGGCGCCGATCTCGGCGAAAGACCCGAACGCGGAGGCATCGAGATTTAGTGTGAGCGCTTTATGGTGAGTGTCGAGTTTTTCAGCAGGAGGCATAGTCAGCCTCCGCTCGAGGATAATCTTCTAACAGGAGCGCACCATCCGTGGCGAGCTAGTAAAACTCGGCGCGCGGGTGGATTTTAGGGCGCGTCTTTGCGCGGACTCGCTGATTCCGAACTGTCGCGATTGCCGGCTTGTGTGAATCCGGCGACGTTGCCAGCGCCCGCTCCATTGGCCGCGCGTTCGCGCAGCATTTGCGCCAGGCCATCGAATACTTTCGAGCAGGAATCGCGCAGCGCCTGGTCAGCCGAACGCAGCAGCGATTCGATTCCGTTTTGCCCGTGCTCGTTGAGCCGCCGCACCGAAGCCATCACCCAGGAATCGGCCGTGGTCTGTAAACGATCCTGAAATTTTCCGGCAGCTTCGCCGCTCACCCGGTCCAGTTGCGCGGTCCATTCGTTTTGATGCGCGTCGCGCTCACCGCGAAATCCTTCGAGTGCAGACGCAAATTCTGCGCCCAACGCCGCGCGTCCTTCGCCAACGCTCGTATCCCACTGCGAAGCCATCTGCGCGCGGAAGCGCTCGACCGAAGAAAATGCATTCACATCCAATTGATGCAGCAGCTCTTGCGTCGCGTGGTCAAATTCCTCCGCGCGCTCGCGCCGCGTGCTGGAGGTGGTCGCGGCGAACTGCGTGGTCTCGCGCTCCGATACCTCGTGCAGCAATTGGCCGAAAGAAGCCGCAGCAGCCTCCGCCGCGCGATCGAGATCCGTACGCGTGCGCGCCACCACTTCCCCTGCGACGCCTTCCACTTGCGCCCGGATTTGTCCCAGATGCGCCGCAGACTGCGCGGCCAGTTGCGTTTCGAATTTTTGCCCAGTCTCCGCGCTACGCTGTCCCAGACCCGCTTCGGCAGTCACAAACGATTGCTCCACTAGCGCCTGCAATCGCGCCCGCGCCTCTTGCTGCAGCCATTCGGAAGTGTGCCCGATGGATTCTGCCGCCGCGTGCGACGCGCGCACTCCGCTCGCTTCCAATTCTTCAGACCACTTCGCCAGCGCATCCTTGCGCGCCGCTTCAAAATCGGCGTGCAAACTCGCCAGCGTTCCGGCAACCTGCGCGGCAACTTCGCGCTGATTATTTTCGGATACCTGGCGCAACCGTTCGCGATGCAAACGCAGACTATCTTCAAGCTGCACCTCGCGCGCCGCCAGTTCGTGCAGCAGCGCCGGCACGCGCTGCAAGTGCGGCGCGAGTTTAGCCTCGGCTTCCGCCATAGCGCGCTCTTGAAACTGGTTGCTCAGCGCATCCAGCGCCGGCACCGCGCGCTGTGAAACATCCGCCACCAGATTTTCCATGCGGCGATGCATCTCCGACGTTTGCGCGTCCAGAATTCTTTCCAGTCGCCGGTGCAGTTCGTTCACGGTATCCTGGCTCGCCGCTTCCAGCTGCGCTGAAAATTCCTCGGTGCGGCTCGCCACTTGCTTCACTTCCGCCAGAGAGCTGCGCGCCTTCAGCACTTCCTGCTCCAGCGCAGACTGAATCCCCGAAAATGTCTCGCGCGCCTCCGCAGCCGCTTGCGCGAATGGCTGGCGCAGTTCACCAAGCCGCTCCGTCATTTTCTGTTCGGCGTTGCGAAGTGTTTCCTGCGAACGCTCCGAGAGCTGGTCCACCATCCGATGCAGATTATTGTCCAGCGACGATTGCAGCAGCTCGTTCCATTGTCCCTGCGCCACCGTCATTTCCGATTCCAGGCGCTGCCGCCAGGAGGCAATCGCGCCCTCCTCCGCCGCGATTTCTTCCTTCGATGGCTCCGCGGCTTTGCTCGTGCGCGCCGCGTCCGCCGCTTCCAGTTGCAGCAACGCTCGCGCCACCTGGCTGGTGGCTTCCTGCGCGTTGCCGCTTTCGGCCCGAAGCACTTCGGCTTGGCGAGTGATTTCGCCCAGAAGTTCGCGGGCTTGTCCGAATTGTTCCTCGAATCCCGATTTCAGCGTGCCCAGCGTTTCATCCTGCTTCGCGGCCACTTGCGCGAAAAATTCCTCGCGCGCGCCGGCTTGCAACTTTTCGATCTCGCTCTTCCACTTCGCGAAAAGCTCTTCAGCGCTGCTCGTCCGCTCGCGCGCACTTGCCGCCGCGGTCTGCAACACTTCCTCGCGCGCCTGCTCCGCTGCCGTTAGCACCGCGTCCTTCGCCTGGCGATCCAGCTCCGCGCGCAGTTCCCGCAGCAACGGGCTATCGGCCGCCGGCGAAACTCCCGTTGGTTGCATCGCTTCAATCCCGGGCTCGTGCGTAGCAGCAAGAGCAGGCGCAGCCACTGCGTGAATTTCCCGCGAATCAATTTTCGCTTCCGTCTTGAAATGGTCCATAAAATTCCCGATGTCCCCCGCCGTAATATTTCTCTCCGGGCGTTCGCTGAAGCGTGGGATTGATCTTGCAGGTGGATTTGCGGATTCCAAGCTTGCCGTCGCGCTATTCCATTCTGCAGCAGTAGCGGTCCCCCAGATATTCGCCGGGCTTTCCAGCTCCACGGCAATCTGAAAAAAATCGCGAATCGAGTGCGGCCGCTGCACCCATGCCACGCGCGCCCGCAAAGTGGTCCGCGAATTCCCCGTCGCGTACGCGTTGCCACCAGATCCAGCGTTTGCGTGCGCCACTCCCCTGAGGAAGATCCAGCGTCACCCAGGTGTTGCGCGGCAAATGGTGTTTGGAAGTGTAGCGGCATCCGTGCAGATTGAACGCCAGCGTGGTAGTGCGTTCTTCGAAGGGCTGCCCGAGCAAATCGATCCCGCGCACGATTAACGGCAAAGATTCCGAAACTCGTTCGCTGCGGCGTCGTTCTGTGCTGGGCTGGTTCAAATCCACTTCTCCACCGGGTTCCCCTGAAGGTTTCCGCGACGCGCTGTTCAACGCTCCGTGCGGCGCCGCGTGACGCACTACGCGAAGCGATGAGCGAGAGAATAGCACTCCTTGCCGGACGAATCGAGCAAAGAAAGCGTGCCAAAATGGGAATTCCTCAGAAGGGAAAGCGGATGCGGCGGCCGCGCCAACGCACACCCGCCGCCCTGCCAACCAGCTGCCAAATAATGCCCTACTTCTTCTTCTTTTTACCCACAGACGTGTCCTGCCCGCCGCTCATCGCGTTCAACCCATCCAACGCGTCCTTGCACAGCTTTCCCGTGGGGTTATCCGCGCCCGCATCAATACACTTCTGATAGGCCTCAGCAGTTCCCGGCGGAATGATGTAAGTCATCTTGTCGCCTTCTTGCTTGGTATCAATCGTCGCGGTCAGCGCGCTTCCCAGCATGTACCAGGTGATCTGGTCCTTCGGGTCGGCTTGAGCGGCTTTTTGCAGTGGCGCGACTGCTTCCTTCATCCGGCCCTTGTTGCTCAGCACAATCCCCAGATTTTTCCAGCAAGTAGCGCCGGACGGCAGGATCAAGCGCGAGTCGCTTTGTCGCAGGCCGCGCTGGCGTCGGCAAACTTGGCTTCGGCCTCTTTCGCATCCGCTGTTCGCCGCTCCCGCGTTCGCCAGATTTGTCGCCAGTCCCGATGTAGTACCCGGCCACCGGTTTGGTATCGATCGCCTTTTGAAAGGCGTCCGCCGCATCCTGATATTTCCCGGCGCATTCGTTCGCGTTTCCCATATTACCGAGGATCATCGCGCGGTTGTTCACTTCTTTCTCCCCCAGGCCTTGCAGCGCTTGTGCAAATTCGCTCGCCGCCGTCGTGCAGTCGGTAATGCGCTGCGCTTGCAACGAAGCCTTTTGGTCCGCCGGCGCCGACTTGATTTGCGCCTTCAAATCGTTCGCCGTTCCCAGCGCCGCCACGCCCGCGTCGAAATGCTGCTTCATCATCTTGAATTTATCTTCGGTTTCTTCCTTCTTCTTGGCGTCGTCCGGGTGTGCTGCCGCCGAGGCTGCGACCACCTGCTTCAGGTCCAGCTTGTAGTTGTTTTCTTGCGCGTCCTGCACCTGATATTTTTCGGAGTAATTCAGACTGACCAGAGTAATAACGTAAATTCCGCTGCGCATTCCCAGCTGTATGAATTTTCCGTTCTTGTCCGTCTTCAGGTTGTACACCTGGCCCGTCTCCGGATTCTTGATGGTAATCGCCTGGTCCGCAAAAGGCTTTCCGTCCTTGTCCAAAATTTCGCCGTTCAGCCGGCCCGTGCCTTGCGCCAGCGCCGTCGCGGCCAGCATCGCCACCAGCGCCCAGGCTCCCAGGATGGAAATCACTTTTCGCATGTGCATGGCTCCTCCGCCAGTGAATTGCCGCAGCCGATTACCTTTTAATCCGTGCTTTCGCGCGAACGGCAGACCGTTGCGCCCAGGGAAAATGCGCCCGCGCGCAACCGGCCACTATCGCATATTCCGTTCCAGATTCTAAAATTTTTCAGCGGCGGTCATCGGGCTTCGCGAGATTTCATCGCCCAGACTCTGGGCCGCCCGCCCCGGGATTTTGCGGCGCATTCTGCCGCCGCGTCGTGTAAATCACAACCCCTACGCCGATCGCAATCTCCAGGCAACCGCCAATCACCGCGGTGTGCCAGCCCCATCCCAGCGTCAACCAGAAGATGGAAACGAGAAAAGCGGGAATCGCGATGATCAGAAATCCTCGGTTCATTTTTAGTTGCGTTCCTTGCCGCGCCAGCTCTCGCGCTACGCCCTCGATGATCTCTGCGCCCACTATGGACGGTACGTCGCTGCGGTCAGATCCGACTCCCACACTGTAATGCTCGAAATCGCCGCGCCGTTCGGCGTCGCACGCATTTCTTTCGCAGTTTGCTCGTAAATATGCCGCGCGATATTTTCCGCCGAAGGATTCAACACGTCAAACGGCTTCAACTCATTCAAATATTTATGATCGAGCGATCGGATCACGCCCTGGATCACCTGCTTCAAATGCACGAAATCGTACAGCAGCCCCGTCGCATCCAGTTCCGGACCGGCCAGCGTCACGCGCACTTTGTAATTGTGCCCGTGCAAATCCTCGCATTTTCCCTTGTAGTTCCGCAGATTGTGCGCCGCGGCAAACGTCTCGTCCACGCTCACTTCGTACATCGGCCTTCCTTAGTCCGGATGGTTTTCCATGAATCGCGCGACCTCAGCGATATCCTGCGTGGTTGTGTAATCAGGCAGGGACTCAAGAAAAATTCTACCATACTGCATTCGCGAGATGCGGTTATCGAGGATCGCCAGAATCCCGCGGTCCGTCTTCGAGCGAATCAATCTGCCAAATCCCTGCTTCAGCGCCAGCACCGCTTCCGGCACCTGATATTCCGCGAACGGATTGCGTCCATCCTCCTGCAAAGCCCGCACGCGGGCCGCGACGATCGGATCGCTCGGCACCGCGAAAGGCAATTTATCAACGATCACGCAGGAAAGCTGCGCGCCCGGCACATCCACCCCCTGCCAAAAACTCGCGGTCGCAAACAGCACCGCATTCGGCGTCGAGCGAAAGCGCTCCAGCAAGATTGATTTCGGCGCCGTCCCTTGCAGCAGCATTGGAAATGACAAGCGTCCGGAAACCAGTTCATGCACGCTGCGCATCTGCGCGTAACTGGTGAAGAGGCAGAACGCTCGGCCCTTTGAAATCTCCAGTAGCTTGGTGATTTCCTGCGCCGCGCGCCTGGAAAATGATTCATGCCGCACGTCCGGCATATCCGACGGGATGTATAGCAGCGCCTGCTCGTGAAAATCGAATTCCGGCGGCAGTACTTTTTCTTTTGCGGGCTGTAAACCTAGCCGCTGCTTCAGAAAATCGAATCGTCCACCCACCGCCAGCGTCGCGGACGTCAGCACCACCGTGTCGAACTGCTCGAACAGCTTTTCGCGCAGGATTTCGCTCACGTCAATCGGCGTCGCCGTCAGCACGATGCCCTTGCCGCGCCGCTCGTACCAATAGACGTAACTCTTTTCCTCGCTCTCCAGCAGAAACTCGAATTCGCGCCGCAAATCCGCGCCACGTCGCGCGAGGGTCACCACTTCTTCCGGCTTGGGATTCAACGCCGAAAGCTCCGTCTCGATCCGCTTCACCGCCGCGGACAAATCCTCGAACGCCTCGTGGTTCTGCTCCAGAAACGATTTCCGCTCCGCCGGCCCAAAGGGAAAGCGCCCCTCGCGCTCCGGAAAATGCTCGAAAAATGTCCGCGCTCGTTCGCGCACCCGCATCAAGTGTTTGCGCAGCGGCGCCGCTTCAATTTTCAGCAGCCGCAGCATCGCTTCCGTATCGCGCACCAGCTCTTCGAATTGGTAGCTCGAGACCCGCCGCCCGAAATAATCGCTGGCCACATCCTCGATCTCATGCGCCTCGTCGAACACCACCGCGGAATATTCCGGCAGGATCGAGCCGAAATCATCCTGGCGTATCGCCAGGTCCGCGAAAAATAAATGGTGGTTCACGATGATCAGGTCCGCTTCCTGCGCGCGCTGTTTCATCGCCGTTAGGAAGCAGCGATGAAATTCCGGGCACTTCTGTCCTGTGCAAAGATCGCTGCGCGCGTCGATGCGATGCCACAATTCCGCGTCGTCCGGCAAGAAAGTCAGCTCGGAGCGGTCGCCCGTCTCCGTCAGCTTCTCCCAGTCGCGAATCTGCGCGAACCAATCCACTTCATCAATTCCCTTCAGCAGCGCTTGCCCCTCGAACTGGTGCACTTTTTGGCGGCATAAAAAATTGTTGCGACCCTTCATCAGCGCCACTTTCAAGTTCGGTGCAAAATATTTCTGCAGAAATGGCACGTCCTTATTGAACAATTGTTCCTGCAAGGATTTCGTGGCGGTCGAAATAACCACCCGCCGCCCGCTGCGAATCGCCGGAATCAGGTACGCCAGCGTCTTTCCCGTCCCAGTCCCCGCCTCTATGATTGCGTGCTGATGCTTCTGAAAAGCCTCATCGACGATCTCTGCCATGGCCAGCTGCGACGAGCGAAATTCGTATCCCGGGTGCCGGCTCTCCAGCAATCCGCCAGTCCCAAAGATACCCTCGATCGTCACTTCCTCGGATTTTGCGGCAGCTGCAGCTTTTCTCGCCATTGGGTGTGGTGGCACAACCAGGAGTGGCTGTACGCACTGAACCATAAGATATTACACGCAACTGGGGCACGGCGCTGCGTGATCAAAAGGTTGCGACGGCGTCCCGCCGGCTGTTTTTCCGACCCCTCGCGCCCGTTCGTGCCGCCGCAGCCTTACGTGTTAATGTAGAAGCCTCGCACGCGGGCTGTGCAACTCAAATGACCTCCAAGCTCCCCTCCATCGTTATCGTCGGCCGCCCCAACGTGGGCAAGTCCACGTTGTTCAATCGCCTCACGGGCACGCGCCGCTCCATTGTCACCAACGAACCCGGCATCACCCGCGACCGCATCTACGGCACCGCCAACTGGGAAGGCCGCAGCTTCGAAGTGGTGGACACCGGCGGCATCGTCCCCGAAGACAAGGCCGGCATCCCCGGCGAAATTTTGCGCCAGGCCAGCGTCGCGATCAAAAACGCCGCGCGCGTCGTGCAGATTGTTGACGGCCGCGTCGGCCCGACACCCCTCGATCAGGAACTAGCGCAACTGTTGCGCCGCGCCGGCAAGCCGCCTATTCTCGCCGTAAATAAAGTGGACACGCCGCAACAGGCCGTTGATTTTTCCTCGCCTTTCTACGAATTGGGCGACGAAGTTTTTCCCATTTCTGCCGAACACGGGTTCGGGGTCGACGTGCTGCTCGACGCCCTCACCGAGGAAATTCCCAAAGGCGAACCGGAGCCGGAGGCGCCGCACGTCAACATCGCCATCATCGGCCGCCCGAACGTCGGAAAATCCACGCTGCTCAATCAACTCGTCGGGGCGGAACGCTCGATCGTTTCCGCCGAGCCTGGCACTACGCGAGACGCGGTGGATACCGTCGTCGAGCGCAACGGCAAAGCGTATCGCTTCCTCGATACCGCTGGAATTCGCCGCAAAGGCAAAACCAAGCTCATCGCCGAAAAATTGAGCGTGATCATGGCTCGCCAGCACCTCGAGCGTGCGGACATCGCTCTGCTCGTCGCCGATTCCGCGCAGGGCATCACCTCGCACGACGCCACCATCGCCAGCTACGCCGAGCAATCCGGGCGCTCGGTGATCATCGTCATGAACAAATGGGACCTGGCGCTGGAAGCCGCGCAGGATTTGTCGTCGGAAAAGAAAAAACGCGGCGGAAAATTCGTCGCCTTCAACGCCAACAAGCTGGTGCAGGATTACGAGCCGTTGGTGCGCGCTCGGCTGAAATTTCTTTCCTACGCGCCGATCGTTTTTCTGTCAGCCAAGACGGGCGAAAATATAGATCGCCTCTACAACTTGATTGACAAGGTCGTCGCAGCGCGCAACAAACGCATATCGACCGGCGAACTGAATCGCTGGGTCTCCAAAGTGGACCTGACGCGCGGCACTTCGCCCGCCAGCCGCGAAGTGAAGATTTTTTACATCACCCAGGCCAGCATCGCGCCGCCCACCTTCGTTCTTTTCACCAATCAGCTCAAGCCGCTGCATTTCAGCTATCAGCGATTCCTGGAAAATGAGCTGCGCAAGGAATTCGGCTTCCTCGGCACGCCCATCCGCTTCACTCAACGCCTGAAAAAACGCGGCACGCGCCACCGCGAACGTAAGGACCCCCGCAAATCATGAGCCCCGGCCAAATTGCAGGGGTTGACACCGCAGAAAATCAGCCTACGATACAAATTGAGATGGCTAGCGCCGCCCCAGCACCGGATGCCGCACCCATGGACGACACGCAAGAGAAGAGCCTATTTCGTATCGGCGAAGTCAGCCGCTTGACCGCCACCAAGGCCTTCGTCCTGCGCTATTGGGAAACCGAATTTCCCATGTTGCAGCCGGTGAAGAGTCCCAGCGGCCATCGACTCTATCGCCGCGAAGACATCGAAACCGTTTTCGAAATCAAGCGCCTGCTCTACGAAGAAGGATTCACCATCGCCGGCGCGCGCAAACATTTTGAAGAGCGCGGCCAGGAACATGGCGCACACGGCGAGGACTCAAGCGCCAGCGCCTCTGCGGGCAACGGCGTCGCGGTCAGTTCTGCCGCGCACGCTTACGCTGCGCCCGCCCGCCGCGAAGCTCCCACACAGCGACAGCGAAAATTTCTCCTCGATTTGCACGAAGAACTCCTCGCCGTCTTGACCCTTCTCGAACGCGAGTGATACGCTACACACGGTGCAAGCGGTCGGGACGTAGCGCAGCCTGGTAGCGCGCACGCTTGGGGTGCGTGAGGTCGCTGGTTCAAATCCAGTCGTCCCGACCATCTTCCTCTCCGCCGCTCATTTGGAATGTAATTTTCGAAAGGCGTCACACATCCGCACAGGCTTCCCATGCCTCGTATCCTGATCACTAACGACGACGGCATCCACGCTCCCGGCCTGCGCGCGCTGGTAGATGCACTGAAGGATGACGCCCAGCTCACCGTCGTCGCGCCTTCCCGTGAACGCAGCGCCGCGGCGCAATCCCTCACGCTGCGCCAGCCCATCTACATGGACCAGCTCGCCGCCAATGAATACGCGATCGAAGGCACGCCCGCCGACGCCGTGATCCTCGCCTTCAACGCCATCCTCAAGGAGAAGCCCGACCTCGTCGTCTCTGGCATCAATCGCGGCGGAAACATGGGCGAGAACATCTACTACTCCGGCACCGTCGGCGCGGCGATGGAAGGCGCCATCAATCGCGTTCCCTCCATCGCGATCTCCGTCGCGTATCGCGGCAAGGAGTTCGACTTCAAGCCCGCCGCGCAGTTCGCGCGCATCCTGGCTCCGTTAATCCTCACTGAAGGTCTGCCGCCGGGAATCCTGCTGAACGTGAACGTGCCGCAAACCTGGAACGGCTCCGTGCGAGTGACCCGCCAATCCTCCAAGATCACACGCAACCTGCTGCAACCCGGCACCGACCCGCGCGGCCGCAAATATTTCTGGCTTCACGAGCAACAACGCATTGAAGATATCGAGCCGGACACCGATCTCGCGGCCATCCGCGACGGAGCGATCTCCATCACGCCACTCGAGCTCGATCACACCCACGCCCCATCGCTCGAACACCTCTCGCACTGGACCAAGCTGCTGGAATCCGTGGTCAAGCCCTGAGCGTGCGTCCGCGACTTGCCTCGCTCGACCCAGAGTCAAGTAGCCGCGCCACTCAATCAGAATGCGCGCGCCCGCACAATCGGCAGCAAAGCTCACGTGTGATAGCCTTGCACCCGAAGAGGAGCACGCAACGTGAAGAGAGCGCCAAGATTTGCCCTCGCGGCAGTGTCAGTGGCGACGATTTTCTTGCTGTCTGCTTTTCCCGCTGCACGTAGCGCAACCGAGACGACTCAAACACAATCTGCTCAAGACGCTGTGATCGTCCACGGCGTCATTACCGACGTCAATGATGCCAGGATTGTCGACGCGTCGCTGCAATTCGCTCGCGATGGTGTCACACTCAAAACAAAAACCAACCGTGACGGCCTTTACGAAATCAGGTTGAGGCCGGGTTCATACAATATCGAAATCGACGCGAACGGCTTCCAACGGATTCACAAAGAACAATTCGAGGTCCGATCAGGTCCGGCGATAGAACTCAATCTCAAAATGGTCGTCGCCGTGTTCGTCGATCCAATTACTGTGGAGTCGGATCTCCCCGAACCAACGACACCTCGAATCGCGACGAAATTATCAGATTCATCCGCGACCAAGTTGCGGATGCAAGGCGTTTACTTAGATTCCTCAAACATGAAACCCGTACCGGAACCGTTGTTGCCCAACATCCCGCGGGCGTCGCTTGATTCGCCTCCGGTCGCGGACCGAGGTTCCGCGAATCCGCAGCAATACGCCAGCGTGAAGACGGTTCAAGCGTGGATTCCGATGAAAGACGGCGTGCGGCTTGCCGTTAACCTTTATATGCCGGATGGCCCGCTCGCTACCGCGGATTCCGGCGAGAAATTTCCCGCCATCCTCGAATACTTGCCTTACCGCAAAGACGATTGGACGCTCGCGCGGGATTGGGATCTGCATTCTTATTTTGTGCGCCGCGGTTACGTCACCGCGCGCGTGGATATTCGCGGCACCGGCGCCAGCGAAGGCACGCCGCCGGACCGTGAATATTCGGATCGGGAGCAGCAGGACGGACTCGAAGTAATCGCGTGGCTTGCGAACCAGCCATGGTCGAACGGCAACGTCGGCATGACCGGGATTTCCTGGGGCGGATTCAATTCCATCCAAATCGCGCGGCTGCATCCGCCCGCGCTGAAAGCCATCATCGCCATGTGTGCCACCGAAGAATTGTTCCACGACGACATCCATTACATTGACAACCTCATGCACCTGGACGAATTCGAGCTGGGCATGGACCTGCAGCTCGGCCTCACGCGCGCTCCCGATTTTCGCACCGACGAACAATCTCTCGCGGCGCGTTTCGACGCCAAGCCGTGGGCGTTTCTCTACCTGGAGCATCAGCGCGACAGCGAATTCTGGCGCCGCGCGTCTGTCGCGCCGAATCATTACGATGAATACAAAGTTCCGTCCTTCATGATCGGCGGATTTCTCGACGGCTATCGCGACAGCATCCCGCGTTTCTTTGAACACTCGAAAGCGCCCATCAAAGCGCTGATCGGCCCCTGGAATCACACTTTCCCGCACGAAGCCGAGCCTGGGCCCTCGATCGAATGGCGCGTGGAGGCGGTGCGCTGGTGGGATTATTGGCTGAAGGGGATCCAAAACGGAATCATGGACGAGCCGCGTTTCGAAGTTTACATGCGCCACTGGTATCCGCCCGATCCCAACATCGCGGAAATTCCCGGCGAATGGCGCGCGGAAAAAAACTGGCCGCCCGCAAACGCTCGCACGCAGACGCTGTTCCTCGAGCCGAATTATTCTTTGGGCGATGCGTCGCTTGTCGCCTCGTCCGTCGTCAGCCACCAGTTGCATTATGTTCCGTCCATCGGCAGCGAAGCCGGCTTCTGGTGGGGTGACCTCACTGCGGACCAGCGGCCCATTGATGCGTACAGTTTGGTTTACGATTCCGCGCCGCTGGTGCAAGACACCGCGATCCTTGGTTGGCCCCGAGCTTTCTTGCGAGTTTCTCCCAGCGCGCGGCTGGCGGATTGGTTCGTGCGTCTCTCCGACGTCGCACCCGATGGCACAGTGACGCTCATCACCGGCGCGGGACAAAGTGGCGCGCAGCGCGACTCCGCTGCAAATCCCAGCGACATGGAACCTGATCGCAAGTATGAGCTCCCGATCGAGCTGCACGTCACCAGTTGGGTTTTTCCGGCGGGCCATCGCATCCGTGTGGCGATTTCCAATGCGTTGTGGCCGATGATCTGGCCCACGCCGTATCCGATGACGACCTCTCTCTGGCTCGGCGGCCCGAACACCTCACGCCTGGAACTTCCCCTCGTCCCGCTCGAGCCGCCCGCGCGTCCTCATTTCAACGCGCCGGAAAAAGAAACGCCACTCGCGGGCGTGACCACCGAGGGTGAAACTTGGCCCCCACAGGATTGGACCGTCACGCGCGATGTGTTGGCGGGTTCGACGCGCGTCGCATGGAGCGGCAACGATTCCAGCGGATATCCGTGGGGAAAGTTGAAAGATCACGAACAGATGAGTTACGTAGTGACGGACGCCAAGCCCGCGGTCAGCGAAGTACACGGCGAAGGTTCCACCACGATCGAGCTGCCAGGCCGCATGCTGGTCTGGAGCGTCGTGCTCAATCTGCGCAGCGACGCACAGAATTTCTATTATCATTTCGAGCGCCATCTGACCGAAAATGGAAAGCCGCTGCGCGACAAAACCTGGGAGGAAACAATTCCGCGTGATCATCAATAGCGCCCACATTCGCCGGAGCGCCCGGTGAAGAACACCGCCATTCTGCTCGTCAGTTGCCCCGACCAAAAAGGTCTGAACGCCGCGATCCACGATTTCATTTATCGCGGCAACGGCAACACGCTGCACGCCGACGAGCATCTGGATTCCGAGCGCAACCTCTTCCTGATGCGCGTGGAATGGGATCTGGCCGGTTTCACGCTGGATATGCGCGAATTCGCGAAACTTTTTCAGCCCATCGCTGATCGCTTCGGCATGCAGTGGCGCGTGGCGCTTTCCAGCTATCGTCCGAAAATCGCGATTTTCGTTTCGCGTTACGATCATTGCCTGGTGGATTTGCTCTATCGCCAGCGCAGCGGGGAACTGGCCTGCGAAATTCCGCTGATCATCAGCAATCACGCGGACGTGCAGCGCTGGGCTGATTTTTACGGCGTTCCGTTGCACGTGATTCCAGTCAACAAGGAAAATAAAGCCGAAGCGGAGCGCCAGGAGCTTGGACTGCTCCGGCCGCACGGGGTTGACCTGATTGTCCTGGCGCGTTACATGCAAGTGCTATCGTCGGACTTCATCCGTCAGTACCCGCCGCACCACATCATTAATATTCATCACTCGTTTCTGCCTGCGTTCGTTGGCGGCAAGCCGCACCAGCAAGCTTTTGATCGCGGCGTGAAGCTGATTGGCGCGACGAGCCATTACGTCACAGAAGTTCTCGACGATGGACCGATCATCGAACAGGACGTCGTGCGCATTTCGCATCGCGATACCACTGAGGATTTAATTCAGAAAGGCCGCGACCTGGAAAAAGTTGTGCTTTCGCGCGCGGTGCGCTGGCACATCGAAAATCGCATCCTGCTCTACGGAAACAAAACGGTGATCTTCGATTGAGAGCCCAGATCGTTTAGGGGCTTCCTGGTTGCCATATCGCTTAGCGTGCGGTGGCCGCTCTCGTATCGTTCAAATCCGCAGCCAGCAAGCGATGAAATAAATGTTCGCCTGCCTCGCGTCGCACCGATAGCCGGCCTGCCTGGTACGCGCGCGAGCTCAGCCCGCGCTGCACACCATCGCAGATCACGATGTCTTCCTGCTGCACGCGCTCACTGACGCCCATACTCTCGCGAATGTAAGGCATCTGCGCTTCGCTGGTATCGCCGAAATAAAAATCGAATATCACTTCGCAACGATCCACGCCCAGCGGAATCACCAGATTGGTATCGAGATATCCTTCATACCAATTCAGCATGAAATTCGGATACTGCCAAAAATAATACGCGCGGTCTCCTTTGCGCGTGGCCGCGGCGCTGGCTTCGGAACTTTTGTCAACGCCGACGGGACTGGATTGCACGCAGCAGCGGTCCACGTTTTCAATCGTGTAATTAGTGTAATCCAGGACGCTGTTGAGCCCCTTGTGCATGTGCGGAACGTGATAGCCGCCGTCCAGAAAATTATCCACGTACACTTTCCAGTTGCACTTCTGTATGTAGCTGCGGCGTTCAACGAACTTCAGCCCGCCGAAATTCAGCGGCTTCGAGAGTCCCACCAGGGCGCCCAAGAAATCCCGCAACGGCGCCGCATTCGGATCCAGCTTCACAAAAATGAAATTTTCCCAGAGCTCCACTCGAACCGGGACCAGCCCATTCTGCGCGCGGTCAAAATTGCAAACGCCTTCGAATTCCGTCATCCCGCGCAGCTCACCTTCGAGGTTGTACGTCCAGCCATGATAGGGGCAGCGCATGTGCTGCGCGTGGCCGCACGGTTCATTCATCACGGTCATGGCGTGATGCCGGCAGACGTTGTAGAACGCGCGCAATATTCCATCGCTGCCGCGAACCGCGACAATCGGTTCTCCCGCGACGGCCGCCGTCACGTACTGCCCCGGCTTCTCCACCTGCTCCGTGCGGCCGACCGCCTGCCACGTGCGCGAAAATACGTTTTGCAGCTCGAGCTGCGCGATACGCGGGTCCGTATACCACCGCGCCGGAATCGTGTACGCGTCCGGCAGAGCGGCCGCGGCGTTATACGAAGCGAGAATTTCCTTCACGGTTGGTTCCATGCAATTCTCTCCTCAAGAAGTTGTGCAATCGCACGCAAAAAATCGCGCGAACGAGATTCAGATGCCGATTGCGCCGCGCAGCACCAACAAAAATTGATTAATGCGCGCCTGATTTTTCGCTGGATCGGCCGGATGCGGAAAAAGTCCCGGATCGAGTTCTTCGGTCAGCAGCGCGTCCTGAAACCGCTCCATGGTCCAGTCGAGAATCGAAACGATCAGCGGCGCGTCAATATCCGAACGCACCTCGCCGCGAGCAATTCCCAGTCGCACGAACGCGGTGCTGCCGTAGGGATCTTCCGCCAACAAAAAACGATTGATCTCGCGCTTCAGCGCCAGGTCCACTCCATAATTTCCCAGCAACGCGACGCGATAGGGAATCCAATCCTCGCGCACCAGCCGTTCGGTGCGGAGCAGCCAGTAACGCAGAATCTCAAAAAATCCCTTTTCACGAATCTGCGAAGGGCAATCCAGATACGCCGGAAAAGAACGCACGGCTTTCTTGTAGGCTTCGAGAAACAATCCTCCCTTGCTGCCGAAATATTGAAAGATCGAACCTTTCGCGACTCCCAGCTGTGCCGAAAGGTCTTCGATGCGCGCCGCGTGATAACCGTGCTCGGCGAAATGGCGCAGAGCCGCGTCCACAATACGCGCGCGCTTAGCTTCCAGGCGCGGCCCCGGCGTAACCGGGCGCACGTCAGGATTCAGCACGCTGCGAGGCGCTTTGATACGTTGATGTGACCGCAGGTCATGGCCGGACACTGTCATTGGCTTATTTCTCCAGTTATGCTATCTAATCTCAGGCCCATTCTGTCGTGACTGGCGGTCATACTAATCCCAGATGCCTCCGCAACGCAAGTCCTATGATGCGATCGTTATCGGCGCGGGCCACAACGGCCTGACGGCGGCCGCGTATCTTTCGCGCGCTGGATTTTCCACGCTCGTCGTGGAGCGCCGCGAAATTGTGGGCGGCTGCTGCGTCACCGAAGAAATCGCGCCGGGCTGCCGCGGGTCCACCACCTCTTATATCGCGAGCATGTTGCGGCCGACGATTATTCGCGATCTCGATCTCAGCGCCCACGGTTTGAAAATGGTGCCGTGCGATCCCGGCTTGCTCGTGCCTTTTCCGGACGGCCATGTTGTGCCGTGGTGGGCTGATCGCGATCGCGCGATCGCCGAATTCCGGAAACTTTCACCTCGCGACGCAGACACTTTCGTTCGCATGGATGATCAGCTGAAAAAGCTGGCGCGTTATCTCCAGCCGTTTTTCCTGGAGCCGCCGCCCGATCCCACGCAACGTGGCGTCGGAGGCTGGCTCGAACTGCTGCGCGTTGGAAAGAGATTTCGCGGCATGCGGGGCGAAGAAGCCGCGCAGCTGGTTTCGTTTCTCACCGGAAGCCTCGGCGATTTCCTGGATCGCCATTACGAATCCGAGAAAATGAAGACGATGTTTCTGGCGAACAATGTTTACGGCAAGCATGGCGGCCCCTACGACGCCGGCTCCGCGTTGGGATTGCTGTTTCATTTGTTGAGTGGCGGCGACGGCGAAATTCAAGGTTTCTACGGCCACGTGATTGGCGGCATGGGCGCGATCACCCAAGCGCTCGCTTCTGCTTGCCGCAAACGCGGCGCCGAAATTCTAACGTCCGCACCGGTCGCGAAAGTAGATGTGCGCGATGGCCGCGCGCGCGGAGTCGTTCTTGAGGACGGGGCGGAAATTTCCGCGCGCTTCGTCCTATCGAATGCGGATCCCAAGCGCACGTTCCTCGGTCTTGTTGAGGAGCGCGAGCTGCCCGCCGATTTCCGTCACGCAGTGGCCGGCATCAAGATGGACGGCCCCTGCGCCAAAGTAAATTTCGTATTGAGTGAAGAGCCGCGCGTCATTGGCATGCCGCGCGAATGGCCCGCATCGCAGCGCGCGCTTTTCACTCTGGTGCCTTCGCTGGAATTCGCCGAACGCTGCTACGACATAGCTAAATTCGGCGAAATTCCGGAAGAGCTCTGGGTCGATTGCGTGGTCGCCTCGAACGTGGATTCAACGCTAGCACCACCGGGAAAACACGTAATGACCACGTTCATTCAGTACGTCCCGTACAAACTGCGCCAGGGAACATGGGACGAAAAGCGCGAACTTCTCGGCGACCGCGTCGTAAAAAAAATCGCAGAGTACGCGCCCAACGTGCCGCGCTCCATCATCGCGCGGCAGGTGCTCACTCCGCTCGATCTGGAACGAACTTACGGCCTCACCGAAGGGAATATTTTCCACGGCGATCTTTCGCTCGAGCAGCTTTTTTTCATGCGTCCGGTAGCTGGTTGGGCGCAGTACCGCACCCCAATCGCTGGACTCTATCTTTGCGGCGCGGGCGCGCATCCGGGCGGCGGCGTCACCGGCGCACCAGGATACAACGCCGCGCATCAAGTGCTGCGCGACAGCGGGCGCGGCAAGGTATCTCACTTGAATTCGTAGCGGCCACCTTTCGGTGGGCGCAGTTGCTGTGAATTTAGATTTCGACAGGAGCTGCGCGATCGCGCGGCTCCGAAGGAGCAGTAATGGCAAGCACGAACAAAAAAGGCATCCTCGAAAGATTATCCGAAGGCGTAGTTCTCGGCGACGGCGGCTACCTGCTCGAACTGGAAAAGCGCGGCCGGGTTCGCGCAGGCCCGTTCACACCGGAGGTCGCGCTGAACAATCCTGAATCTTTGCTCGAGTTGCATCGCGAATTTCGCGACGCGGGCGCGGAAGTTCTGCAAGCGCTCACCTTCTATGCCAGCCGCGACAAACTTGCGACCGTTGGTATGGGGGAACGGGTGGAAGAGCTCAATCGCGCCGCCGTGCGCATCGCCAAGCAGGCTGCGGGAGATCGCTGCCTCGTCGCTGGAAATCTAAGTCTCACGTGGATGTACGAGCCCAACGATAAAGCCGCCGCCGACCGCGTGCGCAAAACTTTCGACGAGCAGCTGGGCGTGCAAGTCGCCGAAGGCGTGGACTTCATCATCGGCGAAACATTTTCGTTCCTCGGAGAAGCGCTGTTGGCCGTCGAACAAGCCAGGAAAACAAAATTGCCCGTGATGGTCACCGTTTGTTTTGAAAATGAGGACATCACCACCGACGGCAAGACGGCAGCGGACGTCGCCCGCGCGCTCGCCGATGCTGGCGCGGACGTGGTCGGCATCAACTGCTTGCGCAGTCCTGAACACACGCTGCCGCTGATGGCCGAAATGCGCAAAGCGGTGCCGGGCTACATCGGTTGCCAGCCGGTTGCCTATCGCACCACGCATTCGCATCGCGATTTCACCAGCTTGCCGGCGTTTCCGGATCAGCTCGAGCCCTATCAGCTGACTCGCCGCGAAATGGCGGAATATGCCGTGAAGGCGCGCGAGCTCGGCGTGAATTATATCGGTGCGTGCTGCGGCGCGGTGGCCACACACATCCGCGAGATGGCGCGCGCGCTGGGAAAGCTTCCGGCGGACGAGCGTGTCTGGAAAAAGGGTGGCGAGAAACCGATGTCCGCTTACGAATATTACGGTCACGACCAGAAAGCCAAAGCGGGATCGTAGGAAATCGCAAACGACCCTTGCACGAAGCGCCGCTCGCAGCCGCACCGCGAAACGCGCTCGCTTTTCGGCCCTCCCTCGGAGCATGATGTCCGCCTCATGCTCAGGCCACGCGGAGATTTCTGCCCATGAGTGAAACGCCCGTCACCAATCGCCCGCACCGCGCGATGGGCTTTCGGGATCTGGTGCTGTTCTACATCGTCACGGGCATTAGCCTGCGCTGGATCGCAACGGCCGCGACCGTGGGAGCCAGCGCCGTAGTGATCTGGCTGATCGCCTGGTGCGCGTTCTATCTTCCGCTGGCGCTTTCCGTGATGGAGCTTTCCTCGCGCTATCCGCAGGAAGGCGGCATGTACATCTGGGCCAAGCGCGCGTTCGGAGAATTTCCCGGCTTCATGACAGGCTGGACGTACTGGGCGAGCAATCTCCCTTACTATCCCGCTGTGCTTTATTTCGCCGCCAGCAACGCACTATATATAGGACCAGCAAGCTGGCAATCTCTTGCGAACAATAAAACGTATTTTCTGCTGTTCGCGCTGCTGGGGCTGGGGCTCGGCACATTTCTGAATGTCATCGGGCTTTCCGTCGGTAAATGGCTGCACAATCTTGGCGCAATAGGCACGTGGCTGCCGATCGCGATTCTTTTCGCCATCGCCGCCACCGCCTGGCACCGCTTCGGCTCCGCCACCAAATTTACCGCCGCCAGCATCACACCGCACATGCATTTCCGCGACGTGCTGTTCATGGCCACGATTGTGTTTGCGCTCGGTGGCTCCGAATCCGCTTCGTTTCTCGGCGACGAAGTAAAAGACGCGCGCAGGAATCTCCCGCGCGGATTGCTTGCCGGCGGCGCGTTCGTTACCAGCGGCTACATACTCGGCACCGTTGCCGTACTCATTGCGCTGCCGGCCAGCCAGGTGAGCGGATTGCAAGGCATCATGCAGGCAATTTCGCAATCCGCGGAGCGTATCGGTTTTTCCGGCATCGGTCCGCTCGCCGCGCTGTTGATCACAGTCAGCAACCTGGGCGCGCTCGGCGCATGGCTGGCAGTTTCAGCGCGACTCCCGTTTGTTGCGGGACTCGATCGTTACTTGCCGCCGGCATTTGCGCGAGTCCATCCGAAATGGGGCACGCCGCACGTGGCGCTCCTGGTGCAGGCATTTTGTGGCGTGATTTTTATTGTGCTGGGTCAGGCTGGAACAAGCGTGTACGGCGCTTACGAAGTCCTGGTCAGCATGGGGATCATCACTTACTTCATTCCCTATCTTTTTGTTTTTGCGTCGCTGATTCGTTTGCAGCGCGAGGCTGTCGGCCCCGAAGTGATGCACATTCCCGGTGGCCGGCCCGCGGCGATCGCACTCGGCGTGCTGGGATTCACAACGACGCTGGTAACAATCGCGTTCTCCGCAATACCGGCGGATGACGAGCCGCACCAGGTTTTGGCCGTCGTGAAAATTGTGGGGCTTACGGCGCTATTGCTTGCGGTCGGATTGTTCGCGTTTGCCTGGGGAAAATCACACGCCGCAAAAACCGCTGCGTGATCCTGCATCCCGCATCCGGCACCCAGCGTTCGGAGAAATGTCCGGCACAAATTCGCCAGCGCGTGTTTAGCTGTCGGTCGCCTTGCCCGCCGGATTGTGCCATCCACCGATTGCAGCTGCCAGGTGATTGGCCTCGACCGGCCCCCAACTTCCAGGCTGATAGGGCTGGATCGGAACGATGTCGCCCAGGATCGGCTCGACAATTGCCCAAGCCGCTTCCACCGCGTCCTGCCGCACGAAAAGCAGCGAATCTCCTTTCATCGCGTCGGTGAGCAGCCGCTCGTACGCTTCCATCTCGCCCGTTGCCTCAGACGAGACCGCCGAGAGCTCGGTCTCCATCGTCTGCAGTCTGGGCCCCGGACGTTTTACGCGCGCGCCCAAGCTCAAAGACAAGTCGGGCCCCAGCCGAAACCGAAAATAATTTGATCCCGGCGGCAATTTCGTCAGCGGCGGCTGGCGCAGCTTCACGAACACTTCCGTTGCCGTCACCGCCAGGCACTTTCCCGCGCGAATCAGGAATGGCACGCCGGCCCAACGCCAGGAATCCACCTCCAAGCAAACTGCTGCATACGTTTCCACTTCGGAATTCGGTGCGACTCCGGGCTCCTGGTGATAGCCCGCGAATTGTCCGCGCACCAGGTTGGTTGGATTGATCGGCGGGATCATGCGGAAAATTTTCACTTGTTCATCGCGCAGCGATTCGGGGTACATGCTGGTGGGAGGCTCCATTGCCAGAAAACCCACCACCTGCAGCAGGTGATTCTGAATCACGTCGCGAATTGCGCCGGTCTCGTCGTAAAACTTTCCACGCCCCTGTACGCCGAAAGATTCCGCCATCGTGATTTCGACGCTGTGGACATAGTTGCGATTCCAGATCGGCTCCAGAAACGCATTCGCGAAGCGGAACAACAGCAAATTCTCCACCGCTTCCTTGCCCAGATAGTGGTCAATGCGAAAAATTCCAGATTCCGGGAACACCGATTGCAGAATCGCGTTAAGGCGCTGCGCCGAGGCCAAGTCATGCCCAAACGGTTTTTCGATAATCACGCGCGCATTCGTGGCGCAACCTGATTTCCCCAAGCCCTCCACCACCGTGGCGAACAGACTCGGAGGAATCGCCAGATAATGCGTGGGATTCTTCGCGCCGGCGAGCGTCGTGCACAATTGCTCAAACGTTTTGGGGTCCTGATAATCGCCATCAATATATTTCAGCAGCCCCACCAGTTTCGCGAAGGCTGCCTCGTCCACGCCGCCGCCGAAGGTGGCAATACCGTCGCGCGCCCGCTCGCGGAGCTGCTCGAGGTTCCAGCCCGCCTTGGCCACCCCGATCACCGGCACATTCAGGTTTCCGCGCTTCACCATGGCCTGCAGCGCGGGAAAAATTTTCTTGTGCGCCAGATCGCCGGTCGCTCCGAAAAATACCAGCGCGTCGGACGGCACTTTCGCCCCGGCTATGGTGCTCTTCACTTCCAGGTTTGCAGCGGTCGTGTCAGCCATCGCTCGTCCTTATGATTTCTTCTCGTGGTGGCCGCCGAATTCAAAGCGCATGGCGGAAAGCAGTTTGTTTGCGAAATCCGATTCCCCGCGGGACGTAAATCGTTCGAACAACGCGCTTGTGAGCACCGGCGCGGGCGTGCCCTCTTCGATCGCCGCCTGAATTGTCCAGCGTCCTTCGCCGGAATCCGATACGCGACCGGAAAAATCGGCCAGCGAGGGAGACTTCAGCAGCGCAATCGCCGTCAGGTCCAGCAGCCACGACGCGATCACGCTGCCGCGGCGCCAAACCTCCGTCACGTCCGGCAGATTAATGTCGTACATATAATGTTCCGGCGAACGCAGCGGCGTTGTCTCCGCATCCTGCGTCTGTTTTACTTTCCCCACGTTGGCGTGGTGAAGAATGTTCAAGCCCTCGGCGTATGCCGCCATCACGCCGTATTCGATTCCATTGTGAACCATCTTCACGAAATGCCCCGCGCCGGACGGCCCACAGTGCAGATAGCCTTCTTCGGCCGTGCCGGGGACCTTGTCACGCCCCGGTGTGCGCGCGATATCGCCGCGTCCGGGAGCCAGCGTCTTGAAAATCGGATCCAGGCGCTGCACGGTCGCCTGTTCTCCGCCGATCATCATGCAATAGCCGCGCTCCAGTCCCCACACGCCGCCGCTGGTGCCCACGTCCACATAATGAAGTCCCTTTGGAGCCAGTTCCTTCGCGCGGCGGATGTCGTCAATATAATAAGAGTTCCCGCCATCAATAATAATGTCGTCTTTCTGCAGCTTGGGCAGGAGTTGCGCGAGCGTGTCGTCAACCACCGCAGCCGGCACCATAAGCCAAATCGCGCGCGGCTGTTTCAGTTTGCCGATGAAATCATCCAACGAACTTCCGCCCGTCGCGCCTTCTTTCGCGAGTGCCTGCACGCTCGCCGGCGACATGTCAAACACCACACATTCATGCCCGGCCTTCATCAGCCGCCGGACCATGTTCGCTCCCATCCGCCCCAGCCCAATCATTCCCAATTGCATGTTCGAACTCCTTTCCTGCGATATGATTCGCGCTCTCTCTTTTACGTCGCAGAATGGCCGAAGAAATTATGCTCTACGCAGCTAGCAATTTTACGTCCGGCACCGTGGAAAATCTTCGTGTTTATTAAGCCACATTTCGCGGCTCGCGCATAACCCGAATCTCGGCCGCTCGTGGGCGGTTCCTGCGGCCATTGAAGCACTCCTGTATCTATCGGAAGTTACGCTTTCAACATTCCGGTGTGACGCCGTCGTAAGACTTTCCGGCAACGGCAGTAAACTGTGCGTTTACACCGCATGGCGAATACTTGCGCTTCGTGCTGTTTGCCCTGAACTGAGTGCAGCGGGCGCGACGAATCTGCGAGCGCAGCGAAAAGAATCTCGAGGCTCCCAGCTTGAGCGTCACAGTCGAACCGATCGTTGGCCCGCAATCAGCGCCGCCTGCGTCTGCCCGTGGCGCTGCGTCGTCGAACTCATGGATCTATGGTCCCTGGCTCGATTTGCTTATCGGTTGCGGCGCATGGTCGGCTCCACTCCTCGCGGTCGCGTTACTGATGACTCCGGCGCACACGCACGCCTGGGCCATGACATTTTATCTGCTGGCCATAGTTTTCAACTACCCGCATTTCATGGCCACGATTTACCGGGCGTACCACACGCGTGCGGATTTCGAAAAATATAAGTTCGTCACATTGCACGTCACCCTGTTGCTGGTGCTCACCGGTATCGTGATGCACGCCTCGCCGCGATTTTTCCCATGGCTCTTCACGCTCTATATTTGCTGGAGCCCGTGGCACTATTCCGGGCAAAATTACGGTCTATTAATGATGTTCGCGCGGCGCAGCGGCGCGGAAATCACCGCCGGCGAGACGCGCTGGTTGCGCGGCGCGTTTGTGGCGTCGTACCTGATGCTGCTCGCGAGCTTTGAGACCGGCGGCTCGACAGATCCACTGATTCTTTCCCTCGGCCTGCCCACAAAGATCACGTTCCCCCTGCGCCTGGCATTCGGCGTTGCGTTTGCGACTTTCACATTCTTGGGGTTCCGGCGCTTGATTCGCGTCAAGGGCGCGCGCCAATTGATCGCGCCGCTCACCCTGGCTTTCACGCAATTCCTCTGGTTCGTGCTGCCCACGCTGCTCGAATTGAATTCAGCAGCGCAGGTACCGCAGACGCGCTACAGCAGCGGAATCCTCGCCGTTCTACATTCGGCGCAGTACATATGGATCACCAGTTATTACCAACGCCGCGAAGCGCGCGCCGCGGGCCAGAAAAATTGGCACATCGGCGCCTATTTCGCCACGCTCGTTGCCGGGGGCATCGCACTCTTCATCCCCGGCCCGTGGCTGGTGAGCTATCTGTTCCATTACGATTTCACCACCAGTTTCCTGATTTTCGTTTCGCTCGTGAATATTCATCACTTCATTCTGGACGCGAAATTGTGGAAGCTTCGCGACAAGCGTGTCGCCGCGCTGCTGGTTGATCAGAGTAGCAAGCCGTCAGGGGCCCCTGCCGAAGCATCACCACGGCCGACCCACTTCGCCCGCGCTTTCGCTGTGCGCGTTTTGTCCGCTCCCGTGTTTCGTATTTCCCTCGCCGTCCTACTGTTCCTCTGGGGCGGCTTCGACCAATTCCAGTTCGCGCTGCGCACCGACGAAGGAAATCTTCCAGCTCTTCTGCGTGCCGCACAAATCAATCCTTACGACAGTTTCGTCGAAGAACGGATCGCCCGTGCCGAAACGCAACAGGGTCAGCGCGAACGGGCTGTCGCCGCGCTCACTCGCGCCGTCTCCCTCAATCCGACCAGCATCACGCTGCAGCAAGCCGCCGCCCGCGCGCTGATTGCCGATGGCCACTACGCCGATGCCTACGCGCACTATCAGAAAATGCTGGAGCGATTCCCGCGCGACCCCGATGCACTGACCAACTACGGGCTGCTTGCCGCGCGCCTCGGACATCCCGAGGAAGCGATAGATTCCTGGCAGAAATCAGTGGACATAAATCCCAACCAGCCGCACGTGCACCTCTATCTCGCGGAGGCTTTCGACCAGCGCGGGGAACCGGCCGCCGCCGCCCGCCATTGGAATCTGTTCCTGCAATACGCCACCGTGAATCCGCAGACCGCGCCGGACGCTCCTGCTTTCAGCCCGCAACAGATCCTCGCCGCCAGCATTCAATTCGCTGATGACGATTCGCGCATCAATCAGTCTGCCGCGGCGCTCGCGCGGTATGACACTGCCATCACACAGGCGCAGCAGACCGGTGACGCGAAACTGGAGAGCCTGGCGCTCGTGCATCGCGCGGATTTGCAGGCCCGGAACGGCGATGCCGCCGCAGCCGCGCACTCCTATCAGCGCGCCCTGGTGCTCGACGCACACACCGGCGATGCGCAAGCTGCAGCGCTCGATTGGTTCAACTACGGACAATTTCTGCGCAGCCAGAATGCGCCGGACGAATTGGCATACGCTTCCTTGCTACACGCGGAAAATCTGCTGAATGGCGCGTCCGGTTCCGAGCTGGCCACCGTGCAATCTGCTCGCCGCCAGGTAGAAAGCAGGATGGGCGCAAAAGCGGCTGCGGTCGCGCAAAAGAATCTGCCCGCGCAGCTTGAGCGGGCCGCGAATTTCATTCCAACTGCGCACTGAAATAACGTCGCCCTCGGCGGTGATAAACCGTGTAAAATTCGCAGACCGATGACCATTCCCGCCGAACGCCAGGACACGCGCAAGATGCGCGAGATGTTCAGCAAGATCGCGCCCAAGTACGATTTCATCACGCGCGTCATTTCCTACGGCATGGACGGCCGTTGGAAACGCCTCGGCGTGCTCGGCGCGTCGCTACCAGAAAATGCGCTGGTACTCGACCTCGCGTCGGGGACCGGCGATTTTTCCCGACTGGTGCGCGAGCATTTGCCCGCTGCGCGCTCAGTGGCAGTGGACATCACCGAGGAAATGTTGCGCGTCGGGCGCCGCAATGGTCTGGAGGAAGCGGTTTGCGCGGACGCCACCGCATTGCCGTTTGCCTCTGGGTCTTTCGACTGCGTTTTCATCGGCTACGGCCTGCGAAATTTTCCGAATCTCGGCTCTGCAGTGCGCGAAATCGAACGCATCACGCGACCAGGCGGCGTGATGGTCAGTCTCGACTTTTTTTTACCGACAAATCGCGTATTCCGCCAGCTGTATTTGGGATTTTTGTATGTGCAGGGCGCTTTTTGGGGCACGCTCCTGCACGGCAGACCACGCACTTACACTTACATTCCAGATTCGATCCGTAGCTTCCTCTCTGTTAAAGAATACTCCTCGTTGCTGCAGCGCACCGGGTACCACCGCGTGGATGCTCGCGAGTTTATTTTCGGTGGGATTGGATTGCTGTGGGCCGTGAAACGCTAGTTCGCATAGCTACGTGAATTTCTAAAACTCAGAGCGCGCTGACCAGCTCAGTTTTCCAGTCGGAAACGCGTGGAGGCCAGCTGGTACAGCCGCCGCCATAGCAGCCGGTTGATCGTAACCACCATCGACGCCATTAGAATCGTCGCCGCGAGCAGCACGCGCGTATTTCCCGTGTCGGTGGCGCTACTGATCACCGCTCCCAGTCCCGTAGTCAGATAGGTATGCCCGCGAAATTTGAAATATTCCGCCACGATGCTGGCGTTCCAGGCGCCACCCGACGCGGTCACAAATCCAGTGATCAAGAACGGAAAAATTCCGGGCAACAGGAGTTCCCTCCAGCGCTCCGTCCGGCCAAAACGAAAAACGGAGCACACCTCCTTCAGATCGGTGGGAATCGCGATGGCGCCGGCGATCACATTGAACAGGATGTACCACTGCGTCCCCAGCAGCAGCAACATGATCGAACCAATTCCCAGTCCGCCGCCCGCGCGAATCAGCACCAGCAAAATAATTGGAAAGAGCGCGGTCGCTGGAACCGACGCCGCCACCTGCGCGATGGGCTGCGCGATGGCCGAAAGCTTCGGTTTCAGCCCGATCAGGACTCCGACCGGAATGGTCCACAGCGCAGCAAGAAACAAAGTGAACGCGACGCGGAGAAACGTCGCGCCCGCCCCGAGAAATATGCTGCGCAGTTCCTCGCGCGTCAGGTGCGTCAGCAGCATTACCATTCTGACGGATGCGTATGCGATTCCGGCAAACAGTGCAGCCACCAGCAGCCACGTGAGCCACTGAAATACGCCGCGCGTCGTACTTCGCGGGCCTTGTGTAGCGTTGCTGCGCGCGAAATGCAAACTCAGGTATTCGCGCGCGGGCTGCACGGTCAGACGCGAGAAGAACGGTAGAATTCTGGAGCTCCGTAGCAAATCCAGAACCGGTGAACGCGGCGCATCCGTGGATTCCACTTGCTCGAATTTGAATTTCTCCGCCCACGCGATCACCGGTCGCCACACCAGCTGATCAATGACTACGATGATTCCGATCATCACTCCCATACCCCACCAGATCGCGCGGGTGTTTCCGGCGTTCGCAGCGGTCTGCAGGTAGGAGCCCAAGCCCGGCAGGCGCAAATCTCGATCTCCCAGCGTAAACATTTCGCAAGCCATCAGAAAAAACCAGCCGCCCGCCACGGACATCATCGAATTCCACACCAGCCCGATGATCGAATATGGCAGCTCCATCTGCGTGAATCTCTGCCACCAGCTCCAGCGATAAATCTCCGCCACTTCGCGCATCTCGCGCGGAATGCTTTTCAGCGACGAGTAAAAACTGAATGTCATATTCCACACTTGCCCGGTGAAAATCAGCAGAATGGAGCCCAGCTCAACGCCTAGTTGTCGAGTCGGAAAAAGCGCCACCATCGCCACCATCACGCCAGGAAGAAAACTGAGCACGGGAATTGATTGCAGCGTGTCCAGCAGCGGAACCATGAATTTTTCCGCGCGCGTGTTGTAAGCGGCGATGTATCCATATACCACCGTGAACACCAGGCTCACCACGTACGCGGCCGCAATCCGCAGCACCGAAAACATCGCGTACCGCGGCAGCGCGCTTGGTTCCAAGTGAATTTCCATCGGGGCGCCCGCCGGCGTCATCCAGTAGTGCGTCATGGACAGCACTGCGTAGAAAAACGCCAGCGCCGCCAGCAGAATCGGCAGGTCGCGGAATAGCGAAGGCACGTTGGAGGGAATCGTTCCCCAGGTCAGGGTGCGACTAGAAGTTTTCTGGGTTTCGCCGGCCATCAGTGCAGTGCGGCGCTTTCCGGGGAATTTTCGCCGTGATGCTCCGGCGAATGCAGGTGCACGGTGTCGTCTTCCGCGTCATAGGTGAAGAGCTCCGCGTAACGGCCCCAGTTCAACGCGGTTTCAATCTGTTGCTCCACTTCCACCTGCGCGAATCGTTCGTCCAGGAGGTCGCGGAAGAATTCCACCGGCATGGTGTGATTCGATTTCTTTTCCAGCGTGGATTGAATCTGTTGCAGCAGCGAAACGTGCGCCAGCACTGCCTCACGGAATATCACTTTTCGGGTGGGTATGTCCGCCTGCGCGTAAGCGCGGCCCTTCTCCGTGATGCGCACGTCGCCTTCATGCACCGTGGCGAAGCCCAGCAGCGTCGCTGCGTCCAGAATCGGCAGCAAGTCGTCCACCTCCAGCAGCAGTTCCTCGGCGATGTGGTACATGTCTTCCTCGCCGCCGCGATCGTCCAGCAGCTCCAGCAATCCAGCGATGCCGCCCGGCCGCGAGTGCGGCAACATCTGCGCTGCTGCTTTTTCCTTGTGCTCGGTTTTCGAGGGCGGCGCCAGCTCCAGCTGCGGCTGCGTCATCACCTTGTATATGTAGTCCACATACAGAACGAACGCCGCGGACTTGCGGTCGCGCGGATGTTGCAGCGGCACGCGAAAATCCGCGCGTATCTTCGCCGGATTGCGTCCCAGCACGATGATTCGATCCGCCAGCAGCACTGCTTCTTCGATATTGTGCGTAACGATGAATATGCTCTTCGTGGGAACTTTCTTCGCCAGCCACAACTCCAGCAGCTCGCCGCGCAGGTTTTCCGCGGTCAGCACGTCCAGCGCGGAAAAAGGCTCGTCCATGAACAAAATCTCCGGCTCCACGGCCAGCGCTCGCGCAAAACCGACGCGCTGTTTCATCCCACCCGATAATTCCTTGGGGTACGCGGATTCGAAGCCGTGCAATCCGACGGAAGCCAGCGCCCGCAGCGCCTTGCGGTGCCTCTCGAAATGAGTGATGCCGCGCGCGAGCAGAGGTGCTTCCACGTTTTCCAGCACGGTGAGCCACGGAAAGAGCGCGAAACTCTGAAACACGATCGCGACGTTCGGCTGGCACCCGCTCATGGGCTTTCCGTGCCACAAAACCTCTCCCGACGAAGGCGCCGCAAGCCCCGAAAGAATTCGCAGCAGCGTGGACTTTCCCGAGCCGGACGGGCCCAGCAGCGCGATGATGGTGTTCGGCTCCACGGAAAAATCCACCGGAGCAATCACCTGAATTTGGCGGCCGTCCGGCTGCTGGTAGTTTTTTTCGATTTGCCGCGCCTGAATGATTGGTTCGGTGTCAACGGCTGGTGGCGCAAATTCCGTCGTCACTCCGCCGGCGTCGGCTTCGGTCACCCCGCAGTAAGGCGCGCCCGTCCCTGCTTCCGCCAACTCGTCCATCAGGCACTGCCACGCTTCTTCGGGCAGCGCATCCAGAAAATGATTGCGCTCGCCCGGCGTCATCGCTTCCACCACCGCGCGCATTTCCTGCGACGGCAGTGAATGGAGCAGCACGTAGGCGTGGTAATACGGCAGGTGCACGATCAGCGACGCCGCCAGCTCCACCGGCATTGCGTGAAACAGCCCGCGCTGCTCGTCGTACGGCGCGCTGAGGAAAAAATCCGCAGCCGATGTAGGATCGGCTTTTCGCAGCAGCTCGACCGCCGCATCCCATTGCCGTTGCGCCAGCAGGTTCCGCAGTTTTTGTGTTTCCTGATTGTTCATTTGCGCACGCAAGAGCCTACTACGATTTCGCGAAGACTGCGAAGCCCGGCGAAATACCCGCCGCGCGCGCATGTTACAGAATCGTGACACACTGGCTTAAAACTTTCGCGACCATTCCTTAGGCCAGCGCTCCACCACCACCTTCTTATCCGTGTAAAATTCCACCGCATCGCGGCCTTGCCCATGCAGCACTCCAAGGAAACTATCTCGCCAGCCGCTGAACGGGAAGTAAGCCATGGGCGCGGCCACTCCGATGTTGATCCCGATGTTACCCGCCGGCACTTCGTAGCGGAATTTTCTCGCCGCCGCGCCGCTGTTGGTGAAAATCGAAGCCATGTTTCCGAATGGGCTGCGCGAAAGCGTCTCGATCCCTTCTTCCAGAGTGTTTGCGTGCACCAGGCTCAGCACCGGCCCGAAGATCTCGGTTGTAGACAGAGCGCTGGCGGCGGGTACGCCGTCGAGCAGCGTCGGTTTCAGGAAGTTGCCGGCCGAAGAGCCGGGCGAACCGTTTCCGGAGCGGCCATCCAGCAAAACCTTTGCGCCATCGTTCACTCCCGCGGCGATCAATGCCTCGATCCGCTTTTTGCTCTCGGAATTTTCTCGCCGCCGCGCCGCTGCTGGTGAAAATCGAAGCCATGTTTCCGAATGGGCTGCGCGAAAGCGTCTCAATCCCTTCTTCCAGAGTATTTGCGTGCACCAGGCTCAGCACCGGCCCGAAGATCTCGGTTGTAGATAGAGCGCTGGCGGCCGGCACGCCGTCCAGCAGCGTTGGCTTCAAAAAATTGCCCGCGGCCGAAGCGGAGCCGCCGTTTCCGGGGCGGCCATCCAGCAAAACTTTTGCGCCATCGTTCACTCCCGCGGCGATCAATCCCTCAATTCGCTTCTTACTTTCCGCCGTAATCACCGGGCCCATCTGCACATCTTTATCCAGGCCATTCCCCACGCGAATCGCATCGGCGACCTTGGCGATTGCTTGCGTAAATTCGTTGCGCGCTTCGCCCACCGTCACCGCCACCGAAACGGCCAGGCAACGCTGCCCCGCGCAACCGAACGCGCTATCACTCACGATGCGCGTCGTGGTTTCCAGGTCGGCATCCGGCAAAATTAGCACGTGGTTCTTCGCGCCGCCCTGACACTGCACTCGCTTTCCAAATCTTGCGGCCTGCGCGTAAATATATTTCGCTACCAGAGACGAACCTACGAAGCTGATCGCCCGCACGTCAGGATTTTCCAGCAGCGCATCCACCGCGGCCTTATCGCCGTGGACCAGGTTCAGTACTCCCGCCGGCAGTTTCAGCCCCTCCATCAGCTCGAAAGCTCGATGCATCGTCAGCGGAACTTTTTCCGACGCCTTCAAAATGAAAGTATTGCCGCAGGCGATCGCGTACGGCAAAAACCAGAAGGGAATCATCGCCGGGAAATTGAATGGCGTGATCGCCGCCGTCACTCCTAGCGGTTGCCGGATCATCATCTCGTCGATGCCGGACGCCACGTCTTCCAGGTTGTATCCCTGCATCAAAGTTGGAATCCCGCAGGCCACTTCCACGTTCTCGATTGCTCGCCGCAATTCCGCCCGCGATTCACCCACCGTCTTGCCGTTTTCCTGCGTGCAGATTCGCGCCAGCTCCTCCACGTGGTCTTCCAGCAATTGCTTCAGCTTGAACAAGTATTGGATTCGGTCCTCGGGAGGTGTGCGGCGCCACGCCGGATAAGCGGCCGCCGCAGCCGCGACAGCAGCATTCACCTCTTGCCTTAAAGCGATCGGCGCGCGCGCCAGAGTTTCTCCCGTCGCGGGATTCAGCACGTCGCGGTAGTCCGCGGTTCTGCTGCCGTGCCATTCTCCCCCGTAGTAATGCGTCAGTTCACGAGCGCTGGCCATGTGCTATATCCCTCTCTGCTATTCGACGCCTCGCAAGAACCATGCTCACAATTGACAACCGGGCGTTCCTTTGCCATAGTCTCAAAGCGGTTAGACAAATACAATGCCCCAGCGGGATATTCGGTGCTTACACCCAGCGGAGGAGAAAACTTGAGCGAGACTAGCTTTCTCGTCCATTCCGTCAACTTGCCGCAGAGATCCGCCGGTGAGCTCCTCACTTTGTCTCGCCAGCAGGCCGGATGGGAATGGATGAGCCTCATTGTCCGCCGTTTGCAGTCGGGCGAAATCTTTCGCGCGCGCACCGACCACGAGGAAGCCGCATTCGTCTTGCTTGGCGGCAACTGCCAGGTGGATTGGGGGCAAGGGCCCACTAGCATTGGGAAGCGCAGAAATGTGTTCGACGGTTTGCCCTACGCGCTCTATCTGCCCACCGGAAACCAGGCAGTTTTCACCGCCGAAACAACCTGCGAAATCGCCGAGTGTCGCGCGCCGTCCGAAGCTCACCTGCAGCCCAAGCTGATCACGCCGAGCGACGTGGTCAGCAGTCTGCGTGGCGGCGGAAACGCTTCCCGCCAGATCGTGGACATCATCACTCCCGCTTTTCCAGCGGATAAGCTGATGGTAATTGAGGTTTATACGCCCGGCGGCAATTGGTCGAGCTACCCTCCGCACAAGCATGATGTGCACAATCCGCCCGCCGAGGTCGATCTCGACGAAATTTATTACTACCGCCTGCGCCAACCGGACGGATTCGCCATGCAGCATCTCTATTCCGGCAAGCACGGCGCCGATCAAACTTTGAAAGTCAAAGACGGCGATACCGTGCTGGTGCACAGCGGCTATCATCCGGTCGTCGCCGGACCGGGTTACGATGTGTACTACCTCAATTTTCTCGCAGGCTCCGCTCGGGCCTTGACCGTCACCGAAGATCCCCAACATGTCTGGATCCGTTCCACTTGGAAGGACACCGACCCGCGCCTGCCTCTCGTGCGGGAATAGTCGCGCCGGAAAAGGAGACCCATGCGGATGTCCTGCGACCGGAGCGATGCTGAACTCACAAACCAAGCAGCAGAAGTTCCGCGGCTGCGCGCTTCTTCCAGCCGCGCTTGCTCTCAGTCAAGTCATTATAATCGCTTAGAAAACCGCCGCTCGTTTCGCCTTATGTGCGCTGCCACGCGCTCCATTCTTCGTTTGCATGCGCCGCCAACCGAGCCCTCCAGGCTGGTCGTCCCCTGCAACCATATCCAGCTAGCGAAACCTCAGGCTTTCCTTTCTCTTATGCAAGGACGACAATCGTGCCAGCAGCAACTCTGGGGCGTCGCACCATTCAGAAGGGACATCGCCTAATGACGGTACGTCTCACTGCAGCGCAAGCTACCATCGCCTATCTGAAGAATCAGTACTCCGAGCGCGACGGCCAGCAGTTTCGATTCTTTGCAGGCTGCCTGGGAATTTTCGGCCACGGCAATGTCGCCGGCCTCGGCCAGGCGCTCGAGCAGGATCCGGGGCTGCGCTACTACCTCTTCCGCAACGAACAAGCCATGGTCCACGCCGCCACGGCATTTGCGAAAACAAGTTTCCGCATGCGCGCCCTGGTTTGCACCTCCTCCATCGGACCGGGCGCCACCAACATGATCACTGGCGCCGCGACCGCCACGGTTAACCGCCTGCCCGTGCTGCTGCTCCCCGGAGATATTTTCGCGCGTCGCAATGTCGCTCCCGTACTGCAGCAGCTTGAGTCTCCATCCACACAGGACATTTCCGTAAACGATTGTTTCAAGCCCGTCTCCTGCTACTGGGATCGCATCGAACGTCCCGAACAATTGCTCACCGCGCTTCCCGAAGCCATGCGCGTACTTACTTCTCCAGCGGAGACCGGCGCCGTTACCATCGCGTTTCCCCAGGATGTGCAGGCTGAAAGTTTCGATTTTCCCGAAAAGTTTTTCGCAAAAAAAGTTTGGCTGATCCCCCGAAATCGCTGCGATCAAACCCTTCTGCAGCGTGCGGCCGAATGGATTCGCGCTGCCAAGAAGCCTCTAATCGTCGCCGGCGGAGGCGTGCTCTATTCCCAGGCCTCGGAAGCGCTCGCGCAGTTCGCCCAAGCGACCGGCATACCAGTTTGCGAAACGCAAGCCGGCAAAGGTTCGCTGCCTTTCGACCATCCTCAGCAGCTCGGCGCCGTGGGAGTCACCGGCACACCCGGCGCCAACATCGCAGCGCGCGAAGCGGACCTAATCCTCGGCATCGGGACGCGCTACAGCGATTTCACCAGCGCGTCAAAGACCGCGTTCCAGAATCCAGGCGTACGCTTCATCAATATTAACGTCGCGGAATTCGACGCCTACAAACACGCGGCCCTGCCGCTCACCGGCGACGCGCGCCTCTCCATCACAGAATTGCAGCAAGTTCTCGGTGCACACCTCGTCGAAGATAGCTATCGCGCGAAGATCAACGAATTCCGCGCCCGCTGGGAAAGTGAAGTGAACCGCATCTACGGGATTCACCAGCCGCCGCCCATCACGCAGGGCGAAGTCATCGGCATCGTCAACAATTTCACGAAACCCTCGGATATTGTCGTCTGCGCGGCCGGCAGCCTGCCCGGAGACCTGCACAAACTCTGGCGCACTCGCCAGCCCGGCGGCTATCACATGGAATATGGCTTCTCCTGCATGGGCTACGAAATTGCCGGCGGTCTGGGCGCGAAAATGGCCGACCCCGCGCGCGAAGTGTACGTGCTGATCGGCGACGGCTCCTACCTGATGATGGCCCAAGAAATCGTCACCTCCGTCCAGGAAGGTTTCAAAATCAACATCGTGCTCCTCGACAATCACGGCTTCTCCAGCATCGGCGGGCTCAGCCGCGCCTGCGGCAACGAAGGCATGGGCACAAATTACCGTTACCGCAGTGGGGAAAAATACGATGGCGATTTGCTCCCCGTGGATTTCGCGGCCAACGCCGCCAGCCTCGGCGCCTGGATCGCTCGTGCCCAGACAGCGGATGAACTGAAAGCAGCTCTAGCCGCCGCTCGCGAACAACCCCGCACCTCTGTGGTTGTCGTCGAGACCTCCTACGACCAAAGAGTTCCCGGCTACGAATCCTGGTGGGACGTGCCCATCGCCGAAGTTTCCGAACGTGACGCCGTGAAAGCCGCGCGCCGCGGCTACGAAGAAGCGCGCAAGAAAGAACGCTTTTTCTTTTAACTTTTCGATACACGCAGTCTTTCGCTGCGGTCGTATTCGCGTAGCCGTTGCAATAGTTTCCTGTGAAGCTCGGGGCGCAGAGAGGCAAGGGTGCAAACAACAGCAGACGCAGGCGCGGCGCACATCACAGCACCCAAAAAACCTCATCTCAAACGCGCCTTGGGCCTCTGGGACCTGATTTACTACGGCATCATCCTCACTTCGCCGATTGCCGCCGTCCCACTCTTCGGTGAAGGCCAGGTTCTTTCGCACGGCCACACCGTCGCGACGCTTCTTCTCGGAATGATTGCGATGTCCGTCACCGCCATCAGCTTCGGCCGCATGGCCAGCGTCTATCCCTCCGCAGGTTCGGTGTACACCTACATCAGCCGCGAACTGAATCCGCACTTCGGATTCGTCATCGGCTGGGCCATGTTTCTCGAGTACCTCTTTCAGCCGATCCAGAACGCCCTGTACGCCGTGCTCGCCATTCAACGCATGACGCCGCGCGTCCCGTTCGCCATCTTGGCCGCCGTCACCGTCGGTTTGATCACCATCCTCACGGTGCAGGGAATCAAATTCACCGCGCGCACCAACGAAGTCTTGCTCGGTTTCATGTTGCTGGTCACCACCGTGTTTATCGTCGAATCGTTCCGCTTCATCGTCTTGCACCAGCATTTCGCCGGGCTGTTCTCCATGCATCCGATTTACAATCCGGCCACATTTAATATCCGCGCCGTCGCCGCTGGTACTTCGCTTGCCGCGCTGGTGTTCATCGGTTTCGATGGCGTCTCGATCCTCGCGGAAGAAGTTCACAATCCTAAACGCAACGTGCTGCTCGCCACCGTCCTTGTCGTCATCTTCACCGGACTTTTCAGCGGACTGCAAGTCTATCTCGCGCAGCGCGTCTGGCCGGACTACACCACGCTGCAAAATCCCGAAACCGCGTTCATGGATGTCGCCAGGATGGCCAGCGGCCCCGCGTTGTTCGCCGCCTATGGCGTCATGCTCCTTGTTTCCAGCATTGCCTGCGGACTTGCCGGGCACGTGGGCGCGTCGCGCCTGCTTTACAGCATGGGTCGCGACGATGTGCTGCCGAAAAAAATCTTCGGCTACCTTAGCCCCAAAAAAAGCAATCCCGTTTACAATGTGTGGATCGTCGGCGTCCTCGCCTACATCGGCGTGATCACCATCCCGTGGGAACACGCCGCGGAAGTAGTCACGTTTGGCGGCCTCCTCGCCTTTATGGGAGTGAATCTTGCGGCCTTCCGCCATTTCTGGTTTTCGCGCGAAGCCATAGGCCATCGCAACTTTTTCGTGGACGCTTTCGTTCCGGGCTTCGGCTTCGTCTTCTGTTTGGTCCTGCTGATCAGCCTGCAAACCTGGACAAAATATGCCGGCCTGGCCTGGCTGGTCGTCGGAATTCTCTACGGCGGTTACAAAACGAAGGGATTCACACGCAGACCAAAATTAATTGACTTCAGCGAAACGTAATCTGCGCCGTGGACACAGCAGACCGCAATCGCGACACTGTCACGATTACCGCAAATCCCGCATCAGCGCACTGCTTGCTTTGCCCGCCTCGTGCTCCGAAGATTTCCCGCGCGAAACATGCAGCGCAAACCCGCACGATTCGCGAATGCGCAATTCCGGCGGCAATTTTTTCACCACGGCCTTGCTGCGATCGCCCGTAATGCGCCGGATCAGCAGTTCGGCGGCGTCGATTCCCAGCTGGTGCTTGGGCAATTCCACCGTCGTCAACCGCGGCCGAAACACTCCCAGCCAAGGATAATCGTCAAAACTCACCAGACCAAAATCTTCCGGACAGCGCAAACCCATTTCTTCCGCGGCCTTCAGCAATCCCACGGTCATCAAGTGGTTCGCTACGTAAATTCCGTCGGGCCGGTGCGAAAGCAGCGCATGCCCCGCGCGAAATCCGGATTCGATGCGGTAATCTCCCTCAATATCCAATTCCGGTTCGTAAGGCAGTCCTTCCGCCTTCAACGCGTCGCGAAAACCTTCCCACCGCGCTTGCGCGTTGCTCACCTTACGCGGGCCGCCAATCAATCCGATGCGCCGTCTTCCCGAACGTGCCAGGTGGGACACCGCGTCATACGCGCCCTGATAATCGTCGGTAATCACTGCGTCATTCGTCAATTTCGGGTACGTGCGCATCACCAGCACAAAAGGGATGTTCACTTCCTTGATCATCTGCCGCAGCGACGGCCGAAAATCTTCCGCGGCCTTCGTCAGTAGGATTCCATCCACGCGCTTCGATAGCAGCAGTTCGACAGATTTTTCTTCTTTCGCAAGACTGTCGTCGCTGTTGCACAGCAGCAAATTGTACCCGTGACGTTGCGCCGCATCCTCCGCGCCGCGAACCACCATCGGGAAAAACGGATTGGCAATATCCGGCACGATCATTCCGATGGTATGCGTCCGCTGATTCGCCAGGCTACGCGCAATCAGGTTTGGGCGATAATTCAGTTTGCGGATGGCCGTTTCGACGCGCTTGCGGAGCTTCTCGCCCACGTGGCTTTTGTGATTCACCACCGCGGAAACCGTGAAAACGGAGACGCGTGACAATTTCGCGACATCGTAAATGCTCGCGGTCTTGCCCGCCTTCTTGCGCCCCGCTTTTTTCACCGCAGTCATCCGTTTCAGCCTTGTACTAAAAAGTAAAACGCGCGCCTCGGTTCCAGCTGCAAATCAGCCCCGCGCGGCGCTCTACTCAGTAGTTTATGACAACTGGCCGCTGTTTTTTCCCCGAGTTATAGATTGACTCAAGAATAACCATATCACGATGCCCCTGAACGCCATCGCTTTCCACCGGCCGCCGATCCTGAATCGCAGAGGCCAACTCGCTTATCTCCAGGCCGAACTCATCAATGATCGGGAACGTCCGGTCAATCGCGCGCTTTCCAATCTTTCCAGTGATCCGTCGGATCTCATCGAATGGAAACGCAGGAGTTAGCGACGCCCATCCCTTCGTCCCCTGCACGTATATAAAGGATGACAAAACCGCGCCGTACGACGCGCTGCCTTGCACCACCAGCCCACTGGGAAACTGCATGCGAAACGAAATCCCCTCTTCGACGTCCCAAAATGTCACCGTGTCGCGCGCCCAACTCTGCGCGCTAACTTCCGCCGGATCTTCCTCCACCAGCCAGCGCGTGGTGTTTACGCAATACACGCCCAGATCCATCAGCGGGCCGCCGCCCGCCAGATTAGAATCTGCCATCCAGGCCAACGATTTGCCGGGCAAATACAATTCGCTAAACGCGGTATGAATTACGTCAATTCGTCCCAGCGCGCCGCTTTGAATCAATTGCTTCAGGTAGAGAGTGCTGGGCTCGAAATATTTGCGGTAGGCGGTCATCAACAACACGTGGTTTCGCCGGCAGGCTTCCACCATTCGCGCAGCCTGATCGGCCGTCGCAGCCAGAGGTTTCTCGCACAGCACGTGTTTGCCGGCCTGCGCTGCCTGCACTGTGAAAGATTCATGCAGGCCGTTCGGAGTCGCTACAAATACCGCGGACACTTCAGGATTCGCCAGGCACTGCGCATACTCATCGTTGCTGTAGTGTGCGCTGGCTTTGAATCTACGCGCCACCCGCGCGGCTTTGTCCTTGTCTCTGCTGACCACCGCGACCAGTTTTGCGTTCTTGCACTTCGCGAAGCTCGGCAGGACAAATCCTTGCGCGATCGTACCCAAGCCCACCACCGCGAACCCGACCTTTTTTCCGGCAGCCATGGATTGGACTTCTCCCAGGAATTCGCGGCACCAGCACCAAGCTCTTTCGTCATGGCACGGCTTCAGCCTTGTCGTCAACGCCACAAAATACGAGCGGCTTTAGCCGCTGAGGCTAGGAATGTGTGCAGATCTCGCAGTCCCGATTGTCACTTGGACTGCGCCTAGCTCTCGCGGTCCGCGCGTCCCAATTTCTGATTCCGAATCGCCTTGTGGTCCAAACCGCGCAGCTCTTCACTCGCGCCCAGCACTTTTTCGATCGCATCCGCAATCGAATCCACGTCTGCTACGCTTCCCACAAACAATTGATGCGGAAACCATACCGCCTCATGGTAAGCAGCGCGATCCGCCACCGGGCATGAGTACATGTTCCGCAGATCGAGCGGCTTATCGCGTCCCCAACTCAGAGCAGGGAAGTCCTCCGGCTTCAAAGGGAACAATGAGCTTTTGTAAACCGGCTCGTAGAACAGCCCATCGCAGGGAATGCCTTCCAGCTGTAGCGCGCCGACAAACGCCGCGCGCGGTATGTCGTTCGCTTTGTCCGCAAAATATTTGAACATGAAGCCGTAGGGCGCCAGGCGGGTAATCCGTGGTTCCGGCTTCAGCAATTTGATTGCTTGGTTATTTTGCAGCCGCGATTCAAAGTGCTTCACATTTTTCTCGCGCGTCGCGGCTTGCTGCGGCAGCCGTTCCAGCTGCGGCCCCAGCACGGCAGCCTGCAGCTCGCTCAACCGGTGATTGTATCCGATGATGCGGTGGTGATATTGGTCCGTCAGGCTGGCGCGCCCTGCGTTGATGTAGCTCTGCACCCGCTCCATGTATTCCAGCGTGTTCGTGATCACCGCGCCACCTTCGCCCGACGTGATCAATTTGCTGGATTGGAAGCTGAACGCTCCCAGGTCTCCCATGGAACCCGCACCTTGCCCCTTCCACATCGCCCCGTGCGCATGCGCGCAATCTTCAATCACTTTCAGTTTGTGTTTTTTCGCGATGCGCAAAATCTCGTCCATGTCCGCGAAACGCATCCCCAGATGGACGGGCAGTATCGCCCTGGTCTTTGGAGTGATGGCCTGCTCGATCAACTTCGTGTCCAGACAATAAGTCTCCGGATCCACGTCCACGAACACTGGCACCGCATTGAGTAGCAGCACCGGGCCTACGGTTCCTTCCCACGTGTAGGCCGGAACGATCACTTCATCTCCCGGGCGAATCTGAATCGCTTTCAAGCACGCCTCAATGGCGACAGTCCCAGTGCTTACGCACTGCCCATATTTCGCGGTCTGAAACGCGGCGAATTTCTTCGCGAATGCATCCGCGTATTTTCCGGGGAACGGCTGGCCGCCCCATTTCAGGCTGGTGAACGCGTCCTCCAGCGCGGTGAATTCCTCCTTTGTGGCGACGGGCCACGGAGTAAAAGGTGTCTTGCGTACGGGTTCGCCGCCGGTAATTGCCAGTTTTCCCACGTGCGAATCTCCTCTTCAAATATAGAATTTAGTTGCTGCTTCGCGCGTATTCCTGCGGGGATGCGCATCCGCTTTTGCGCAGCGTCTCTACGCTTCCGGATTAGGAATCAAAATATCGCGCACCAGCGCATCCAAATCGTGGCACGCCGTGACGAACTGCCGCAAAGTCCGCCGCGTCGGCGCAAAGGAATCAAATTCCTCGATCGTCAGCCCGCCCTCGGTATTCGCGCGGCGGAAGTCCGCAAATTTCCTGGAAAGTTCCTCCACGATTTCCGCGCGCACCGGTTCATCAATTCGCGAGCGCACCTCTATATCACTCGCATTGAATCGAACTTGCCACGAACACGGCGGTGAAATCACCATGTCGCCCCCAATGAATTCGCTCCAGTGCATGTGATTGCGAAACGCCGCCGAAAGCAGCCGGACGCGATAGCCGCGTTCCTGAAATATCTTGTAGGCCTTCTTCAGCACCGCCACCCCAGCCCATTCCAGATATCCCGGATCGATCGCAATATTTTCTTTTTCCATCACGACCTTCAGCCAGTCGTCTAGGCGCCCCACCATCAGTGTGCACACCGGCCCCATGCCGGCGATTTCCTTGCCGTCCTTCGCGCGCCGCTGCAGGCCGCGTTCCACTGCTTCGGCGACGGCGATGCACTGCGGCAAAGTAAACGACACAGTCGCATTGATGCTCACGCCGCGATAAGTGGCTTCTTCGATCGCTGGAATTCCCGCGCGCGTCACCGGAATCTTCACGATCATGTTCGGTGCGAGTTGACTGAACTCCACCGCCTGCCTCACGATCGCCTGGCTGTCGCGAAATAGCCGCGGGTCGGTCTGAATCGAAAGCCGGCCGTTCTTGCCGCGCTGCGTGTCGAAGATTGGTTTCAGCAGCGCTGCGGCGCGGATGGAAATTTCACGCACTAGCTGCCACGCGATCTCGTCTTCAGTCGCCGTGGGCAGCTTTTTGATCAAGTCCTGGATGCGCCCCTTCCAGAAACTCATCCCTTTTTTCAGTACGCCAACTACGATCACTGGATTGCACGTCGCGCCCACCGCGCCATGCTCGATTGAATAGGTCAATTCTTCGATGGAAGCGGAATCGTTCCACAGGCAGGTAGGAGTGGTTTGCGTCATCTTGTGCAGAGGGCTTTTGTAAACAGTTTCAGTTGCGCGCGTCATTTTTGCCATCCATCAAGTTGCGGCGGCGTCCCGCCGGCTCTTCTTGCATTTGCAACTTCAGCGAATCTCGTCCGTGCGAAAAAAGCTTAACGTCACGATGCCGCGCGCACATCCGCGAGCGCCACTTCGATCGGCTTCGCCTGCAAGTGCGATTTTTCGGCAGCCACCGCGATGGCCAGCGCCTTCAGTCCGTCGTCGCCCGTCACGCGCGGCGTCAGATCGTGCAGCATGTTGTGCGCAAAATCCCGCACCTCGGCCAGATACGCATCCGCAAACCTCGTCAGAAAATGATCGGCCAGACTCTGCTCGCCGCCTCGAGCAGTTAGAAAAACGGCGGGCGAATGCTGCAGGCTGCCAACAAAGATCGAGCCCTTCGAACCGATGATCTCCGTGCGCACGTCATAGCCATAAACAGCCTGCGCATACGATTCCACGTTTCCAATCGCGCCGCGCTGGTAGTTGAGGTTCACCACGCTCGCCACCAGGTCTCCGTACGTGGCCAGTTCCGGCCGCGTCGTCGTCGTCGTGTACGCATGCACCGCGCTCACTTCGTCCTGCATCATCCAGCGCGCCAAATCGAAATCGTGAATCGTATTTGTATAAAAAAGCATCCCGTTGATGCGCGACTCGTACGCCGCAATAGGGCCCCACTCCTTATCGCGCCCCAGCGATTTGAATATCACCGGAACCCCGATTTCGCCGGCTTCAATTCGCTTCATCGCCGCCGCATAAGCCGGGTCGTAACGCCGCATGAATCCCACCTGCAATCGCCGCCCCGATTGGGCCACCGCATCAATTGCCGCGCGCGCATCGGCAAGATTCAGCGCCAGCGGTTTCTCACACAGCACGTCTTTTCCCGCGCGCACCGCAGTCTCCACAGCCTTCGCGTGAAATTTGTCGGGCGTGGCGATCAGCACCGCGTCCAGGTCCTTGCGCTCCAGCATTGCTTCCAGACTGCCATACCAATTGTCGATTTCGAGTTCCTCCGCCACCACTCGCGCGCGTTCCGACGAAGCGTCTGCAATTGCCACCAGCCGCGCCTCCGGAACCAGCCGCCGCAGATTCTCCGCGTGGCGTTTCCCCATTTCTCCAACGCCCAGCACTCCCACTCCCAGCTTCTTCATTCAAACTTCTCCCTCGGAGCTCACAAACCTTCGCATGAATACCGAACACAGCAGCACAGAGCTTCTGCGCCTAACGCGCTCCCGCCGCCAATCCCAAATCATTCACAACTCCCCGCAAATATTTCAAACTTGCCGCCACGCTCTCAGCCGGCGGAATCGGCGTCGCCCCGAATTTCACGTCCTGCTCCACCACCGACCATCCCGAATATCCGTTCTTCACCAACGTGCGGAAGAACGCCGGAAAATCAATGTCGCCCTGCCCAATCACCGTGAAGACTTTGTGCTCGATAGCCTCTTCAAAAGTCCACTTGTTGCGCCGCGCCTCTTCCAGCACCTTCGTATTGCAATCCTTGATGTGCACAAACCGCAGCTTGCTCTTGTATTTCTCCGCCTCCGTCACCGAATCGCCATAGCCGTAAACGCAATGTCCCGTATCCAGACACAACCCGACGTTTGTGTGCGAAGTCGCATCGTAAAATCGCTCGCACTCTTCCGGCGTCTCCACATAAGTTGCCACATGCGGATGAAACACCAGGTCCAATCCAAACTCGTTCGCAACCTTTTCTGCGTCCGCCACAATCTTCCCGATATGCTTCCACTGCTCCGCGCTCAAAGTAGGGCAGTCTTTGTCGTAAGCGCGTCCGGAAAACGCATTCCGCTCCGGCGACTGATCATCCGCAATCACCAAGAACGGCGCCTTCAACGTCGCCAGCAAGTTTCCCACCTTGCGAATCCGCTCCATCACTGCCTGGCTAGCCGCCGGATCCGTCATTTTCACCGGCACAAACGAAGCCAGCAGTTTCAGCTTGCGCTTTTCCAGTTGCGGCTGAAGAATTTTCGGATCGGTAGGAAAAAATCCGTACGGCCCAAGCTCCGATCCCGTGTAACCGGCCTCCACCATTTCATCCAGCATCTTTTCGTAAGATTGCTCCCACGATGGCCCCGAATAATCCAGAACTCCCCAGCTATCGGGTGCCGAAGCAAATAGAAATCGCTCGCTGATTGCACTCATGCTTTCCTCTTTCCACACAAAGTGAAATTCTTCGCGCGACGATCGTCACGCCTACTGCCACGGCTGCAGCACCACTTTCATTGATTCCGCTTCCACCGATTTCTTCATCGCCGCGTCCACATCCCGCAATCCGTACCGATGCGTCACAAATTCCCGCAATGGATAATTTTTCATGTAACGCGCCATCTGCCGCATGCTCGGCCCGTAAGCCGCCGGCTCCTCGCCGCCCACGCCCAGAATTCGCGCATTCTTCGCGCATATATGCCGGTGCGGGCTAATCGCCACTTCGCCCAAGTCCGAAAAATTCCCAGCCTCTACCAGCAATCCTCCCACGCGCAACATCTCCAGAGCCTCCGGCACCGCTTCCGGCACTCCAGCGCATTCAATCACCATGTCCGCGCCGCGCCCGTGCGTCAAGTCTTTCACCATCTGCAGGCGCTCTTCCTTTGCCATGCTTCCAACGTTTACCGCGTAATCCGCTCCCAGCCGCTTTGCGAAATTTAAGCGATACTCTGACTTATCCACCGCAATGATCGTCCCCGCGCCCAGCATGCGCGCCTTCATCAGAAAACACATCCCCAACGGACCAACACCGAGCACCACCACCGTATCGTCAAAACGAAAAGACTCGTTCGGAAACGCCGACATCTGTTTCGCGCGATCCAATCCTACCGACACCGCGAAAATTTCCGTCAGCACGGCAACCTCAGATGGCAAATCGTCCGGCACTTTCACCAGAAAACTTCCCGGCACCACATACAGGTACTGTGACCATCCGCCAAACAGATGCGGCGGATTTTTCGCGCTTAAATTATTCCCATAATCCGTCGTCTTCTCGCAGCAGTAGTACGGAAAATCGTGCCGGCAGTAGTAGCACTCGCCGCACGCCACGTTCGCGCCCACCACCACGCGGTCTCCCTCGCGCAGCGCTACCCCTTCAAAGTCCGCGTACTTTCCGTCCCCGCCAATCGCCGCAATCGTTCCGACGTTCTCATGTCCCTGAATAATCGGAAATTCCAGCGCGCGGCCGCCGTACTGCGTGGTGTAACCCTGAAAAGTATGCTTGTCCGTCCCGCAAATCCCAGACATTTCCATGCGAATTAGCACACAACCAGCAGCGGGTTCTGACAGAGGGTATTCGCGTATCTCGTATTTCCCGGGTTTCACTAACGTTGCTGCCAGAACGCCTGGGGCCGGCATAATCGTGTGCTCTTCGTCCTGCTAAATCCTGCTAAACTCCGCTGCAAATCCGCAGCGCTTCTCGCGAAAAAAACCGCGGGGAACCGAGGTGCTCCGGATCCCCGCGGGACGTGAATACGTGCGCTGAACCCTACCTCTGCTTCCGTTAAAAGTTCAGTTTCAGAGACAGCTGGCCGATACGTGGTGGATCCGCCCCGGCAACGATTCCAAACGACGCCGACGTTGCGGCGCCCGTCGGGCCAAAGGGGGTGACGCCGTTCGGTCCCTCGAACTGAGCATGGTTGAAGATGTTAAAGAACTCAGCGCGAAATTGCAGGCTGAACCGCTCGGTGATCATGGTGTTTTTCAGCAGAGCGAAGTCCCAGTTATTAAGCCCCGGCCCATGAAAATACCGGCGCCTGGCGTCGCCTTCCGTGCCCAAAGCCGATGGCCCAAATGCCGCAGGGCTGAAGTAATACCCCTGAACCCCACCAATTACCTTTCGCGGATTCGTGATATCCAGCGGTCCCACAATTTGCGGCGTGTCCACGGGCAGAATAATCGGCCCACCGAAAGAAGTTCCCAACAGCGATCGATCGTCCGTTTCCACTAGCGTGACGGGCAGGCCGGTGGAAAATTTTGTGATGCCACTGATCGCCCATCCGTTTGTCAGGCGGGATGGTCCAGGCAATTTGTCAATTGGGAGCGTGTAACTGTAGCTCGCCACGAAATTGTTCGTGCTATCGAAAGCGGATAGCCCGCGGCTTAGGCGGTGGTTGTAAGGATTGATCTGCTCGCCGTAACCGGAGGAGTCGTCGAACGATTTGCTCAACGTGTAACCGATCAACGTCTGCAGGCGCCCGCTGGTATGCTGGTAGCTAATCTGCATCGAATTGTAAGACGAAGATCCAGCGGTGATGAAATATGAGTCGTTGCCGAATGGGATAATTCCAAGATTACCGTTCGGCAGCGGCGTCACGCAACCGGGAGCGCAAGGAAATACGGTGCTCGCGGGTACCTGCACGCCGCTAAACGGCGCGCGCGTCCCGAGCGTAAACGCACCCGTCGCACCGTTAATGAAAATATTATTTTCGCCGGTCGGTCCGCATCCTTGCGCGGCGAATGCCAAGCACGTCGCCGGAACCCCCGGATTCGCGGATTCGGAAGCAAGCAGCCGGTGGGCCTGTGTTCCTACGTAACTCACCGTCAATAAATCCGACCGCGTGATCTGATGCTCGATGGACAATTCATATTCTTCCGCATATGGCAGACGGTTCTTGTTGTAAAAAGCCGGCGAGCTGCCGATCGTCCCGAAAGCGCTGAAGAAATCCGGCAGCGTGTCGAATGGAGGGCCAGTGGCGGGATGTTTCGCCGAAAAATAAAGCGGCGGCTGGGTTACCGGGAAAAAGTTTGTAATCGAACTACCCGCGGCGCGGTTCGTGAACGGAGCCTTAAAGGTCGGCTCACCCTGGCCCGTGTAATTGCCGAAGGGAGCGTCACCAATTTCATTGAAGTTCGTGGCGCCTTCAAACGTGCTGTAGAAGATGCCCCAGCCGGCGCGGATGCTCGTGGTCCCGGACTTGCCCAGGATCTTGCCAAGCACGCCGTCGTAGTCTCCGAACGAATACGCCAAGCCCAACCTCGGCGCAAAGTTGTTCCAACGCGTGGGTGCCAGCGTGCTCGGAACGCCTGGATCCCCGGGGAATACCCACCCTGTCGGTGAACCGGGGAAAACAACGGATTGTTCCCCAGGAATCAAAGTCTGAATTTGATTGTACTTTTCTTTCCACGGCGCGCTGACGTCATACCGCAGCCCATAATTGAACGTCAGATTCGATTTCACGCGCCAGCTATCTTGCGCGTACAATCCCAAATAAAAGTTTCGCCCGTAGGAAGGATACGACTGGCCCTGCACGTATTGACTGGGCGCGCCCAGCAGGAAATCGACGAAGTCATTCCCAGTCTCGCTCGAACAGCAGCTGAAATTGCTCCCGTAGAAGAAGTTTCCGTTAGAGACGTTATCAATCAGATCTTCTTCCAGCTGGTCGTAGTGATACTGGCCCCCGAATTTCAGCGTGTGCGTGCCGACAATCCGGCTGTAATTGTCCAGCACCTGGTAAATGTTATCGATCAGGCCGTTCGGGCGGCTCGGTACTCCGATTACGAAGTCGTTGAAGTCGATTTCTGGAACGCCTTCCAGAGAAGGCACCAGGGGCACAATTCCCGGGGCGCCATTTGTGCCGGGATCGAATCCCAGGCTGGCCAGCGTTACTCCCTTTCCGCCCTGGGGTTGATTGAACAAAGTATCCAGGCGGAAATAACCCAGGCGAAATTCGTTCACGGACGCGGAGCTGAATGTCTTGGTGGCACCTAGATTCACGTTCTGAGTCGTGCCATTCCCGGCTACGCTGAACCCCGGGTAGAGCGGCGCGTTCCCCGGCCAATAGGGACTGGTTTGGTTATACTTGTCGAAATAGTAGTACGCCGAAAGAAGCCCGAAACCGGTGTTGGCATCTAGTCGACCACTGAACTTGTTGTCCGTCAGATCAATCGCCTCAGAGCTATTCAAATACGTACCGGTGCCGCTGTTCGGGTCAATCGGCTGATTGGCAGGCAGAATGTATTTCAATAAGTTCGAGGAGATCGGATTGAACGACGTCGGTGCCAGTTGCGCGTTGGGGAATACGCATTGCAGGGCGCTCGTACACGTCGTCGTGTAATAAGGTTCGTTCACAGACACCGGTTGGCCCAACTGCGTGGTCAATTGCGACGCCCATGCCGGACCAACTACCTTGGATCCCAGCAGGGTACTGGCGATCCCCGAAAAATCTCCGCCCTCAGTGGCCGCGCTGGGAGCTCCGTTGATCTTTTGCGTCTGGCCTTGGATCACTCGATTGCCCTGATAATCCGCGAAGAAAAATATCTTGTCCCGCTTGATCGGCCCGCCGAACGTACCGCCAAATTGGTTCTGGTGATAGGCGCTGCGTTGTCCTTGCGCAAAATAGTTCGCGGCGTCGAAATCCGTATTGCGCACGAATTCGAAAAGATTCCCGTGGAAACCGTTTGTGCCGGACTTCGTGACCACGTTAATCAAGCCGCCGCTATAGTTGCCGTACTCGGCGTCGGGATTGTTCGTCAGGATGCGAAACTCATAAATCGAATCGAGGTTGGGAATCGCTCCGGCGCCCGAAAATCCCAACTCCTGCACCAGTATTCCATTCAGGATGAACCCGTTTTCCGACTCGCGCATGCCGTTCACGGACACAGCGCCGGAATCCAAATCCCCCGATACTTGTGGCACCGCAAAACCCGCCGAAATAAATGGTCCCGCGTAGGCTCCCGTCATTTGTGAGGCCGTCTGCGCCACGCCCGGCTGCAAACCGAGCAAATCGGTATAGCTCCGCGTCACCAGCGGCACATCGGTCATCGTTTTGCCGGTGATCGCCTCGCCCATCTGCGTGCTCTCTGTATCCACGTGCAACGTGTCGGCGGATACTTCCACCTTCTCGGTCGTCGCGCCCACCGCCAATCTTACATCAATGGTCAACGCCGAGTTCACGTCCAGTATCAGCCCGGTTTGCGAGTAACCTTTGAATCCGCTCTGTTGCACGCTGATTGTGTAGTTTCCCAGCGGCAGCGATTGGAAGGAGTAAAATCCCTGCGCATTCGTCGTCAGCGAGGTAGCCACGCCCGTTTCCACGTTGGTCGCGGTCACCGATGCGCCGGCCACCACCGCGCCGCTGGGATCAGTCACCGTCCCGGAAATGCTCGCGGTCACACCCGCCAGCAGCCTTCCGCAAGTGAACAGCGCCAATGCGAAAATCAAAACGCTAAAATATTTTCCAACTCGTGTGCTTCGCATACCCCACCCCCCAAAGTTTGTTGACGCTCGATCGAATCGGCCCTTGCGAGCCGGCGGATTTTCGGCTCTTCCCCCAACGATTCCCGCTGCTTCGTGCGAGCGATACTCTTAAAAGAGTCTAACCGGTTATTCCTTGAAAAGGCTTATAGTGTAGCCTCCACCCTTTGTCAAGATGTTTCGCGGCTGCGTCGGGACCGTACACATTTGCGCCCGGCGCATGACAAGTCCATAACTGCTCATCGTTCTGATCGCCCGGAAAATCACGCTGTTCCCGCGCTTCTCTCCCTCTTCCCTCGCGTTTCCACCAATAAACATGCTGTTTCTTAACGTGCCTGAGCCGTCTGCCCATTTGCCGTTCCCAGCTTTGTTTGCGGGATGGTCGGTCTCGCCGCGCTGCGCGCCGCGCTCACCGCGATCCGCTGCGGGACCTATATAACCGATTAGAAATATGAATTGCACGCCGGCAGGGTGCGTCGCTCAACTGCAGCGCCGCGTGAACTTACTCGCTCGGAACAAAGCGCACACAAACCGGCGACAGCACCTGCAACTCCGGCCCGCTTCGCGTAAGATGCCCCGAGTTGGGATCAATACGAAAAACTGCGATATCGTTGGAATCCTCGTTGGCCGCCAGCAACCAGGATCCGGTCGGATCAAGCACGAAATTGCGCGGCGTTTTTCCGCCCGTCGAATCAATTTCCACCGGCGTCAACCTGCCGTCCTTCGCGTTGACTACGAACACCGCGATGCTGTCGTCTCCGCGATTCGACGCAAAAATAAATTTGCCGGAAGGGTCCATCTCAATTTCCGCCGCCTCACTGGTTCGCGCAAATCCCTTGGGGAGCGCCGAAACAATCTGCAATTCACTCAGCGTGCCGTTATCCGCGTCGTAAGAATACGTCACCACGGTGGACCGCATTTCATTGATCGCATATAGATGTCGGCCCGCGGCGTCGAACACCAGGTGCCGCGGCCCCGCGCCCGGCACGGCTCGCATGATTTGCGGATCGCCGCCCAAAGTTCCCGTCGTCGCATCGAATCGGTATACCAACAACTGATCGAGCCCCAGGTCCGCGACAATCACAAAACGATTATCCGGAGAGAACGCGGCGGCGTGCGCGTGCGGCCCTTCCTGCCGCTCCTTATTCACGCTCGATCCTTTGTGCCGCACGAACGCCGTCGCTTCACCGAGCCGTCCGTCGTCCAGCACGGGAAATACCGCAACGCTTCCCGCGTCGTAATTGGAAACCAACGCGTATTTTCCGCTGCGATCCAGCGCAATGTGCGCGGGCCCGGCGCCTCGCGATGAAATTTGATTCAGCAGCGTAAGCTTCGCAATCTTCGGCTGGATGGCGAAAGCACTCACCGCTCCGTTGGGCTGCCCGTCGAATTGCGACATTTCGTTGACTGCGTAAAGAAATTGTCCGCTCGAGGCAATCGCCAGAAACGAAGGTTGGGCGCTCTCGGCCGCCAGTCCCAGCGAAGTGGACTTGCCGGTCCCTGAATCGAAACGGAACGCGTAGATTCCCTTGCTGCCGTGATCGGTGTATGTGCCCACATAAAAAATATATTTCTGCCGCGCTGCGTCGCGTACGTTTCCAGCTACAGAAAGCGCGCACAGAGCCCCAACCACAGCCAGCAACGACAGAGCTGTCGAACGGCAAAGAAATCGCATCAATAACATTCGCTGCACCCCGAAAAGTTTGACCCACCGTGAACAACCGCTCCAGGCGCTAACCCAGCGCTTCATTTTCAACCGGCTCCGGGATCGGCTCGATGCGCCCCAATAAGAAGATATAACCCACGATCCCCAGAAAAAGAATCACGGTACAAGTAACGAACACCGCCGCGAAAGAATGCGTCGCGGTGACAATGTAACCCGTCACAATAGGCGCCGAAATCGCCGCGATCTGCCCGCAGAAATTTACAATCCCGCTGACCCGCCCCACGCTCTCTCGCGGCGCAATCAGCGAAGGAACGGTCCACCCCACCGGCGCGGCCGCAGCCAATCCTCCGAGCGCCAGACTGATCCACACCAGCGCCGCCATCGGGCTATGCGCGCGCGCGGTCCCCAGAATCGCCAGGCCCATAGCCATTCCTCCGACCATAACACTTTGCCGCACGCGGTTCGCATCCCATCCCCGCTGAATCAACGCATCCACCAGCCATCCGCCCACCAGCAAATCCGTGAAAGTCGCCCACAGCCACGGCACGCTGGTATAAAAAACGGAGTGCCGCAAATCCACATGCTGCGAAATCGAAAGATAAGAGGGCAGCCAGTTCAGCAGCACAAAGAACGTGTAATTGTAAGCAGCCCATCCCAGGGCCAGTCCATACACTTTGCGCCGGCGCAGCAGATAACCGAGCGAAGCGCCACTCTGCCGGGCGGTCGCGTCTTCCGGCTGTGCCCCGTCCTCGGCGAGGAATTGCAGCTCCTTGGCGGAAAGTCCTCGATCCTCCCTGGGATTGCGGTAGATCCAGCAAAACAATATGAAGTAAATAAAACTGATGAGCCCCGTCGCCGCAAAACTCCAGCGCCAGCCAAAATGCAATACCAGCAATCCGATGAAGGGCACTCCGATGGCCGCCGCGAATTTTGCCGCCGCGTCGGTGATCGCCATCGCCAGGCTTCTTTCCGTGCGGCCGAACCAATAACCAATCGCTTTGGCATTTCCGGGAAACGTGGGCGATTCGCTCACTCCCAGAAGCAACCGCGCGCCTAAAAACCAGTTCAGTCCCGGCGCCAGCGCCCCGCCAAACGAAGCGATGCTCCATAGCAAAGTGCTGACCCGCCCCACGCGGCGCACTCCCAGCCGATCGAGCAAAACTCCCGCCGGCATCTGCATCACCGCGTAGGTCCAGCTGAACGCACTGGATAGGTAGCCGAACGCAATCAGCGACATTCCGAAGGAAACATTGAGCGCCTCCCGGGAAACCGAGAGGTTAATCCGATCGAAAAAGCTGACCAAAACTCCCAGGGCCAGCAAAAATGCGATCCGCCATCGCCTGCGCGGCACTCCGGAAGCGCTAGGATCGGTTCGCGGCAAAGAAGCTCCGAAAATCAGTGGAAATCAAACCGCCCCTGGTCGCTCCACACATTTTCAGCATCGCAGCGGGTCGCGGGTTCTTTCAATCGCTCGCCCCAGCTTCAGGATGAATGTGTTGAACTGGAAACTGCCGCCGGCGCCGCCCAGATTTCGGTGATTTCTTCCAAGCTGCGTCCTTTAGTCTCGGGAACCAGCCAGCCCACCAGCAAGATCGTAAGTAGTGCGCCGCCGCTGAAGCACCAGAACGTCCCATCCGAGCCGAGATTCTTCTGCATCACCGGAAATAATTGATTGCCGAGATAACCGACCAGCCATAACGCAGTCGTCGCGATGGACATCGCGCGCCCGCGCACCTTCGTCGGATAAATTTCCGATATAATTACCCAGCACGCCACTCCGTTGCCCACCGCATGCCCCGCGACGAAGCTCATCACGAAAATCAGTATCGCCACTCCGCTGCCGTGCGCGTAATAAAGCCAGCCCACCGCCGCGAACGAAAGAAATTGCAAACTGGTCCCAGCCAAGATCAAAGTTTTTCGGCCCGCGCGATCAATCAGCCACAACGCCACGAAAGTGAACAGCAGATTGATCACGCTCACCATCACCGATTGCCGGAAAGCATCCCCGGTGGCTGCGCCCGCGGAACGAAAGATCTCCGGCAGGAAAGAAAACAGCGGCGTGATGCCACTCATCTGCTGTAACCCGGCCAGCATAATTCCCAAAAGCAACGGACGCCGAAACGTGGTAAATAATTCCGACAAGCGCCCTTCCTCCAGCGAAAGTGTTTCCTCGATCTGGCTGGCCTCGCTCCGCGCCACATCCGGCCCGTTGATTTCTGTAAGGACCCGCAATGCCTGCTCGCGCCGCCCCTCCTTCATCAGCCACCGCGGACTTTCCACCGCCGGAATGATCATCAGCCCGAAAAGCAGCGCAGGTACGACGCCCGCGAAGAACATCCATCTCCATCCCGTCGCCGTATTCCATGCTTCATCCCCCATCCGCTGGATGAGCATGTTGACGAATACCGCCGCCAGTATCCCCACCACGATTCCCATCTGGTACAGCGTGACGCAACGCCCGCGCACCCTCGTCGGCGCAATCTCCGCGATGTAATTCGGTGCGATCACCGATGCCGCGCCAATCCCCAATCCGCCCAGCAGCCGCCAACCTACAAATTGATTCAGGCTTCCGGCAAAAAGCATTCCGCAGGAGGAAAGCGTGAAGCATACAGCGCACAGCGCCAGCCCTTTTTTCCTCCCCAGAAAATCCGCCACCGTTCCCGCGCCTGCGCATCCCACCACGCAGCCAATCAGAGCGCACCCTGCGGCCCAGCCGACACCCGTCGCATCCAGCTGAAAAAGATTCCGCAAATATCCGATGGCGCCGCTGATGACGATATTGTCGTAACCGAAGAGCAGCCCGCCGAGCGTCGATACTGCCAAAGCGATGGCGAGAGGTGTGCGCGAATGAGCCGAAGGACTGACCGCGGAAGTCGAACTCATTTATCTCCAGAAGCAGCAAGCGACTTCCCGCCACTCTTATCGGTCGCCGATTCCAACGTCGCTTTCGCCGCCAGCATGTAACCCAACGTGTGCGCCATTCCCGCGTGCCATGGCGCCGCGCAAGTCATTTGCGGTGTGTGGTCGGGAATCATCACGCCATCGAAACGATTCCGCTGCAGAATCGCCAGGATGCGCAGCATGTCCACTTCGCCTTCATCTATAAACGTTTCGCGGTAATGCGGCACCTTGCCAGCCACGTTGCGCAAGTGAATGTATGCGATCTTGTTCTGCCTGCTGTACGAATCGATCGCGTCGTAAATATTGTCTTCCGTCATTTCGGCCAGAGTTCCCACGCAAAGTTCCAGCATGTTGCTGGTACTCGGCACCAGATCAATCAGCCTTTGATACATGCGAGGCTGATATACCAGCCGCGGCTGCTGCCTCATGGTCGGCATCGGAGGATCATCCGGATGCGCGGCCAGCCGCACCCCCGATTCTTCCGCCACGGGAATTATTTCTTCCAGAAATCGCTGCAGCCGCCTCCAAAGTTCCTCGTGAGAAATCGCAGCCAGCGTTCCGGGCGCCGCATCCGGATCATAAATCATGTTCCAGATCATCCCATTCGGAATCGGCACATCTTCCGCCGGACCATCCATCCCCAACGTCACCGCCCGTCCGCGTCCGGCCGCCGCGGTGACGCGCCCGCACACGCCGCCGAGGCTGAAGTTGTAACCCAACACCGGAACGCCCGCTTCGCCCACATGGCGAACGATCGCTTTAATTTTTTCAATCTGCTGCGCGCGCTTGGGACCGTCCAACAGGATGTCGTGCCAGTGCGCTGGGTCCAAATTTTCGATGGCTGCCAGGGTCAGCCCTGCATCTTCTATCCCGTTGCGAATGTTTTTGATTTCTTCCACCGTCCACAATTTTTCCGGGTCGCCCGCCACTCCCCACGGCTCGTATTTTCCGCCCGTAGGCTGATTGTTTGTGGGATTCGAAGAACCCTGCCGGAAATAATCCACCAGATGAATTACCACATGCGTGCAGCCCGCCTGTCGCGCGAAATCGTAATATTCACGCGTCAACATGTGCCGGTAAAGTCCCAGTCCCACTTTCATAAGCGGTTCCCGATCCCCCCGCCATAGTCCGCGCTCAGCACTTGCCCGTTAATTTCACTCGCGAGCGGCGAACACAGAAAGACGAACGCGTCGGCGATTGACTCCGGGCTATTGCGCCGGCCCAGCGAAACGCGCAGCACGAATTCCCGGTAGGCCGCATCTTCTTCGAAAACTTTCAGCGAACTTCCCGCCGCCACATTTCCCGGCGAAACCACATTCACGCGAATTCCCGTCGCCGCGTATTCCAGCGCCAGGCAGCGCGCGAAATTCTCCAGCGCCGCTTTGGCCGATGCATATGCAGGGATTTTCGTGTGCGGCATTCGCGCCACATAAGATGAAGTAAAAATCAAATGTCCCGCGATCCCGCGCTTGGTCCATTGCGCCAGAGCGGCGCGCGCCACATACGTCTGCGCAAAATAGTTGAAGCGAAAGATGCGCTCGTACTCCGCCGCGGATGTGGTCGCGAAAGGATGCAAGCCGCATCCACCCGCGTGCCCCAACACGGTGTCCAGGTTGGGCCAGCGCTCGAAAGCCTGTTCGACGAGTCGCTCCACGGCACTCGCATCCGCGATATCCGCCGCAGAATACGAATACGACGCGCGCGGAATTTTCCACTCGTCCAACGTGCGCTGCGCTGCGTCTTCCGCCTTGATGTCCGTGAGCGCCAGCGTCGCCCCGGCCTCACCCAATCTCCGCACCATGTGCTCGGCGATGGCGCCGAGCGCCCCGGTCATCAGGATGGTTTTGCCCTTCAGGTCGATGCCAATCATCTTCGTTTCACTCGCTGCGTCACATAATTCCGAATTTCTGAAACGCCGCCACCGCGCTGCCGCCTTCCTCAATCGCTTTCTTCACCAGCTTCTCGCCGCGCGCCTTTTCCAGCGACTTCGCGAACACATCTTCCGCCGCCTCGGTGGGAACCACGCAAACTCCATCAATGTCCCCAAATAAGATATTTCCCGGCCGCACAAGAACCCCGCCAATCTCGATCGGCACGCGAAAATCCACCACCTTATACCGCGGCGCCGCATCCTGCCCATAAGAACCAAAACAAAACGTCGGGAAATTCATTTTCAGAATGCTTTTCGTATCGCGCACGTATCCATTCACCACCGCGCCCGCGGCACCCAGCTTGATTGCGCGCGTGCTCATCAATTCGCCCCACAAAGCATTGCGCGGCGAAGAACCGGTATTCAGGTAAATCTCGTGCCTCCGCAGATCGTCTAAAGCCTCAAGCATCAGCCCGAACGGTTTTTCCATCAGCTTGTTCGCCGAGCCCGAAACTTTTTCCGCAAATACGTCGGTGGAAAGCACCGGCATCGCCCTCCCAATCGTCACCATCTCGCCGTGCAGCGGGTGAATCTGCGGCGGCAGGAACTGATGGAGCAGTTGCAGCTTGTCCATCACATCCCCCACCACGCACGTAAACAATTCCCGCCGCACCAGCGCGAAAAGTTCGTCGTCGTTTTTCCAAAGTGAAGTCATTCGCTGTCCTGACCTTCGAAGGTTCGCACTTCCGTTCAGTTCTGCTTCAGCAGCGCAGCAGCCTGCGCCGGTTCGATTCGGAAACTTTGCACGAGCGGAGTTTCCCGCGAAGATCCGCCCACGAACACTCGGTATTCTCCTGGCACAATCTCCCACACATTCCGCGCATCGTCAAAAATCGCCAGTTCCCTCGGCTCAATGCTCACCGTAATTTCCTGCGCCTCGCCTGGACCGAGTTTCACCTTCTTCCATCCCACCAGCCGCTTCGGCGGCTCACCCGCGCTCGTCGGCAATCCCAAATATACTTGCGCCACTTCCGCGCCGGCGCGTCCGCTGGTGTTCTTCAAAGTGAACGACACGCTCACCTGCCGCGCGGATTCAACGCGCAATTTCGCATAAGCGAAACTGCTGTAAGAAAGTCCGAAGCCAAAAGGAAATAGCGGCTCCTTATTTTCCGCGTCGTACCAGCGATAACCTACCTTCATCCCTTCGCTGTAATTCACGTCGAAAAACCCATCGCGCTTCTGCATGTCCGCGTCCGGATTTGATCCGGCCGGCGCCGGAGGCGGCGCTTGCAGCACCAGCCGCGGCAAATCGGCTTCGCTCTTCGGGAAAGACAGCACCATTTTCCCCGACGGATTTACATCGCCAAATAAAATGTTCGCGATAGCCTCGCCGCCGCGCGCGCCCGGATACCATGTCTCCAGCACGGCCTTCACGCTGCCCAGCCACGGCATCAACACCGGATCGCCATTTTCCAGCACCACGATCGTGCGCGGATTCGCCGCGGCAACTTGCCGGATCAATTCATCCTGCTCATCGGGCAGCGCTAAATTCTTCAGGTCCGCGTTTTCGTGCGTGTGCTGGTGCGCAAAAATAATGGCCACCTCCGAATCGCCCGCCAGCTTCGCGGCCGCGCCGGCATCCAAGCCCGATGCAAATGCCACCTTCGCGTTGGGGCTCTTCGCTTGAATCGCCCGCAGCGGTGAAGACGGATCCCACACCTGAATCGCCAGAAAAGCGTCGACATCATCCCCCACGGGCTCCGGCGACACCGCATTTCCCCCCACAGGATTCACCTGCGCCGATCCTCCTCCCGAAAGCACCGCGATATCGGCATGCGAACCGATCACCGCGATCGAACGTACCTTCGACGCATCCAGCGGCAATTGCCCGTCATCGTTCTTCAGTAGCACTGTGCCCTGTTCCGCGATGTGCTGCGCCACGGCCGCGTTCTTCTCCACATTGATCGGCTTCACCACCGGCGGATGGTCCATCACTCCCACCGCGAACAACGTGCGCAGAATGCGCCGCACCATGTCATCCAGCCGCGCCATCGGTACTTCGCCCTTTTCCACCGCATCTTTCAAATGCCCGGAAAAATATTCGCTCAGGAAAAATTCCTGGTCCAATCCCGCGTTCGCGGCCTTCACCGTGCTATGCGTCGCGCCCCAGTCGGACATTACCCAGCCCTTGAATCCCCAATCCTTTTTCAGAACTTCGTTTAGGAGGTAGTCATTCTCGCAGGAATAAACGTCATTGATCCGATTGTAGGCGCACATCACCGTGCCCACACCCGAATCCTTTATCGCAATCTCGAACGCCAGCAAATCAATCTCGCGCATCGAACGCTTGTCGAGGTTCGAACTCACCGTGAAGCGCCCCGATTCCTGATCGTTCACCGCATAATGTTTGATATCCGCCACCACGCCCTGATCTTGAATCGCCCGCAGCTCCTGACCGGTGATTTTTCCCGCCAGCAGCGGATCTTCTCCGTGGTACTCAAAATTCCGCCCGTTGCGCGGATCGCGCATCACATCAACTCCTCCGCCCAGCGACACATTGAACCCCTCGTCGCGCGTGTCTTCGCCGATTACTTTCCCCGCTTCATACCCAATCTCCGGATCCCAGCTGGACGTCTCTGTCAGAGAAGACGGCAACGCCGTTGATTGCCCATTCTTGCGATGTCCCAGGTCCGTTACGCCGAGTCCCGCGCCGATCAAATTCAAATCCGGAATCCCCAGTCGCGGAATGCCCGGCACAAAGCCATCGCCACCTAAAGCTCGCGGAGGAGCCGTAGGCACCAGCTTTCCCAGCGCCGCGCCAAAGGAACCATGCACCAGTTGGATTTTCTCATCGAGCGTCATCTGCTTAAGCAGCAAGTCCGCGCGCTCGTCGGGCGATAACTTCAAATTCATCCAGGGCTGGCTCGCACTCTGGGTCTGACTCTGGTTCTGGCTTCGTAAAGCAATCGGCGAGATCAAAAAAACGCCACAAACTAAAACGCAGAGAACTCGATTTTGCATATGCATGGGGTTTCCCTTAAGCAAGCACGCGGCTAGAGTAACTGCATACGCTATGGCGCGCAATCGCCAGACCGAAAAACGAAATCCGCAACAAATCGACGCCTTGGGTAATGCGACCACCCCCCACGAGAAACAACGCGACGCAACCCCAGATTAGCCGGAGTGAAATAGCAGCTCGGCTCAGAAATAATTAGCGTTCCAATCTTGACGCTTGCTGAAGGCTGTCGCGGAGATCGGTGCAGTCGAGCTCAACGATCTCGACCCCGAATGATCCGATCCAAGCTCCGCCCCCGGCACCCTCGCTGGCCGCTTCCAGCAAGCGTCTGCTCCCATGACTGATCGTCGTGGCGTTCTTCATGGAATATGCAATGAACCAACGGTGATTTGGTAAGCCATGCGAAGGGACTGCACGCGGGCTAGAACAACGAGGGAGAAAAATGGTCGGGGCGAAAGGATTTGAACCTTCGACCTCCTGGTCCCGAACCAGGCGCGCTAGCCAGGCTGCGCTACGCCCCGACCGTGTGCACGCAAGCAGCACAAACGCTCACGCGCGAACCAATCTAGAATAGCACAGCTCCTGCCTGCATCATTGCCCCAAACGATTCGTGGCGTACAGCACTACGTCGAATCCGCGATGAGTAATCTCCTGCTCGTACTTCATCCCCAATTTTTCCATCACGTGAATCGACGCGCGATTCGCAGGCAGGGCGACGGCCACGATTCGCTCCAGCTTCGCGCGATCAAATCCATCCCGCAACGCCGTGCGCGCTGCCTCGGTCGCCAAGCCTTGTCCCCACCAGGCCCGCGCCAACCACCAGCCGATTTCAGTTTCCGCGGTTCCATCCAGCGGCTGCAAACCGCAAAACCCGATCATGTCCGAAGTTTCTCCATGCAGAAGTTTCCAGAGGCAGTATCCGAGCCGATCCAAGTGCGCAACTTGCCGCCCGACAAATTCGCGAATGCGCTCGTCCGGCCATGGCGTGCCGTCCGAGATGTATCGCATCACCTGAGGATCGGTCGCAATCATACGCAACGACAGCCAGTCGTCAGGTTGCCAAGGCAAGAGCCGCATGCGTGCTGTCTCAAGCACAAGAAATACTCACCAACAATTACGCCGTCTCGGAACTCGGCATTGCCGCTTCCGCCAGCCGCACCAATTTCGCTTCCGTAATCGAAGGAATCGCGCGAATCGTTTGCACCACGGACGAATCCACCACGCCGTCCAGCCGCACCAGCGCCACCGCCTCCGCGCCATGCACCGGCTGTCTGCGCCCTAGCGCAAACGTCGCAATGTTCACACCCAAATTCCCCAGCGCCGTGCCGATTTTTCCGATCACCCCCGGCACGTCTCGATTCCGCGTCAGCAGCAAAGTGCCCTCGAGCGGCGCCTCCAGTTCAATCCCATCCAACAGCAGAATCCGCGGCGAACCATCCTGCGCCACGGTCCCTTCCACCGTCAGCGCGTGCCCGCCGTTTTCCGCCGCCACTTCCAGCGTGTTGGGAAATCCGCGTTCGCGCCGCCGCGTGGTCTCTTCCACAATCAACCCGCGCGCCGCGGCGGCCTGCGACGCATTCACTAAATTCACTTTTTCGTCCAGCACCGAATTCAATATCCCAATCAGCACCGCGCTGCGAATCACATGCGAACCCAGCTCCGCCGGCTCCCCCGCATAACGAATACGCACCCGGCTGAAACTTGCCGAGGCCGCAGCCTGTGCCACGAACGCGCCCGAGCCTCTCGCCCAATTCCAAATACGGTCGCAAGCGCCGGTACTGCTCCGCCGAAAGCGCCGGCATATTCACCGCATTGCGAATCAATCCCTCCGCCAGATAGTCTCGTACCTGCAACGCGATCAGCGTCCCCACTTCCTCCTGCGCTTCCGCCGTCGAGCCGGCGATGTGCGGCGTCGCAATCAAATTCGGCAATCCAATCAGCGGCGAATTCTTCGGCGGCTCCGTCGCAAATGTATCCACCGCGGCGCCGGACAATTGCCCCGACTTCAAAGCCTCCGCCAGCGCCACTTCATCAATCAATTCGCCCCGCGCGCAATTGATCAGCCGCGCGCCCTTCTTCATCTGCGCCAGCGCCGCCGCATTAATAATTTTCTCGGTCGCCGCACTCAACGCCGTGTGCAGCGAAATCACGTCCGAACGTTTCAGCAATTCCTCAAACGAAATCAGCTCCACTTCCAATTCGCGCGCCGCCGCCGGTGTCACGTAAGGGTCGTACGCCAGCACTTTCATCTCCAGCGCCCGAGCCCGCCGCGCCACTTCCGACCCCACGCGCCCTAGCCCTATCAGTCCCAGCGTCTTCCCGCGCAATTCCATCCCCGACGAAGTTTTCTCCCACCGTCCCGCGTGTATCGCCGCGTTCGATTGCGCCACCCCGCGCGCCAAAGCCAGCAGCAGCGCGAAAGTATGTTCCGCGACGCTCACCGCATTCCCGCCCGGCGTGTTCATCACCAACACGCCGCGATGCGTCGCCGCGTCCATATCCACGTTATCCACGCCCACGCCCGCGCGCCCCACCACGCGCAACTTCTCTGCGCGATCCAGCAGCCCACTCGTCACCTTCGTCGCGCTGCGCACGATCAACCCATCGGCATTCACAATCTCACCCGACAGCGCCGCAGCCGTCGGCAGCACAATCTCCCACCCCGTTTCGCGCAACAACTCGATCCCGCGCTCACTGATTTTGTCCGCTACGATTATTTTCATGTTGGAAGCCTAATGGCTGCCCGCAGCAGAGTCAAATCCGTTCCGCGCATGCATCGAATCCAAATCGCGCGCAGCAAATCCAAACGCAATCGCAAATGGAGCCGCTCGCCATAATCAGACCCTGTGGTATTCTGGCTGCACTTCGGGGGACAACCAATGGGATACATCGAAAAAATTCAGAGCGACCTCACCGCGGCCATGAAAGAAAAAGACGAGCTGCGCCTCAGCGTCCTGCGCATGGTCAAAAGCGCTCTAAAACTCAAAGAAATCGACAAAATGCGCCCGCTCGACGATCTCGAATCCCTGCAAATTCTGCAAACCCTCATCAAACAGCGCAAGGAATCCGTCGAACAGTTCACTCAAGGCGGCCGCAAGGATCTCGCAGACAAGGAAGCCAAAGAAATCGCCATCATTGAAAAATATCTGCCCGCCGCGCCCAGTGACGACGAAATGCATCACGCCGTCGAAGCCGCCATCGCCGAATCCGGCGCCGATTCCCTGAAACAAATGGGTGGCGTCGTAAAAGCCGCGCGCGCCAAGCTCGAAGGCAAATCCATTGACGGCAAAGTTCTCAGCGACAGAGTCCGCGAGCGCCTCACTGAAAAAGCCGCGGGCAAACCGTAATAGTAGTCACCAAGCTAACCCGTCTCCGGCGCGACAACTAAATCAGGTAGGTGCTGTGCCGCTCCCCGAAACCATCGCCGTAAAATACACCGAAGAAGAAGCCGAATATCTCAGCATGCGCCCACTGGTCCGCCAGACCTTCCGCGCCCCGGAGCTCGTTGACATGATCGTCCACGTCGCCGGAAAAGATTCCACCCGCGTCCAACAAATTCTCCGCGCCGGCACAATCGTCTTCCATTCTTTCCGCTACTGGTGGCCACCCTTCGATCCCGATCCCGCCGCCCTCGCCGAACTCCTCGCAAAATATCCCGACGCCGATCCGGCCCGCCCCTTCCGCGCCGCCGATTGCGCTGAAGTAATCCTGGAATCCAGCGGCTCGCCCCCGCGCCACTCGCTCAGCATCACAAAAGAATCCATCGCCAAAGCTACCAACCCTCTGCAAAAAATCGCCCGCGCCCTGCGCCACAGACCCACCTTCTGGCAGCAACTAATGAACTTTGCTGAAGAAGCCCAACCCCGCCCGCGTTACCGCGAATATTCCTACACTCGCCGCGCCGACCTCTACTCGATCGCGCTCACCCCCAAGCAAATCGTGCACCTGGCCCAAGAAGCCGCGCAGCACGCCCCTCGCCCGTTACGCGCCGAAATTCTCGAGCCCCCACCCATCTCCCAAATCGTCTTCGTCTGCCCCCGCCCCACCGCGAACTGAATCGCGCTCCGTGCTCTCGTACCCGCCGCGAACCCGTCATCCTGAACCCGCGCAGCTGGTGAAGCCTGCCTGCCGCAGGCAGAGATCTCTCTTCGCCTTTGACTCTCAACTTTCGACTGTTAACTTTTAACTTCCAGCGCTCACCCTTCACATCGGCCGGTAAATCGCCCCAATCACCATCCCCACCACCACCCACTCCACAAAGTAAGCCACCGACTGCTGCACCGTCAGCTTCCACCCAATATTCAAGTTCACAAAGTTGTGCACCGTAAAAGCCCCCATCGCAAACACTCCAATCAACGCCCCAAACCGCGCCCCCTCCACCACTCCCCACCCGTCCCGGTAACCCATCGCGTAAATCACCGCCAGCACCGCAATCGAAACGAACATCGCCGCCATCCCCGCCGGCATCACTTTCATAATGCTGTCGTGCGGCCGGTACACCGCTGGGTACTTCTGGAACTCCGTCTTCATCCACGGCATCGCCACAAACATCACTCCCCCCGACACAAAATACGCAACGAACGCTCCCAACGCCGCCAGCGCGATACGCATCGGATTCATCGCCACTCCTTCTCGGTTAAGACTTGCGCCACCCGGCCACACAGTCCGCCCGTGCGTCGGCAGCTTCCCACAAAAAAGAAAACCCCGGAAGAAAGAAAATCCTCTCTTCCGGGGCGGGGCGGGGCTGGGCTGGCTGAGCTTAGATCGGCGGACGGCGTTTCGGCGGCAACGGCTGCGGCCTCTGTTCGCGTTCTCGCTTCGGTGCCCCTTGCGTCCTGCCGTACCGCACCCTCCTCACATCCAACCAGCGCGCCAATTCAAACCGTCCGGCCCCAGAACGCCACGCCTCTCGTTTTGCGCCACTTCCCGCTTCACCCGCGAGTCGTAAAATCCCGCTTAGCCCCTACAACCGTGCCAACCCGATTACTTTCTCAACGACCCGGTGAAATATTCAGCAGTCCCCTTGAACCAACGGGTGATTTACCTTTTGACTTTTAATTGCTGACTGCACCTCTCACATCCCGCACGCCTTGAAAAAGATGCGCCACTCGGAAAATTCAATGCGTACCACGAGGCGGCGACGAAGCGTGCGCCGCCCACCGCATTAGTCCGGCGCTTCGCGGTTCAGCGTGACTTGACCTCATCCTGCACTCGTTTTGTCTGTCTGTAGGCCGCGTCGAGATAGCCTACATTGACAGTGAGACGGCTATGACGCAAACTCCCTGGCATGAGATCAACTTTACTTTTCCTCCTCGCAACGGTTGTTTTCCCGTCAGTGAGTCAAGCTCAGTCAGTTCCCGTTTTCGAAATTACGCCGGTTAAAAGCTCTATCAAGTTCGACGTGGAAGCATCGGTGGCTATAAAGGGGACTTTCGACAAGTGGGACGCCACTCTAACGTTTACCTCGACGGACGTGTCGACAGGCGTTTTGGACATCAAGATTCAGGCAGGCACCGTGAACACCGGAAGCGGAATGAAGGACGGCAAGCTGAAGAGCAAAGACTTCTTCGACGCTGACCACAATCCCTTGATCACGTTTCACTCCACGAAAATCGTGCAAACAGGCCCCAACACCTTTGAGGTGGATGGCGACTTTACGATCCGCGGAGTCACCAAACCCGCGAAGCTGACGCTAACGGTCTCCGGAATAGGGACAGGTACTGGTGACATTGAAGGAACAATGGCGTTCGACCGTAAGGACTATGGGATGAATAAAGGCATACCCTTCGTCACGATCGCCAATCGCGTGGAAGTGGATGTCTCCCTCAAGGGAAAGCGCGTCAGCGGACCTCCGTTGGCACTCAAGAAATAGCCAGCTTAACAAAACGGCAGTCGCGACCCTCTGGGGGAAGACTCATGAGGAAAATGCTGCTCGGACTTAGTTTGGCTCTCGCACTCGTTTTTCCCGCTTTCGCCCAGGACAAAGAAGCAGATCGCGTCACAAACTCGGGAAAGGTGATGAAGGAAATTCTCGACACCCCCGACGACATCCCTAAGAGTGTCCTCGACAAGGCCTATTGCGTCGTCATTTTGCCTTCCGTCTTGAAGCTTTCCTTCGGCTTGGGAAGCAGTTTCGGCCGTGGCGTAATGACCTGTCGCGGTGGAAAAACCTTCCACGGCCCGTGGGGCGCACCGACGATGATGGCTCTCGAAGGTGCCAGTGCAGGGTTGCAGTTCGGCGCGCAGGCCACGGACTTCGTCCTGCTGCTCATGACTTCGCGCTCCGCTTCCAGCGTCCTGAAGAGCAAGGTCAAGCTCGGCGGAAACGCTACGGTCGCCGCGGGCCCGGTTGGCCGAACAGCCTCAGCGGAAACGGATGTCACCATGCAGGCCGAGATACTTTCCTACTCTCGCTCTCGTGGAATCTTCGCCGGGATTTCCCTCGCAGGTTCCACTCTTCGCGCCGACAACGGCGCCAACAAGAACCTCTACGGCAAAGAAGTCAGCGCCCAAGCCATTGTCTTCCACAAGGCCGAGCCGGTGCCGGCTTGCGCCAAAGACCTGCTCGCCACGTTGCAGGGCGCCAGTCCGGTACTCAAGAGCAAGAATTAATCCGGCGGGTGCCACGCCCTCGCGCGATGATTATCCGCCGGAGTTAATTTATCCAAGAGACATCGCATCGCGAGCGACACAAAGGATGGCGCCCCGCAATTTCGCTTGCGCCATCCGATCGCCGCGCTACGATCCTTTTGCTACAGTCGCTTGAAGCAGCCGCGCGGCCCTCCCCAGGCACCCGGCCGCGCCAAGCCTTACAGGAGACGTACATGGCCCCCAATAAAGACAACAAGAACGACGAATCCATACTCAGCAACATAGATCGTCTAGTGAAGGAAGAAGAGCAGCTCTACGCCAAGACTGAAATCTCAACTGAAGATCAGGCCCGCCTGGCCGATCTGAAAGTCCACCTCGACCTGCGGACCCGACCATCGTCGCGCACTCGAACGATTAGCAACTTTGCGCCGCCGAGACAAGTCATCGCGCGCAATGCGTCCCGGACTCGGGGGTCAAGGCCGGAGGCGAGAATGCTATCCAACCGACGAATCTCTAGGTCGAGATCCGCGGATTGAACACCAGTGATCTGAGTTGGAAGACCTTGGGATTCATCGATGCCGAAGATCAAGTCACCACCAGTGGTATTTGCGAACGAAGACGCGTCGGCCAAGAACTCTTTCTTGTGGCGTCGCTGCTCCTGGGAACTCCCGCTTGTAATCGATGGACAGCACTCTTAGATCGCTTTGGCATTTCTATCGAGGTAACTTATGAGGACGAGCAACGAATTCGTTCTCCGGGGGGTAGCGTCCCGATTTGAGGGCGTTAGCTTCAGAACTCTGAACGACGCCGACAGGCGAAGACTCGACGACTCCATCCTGCATGCGATCATAGTGCGGCAATACTGAACCAGAACAGGACAATAACAGCAGCATCTATCTGTTGTTTCGAGCGATTAAACACCGGCGGTTCTCTGCTTCATCCGCAAGAGATTTGGGCATGCGTCTACCACGGAGCATTTAACGACCTTCTGTCTGAACTCAACAAAGATGCGTCTTGGCGGGCAATTTATGGAACTGAAAACCAGAGGATGAAAGATCGCGAACTGATCTTGCGTTACTTTACGCTCTTCTTCGGTCTCGAACGCTACCAAAGACCGATGGAAGATGCACTGAACTCGTATATGAGCCAGAATCGAAGATTGCAGATCCAGTCCCGTGAGACTCTTACCAACGCCTTTGTTCCGGCAATCCGCGCTGTTGCGACGGCACTTGGAACTACAGCTTTCCGTCCGGTCCGAGCCATAAACGCGGCAGTTTTCGATGCCGTCATGGTTGGTTTGTCGGAGGCGCTTGGCGATTAACACTCCGTCGGATCCGTTAACGCTAAGGTCGGCCTACACGGATTTGCGCTGACGCCGAATTTGAGTCAGCGTCTCGGGAAGTCCATCTCGGACGAGGAACAGGTAAGAAAACGAATTCGCATTGCCACCGAACACTTTGCACGGACAGTCTAGTCGTGGACACTCAGTTTATTGACCGCCATCGGAAGAAGCTTTCACATATCCTGAACAACATACCTGTCGATCCCTCCGGCTCTCTCGAAGTGCAATCGCACTGGGCGCGCTATACCTGTATCGTTATGTCCGGTTATATCGAAGATAGCATCAAGGAGCCCTTGCGCGCCTACACGTTGGACAAATCTCACGTGAGGGTGTTCAACTTCGTTCCGGCGCAACTGAATTATTTCCAGTCGGCGGACACTGACAACATCACGATGCTCATAAATCGGTTTGACAACGAATGGTTAAGCAATTTCAGTTCGTTTCTAACCGAGGAGCGCAAAGCCGCGATAAACAGCGTCGTGGGGAATCGTCATCGAATAGCCCACGGACTTGACGTCGGAATCACGATGAATCAACTCAGGGAATGGTATCCGAAGGTGAACGAGGTTATAGATCACCTCACGCAGCTATGCAGGAGCTAAGGTGAGTGTCAGGCGGGTGGCCAATCCTTCCACACTACCCAAACCAACGCCGTTGAATTTCCGGGTGCCGCACTCTCGCCGTAGGCGAGGGTGCGCGTTTAGATGTGGCGTCGTTGCGACTAACTTGTCGCGCTACCAGCGTCGCGCGAACGGATTTTGCCCTTTCACGCGTGCTGCAGCAACTCAGTTCGATACTTCGGAGCTAGCGCCATAGCTTTCGCTCGGAAGTCCGCTTGCGCCGCCTCATCAAGCTTCGGCGGGGCAGTCGTGCGTGTTGCGACCGGAACGCCGATCTCCCTGAAGAATTCCTCTTGTCCAGCTGGAGCACAGATGCACAGCATTCGCACCGGTTGTGACGACGCGTTGCGAAACTGATGCGGCGCGTTTGCCGGAATATGAATCGTCTCACCGGCGCGCACCAGCCGCTTTGCGCCGCGAAACGTCGCTTCCAGTTCGCCCTCCAGCACTGAAAACGTTTCTTCGAAATCGTGACGGTGTGGAGGCGGCCCGCCGCCCGGCGGTACGTGCATGTCAACCAAACAGAATCGCCCCGCGGTGTCCTTCCCGTTCAGCAGGATCGTGTATGTATCTCCCACCACTCCCAGGTGCGCTAGCTTCTCATCGCTGTTCGGACGCGCCACCGCAAGTGCGCGTCCCATATCGTCGGCGGGAATCCCCGCAGCGCTCTGCTTCGCCGCGCCAGTCTGTTCGGCCATCTCGCCCTCCCTTATTTCTTCTTCGCTATTTTTATTTTGGGGAATTTTCGCTTGACCGCAGCAACCACCGCTGCGTGTTCCGGCTTGCCCGAACTCCTTGCCAATGCATCTCGAGCATGAGCAGCGTCAGGGATCGGATATTTTCTGGCGCCTTTTTCAACGAACTCCGATTTCGGAAGTTTTTTTCTCTTCGCAGCAGTTAGCTTGGCCATTATCCGCAATCCTCCTCTTGAATCGCGATAGAGACCGGCGGCAAGGGCAGCTTCCAGGCAGTCAAACTGCAAAGGCCCGCCCGGACTACCGCGTGCAGTCACTCAGCAAAGGACATGGCCGCCGTGTTCTCCATCAAATCAGGATTTGATCATAAGAATCTTTGACACAACCGTCTGTTCATTTGTGAACAGCGCCCACACTCTTTCAGGCCCGCCGCCGGCGAGGGTACGGGTGCAAAACATTCTCCGCCCGCGCTACCCTTCGAACCGCCACTGGCGGTTCTCAGGATGAATTGCGCTGCAGCGCAATTCAAAAAACCTGTGCCAAAACTGTTCGTCGCAATCGGTACAGGTTTTGCGAAATTTCGGCCAGTCTGAACCAATTCTGTCCGGTCGAGCAGCTGTTTTCATCGTGCCTTCGCGCTACACTCGAACGGGAACTAAAATATGAAACTGTACACGGCATCGCCCCGTGCCAGCCGGTCCCGTCCAGCGACTGTGGGACTGGCGCCATTTCCATTTTCTCGCCGCGCGGTTCGGCAATACTTGATCGCTACCCAAATACTAGATATCGATGCAGGCCATTGAAAACAAACAACAGCGACCCATGTTAATCGCCACTAAGTTCGGGGTTTCTTGCGGCGTCGCAAACGCCAAGGCGCCCGCGCCGCAGCTCACCATTCACCACTCACTAATCATGCAATTTCTAATCGGCTCCGCCGCGATTAAAATTCGCTGCAACCACATGAAAACAAAAGGACGACTCCAATCTTAATTGGTCACAAAACGCCTGTTTCACGCGTCCACCTCGGCGCATTTTGCGCTCAGAAATCCGCCGCCTCGCACGCAACGCCGCGTTTTTCGCCCCAGTTTTTGCGCCCCATAATCCGCACGATTCACAGCGCTCCTGTGGATATCACTGTGGATAAAGGAACCCCCTGTATCAGTGAAAAAGCCCAACAAAATCAACATTTTGAATACCATAGGTTTGTGCGGCATTCGTACCGCGCTGTAAACAAGTCACTTGCCGACCGGCGGGCGTCCACGCCGGCTTCGCTGCGACGCGCCGCTTCCATTGTTACGCGTCTGTGCAATATGCACAGGTCCGGGGCGGCATGTTCTCTAAACGTCACTAGCATAGGGATTTGCCTTTCTAGGCAACATTGCGTAGTTGCCGCAACTTCGCACTTCTCGCCGCGGAATGTGTTGCCGCCGTTGACTCACCCGAAATGCGGGACTATAGTGAAACGGACCTTTGGAATGCTCGCGGCCCACGAGCCAAGGGTTTTTCCGGGGATTTCATGAATCTGCCTAACAGCTTGACGACCCTGCGGATCTTTTTTATTCCGCTGCTGGTCGTTGTGCTGCTCACCCGCCAACCCAATTTTGATTTCTGGGGATTGCCTGTCCACTTCGAAGTGCTCGGCGTGCTGATTTTACTCGCCGCCGCTGCCACAGACGTGATGGACGGTTACCTCGCGCGTTCGCGCAAAGAAATCACTACGCTGGGAATTCTGCTCGATCCTATTGCCGACAAGCTTCTGATTTCCGCCGCATTCATCTCCTTGGTGGAAATGGGATTGATGCAGGCCTGGATGGTGGTGATCATCATCGGACGCGAATTCATGGTGATGGGCCTGCGCGAAATCGCTTCGGTGGAAGGCTTGATCATTCCAGCGTCGCCGCTGGGCAAAGTGAAAATGATTTTGCAGGTGCTGGCTGGGTGTACGGTGATCCTCACCGCCAATCATCCGGCGCTGAAACTGGTGGGCACTGTGCTGCTGTGGCTGGTGGTCATCAGCGCAGTAGCGTCGGCGGGGCATTACTTCCAGATGTTCTGGACGCAAATCAATTTTCGCGTGCAGCAGCGCCAGCGCCAGCGCGGCGCCCTGCTCGTGAAGCCCGAAGAAAAGCCGCAGGATGTCCTCACTCGCTGAACGCGAGAAGCGGCTGCTGCTTCAGATCGCCCGCAGCGCCCTAACGCTGAGCGTAACAGCTGGCGCTGAAATTGGTGCCGGTGCCGGAAACAGATTCTCGCCGCGGGATTTTCCCAACGAAGAATTTCTGCAACAACCAGCAGGCGCGTTCGTAACGCTGCATCGCCGCAATCGTCTGCGCGGCTGCGTCGGCCAGCTTCCCGGACGCGACGCACTCGCCGAAGTAGTAGCTCACTGCGCCCGCTCCGCGGCCCTGCACGATTCCCGCTTCGAACCAGTTCAGGCCGCCGAACTCAGCGACATCGAGATCGAGGTTTCGGTCCTGTCGCCCCTGGAAGACGTACCGCTGGAAGCGATCGAGGCAGGGAAGCATGGATTGGTTGTGAGCCAGGGCAGACATCGCGGGGTCCTGTTGCCGCAAGTAGCCACTCAGTTCAACTGGGGATCGCAACGCTTCCTGGAGGAAACCTGTGTAAAGGCAGGCCTGGAACGTGATTCCTGGAAGGATCCAGCGACGAAGGTACAAGCCTTCACCGCCGAAGTATTCAGCGAATCGGCCGCTCCTTCCGCAGACGTGCCGCGAAAGACGTAATTCAGCTAATCCAGTCCCGCGAAGCTAACAACTCGGCTGTGAGCTACTCGAGCTCCACGTAATCGCCGACGAAGAACTCCCGCAGGCTGAAGGTTGTCAATATCGTCGAGGAGTTCGTGCCGGTTCTGAGCACAATGCCCTCGCCGATCACTTCGCGCGGCGTATTGTCCCACTTCCACTTGGCCGGCGCGGAGCCAAACCCGTACACGCGACCGAATATCGTAGCTTCCTTGTCGTTGTCGAACGCGGCGCGCCTGGTTTCGTACGCAATCTCATGCTCGGTGCCGGTATAGCGGAAGATGCGGAAGTAATCGCCCACGTGCACGCCCTGCTGGCTGCCCAGGTTGACGTAGAACACGTCGTTGGTCCCCAATTCCACTGAGAACAGCTTGCCGATCATGACCATCGCTGTGGCTTTGCCGCTGAACGGCGCGAAGCGGTCGAAATTGCTCTCGGGTTTCAGAGGCGGCGTGGCGCGCTCCTTGAATGGCAGAATGATGTCGCCGCGCTGGACGTAGTTGCAGGCGTGTTCCACTTGCGCGATAGAGGTGTCGGGCTGCGCGACAACCACGCGCACGCGGGCTTCATCTTCCCACCAGGTACCCAGCTTGCGGATGATCGCGAACTGCCATTTGGCCCACTCGACTTCAGTAGGGTCAACGATCGGACGGATCACCGAGAACTCGTCGCCGACCTTCACTCCTTGGCTGGCGCCTTTGTTGAGGTACACGTAGTCGCCGTCCTGCCACGTAATCTTGTAGTTCGAGCCCTCGCCGGTGATCACGTAGGAGTCTTGTGGGACGGACTCGTTGGTGATGGTCCCGGAGCAGTAGATGTCCTTATAGATGGGCACAGAAGCGGAAGTGTTCTGCGCAGAAGCAGCGACCCCGGAAAGGCTCAAAATCAGACTGGCAAGGACAATTTTCCCACGCATAATGCTTGCTCCTTTGAATATCGTGCGCCGCGGAACAGGCGCTAACCCCACAGGTAGCCCGATGTACCGACTGTAATGGACGTACTGGAACCCGTCAAGACAATGGTCCGACCCGCTTTACACATTGTGCACCACGTGGTACAAGCCCTGTAGTACCTGTACGATAGGCCAGGGTGCCCCAGAATTCGCGACAATAGACGCCCGCGTCAGTGATCCGGATCCGGCCCAACCGAATACAAGCTCAATGATCGCAAAAGACAAAATCTGCGCGGTGGTGGCTGCGACGGACGCCAGCGGGATGTGGAAGCAGCTCACAGCGGCGCTACGGGTGACGCGCACCGCCGAATTGCGTCTAGACTGGCTGTCCGCTGACTACGAAATGGAAAGGTTTTTGGCGCGGCTGGCAAAGAAGCGGCCGCGCGCGACCTTGATCGCGACGTGCAGACGCGGCGAGGCAGGCGGGAAATTTCGCGGCACGATCGCGCAGCAGCTGGTGCGTCTGTCCGCAGCTGTGCGGTCGGGTTGCGTCTGGTACGACCTGGAAATCGAAAGCTCTTCGCGATGTCCACCGGAATTGTTGGAGGTGCTGCTGGGCGAGGGGCGACGGATTGCGTCGGCGCATTTCTTCGGGCGCTCGCCCAGGAATTTGCAGCGCGTCGCGGCGGATTTGGGACGCGGGAAACCAGACGCGATAAAGATTGCGGCGCAATGTGATTCGCTGGGGCGCGGCTTGGAAGTTTTGCGCCTCGCGCGCATGCGACGAAACGTGATTGCCGTGCCTATGGGCGACGTGGTGCTGCCGGCGCGCGTTCTGGCTCTGCGCGACGGTAGCGCGCTGGCTTATGCGCCGGTGGAAAACGCGACGGCTCCGGGGCAAGCGACATTGGACGCCTTGAAGGACTTGTACCGCGCGGACAAATTGCACCGGAAGACGCGCGTGTACGGAGTGATCGGCAACCCCATTGGCCATTCGCTTTCGCCGGTTCTGCAGAACACCGGTTTTCAGGCGCGCAAAATGGACGCGGTGTTCCTGCCGTTCCTGGTGCGCGATCTGCGGGATTTTCTGGACAGTGTTGCGCCACTGGGAATCGCAGGATTCAGCGTCACGCTGCCGCACAAGCAAGCGATTCTGCGGCAGCTGGATGATTGCGATTCGATGGCCGCGGCGATTGGCGCTGTGAACACCGTCGTAGTGCGCGGCGGCGGAAAATTGTATGGCTACAACACGGATTATGTGGGGGTACTGCGCGCTCTCGAGCGGCGCATACCATTGCGCGGCAGCCGTGCGTTAATTTTCGGAGCAGGCGGCGCGGCGCGCGCGGTGGCGTTCGCGCTGGCGCAATCGGGAGCGTCGGTTTGCGTTTGCGCGCGGCGTGCGCAAGCGGCGAAGGCGCTAGCGCGGGCAGTAGGCGGCGAAGTAGTGGAGCGATCGCGGCTGCGACGAGAATTCTTTGACGCGATCGTGAACGCGACGCCGGTGGGAATGCATCCCGCAGAAGGTCGTTCGCCGCTCGAAGCCCGCGAGCTGAATTGCCGGCTGGTTTTTGATCTGATTTACCGGCCGCGCGTAACCAAGCTGATGCAACTCGCGGCGCGGCGGGGCATCGAAACGGTTTCAGGCGTCGAGATGTTCGTGGCGCAGGGAACCGCGCAATGGGAAATATGGACGGGCGAGCGCGCGCCGGTGGAAGCGATGCGCGGCGCCGTGTTGCGCGCGCTGACGAGTGAAGAGAAAATGTTCAGACGATGATTCAGCCGGATTTCAAAACGTTTACGAAACTGGCGCGCCAGGGAAACCTCGTCCCGGTGTACGAGACGTTCACGGCGGACCTGCTGACGCCGGTGGGCGCGCATCTGCGCCTCGCGCACAACGCGAAATATTCGTTTCTGCTGGAGAGCGTCGAGGGTGGCGAAAATATCGCGCGCTACACGTTCGCCGGAGCGAATCCGCAGGAAGTATTTCGTTCGCGCGGGCGGAAATGCAGCCTGGAAACAGCCGGCAAGCGGAAGAATTTCGAGGCTAATCCGATCGAGTACCTGCGGCAGCTCACGGAGCGGTACAAACCAGTGCGCGTGCCGGGCTTGCCGCCGCTGATTGGCGGAGCGATCGGGTACTTCGCGTATGACATGGTACGGTTGATCGAAAAGATTCCGGCGAGCGGGCGCGACGATCTGAATCTGGATGATAGCGTAATGATGTTCTATCTGGGACTGATCGCTTTCGACCACGTGCAGCATCGCGTGTGGGTGATCCGCAACGTTTTCACCGAAGGTCCGGGAAGTCTGCAGGCAAAGTACAACGCCGCCGTGCGCGAAATTCGCCGCACGCGCCGCAAGCTGGAAAGCCCGCTGCCGCGACAACGACGCACGCGACGAGGCGGGCCGTTGCGGGTGGAATCGAATTTCACGAAAGCGCAGTACATGGCAGCAGTGCGCAAGGCTAAGTCCTATATTCGTGCTGGCGATATTTTTCAGGTCGTCCCGAGTCAGCGATTTTCCGCGCGCACCGGCGCCGATCCGTTTGAGATTTATCGCGCGCTGCGCGTGGTGAATCCTTCGCCCTATCTTTATTATTTGAAGCTCGATGAGCTTGCGGTGGTGGGAAGCTCGCCCGAAATGCTGGTGAAAGTGCAAGGGCGCAACATTTCCTATCGTCCGATCGCCGGGACAGTACCGCGCGGCCGCAACGAGGCGGAAGATCGCGCGCTCGAAGCAAAACTGCTCGCCGATCCGAAGGAGCGCGCCGAACACATCATGCTGGTGGATTTGGGCCGCAACGATTTGGGGCGCGTGTGCGAGTACGGCTCGGTGAAGGTCGAGCGGCTGATGTTCGTGGAACGCTATTCCCACGTGATGCATCTGGTTTCCAGCCTGCGCGGTGAGTTGCGTGCGGATGTGGATTGTTTTGACGCGCTGATGGCCTGTTTTCCCGCGGGCACGTTATCCGGCGCGCCAAAAATTCGCGCGATGCAAATTATTGACGAGCTCGAACCAACGCGGCGCGGGATTTACGCCGGCGCGGTGATGTATCTGGATTTTTCGGGCAACATAGATTCGTGCATCGCGCTGCGTACGATGGTGGCGAAGGGCGGCCGCGCTTACATTCAGGCGGGCGGCGGCGTGGTGGCGGATTCGGTTCCGGGGCGCGAATATCAGGAAACTGTAAACAAAGCGCGCGCGCTGGTGAAGGCGCTGGAAATCGCGCATCGCGGAGCGAACGGCAGCCGCGCGGAATAGGTTTTTGCAACGGTCGTTCTCCAACCGGCGGCGATTCGTGGCGTAACACCGATGGTGCACTGAAGTGCTCCGCTGCGAAAGCTTTCGAGTGCACGGTTAAGAAGATAGAATGTGAGCAGCACATGATTCTACTGCTCGACAACTACGATTCATTTACGTACAACCTGGCGCAGTACCTCGGCCAGATGGGGCAGCAGCTTGCCGTGCGCCGCAACGATGAGATTACGCTGGATGAAATCGAGGAGATCGCGCCAGAGCGAATCGTGATTTCGCCGGGGCCATGCACGCCGAAGGAAGCGGGGATCAGCGTTCCTTTGATCCAGCATTTCGCGGGGAAGATTCCGATATTGGGCGTGTGCCTGGGGCATCAGGCCATCGGTGCAGCGTTTGGCGGACGGGTGATTCGCGCGCCGAAGCTGATGCACGGAAAAACCAGCGAGATTGAGCACGACGGGCGCACGATTTTTCAACGGTTGCCGAAGCCGTTCATCGCCACGCGTTATCACTCATTGATCGTGGAACGTAAATCGCTGCCGCGCGAACTGGAAATTTCGGCGGAGACCGAGGACGGGACAATCATGGGTTTTCGGCATCGTAAGCTGCGGGTGGAAGGTGTGCAGTTTCATCCCGAGTCGGTGCTGACTGGTGCTGGATTCGATTTGCTGAAGAATTTTTTGAGTATTTGATTTTATGCGGCGGTGCGCAGTGCGCGAGAAGCGAACGGTTAACGCCGCAAATGCAAAAATCCTTTTGTGCTGCATGGCATTTGCCTCCGTTCTTCTGTTTCCCCACGCCACAGTCATAAGCGCGCCGTCAAAAACGAAAGTAGAAAATCCTCCGCCGCGAACTTACCTCGGTTTTGACTCGAACGATTATCCGGGTGATGTCGCGATGGCCGAGCTGCGACGAACTTTCACGTTTTCCGGCTACTGGCTGAACACGCCCCCTGGTGCGAAGACGAATTCGTGGATTGGGAAGCGCGCTGAACTGCTGAAAAGCGGCTTCGGTTTTTTGATTCTTTTCAATGGCCGCCTCTCGAAGGGACTACAGCCGCCCGCTGTTCCTCGTGATTTAGGCACGCGCGACGCGGAAGTTGCGGTCGCGGCGGCGCAACGCGAAGGATTTTCCGCCGGCACGTCCAAGATAATTTATCTCGATATTGAAGAAGGCGGCCGAATGCTTCCGACGCAGCTTAGTTACATTCAAAGTTGGAGCGAGCGAGTGGCTTCGAGTGGTTTCGCAGCGGGGGTGTACTGCTCGGGGATGAAAGTGAAAGAGGGCAAAGGGCAAACCATCACGACGGCGGAGGACATTCACGAGCATGCGCCGGTGGCGGCGTATTTTGTGTACAACGACGCGTGCCCGCCATCGCCTGGCTGCGCGTATTTGAAAAATCCTCCTCCGCCGTCGCAGAGCGGATTTCCTAATGCACTGGTATGGCAGTTCGCGCAATCTCCGCGGCGCCGAAATTACACCGGGCGGTGCGGCGCTACGTACAATTCAGATGGCAATTGTTATCCGCCGGTTGACAGCGCGGCCGGGCATATTCTGCTTGATCTTGATTCTTCGGTCTCTGCCGATCCGTCTAGCATGGTCGTACATCCCATCAAGTAAGTCGTAGCTTCAGGGGCTGAAGCCGCGCCCTTCCGCGTCAACCAGTTGTGCGATGGCTTGAATCAATTCGCGGAGCGGATTTCGATCAGGGCGCGGATTGGCTATGGTGGCTCGCTGCGGATTGTGAAAACGCCACGAGGGCTTCGAGCTTAGCTCGAGCGGCGCTGGAATCGATTGATTCGGCGGCCAGGCGGACGCCATCGAGAAAATCCGTGGCGCGGCCTGCGGCGACCAGCGCTCCAGCTGCATTTGCCAGCACTATATCGCGATGCGGGCCGTGCTCGTGTTGGAGCGACGCGCGGCCTAGGACTTTGTGGATGATTTCGGCGTTGTGCGCAGCGTCGCAGCCGCGAATCGCTTCGAGCGATGCGCGGCGCAGCCCGAAATCTTCGGGCACGACGGTGTAACTGCGCACCGCGCCATCACGCAATTCGGCGATGGAAGTCTCTCCGCCGATGGAAATTTCATCCAGACCATCGGCGCCGTGAACCACTAGCGCGCGTTGCACACCCAATTCGCCGAGGGCCTGAGCGACAAGCTCTGTGAGGCTCGCGTCATACACGCCAACGATTTGCGCGGAGGCTCCGGCGGGATTGGTGAGCGGGCCGAGCAGATTGAAAACAGTGCGTACGCGCAGCTCGCGGCGCGCGGGAATGGCGTAACGCGTGGCGGCGTGCATCGCGGGTGCGTAGAGGAAGCCGATGCCGATTTGCTCGATGGATTCGGCAACGCGTTCCGGCGTCAGCTCGATTTTCACGCCGAGGGCTTCGAGCACGTCAGCGGAGCCGCAGCGCGAGCCTGTTGAGCGATTGCCGTGTTTCGCGACGCGTACGCCTGCGCCGGCGACTACGAACGCGACGGCTGTGGAAATGTTGAACGTGCCGCGCGCGTCGCCACCGGTGCCGCAAGTGTCCACGATCACTTCGTCGGGATGTTTGCGGCCTGCGGGGAAAATTGGCGTGGCGTGGCGGCGCATGGCGAGCGCGAACCCGACGACTTCATCAACCGTTTCACCTTTTATGCGCAGCGCGATCAGCAGCGCGGCGATCTGTTCGGTGCTGGCGTGGCCGGAGAGGATTTGCTCCATCGCGGCTTGAGCTTCGGCGCGCGAGAGATCTTCGCCTTTTATGAGTTTGTCGAGCGCTTCGTGAATCATTTTCGTGTGTGCGTGTGGCCGCGTGGCAATTGCGTTGCCGCGAATTTTCGTGCGACGCAGCTGCTTGCCCGTGCCGCATCTTCCAAGTAAACTAAGTCGCTTTATTTGTCCTCGAATCTTAGCACTATTCAAGGCGACCTTCAGGAAGCCGATGGAGTTGGAATGAAGATCCACGAATATCAGGCCAAGGGTATCCTTGCGAAATTTGGCGTGCCGGTGCCGCGCGGAGAAGTTGTTTTTAAGAAGGACGAGGCGCGGGCAGTAGCGCAGCGGCTGGGAACTTCCGTGGTGGTGGTGAAGGCGCAAATTCACGCGGGCGGACGCGGGAAGGCCGGCGGCGTGAAGCTGGCGAAATCTCCGGACGATGCTTCGACGCTGGCAGAACAAATTTTGGGAATGAAGTTGGTGACGCCGCAGACGGGTGAAGAGGGGCGCATCGTGCGGCGCTTGTTGATCGAAGAAGGATTGGATATCAAGCGCGAACTTTATTTGGGGATTTTGGTGGATCGCGCTCTGGGCGCGCCGATTTTTATGGCTAGCGCGGCGGGCGGAATGGAAATCGAGGAAGTGGCGAAGGATCATCCGGAAGCGATTTTGCGCGAGAAGATTGATTTGGCGACGGGATTTCAGCCGTATCAGGCGCGCAAATTGGCATTTGGATTGGGCTTGACGCCGGAACAGGTTGGCGCGGCTGTGCCGTTTTTTCAGGCGCTGTATCGCGCGTTTATCGAGACGGACGCTTCGATGATTGAGATTAATCCGTGCGTGGTGACGGGTGACGGCAAGCTGGTGGCGCTGGATGCGAAAGTAACTTTTGATGACAACGCGCTGTACCGCCATCCGGAATTTAAGGAATTGCGGGACCTGGAAGAGGAAACGCCGCTGGAAGTGGAAGCTTCGAAATTCAAGTTGAATTACATCAAGCTGGATGGCGACATTGCATGCATGGTGAACGGCGCGGGATTGGCGATGGCCACGATGGACATTATTAAGTTGAGCGGTGGGAGTCCGGCGAATTTTCTGGACGTTGGGGGCGGGGCGTCCGAGGAGCAGGTGAAGAACGCGTTCCGCATTTTGCTGAGCGATCCGAACGTGCGCGCGGTTTTCGTGAATATTTTCGGCGGGATTCTGCGTTGCGACATACTGGCCAGCGGTGTGGTGGGCGCGGCGAAGGAACTGAAATTCACAATTCCGGTGGTGGTGCGCATGGAAGGCACGAACGTGCAACAGGGCAAGGAAATCTTGCGTAATTCTGGATTCAATTTCGCGGTCGCGGAAGGAATGAAAGATGGCGCGGAAAAAGCGGTTGCGCTGGCGGGAGGCGCACGATGAGCGTGCTGGTTGATAAGAATACGCGACTGATCGTGCAGGGGATTACGGGGCGCGAAGGAGGTTTTCACGCGCAGCAGATGCTGGATTACGGAACGAAAGTGGTGGCCGGCGTGACGCCGGGGAAGGGCGGGACGAAGCATCTGGGCGTTCCGGTTTTCAATACGGTGGCAGAGGCGGTGCAGGCAACGAAGGCGAATGTGTCGGTGATTTTTGTGCCGCCGCCGTTTGCCGCGGATGCGATTCTGGAAGCGACGGACGCGAGTTTGCCACTGGTGATCTGCATCACGGAGGGCGTGCCGACTTTGGACATGGTGCGCGTCGCGGCGGCTCTGAAAAATTCACGCACGCGATTGATTGGGCCGAACTGCCCTGGAATCATTTCGCCAGGAAAATGCAAAATCGGGATTATGCCGGGCTCGATTCACAAGCAGGGGCATGTGGGGGTGGTGAGCCGCAGCGGAACGCTGACTTACGAGGCCGTGGATCAACTGACGCATCTCGGGATTGGGCAATCCACTTGCATCGGGATTGGCGGCGATCCGATCATCGGCACGAGTTTTTTGGATGCGATCAAGATGTTCAACGAAGATCGCGATACACATGCGATCGTGATGATTGGCGAAATCGGCGGCAACGCTGAGGAAGTGGCGGCGGAATACATCAAGAAGCATGTGCGCAAGCCCGTGGTGGGATTTATCGCGGGGCAGACCGCGCCACCGGGGCGACGGATGGGGCATGCCGGGGCGATCATCAGCGGCGGGCAGGGGACTGCGGCGGAAAAATATAAGGCGATGCGGGCGGCGGGGATTCGCACGGTGCAGAGTCCTGCTGAAATTGGCCATACGATTGCGGCAGTTCTCAGCAAATCGAAGCCGAAATCGAAAGCTGCGACGAAGAAAAAAGCTGTCGCTGCAAGATCGAAGAAGTCAGCAAGGAAGAAGAGGTAGTTCAGGGCACGCGCGGGTATCTGGCGCGCGATTTTAATTCTGGGAGCTGAATCGAATGGCTGTCGAGCGAACTTTGGCAATTGTGAAACCGGATGCGGTAGGGCGCGGACTTACCGCTGATATTCTTAGCCGCGTGCATGCGGCGAATTTCAAGATTATCGCGATCAAATCGCTGCGTTTGACGAAGACGCAGGCCGAAGGATTCTACGCGGTACATCGCGAGCGCGGATTTTTCGGCGAGTTGACCGATTTTATGAGCTCGGGTAAAGCCGTGGTGATGGTGCTCGAAGCGGAAAACGGAATCGCGAAGTGGCGCGAGACGATGGGCGCGACCGATCCCGCGAAAGCTGCCGCCGGCACCATTCGCAAGGAGCTTGGAGAGAGCATTCAGTTTAATTGCACGCACGGTTCGGACGCGCACGATACGGCCGCGTACGAGATTGGGTATTTCTTCTCCGGCGCAGAGTTGGTTTAAGCCGACTCGGTGTGACGCCAGCGCAACGAATAAAGGCGCACGAAGAAGCGCGCCTACCAGCCAGTCTCCGTGCTGACATTGTGGCAAGCTGGGGCGCAGCAAGCAGCGCCCCTACCTCGAGTCAGTGACGCTCGCGCTCCGCGTTTGCCTGCCGCAACATCAATTCTTCGGGAAACCTGGCGAAGCTTCGACTTCCAGAATTTGCTTGGTGTGGCGTTCGCTGTGCGCGGCAGTGAAGAGCACCCATTCGTAGGCGTCCAGCGGGCCGAGCGGGCTATCCATCACGTGCTGGCGCAAGTCGGGCGTGGTTTGCAGAAATTCGATGGTGCGCGCGCGGCTTTTGAGGAAATGGTCGAGGGTTTCGGCGGGAGTCCAACGTCCCGTCGGCACGAGCTCCGGAGGCGCCTGCCGCTTATTGCTGCGGTCGGGGACCATGCTGAGGACTAGCGCGTCGAATTTTGCGATGTCGCGATCGGGCGAGCCGGCGGGCGACTTCATGACTTTTTCCGTGATCAACTGGAAAAAGCCGTCTTCGGCCAGCGCGATGTGTTCCAGAGTCAGGGCGACGGACCATTTGTCGGGCGCGGCTTTGAAATTCCACTGCGCCGGCGTCAGATTCTTGGTGTCCGCGACGATGGCGTCGCGAGTCTGTTCGAGGTACTTGACGCCCTTTTCGCGGTCGGCTTGGGACAGCGTTTGCGCGAAAACGGCTGGCGCGAGACAGACGGCGGCGCAGAGCATCAGAATTGCTTTTCTCATCGGTGGTTCTCCTCCCGGTTCTTCTCTTGGGGAACGATTGTGTGTGAAATTACGTTTGCGCGCAAGAGAGGCGCCAGGTCAATGGTTCGGAGTAGAATGGAGCGCTGAGCACGCTGCTATGGACGCACTACGCGAAACCGGAAAGCTTTTGATGGTGCTGGGAATGGTGTTGGTTGGCGCGGGGGCGCTGCTGGCGTTTGGCGGAAGATTACCGTTTCGGCTGGGGCGTTTGCCGGGCGATATTGTGTACCAGGGCCGGAATGGAAGTTTTTATTTTCCGGTGGCGACGTGCATTCTGTTGAGCGTAGTTTTGAGTTTGCTAATGTGGGTTGTGAATCATTTCCGCAGATAAAGTCATGAGCCAGACATCGCTTTTCAATCTGATGCCGGAGCGGCGGACCTGGAAGGTCAGCGAGCTGACGGCGCGCATCCGCGAATTGCTGGAATCGGCGCTGCCGGAGGTTTGGGTTGAAGGCGAAGTATCGAATTGCCACACGGCGCAGTCCGGGCATTGCTATTTCACGCTGAAGGATGCGAAGTCGCAGATTCGCTGCGTGTGTTTCCGCGACCAGATGCGCGGAATGAAATTCAAGCCCGAGGACGGGCTGCACATCACAGTGCGCGGCGCGCTGAGCGTGTACGACGCGCGCGGCGAATATCAGATTTACGTGACGCTGATCGAGCCGGTGGGATTGGGCGCGCTGCAACTGGCATTCGAGCAGCTGAAGAAAAAGCTCGAGCTGGAAGGACTGTTCGCTGCGGCGCGCAAGAAGCCGCTGCCGGTGCTGCCACGCTGCATCGGAGTGATCACTTCGCCGACTGGCGCCGCGATTCGGGACATTCTACGCGTACTGAAGCGCCGGTTTCCCAACGCTCAGGTGAGTTTGTATCCAGTTAAGGTGCAGGGTGCGGGCGCGGCGGCGGAAATCGTGGAAGCGCTGCGCCATTTCAACCAGGCGAAAACGGTAGACGTGCTGATTCTGACGCGCGGCGGCGGCTCGCTGGAAGATTTGTGGGCGTTCAACGAGGAAATTCTGGCGCGGGCGATTTTCGCTTCGGCGATTCCGGTGATCACCGGCGTGGGGCACGAAACGGATTTCACGATTGCGGATTTTGTGGCGGATTTGCGCGCGCCCACTCCTTCGGCGGCGGCGGAAATCGTGGTGAAGTCGCGCGAGGAATTCGAGCGGCACATCGCCGAGTACCAGCGGCAGATTGCGCACCATATGCGCTACCGGCTGTCGCAATGGCGGCATCGCGTGCGCGATTTGCAGACGCATCGCGGGTTCCGGCAGCTCGAATTGGTGCTGCGCGATCGGCGGCAGCAGCTGGATGAGATGGCGAACTCGCTGGCGATTGGATTACGGCTGCGGCTGGCGATGGCGCGGCAGCGGTTAACGGAAGCGAACGCGCATATTTCGTCTTTTGATTTGCGCGGACGCGCGGCAGTGCTGGCGCGGCGGATCGAGCAGCAGCGCGGTTTGCTGCGGGCTGCGCTGGAGCGAGTGGTGGCTCGGAAGCGGCGCGGATTTGCTACGACGCAGGTGCGGTTTGCGGCGCTCGATTTGCGCGCGCGGGTGGGATTGTTGCGGCGGAGGTGGGAGCGTGATGCGACGGATTTGCAAGTCCGGTTCGAGCGCATCGTTAAGTTGAAGCGAAGGCTGTTCGACTCAATCGAAACGCAACGTAAAGAACGCGACCCGCTCCGCCTGCTCCAGCGTGGATACTCCATAGTGTACGACGCTGCCGGCAACGTGCTCCGTTCGGCGGATCAAGTTGCGCTAGGTGAGGACATTTCGGTGCGATTAGCTCACGGTGAGCTTGGGGCCACCGTGCGAACCAAGAAAAAGGCTGAAAGCTGAGGCCCGCCTGGGCTCTCGAGGCCTAAATATTTACGCCGCCGTTCGGATGTTGATGTGGCACTAGCTACTGCTGTGTCGCACCTACGGCGCTCCAGATTAGCTTTGTGATTTTTCCCAGGCCTTCCGGCCTGGGCTAACTTATGCCGCGCCTCCGGCGCTGGAGCTGTGATTTGTTGGAATCTGGGAGTCCGGTCGACGGCCCTGGACCTAGCTTTTAGGGAGTTCGTATCGCGCGCTTCCGTGTTTGTTCGATCTTACGCAAGACATGCTCGTAGGGAATCGGAGTTCCACGGAAGCTTTGGCAGAATCGTAATCTCGAATTGCTTCGGGTTCTTCATCAGCTTCAGTAGGTTCTGTGAATTCCGCCGTGGGCGGGGGGACACCAGGTTTCTGGGCAGTAGCGTTGCGTGGGAAGGGTGTTTTCTTCATTTGTTATTCCTCGTCGGCGGCGCCGCCGGAAACTTTCAGCACAGCCAGGAATGCTTCCTGGGGGATGTCCACGCGGCCTACGCGCTTCATGCGCTTTTTGCCTTCTTTTTGTTTTTCGAGGAGTTTGCGTTTGCGGGAAATGTCGCCGCCGTAGCATTTGGCGATCACGTTTTTGCGAATGGGGCTGATCGTTTCGCGAGCGATCACGCGGCTGCCGATGGCGGCCTGTATGGCGATTTCGAACATCTGCCGGGGGATGAGCTTGCGCAAACGCGAAACGAGGTCGCGGCCACGCTCGTAGGATTGATCGCGGTGGCAGATCACCGTGAGCGCGTCCACTGGTTCGCCGCCCACCAGCACGTCCAGCTTCACCAGGTCAGATTCGTGATAGCCGGACAAATGATAATCGAGCGAAGCGTAGCCGCGCGAAACGCTCTTCAGCCGGTCGTAAAAATCCAGAACGATTTCGTTCAGCGGCATTTCATAGGTAAGCATGATGCGCGTAGGCGAGAGATACTCGAATTTCTTCTGCGTGCCGCGTTTTTCTTCGCAGAGTTGCAGCACGCCGCCGACGGATTCTTCGGAAGTGATGATCATGGCCGTGAGCATAGGTTCTTCGATCTTCTGAATCGAAGCGGGTGGCGGAAATTTGGTGGGGTTATCCACTTCCATCACTTCGTTGGCGGTGGTGGTGATGCGGTATTGGACGCTGGGCGCGGTGGTGATCAAGCCGATATTGAATTCGCGCTCCAGTCGTTCCTGCACGATTTCCATGTGCAGCAAGCCTAGAAAGCCGCAGCGGAAGCCGAAGCCGAGCGCGACGGAATTCTCCGGCTCGTAGAAGAACGCCGCGTCGTTGAGCTGCAATTTCCCCAGCGCGTCGCGCAACATCTCGTAGTCACTCGCGTTCACCGGGAATAGGCCGGCGAAGACCATCGGCTTGATGGCTTCAAACCCCGGCAAAGGCGGCGCGGGATGACCGTCTTCGACGACGGTGTCACCCACGCGCGCATCGGCCACGCGCTTGATGTTGGCGATGATGAAGCCGACGTCTCCGGCGGCTAGTTCCTGCAATACCACTGGTTTCGGCGTGAGCACGCCGAGATTTTCCACTTCGTACACTTCATTGCTGGAGGTGAGGCGAATTTTCATGTGCGGAGTGAGCCGGCCTTCCATCACACGCACCAGCACGACGGCGCCGCGGTAGGAATCGAACCAGGAATCGAAAATCAGCGCACGCAGCGGCGCGTCCGCGGATCCTTTCGGCGCAGGGATCAGCCGCACGATCGCTTCGAGAACTTCTTCGACGCCCAGACCGCTCTTCGCGCTGATGGGCAGCGCCTCGTCGGCGGGAATCGCCAGCACATTTTCGATTTGTTCCTTGGCGTAATCAATGCGCGCGGCGGGAAGGTCAATTTTATTGATGACGGGAATGATGGTGAGATTGTGGCGCGAGGCCAGGAAAGCATTCGCGACGGTTTGCGCTTCGACACCCTGGCTCGCGTCCACCACCAGCAGCGCGCCTTCGCAAGCAGACAGCGCGCGGGATACTTCGTAGGAAAAATCGACGTGGCCGGGCGTGTCAATCAGGTTCAGGCGATATTCGTGGCCGTCGCGTGCGGTGTAATGCAGGCGAATGCTTTTGGCTTTGATGGTGATGCCGCGTTCGCGCTCCAGGTCCATGGAGTCGAGCACCTGCGAATGCATTTCGCGCTGGGTGAGTGCGCCGGTGAGTTCCAGCAGGCGGTCGGCCAGCGTGGATTTGCCGTGGTCAATATGCGCAATGATGCAGAAATTTCGGATGTACTGGGGATCCATGTCTCTCTGTGCGAATGCGCGCCGCCGGCGCGTGTGCAGCACGCTCTGCGCGCGGGCGATGCGCCTTTCAAACTATCGAGTTTGCCACACAAGGGCGGAAAATCGAAATTGGAAAGAGGAGGTGCCGTGTGAATACGAGGCGTCGGGGCTTGAAAGTTGACAGTTGGAGATCGACGCTCAAAAGCAACTTCAATGCATAGACTCGCAGCCGTTCCTTCCAATCTGTAGGGTAAGTGCTCTAACCGGGTTGATGGCACGGGTGGTGTCTTAGCACCTTCGCCGGTAGTCTCGGATTGCCTGTCGGAAGCTGATATCGTAGGCTGTAGCCGGTTTGGGGGGGTATCGGGCGGTTACCGGCGAATCCGACGAAACAGCGGGATGTGACCGGAAAGGCAGGCCTGTTGTTGAGACTTTGCACGCTACAATACTTCCAGATCCTCTGCACACGCTCGGTGTGGCCCGCTTCACCCTGTCGAATTAGTTGCTCGCCGGCAGACGGACCGCGCGCGGCGAAAGCTGCTCATTGAACACCACGGCCCAGATCGTCGTAGTGCAAAAAAAGTCCCGCGTGTTGAGGATTCTCGGCTACACGCTGGCGACCGCCTGCCTGATTTGGGTGCTGCACGATTTCCACATCGTGCAGGCGATGCGCGAGCTGGCGCGCGTGGATTGGAAGTGGGTAGCGATCGGGATGGGCTTCGACATCCTGAGCTACGGAGTGCAGGCGCTACGCTGGAAATGGCTGTTGAGCCCATTCGGAAAGGTGAAGCTGACGCACACGATCCGCGCCGTGTACGCGGGACTTTTCGCCAATCTGGTATTCCCGCTTCGGCCGGGCGAATTGCTGCGCAGCTACATTGTGTCCGATGCCGAGGACATCACGCTGGGGCGCGTGCTGGGATCGGTAGGCGTGGAACGGCTGGTGGATTTGGTGATTGCTACGGCGTCATTGGCGGTGGTTTCGCTGCTGGTGGATTTGCCACAGAAATTCCGCAAGGTGGCCGATACGCTGGGAATCGTCACGCTGGTGTTGCTGGCGATCGTAGTGCTGATGATTTACTACCTGGAAGTAAAACTCTCGCAAAACCCAGACGCCAATACCGGTCCACGGCATCTGCCGGGAAAATTGATGCGCGCGCTGCTGGGACTGCACGCCATGGGCACGTCGCCGAGTTTCTACGCGGCGGTGTTTGCGTCGCTGCTGATGCCGGCATGCCAGGTGATGGGGCTGTGGGCGATGATGAAGGCCTATGGCTTGCAGTTGCCGTTTCTGGCATCGATTGTGGTGCTGCTGATCATTAATCTGGGTGTGTCGTTGCCGAATGCCCCTGCCAATGTGGGCTCGTATCAGTTTTTCTGCGTGTTGGGATTGAGCGTGTTTCAGGTGGAAAAGACGACGGCGACGAGTTTTTCGATTTTCGCTTTTTTGGCGCTGACGATTCCGTTTATTTTCCTGGGATTTGCGGGATTGGTGCGCAGCGGGCTGTCGCTGAAATCCATGCGCGAGAAGGTGAAGGAACTACCCAGCCAGGCGCGCGCTAGTGGGCGCGTGTAGGGTGGACCTGCGTAGCCCGGACGCGCTCAGATGTGCGTGAACGGCTCGCCGTCCGTCCTCCCGCCGGCTAACCCCCAGTTGTGAACCCTGAAGTGTCCCTCTTCAAATCAGGTGTCTTTTGTGGTGCTTCTGAGCACGCAGGGCTGAATTCGTTTTGAGGGGGGCTTGGCGTCCGGTATATAGTGGATGTTCGACCCGCGCGAAAAAAATCGGGACCCGTGACGTTGTCGCGGCAAAACTGGCGGGCGGACTTCCCCAGCAAGCCCGCATACCCGAGGAACGCGCCGTTTCCCATGGCACAGGACATTAACAAACATCTCGACCGGGCGCGCAAGAGCCTGGAGAAGAACAAGCTTCGCGAAGCCGTCACCGAGTACCAGGCGGTGCTCGAAGAGGCTCCCGCGCATCAGGAAGCGCTGCAGGCGCTGGCGGACATCTATACGCGCCTGAACGAGCCGGCGCTAGCCGCTGAATATTACGGCATTCAATTCGACCGCTTGATCGAAACTGGCGATGGCGCCAAAGCCTCCGCTGTATTCATTCGTTTCCTGCGCACGTTTCCGCAGCCTGCCGACCGCTTGATGCGCTTCGCGACTTTGCTGCAAAAACAAAACCGCGTATCGGACTCCATCGAGCAATTCGGAAATGCCGCGGAGCTTTACGTCAAGGAACAACGCAGCATCGAAGCGCTAGCATGCTACGAGAGCATGGCGTTGCTGGACCCGGAAAATCCGCAGCGTCATATAGTATTGGGCGAATTGGCCGAAAAGTTGCGCCATGCGGATATGGCGGCACGAAGCTACGTGCGTGCTGGGCAATTGACGCTGTCGGTGGGCGCGCTGGACGAGGCGCTGGAATATTTCGGTCGGGCGCACGTGCTGGCGCCGCAGGACCGGGTTGGCGCGCTGCTCTTTGGCGAAGCAAAGTTGCGCAAGGGCGACGCCGAGGGCGCCGTGATGTTGCTCGATCCTTTTGCTGGCACCGAGCGCGATGCTAACTTTTTGGCGCTGTACGGTGAAGCGCTGTTGCGCACAGGGCGCTTGGACGCCGCGCGGGAAGTTTTCCAGTCCTATTACTCGCAGAAGCCGGAAGGCTTCGTAAAATTATTCGAATTGGCGGCCGCGTACATCCGCGCGGGACAGGATTCCAAGGCCGCCACGCTGCTGGTGCAGACCAAAGAAACCATGCGCGCGTTGCGCAAGGAAGTGGAACTGGCGGCCAATCTGGACCGCCTGGCGGCGAGCTATCCGCAGTCGTTGCCGCTGGCAGAAGTGGTGGCCAAGTTGTACGAAGAGCTGAACCGCGAGACGAAATATTTCGATTCGCTGGTGAAGCTTTTCGATTTGTATCTGGGCGCGGACCGGTTGAAAGAAGCGTGCGAATCGCTTGATCGGCTGGTGGATATTGACCCGTACGATTACCGGAATCATGAGCGCATCGCGAAACTGGAAGGCAAAGCCGATCCCGGTTTTCTGCAGAACATTCTGGCGCGCGCGGCGAAGGCGGCGACGGTTTCCACACGCACCGACGGATTTACCGGCGCGGGGCGCGAGCCTTCGGAAAACGCGCCGGGCGTTCCCGAGGAAGTGCGCGCGCAGCAGGCGCTGGAAGATCTGGTGGTGCAGGTGGAAATTTTCCTGCAGTATTCGCTGCAGAGCAAAGCTGTCGAAAGGCTGGAGCGCATCGCGGAACTTTTTCCCGGCGAGGAAGATCGGAACGAGCGGCTGCGTGCTTTATACGAACGCGCGAACTGGTGGCCGAAAGGCGGAGGTCGCAAGCCCGCGGTGAAAGCCGCGGCTCCGACACCTGCCCCGGTGGATGCTCCTCCGCCGCTGCAGCCCGCACAACAATTGGAAGCCTACGGAACACAGTCTCCACCCACAGCGGCGGAAACTCACCGCGACTTGGCCGCAATCGCGGAAATTAATCGCTTGATGTACCGGCAACCGACTCCACGCGAAGTGCTGGTTACTACTGCTGCGGAAATCGGGAAGCATCTGCGCGTTAGCCGCTGCCTGGTTGCCGTGGGCGCTCCGGGGGAAGGCGCGCAAGCAACTGCGGAATATGCGGCACCGGGATTTGCCGCCGTGGGCCCCCAAAAAATTTCCAGCATCGTGGGAATGGTGACGCAAGTGACGCCCGACTCCATGGGCGGAGTGGAATTGCAGGCGGCCAGCTTGCCGACCTTGCGCGAATTGGGCCTGGAATCGGCTCTGGGCGTGATGTTGACGGACAAGGAGACGCAGGCGCCTTCCGGAGCGTTGCTGATCGGCGACGCGCGTGGACGAAAGTGGAAGCCGAACGAAAGTTATTTCCTGCAGGCGGTGGGCGATCAGCTTGTGATGTCGGTAAATCACACGCGGCTGCGCTCTCTGGTGCGTTCGCTGGCGGTGGCAGATGAAAAGACCGGACTGCTGAATCGCGGAGCTTATATTGATTGCCTGCTGGTGGAATCCAATCGCGCGCGAGCGCAGAACACCGCGATTTCCCTGATCGTGGTGCACGTGGACCGCGGCGGCGACCTGCTGCGCCAGCACGGCGATGCCGCGGTGGATCATTACATCGAACAACTGGCGCGCGCCCTTTCTTCCGCGATCCGCCAGACTGATGTTGCCGTAAAATATACCGCCTGGTCGCTGGCATTTATCTTGCCTGATACTTCGTTTGAAAATGCGCGGGCGCTGGGAGAAAAACTGCGGCAGCTGGCATCGTCGGTGCGGCCGTCGTGGGGCACGCCGGATTTGACAATCAGCGCCGTAGTGGCGGAAGCGTCTTCACGCCCCGGCGACGAGACCGAAGATCGCGTCACTGAATGGATCAATCGCGCCGAAGCGGGGCTCGAAGACGCGCGCCAACACGGCGGCGACACGCTGGTAGCGCTTTCCACGCCTTAATTCTGAATCACCCCGAGGACACATGTTCATTACTGATGCTGTGATTTTGCACGGAGCACGCACGCCGATGGCACGTTACATGGGCGCATTCGATTTGACGACCGCGAGTGAGCTGGGCGCGGCCGCCAGCAAAGAAGCGATTCGCCGCTCCGGCGCGGAGCCCGCGGATTTCGACCACGTGATTTTTGGAAACGTGATGCAGACCAGCGCCGATGGCCTATACGGTGCGCGCCACGTGGGATTAAAGGCCGGTTTGCCGATCGAAACGCCGGCGGTGACGGTGAATCGCCTGTGCGGCTCCGGTATGGAATCTATTACGCAAGCGGCGCAGCGGATGTTGCTGGGCGAAGCTCGTGTGGTGCTCGCCGGCGGAATGGAAAATATGTCGCAAGCGCCGCACGTGATTCGCGGAGCGCGCGCGGGCTTCCGGTTGGGCGAAGGAAAGCTGGAAGATTCGCTGATGTCCGGACTGTTCGACACCTATTGCGGATTCAGCATGTCCGAAACGGCGGAAAATCTGGCGGCCGAGCAGGGAATCACGCGCCGCGCGTCCGATGAATACGCGTTGCGCAGCCAGCAGGCGGCGGAAGCGGCGTTTCGCGCTGGATATTTCAAGGACGAGATCGTCCCAGTTGAGGTGAAAAAAGGAAAGAAGACGACGACGGTGACCGAGGACGATCACCGTCGCCCGGAAACGACCATGGAAGCGCTGGAATCGCTGCAGCCGGCGTTTCGCAAGGACGGAATCGTGACCGCGGGAAACGCCAGCGGAATCGTGGATGGCGCGGCGGCAGTGGTAGTGACTCACGCGAAGATCGCGAAAGAGCGCGGATGGAAACCGCTGGGAAAAATTGTCGGTTGGGCGACGGCCGGTGTGCCGCCGCAGATTATGGGAATCGGTCCGGTGCCCGCGATACAGAAAGCGCTGGCGCTGTCGGGTCTAAAGCTAGAACAAATGGATCTGGTGGAAGTGAACGAAGCGTTCGCAGGGCAATATCTGGCGGTGGAAAAAGTGCTGGGGCTGAATCGCGACAAAACCAATGTGAATGGTGGCGCGATCGCGCTAGGGCATCCGCTGGCAGCCACCGGAACGCGGCTGGTCTTGAGCTTGCTCCTGGAATTGCGGCGTCGCGGCGCGCGTTACGGCATCGCGAGCGCGTGCATCGGCGGCGGGCAGGGCATCGCCGTGATTGTCGAATCGGTTTCTTAAGCGCGGCGGCATAACGCGGCAAAGCACAGCCGATTCGGGTACCATACCAGTGTTAAAATCCGGAAACTTACGGCAAGGAAGATATGGCTTACGATAATTTGCTGTTCGAAGTGAGCGAGCAGATTGCGCGCATCACTTTTAATCGTCCGAATGTGCTGAATGCACTGAACCGCAAGACCATGGACGAGCTAGGCGATTGTCTGAAGAAAGTGCGCGCGGACGATGCGATTCGCGTGCTTATTCTTACCGGCGCGGGCGAGAAAGCGTTCATCGCCGGTGCGGACATCAACGAACTTTCGCAGCAGACTCCGGTGAACGGCCGGGAGTTCACTTTGTACGGGCAGGAAATCATTCATCGCCTCGAGACGCTGGGGAAACCCGCGATCGCCGCGGTCAATGGTTTCGCGCTGGGCGGCGGCTGCGAGCTGGCGCTGGCATGCACGCTACGCATCGCCAGCCGCAACGCGAAGCTGGGCCAGCCGGAAGTGAAGCTGGGAATTATTCCCGGCTACGGCGGGTCGCAGCGGCTGCCGCGTTTGTGCGGCAAAGGCCTGGCCCACGAATTGATTTTGACGGGCGAAATGATTACGGCGGAAGAAGCTTTGCGCGTCGGATTGGTCAACCGCGTGGTGGAGCCCGGCGAGTTGCTTGCGACGGCTGAAGCGATCGCGAGAAAGATAATCGCGAATGCGCCGCTGGCGGTGAAGTACGCGCTGGAAGCCGTGGAGCGCGGGATGGAAATGCCGCAGGAAGAAGGCTTGTACTTGGAAGCGACGCTTTTCGGATTGTGCTGCGCGACGCAGGACATGCGCGAAGGCACGCGGGCCTTTCTCGAAAAGCGGCCGCCGAAGTTCGAGGGACGCTAAAGAATGGCGGAAAAATTGAAACCGATGAGTGTGCGTGGCGGTTTGAACGCGGCTGGGCTGCGGATTGGCGTGGTCGCGAGCCAGTTCAATAATTTCATCACGGACCGATTGCTCGCGGGCGCGCTCGATGCGCTACAGCAGGCCGGTGCCACAGAAGAGCAGATCCAGATTGTGCGCGTCCCTGGATCGTTTGAACTTCCGATTGCTGCGAAAAAACTCGCGGCGACTGGGCGATTCGATTCCATTGTTTGCATTGGCTGCGTTTTGCGCGGTGAGACATCCCATTACGACGTCGTGGTGTCTGAAACAGCGCGCGGCATTCAGCTCGCGCAGCTCGATACCGGCGTGCCGCTGATTTTCTGCGTGCTCACGTGCGATACGCTGGAACAAGCGATTGACCGCGCCGGGCTGAAATCGGGGAATAAAGGTTACGAGGCGGGGCTCGCGGCCGTGGAAATGGCGCAGTTGGTGCGCAAGATCGCCGGCAAGTCAGACGCGGCGTTGAGTGCCGGTTCGAAACACGTCGCACGTAGCCGGCGGCGCCGTTAGCATGACGCTGCGCCGCAAATCACGCGAGTTCGCGCTACAGATGCTTTTCGAGTGGGACATGACGCGGCGCAAACCCTCGCAGGTAGAGCAGAATTTCTGGAAACAGGCGCGCGCGGCGGATTCCACACGCAAATTTGCTAATCAATTGTTCGAAGGCGCAGTTGCGGCTGTAGACGCGAGCGACAAAACCGTCGAAAAACTTTCTGAAAACTGGAAACTCGAGCGGCTCGCGGTAGTGGACCGCAGCATTTTGCGTCTGGCGATTTACGAATTGCGGTTCGGCACCGCGCCGGTGAAAGTGGTGATTGACGAAGCGCTGGAGCTGGCGAAGAAATTTTCGTCGGCGGATTCTCCGGCTTTTCTGAATGGAATTTTGGATGCCGCGAGCAAGAGCGTCGAGCCGGCGCATCCTGCCAAGAAGTAGAGATTTTGCCTACGCTTCGATATGGCCTTCGAAAATGCGCACGGCCGACCCGCTGACTTTCGGCGTCAGTTTCCCCTTGTCGGCCATCACTTCCACGTGAATCTCACTCGGGCGCGCCATTTCCACGCCTTGCGTGATCTGCAATCGCTCCGCGTGTTTCAATTGGCCGTGATGTACCAGATATGCGCCGAGGGAACCGCCAGCTGAGCCCGTCGCGGGATCTTCGATCGTGCCCCAGGGAACCATGCCACGCGCGTAGGCGCGTCCGCGTCCGCTCAGCGCAAAACAATATGCCATGGTTCCGTGCGGCGAAACCAGATGCGCGAGAGCGGGCATGTTCATCTGGATTTTCGCGAGCACTGCGCGGCGGCTCACCGGAACCATCAGATTTGAAATTCCGGTGGAGACGAATTCGATGGGCAGCGAGGGCGCCAGGTCACTTGGCTTCAGACCGAGCGCTGCGGCAAGCGCAGCACGCGTGAATGGCGCGCGCGTGAAGCGTGCAGGCCGCTGCGTCATGGTGACGCGCACCGGGCGGCCATTGTGAAACGTGAATTCCACCGGAAGAATTCCGGCGCCGGTTTGCTGCAGGATGTGCACGCTGCCTTCGGAGGCGGGGACGACGCCAAGTTCAGCCAGCAGAAACCACGCGCCAATGACGGGATGCCCGGCTAGCGGCAATTCGCGGGTGGTGGTGAAAATGCGCAGACGGGCCAATGCGCGATTGTTCGTGGGCCGTTGGATGAAAACAGTTTCGGAAAGGTTCATCTCGCGCGCGATGGCCTGCATTTTCGCGGTGGGGATGCCGTCGCCGTCAATCACGACCGCGAGCGGATTTCCCGCGTAGGGCTTGGTGGTGAAAACATCGAGCGTATAGAGTCTGCGATTCATGTAGCTCCGCTTTCTAGCCGCCGGTATGCAGGCGCGCGAGATGAATAATAACTTGGTCTGTCGTTGCCTTAGGGAAATAAACTTTGGCTGCCGGGCGCGACAAGTAGCGCTTCGGTAATGACTGAAAAATTGTTTCGACTTAGAGGCGTTGCAGTTCAACGCGGGTGCGCTCGTTGCGGACGTTTCCCGTGTTGAGAGTTGTCTTCGGTTCGATCAGTACGACGTGAACTTCTTCATTCGCTTCGGGTTTGTGCTCCACGCCCTTGGGGACGATGATGAATTCACCCGGCAGCACGGAGACTTCGCGATCGCGAAAATGCATACGCAGGCGGCCTTTGACCACCAAAAACATTTCGTCTTCGTCGTCGTGATGGTGCCAGACGAACTCGCCGGTGAACTTCACGATCTTCACGTAGGAATCGTTGAGCTCGCCGATGATTGTCGGACTCCAGTATTCGTTTACGCGGGACAGTTTTTCATTCAGGTTTACTGATTCCATCGCCATTCTCCCTTTGTGCATTCGCAGCGGGCCACCGCCCCGGAAAGCTCGCTGCGCGTAACTTACAATTTTTGTACCAGCGCTACCACCGCATCGAGCACGCGCATGGTGGTTTCCGGACGCGTGGTCTCGGAATAAACACGCAGCAAGTTTTCTGTGCCGGAAGCGCGCAGTATCAGCCAGCCGATGTCGCCCAGGTAAACTTTGACGCCGTCGAGATTTTCGCGGCGGATGATAGGCCAATCGAGCAGGCGCTGGAGATTCGCGGAGGAAAAATGGCCGATCGCTTTTTCCTTCTGGCCGTTTTTCACGTGCAGGTCCACGCGGTTGTAATAATGTCCGCCGAATTCTTGATGCAGCAGGGCGACGAGCTCGCCGAGGCTCTTGCCGTGCCAGGCCATAACTTCTGCTAGCAGCAGCGCGTTCACCGACGCGTCGCGCTCGGGCAAGTGGAGCTTGGTTCCGATGCCGCCGCTTTCTTCGCCGCCAAGGAGGATGTCGCTTTCCAGCATGCGATCGCAGATGTATTTGAAACCGATGGGAGTTTCCCAGACCTGGCGCCCGAATTTCGCGGCGATCTTGTCGATCATTTTAGTGGTGGAAAAAGTTTTGGCCACCGCGCCTTCGAGTTTGCGCGTGCCAGCCAGGTGCCACAGCAGGATCGAGAAAATCTGGTGCGGATTGATGAAGGAGCCGTCGCGGTCCACCGCGCCGATGCGATCGGCGTCGCCATCGAGAGCGAAGCCGGCGTCGAATTTGCCTTGTACCACGGCGCGTTGCAGGGCCGCGATGTGCGGCTCGATGGGTTCGGGATTCACGCCGCCGAAAAGCGGATCGCGCGTCCCGCGAATTTCTTCGCAGACGATTTCGTGGCGGCGGAATAGGTCGCGCAGCAGGCCGCGCCCCGCGCCATGCATGGGATCAATCACGAAACGGAATTTGGCGGCGCGCAGGCGATCCCAATCCACCAGGGCGTCAAGCGTTTCCAGATATGGCGCGCGCAGATCGAGAGAATGAAGCAGATCGGCGCGCGGAGGAAGGGCAGGCACGCCTTCGCGCTGGACTTTCGCCAACTCCGTTTCAATTTGCGCGACGATGGCGGGCGAAGCGGAGCTGCCGTAGCTGGCTTTGTACTTGACGCCGTTCCATTGATAAGGATTGTGGCTGGCGGTGATCTGTATTCCGCCGGCAGCACCGCGAAGTTTCACGAGCAGGGAAAGCGCCGGAGTGGGCGCAGCTTCGGCGGCGAGCCAAACGGGGATGCCCGCGGCAGAAACCGTTTCTGCAGCGGCGCGCGCGAAACGTTCAGAGCCGAATCGTGTGTCGTAGCCGACCAGAATGCCGGCGTTTGGTTTTTCCGCCCGCACCGCGTAACGCGCGATCGCGTGCACGACTTTGCGCACGTTCTCAAAAGTGAAATCTTCGGCGATGATGGCGCGCCAGCCGTCGGTGCCAAATTTGATGTCGCTCACGGTAAGCCAGTATAAGCGAAGGAATTTCCAGGCGGAAGCTGCGTCAGGGAATAAAGTGGTTCGCACCGCGCGCCAAAATGGCGGGTACTACAGCAGGCGCGCAAGTTTCTGCTGTTCGAGATATTTTACGATTTTGCCGACGTCCTGAGCGCGGTCGCGCGGGCAGAGCAGGATGGCGTCGTCTGTTTCCACCAGGACAAGATCATGCACGCCGACGGCGGCGATGAATTTTCCGGGCGCCCAGAAGTAATTTCCGCTGGCGTCGAGCGTGAACGACGGGCAAACGGATACGTTCGCGCCGGGTTTCGACGTCAGCAGTTCGTACACCGCGTTCCAGGAGCCGATATCGCTCCAGCCGACTTTTGCTGGAAGCACCGATACGCGCGCGCCGCTGGCCGGGCGAGTGGCCGGCTCCATGATGGCGTAGTCCACGGAAATATTTTCGAGCGTCGGATAAATTCGTCGTAGCGCAGTGGCGTATTTCGGCGTGCCGATGGTTTCGGCGAGTCGCAGCAACGCGGAATGCGTGGCGGGAAGGAAGCTTCGCAGGCATTCCAGGTACGTGGAGACGCGCCAAAAAAATATTCCCGCGTTCCAGAAATATTTTTTCGAAGAAACGTAGCGCCGCGCCACAGGCAGCGCGGGCTTTTCGGTGAAGCGGCGAACAGCCATGGGGCGGATGCCGCGGACGCGCGCGCTAGCCTTTCCGGCCTCGATGTAACCGTAACCGGTTTCGGGGCGCGTAGGCGGGACGCCGAAAACCACCAGATTGCCGGGAACGCGCGCCAAATCCAGCGCGGCGCGCACGAGCTGGCGATAACGCGCCGCGTCGGCGACGTAACTATCCGACGGCAGAACAGTCATAAGCGCGTCGCCGTGTTGATGTTGCAAATGAATGGCCGCGAGCGCAATGGCGGCGGTGGTATTGCGGCCGACTGGTTCGGCGAGAACGTGCGTCGCCGGAACTCCGCGAAGTTCGCGCCGTGCAGCTGCAGCTTGTTCGATATTTGTCACCACCCAGAAATCGCGCAGCGCGAAAACCGGTTCCAGGCGCGAGACGGTTTCGCGCAGCATAGTCTCCCCGCCGGTGATATTCAGCAGCTGCTTGGGCGTGCGGGTGCGGCTGCGCGGCCAAAAACGAGTGCCGCGTCCGCCCGCTAGCAGCACGGCGCACGTGGGAAGTGATTCACGATTTGCCGCAGCGCGTTTTTTCACGAATACACCACGCGCGACAGCGCGGCTTCGCTCACCCCTCGAGCGGCCAGCTTGCGCGCGAATTCATCCAGAGACGCAGGAACGTAAGCGCGGAGCATTGAGGTGCGTTCGCGCGGCGCCAAATGATAGGAGCCGAGCGCCGCGGGAAGCAGCCAAGTTTGCGCTGGCGCGTATTCCAGGGATTCGCCGCCCCACTGAATAGAGCCGCGGCCTTCCAGGAATACGGCCAAGTCGAAATGTTCCGCCGAGGTGGCCGCCGCAGTGCTCTCGGCGAATTCCCATTTTTCGACGACGAAAAAGCGGCAAGCGATGAAGTAGGTTTCCGTCACGGGGCCGCGCGTAATCTGCACGGGTTCGACTTTTCCGCCGTGCTGTTTGCCGAAGCGCATCACCTGCAATGCTTTTTCGATGTGCAACTCGCGCGAACGGCCTTGCGCGTCGCGGCGGTCGTAATCAAACACGCGATAAGTGAGGTCCGAGTATTCCTGTATTTCACAGAGCATCAGTCCGGCGCCAATCGTGTGCGCGGTGCCCGCAGGAACGAAAATAGCTTCTCCCTCGCGGAGCGGAACGTGCTGCAGGCAATCCTCGGCGGAGCCATCCTCTATAGCGCGTTTGAAAATTTGTGGTGTAACTCCGGGTTTCAGCCCGGCCAACACTTCAGCCCCGGGCCGAGCGTGAATCGCATACCACATTTCCGTCTTGCCGCGGCCTCCTAGGGCTTTTTCATGGCGCGCGGCATATTCATCGTCCGGGTGGACCTGCACAGAAAGTTTTTCGGCTGCGAAAATGAATTTTACAAGCAGGGGAAACGAGCCGTCAGCAGCGGCGCCGGTTTTCGTTCCAGTCCATGCCGCCGGCAAAGTGGGCCACACGTCGCCAAGTTTCTGTCCTGCGAAGGGACCGGACGCGAAGCGACATTCCACACCAGTCATCCATGCCTCGCCCAAAGGCTCGGCCAGATTGGATTTTTCAGGAAATAATGGCGCGAGCGTGCGAGCGCCCCAGGGCCGCGGGCTGAAAATTGGTTCCAGTCGCGCGGGGCACAGAGCGGCGTTGCCCTGGTTCACGCGGCCTTACCGAAGAAACGCGCCAGCCGGCGCAGGCCTTCGTCGATCCGCTCCATGGAGGTGGCGTAGGAGAGGCGCAAAAATCCCGGTGCGCCGAAAGCCTCGCCCGGAGTGACCGCGACGTGTTCGCGCTCGAGAAGTTGCTTGGCGACAGCAGTGGTGTCCGGCATTTGCGGATTGAAATGCGCCGCGACATTCGGAAACACGTAGAACGCACCCATTGGCGGCGTGCACGTGACTCCGGGAATCGCGCGCAAGCCCGCGAGAATGTGTTCGCGGCGCCGCGCGTATTCCTCTTGCATGGCCGTCACAGTGTCCATCGAGCCGCGCATGGCCGCGAGTCCGGCGTACTGGATAATCGAAGTGGGATTCGATGTGGACTGGCTCTGGAGCTTGGCGATGGCGTCCACCAGCGGTTTGGGACCGAGGATGTAACCGAGGCGCAGACCGGTCATGGCAAAAGTTTTGGAGAACGAGCCGGCGATGATCAAGCGATCCTTAGGCCCGGGAATACTCGCGGCGGAAAACGGCTTGGCGTCCTTGTAAACGAAGTGCGAGTAGCATTCGTCGGAAAGCAGCCAGATATTGTGCCGGTTACAAAAATCCTGCAAGCGGGCGAATTCCATCGGCGGAATCACTGAGCCGGTGGGATTATTCGGCGAATTGGCGATGACGATTTTGGTCTTCGGCGTCAGCGCCGCTTCCACTTGGGACGCGCGCAGGATAAAGGAATCGTTCGCCAGCGTCTCAACGAAGACGGGCTTTCCGCCGGCATACTTAACCATGTCCGGATAGCTCACCCAGTAGGGCGCGCCGATGATGACTTCGTCGCCCGGATTGATCAGCGAGCAGATCGCGTTGAATATCGCGTGTTTGCCGCCAACGTTCACGACGCACTCAGACGGCTGATAAGCAGAGCCCAATTGCGCGGCGTGCCAATCGCAGATGGCCTGGCGCAGCGGAGCGATGCCCGCCACCGGCGTATATTTCGTGCGATTTTCCTCTAGCGCCTGAACAACGGCGCGCTTGATGTACTCGGGCGTGGGAAAATCCGGCTCGCCAGGTCCGAAGTCCGCGACGTCAATTCCTTGCGCCTTCAGCTTCTCTGCTTCTTGCAGCACCACCATCGTCGGCGAAATGCTGATGCGATTCACGCGATCCGCAAGCTGAACGGTCTTTTCCATGGTTTTTTCCGTCGCCAGTTCCATCACACTCTCCCAGGAGTACTCAAGTGTATAAGAGCCGCGAACTCGCCGCGCAGCCGGAATCGCTGCGCGGCGCCCGATTAAGCCACTTATTTAAATTTAGCGCCGAGCCGTTCCTGCACGATCGCCGGAACAAAATCCTTAATAGGGCCGCCGAGCCGCGCTAGTTCTTTCACTAGCCGCGAGCTCAGATAACTGTACTGCTCGGCCGGAAGCATGAAGACCGTTTCGATGTCTGGCTCGATCTTGCGGTTCATCATGGCCATCTGCAGTTCGTATTCGTAATCGGAGACAGCGCGAATGCCACGGACGATCACGCTGGCCTTTTTCGCGCGCGCGTAATCCATCAGCAGCCCGTCGAATACGTCAATCTCGACATTCACCCACTTGAACGTCGCGGTTTCCAGCATCTCCACGCGCTCTTTTTCGGTGAACAGCGGATCTTTCTCCAGATTGTGCGCGACGGCCACCACCAGCTTGTCAAAGATATTGGACGCGCGGGTGATCAGATCCAAATGACCATTGGTGACCGGATCAAACGAGCCGGGATAAATTGCAGTAACGGGTCTGGAGGCGCCGGAATCCATTCGATGAGCGATTCTAACCTAGAAATTCCTTTGCCGCGGCCAGAAAAATCCTGCGACAGCAATGACGGTGAGCCCAATATGGCTCGAATTGACGCGGAATGCACCTGCGGCCGCAAGGCTTTCGTTGCACCAGTCGCTCCTGAACTCACGCGCTGTATCAGGCTTAGCGGCCACAACCGTTCAACGCACCCAAGCCGCCGTTCGGGTGGCTATTCGCCCCGTCTGGCCGCTCCGGGTTGACCACTACGACTAAAATGGTCGTTGTTTAAGGTGTTGCGTTGGTTGGGGTTGCGGGAAACGTGGAACTTGACTTTCCTGGCGGGCAAGCCTTAGAATCAATATGCGACCGTATCAGTCGCATATGCATCTATGATGAAGCTATCCAAGAAAGCCGATTACGGACTGATTGCGCTGAAGCATTTAGCGATGCATGGCGGGCGGGGGTCTTGCAGCGCCGGAGACATCGCAGAGCTGTATAAGATGTCCACGCCGTTGATGGCGAAAGTGCTGCAGAAATTGGCGAAAGTTGGGCTGGTGGCGGCGCGGCATGGTTCGAGCGGTGGCTACACGCTGGGGCGCGACGCTTCGTTGATCTCGGCGCTGGATGTGATTAAGGCGATTGACGGGCCGCTGTTCATTACTTCGTGCATGACTTCGCATGGGGCCTGCGACGTCACGACGACCTGCTCGATCCGCGAGCCTTTGCGGCGTGTGAACGACAGCATCCTGGAAGTGCTCGGCAAGGTCACGATTTCGCAGATGACGGACGAGGCGCCGCTTTCGGAAATGGTCGAATTGCGGGTTTGAGGCAACGGCAGCAAGACAAGTTTTGGGGTTGCATTACTTGGGCTGGGGGCAACAAACATTGAACGGGGTTGAGGAGACAGAGAATGGCAATCAAGCTTCCAATTTATTTTGATAATCACGCGACCACGCAGGTGGACCCGCGCGTCGTTGAAGCAATGGTTCCTTATTTTACGGACAAGTACGGCAACGCCGCCAGCCGCAACCATGAATATGGCTGGAAGGCGGAAGAGGCAGTGGAGAATGCGCGCGGGCAAATCGCGAAGCTGATTAATGCCACGCCCAAAGAGATTGTGTTCACCAGCGGCGCCACGGAATCGACGAACCTCGCGATCAAGGGCGTCGCCGAAATGTATCGTGAGAAGGGCAATCACATCATCACGCAGGTCACCGAACACAAGGCGACGCTCGATACCTGTAAGCGCCTCGAGAAAAACGGCTACGAAGTGACCTACCTCGCTGTTCAGAAGGATGGCCGCATCAACCTGGACGAACTGCGCAAGGCGATTACGCCGAAGACGATTTTGATTTCGATCATGTACGCGAACAACGAAATCGGCGTCGTGCAGCCCGTAGCGGAAATCGGCAAGATCGCGAAAGAGAAGGGCGTGTTCTTCCATGTGGATGGCGTGCAGGCCGTGGGCAAGATTCCGGTGGACGTGCAGAAAGATGGAATCGATCTGATGTCCATCTCCGCGCACAAAATTTACGGGCCGAAAGGAGTGGGCGCGTTGTACGTTCGCCGCAAGAATCCGCGCGTGCAACTTGCAGCGCAAATTGATGGCGGCGGACACGAGCGCGGCATGCGTTCCGGCACACTGAATGTGCCGGGAATCGTCGGTCTGGGCAAAGCGTGCGAGCTCTGCGGCCAGGAAATGGCGGCGGAAAGCGCGAAACTGTTCAAGCTGCGCGAACGTCTGAGAGAGTCCATCATGTCGCGGCTGGATGAGACGTTCATCAACGGTTCGATGGAGCACCGTCTGCCGCACAACATCAATATCAGCTTCGCGTACGTCGAGGGCGAATCGCTGCTGATGGGCATCAACGATATCGCGGTGTCCAGCGGCTCGGCTTGCACTTCGGCGACTTTGGAACCCAGCTACGTGTTGAAAGCCCTGGGCGTGGGCGAAGATCTCGCGCACACATCCATCCGTTTCGGTCTAGGACGTTTCAACACGGAAGAAGAAGTGGACTACGTGGCGGATCGCGTCGTGGAAACCGTATCGCGTTTGCGTGAACTTTCACCTTTGTATGAAATGGCTAAAGAGGGAGTAGACGTCAGCAAGATGAAGTGGCAGGTGGCAGCGGAATAAAAATCGTCTCAAAGGGGGGAACGTGATCTACGAAGGCACAGTCGGCGTACATCGTACGTTCAGCGGCAACACCCCGGTATTTGACGTATTTTTCGCTCCTAACGTAGATGGCGGCGCATGCAACTCGCGGCGCTTTCGTGACCTGGAAGAACTGGCTGACTTTTTGGAGTTTCTGAAGTTGCGTGAAGAAGTGGTGGTACGGACGCTGGAGGAAGTTTGCGCCGGACGTTCGGCATCCATCGCGCATGTGACTTTGTCGGATCGAGTAATTGCAGAAGAAGGTTTGGATAGCAGCGTTACCATGAAGAGGAGAATCAACTAATGGCGTACAGCGATAAAGTAATCGAACATTACAACCACCCGCGCAACGTCGGCTCGCTGGACAAGGCCGATCCGAACGTGGGAACCGGTCTGGTGGGCGCGCCGGAATGCGGCGACGTGATGAAGCTGCAGATGAAAGTGAATCCGCAAACGCGCGTGATCGAAGAGGCGAAGTTCAAGACCTTCGGTTGCGGTTCGGCGATTGCGAGTTCTTCCCTGGCCACCGAATGGGTGAAGGGCAAGACGGTCGAGGAAGCGCTGGCCATCAAGAACACGGACATCGTTCGTGAACTGGCGCTGCCGCCGGTGAAGATTCACTGTTCAGTGCTGGCGGAAGATGCCATCAAAGCCGCGCTGGGTGACTGGAAGAAGAAGCAGGGCGAAGCGGACGTGAAGCCCGCCGAAACCGCGACGGCCCATAACTAAGCTGCAATCTGTTTGCTGCTGCGCCGCGCACGGCGATTCGTGCGCGGCCTCAATGCGCATGGGACGATGGTGCAAGTAGGACAACGACCATGATTCATGTATCCGAAAAAGCTGCCGTAAAAATTCGCGAGTTGCTGCAAAAAGAAGGCGTGCCGGCCGAGTCCGGCGGACTCCGCGTCGGAGTGCAGGGGGGCGGATGTTCCGGGCTCAGCTACGCGATGCGTCTGGATACCGAAGCGCGCAACCGCGACAAAGTGTTCGAAGAAAACGGTGCGCGCATTTTCGTGGATCCCAAGAGCTATCTCTATCTTCACGACACCACGCTGGATTATCACGAAGACCTGATGAAGCAGGGCTTCGTCTTCCAGAATCCCCAGGCGGCGCGGAGTTGCGGATGCGGTAGTTCGTTCACCGCGTGAGTTGGGCAGCGGGCCGTAAGTGTTTTACGCAGAGGTATTTCTCTCCTGTGCCATTCGCGCTCTTCTTCCCTCGGGAGCGCGCCCGGACGAGACCAGACCCATGAGCGTTCAACGATCCCAAGATGCGCAGGCCGAGGGCATACCGGTCACCAGTTGCTGGAATTGCCGCGCGGCAGTCACCGGCGCGCATTTTTGCGCGGCGTGCGGGAAAGTACAGCCGCTGCCGGCGGGCGCGAGTTACTTTGCGTTTTTTGGACTGCCGCAGAAGCTGACCATTGAGCCGGCGTCGCTGGAAGGCCAGTTCCACATGCTGAGCTGGAAGCTGCATCCGGATAATTTTGTGCGCGCCACCGAATTCGAGCGCAATTTGTCGCTGGAACGCTCTTCGCAGCTGAATGATGCGTATCGCACGCTGCGCGACCCGATCGCGCGTGTGGAATATCTGCTCGAACACTTGGGCGTGCGCAAGGAAGGCACCACCAAGCAGCAGGCGCCGCCGGAATTGCTGGAGGAAGTTTTCGAGCTGAACGAGTCGCTCGATGAATTGCGCGAGGCGCGAGCCGCGGGCGGTGATGTGGCGGCGTTGCAGGGCCGGCTGGAAGTGGCGCAGCAAAATTTTCAGGAAGATTTTGACGATGTGGATGCAGAACTTGCGGCGCTGGGGCGCGAGTGGGATTCCGCGGTTGATTTCGGGGGCGACGAGGCAAAGAAAACCGCGCTGCTGGCTCGAATGAATGAGGTTTTGAATCGCCGCGCTTACATCCGCAATTTGGTGGCGGGAGTGCAGAAGGAACTTGGGAGCTAACGAGCAATGGGGCGCGTAGTAGGAATTGATCTCGGCACTACATTCAGCTTGATTGCGTATCTGGACGCGCAAACGGGGGCGCCGAAGTGCATTCCGGGACCTTATGGCTCGACTTTGTGCCCGTCGGTTGTGAGCGTCGATCGCGACGGCAAGGTGATCGTCGGCGAGCCAGCGCGCGCGAAGCTGCTGACGCAGCCGGAGCGTACGATTTATTCCGTGAAACGCTTGATGGGTCGCGGCGTCGCTGACGTGCAGGACGAGCTGAAGATTTTTCCGTTTCGCATTGATCCGGGCAGCGACAACGTAATTCGCGTGCGCCTGGGCGACAAAAGTTTTACCGCGCCGGAAATTTCCGCGTACATCTTGCGCGAACTGAAAACCTGGGCTGAAGCGTATTTCAGGGAGCCAGTGGACCGCGCGGTGATCACCGTGCCTGCGTATTTCAACGATGCGCAACGCCAGGCTACCAAAGATGCAGGACGCCTCGCGGGACTCGAAGTGCTTCGCCTGGTGAACGAGCCGACAGCCGCTGCGCTCGCTTACGGTTTGCACAAACAGAAGCGCGGCCACGTCGCTGTGTACGATTTTGGCGGCGGCACGTTCGACATTTCGCTGCTCAAGCTGATCAGCACCAACGAGGGCGACATCTATCAGGTGCTCGCGACCAACGGCGATACGCATCTGGGCGGCGATGATATTGACAACGCGCTGCTGGATCTGGCGCGGCGCGAAATCTACAAAAAATTCGGCGTGGAGTTCGATCATCGCGGCGAAGCGATTCAGACTTTGCGCAAGAGCCTGATTCGAGCGAAGCACGAGCTTTCCACGGCGGATAAGACGGTGATCCAATACCCGCTGGAATCCAAGGGAATGTACATCCGCGAAATCACGCGCGCGGAATTCGACGAGCTGATCCGTCCGATCATCGCGCGCACCATGGCGCCGGTCAAAATGGCGCTGGCCGATGCCAAACTCGCGCCGAAAGAAATGGACGAAGTTGTGCTGGTTGGCGGCTCGACGCGCATTCCGCTGGTGCGCAAGACAGTCGGCGATTATTTCCAGCGCGCGCCGCATTGCGAACTGGACCCCGACGAAGTAGTGGCACTGGGCGCGGCCGTACAGGCAGATATTCTCGAGACCGGCGTGAAGACAATGCTGCTGCTCGACGTGACGCCGCTGTCGCTCGGCATCGAAACCATGGGCGGCGTGATCGCCAAAATTATTCCGCGCAATTCCACAATTCCCGCGAGCGCGCAGGAACTTTTCACTACGGGCGTCGAGAATCAGACCGCGATTGACGTTCACGTGTTGCAAGGCGAGCGCGAACTGGCGAAGGATTGCCGGTCGCTCGCGCGCTTCCAGTTGAAGACGCCGCCGGGACCTGCGGGCCTGGCGCGCATCGAAGTGAAATTCCTGATTGATGCCAATGGCATTCTGCAAGTGGCCGCGCGCGATTTGCGCACGAGCGAGCAGCATACCGTTGAGGTGCAACCGAGCTACGGCCTTTCGGACACCGAGATCGAGCGCATGCTCGAGGAATCCATCGAGTTCGCCGAACAGGATTTTGCCGAGCGGCAGGTGATCGAAGCGCGCACCGAAGCGGAGACCATTCTCGCGGCGACGGATAAGGCGCTCGCGGACCCGCGATCGCACGAGATTCCAGCGGCGGAACGAAAATCCATCGCGGAGTCCGAAGCGCAGTTGCGCGCCGCGCTGGCGGGCAGTGATTACAAATTGATGCGCACACGGATTGACGAGATTAACGCGGCCACTGCGCATCTGGCCGAAGTGCTGATGAATGGCGCACTGCAAACCGCGTTCGAAGGCAAGAACCTGGACGACGTGTAGATGGGCAAGCAGGTAAGCGAGCAAGCAAGTGCGCTGGTTCGGCTCGCGATGAAATTTGTGGAGATGGGCGCTCGACCGTTCTGAATTTGTGATGAGCGCGTTGAGAGAGGAGCAGCAAAGCATGGGCGGCAAGAATCCATACATTGAAGAAACAAAGTTCGCGCCCGCAACGAAGAAGTATAAGGTCACGTTTGTCAGGGAAGGGAAGACCGTCGAAATTGATCCGGACAAAGTACCCTACGGCCACGACGGCTTGCCCGGCAGCATCCTGGATATTTCGCAGGGCTATCACTTGGGGCTCGACCACGCCTGCGGAGGCGTGTGCGCATGCTCTACGTGCCACGTGATCGTGCACGAGGGTCTGGATAGCTGCAATGAAGCTACCGACGCGGAGTTGGACCAGCTGGACGAAGCCCCGGGAGTGACGCCGAAGTCGCGCCTGGGCTGCCAGTGCGTGCCGGATGGAACCAAGGACATCGTCGTGGAAATTCCGGAGTGGAATAAAAATTACGCGAAGGAAGCCGAGCACTAAAAATTTGCGGCACTGTGCACGCGCCACGCAGGCGGCAGCACGCGACCAGCGCGGAAAATTCGCATCCAGGAGCGGGGAAGAATGCCGAACACGTTTGATTGGGACAATGCCGAGGAAATCGGCGTCCAGCTTGCGGAAAAACATCCGGGCGTGGACCCGCTGACCGTGCGCTTTACCGACATGCACAAATGGATCGTCGAGCTGCCCGGATTTACCGGCGACCCGAAGTTATCGAACGAAGGAAAACTCGAAGCGATCCAAATGGCCTGGCACGAGGAATTTCAAGACAACCAATAACGCAGGTTCCGCGTACGCCGCAGACTCAAGAGTTATCGTTTGCACTCTCACATTCCTTTCCGCACACACCGCCATTCCTAATTCCGCAGTAGTCCAAATTGTCCATCGAATCACGCGCGCAATTTTGTGCATCCAATCCGGCAAATTGCGCCGGCGTGATACAGTTTTGTCTTCAAGATTGAACTTGGCGCAGCTGAATCTGCCGGCTGGGAGGCTCCACCATGGAAGCGGATCTGCGATTCCCCGTAGGAAAATTTCAACGTCCAACGGCGCCGCTGACGGACAGCCAGCGTCACGAGTTCATCGAAGCGATCGCCGCAGCGCCCGAGCGCCTGTTCGATGCCGTGAAGGGTTTGAAACCCGGGCAGCTCGACACGCGCTACCGTCCCGACGGATGGACCGTGCGACAAGTGGTGCATCACGTTCCGGACAGCCACATGAATGCCTACACCCGCTTCAAACTCGCGCTCACCGAAGATTTGCCGTTGATCAAGCCCTACAACGAAGCCAAGTGGGCCGAGCTGGGAGATGTAAGAACGGCGCCCATCGAACCCTCGCTCGCCCTGCTGGAAAATCTGCACAAACGCTGGGTGCTGCTGCTGCGCACGCTCGGCCCAGCGGAGTGGGCGCGGCAATTTCGCCACCCGGAATGGGATAAGCCGATGTCGCTCGACGATACGCTCGCGTTATACGCCTGGCACGGGAAACATCACGTGGCGCACATCACGTCGTTGCGTGAACGCGAAGGTTGGCGGTAGAGCCGCGGAAAATAGAAAAGCGAAAATAGACAATGGAAAAGCGTGATTTGAGCCTCGCGGCGTGTACAGCCGAAGAGTGAACGACTAAGACATACGAAATCTCTACTGCTCAGCTCCGCGATTTTTCGGATTTGCAGGTCCTCATATGGAAGATACCAACCATCGCCCCACGTGGAAGACGCTATTAGCCTTCGCAATTATTTACTTTGTTTGGGGCTCCACTTTCCTGGCAATTCGCACCGGCGTGCGCGAAGTTCCACCGCTCGTTCTAGCTGCCATGCGCTTCTCGGTCGCGGGCCTGGTTCTATTTGGCTGGGTCCTCGTGCGTGGCGAACGCGCGCCGACCATCCGTGAGTGGCGCTCGGCGTCCATCCTAGGGATGGTAATTTTCTTGTTCGACTATGGCCTGCTGTTCTGGGCCGAGCAGCGCGTTCCTTCAGGCATCGCCGCCGTGATGCTCGCTACCATTCCCGTTTTCATGGCGCTCTGCGAAATAATCTTCCTGCGCACGCAGCGGCTCACGTTCCGCTTGGCCGCAGCGCTCTTGATCGGAATTGGCGGAGTGGGAGTGCTGATGAGCCGCACCCTAAATCTTGGGGGCGCGCCGATTGATAAGCTAGGCGCGACGGCGCTGATTTTCGCATCCATCAGCTGGTCGGTAGCGTCCGTGCTGGCGCGCAAACTGCCGCTGCCCGATTCGAAAGTGATGAGCTCGGGAGCGCAAATGTTTGCCGGCGGAATTCTGCTGGCAATTGCGGCGGGCGCGTTTGGCGAATTTCGCCATTTTCATCCGTTCGCGGTTTCGCGCGGAGCGTGGCTCGCGCTGCTCTACCTGATCGTCGCAGGTTCGATCATCGGCTTCACGGCGTACGTTTGGCTGCTCCATCATGAATCACCTACAAAAGTTGGCACCTACGCCTACGTGAACCCGATTGTGGCCGTGCTGGTAGGATATTTTCTGGGCGGCGAGGCGCTGTCCGCGCGCACCATTCTGGGAAGTTTCCTAGTGCTGATCAGCGTGATAGTGATCACCACCACGCCAGCGAAGAAGTCAGTGGAATCAGTTTTGGCGGAAGACGCGGCGTAACTCCGGCGGCCGCGGAATTCAGCGAAAGCGAGAAAATCCGCCTCCTGCGCGGAGGGCGCTGCGTTTCTAGCGCAACTTCTCGATCTGCTGCTGCACCTGGTTGCGAAATTCCAGTGGATGCGCCACTTCGCGGAACGGTTCGGAAGTTCCGCCTGTCCCGATCATCACAATCGTTCCATAGCCCAGCATCCTTCCGCCCGTCGTCTCGCTCACTTCGATGCTCTCCACTTTATTCAACAGCATCTCGATGGTCTTCCGGCTCATTAAGCCAGTCTTGATCACCACGCGCCGGTTGGTCACCGCCATTTCCGTCGCGCTACGCCGCACCATGCCCATCAGAATCACGATAGCGCCGCAGACGAGCAATGCGGCGCTGCCAGCTTCCGTCAGGTGCAAAGTGTTCGCGTCCATTTCGCTGTGGCCGAATGCGTAGTGAAGCAGCAACGCTCCGGGCAGGCCTAGTAGCAAGCATCCGATGAAAAGATGCCCCAGCATCACGATCCAATGCAGCCGCGTCTGGTAAATTACCTTTTCGCCGGGAACCAGGTTCGATTCTAGGTAACTCATCTGCCCTCACCGACGAATCGCGTGGCCGATCTTGAAAATCAGCGCGCCTCGTTCGTGATTCAATCAGGCTATCACAGCGGCTGCCCAGTTCTCGCGCCGCCCTGAGCGCGACTGTTGACTACTCGCGTCATCGGCCATCGGAAATTGACCATCGCCGGTTGACCCGCCAATTGATTCTGCCTGCTTGTGAATTCCGCCCGTATCTCTGATAATCTAACTACGTCTTGCAGCATCCCTCTGTGGCGCTATGGTGCAACGGTTAGCACGCGGCCCTTTCAAGGCTGAAATACGGGTTCGATTCCCGTTAGCGCTACCAAATTTTTCTTTTTGAATTCCTCCGCTGGCATTTTGCAGAAAACCGCGTTCGTTTGGCTCATCCACTAAGCGCCATCAAGCGCGATTCTTAAGCTGCGGCCGTTCGCATCGCATCCCACCTACTATATAATTCCCGCGAAATGCAAGGTACGCGGACCGACGACGTGCAATTCCAACCCGCGAGCGATCAATCGCTCCTGATCTACTTCGGCCAGCAGATCACACCGGAAGCTCACCTGCGCGTACGTAAATTGTTGCGTTTGCTCGAACAGAAACCGATCGCCGGCGTACGCAACCTTAACCCGGCGTACTGCTCGGTCCTCGTGAGCTTCGACGCGCTGCAATTGAACCATGCCGACCTGGAAGAAATTCTGCGCGGTTATGTCCAGCGCCTCGACGCGTTCCGTATTCCAAAAGGTCGCGAGCTGAAAATTCCCACGTGTTACGGCGGCGAGTTTGGTCCCGATCTGAACGAAGTCGCAAGCCTGCACGCCCTCACGCCCGCGCAGGCAATCGAATTGCACGCTTCGGTTACTTACACCGTTTACTTTCTCGGATTCGTTCCGGGGTTCGCCTATCTCGGAGAATTGCCCGAAGCGCTCGCGACTCCGCGACTCGATACCCCGCGCCGCAGCACACCACCCGGCAGCGTGGGCGTCGCCGGCAACCAGACCGGTGTGTACCCCTTCGCCACGCCCGGCGGCTGGCGATTAATTGGACGCACTCCTATCGCGATTTTTCGTCCCGACCGTAAGGCCATGAGTTTTCTTTCCATCGGCGATCGCGTGCGCTTCGCGCCGATTTCCGCCGCGCGATTTGCTGCGCTGGAAAAAGCATGAGCACGATTTACGTGCAGGCGCCGGGACTGCAGAGCACCGTGCAGGATTTGGGGCGACCAGGCTTCGGTTCCATCGGTGTTTCGCCCTCTGGAGCTGCCGATCCAATTTCTCTGCGTCTTGGCAACCGATTGGTCGGTAACGATGAGCGCGCCGCGGGACTGGAAATGATGCTGCTCGGCGGAACATTTATTTTTCCGCAAGGGGCGATCCTGGCGCTGACTGGCTCCGATTTCGGCGCGACCTTAGACGATGTGCGCATTGGCGCGGGCGCGTCTGTGTGGGTGGGGCCGAGCCAAACGCTTCGTCTCGGTCCCACGACTTCGGGCGCGCGCTGTTATCTCTGTGTGCAGGGCGGAATCGCGGTGAAGCCGTTTTTAGGAAGCGCCTCCACGCACATTTTGAGCGGCCTCGGCGGTTTCGCGGGCAGGCCGCTGCGCAAGGGCGACGTGCTGCGCCTCGGTCGCGCCTCTAAGCGCTTCCGCAAAAGGACCATGGCTCGGCAAGCATTCGAGAGCCTCTCGCGCCGCAAGTTTCTGCGCGTGACCCCCGGCCCGCAGGCCGTTTGGTTTTCCGAATCATCGCTGCGCGCGTTTTATGCAGGCACTTATCGCGTCGGCGAGCAATCGAATCGCATGGGCCTGCGGCTCGAAGGCGCGCACGTCTCACAAAGCGGCGCCCGCGAGATGATCACCGAAGGCGTGTCGCTCGGCGCCATCCAGGTGCCCGCCGGAGGCTCGCCCATCATCCTTTTTGTCGAGCAACAAACCACGGGCGGCTATCCGAAGATTGCGAATGTGATTTCAGCGGACCTTCACCGCGTCGGGCAGCTTCGCCCGCGCGATGAGATAAGATTCGAACGTGTGACGTTCGACGCCGCGCGATCTCTGCTCGTCGAACAGGAGAAATTGTTAACGTCGCGAGAGCTGATTCTGGAATGACACGCATTGATCTGAATTGCGACATGGGTGAAGTGCCCGAAGCCATTGCTGACGGAACTCAGGAATCGCTGATGGCTTCGTTGACGTCCGTCAGCATCGCGTGCGGAGGGCACGCCGGCGACGCACAAACCATGAGAGCAACGATCGAGCAGGCGTTGCGCTGGAACTTGGATGTGGGCGCGCATCCTGGCTATCCGGATCGCGCGAATTTCGGCCGCCTGGAATTGCAACTGCCGCCGGAAGCAATCGCCGATTCTGTTTTCGAGCAGGTGCGCGCGCTCGCCGAAGTTGCCGCCGACTCCGGCGCTAGCGTTACCCTCGTAAAGCCTCACGGCGCGCTTTACAACCAGGCCGCGGCGAATCGCCTGATTGCCGGAGCGATCGCTGATGGAGTCGCGCGGTGGAGCCGGGACGTCGCGCTTGTCGGCCTGGCCGGATCGCTGATGCTGGACGTCTTCCGCGAAGCTGGCTTCCGTGTGGCCGCCGAAGCGTTCGCGGACCGGCGTTACGAAGCCGATGGCGCGCTACGATCGCGCAAATTTGAAAACGCGCTGATCCGCGATCCTGCGGAAGCCGGGCGACAGGCGTTGCGCATTGTCGAACAGGGGATGGTGATTGCTCACGGCGGTACCGAGATCGCAGCGAAGGCTCAGACCATATGTATCCATGGCGACACTCCCGGCGCTCCGGCGATTGCTGCGGCGGTAGCGAACGCGCTACGGCAGGCCGGAGTCGAACTCACTCGGCTTTCGCAATTAACACGCGACAATTCGCGCAGCTAATTCTGCCTCTCGGGATCTCTTCGCACTCGCGCGCTCTGCGCTTTCTGCCATAACCAGTAAACCGGCACGCCAGTTAAAATTAAGACCAATCCCGGCCAGGTGTACTGCGGCTTGTAGCGCAACAATTGCACTTCGATGATCGCAGCGAGCAAGAGATATAGCGCCGGAAGCATCGGATAACCGAATACTCGATAAGGCCGCTCCATATTTGGCCGCCGAATCCGCAACACAAAGAGTCCGACGATCGCCAGCATGTAAAACATCACGACAGCAAAAACCAGGAAGTCGAGCAATTGTCCGTAAGTGCCGGAGAGGCACAGAACGCACGCCCAGACGCACTGAATCCATAACGCAACGGCGGGAGTGTTGTGCCGGTTCACGCTGCCTGCGCTTCTGAAAAACAATCTGTCCTTCGCCATCGCGTAATAAACGCGCGCCCCTGCCAGGATCAGTCCGTTGTTGCAGCCGAATGTTGAAATCATCACAGCGATAGCCACCAGCACGGCGCCGCCTGGGCCCACGATCGCTTCAGCGACGGCCGTTCCTACCCGATCGCCTGCGGCAAATTGCAGTCCGCGAGCCAGCACGGAGGCCCCGCCAGGAGTTCCAGCCAGTGGCAGCACATTCAGATATGCAAGATTTGCCAAAACGTAAAGCAACGTGACGATTCCGGTGCCTAGAATCAGCGAAAGAGGCAGATTCCGCCGCGGACTCCGCACTTCCGATGCAATGTAGGTGACGTTAGTCCACGCGCTGGAAGAAAAAAGCGCGCCGACCATCGCCAGGCCCACCAGCGTCACAACACTCACCCACACAGTGTTTTCCCCGGCTTGATATCTGTGCAATTCGGAAAATCCTGCGTTCCGCCAAAAATTGCTGAAATTGGCAGCGCGCGCCGCTTGGGTTGCGAACGCGAACCCCAGCATCGTCAATCCGCCGAGCGCCGCAATTTTTGCGGTTGTGAAAATGTTCTGCACCCTGGCGCCGACGCGCAGGCCGCGTGTATTCATCCACGTAAGAAAAATGATCGAGCAGATGGCCAGCAGATTCTGCGTGTTCAGCCCGACGTTGTAAGGCCCCAGCGCGCCGTACCAAATTTTGTACGGGCCGAATGTCCCCAGCTTCCAGATCCACGCCGACGCAGAAAACCAGGACCACAGCACGCCGCTAAAGTTCGCGAAGGCCACGGCCACCGCAGCGATCGTGGCGGTCTGAATCACCAGCAGTGTGGTCCATCCGTACAAAAACCCCCACATCGGCCCGAGCGATTCGCGCAAAAAAATATATTCCCCGCCGGCGAGCGGCATCGCAGCGGCTAGCTCTCCATAGCATAGCGCCGCCATCGTGGTCATCAAGCCGCTGACGAACCACACAATCAGTAGCAGCGCCGGGCTGTCAACCTGCCTCGCGATGCCGGCCGAAACAATAAATATTCCCGAGCCGATCATCGAGCCCGCCACAATCATGCTGGCGTCAAGCAGGCCGAGGCTCTTAATCAGCTCAGGAGTAACTGCCACACTCGACACGTTTGGCGGCTGGATGTGCTCAGGCATAGGCCAAGATTGGCAACACTACACCCATCGAGCAGGATTCGAGCAACTACAATCTAACCTCACGAAACGCGTGACGAACGGCCGGTTCCGTCAATGCATCCCAGTCGAACAATTGGCAGCTAAATGTTGAAAGCAGAACCGGGCTATCTTGTCGTAGAGAAACACGCATTACCTTTCTGGAAACATAATCGCCGCACCCCGCAACTAGCGTCACGACCGCGTGTTCTACTGGATTGCAGGGTTACGCTTTGGTTTTACCCCTGTTAAAGCCATTCCAATTCCACAAGAGGTGATACTTCGAATGAAGACTCTTACTAAATTTGCCGTGATCGCTGCGGCGATTGCTTTCTTGGTTCCGTTTACGTCACAGAATGTCCGCGCAGAAGGCAAACATCCGGCCTACTTGCACGCCCTTTCGGACCTGCGGGATGCGCGCGCACACCTGCAACGTCCGGACGGAGGGCCGCTGCGTGCTGAAGAGAGCGCCGCCGTAGCTGAAATCGACCGCGCCATTGACGAAATCAAGCGTGCCACATTCGACGACGGAAAGAACCTTGCAGACCGCCCTCCAGTTGACGTCCACAACCCCTGGGTCGGACGCTTGCATGATGCCCGCGAGCTTCTGGACAAGGCTCATCACGATCTCGAGAAGGAAGAAGATAATCCCCAAGCGCGTGGACTGCGAGATCGCGTGATCGGACATATTGACCGCGCCCACGCCCACGTCGACGAAGCGATCGCTATCGCGGATCACCACTAGACGCCGCTAAGCAAGAGTGTGGAACGAAAAATCTCCGCGGGCCGGCGCACTGCCGGCCCGGGGATTTTTTGTTTTTGCAACTTCTGACGGATGCGCAGCGGCGGCCGCAAGTGAACCGGCCCAAACTAATGTAAAATCATCGTGGCATCCGGGACCGCACGATAGCGAGCACTTTTACCCGGGCGCGCCGCAGTGAGCGCGCGCGGCACAAAGGAGATTCATCGTGGCGGACTTAATGAGGACCTCAAACCCGGCTCTGAACGCCGGCGCCTTTCAAGGCGCTGGCGTCGGCGTAGGCGAACTCATGACGCTGCAGGGCACCGTCAACAAGACCGGTGTACTGCTGCTCTGCGTCATCGCTACGGCCGCCTGGACCTGGAATATTTACACGCATTCGCAGAATCCTGAGAACGTGCTGCCGCTGATGGTGGTCGGCGGAATCGGCGGATTCATCGTCGCGCTGGTGACGATTTTCAAGAAGACCTGGGCGCCAGTCACCGCGCCGATTTACGCGTTGCTCGAAGGCCTGCTGCTGGGCGCTATCTCCGCTTTTTACGATGCTCGCTTTCACGGGATCGCGATTCAAGCAGTGAGCCTGACGTTCGGCACGCTCCTGGTCCTCTTACTGGCGTATCGCTCCGGACTGATTCCCGTGACCGAAAAATTCCGTTTGGGCGTGGTGGCGGCTACCGGGGGAATCGCGCTCTTCTACCTCGCCACGATCGTGCTGGGATTCTTCGGCGTTCACTTCACCACGATCAACGGTTCAGGCCCCATCGGAATCGCATTTAGCGGTTTTGTCGTGGTTATCGCCGCGCTTAATCTGGTGCTGGATTTCGATTTCATCGAAAGCGGTGTGGCCGCCGGAGCGCCCAAGTACATGGAGTGGTACGCGGGCTTCGGCTTGATGGTCACGCTTATTTGGCTGTACCTGGAAATTCTGCGCTTGCTTTCGAAGCTGCGTAGCCGCGACTGAGCAGCGACCAGCAGCGCACCGGCGCACGGGAAATATCTGCCGCGCGCCAAACCTGTGAAACACTCAAAGGCGTCGCGATTCGCCGCCGCCGCGGGTCGGAGCCAAATCGACGCTTTCCGCTTGTGGTAGGCCACCACCAGAAATGTAACGTTTCTACCCCGTCCTTCTCGAAATGGAAATTGTAATTCCACGCCCCCTCCTCTAAGTAATACTCCCACATACATTTAGCTATAGATCTGGCGTGGCCTGGGAACTGCATTGTATCCACTGGATTCTGAGGCGCGCCCGCCACCTCCAGGGCGATTCGAGGGTGTAAGCGTGAGAGAACGGGGAACGAACGTACACAGCTGCAGGCGTGAAAAGAATCTCCAGCGCGGCTTCTCGATGATCGAGATGAGCGTCGTGGTAATGCTAATTCTAATCATTTCGGCCATGGCGCTAATCGCCTACCTACCCGCTTTGCAGGACGCGCGCTTCGACACCGCGACCCGCCAGGTTGTGGATCAATTGCGGCAGGCCCGGGAATACGCGATCACGAATCGCCGCTATGTGCAGGTCACCTTTCCCATCGTGGTCGTCGGAGGGAAAAATCAATACGAGGTCGTGTTGCTGCAAAGGAACGATTTGACGGCTGGCGCGGGTGCAGTGAATCCGGTCCTGAGCACCATCCTTCTTCAATATCCAGCGCAATACCTCGTCTTCGCTGGAGCTCCGGATACGCCGGACGCCTTTGGCAAGGCCGCAGCCGTCGAATTCGAAGGCCTGAACGGCGGGCCGGTCGGCGGAATGTTGTTCCAAAGCGATGGCGAACTTGTAGATGGCACTACGTTCCAGCCAATCAACGGCACAGTCTTTCTGGGTTTCCCCGGAAAGAACTCATCGGCGCGCGCGATTACCATCTTGGGCGGCACCGGACGGGCACGCGGTTGGAAGGGCACCGGAACGACTTGGACCAGGTTCTGAAGGAGATCGGCAAAATGTGGCGAGCAAGAAAACGGCAAGCGGCGAAGGGCTTCACGCTTATTGAGACGATGATCTCGTTGGTAATTCTGGGTGTGGGCGTATTGGGTCTGGCGGCGATGCTGGCGGACTCGCTCTCCTACATGCAAGGCTCGGAATACGATTTCATCGCACAGCAGAAAGCCGAAGAAGCGGCCGAAGCAATCTACACGGCCAAATACACGAACAACGCGACGTTCGCGCAGCTTTCCAATAACACCGCGGGCAACCCAGCCGGACTGTTCCTGGTGGGCCCGCAGCCGTTGCTGGTTCCCGGCGCCGACGGGCTCGTCGGCACAGTTGCCGACGCCGGTGGTAACCCCGCCTACATTGTTTCGCCCGGGCCGGACGGAAAACTCGGCACGCCGGATGACGTGTACCAATCTTTAGGAGCTTTCAGGCGCACCATCGCTATCAGTCCCGTGGCGGGATACGCCAATAGCCTTAATCAGGCGGTCATCACCGTGAACTACTCGACGGGCCGCTTTACGCGCGCTTACAGACTGACCACTTACATTTCAGCGTTCTAGAACTGCCAGGAGCAAGGAATGAAGCTGCAAAAAGGTTTTTCGCTGATCGAATTAATGGTCTCGATGGGAATTGTCGTCACGGTCGTAGCCATCGCCACTGGCACGCTGTTGCAGGCGGAGCACGCCACCACAGCCGTTTCTTATATGGCGAACACCCAGGAGAACTTGCGCGCAGGAATGCACTTCATGGTTCGCGACCTGATGCAGGCGGGCGAAGGAATTCCTCAGGGCGGCGTTAGCCTGCCCAACTCGGGCACTTCGGCGATCAATCGCCCCGGTACGAACCCGGCCGTCACATTTCCCGTCGCCTACACCACGCTGCCGGCGATCACTCCCGGTTACCTGGCTGGGCAGTTCGCCACCTCTCTGAATCCCACCACTGGTGCCACGCTCACGGGCGTGAGAACCGACATTATCAATATCATCTACGCGGACAACATTCTGCAGGACACGGCGAATCACTACCTCTACAGCTATCCCATCATACAGGCCGCACCATCCACTCCGGTGTGTGCGGGGACGATCAACGCTAGCGGCGCATCTGTCACTCTCGCGCCGGCGTGCTTCATCATGCCCGGAGCCACCAATCCCATCACCACGGGCAATTTGATCATGTTCCACAACCAGAACGGCACCGCGCTGGAATATGTCACCAGCGTCGCCGGACAAACCATCAATTTTTCCGCCGGCGATCCGGCCGGGTTGAATCAGACCGGCAAGGCTCTTGGCACGGTCGCAAATCTGGCCACCTCGCCCGGTGTATTTCCCCCGACGATCGTCACTCGGGTTTGGATGGTGACTTACTATATTGACGCGACCAACGCCCAGAATCCGCAATTGATCCGCCAGGTTAATTATCCGAATTATCCCGCGGGCGCGCCGGTAAACCCGCCGACGGCGATAGCGGACGATATCGAGAACCTCGCGTTCAGCTACGCGATCACTAGCTCAACGGATCCGGCTGGCACCTACCCGACCACTCCATTCACGAATGGTCCTGGGAACGCCCCGCAGCCGATTCTGCCGGACACGCCCGCGCAAATTCGCGCAGCCAACGTGTTCCTGGCGGGCAGGTCTGAAAACACCTACACGGCACTGAGGACGCCCCAATATATGAGAAACAATCTCAGCACCCAGGTGAGTATTCGCAGCCTTTCGTTCAACAACCAGTTCAATACGTCGGCGACGGCCTTGGCGCCTTAGGCCCGCGAATCGCCAAGCATCATCGTAATTTGAGTTCTTCAAGGAGAACCGCCGTGAGAATGGAAAGAGAAAAGGGAGTCGCACTGATAACGTCGCTCATGGTTCTGCTGCTGATCTCCGCCATCGTGGTGGGAATGTGCTGGATGGTGATGACCGACCAGCGCCTCGGCGGCAATAACCAGAGCCGCGAGCTCGCCTTCTACGGCGCCGAAGCCGGCATGGAAAAAATGACCACCGACGTGGCCAATGTGTTTGCCACCTCCGGTTCGCTCACTGCGGCGAACGTAGCCACGATCACCGCCACTCCCCCGAACCTGATCCCGGGCGTCCAGTATCTGAATACCGCCGGCGGTTCCACTTACAACCTCACGTTCGTCCCAGACGCATTCGGCAATCCCTCCACAAACAACGCCACCATTCTACCACCCAGTCCCTACGCCGGCATGCAAGGCTTGATCACGCCGTTCACCATGACGGTGGCAGCGCAGAACACGGCAACCGGATCAGAAGTGAAGTTGACCAGGCAGGTCCAGGTCGTGTCCATTCCCGTCTTTCAATTTGGCATTTATTCGGATTCCGATCTTTCGTTCTTCAACGGCCCCCAGTTTGGTTTCGGCGGCCGCACGCACACCAATGGAAATCTGTGGCTGACTCCGAACCAAGGTCCCACCTTCTTGGGTGACAAGGTAACCGTAGTAGGCGAAGTCATCCGCACCAATCTGGAAAATGGCTTCGTAGTCACCGGTTCCGGCGCCGCTTATGGTGGGGGCGTTTCGATAGCGATCGCCCCGGATCCCACGATGGCCAACCAGCCGGGAGGCGCACCCTACACCAATGCTTCGTGGCGTGGATTGGGAATCGGCGAAGGAAGCGTGACGGGCAATAGCGTTTACGGCGCCGTTAGCACCTCCGTGAACAATCCCATCTGGAGCGGAACAGTGATTCCCGCTTACAATGGCCAACTTCAGAACCGCGTACCGGTATTGAGCCTCACCTCCACCGCCTTGGGTGGAATTACCCCAATATCGTTGATTCGCCGCCCGGTCCCGGGAGAACTCGGCGCTCTACCCGCCACATTCGCCCAGCGGCTGTTCTCGCAGGCAACATTGCGAATCTTGCTTGACGATTATCCGCTTCCTACGACCGTGCCCGGCTCAGCGAACGCCTGCCACGGGGCAGACATGATGGCCCTGGACACCGTCACGAACGGCACCGATCCCATCGATCTTGCGACTCTGGCGTATGCCGCTGGCTCCCCGCTCGGCTTTACAGTAACCCCGGGTTGGTACGCTGGTAACTTTCCGCTGCCTGTGTCGGGCGCAAATGCTACCTACACCCCTACTAACACGACCAGGCAACCTGGCTATTGGTTGAAGCCTGGATATCCAATCATCACCGGATGCATCAAGATCGAATATCAAGTGAATCCCGGTGGTGCGTGGACTGACTACACCAAGCAGATTCTGGCCATGGGCCTCACCGGGAAGAACATCAATCCGACCACCGGCGTGCTCGCGCCGCTCCTCGCGAATCTGCCCGGCGCCCAAGTTGCTCCCCAAGGTCCGAGCGGGGGAGGCGTCGTCCCAGTCCCCTGTGCGAACCCCAGCCCCAACGCGATCATCCGTCTGGCTCGCGTGCGCGACAATCTGGACGCCGCCAGCGCCAGTGCGAACGGTTGCGGAAACATCACTGCTGCAACTGTCGCCACTGATTTCTGGCCGAATGTGCTGTATGACTCGCGTGAAGGCGTTGACCGCGCCACCGGTACGGCGACTGTAATCTCCGCGGAAGGCGTGATGAACTATGTGGAGCTGGATGCCCAGAACCTGGTGAATTGGTTCACCGCAAATCAGGGTGCGCTGGGCCTGGACAACAACACCGGATATACGCTTTATTTTTCAGACCGTCGCGGCGAACGGGTCGATACCGATGTTGCCCCTAACGTCAAGACCGGGTCCTTCGGGTATAACGACGTCATCAATCCGAACGATGCGGCAAACGGCTGCTCGAATCTCGTCCTCGATCCCGGTGAAGATTTCGAAGGCGACCTTGTCCTTCGGAAGTATGGCGGCAAGGAAATGGCTCCGACCTTGATCGCCCCTGCGAACTGGATACTGACCACTGCGGCGGCTCCCGTCTTACCCGCGAGTACCGTAATGTGGACCGGCGCGAGCTCCACGACAGGAAACATGATTGGCGCTACGATCCTGGTCGGAGGCGTTACCTACTCCGGCGGCCTGTTTCCCAATGCAAATTGTGCGGGCGGGAATGCGAACCGTCCGGACGTTACCTACGGCAACGCGCAGGAAGCCCGGGAAAATCCTCCGGTCTTCTTCCGCCGCGCTCTAAAAATCGTGCACGGTGCCTCACTCAATATCGGCACCTCCTGCAGCGGCACCGACGGCCTCACCATCGTTGCCGAAAACCCGGTTTACATCCAAGGCGATTACAATGCGCCGGTGGACGACGGAACCTGGGGCGGCGTGAGCATCGCGGCGGCGGTCGAAGGCGACGCGGTCACGTTCCTTTCCAACAACTGGAACGACGTGAATTCGTTCGCCTTTCCCTACAACGTTAATAACCGAGCGGCGGTGCCGACGGCTTATCGCGCCGCGATCATTTCTGGCAAGGGCATTCCATTCCCGTCCATTGCCGGACAGGCGCAGGACTTCGGCACGGACGGCGGCGTGCACAACTTCCTTCGCTTCCTGGAAAACTGGGGCGTGGTATGCCACTACCGGGGCTCGATGGTCAGCTTCTATTACAACCGTCAAGGCGTTGGTACGTATAAGGGCACGGGAGTTTACGGTCCGCCCAGCCCGCGTGACTACACCTTTGACACGAACTTTACCCTGGGCCCGGCGTGTTTGCCTCCGCGCACTCCGTCGCTGCGGTCGGTCAATACCATCGGGTTCTCGCAGGAGATTCTGCCGACCCAGTAGCAACATTCGTACCCCGCAGCGCACGCAGCGGCTCCCGTACCTCCCGGGAGCCGCTTTTTTTTGCGCCGCGAATGAACAAGCGAGCAAGCCTGCGTGTGGATGCGCGTGCGCGCAGCATCACATCACGGCGAAGCGGGCATGATGCGCACATTAAAGTTCGTATTCACCGGCGGCGGCGTGCACGTGGGCTGGGCGCTGCTTGAGCATAATCCCGTCGACACATTACTGAACTCCCCGGGCACGGCCAGGCCCACCAGCGGCTCGGCATATAAATTGTAGCTGTGGCCCACAGGCAGCCGCTGCAGATCGAACGAGCCGTCGAATTGTGTCGGCGGACTCGCCGCGGTGCAGCTCCAGCCGCCCAGCGTCCCCGCGATCACCGAGCCGGTTTCCGCGTCCACCGCGACCACATGCGCGCCAACCAATCCCGTCACCGGCGAGCCCGGCGACGTCATCGCAAATTGCGCGAGCGCGAACGGATTCGCCGGAACGATCCGGCCGCTAATCGCGCCGACGTTCAGCGTGTCGTTCGGGTCGGGATATTGCACGCGGATCCCGGTGCGATCGTCGTCCGCCAGCGGCCCATCCGGCGCGGAACCGGAGGGACGAAGGCCGAGAAATTGGCCCGGCGGCGGCGCGAAAGGAAACATCATGGCGCGAATCACCGCGGAGTGGTCCAGGCCCATCCAGTGCCCCAGCTCGTGTGTCAGCAGGGATTCCAGATCGTACGCGCCCTGCCCCTGCGGCGTCGCGAGCGCACCAGGAGTTGCGAATGTGGCTTGCCCATCGTTGCGAAAGAGCGTGTCCGCGTCCAGAATTTGGCCCACGAAAAAAGCGGTAGCGGATGCTCCGACAACCGCGCCGGGAGCATTCGCCGTGATGGTGCGTGTGAAGGCCAGCACGCCGCTGGTGAATCCTGCGCTCGACTGGTTGAAGCAGATGGTATTCAGCCCATCCACATTGTCTTCCCTGTCGTCCGTGCAGGAACTTGCCGCCGCCACTTGTCCCAAAGGCGCCAGCATCCCAGGAAACTCCGTCGCGTTGAACGTGGTGCCGCTGACGCCGGACCACGAGCCGAAAGAAGCCGTAATCGCCTGACCAATCTCGGTGATTTGCGCAGGGGTGTTCTGCGCCGCGACCGTGATCATCGTCGGCAGCTGCGCGGGCTGCGCCGTGCTCCAGCGTCGATTCAGCGGCGCGGCGAGCGATAAATTCCAGCGGTTCGGCTGCGGGCAGCCGCCGGCCAGTGGCATCGTGGAGTCCACGGTGTAGGGAAATGCTGCGGCTCCGGAAGTCGCCGAGAAGAAAAACAGCACCATCGTTACACTGGCCAGGGCTCGCTTCATTTTTTTTCACTCGATTGCGCGGCCAGCGCCGATTGCACGCGCAACCGCAGCGCCGCAACTGAAAGATTGCGAATCCCCTCGACGTCGAACTGCCGCGTCGCCGGATCGTAGGTGTCAAACGCGGCGGTATCCTGGACGACAATCTCCGCGCCGCTCTGCGCGTCTCTGTAAATGCGAAACGTGCCTTGCACCCAGCTCACAATCGAATAATCACCGCGCGCGGTGGGCTCCAAGAACAGGATCACTTCCTCGCCAGGTCGAAACCGCGGCACGCCGGAAACCGTGGAGCTCAGGTTTCCCACCGTCCCGCCCAGCAGCCGCACCGTCAACTGCTGCGCCGCGCCCGATGGCGCGCCCTTCCACGAATCCACCACCGCGAACGAAGTAAACGTCCAGATTTCGCCGCCGTCCCATGCCGCAAAATTACCAACGCAGTGCGCGCGCACTACCAGCTGTGCCGCCAGCGTCATTTTCGCTACGGACATGCGTTCCAGCGTGGTTGCCGAAGCCACCAGCGCCACACTGACCAGCGCCGCCGCAAGAAAAATAACAATCGTGAAATTTCGCCATCGCATGTTCATTTCACCTCGCCTCATCTCACCTCCAGCATTCCTGTGGCCGCCGCGCGATCGTTGTTCAACGTAGTGATGAACAAAGTACGCACCCCCGGCAAAGTGGCGCTGGAAATTTGCAGATCGAGCTCAATCGTGTTCGGAAAAAGACCGGTGATTGCCGAAGCCGTCACGACGATGTCGCTGCCGTCCGGCCCCCCACCCGCTCCGCTGAACGAATAAACTAACGTCGGATCCAGCAAGTTGCCGTGGATGCACAAACTCACCACCGCTGACCCGGACGAAGGCCGCGTCACCGTAAGCGGTGAACCCTGAATTCCGCAATTATTTCCGCCCGTCAGCAGCCCGATCGTATCCACATCAATCGCCGCCGACTCGGCCGCCGTGGTCGGCTCCGGAACCGCCAAAACAACGGGCGTAGCCGCGGGCTGGCTGCTGGAAAGCGTGATCGTCCCCACCGACACGTCGAACGGAACAATCACGAACGGCACCGGATTCGAAAGCGCCCCATTCGGCCCGGGATCTTTCACTTGAATCGTCAGCGTCGCGGCGGATTGCACATCCGTAGGATTCAGCCCTGTCGCGCAACTGGTTGTCGCCGGGCAGGAAGTACCGCGCGCCGTACCGTTAATTGAAATGGTGGATGCCGCGCTGCCGCTGCCGGCAGCAAATCCGCTGCCCTGCACCTGCAGCGGAAAACTTTCCACCGCTGCCGCAAAGACGCTCGACGGCAAAATCACTTCGATGGTCGGCCCGCTGGTGATCGCTACTGTCCCGCTGGCCGATACGGTGGTGTTCGCCTGGCTGGTGGCAATCACGGCCACCGCATTCGGCGAAGGTGCGGTCGTCGGCGCGGTGTAAAGGCCAGCAGAATTAATCGAGCCGCAAGCAGTCCCGGAGCAGCCCTGGCCCGCCTCGCCACTCTGCACGCTCCACGTCACCTTCGTATCCGTCGCTCCAGTGACCGTCGCGAAAAATCGTCGCGTGGAAGCCGCTCCGCCGGATGGAGCCAGGAACGCATACATCGGTGAGATCGTTACTGCTATGGTTTCATGCACACCGGAAACGGTAATCAACGCGCTCGCGCTCTTGCTGGTGTCGGCCGCGCTCGTCGCCGTCACCGCCACTGGATTCGCTGTGGGCGCGGTCGGCGGTGCCAGGTAATCAACGCCCGCCGGGCTGGCACCGCTCGGAGCAATGCAAGGACTGGACGCCAGCAGGCATATTTGTCCGACCGTTGCATTCCCATTGGCGATTCCATTCACGCTCCACGTAACGGACGTGTCCGCGGTGTTCGTCACAGTCGGCATAAGCGTCACGCGCCGCCCGGTGGCGATGGACGCGCTCACAGGCGAGACGCTCACGGCAACGTTGCTGACGATGGTGATTGTCGCCGAGAGAATCGAGCCACCTTCTGTCGCGTGAATCGTGACCAGATTCGTCACGGGAAGATTCGCGGGTGCCGTATACGAAGCGCCCGTCAGACCGGTCGCCACAATGGTGCCCACCACAGAGTTGCCGCCGGAAATTCCGTTTACGTCCCACGCAACCTGCGCTCCGTTCGCACCGCAGAATGTTGCCGTGAACGTTTGCGCTTGACCCAGCGCCAACTGCGCGCTAGGCGGCGCGATCGCATTGGGATTGGCGCAAGCGATCGTCACCAGTGCGCTGCCAGCTTTCGTCGGATCGGTCACGCTCGCGGCTGTCACTGTCACCGTCGCGGGGGAGGGAATAGTCGCAGGCGCGGTGTACACCGCGGACGTTGCGCCATTCACCACGATCGTGCCCACCGACACATCTCCGCCGGGCACTCCGTTCACGCTCCATGCAACTCCGCCCGCCAGCGAACCCGATCCTGAAATGCTCGCGGTGAAAATCTGCGCTCCGTCTGGCGCTACGGTGGCCGTGGCCGGGAGCACGGAGACCACGACGCCGCCCTGCAACGTGACGCTCGCCGACGCGCGGTCGCCCGGATTCACTTGGCTGCTTGCCGTGACAGTCACGTTCGCTGGACTAGGCATCACCGTCGGCGCTGTATACAGGCCCGTGCCAGACACCGTGCCGAAAATCGCATTTCCGCTCGGGACGCCATTCACTCCCCACTCCACCGTAGTGTCTATCGAGCCCGTAACCGTCCCTTGAAATTGCTGCGTCGCGCCCAGCGCCACCACCGCGCTAGTGGGTTGTACCGAGACGCCGACGGAGGGCTTCGGCGGAGTGCCCGCATATCCGCAGCCGCCAATCGCGAACATCGTGAAAACGAAAACCGCCAATGAGTGAAGCCGCTGTCGCAATGCATCGGAAAACTTCGCAGCGCTCGGGCGTGCACTTGATCGTGACGTCCCCCACCGCACCTCGCTCGCGCCGATTATGTTCATGGTCGCGAACGACAAACGCACGCAATGTGCCAAAGCGACGCACATGCAGCGATCGCGGAAGTATCGCGATCACCCGCGAGCCGCGGCATCGAAACATCGGCAAAGCCCGCAATCAGCGATGGTTAACAGTCCACGTCCCAAGCGTCTTCACATCAAAACGTGCGAAACACAGAAAATCTTAATTCCTCCCAGAATCGCTCGATCCCGCATTGGCACAGAATCGCAAGCGCAGATTCCGATTCGGGAGTGAACTCGCGGCCACGCTCGAGCGGGCCTCTGGCCGTCAGCGGAGGGCGCATCGGCCACGCCCAGCGGTTGACACCAGCCCGCCCCAGCCGAATAATGCGCCCATGTCCAAACCCGAAACCGTCCGGCGCATCAAAAGCTACTCGGCCGAAAACGGCTACGTCTATCAATATCAATTTCAGGACGTGCACCCCGCGCAGCGCGATGGCTTCAAGGGAAACGAATTCATCTATTACGTCTCAGCGGACCGCAAAACCATGTTCCCCATCCGCATCTTCGTTCCCCGCGAAGCCCTCGATCAATGGACTAAACAAACCGGCCGCGCCCTGACCGGCACTGAAGAATACGCCGTAGCAAAAATGCGCCTATTTCAAGCCCTCGACGAAATCTCGGACTTCGCCGCCACCCGCCCCGAACTGACCGTGGACGCAGCAAACCTGCCGTCGCTCCTTGAACGCCTGGATTTGTAGCCCCTAATGCGCAACCGTGCTTGAAAACCAGTGAACCGAAATCCCACCACCGGCGTCTGGATGAATGAGGCAGTGATGGATGCATTGGCGGCCAGTTTTCCGGAAAGCGCGGTGAGCCATGACGAGTCGCTCGCGCGAGAGTTCGAGCAGCGTCTGGCGGATTGTCCCAAGCTGGCCTATCGCGTCGCGCTCGGGGTACTGCACAATCCGGCGGAAGCCGAAGATGTGGCGCAGGAAGCGATGCTGCGCGCCTATCGGAATTTCCATCGCTTGCGCGACCGCGAACGTTTTCGCGGCTGGCTGGTGCGCGCCACTTTTCGCCTGGCGCTCGATCGCATCCGCGCGAAAACCCGGCGCGAACGCTATGAGCACGACGCGACGCGCGCGAAGCTGAACGCCCAGTCCGAAGGCGACGTCGAAGATGTGGTCGCGTCACGCGAATTCGAGCGCCAGGTTGCGCAGGCGCTCGATGCGCTTCCAGAAAAACTCCGGATCGTGATAGTTCTCGCGGCCATCGAGGGTTACAACACGCGCGAGGTCGCGAAACTGGCCGGGGTGCCCGAAGGCACCGTAAAGTCGCGACTATTTCTCGCACGCAAGAAGTTGGCGGAGAGTTTGCAATGCCTTGTGAAAAATACTCTGGCTGGATGACGGACGCTGCGCTCGGCGAGCTTCGCGCCGAACGCGAGCCCGAGCTGCTCGCACACGCTTTCGAATGTGAAGCGTGTCGCGACGCGCTCAGTCACGCGCGCGAGGTGCGTCAGTTCATAGATCGCGGCGTCGAATCGCTCGTCGCCGGCGAGCCCTCGCCGCAATTCGCCACGAATCTGCGGCGGCGAATCGCGCGGGATTCCGTACCGCCGCGCTTCCCCTGGCCGGCATGGGCACCGGTCATGGCCGGCGCCCTCGCGCTCGCCGTCGTTCTGGCAATCATAGTCACACGCAGACCCGTTCACAACGGCTCCAATCAGGGCGCTGCTTCCGCCGTGAACGCGATTTCTGCGCCTCCGGAAGCGGTAACTGCGTCCGCTCCAAATCCGCAGAATGTGCAGCGGACTGGAGACACCGGCGATTCCGAGCGTAGCGTGCGAGCCCGCACGCCCACCCCAGCGCTTCCTGAAATCATCGTGCCGAAGGGCCAACTAGCGGCAGTTGTGCAATTGAGCGCAGCAATTAACTCAGGTCGAATTAATGGCAATCAGCTTCTGGCCGCGCAGCGAGAATATGACAAGCCTCTGGAGGTGAAGCCCATCGAAATCGCGCCGATGGAAATACCGGCGTTGGACGCTGCCACGGAAAAGCCTGCAAATTCGATTCAATTCTGAACGAAAGCCGGCTGACCGGCGTCTCCATCTATAGAAAGCCGCAACAAATGAATCATCGGAGGCTGTTGATGAAAATTGCACGATCGCTCATCACTTGCGCATTGCTTTTGATGTGCGCGCCGCTCCTAGTTTACGGTCAGGGAACCAAGGGACCGGACGCTCCGGAAAATGCGACGGCCGAGCCGTCAACGCCAGTCAAGTTGCAAATCGTTTTGTCCGAATATGATGGCACGAAAAGGATCGCCAATCTTTCCTACGCCATGCCTCTCGTCGTATCGGGCAGCAAACCGACCGGGTATTCCACGCTGCGGATTGGTGTCAAGGTTCCGGTAACGACCGCCGATTCGAAATCTGGCAGCACCCAGATACAATACATAGATGTGGGTACGAGCATTGATGCTCGGGTGGCGCATGCCGATGACGGGAAATACCAGGTGGATTTAAAGGTGGACCGGTCATCGTTGTACGTTTCCGCCCGCGACCAGAATGGCAAGATCGCCGGCAAGGAGTGGTCAGACGGAGAAGCGCCTCCGAGCACTCAGCCACTCGTGCGGCAATATCGCGGTGACGTTGGAATGTTTCTGCGCGAAGGGCAAGCTTCCGAAGGAACCGTCGCAACCGACCCTCTCACGGGGCACGTTTTCAAAGTTGAAGTCACTCTGAACGTCGTGAAGTAAATTAGAAATTGAGGGATTCAAACACAGCAAACGTGGAACCATGTTGCATACGATTCCACTGCGTTCGTGGATTCGCAGCTCGGTGCGCGGCAAATTAGCGGCGTTACACCTTCGCCACAATCGCGTGCAGCGCCGCCTCTAAATTTTCGTAGCGAAACGTGTAGCCGTACTGCTGCAAGCGCTCCGGCTGCACGCGCTGGCTGGACAGCAGCAGCGCATCCGCCATCTCTCCCAGCGCCAGACGCAACGCCAGCGCCGGCGCAGGAAAAATTGCCGGCCGGTGCAGCACGCTCGCCAGCACGCGCGTGAACTCCGCATTCCGCACCGGCTCCGGCGCCACCAGGTTCACCGGCCCATTCCAACTCGCATCATCCATCGACGCGCGCAGCACCCGCACCACGTCCTCCAGCGCAATCCAGCTCATCCACTGCTTCCCGGTGCCCAGCCGCCCGCCCGTGCCGAATTTAAATGGCGTCAACATGCGCGGCAACGCCCCGCCATCCGCCGAGAGCACAATTCCAAAGCGCGCAATCACCGTGCGTATGCCGGAACCCGCCGCGCGCGCCGCTTCGCCTTCCCACGCGCGGCACAAAATGGAGAGAAAATCGTTGCCGTGCGCGCTCGCTTCCGTCAGGACTTCATCGCCGCGGTCACCGTAAAATCCGATCGCCGACGCGCACACAAACACGCGCGGCGGTTGCTTCAAATGCGCCAGCGCGTCCACTAGCACGCGCGTCGAATCCACGCGGCTGCTGCGCAGCACCTGCTTGCGCTTCGCGGTCCAGCGCCCGCCCGCAATGCTCGCGCCACTCAGGTTCACCACGGCGTCAAATCCTTCCATCGCGGGCACGTCCACCAGCGCGCTCAGCGGATTCCACTGCACGTCGCCTGCCGCCGCTTGGCTCCCCGGGCGCACCATGCGGCACACGGTGTGTCCATCACGGCGCAGCGAACTCGTGAGTGCCCCTCCCACCAGACCGGAGCCGCCAGAAATCAAAACTTTCATCGCACTTCCTTTCGAACCGTACACGGCCCACTGCCGGAAGAACTAACCTACGGTGCGGCATCGATGCCGTCAAGCGAACAGCGCGCGCCGTCGCATGCTCCCGCGCATCCAGCGTCCGACATTACATCCCAAGAAAAACTTCGCAAGCAATCGAGGACGCAATCACCCATGTAGTATAGAATTTGCAATTCTTCGACGAGGTGGGAATGGCAGTTACCAAGCGACGCGCGCGCACGGCAATCATACTCGCAAGCATTTTCATATTTCCCGCCGCAATTTCCCGTGGCAAGCAAGAAAATCCGGGCATTCGCGGCTTCACGCCCTCGCGCGTAGCCGCCGAACGCGCCCTCGAGCAGCAGATGCGCGCCATCCCGGATCCCGCGCGCGCCGAAAGCGATTTGCGCCACATTACCAGCGAGCCGCACATGGCTGGAACCGAAGCCAGCCATCGCATGGCGGAATGGCTCCGGGATCAATATCGCAGCTACGGCTTCGACGCCGAAATTGTCAGCTATAGCGTCTGGCTGGCGCAACTCCGCGAAATCAAGCTGGAACTGATCGCCCCCGACAAAAAAATCCTCGCCACTCCTGAACAACCATTCGACGTGGATCCCGACACCTCGAACAAAAATATCGTCGCCAGTTTCAACACCTTCTCGCCTTCTGGAGACGTCACCGCCCCAGTCGTCTATGTGAATTACGGCATGCAGGCGGATTATCGCGAGCTCGAAAAACTGGGCATCAGCGTCGCCGGAAAAATTGCCATCGCCCGCTATGGCGGCTGCTATCGCGGAATCAAAACAAAACTCGCCGAAGAGCACAAAGCCCTCGCGCTGATTATTTACTCCGATCCCGAAGACGATGGCTACGTTGCGGGAGACGTGTTTCCCAACGGCCCGTGGCGCCCGATGAGCGGCATCCAGCGTGGTTCCGTCGAATACACCGAAATCTATCCCGGAGACCCGCTCACCCCCGGAGTAGCCGCGACTCCCGATGCCAAGCGCCTCGCGCCCGCCGACGCCACCAATCTCGCGCGCATTCCCACCATGCCAATCAATTCGCAGGACGCCTCCGCGATCCTCGCAGAACTCGACGGCCCCCACGTTCCGCGTCAATGGCAAGGCGGCCTGCCGTTCACATATCACATCGGACCTGGCACAGCTGTGGCGCACATGAAACTCGTGATGGATTATCAGCAGCGCCCGCTCTATGACGTCATTGCAAAACTGCGCGGCAAAAACGACGACGAATGGGTCGTCCTCGGAAATCATCACGATGCTTGGGTTTTCGGCGCGGTGGATCCCGGCAGCGGTACCGCAACCATGCTCGAAACCGCGCGCTCTCTCGGCGAGTTGGTCCGCGCCGGATGGAAACCCCGCCGCACCATCGTCATGTGCGAATGGGATGGCGAAGAACCCGGCCTGATGGGTTCAACTGAATGGGTGGAGGCCAATCGCGCCGAGCTGCAAACCAAGGCCGTCGCCTACCTGAACACCGACGTGGGCGTCGCCGGCCCGAATTTCACCTCTTCCGCCACGCCTTCTCTAAAAGAATTGATCCGCGAAGTGACCCGCGAAGTCCAGGACCCGCACGACGTGCGCAGCGTTTACAACACCTGGCTGGACCGCGCCACCCGCCAGCAGGAGGAACCCAGCGGCATCGCCCGTCCCCCCAGCGCGAAATTCACCGCACCAGGAGAAGTTCCCATCGAAGCCTTGGGCGCAGGCTCGGATTTCTGCCCGTTCTTCGACCACGCCGGAATCCCTTCGCTCGACGCCGGATTCATCGGCGACTACGGCGTGTACCACTCCATGTACGATGATTTCTTCTGGATGAAAAAATTCGGCGATCCCTCGTTCGAATATCATGCAGCTCTCGCAAAAATCCTGGGCACTTTGGCGCTTCGGCTGGATGAATCCGACACGCTCCCGTTCGATTATCCCGCCTACGCAGCCGAAATCACCCGCGCCGCAAACGATCTCGTCACGCGCGCCGCCAAACTTCGTATCGGCAGCGCCGACGTGCCAGCAGTAACCGCCGCCGCCGCGCAACTCACGGCGTCCGCGGGCCGCGCGTCGCTTGCGCTACAGCAACGCGCGAACGCCTCGCCAAATCCCACGAAGCAAAATGAGTTAAACCGCCAGCTCGTCAGCGTCGAACAAGCCCTGCTAGCTCCCGATGGCCTCTCAGGCCGCACATGGTACAAACACACCATCTACGCCCCCGGCACTTACGCTGGATATGCCGCCGAGGTCCTCCCCGGTGCAAATGAAGCCCTCGACCGCCTGGATGCCGCGACTTTCACCCGCGAATCCGCTGCCCTGGCCGCAGCCCTCCGCCGCGCCTCCGGCCGCCTCGACGAAATCGCGCGCCTCGCCTCCTCGCCCACCGCGCAATAGCGGGCGAGAATCCACGCCGTCGCGTTCGCGTCGCGAGCGCGCGTGAAGCGCCAGCTCCGTATTCTCAAATTTCACCCCACGCATTAATTCTACGGAGCTTATCTTCGTTGACTTGGCATCGGACGCCGCCTAATATGTCCGCGCAATGCGGGCTTCCTCAATTCCTCTCGGCCACACAATTTTCCGCTCGGCAATCATTGCTAAAGTCCGCTGGCCGCCGCATGGATTTGGTCTAAAGAATGAAAGATCGTGATCCGCGCGCGTCGCGGTGGAGGGAAACGATGTTCGGTCGCAGAACCGCAATTCTATTTGTCGCTCTACTCCTTGGCGCCGCCGGTGCGCTAGCCCAGACCAAGCCGGATTCCCCGGAATTTGACGTCAAAGAGCACTACACAAAATATGAGTACCGTATTCCCATGCGCGACGGCGTGCATTTGTTCACCGCCGTGTACGTTCCGAAAGACAGCTCGCAACCGTACCCGTTTCTAATCAACCGCACTCCCTACAGTGTCGCCCCCTATGGCGTGGATCAGTATCGCGCGCGACTGGGACCGTCGCCGGATTTCGACAAGGCCGGCTACATTTTCGTCATGCAAGATGTCCGCGGCCGATACATGTCCGAAGGTACGTTCGTCGAAATGCGCCCGCACATTGACAATAAAAAATCGAACCAGGACGTGGACGACAGCAGCGACCTCTACGACACGATCGATTGGCTCTTGAAAAACGTGCCAAACAATAACGGCAACGCGGGCATCTGGGGAATTTCCTATCCGGGATTTTTCACGTCGGCCAGCATGATTGATTCCCATCCGGCCTTGAAAGCCGCATCGCCACAAGCGCCCATGACCAACCTCTTCAAGGGAGACGACGCGTATCACGGCGGCGCCTTCATGCTCGCCGCAAATTTCGGGTTTTACGCTTTTTTCCAGCCGCAAGCCAATCCCCAGCTTCCGCCGAAGGTCCGGGTGCCCTTCGATTTCGGCACCCTGGACGGTTATGACTTTTTCCTCAAGGCGGGCACACTGCAAAACTTGAGCAATCTGCTGGGCGCGCAGCAAGCGCTATGGCTGGATCAAGTCCATCACGATACCTACGACGACTACTGGAAGGCCCGCAACCTCGCCGCGCACACGAAAAACATTCACTGCGCCGTGTTGACTGTCGGCGGCTGGTTTGACGCCGAAGACTTGCAAGGCCCCTTCACCTTGTTCCACGCAATCGATCGCGATGACCCCGAAATTTTCAACGCGTTGGTAGTCGGCCCCTGGGTGCACGGCGGTTGGGCGCGCTACGATGGCGACCACCTCGGTCGCGTAAGTTTTGCGGCGAACACCGGCGACTACTATCGCAAGAACATTCTGTTTCCATTTTTCGAGCAATATTTGAAAGGGAGCGGCAGCGCAAAATTGCCGAAAGCCTATGTATTCGAGACCGGCACCAACGTCTGGCGGCAATATCCCTCGTGGCCGCCAAAAAACACGGAAACCAAGACGCTCTATTTTCACCCGAACGGTGTTTTGTCTTTTGACCCGCCAAAAGAGCAAGCGACTGCTTATGACGAGTACGTCAGCGATCCCGCCAAGCCCGTACCATTCGTAAACTACGTGGCGCAGGAGGTGCCGCAGGAATACATGGTCTCTGATCAGCGCTTCGCCGCGTCCCGGCCCGACGTCCTCACCTATCAGACCGAAGTGCTGCAAGAGGATGTGACGATTGTAGGACCAGTCTCGCCGCGCCTGTTCGTTTCCACCAGCGGCACAGATTCGGATTGGGACGTGAAGCTGATTGATGTCTATCCGCCCGATTATCCTCAAAGCAAACTAGACGAGCCAAGTCCGGAAGCGAAAGCCAAGCCGACCACCGACGTGCCGGCGCCGCCCTTCACCATGGGCGGATACGAACAACTCGTGCGCGGCGAACCGTTCCGCGGAAAATTCCGCCACAGTTTTGAAATTCCCGAGCCGTTCACCCCCGGCAAAGTCGAGGAAGTAGCTTTCGCAATGCAAGACGTGAACCACACCTTTCGCCGCGGCCATCGCATCATGGTGCAAATCCAAAGCACATGGTTCCCGCTCACCGATCGCAATCCGCAAACCTTCTTGAACATACCAGATGCGAGACCGTCCGACTTTGTTAAGGCCACGCAGCACGTGTATCACGGCCAAGGTCAAGCCTCCGGCATCGAGACCAACGTTCTCGTGCCGGCCACCGTGCCCACAGCCAAAAAATAATCCGGCGCGTTTCGCCGATTTTCTCTTTCGGCCGCACTCCCCGATTAGGAGCACGCCGCCCCCGCACCATGGAGTTCGGCCTGAAGCTGACATTCCATAGCCGCGAATCGCTATTGCGCGGTCGGGATGCGCACGGAGCCGATTCTTCCGCTGCCCCCGTCGCGCACGATCACTTGCACGGCCGCGGCGCCCGGCAGCAGCTGCACATCCCGAGTAAGGATCATCCCTTGCTTCATCAACTGCGCGTACTTCTCGGCATCAATTGCCAGAGGCAGTCGCAGCGGATGCGTCTCGATCACGCGGTTGTTCTCATCCAGTTGAATGTAGACTACGCTCACGACGTCGTTCCACTTCCCGCCTTCCTGGGCGAATTGAAATTGCGCGGTGTCCAGCGAAAGCACCAGGCTAAGTGTTTTCTCACCGGGTTCAGGCGGCGTCACTTCCGCACGAATCAGTATTCCGGTCGCGGCCACCGGACTGGTCGCGATTTCTGAAATCATCTCGGCCCAGGTCGGCCCGGCCATCTTCGGCTCCGGCAGCGCGAAATATCCGTCGCGGGTTTGTACGTGCGCGTCCGGAAGATTCACGTTTACCCGCAATTTATGAAAGCCGCCGTCCCAGTTCACATCATCCGGATAAAACCCCAGCTGATACGTCACGCGCGAATCGTCTATGGCCTGCCGGATCGAACCTTTGATCGCATTGGTGTTGTAGAACGCAAATCCGCCGGTGCGCCGCGCCAGATTCTGCATCGCGGCGATGTTCTCCATCTCCTGTACAGTGCTCGGGTGCGTGGGTCCCCCGGTGAAGTCGCCTGCAATTAATCCGCGCGCGTCTACTGGATAAACCGCCACATTTGCTGCCGTCAGCGCCCGCATCGTCAGCTCCACGTCCGTCGCGTACGGAATTTTCTGGCCATCCGCCGTGCGCTGCAGATTATTTGTTTCTACGCTGAATGGAAAACTACCCGAAACCCACAACAGATTTTTTCGCCCCGGCAGCGATCCCACATGATCCGCAATGATGCGCAGCGCTTCCGCCGTCGGATGCCGGTGATCCATCGCGAATGCCTGGTTTTCGTCAATGCCCGCGTCCTGCGCCACTGCCTCCAGATTCTTGTTCAACGTGCTCATTGATTCGGATTTAGCCACGTCCACGTCTACTGCGCGCTCGCCCACATATTTCTTCAGCGACGCATCCAGGCTCGCTGCATCACTCGTGAACTCTTGCAACACGCGCAAGTGCGCCCCGAGCGTGTAAAGCGCCACGCGATCCTCCGCCCGCAGCGTGCGCAGCAGTTTCGCAGTCTGGCTGCGCATATACGCTTGATCCACGCTCCCGGTGTTGAAGGAATCCAGTAAAATTATCGTGAGATTTGAAGGCACGCCGGCCGCTTGAATCTCGTTTGTATAAGTTCCGGCCGGCAGCGGCTGCGGATTGCCCGGCAAAACCTTGCTCGTTTCCACAGAGAACAGCTGTATCGTCCGCGACGACTTGTTGTCCTGCACCACGAAATCATCCTTCGTCAATCCGCTCACCGGATTGTCGTGCTTGTCCAGGACGATCACATCAATCTGCACCAGCCGCGTCGCCACGCGCAGAGGCTGCTGCGTCGGCGCTATCGCCTGTGCTGCGCGGAGCAATTCGACGCAGCCCATAGCGCTAATCGCCAAGGCGAAAATCGCAATCGCGCGCACATTCATTGGCCCTGCGCCCCTCTTGCGGCGGGCTTCGGATACTTCACTTCGCGCAGCCACCGCGAAAACAGAAACCACCACATCAGAAATAGCGCCACATTCGGCCAGCCCGCCTCAACTCCGAACGGCATACCCGTAAGCCACGCAGGTCCGTGAAAACTCCCCTGAAACAAATGCCCGTGGCCCATCTGCCCGCTATCCGGCACCCCGTAGAAATAAGTCTCGCCCCAGTCCCATGCGACATGCAGTCCCAGCGGCATCCACAGGTCTCCCGTCCGCTGCAGTAGCAAACACGCGATTAGCCCAAAGGCACCAACGGTGCACAGGCCGAGCACTGTCCAGCCGGGATTGAAGATATGCGCAGCGGCCATCAGCGCTGAGGTGATCAGCGCCGCCGGCCAGAATCCGATGCCGCTCGTCAGAGTGAATTGCAAATAGCCGCGGTACAAGAATTCCTCCACCATCGTCGCCAGAATCATCGTCACGGCCCAGAGCAATCCGTATTTCAGAATCTCCACCCCATGCAGCTGCACGGTCCCAAGCGAGTAACTATGTGCCAGCCTCAACACCAGCAGCAGCATCGTCAATGACACGAAACTGAGGGCAGCCCCTTGCCAGAACTGGCCGCAGAACGCGCGTCGCCACGGAAACCCGTAATCGCCAAGCCGCCGCCCCTCGATTCGCGACATGATCCACGCCGCAAGCAACAGCACGCACAAAGCTACCGAAAATGTAACGATCCCAACGATCGGACTGCTCGGGTCCGGCTGCCTCCCATGCAGAAAAGCGTCCGCAATTTTGCTGGCGGCATAACCGAACGCGAACACCAGCGCAGCGTAAATCACTACCCGCCACCCGGCGCGCAGGCCGTTCGCTGCCTTAAAAATATTGCGTGGCACTCGCTAGTCCTTCGGACATACAACGCGCCGGGCACATACGCGAATCCCAACGAAACGCAGCCCTGGGCTCGTTTATCAAGACTGAAGCTAGCACTGGCACGACACCCTAGACTATGATTGATTGCGCCAAATTATCCGAGCGAAGTGTTCCCGGCTTTTATCCAGGCAGCGCCACGGAGCGGCCCCATTTCTAGATCCCCCACAGTTTTCGCTCGTTCCGTGAGGAAGATCGCCGACGCCGTCGCGCCCTGCGGCAACGCCCGACATCTGCTCAAAGCCGTCAGCCTCGACCGCGATGCGCTCCGCGATCCGCTCCTCCGAATTCCGTACGCCGATATGATGCTGCTCTCCGAGCTCGCCTCCCGTATCACCAAAGACGCTGCCTTTGGCCTCCACGTAGGCGAACAAGTCGAACAAACCTCCTACGGCATCGTCGGATATTCAGTCGTCAGCAGCGCCACGCTTGGCGAAGCGCTTCGCAGCCTGGAACGCTACTTGCCAATCTGGACGAACGTCGGCGCGTTCAAGCTCCAGATTGAGCCAACGGTCGCGCATTTCGAGTGGAAATATTCGGATGGCTCGCTACCCGAACCTCGACACGATGTCGAAATGACCATGGCCGCAGTTGCGGGCTTCAATCGTCTCTCCGTCGGCGTCCCATGGAAACCGCGCGAGGTGTGGTTCGCGCACGCCAAGCCCAAGGACGTTTCCGAGCACGCCCGCATTTTTCGCGCACCCGTGCACTTCGGCATGCCGGTCAATTCGCTGCTCCTCGACAGCAGCTTGCTCAATCTCCCAATGCGCGGCGCCAATTCTGTCGCGCATCAAGTGGTCACCGCGGCCGCCGACGAGTATCTCGTCTTGGATCCAGCCAAGGCCAATCTCACGCAGACCGTGCTCAGCTTTATTCGCCAGCGCTTGTGCAGCGGCAATTTCAATCTCCAGGACGCTTCCCGGCACCTCGGCCTCAGCCGCCGCACGCTGCAAAGAAAATTGCGCCAGGAATCTTCCTCGCACCGCCTGCTCGTCGAACAAGCTCGCCGTGACCTCTCGCGCTGCCTACTGCTTGGCTCGCATGCCACAGCCACCGAAGCCGCCTACGCGCTGGGTTTTTCCGATCCCACCGCCTTCCATCACGCCTTCCAACGTTGGCACGGCATGCCCCCACAAGCTTATCGCGACGCCAAAATTCGTTAGTTCAGATTTAGGTTTTTGCAACCCAGTCACGCGGCCGCAGCGCGCACTTGCCGTGCATCGGCGAATTCGCGTTGCACCCGCCACCACGGTAGAATATAGATGATGCGCGTTCGAGTTCTGTTTTTCGGCCAGCTGAAAGACATCGCCGGCGTCTCGCAAGAAGATGCCGACCTTTCCGAAGGCGCTCGTGTGGAAGACCTCTACGAGCGATACGCGCGCCGCTTTCCCCGTCTCGCCGACTTCCGCTCCTCCGTCGCCGCGTCCGTAAATCAGGAATATGCTGAATGGCGCGCCTCGCTAGCAGCTGGTGACGAAGTCGCCTTCCTCCCCCCCGTCAGTGGCGGCCAGCAACCCGCGGTCAGCGGCGACATCATTCTTCTAGTCCGCGAACCCATCCAACCGCGCGAAATTTTGCTCAGCCTCAAAGCCTTCGAAGATGGCGCCGCCGTGATCTTCGACGGCTTCGTCCGCAACAATTTCAAAGGCCAGCGCACCCTGTATCTCGAGTACGAATCCTACGAGCCTATGGCCTACGCGAAGCTGCGTGAAATCAGCGCGCACATTCATGCTCAGTTCGCGATTCATCACATCGCGATCGTTCATCGCCTCGGCCGCCTGGAAGTCGGCGACACCAGCATTTTCATCGCCGTCAGCGCGCCCCATCGCGCCGCTGCCTTTGACGCTTGCCGTTACGCCATTGACACGCTGAAACGCACCGTGCCCATCTGGAAAAAGGAATTCTTCGCCGGCGGCGCCGTCTGGGCCGATGGCGAACCCTTTCCTCAGCCAGCCAATTCCGCCTCCGAAGAATCTACCTCTTAGATGAAACGTGCCATCGCCACGCTCTGCACCATCGCGCTCGCGGGGTTCGGCGCATTCGCAGATACAACGCTTTCGGATCCGCAGCAACAACAGCAGCGCCAAAAAGGCCCCATCCGCGTGCAGACGGACCTCGTCAGCATCCTCGCCAGCGTCACCGACGCCAAAGGCGAACCAGTAATTGGCCTGGATCAGAGCGCGTTCCAGCTTACCGAGCAAGGAATCGCACAGAAAATCGTCCGCTTCGAGCCGCAAACAAATCGCCCGCTCGACCTGGCCTTGATGCTCGACGCCAGCGGTTCCGCCGCGATCGAATTGAAAATCGAACGCGAAGCTGCAGCACGTTTTATCGAGGAAGTCGTGCGTCCCGACGATCGTCTCTCCGTTTTCTCGTTTGCCGCCGACGTCGTGCAGCTTTCCAATTTTTCTGCTGATCTCAAACAGTTAGATAGTGCGATCCGCCGCGTGGATACCAGCCCGGACATGGGCACCTCGCTCTACGACGCAGTCGTCCTCGGCTCGCAAGCCGTCCGCCGCCAGGGCGCCGAACGCCGTCGCGCGCTGGTAATCATCACGGACGCGGGCGAGACCACTAGCGTCTCGAAATTTGAAGACACCCGCCGTGCCGCGATCGCTTCGAACATCTTGCTCTATACTGTCGTTGTGCGCCCCATGAAATCCGATGCCGGTTGGAATACTGCGGGCGAACACGCCATCTCCACCATCACGGACAGCGTCGGCGGCGCGATGTACTATCCGACCAATCTCAGCGAGCTGGGCGCAATCTTCGATCGCATCAATCAGGAGCTGCGCACCCAATATCTGCTCGGCTACTATCCCAATCCCACGCCGCCGCCGGGAAGCGACCGCCACGTGGTTGTCACCGTGAACACCGGAGACAACGTGCGCTACCGCAAGGAATATTTCACCGCCGGAGTGGCGCAATAATCCGATGAACCAATTTCTCGATGTCGCCATCGCCGCCGCGCGCGAAGCAGGTGCCGTGCTGCTCGCCGAGCACAGCCGCCCGCAGCAGATCACTTATAAAGGTGACGTGGATCTGGTCACCGAAACCGACAAACGCTCCGAAGCCATCGTCGTCGGCCGCCTGCGCCGCGAATTTCCAGATCATCGCATCGTCGCCGAAGAAGGCTCCAGCGGCGCAACCGCTGCTTCGCGCTACGAATGGCATGTGGACCCGCTCGACGGCACCACAAACTTCGCGCACGGCTACCCGTGCTTCGCGGTTTCCATCGCGCTGCTCGAAGATGGAGTGCCGCTAGTAGGCGTCGTCTTCAATTCCATCGCCGACGAACTTTTTTCCGCTGCGCGCGGCCAGGGCGCCTTCCTCAATCAGAAACCGATTCACGTTTCCAGCGCCCAACGCATGGCCGTCAGCCTGGTGGCTACCGGTTTTCCCACGCACAAACGCGGCGACAACTTGAACATCCACTACTACTGGCATTTCACGCTAAATTCGCACGGGGTCCGTCGCGACGGCTCGGCCGCGCTCGATCTCTGCTCCGTCGCCTGCGGCCGCTTCGAAGCTTTCTGGGAATTCGGCCTGAAATCGTGGGACACCGCCGCCGGCATCCTGATCGTCGGCGAAGCCGGCGGCAAAGTCACCGATCTGCGCGGCGGCCCGTATCATCCCGGCGGCCCTGATCTACTAGTCACCAACGGCCAGATCCACGCCGAAATGCAGCAAAGTATGGCCGAAATCGCCACGCGCGCAAACAGCAAGTTGTAACGAGCCGGTCCGTTTGATGAACTGACGTGGCGCACAATGATTGACGCCTCACACGCCGCGATGCTAGCTTGGCCCAACCTCCTTGATGCGCGCTGTTGACATCATCCGCAAGAAACGCGACGCCGCGGAACTCTCCCGCGAAGAAATTGCGTTCCTCATTGACGGCGCCACGCACGACCGCATCCCCGACTACCAATTAGCCGCCTTCCTAATGGCCGTCCTCTGGCGCGGCATGACCCGCTCCGAGCTGGCCGCCCTCACCGAATCCATGCTCAATTCCGGCGAAGTTCTCGATTGGTCCGATCTTCCGGCCCCAAAAGTTGACAAGCACTCTACCGGCGGGGTCGGCGACAAAACCTCTCTCGTCATCGCCCCCATCGTTGCCGCTGCCGGCCTCTACGTCCCCATGATCAGCGGCCGCGGCCTTGGCCACACCGGTGGCACGCTCGACAAGCTGGAATCCATCCCCGGCTTCAACGTAAATCTGCAGCTCGCAGAATTCCGCCGCACGCTCGCGCTGGCTCATTGCGCCCTGATCGGCCAAACGCCCGAAATCGCGCCAGCCGATAAAAAGCTCTACGCTCTCCGCGACGTCACCGCCACCGTCGAAAGCCCCTACCTCATCACCGCCTCCATCATGAGCAAAAAAATGGCCGAGGGAATTGACGCGCTGGTGCTCGATGTAAAAACCGGCGACGGCGCATTTATGAAAAAGCAGAAAGACGCCGAATATCTCGCCGAGCTGATGGTCGAAACCGGCGTCCGCATGGGCAAAAAAGTTGTGGCGCTGATCACCGACATGGAACAGCCCCTGGGCCGCAAAATCGGCAACGCGCTCGAAGTCGAGGAATGCATCGAAATCCTCGATGGCAAAGGCCCCGAAGATCTGCGCGAATTGTGCCTGGAACTTTCCGCCTGGATGTTCGTCTTGGGCGACAAATCAAAATCGGTACCTGCGGGCCGCGCGCTCGCTGCGGAAATGATTGCTTCCGGCCGCGCGCGTGATACATTCCGCGAAGTGATTCGCTTGCAAGGGGGCGATCCGCGCGTGATCGAAGATCCCAGCCGTTTGCCGCACGCTAAATACACAGCGCGAGTCGACGCGCGCCGCGCCGGATACGTCACCGCAATCCACTGCGAACAGACAGGCGTAGCCAGCATGCTTCTAGGTGGCGGCCGCGAAAAAAAGGAACACTCGGTGGACGCAGCGGTGGGCCTGGTGCTCGAGAAAAAGATCGGCGACAAGGTGCAGGCCGGCGAAAATCTCTGCACCGTGCATTACAACCTGGACGCGCGCCTGGTTCCAGCCATGCGCCTGCTCTCCGCAAGTGTCGAAATCGGCGACCAAGCCCCGCCCGCAGCCCCGCTGGTGCGCAAAATCATCGGCGCTGGGGAATTCTCGTGACCCTGTACCCCGACAAAGGAGGCCCGATCGCATGCACCGCCTGGTAGGCGTACTGGGAATGCTCACCATGATGTCGTTCGCGTTCCTATTTTCCACTAATCGCCGCGCCATCCGCGGGAAGACCATCGCGTGGGGCCTCGGCCTGCAAATCATTTTCGCCTATCTCGTCATCAATTGGACCTACGGCCAGTGGATTTTCCAAAAAGCCGGCGCGGGCGTGAACTGGGTCCTCGATTTCGCCTTCTTCGGCTCCCAATTTGTCTTCGGCGACCTCGGAAAAAAAGGCTCGTCCATGGGCTTCTTTTTCGCCTTCCAAGTCCTACCCACCATCATTTTCATCGCCGCAGTTTTCGCGCTGCTCTATTACTACGGCGTGATGCAATTCATCATTAAGCAAGCCGCGCGCGTCATGACCGGTCTGATGGGTGCAAGCGGCGCCGAATCTCTCAACGTCGCCGCCAGCATTTTCATGGGCCAGACCGAAGCGCCTCTCACCATCCGTCCCTATCTTCCCGAAGTCACCCAATCCGAATTAATGACCATCATGACCAGCGGCATGGCTCACGTTTCCGGCGGCATGATGGCCGCGTACATCGCATACGGCGTCGAAGCCAAGCACATCCTGGCCGCCGTGATCATGACCGCCCCCGGAACAATCCTGCTTTCCAAAATGATGGTCCCCGAAACCGAAGTGCCCGTGACTTCCGGCAAAGTGGAGCTCGCTCCACTGGAACGCGACGCCAACGCGCTCGGCGCACTCGCTCGCGGCACCGTTGACGGCCTCAGCCTCGCCCTGAACGTCGGTGCCATGCTCATCACCTTCATCGCGCTGATTTATCTCGTAGATGGAATTTTCGGCGCGGTGCACAACGGCCTCGCGCATCTCGGCGTCACTTGGTTTCCCTCCAGCGTCGAACAAATTTTCGGTTACCTCTTCTCGCCGATCGCTTGGGTCATCGGAATTCCCTGGCACGACTGCCACGCCATCGGAAACCTTCTCGGCCTGCGCATGGTCACGAATGAGCTGGTTGCATTCCAGCGCCTCGGCCCCATGAAAGACGGGCTCGATCCCCGCTCCTTCACCATTGCCACGTTCGCGCTCTGCGGCTTCGCCAATTTCAGCTCCATCGGGATCCAGATCGGCGGGATCGGCGCCCTCGCGCCCAATAAAAAAGCCGACCTCGCGCGCCTGGGCATTCGCGCCATGCTCACCGGCACGATGGCCAATCTCATGTCCGCTTCCATCGTCGGGATCATGATGCGATGAGCGCCGCTCGCGCAAAATCCTCAGCGCGCGGCTCCGAATTCGCGCGGGCCGACCGCGCCGCGAAATTCATCCTGGCGAAAACCAAGCTGCGCCCGAAAATCGCCTTGGTGCTGGGCTCTGGACTCGGCGCCTTCGCCGACGAACTGACCGAAGCCACGCGCATCCCCTACGAAAAAATTCCCGGCTTCCCGCGTTCCACCGCCATCGGCCACGCCGGCCGCCTGGTAGTCGGCAAAATCGAAAATATTCCCGTCGCCGCGATGCAAGGCCGCGTCCATTTCTACGAGGGTTACACTGCGCAGCAAGTCGCGTTCCCGATGCGCGTTCTGGGGCGTCTGGGAATTCATTCCGCCATCCTCACCAACGCAGCCGGCGGCATCAATCTGCAATACCAGCAGGGCGCGCTCGTTGTAATCAGCGACCACCTCAATCTGCAGGGCATCAATCCGCTGATCGGTCCGAACGACGAGCGTTTCGGCCCGCGCTTTCCAGACATGACCCAAGCCTACTGGAAGCCGTATCGCGAAATCGCGCTCGCCGAAGCCAATAAACTCGGTATCGTCACACCAGAAGGCGTGTACGCCGCGCTCGCCGGACCAAACTACGAAACCCCTGCCGAAATTCGTTACTTGCGTACGATTGGAGCCGATTTGGTAGGAATGTCCACGGTTCCAGAAACGCTAGCCGCGCGCCACATGGGAATTCGCATTCTCGGAATTTCCTGCGTCACCAACATGGCCGCGGGAATTCTCGATCAGGTGCTCGATCACAAGGAAGTAATGGAAACCGGCGAGCGAGTGAAAGGCCAGTTCATCGCGCTGCTACGCGCGCTTGTGCCGCGCATCGCCGCCGATGCTAAATAAAACAGCGTAGAGTAAAGGAAAGCGAAAAATAAATGAGTGAATATGACGCGCTAGTCACCGCCGCAACGCAAGCCTTCCAGAACGCGTGCGCCCCCATCTCCAATTTTCGTGTAGGCGCCGCCGTGCGCGCCAAATCCGGCCGCATATTCACCGGCTGCAATATTGAAAATGCCACGCTCGGTCTAACCTGCTGCGCCGAGCGGGTCGCCATCTTTAAAGCCGTCTCCGAAGGCGAACGCGGTTTCGACGCCATCGCCGTAGTCACCGATGTGGACCGCCTCACTCCGCCCTGCGGCTCCTGCCGCCAAATCATCTGGGAATTCTGCGGTGACGTCCCAGTTCTGCTTGCCAATCTAAAAGGAAAAGTAGAACTTGAAACATCCGGTAAGCTGCTGCCCCGCGCCTTTGACGCTTCGTTCCTGTAGCAAGTCAGAGGCACCACAGATGAACGCAGATAAACACAGATAAATTCAAAAGCGAAAGCGGAAAATAGAAAACAAATCCGTGTAGGACACATACTTCCGCAGTCGCTGTGCATCTGTCGCATATCGTAACGATGTAACTCTCTTTCAAGAAAAGGACGACATGACCGCGAATCTCAGGCTCATTTTCCGCCGCCAAGCCCTAGGTTTTATCTCTCGCTTTTATCTGTGTTTATCTGCGTTCATCTGTGGTGCCTTTTTCTTGTTTTTCTTACTCACGCTAGCACCGGCCACCCTCGCGCAAGAAAAAGTGGACCTGCTGATAACCGGCGGCACAGTAATCACCATGGACGCCCAGCGCCGCGTCCTCGACGACGACTCCATAGCCGTCCGCGCCGATTCCATCATAGCTGTCGGCCCACGCGCTGAACTCGAAACGAAATACCAAGCCGCAAAAATCATCAATGCCCACGGCGCAATCGTAATGCCCGGCCTGATCAATGGCCACTCCCACGCCGCCATGAGTCTTTTCCGCGGGATCGCCGAAGATCTTTCCCTCGACGACTGGCTGCACGCCTACATCTTCCCCGCAGAGGCCCGCAACGTTACCGAAGATTTCACCGCCTGGGGCACGCGCCTGGCAATCCTGGAAATGTTGCGCGGCGGGACAACCACTTACGCGGACATGTACTACTTCGAAGACGAAGTGGCGCGCGTCACCAAAGAAGCCGGAATGCGCGGCGTCCTCGGCGAAACCATCATTGATTTTCCCGCTCCCGACAACAAAACACTCCCCCAAGCCTTCGCCTACACCCAAAAATTCCTCGACCACTGGAAAAACGATCCGCTGATCGTCGCCGCCGTCGCGCCGCATTCCATGTACACCTGCTCGGAAAAAACCCTGCAGGACGCCACCGCCCTGGCCCGCCGCAACGGCGCACCCATCCTGATTCACATCGCCGAAGCCCCCTTCGAACTCGAACAAAGCCGCAATAAATACGGCCTCACGCCCGTCGCCTATCTTTCACGCGCAGGCGTGCTCGGTCCAGACGTAGTCGGCGCCCACTGCATTCTCGTGGACCACGCGGACATCACCACCCTGGTGCATTTCGGCGTCGGCTGCATTTACAATCCCTCCAGCAATATGAAAACCGCCGCCGGCGTGATGCCCATCGTCGAAATGTTGGCCGCAGGCGAAGCCATCGGCCTGGCCACCGACGGCGCCGCCAGCAACAATAACCTCGACATGTTCGAGGAAATGGATCTCGCGGCCAAACTTCAGAAACTGGCACGAATGGATTCTCGCGCGCTTCCCGCCGAGCAAGTCGTCGCCCTAGCCACCATCACCGGTGCCCGCGCCCTCCACCTCGAGAAACAAATCGGCTCGCTCGAACCCGGGAAAAAAGCAGATTTTATTCTGGTGGACACATCCGCCCCGCACGCGACTCCCATGTACAACGTCTATTCCCAACTGGTCTACGCGTTGAAAGCAAACGACGTGCGCACGGTAATCATCGGCGGGAAAATCGTAATGGAAGATCGTCAAATGCTAACGCTGAACGAATCCGAAATCCTAGCCAAAGCCAGAGATTACCAAAAGCAAATAGCCTCATCCCTGGCAAAACCGGTCACAAAGTAACTCGAGCCGTGCGGCCCCGCCGATATGTCCCGCGCTGTCTGGCGTTTCAGCAAAGGCGCCGAGTTAAAGTTGATCTCTGCCGCGCGATAATTCCCATTTTCGCTTTTCTATATTCTTGCCTTCGCTTTTATCAGTGTTCATCCGCGTTCATCTGGGGTGCTTTTGACCTTTCGCCGCAACCCCGCAGCCCCGCCTAATCAGGCTTGCGCGCCGAATTCCGCTGCCGGTGCAATTTCGCAGCGCTCGAACGCAAAGTTTCCGGCACATTCTTATTCGCGCAGAGGTGTTTCAAATCCGTAGGCGTGAGGTGCGGCAAAAGATGCAAACTCACATCCAGCGGTGACTTCGGATTCTTCGTCAGGTTCTTCACCACCACGTAGCTCTTCATAAAATTCCGGTTCTTCGAAATAAGCCGCAGCACTTCCTGAGACACATTGGTCATGGCCGCGAAACTTTCGATCTCCAGGTCTGTCAAGCGCGGCGATTGCAGCACACCCCGCTGCACAATCTTGTTCGGATCTCGGATAAGCAGCATGCGTTCCTCGCGCCCACCCTTCACCGCTAGCTGGATGCGCTGCACGATATTCATCGTGGCCATCCGCTGCAGCAGCGTCGTCCTCTTTTTGACGTCCGGCTCCACTTCCGCCGCCGCTTCTTCGATCGCCGTTTCTTCCAGAAAAGCGTTCGTCTCTATTTCCGCCAGCAATTCTTTCTGCTCGGCAGTCGCCGCTTCCGAATACGCCAGCGCGATTCCCAGTGCCGGATACGAACTCAGCCGGTCCAGATTATCGAGCAGTGTCTGAATCCCCACGCTGGTCAAATCCGCCGAAACCCGCGTCACAAATTCCGCGGGACAAGCCGCGTTTGCCGCCATGCGGTCCGCCACTTCCGGCCGCCCGCTCATATTGTCGGCGCAGTATTCAAAAAGTTTCAGGTCCGCATCCGGACGCGCCAGCGCCGCCTGCAAAGATTCCAGCGACTGCGTCAGCAAACAGCTTTTTGCGCGCTCGGCGACCGCAGGATCTTTGTCCATCGTCAATACGGCCAACAACTCGGCGCGATCTTCCGGCGTGAGCGAGATGGTCCCCGCACACAACGCCAGTTTTTGTTCCGGTCTCGCGCGCCCCGAACGCACCGCAGCTCGGATCTCAGCGCTAATGGGGATCGCCTCCCGCACTTTTCAAATTTTTCTGCGTGAGAGTGACTACGCTCGGCTGCCCCGGCGGCCCACCTGCCGCAACCGTCTGCCCATTCAGCTCCAACAAAATCGCGCCGGATTCGCTCGAAGATATTTCCAGCGAATCCACCGCCGTGAACCGGTACACCTGTTGCGCATCCATGTGTCCCGCAAAGAGCGGCTTGCCGTCCGCAATCACTTTCACTTCCGCAGCCTTCGCCGCAGACAGTTTCAAATCCAGAGTCGGCGCCGTTCTAGATGCGGACGAACCGCTACCAGCCGCCGTGGTTGATGAAATCGCTGGATCAGAAGGTGGGGCAGCAGCCGGATCAGGCGCGGATGCCAAAGCAGGATTCTGTGAAGAAGTCAGCAGTGACGAAGGTTGCGCATCCGCAGCCGTAGCGAGATTCGGCCCAGCGCCCACGTCCGGCGCCGAATTCACCGGCTCGCCGGAATGTTTGTGCAACCGCGCCGCGATTTTCGGCCCCAAAAAGTGAACCGCCGCCCAACCGCCCGCCACAATCAACAAAGCCAGCAAGATCACGACGAAAACCCGCGCCCAGTTGCGGTCCGGCTCCGCAGGAGGGTCCGCCACCACCCCCGGTTCAGCCCGCCCGCGAGTCTCGAGCGCGTATTCCGCCACCAGGCTGTCTTCATCCAGCCCCAAATAACGCGCCACCGAGCGTATAAAGCCGCGATTGAATACGCCGCCCGGCAGCAGCTCCCACTGCTCGCTCTCCAACGCCGCCAGGAAGCGCGGAGCTATCCGTGTAGCCGCTGAAATTTCTTCCAGTGATACGCCCCGCATTTCCCGCTCGCGTTTAAGATGTTCGCCGAAAGGTTTTGAAGGCATCCGCTGGAATCCGCAACTACAGAAAATATAGGCGTCCCTGATGGGAGTGTCAACGCTGGCCGATAAGTCATCGGAAGGGTACCCATTGCCCTTTCGTCAATCGCGCCGCGAACGTCATTGCAGTGTACCGAAACCGTTCACTATAATGTCAACGTTGACTTCAGAATCCAATAACCCGACCAAAGGCGTCGCCGAAGAATCCATGCGGCGCTCCACGGACGCACGCCCCTTCGAAGGCGTCGAAAGGCGCAGAACCCCAGGTGTGGACATGTCCATCGAGTCGTCCAACGAAGTCACCGTATTCCACGAGCTTGGCAAAGCCCTCACCTCCTCCTTGCAGCTGGACCAGGTCCTGCGGACCATCATGGAAAAAATCAACGAGGTTCTGCGCCCCGATACCTGGTCGCTCCTCTTGATGGATCAAGAGAAGAACGAGCTTTATTTCCAGATTGCCACCGGCAAAGGCGCAGAATCGCTGAAAGACGTGCGCATTAAAGTCGGCCAGGGTTTAGCAGGTTGGGTAGCGCAGACGGGCGAAGCGGTAGTGGTGCGAGACACCGCCAAAGATTCGCGTTTCTTCGGCCAGGTTGACGCGAAAACAAAAATGGAAACGCGCTCCATCGTCGCCGTCCCCGTGCGTTTTCGCGATCAATGCCTCGGCGTCATCGAACTGATCAATAGCATCGGCCCCGAAGGTTTCAGCGCTCGCGACCTCGCGCTGCTCGAAGCCCTCGCCGATTACGCCGCGATCGCTATCGAAAATGCGCGCCACGTGCAGCGCATTCACGAACTCACCATCACCGACGATTGCACGAGCCTGTATAACGCGCGCCATCTGAATTTCATGCTGGACACCGAAATCTACCGCTCGCATCGCTACGCTTTCGAGTTCTCGCTGATCTTCATTGATCTCGATCATTTCAAAAGCGTCAACGACACGCACGGTCACCTGATGGGCTCGAAACTCCTGGCCGAAATCGGCCAAGCCATAAAAGACAAATGCCGCCTGATTGACCTCGCCTTCCGCTACGGCGGCGATGAATTCGTAGTCTTGCTACCGCAAACCTCAAAGGAGAACGCGCTGGGTGTAGCCCGCCGCCTGCACAAACTGATCCGTGAAGCCGTCTGGCTGAAAGACACCGGCATCAACGCCCACGTAACCGCCAGCGTAGGCGTAGCCGCCTACCCCAGCGACTCCCGCACCAAAGCCGAACTGCTCCACCTAGCCGACGAAGCCATGTACCTGGTAAAAAACACCACCAGAGACAGCGTCGCCGCCTCCGGCGTAGGCCTCCTAGCTCAAGACAAGTAACTCCACAGGCCCTCGTCGAATCCCAAAATTTCAATCCTTCAATGGCACGTAACGGCTAATTTCACACGACTCAAAGACTGTCCGCGAACATCGTTCGGTAGTGCCGATACCAATCGCTCTGAAATCGCTCTTCAGGATCGTACTTCCTCTTCAGCTGGAGAAATTCCGCGAACTGCGGGTAGCAGCTGTCAACTTGGCTGCGAGTCGCGTAACGGTGATACGTGAGATAGTAGGTGCCGCCTCGTCGCGCTGCCATATCAATCAGCCTCCGGAACGCATCCGCCGAACGCTGCAGCCCTTCGGGGTTGTGAACCGTATGTAAATTGAAAATCGTGCACGCGTAGGCCTGCTTCGCCCATGGCAGGAAAGTCTCATCGTCCCGTTCGATCAGGCGCACGGTGCCATAAATCAGTTCCGTATCGTTCTTGCGGAAATCCTCCCGCACCTCTTCCAGAAAACCCGGCAACGCGGGTCTCGGGACGTTGATCTCGGTGATCATTTCGGTCGCAGGGAAAGGGGCGTGGAGCTTGGCGTCGATTTCGCGATGGTAATTATCGGGGTAGACGCTCAGCTGGTGCAGGTCTGACCAATATACCTGTCCACTCGTGGAGAGGTAGTAGTCCGCGTATCTGCTGAAAGCCTGTTTCCGATCGGTGTGGGCGAGATAAAGCAGCCGCCTCCAGTTCTCATCGGTCAGCTGCTTCTCTGTGGTTGGTATCGGCGTATCTGTCGGCACTGGCCGATAGCAGGAGAAAACGCCCTTGCGTAAGAAATCCTCCGAGCTACCTTCGATAGAAAACTGAAAATCGCCATACTGAAATCCTTCCGCAATCCGTTTGTCACACGCTGGAATCAGGTCCTCCACTGTTCGGATTTCCACCACTCGCTCTACCTTGGTTCTTGGCACCAGTCGCAAGCGCACCGAGGTAACCACTCCAAACAGGCCGTATCCGCCGGGAACCATCCGAAACATCTCCGGGTTCTCCGTTCGACTGCAGGTATGCGCGGTTCCCGTCGCATCTACCAGAACGAAGGATTCGATATTGCTGACAAATGGCTTCATTCTCAGCCCGCGGCCATGCGCGTTAGCCGCGATTGTCCCCGCCATCGTCAATCGATCGGCGCCCGTTTGTTTCTGGGCGATCCCCCAGGCGTGGCCATTCCCATTCTGCAATGCCAGATAGCCATCAATCAGTTCTGGCCACTCAATCCCAGCTTCGACGTCCAGAATTCCGTTCTCGCGATCCAAATTCATCACTCGATTCAGCTTGCGAATATCGATGAGCAATGTGTCTGTGCCGAATTCCTGTCCGCCCATGGCGTGCCGTCCGCCCGCAACGGAGATCACCTTACCATCTCTGCGCGCGCTGCGAACGATACGCTGCACCTCTCCCAAAGATCGCGGCTGCAAAATCTCCAACACCCGAGTGGGGTTCAGTTGGGAATGAACATCATTAACTAGGACTGATTCAGGTCCGGCCGCTGACGCTCTTGCAGCACTCGAACTGGCCAAGAAACCGATCGAGCTGGCCATGAATTCACGTCTCGAAATCATCGATCCCCCGCAAATTTGTCGGAGCTCTGATACCACTGGAGCCAACTAAAACAAGAACGGCACAAGTCGCCACGTCCGCTTCGTGTACTGCTTATAAACAACCCCGAGAGCCGAAGCGAGAACAGCCTCTTCGACGGGAATGCGATAAGCATAACCAAATCCCAAACAACACAGACCGGCGCAAAGGCTTGCCCAGTTTCCGAGCGCCAGTCCGCACCCGAGGAGACTCAGCAACGCTCCGCTGTAGGAAGGATGCCGAATGTAGCGATAGGGCCCTGCCTCAATCAAAATCTGGCCGCCCTGTATCGCGACATCGAACGTAAAATATTTCCCCAAGACCGCCGCGGAATACCAGCGCAGCGCGACCCCCAGCAGCATGAAACAAATCCCAGTGAAAAAGAGCGAAGTCCGCCCCCACGATATGGCGGCTTGTGGCAGAAGCAAAGCGAGCGCAAAATCCGACGCTATCCCGGTCCACCAAAGAATCACGATGAGGTTCAGCGAACCCTGGTCACGGACCTTCGAGGAATCGCCCGACCGCTTCACTCTCCAGGCCACGACTTCGGGCAGGATCCAGGCCGCACATGCGCCCCAGAACGCGAGCGCGAAAATTGGTCCCGCTACGAACGGCAAAGGGCGCAATTGCATATTTGTTGATAAGTCCATATTTTAAAACGGAAATCGGCGTTCGCACCTGACAACCTCGAGTGGCCGTTCTTAGCTCGTTACGGGGCGCGTAACCTTCATGCATTCGTCTCAGACTTAGTGCAACGATGCACGACGGAGATTGTATTGAACCGATTGCGGTGCGGCGATCTGAACGGTTGGTGGGTTAGTTCGCGGTGGCAGCGTGCTGGGCGAGATCTAGCGCAAAGTCCGCCTTTAGAATGTAGTCGTAAGCCGCAGCGCAAAACTGCGCGACGGCCCAATCGCGTTTCCGGAAAACAACCCGCCGAAATCAATTACGTCGAGGACGTTCGTGAGGTTCTGCCCATCAGCCTGTAGCTGTACGTTGAATCGCTCCGATTTGTACACATTCGCGCCCGCCGAGACATTTACTTCAAACGAAGGATAGATCCGCCCGGTAGCGAAGTTAACGCGAGCCACCACTTGCGGTCCGTATTGCAAAGTTACTCCCGCGATGCATTGCGCCATCGTTTCGCCGTCCGGGCACTGAAAATCAAACGGGAGCCCGGTATCGTACTGAATCCCTCCCGCGATCCAAAAGCGCGGAGCCACTTGGTAACGCACGCGCGCGCGAACGGTGTTGCGCTGGTCCTGCGAGTCCGGGATATGCCCCGTGGTCGGTAACTCCGCGTCGTCGCCTAGAAATAGTCCGCCCGTCACCGGAAACCAGGCCTGCCCGACGATGTAGGAATAGCTCGCAAATCCCGAAAACCCGTGCCAGTCGGGCACCATCAGCTTCGCTTCAGCTCCGTAAATGATGGACTTGCGGAACGCAATCGGATAGCTGATGGTGGTGTTTTCAATCTGATCGTCATCCGCATAATTATTCACCAACCGCCGAAAATAGTTCGCGTCGAGCTTCACTTTTCCATAGAAATCCTTCGCGATGCCTGCCTCGTAGTAATTTCCCTCGGAAGCCTCCACAGGCAATTGCAGGGAAATAGGATTCAGCATCGTCGCTGCCGTCGAACTGGAAAGCAGAATATTTTCATTCGACGGCGTCTGAAACACTCGGTCATAGGAAAAATGCACCACAAGACCAGCCGAAGGAAAATAACGCGCGATCGAAAAGCGCGGATCCACGGCTTGCCGGTTCAATAACAACTGATAATGGTCCCAGCGGATCCCGGCGTTGATCGTCCAGTTTCCCAGATGCATCTGATCCTGCACGAACGCGGACTGTTCCAGGTCCGGGCGATTCGCCGCGAAGCTAAAAGTCAACGGCGTGTCGGGGTCGAACTGCGTCGGATTGGAAATCAGGTACCGGAAATTCTCGTTCAGATAAGTGTTGTCAGACTCGACGCCGAACTTCCATTCGTGCCGCCCGTGCACCGCGGTCACCACGCCCCTGAAATATGCTTCGCGAAACCAGTTGTGCTGCGAAATCAGAATAGGCGTCGAGTAAGCGTTGGAGTAAAAATCGTTCGAGTCGCCGCGCGCCATGCCCGAAAAATCGAACAGCACGTTGGAAGAAAAAATGTGCTGGTAGGTGACGATGCCCATCGTCTCAAAATTGTCTGCATTCTGGCGCTGCGGTTGCGGTGGCAGCGCGGGATCGATGGGAGTCAGATGCGGTTCTTGCTGTATCAATTCGTTGGGGATGTCGTAACGCGCCAGTTCGTGGCGCACGCTCAAGCTCAGCCTGTCGTGTGCTGTAAGCTGGCGCGCATAACGCAGCGAAAAATCGCCCGTAGTGCCCGTGTTCGAATAATTCTCCGGAACCACGGGGTTCAAGTAATGGCCCGTGAAAGCGCCGCTGGCGCTCCCGCTCAGCGTATTCCTGCCCCACACATACTGAGCGCTCGCGAAAGCGCCCCCGGTGTCGAAGCTCCCGCCGCCGAAAATCACCTGCCCGTGCAGCCCCGGGTCCGAATCCTGAATGGTGTTAACTTCCACCACGCCGCCCATCTTGCGGCCGTATTCTGCTGGAATTCCCGCGGTGTAGATGCTTATGGACTGCACATCGTCCGCCTCAATTTCATTGCCGAAACTGGGTGAACGATTGTCCTGCAGGGGAATTCCGTCCACTATGAATTGAGTCTGGTATTCCGATCCACGTGGATGCAGCACCGCATTGCCTTCGTACAGCCATCCCGGTTGCGAATTCACCAGGTCTTGCAGCGACCGTCCCGGAATTGAACTCAGCCGTTGTTGAATGGTATCGGAGCCAATCTGGCTCACTGCCCCCGCTTGGTCCGGATCAATCAAAGTGTCAGCCGAGTTCACCGTCACCGATTGGTTCACCGCCAGCAGAGCCAGCTTAATGGTATGCTCTGTGGGAATCGTCGAACGAATCTCCACAGTTTCGGACGCGGGGTAGAATCCGCCCTGCACAATTTCCAGCTGATACACGCCAAATGGCAACCGCTGCACGTCTAGCGTTCCCTGGTCCGTAGTTGTCAACGAAATTCGATACTGATTCGCCTCGCTCACGATCAGCACGGTCGTCTTCACGCTCAGCCCCGAGGGATCGATCACCTTCAGCCGCAATTCTCCGCGATTGCTCTGGCAATAAACCGGCAGCGCGCACAACAGAAACAAACACGCAATTCTCCTCGTAAACCGTTGGCCCCGGTGAGCTTGCAAATAATTGCGAACGATGGACCGCAAGAGCGTCATCGGCGAGTACCAGTGAGCGGCCCGTGTGAGTATCCTTGTTCGGCCGCCCTTCAAATCGAATATTCCATTCTCCCTCGTTTCGCCTCTCCCATGCGCTGCGATTATTTCTTGATTTAACGCAAGCCGCAGCCACCGGAAGCCGGCACACACAGTAACGCCCCGCTTCGTTTGCTAGCAGGAAACCTCTCACCTATACTCGTCCTCTAAACAACTATTCCCCGCATCACGGAGGTGTTGCTCTGCGAAATCAGGATGCAGCGCGCTACGCACGTTGGGCCGCATACGCCGCGGCTCTCATCGCGCTCATCGTCGCCGGTGTTTATGCCCGCCGCGCCATCCAGGCAGCGCGCGCTCGCCAGAACGCGCCACCCCCCATCCCGGAATCCGTGCAGCAGGAATCCGCCGAATTCTCCTACGTCGGCACAGACCAGGGCCGCCAGCTCTTCACCATCCGCGCCTCCCACGCCACCCAGTATAAAGACCAGAATCGCGCCCTCCTCCAGGACGTCTGGATCACCATCTACGGCCACGACGGCAGCCGCAACGACAACATCCACACCCGCGAATGTAATTACGAGCCTTCCAGCGGTAACGTCGTCTGCGAGGGCGACGTCCAGATTGATCTCGCCAGCGCCACTCCCGCTTCCGGCAAGCCCGCCGACAAAGATCTGCAAGTCACCACGCGCAATCTCTCTTTCAATCGCGAAAGCGGCGACGCCACCACCACCGCGCCCGTGCAATTCCGCTTTCCGCAGGGCACTGGCCACGCCGACGGAATGACGTACAGCTCGCAGAAGGAAATTGTCCGCCTCGCTCACAACGTGCAACTCGATTTAGCAGCCTCGGAAAAAAGTGGCGGCCTGCCCGTCACCGCCACCGGCGGCAGCATGGAAATCAGGCGCAACGATCGCATGGTCGTGCTCGATACTCCGGCCAGCGTGCGCCAGGGCGGCCGCGAAATCTCCGCCGACAAAATTTCCATCGAACTTGACGCCGATTTCCGCGCTCGCCATGCTATCGCGCAGGGCCATCCGCAAGTAACGTCCACCGATCCCCGCGGAAAATCCGTCGCCACCGCCACGCAATTCGATCTCTTCGTAAATTCCGATGGATGGATCGAGCGCGTCGTCGCCGATGGCAACGTCGAATGCTCGCATGAAGCCGCCGGTTCGACGGACCATTTCGCCGCCGCTAACGTCTTGCTCAACATGACACCGCAGCACAATCTACTGCGCGAAATTACGGCCACCGGCAGTGTGAAAGCCACTTCGCGCATCGGCCCGCAAACCCGTTCGCTCGAAACCGAATCCCTGCTCGCCACTTTCGGCCCCGGCCCGCGAGAAGGCCAGCAAGCTGTTCAAACCGTCAGCACCCTCGCGCCCGGCAGTATCGAAACTGCATCAGCCGACGAAACCACAACTCTTCACGCCAAAAAATTCGTAGCTCAATTCGCCTCCGCCGGCCATCTCGATACGCTCCAGGGCCACGGAGGCGCGACCGTCACTAGAAAAATCGGCAACGCTGCTCCGCAAATCATCAAAGCCGCTGAACTCGCTGCCAAATTTTCTCCCGATGGCGAATGGCAGACGCTCGATGAAACCGGCGACGTGCACTTCCAGCAAGCCGATCGTCAAGCCTCCGCCGACCGCGCCAACGTTGTTCGCTCCACCGAACTCATCCTGCTCGACGGCTCGCCCGTCCTCACTGACTCGATGAGCCGCACCACCGCCAAAAAAGTCGCGATCAATCAGAAGTCCGGCGACATCAGCGCTACCGGTGGCGTGCTATCCACCTATTTCCCTAGCGCGCAAAATTCCGCCATGAGCCTCGGCTCCGGCCCTGGCCACATTTCCGCCGAAACTCTGACGGGATCCACCACTTCGGGCCACGTCACCTACCTCGGCCATGCGCGCTTATGGCAAGGCGATTCCGTGCTCGAAGCCCATCAGATTGAAATCTGGCGCGATGAAAAAAAATTGCAAGCCACCGGCAGCGTGGTCGCGAATTTTCCGCAAGCATCTCCACCCGCGCAGCCTTCAGCGCAGCTTTCACCTGCGAAAACGTCGCCGGCGAAGTCATCCACCCTTGCCTCCGGCACCCCTTCGGGCCCCACGCTGTGGCAGATCCGCGCCCCAATGCTCACGTACTGGGGTGACACCGGCAAAGCCCACCTGGAAACCGGCGTAACCGCCAACTCCCAGCAAGGCTCCATGCAATCCCGTACCCTGGACGTCTTCCTGACGCCGGCAGCTCCACCCAGGCCTCCCAGCGGCACCCCAGCCTCCGCCAAGCCCGCCCAGCCGCCGCCGAGCGAGGGCCGCCAACTGGACCATGCCCTCGCCCTGGGAGGCGTCACAGTCCGCCAAGCCGACCGCCGCGGAACCGCCGACCAAGCCGAATACACCGCCTCCGACGGAAGATTCGTCCTTTCTGGCGGCCAACCCACCATTATTGATGCTTCCAGCGACACAACTACCGGCCATTCGTTGACCTTCTTTGTAGCGAATGATACGATTTTAATTGATTCGCAAGAAGGTTCGCGCACGCTGACCAAGCACCGGGTTGAGAAATGAACCGGCATGTTGAAACTCCAGGCCGCTGAGCTTAGTAAGTCTTATCGAGGGCGGAAGGTCGTCGATAAAATTAGCCTGGAAATTCAGCAGGGTGAAGTGGTTGGGTTGCTCGGGCCGAACGGCGCCGGAAAGACCACGACGTTCTATATCCTGGTCGGCCTCGCGCGTCCGGACTACGGGCGTGTAATTCTCGACGGCGAGGACATCACGGACCTACCCATGTACCTCCGGGCCCGCAGCGGCATCAGCTACCTTCCTCAAGAACCTTCGGTATTTCGGAAAATGACGGTGGAAGAGAACCTGCTCGCGGTCCTCGAAACTCTGCCGCTCACCTCCGAACAGCGCCGCGACCGCGTCGAAGAGTTGCTGGCGCAGATGGGCCTGGAAGGCGTACGTTACAGTCGGGCGTATGTTTTGTCAGGTGGGGAACGCCGCCGGCTGGAAATTGCGCGCTCGTTGGTGCTTTCGCCGTCGTTCGTGCTGCTGGATGAGCCCTTCGCGGGCATTGACCCGCTCACGGTTGTGGACATCCAGAAGATTATCGCGGACTTAAGCGCAGCGGGCATCGGCGTGCTAGTGACGGACCATAACGTTCGCGACACTTTGGCCGTCACCAATCGCGCCTACATCATTAACGACGGGAAAATTTTTAGAGCGGGGACTCCGGCCGAACTTTCGAACGATCCCGAAGTCCGCCGCGTGTATCTCGGTGAAGGATTCCGGCTGAACTGATTGCTATGAACTGGCTCGCACCCAAACTCAGCTTGCGCGTGGCCCAGAAGCAGATTCTCACGCCGGGCCTCGTGCAGATGGTCAGCGTCCTCGCGCTCAATCGCCTGGAGCTGCGCGAGATGATCAATCAGGAAATCATGGCTAATCCCGTCCTCGACGAAGTCACCGAAGAGGGCGCGGCCGCCACGGACAGTTACACCGACGAAGCCTTCCTCAAAAAAGAAACCGAAAAAGTCCCCGAAACCGAAGCCGCGAATCCCTTCGACGAATTCGATTTCGGCACTTTCTTCACTCAGTATCTCGATGCCGGCTCCGAGCGCGCCGGCAGCAGCGAACGCGAAGACGTCGAACGTCCCTCGTTCGATAAATTCCTTTCCTCCGCGCAAAATCTCGCGGACCATCTCGCCTGGCAACTCAGCGTCAGCATTTGCACCGAAACCGTGCGCAAGATCGCCGAAGGCATCGTCGGCAACCTCGATGAAAACGGCTACCTCACCGCCACGCTCGAAGAACTCGCGCAGTCTGGCAACTATTCCATGGAAGACGTCGAAGAAGCCCTGGCCATGGTCCAGGAATTCGATCCTCCGGGCGTAGGCGCGCGCGACTTGCAGGAATGTCTGCTGATGCAGCTCAAGCTTATCGACCCGCAAAATACTCTCGCACAGCAAATCATCGCTGAACACCTGAAGCTGCTGCAGAATAATCAGCTCAAAGAAGTCGCCCGCGCTCTGAATCGTCCTGTGGAGCTGGTCAAGCGCGCCGTAGACGCCATCAAACAGCTCGATCCCAAGCCCGGCCTGCGTTACAACCATATCGAGCCACGCCTCGTCGAACCCGACGTCCAATTCCGCAAAGTTGACGGCGAATGGCAAGCCCTCATGAATGAAGACGACTTGCCGCAGCTCCGCCTGAATCCCATGTATCGCCGCTTGCTCGCTCGCGATGCCGCTGACCGCGACGTCCGCAATTACGTCAAGGAACGCTTCACCGCCGCCATCCAGCTGATGAAAAATATCGAGCAGCGCAAGCACACCATTCAACGCGTCTGCCAATCCATCCTGCGCCGTCAGGGCGATTTCCTCGATTACGGCGCCGATCACCTCAAGCCAATGATGATCAAGGAAGTCGCCGAAGAAGTCGGCGTGCATCCTTCCACCGTCAGCCGCGCAGTTGCCAATAAATATGTGCACACGCCCCAGGGCGTCCTCGAGCTGCGCTATTTCTTCAGCGAATCCGTGAACGGTCCGCAGGGCAGCGAAATGTCCCTGCTTTCACTGAAGCGCCGCGTCAAGAAAATGATTGACGATGAAGACACCGCGCACCCGCTCACCGACGAGCAAATCACCAAGCGCCTCAGCGAAGAAGGCATCCAAGTCACGCGCCGCACCGTCGCGAAATACCGCGAAGACCTGCGCATTCCCAGCACCCATCGCCGACGGGTCAAGGGTTAACAACCCGCCGTGACTCGCCGCCGCTCCCCCAGAAATCGCAACCGTGACGCCCGCCAGCTGGTAATCCTCACTGGCCTGTCCGGCTCCGGAAAAGGTTCGGTCCTGAACACTTTCGAAGATCTCGGCTTCTACTGTGTAGATAATCTTCCCGTCGGCTTAATCTCCACCTTCAGCGAACTCTACGTCGAAGGCGGCAGCGAAGTCGAACGCGCCGCGCTCCTCGTTGACGCCCGCGAAGGCGAGCAAATCGAAAAACTCCCAGGAATTTATCGCAAGCTCGTGTCGGAACATCCCGCCACCCTCGTATTCGTTGAAGCCAGCGACGAAGTCTTGCTCCGGCGCTTCAGCGAAACCCGCCGTCCGCATCCGCTCAGCCCCGATGATTCGATCGCCGCCGGCATTCGCCTCGAACGTCGCCGCATGGCGCCCATTCGCCGTCTCGCGGACGTAATTATTGACACCTCAAAATTCAACGTTCACGAGCTGCGCCAGTTCATCATTGATCGCTTCCAGAATCCCGGCCGCCGTCCGCTGCTCGTCTCGGTTGTCAGCTTTGGTTTTCGTTACGGCATTCCTGCGGACGCAGACCTGGTCTTCGATGTTCGCTTTCTGCCTAATCCACATTTCGTCCCGCGCCTGCGGAAATTCAGCGGCAAAGATCCCCGCGTCGCGCGCTACATCCGCTCGTTCTCGCAAACCGGCGAGTTTATCCGCCGCATCGAAAGCTTGTTGTTGTACTTGATCCCGCACTATATTGCCGAAGGCAAAAGCTATCTCACCGTGGCGCTCGGTTGCACGGGTGGGCGGCATCGTTCCGTCGCGCTGGCTGAAGTCATTCGTCGCGATTTGAAACGAAAAGGTTACTCGTCCAAAGTCGTGCATCGCGACATTGATAAGGCCACGACTTGAAATTCTAAAGCCGCGCAAACGCGGCCAAGGGTTCCCATTTGGATCCTGAAAAACTAGATAGCACCGCAAACCTTTCCCAGAGCGAAGAGCTGCGGCGGCTCCTCCGCTACCTCGCTCCCTACACGCTCCCGCTCGCCACTGGCATTCTCCTCATGGCCATCATGGGTGTCGCCGAAGGCCTCGTCGCCTTTGCCATCAAGCCCGCTTTCGACGTGGTCCTGAATCCACAGTCCGCACTGCAAAAACTCGTCCTCTTTCAGGTTCCCGGCACCGATCGCATCGTGTACATGAACGATTTCGTTCCCTCGCGCGTGCATCACGTCTGGTCGGTCTTCGCGCTCTCGCTGCTCTTCATTTTCCTGGTGAAAGCCATCGCCGAATATTTCGGCAGCACTCTCATTCAATACGTCGGCCTCGCCGGCGTCACCAATCTGCGCAACAGCGTTTACGCCAAAGTCGTGCAGCAACCCGTCGGCTTCTTCCATCACAATCCCGTCGGTCGCGTCATGTCCGCGGTGATCGCCGATATCGAACAGATGCGCAGTGCCTTCTCGGACTATCTCGCGGATTTCTTTCGCCAGATTTTCAGCCTGGTCATCTTCGTCGCCGTGCTCCTCGTGATTGACTGGCGCATGGCGATCGGCTCCGCCGTTCTCGTTCCGGTCGTCGTCTGGCCCGTCGCAAAACTAACCCGCCGCATACGTCGCTCCACCGAAACCAGCCGCACTCGCCTCGCCGACCTCAGCCAGATTCTTCAGGAAACCATCAGCGGCAATCGCGTCGTAAAAGCTTTCGGCATGGAAGGTTTCGAAATCAAGAAATTCCGTGAATCCGCGCGTAATCTCCTCCGCGAAAATATGCGTTGGATCCGTGCCCTGGCCGCCACCGGCCCCATCATGGACGTTCTCGGCGGCGTCGTCATCGCCATGATCCTGCTCTACGCCCGCGGCGAAATTAAAGTTGATCGCATGACCATCGGTTCCTTCGGCGCCTTCACCTTCGCCCTCTTCAAAGCCTACGAGCCCATCAAGCGCCTCGGCAGCATCTATCAGCTCTTCGTACAGGCGCTCGGCACTTCTTCCCAGGCTTTCAAACTCTTGGATCTTTCCGAAGAAAAACTCGACGAGCCGGGCGCAACCGCCCTGCCGCCGTTTTCGAACTCCGTGGAATTTGAAAACGCCGCTTTCCGCTACGATGATGCCGATTCGCCCACGCTCAGCAACATCTCGCTCAAAGTTCCCGCCGGCGCGGTCGTAGCACTCGTCGGCTCGAGCGGCGCCGGCAAGACCACTCTCGTCAATCTCCTCCCGCGCTTTTACGCCGCCACCTCCGGTGCCGTGCGCATTGACGGCCACGATCTCCGCAGCGTCACCTTGCGCTCCCTGCGCGGCCAAATGGCCATCGTCACCCAGGAAACCATCCTCTTCAATGACACCATCTGGAGCAATCTCTGCTACGGCCGTCCGGATCTCGCCGAAGAAAAAGTTCTCGCCGCGGCCAAAGCCGCCATGGCCCACGATTTCATTATGCAAATGCCCAAGGGCTACCAAACTCTCATCGGTGACCGCGGTCAGCGTCTCTCCGGCGGCCAGCGCCAGCGCCTCGCCATCGCCCGCGCTTTACTGAAAGACGCGCCCATCCTCATCCTCGACGAAGCCACTTCCGAACTCGACTCCGAGTCCGAAATGCTCGTGCAAAGCGCGCTCAACAACCTGATGACCGGCCGCACCGTCTTCGTAATCGCTCATCGCCTCTCCACCATTCGCCGCGCGGACTTGATTGCTGTGCTCGAAGGGGGCACAATTCGCGAACGCGGCACTCACGAAGAATTGCTCGAGCGCCGCGGACTCTACGCTCGTTTGTACGAAATGCAATTTCGCGATGCCGAACCAGCCTCGCGCGCGGCAGGTCCCTTGTAAATATGCCCAGCACCGGGTCACAATCAGTCTCCGTGAATTCTCCGAAGCCTACTACGCAGTCCACCGGTCTGAAATCCATGACGGGTTACGCCCAGGCCCGCGCCATCGAAAATGGCTGGAGCCTGCGCGTCACCATCCGCGCCGTGAATCATCGCTTCCTGGATTTGCATTTGCGCATTCCTGAAGGCTTCGAACCGCTCGAGCCGCGCATCCGCCAGATCCTCCGCGAGCGCGTTCGACGCGGCCATCTCGATTTCACTTTGCACTACGAACTCGCCGGTCCTGCAGCCGTCGGCGTGAATCACGATGTAGCCGCCGCGTATCTCAAAGCCGTCAATTCGCTCCGCAAAGAATTCGGCATCCAGACTGAGCCCGACCTCGCTTCCATTCTTCGACTGCCCGGAGTCATCGGCGCGGCCGCCGCATCCCTGGACGGCGAAATCGAACGCCTTAGCTCCGTAGTCGAGCGTTGCCTCAGCGAAGCGCTCGAAAAGCTCGATCGCATGCGGGAACAGGAAGCCGGCCACCTTCGCGACGAAATGTCAGGTCGCCTGCGTCATATCGCTGCGCTCACCGCGCAACTCGAAACGCTCGCCGAAGGCGCTCGCCCCGCTTTTGCCCGCCGCCTCGCCGCGCGCTTGCAGGAGCTTCTCGGCGAGGCTCCGCTCGATCCCGCGCGCCTCGCTCAGGAAGCATCCATTGCTGCCGAACGCAGCGATGTCTCTGAGGAACTGGCGCGCCTGCGCAGTCACGTGCAACAATTTGAATCGCTGCTCGCGGGAGCTTCCGACGTCGGCAAGAAACTCGATTTCCTGCTGCAGGAAATGCAGCGTGAATCGAACACTCTGCTTTCGAAAACGCCGGGCAACGACGCCGAAGGCCTGGACATCACGCGCCTCGGTCTAGAAATAAAATCCGAGATCGAAAAATTGCGCGAACAAGTGCAGAACATCGAATGAGCCAAGCCGACCCGCTGGTGCTGATCGTCTCCGGCCCTTCGGGTTCCGGAAAATCCACCCTGGTGGAGAAGATTCTGGAGGTCCCCGGCACCCTGCTGTCTGTTTCGTGTACCACTCGGTCGCCGCGCAAGACGGAGAGCGACGGCAAATGGTACAATTTTGTCACTGAGGGTGAGTTCCAGCAGATGGTCGAACGCGGTGAATTCCTGGAATACGCTCAGGTGTTCGGCAAGAACTGGTACGGCACTCCGCGCAAGTGGTTGGAAGAAGCGCAGGAGAACAAAAAAGATTTGGTCCTGGAAATTGATGTCCAGGGCGCTTTGCAGGTGAAACGCAAACTTCCGGGCGCGGTGGCCGTTTTTGTTTTGCCTCCTTCGCGCGCGGAACTCGAACGGCGCATTCGGGCGCGCGGGCAGGATTCCGAAGACGAGATTCACCGGCGGCTCGAACGGGCCCGCCAGGAAATGTTGAACTATAGCAGCTATGATTTCGCCATCATCAACGATGACGTCCAACGCGCCGGCAAGGAAGTACAGGCCATCGCTCTGGGCTCGCGTTGCCGGGTGGCGCCGAATGAAGAACGAATTCGCGAAATCCTGAAGTCTTTTGGAGGCTGATCTTCACATGGCTCATCTCAAGGATGCACCAGATAGCCAATTTGCCTACGTCGTCGTCGTCGCGCGCCGCGCTCGTCAATTGTTGATCGGCGGCCGCCCCATGGTGGATAACCCCCGGTCGCGCAAAACCACGCGCATCGCCGAAGAAGAACTGCAAAAGGGCCTGCTGGAGTACGACGCCCCGCACCTCAACGAACAAGCCGAAGACATCAACGAGAAAAAGAAGAAGTGATTGCGGACTCGGTTTTGACTTTGTAGCGGCGGCCTTTAGGCCGGCGCCTTTGACGTTGCTTCACGAACCCAAGCCGTAAGCGGACAATAACTCCATGAAGCTCGCCCTAGGCGTAACCGGCGGCGTTGCGGCCTACAAAGCCGCCGAGCTAGTCCGCCGCCTCCAAACCGAAAAACTCGACGTTCAGGTCGTAATGACCCGCGCCGCACAGGAATTCATCACCCCGCTAACTTTCGCCGCGCTAACCGGACAAAAAGTCATCACCGACATTTTCGCAACAGCCGGTTCCGCCACCGCGAACGTCGAAAGCGCCATCGAACACATCGCCGTGGCCCAGCGCATAGATCTTCTACTAGTCGCGCCCGCTACCGCCGACATTCTGGGAAAATTCGCGCACGGCATAGCCGAAGATTTTCTCTCCACCCTGTATCTCGCGACGAAAGCTCCCGTAGTCGTAGCCCCCGCGATGAACGTAAATATGTGGGAGCACTCAGCGACGCAACAAAATCTCGAATCCCTGCGCGCCCGTGGAGTCCACGTAGTTGACCCAGACGAAGGCTACCTGGCGTGCGGCATGACCGGCGCTGGTCGCCTGGCCGCCACAGAATCCATAGTAAAAAAAGTTTGTGAGGTCCTCGGCCTCCGCCACGATTTCGCCGGACAAACGGTTCTCGTCACTGCCGGCCCCACCGTCGAAGACATTGATCCCGTTCGCTTCCTCACCAATCGCTCCTCCGGCAAAATGGGTTACGCACTGGCGGAAGCAGCACATCGTCGCGGCGCGCGCGTAATTCTTGTCAGCGGCCCCACCGACCTGAAAATTCCCGAAGGTGTTGACTGGGTTCCGGTGCGCTCCACAGAACAAATGCACCGCGCGGTCCTCGAACGCGCCCGCGAGGCAAACGTCGCCATCATGGCCGCCGCCGTCTCCGATTACCGTCCGGCCGCAGCCCAAGATAAAAAAATCAAACGCGGCGATGGCACGTTCACACTGGAGCTCGAACCCACGCCCGACATTCTCGCCGAACTAGGCCGCGAAAAACTAAATCGCATCCTCGTGGGCTTCGCCGCCGAAACAAATAACGTCGCCGAAAACGCGCGCGGCAAGCTCCAACGCAAATCAGCCGACATGATCGTCGCGAACGACGTCACCCAGGCAGGAGCCGGCTTCGACACCGACACTAACATCGTCACCCTCTTCCTCCGCGACGGCCGCGAGCTCCCTCTCCCCCAGCTCAATAAATTCGACGTAGCCAATCGCATCCTCGACCAAGTACTGGATATTCAGAAACAATCCAAGTAGATTCTCTAGCGGTACATTTTCAAGAAGCCATCTCGTAGCGGCTTGCGCGGAAGGGCGGGGCTTCAGCCCCTGAAGCCCCGCCTTCCGATGGTGGCGCATTATTTAAGTGGAGGATTCATGGATCCGGCCAAGCGCGCAAGTGTGGGCGCCCGCAGCGAATCGCAACTTGAAGAACAAGTGAAGGACTGGTTGCGCTACGGCGAAGACCTCGGCCTCGGCCCCTACTACCGTGATCGTCCGCCTCTCCACGCGATCGCCGAAACCGCCACTGCGTCGGTCGAATCGCAAAGCGTCCCCGCGTCGAGAGAAATCTCCGCCGCAGTTCCTGCTGCAATGGCCGCCGCAGCCCCTGGCCGTGCGTCAGGCGCTCCTGTTAATGTCGCGCCGTCACCATCTGCGCCGCAAAAGCTCGCGACCACGTCGACTATCCTGCCCTCCGCCGCGCCTTCGCTCTTCGAAGCCATCGAACGCATCGCAGGCGACACTCTCCCCCGCATCCGCGAAGGCATCGGAGATTGCACCCGCTGCAAACTCCACAAAGGCCGCACCAAAATCGTCTTCGGCACAGGCAATCCCAACGCCGACCTGATGTTCGTCGGCGAAGGCCCCGGCCGAGACGAAGATCTCAGTGGCGAACCCTTCGTCGGCCGCGCCGGAAAACTTCTCACCGACATGATCAAAGCCATGGGCCTGCAACGCGAAGACGTCTACATCGCCAACGTAGTAAAATGCCGCCCCCCGGAAAATCGCCTCCCGGAAAAAGACGAAATCACCACCTGCTCTCCGTTCCTGATGCGCCAGATTGACGCCATCAAACCCAAAGTCATCTGCACGCTAGGAAGCTGCTCCGCGCAAACCCTGTTGCAAACTGCCCAAGGCATCTCCAAACTCCGCGGCGAGTGGTTCGATTTCCGTGGCACAAAACTGATGCCCACCTATCATCCCGCCTACCTGCTCCGCAATCCCGCCGCCAAGCCCGAAGTCTGGAAAGACCTGCAAAAAGTAATGGCCGTCCTCGGCCTGCAGCCCAAGAAGCGCTAGCCAATCCGCGCGATGAATGTTTCGCTCGCCATAATCCTCGGCCTGACCGGCGCTATCTCCTGGGGCGCCGCCGATTTCGCCGCACGCTTCGCCTCCCGCCAAGTCGGCGCCTACCGCACACTTTTCTTCATGCAATTCTTCGGCTTCCTGGCCCTCACCGTGTATCTGAAATCCACCGGCGGATTTTCGCGCGGCATAGCCCCGGGCTGGCATCCTTGGGCCATGGCCGTCGCCGCCGGCCTGCTCAACGTGCTCGCCTCGCTGGCCCTCTACCATTCCTTCGAACACGGTACCCTGAGCATCGTCGGCCCAGTTTCCTCAAGCTATCCGGCGTTAACCGTCGCGCTCTCGCTCCTAAGCGGTGAACGCATCCACGCCGTCCGCGCCGCTGGACTCGGAGTCACGCTGCTAGGCGTAATCCTAGCCGCCACTTCTTTCGCGCAATCAAAATCCACGCAATTAGAACAAAATCCGCAACGCGCGAACGCAGCATCCGACTCCGAAACTAAATCCTCGCGCGCTCATTTATCCACAGGCGTAGGCTGGGCCATCTGCGCCGCCCTAGGTTTCGGCGTCCTCTTCTGGTTCCTGGGCTTTCACGTAGTCCCAGCAGTAGGCAGCGCCGTCTCCGTCTGGGTCATGCGCCTCACAGCCCTCGTCGCGCTCTCCCTAGCCGCCGCGCCCACAGGCCAAACACTAAAGCTTCCCCGCGGCAAAGTCTGGTGGCTGCTACTGGCGGTAGGCATCCTTGACACCGCCGCATTCGTAGTCAACAACGCCGGCCTAAGCACGGGCCAAGTCTCCGTAGTAAGTGTCCTAGCCTCCCTCTACGGCGCCTTTACAGTCCTGCTAGCCTGGATCTTCCTCCGCGAACGCCTCGAGCGTTCCCAATGGCTAGGCATAGTCCTGGTCTTCATCGGCATCGTCCTCGTCAGCATTTGAAACTGAGCGCCGGTAGCATAGGCAATCCTGCCTGTGCTGAATCGCTCACACTGTGATCCGCTGCACGCCGCGAGAAAGAGTCACGATCCGCGTCGCAATTTGTGGATGGCCACACTCCGAACCAGCACCCCACGCTGTTACACTATCCAGCTGATCCAATGACCGAACGCTACCTCGAAGTCGCGCTCCCAGTCCCACTGCGCTCAGCGTTTACCTACGCCGCGCCCGCTTCATTCAACGGCGAAGAACTCATCGGCCGCCGCGTACTGGTCCCATTCCGCAATCGTGCCATGATCGGCGTCGGTCTAGCCGTTTCCAATCAAGCGCCCAAGACAAAACGCATCAAAGAAGTCGCCGAACTCCTCGACCGCGTCCCAGCGCTCCCCCCCAAACTAATCGAACTAGGCCAATGGATCAGCCGCTACTACCTAGCCCCCATCGGCGAAGCCTTCCGCGCCATGCTGCCTCCGGAAATCGAGCTGCGCCATCATCGCGAATATTGGCTAACCGACGAAGGCCGCGCCTATCTTCACGATCTCGCCACGAACGAAGAAAACACCGACGTAGAAGCCGCCGAACTTGCCTACCTCCGTAGCTTCGAAAAACAAAAGGCCGACGCACCCGAACGCGCGCTAACCGAAACCCGCGTAGCCCGCCTTCCCGGTGGCGCGACCGCCGCCGAAAAATTCGTCCTTCGCGGCCATCTAGCAGCCCGCGAGTCCACCCGCCGCCGCAAAACCCGCACGCAAAAAATCGTAGCGTGGAACCCGGCGAACGAAGCCCCCGCCGCTAACGCCACGGAAGAGAAAATCCGCGATGTCCTCACCGCCACGCGCGGTCCGCTACCGTTGAATCTGCTGCTGGCACAGACTCTAGTCTCCCGATCCGTAATCGCGCGCCTCGAAAAATCCGGCCGCCTCAAAAGCTGGGAAGAACCCTTAACTACCGAAGAAGATCCGTGGGACACCGATTTCACTCCGCCCACAAACATCCTCAATCACGAACAAAAACATGCCTTGGCGGAAATCTGGCGCTGGCTGGTAGCGGAAAAATTTACGGCAGCTCTCATCCACGGAGTCACCGGCAGCGGCAAAACCGAAGTCTATCTCGGCGCAATTGAAGCCGCTCTCTCCCGCGGCAAAACCGCCATCGTCCTGGTCCCAGAAATCGCTCTCACTCTTTGGGTCGGCCGCCTGGTCCGCGCGCGCTTCGGCGAACAAGTCGCTATCCTCCACAGCGCGCTACCCGATAGCGAACGAGCTCGCGAATGGTGGCGCGTCCGAAATGGTGAGGCTCGCGTAGTCGTCGGCACGCGTTCCGCCGTCTTCGCGCCGCTCGAAAATCTCGGCCTGATCATCGTGGATGAAGAACAGGAAACCAGTTACAAACAGGAAGAAACTCCGCGCTATCATGGCCGCGACACCGCCGTATTTCGCGCGCGCCTGGAAGGCGCAGTCGCTCTACTAGGCTCGGCTACTCCTTCGCTCGAAACCTATCACAATGCGCGCGACGGGAAATATCATCTGCTCGAACTCACCGCTCGCGTCGCGGATCGCCCGCTAGCTGAAGTCCGCATCGTTGACCTGCGCGAAGAATTCCGCCGCGCGCACAAAGCCGCGCCCGTTTCCGAATCGCTCAGAGCCGCCGTCGCATTGCGTCTCGAAGAAAAAACTCAAGCGATGGTACTCATCAATCGCCGAGGCTATTCCTGGTCGTCGCTCTGCCGCAGCTGCGGCGCCTTCGTGCAATGCCAGAATTGCAGCATCGCCCTCACCTACCATAAGAATCGCCAGCGTCTCGAATGTCACTACTGCGGCTACGCGCTTCGCCCGCCCAGGCAATGCCCGAAATGCCACGCCGAATACATGTACTTCGTCGGCGACGGTGCCGAACGCGTCGAAGAATATCTGCGCGAAACTTTCCCCGCCGCGACAATCTCCAGGCTCGACCGCGACACCGTCCGCACCAAGCGCGAATTTCAGCAAGTCCTGGGCGCTTTCGCAAAAGGAGAAGTGGATATACTCGTAGGCACGCAAATGGTCGCCAAAGGTCACGATTTCCAGCGCGTCACTGTAGTAGGAGTCGTCGCCGCCGATCTCGCCCTAGGCCGCCCCGATTTCCGCGCCGCCGAACGCACGTTCCAGCTGCTCACCCAGGTAGCCGGCCGCGCCGGCCGCGGCGAACTTTCCGGCGAAGTCCTCGTCGAAACCCACTACCCCGAGCACTACGCAATTCAGCACGCCGCGAAACAAGACTATCTCTCGTTCTACGAAAAGGAAGCCCACTTCCGCCGCATGCTGCACTACCCGCCCTTCACCGCGCTAGCCAGCATCCTGGTCCGCGATAAAAAAATCGAAAACGCGATCCGCTGGTCCCGCGCTCTGGCCGCCTATTTCGCTCCCTACGAAGATCGCGGCGTAAAAATCCTGGGCCCAGCCGCCGCCCCGCTAGCCCGCCTGCGTCAGGAATACCGCTTCCAATTCCTGCTGAAATCCCCGCAACGCTCCGCCCTCTCCCAAGCCCTAAGCGGCGCCCTCGATTTCTGCGCCAAAAAAGAAATCCCCGAAACCGCCGTAATCGTGGACGTAGATCCCGCCAGCCTTTTCTAATTGTGGAGTTGCGTTACCAGAGGTTATTCGTAGGCCACAGAGTAAAACACAAAATAAAGATCACCAGCCCCACGCAAGCCAGAAGTTTCCGCGAAGCGTCCAATGCCTCCCACCGGTCAAACGGCGGCGGGTGCGGAAATCGCAAGGACAAAATCAGCAGCACAATCCCCCAGAACGCCCACACGTGCCAATACCCGACTCCCAAAAACACAAGCGCCACCGCCGCCGTCAGCGAAAAACGTTGATGCCGATTCGGCGCCAAACTATAAAGGATGTGCCCGCCGTCCAGCTGCCACACCGGCAGCAGATTCAAAGCCGTCGCCAGCAACCCAATCCACGCCGCAAGTGCCACCGGATGGAATAACAACGACGTCGCCTCGGTCCCGGGATGAAACATCGCCATAAAAATCTTCATCAACGCGGGAAATCCAAAGATCAGCCCGCCATCCTCCTGCACGCCCGGAATCACCTTCGACGCCGCAATTCCATAGGCGGTCAAAGGCAGCGCCACAATAAATCCCAGAATTGGCCCCGCGATTCCAATATCAAAAAGCGCCCGCCGTGTGGTGATCGGCGCGCGAATCCGTATCACCGCGCCAAAAGTTCCGAACGGGAAGGGCGAAGGGAGAAAAAACGGGTAGCTGCAATCAATTCCATAATAACGGCACGCAAGATAGTGGCCCATCTCGTGCGCCATAAAAAATCCCAGCAGCGTCAGCGAAAAAGGGATCCCGAGCAGCAGCATTCCAGGATGCTGGAACGGCAGCAGCGGTATCGCGAACAGCTTCTCATCGCCCGAAAACGGTTCCACGTTCTGCGCAAACGAAGTCGCGATCAACGCCCCAGCCGAAAGCGTCATCAGCAATGTCAAACAGAAAAAAACGATCGCAGGCCAAACCGGCCGGCGCCGCACACGCATGCGCGGGGGCGGCAGATCAATTATCTCGGGATAATTTCGGTCCAGAATTTCCAGTGGGACGCGGCTATGCCCGTTGCCGGTGCTATTACCCATGAAGGTTGGATGCCCCTGCGTGAAAAACGGGTTCGACGCCGCGCAAATCGCTAGGGCTTCGGCGCCGCGGCGGTCGCCGGCAGCGATTGCAATTCTTTGCCAGGCTTAAAGCGCACCGCTTTTCCGGGAGGAATGCTTACCTGCTGTCCAGTGCGCGGGTTGCGGCCAATACCCGTCTTCCGCGGCTTTACGTTGAACACGCCGAAGCGCCGCAGTTCAATCCGTTCGCCGCGACCCAGCGCATTTTTCATCGCCTCGAAGACGGTTTCCACCGCCTGCTCGGCCTTCGTTCGAGTAATATTAGTCTTCTGTACGATTGCGTTAACGATGTCGAGCTTGATCACAGTGCCTCCCGCAGGGCGGAAACCTATGCTAGACAGGGGGTTGCAGGTTGTCAAGCGCCGTCCCCTGTAATACACTGCCCGACTCGCAACGCGTCGCGTGTGCCGCAGAGTGCTAAGAAGCGCCCAGCTGTTGACGTCGTTTTTCGTAGCGCCGGCTCTTTGCAGGTGCTTGTGGTTTGAATTTGTAGCGGCCGCCTGCTTTTGCTTTCTTAGGCGGGTGTCTTTGACTTTGCCGGAAAATCTTTGTAGGTCGCGGCTTCAGCAACTGAAGTACGAAATTCACCATTACGCTTATCGCAAAACGAACCACCAAAATTCCGGGAGGGAAAGATGTCAGTGAAGTCCGATAAATGGATCCGCAAGATGGCGCAGGAACACAAAATGATCGAGCCATACGAAGATCGCCAGGTCCGCGACGGAGTAATCAGCTACGGCGTCTCGTCCTACGGCTACGACATGCGCGTCGCCGATGAATTCCGCATCTTCACCAACGTGAATTCCTCGATCGTGGACCCCAAGCACTTCGATTCGAAATCATTCGTCGAATTCAAAGGCGACGTCTGCATTGTCCCGCCGAATTCCTTTGCCCTGGGCCGCTCGGTAGAATATTTCCGCATCCCGCGCAACGTGCTCACGCTCTGCGTCGGCAAATCCACCTACGCGCGCTGCGGCATCATCGTCAACGTGACGCCCTTCGAACCTGAATGGGAAGGCTTCGTCACCCTCGAAATCAGCAACACCACACCACTACCAGCCAAAATTTACGGCAACGAAGGCCTCTGCCAGGTAATCTTCTTCGAATCGGACGAGCAGTGCGAAGTCTCCTACAAAGACAAAAAAGGCAAATACCAATCTCAGCAGGGAATCGTCCTGCCAAAAATCTAGCAGTCAAGAATTTGCATGTGCGGGGCTCGCGGTGGCCCCGCACGTCGTCGGCTTCAGGCTTTGCCGCCAACAACCGGCGAAATCTTCCCCCACTTTCCTGCAAACACAAACGTATCCAGCGCCTTCCGTTCCCGCGGCGCCACTTCCGGCGCCTTCAAGTGATCCGGCAAAGTATGCGCCTCGCCCGGATAACCGATCGCAATTCCCGCCACCGCCTCATAGCCTTCCGGAATCCCGAAAATCTCCCGCGCCTTCTCCGGCAAAATTCCCCCCATCTGGTGTACCGCCAGACCCAGCTCCTCCGCCTGTATCGTCAATGTCGCGGAAGCCGCCCCCACGTCGTGAAACGCGTGACGATTTAACTCGCCGTTGTGCTCGAATTTCAATCTCGCCACGCTCAACGCCACCACCGGAGCGCTCTTTGCCCAGCTCTGGTTGAACTCGACAAAGCAATCCAGCACCTTCTTGTAATTTTCCGGCTCATCCTTCGTCCCAACGATGAAATACCAAGGCTGGCCGTTGTAAGAAGACGCCGCCCAACGCGCCGCCTCAAACAAACTGCGCAATTTTTCCGCTCCCACCGCACGGTCCGCAAACGCCCGCGGGCTCCACCGCTCGCTAATCAAACTGTGAATCGGCGCGCTGGTCGTTGCAGTCTTCTTCAGTCCGCTCATAATTCCTCCTTGAAACAAGATGTTCCAACCGCGAACGTAGGGGCACGGCATGCCGTGCCCGCCACCGCTCACAACTTCAGTGTCAGCCCTTCTTCGCCAACTTCCCATCCACCGAGTAAGCCCCAGCCCCATTCACAGACAGCACTAGCAACCCGCCCATGATCGCCATATTCTTCAAAAAGTTAACCATTTGCATCTGCTGCTCCTGTCCCTGCACCGCCCAGAAGTTGTGAAAAAAGTAACTCACAGGCAGCAGATACAGAAACAACAGCCAAGCCGCGAACCGCGTTTTAAATCCCACCAGAATCGCCAGCCCGCAAGCCAGCTCCACCGCAGCCGCCGCTGCGATCGCCGCGCCGGGCGCTGGCAGGTGCACTGCCGTTGCATAACCCACCATCTGCGCGTAAGCGCCCACCTTAAAAAATCCGCTGATTAAAAATATCACTGCGATCAAAATGCGCCCGGCCAAAGTGGTTATATCGCTCGTTGAATTCATCCCCGTATCTCCTTTCCAAATTTAATTTTTACGCCAAATCAAACAGCAGCACTTCCGACGCTTCCTTCGCTTCCACCCGCACTTCGTCTTCCTTGGTAATGGCCGCTCCATCTCCTGCTTTCAATTCCACGCCATTCAACTTCACCGCGCCCCGCGCCAGTTGCACCCACGCATGCCGTCCCGCCTTCAACTCATGCTTCGTTTCCTGGCCCTTATCGAGCCGCGTAATGAAAAGGTCCGCGTCCTGATGAATCGTCACCGGAGCTTCCGGCCCTGCCACGTGATGAAACTTGCCGCGCAAATCCTTGTCCGGAAACGCCAGTTGCTCATATTCCGGCTTAAGGCCCTTGCGATCCGGCGTAATCCATATCTGCAGCAAGTGCGTCGGATCCTTCGGCGAAGGATTGAATTCGCTGTGCATCACTCCCGTGCCGGCCGTCATGTGCTGCAATTCTCCAGGACGCAGCACCGCGCCGGAGCCCATGCTGTCGCGATGCTCAATCGCCCCGTCCAGAATCCAGGTCAGGATTTCCATGTCGCGATGCGGATGCATCCCGAATCCCTGGCCCGGCGCCACCACGTCCTCATTCAATACGCGCAGCGAACGGAACTGCATGAACTGCGGATCGTAGTATTGGTCAAACGAAAATGAGAATCGTGAATCCAGCCACGAAATCTGGTTGTGGCCGCGTTCCTTACTCGGTCGAATCGTTATCATGCTCCTTCTCCCTCTTTAGTCTTTCCGTGCACAATTCATCCGCGCCCCGGCCCAGCTTGCGCGCAATCTTGCGCAATTGTTCCTGTTCCGTCGCGCTTAATTTACTCATCACCTTCGCCACCATTTTCGCGTGCTCTGGAAACACGCGCGTGATCAACCGCCGCCCTTTCGGCGTCAGCTGAATTTGAATCATCCGCCGATCCTCCACCTGCCGTTCCCGCCGCACCCATCCGTGCCGTTCCAGGTTGTCCACTACCAGAGTCACGTTCCCGCCGCTGCGCAAAAGTTTCTTGCCCAGCGTGTGCTGGCACATCGGACCCAGGTGCAGCAGCGCTTCCAGCACCGCAAACTGCCCTGGGGTAACGCCCAGCCCTTCCAGATGCGCGGTAGTCTTCGCCATCGTTGAATCGGACGCGCGTATCAAGTTGATGTACGCGCTCAAAGCTCGTACCGTCTCTGCATCGCCTTGGAAGTGTGTCGGCATATTTGCTTCAAGCTCAAATCATTCAAGCTTAAACGATTGGATGCGGCTCAGGTTCCCAGGATTCACGCCCCGCGTAAACCTTTCATAACGCAGGCGTTATCTTTCGTAGCGCCGGCGTCCCGCCGGCTCCGTTGTCTTCGATTGAGCTGCGGTCGGCCCCCAACGCGGGACCGGCAATCTTTGGCCTGCTTTGGCCTTGCTCTTCGATCAGTGTTTCACAAATCGCGCACTACGGCTTCTGCGTCGGCCGCATCAAAACCTCACTTACAAAACTCTGCGGCGCCTGCGTCACCAGCATCTCCACCACGTGCGCTATATCCTCTGGCTGCAGCATCTTGCTGATGTCCTCCTTCCCGTGCGGCGAAAAATCCGTAGCCACGCTCCCAGGACATATCGCGCTAACCCGTATCCCGTACCCCCGCAAGTCCTCAGCCATGCATTCCGTCAATCCGAGCAGCCCCCATTTCGAAGCGCAATAAATCCCGCCTCCAGCAAACGCATTTTTCCCGGCCAAAGACGCAATATTGATGATCTGCCCGCCGCGCCGCGAAATCATTCCCGCCGCCACCGCCTTGCTCGCCAGGAACACAGACTTCAAATTGGTGTCTAACACACTGTCCCATGTCGCTTCGGTGGCTTCATGCGTGGGCCCGAAGTATCCGATCCCCGCGTTGTTCACCAGAATCTCCACCGGACCTAGCGCTTTCTCGCTCTCGTGCACAAAGGACAAAATTTGCTCGCCATCCGTCACATCCACCGCCGCGGCAAACACGCCAACCGTACCACCATCACGCAGCTCGCCCGCCGCGCTCTCCAGTTTCCGCGCATCCCGTGCACACAAACTCAGTTTCGCCCCCATCATTCCCAATCGGCGCGCCACGGCCAATCCGATTCCGCGGCTCGCACCTGTCACAATTGCCACTATCCCTTCCAATGGTCTTCCAGTATTCATATCGGCGTCTCCCGCGAGGCGACAGTTCGCTTCGATTTGCCATCTTATCATTCACGTGAGAACATTCAGTCAGCTGGAACTGGGACGCGAATCGGCTCCGCAAGGTGGATTCACCTTGCGCGCATGCGCGGCTTTCCCTATAATCCCGGTTTCGTTTAGCTTGTTATCCTTCAGGGGTTGTGACCCTAGGCGATACAGTACATCCTTACCAAAACTGTTTCAGGAGGCAGCGAAGAGATGATCCGAATGCGCTTTGCTACGAAGGGAATTCTATTCACTGCTCTCATTCTGCTTTGTATTACCGCCAGACCAGCGGCCGTGCGCGGTCAGGCAGCGGATCAGGGAAAAACTTCCTACACAATTCCCGAGTACAACGCCTTCCAGGCGGCGCGCGCTGAAACCAACTCGCAAAATCGCATCAAACTTCTCGACGATTTTGTAACCAAGTTTCCCAGCTCAACCTTGATGACTTATGTGGACCAGCTCTACGTCTCCACCTACACCGAGCTGAAGAACTATCCCAAAGTAATCGAGTCCGCCGATAAAATGCTCGCCATGGGGGATAAGCTCGACTCTGGCACTCGCCTGCAGGTTCTCCAGACCCGCGTGCAGGTCTTCCCATTCGCTTTTAACGCGAAGGCGCCTGACGCACACGATCAGCTCGTGAAAGAGCGCGATGCAGCCAAAGAAGGCGCGGATCTTCTCGCGAAATATCCGAAACCCGCGGATTCCAAGCTGACCGATGAACAATTCGCAGAACAGAAGAAACCCGGGATCGCATTCTTCGACGCTGCTGCCGGTTTTGCCGATCTTCAACTGAAAGATTATCCCGCGGCGATTGAAGCCTTCAAAGGCGCCGTCGCCGACAATCCCAAGGACGCCATCTCTTTCTACCGTGAGGGTCTCGCCTATCTGGGCGCCACGCCGCCGCAATCCGTGGATGGCTTCTGGGCGCTCGCCCGCGCTATCAACCTGGGAGTTCCGGACGCCGATAAAATCAAAGATTATCTTCGCAAAGCGATCTTGGTTTACGAACAGCCCGGCTGCGATACCGCGGTGGACGCACAACTCGGCGAATTACTCACCCTCGCAGGCACTTCTGGCGACCGCCCCGCAACCTACACGATTCCCGCTGCCGCCGATCTGCAGAAAATCGCCGCTTCCAGCACGATTCTTACAGTTTTGACCGACCTCACTGCCGGTGGCGACAAAGCCAAGCAAACTTGGCTCGCGATTTGCGGCGCGCAATTTCCCGGGGTCGTCGGCAAAATCATTGAAGTCAAGCAAGGCACAGGTTTCGTGAACTTTGAAGTCTTCACCGGCGCCGACGAAACCGAAGTGCAAAATGCCACCACCGCGAATATGGACGTGAAGGTCTGGACCGCAGCTCCGCCAGCCGGCACGCCCAACGCCGCGCAGGAAACTGCTCAGCCAGACGTCACCCGCCTGGCGAAAGACGATGGCATCCGCTTCTCCGGCGCCATCGTCAGCTACGATCCCACGCCTTTCCTGCTGCACTGGGATCAAGTGAAGGTAGATCCCACGACGATCCCCGAAAAAGCCGACGCTGGCAAGCACCACAAAGTGCCAGCTAAACAGTAATAAGCCCCATTAAGTTTCAAAGCAAAAAAATGGCCGGAGCGGAAACGCCCCGGCCGTTTTCTTTTCTATCGAAACCCACGTCGGCTAGAATCGCGGAATTACGACACCCGCTTATGCCCGGTATGATCCAACTTATACTCCCCCACCTTCCTGCTCAGTGTATTCCGATGTATTCCCAACACCTTCGCGGCCCGCGACTGGTTCCCATCCTGCCGTTCCAGCACTCTCTTAATGAATTTCTTCTCAAACTCCGTCACCGCCTCTTCCAGCAATATCCCGCGCTCCACCATCATCCCAATTAAAGATTCCAGTTGTTCTTTCACAATGACACGCTCCGCATGAGCACTAGGGGCAATCGCCAAAAAAAATCGCGCGGCAGCAGTCGCAAGCGACTAGCCGACTGTCGCGCGCTCTGCCCGCTGCAATCTCTCTTAGTCTAATTCGTGGCCGGTAATTCGCTGGTAGGCTTCCCGGTATTTCCCCGTTGTAGCCGCCACCACGTCCGCGGGAAGCGCCGGACCCGGGGCCTGCTTGTTCCATCCAATCTTTTCCAGATAATCGCGCACATATTGCTTATCAAAAGAAGGCTGGGTGCGCCCCGGCACATATTCATTCGCCGGCCAGAAGCGCGAAGAATCCGGCGTCAGCGCTTCGTCAATCCATATCAATTCGTCGCCGATCAATCCAAATTCAAATTTCGTGTCCGCAATAATAATCCCGCGGCTCGCCGCATGTTCCACGGCGCTACGATAAATCGCCAAACTTGTATCGCGCAATTTCTCCGCCAGCGGACGTCCGACCGTCTCCACCGTCTCTTCGAACGAAATGTTTTCGTCGTGCCCCGTCGTCGCTTTTGTCGAAGGTGTGAAGATCGGCTGCGGCAATCGGTCAGACTCGCGCATCCCCGCCGGCAGTTTAATCCCGCAAATCGCCCCAGTCTTCTGATAATCCTTCCATCCCGAGCCCGAAATATACCCGCGCACCACGCACTCAATCGGCGCAGGCTCCGTCTTGCGCACCAGCATCGCGCGCCCCGCCAGAGCTGCCGCGTAAGGCGCCAGCTCGCCGCCAAAATCCTTCGCGGAAATAATATGATTCGGCACCAGCCCCGCCAGCTTCTCAAACCAGAAGAGCGAAAGCTGCGTAAGCACTTTGCCCTTATCCGGAATCGGGGTCGGCAGCACCACGTCAAAAGCCGATAGCCGGTCCGTCGCCACAATCAGCAGCTTGTCGCCAACTTCATAAATGTCGCGAACCTTGCCGCGCCCGCGTAGCTTCAATCCGGGAAAATTCGTCTGCGATATGACTGGAGTCATTTGTGGGGATGCCAAGTGATGTTCCTCGATGCAGCGCCGCACATTCTAACGCAGCGTCCCGCCATGTCAACCGTTAAGAAATCCTCGCACCCGCCTAACCCGACTTCTTGCGGCTCACAGAAGGTAGTAGGATTATCTCCGTGGAGTGAGTGAGCAAGCCCGCCACCAGGAACCCACGCAATGAATAAAAGAACTTTTATGAAACTCATCACCGCAGCGATGGCTGTCCCGTCGGCCTCGCGAGCCTTCGCCTGGGCCGCCGCCGAAAAACTCAAAAATTGGGCCGGTAATATCGAATACGGCACCGACATCCTGTACCCAACCAAATCGACGCAACAAGTGAGCGAGCACGTTAAAAAAGAAACCAAGCTCAAGGTCCTCGGCACCCGCCATTCTTTCAACCACATCGCCGACAGCAAAGACTGCTTCCTTTCACTCCAGCCCATGAACGAAGTCGTCAAGCTTGATCCCGCGGCGCGCACCGTAGCCGTCGCTGGCAGCATCACCTACGGCCAGCTCGCGCCCTATCTGGACTCCCACGGCTTCGCACTGCACAATCTCGCGTCGCTGCCGCATATTTCGGTAGTTGGCGCCTGCATGACGGCCACTCACGGCTCCGGCGAGAAGAACGGCAATCTCTCCGCCGCCGTCTCCGCGCTCGAAATCGTCACCGCATCCGGCGACGTCTTGAAGCTTTCGCGCGCGCGCGACGGCGAAACGTTCAACGGCGCCGTCGTCGGTCTCGGCGCCCTCGGTGTAGTCACCAGCATCACCCTCGACATCCAACCCTCCTACATGATGCGCCAGTACGTTTACGAGAACCTGCCGTTCAGCGCGTTGCAGGATCATTTCGACGCCATCGAATCCAGCGCTTACAGCGTGAGCCTTTTCACCGACTGGCAAAAGCAGCGCATCAACGAAGTGTGGATCAAGAGTCGCGTCGAACCAGGTGTGGAATTTCACGCCGCGCCGGAATTTTTCGGCGCCAAACTCGCGACAAAGAACCTGCACCCGATCTCGGACTTATCCGCGGAAAATTGCACCGAGCAAATGGGCATTCTGGGCCCCTGGTACGAGCGCCTGCCGCATTTCCGCATGGGCTTCACGCCCAGCGCCGGCAAAGAGCTGCAGACGGAATATTTTGTTCCTCGCCAGCATGCAGTCGAAGCAATCCTGGCCGTCGAACGTCTGCGCGATCAGGTAACCCCGGCTCTGTTGATCACCGAAATCCGCGCCATCGCGGCCGACAACCGATGGATGAGCCCCTGCTACCAGCAAGACTCCGTAACCATCCACTTCACATGGAAGCCCGACTGGCCCGCCGTCAGCAAGTTACTCCCGATCATCGAAAGGGAGCTGGCTCGATTTGACGCCAAGCCCCACTGGGCCAAACTCTTCACCACGTCCCCGCAAACCCTGCGCACCCTGTACAAGAAAATACCCGACTTCATCGCCCTGGCCACGAAGTACGACCCGCAGGGAAAATTCCGCAACGACTTCCTGAACAAGAATATTTTCGGTAGTTAGCCTTGAGCGCGTGTCGCTCGCGGCGCATTTCCGGCGAGTTTTCCGTACCGCCCAGCCATGTCAACTAAGAAGACATGGTCACCGAGGATCCGCCTTTTATGCCGTCCGTCGCATGCTACTCTCTTGCGGTGCGGCAGCGTCCGGGTATCTACGTCGAGATTTTGATTCGTGGCGACATCGACGAGCTCTGGAAATACACCCAGCAGCCCGACTTCCACGAATCATGGGACTTGCGCTTCACTAAAATCCAATACCTTCCGCGCGCCTCCGATTCTGAGCCTCAGCGATTCAACTACATAACGCGGATCGGCTTCGGGCTGGAAATCGCGGGGCAAGGCGAGAGCACGGGCGGGCGCGAGGAGGCGACGGGCCGTCGGACCTCTGCATTAAAATTTTGGTCTGCAGATCCGAAATCATTGATCGAGGAGGGATCGGGATATTGGCAATACATCCCAACGAAGGAAGGGGTCCGCTTCCTCACTTGGTACGACTATCAGACTCGGTTTGGTGCAGTGGGTCGCGCAATAGACAGAGTCTTATTTCGGCCGCTTATTGGATGGGCAACTGCATGGAGTTTCGACAGATTGCGGCTGCGCCTCGAGGACGGGCTCGAGCCAAGAACGACATTTCGATTATCAGCCATTCATGCAGCTTCACGCGTGGCCGTCGCACTAATTTGGCTCTGGCAGGGTCTTGTGCCAAAACTGCTCTTTAATAGCGCGGACGAACAGGCGATGATGGCCGCATCACACATAAACGTGGGATTGGTTCCTATTGTAGGCCTGCTGGAGATCGCCATCGCCGCATTTGCTATCCTGACGTGGCGGAAACGCTCCTTTTTTCTGTTCAACATTCTCGCGATGTTAGCAGCCCTCGCGAATGTGGCCTTTTTAGCTCCGTCGTATCTTGTTGCGGCGTTCAACCCAGTAACGCTGAATATGGCGATGATCGCGCTATCGCTTGTGGGTTACCTCTCGGCAGTCGAGATACCAAGCGCCTCTCGCTGTCTCCGTCAGCCGCCTGTGGAATCCGCATGAGATCCATATACGAGCGCGCGATGGGTGCCGATTTCGCTCGGCTTCATCCTCAGATTCAACGGCGATTTGGTTTTTCAAGCCGCGACAATGTTGCATCGGTGGGCACCGGAGTAATGGAAGAGATCTGGCATGGGCCTTCCTATACGCTGCCATTTCTATACATTGGATCGTGGCGACGAATTATGTTCCCGGAGTATGGCCGCAACGTACCTTTCCAGATTCAAAACTACGCATACCTGGATCCGCTCGGAAGGGAAACGGTAACCTGGATTCGTACATTTCGCGCCAACCGACAACGCCGCTTCGATGCCTACATGCTCTACAGCGAAAAGCGGTCATGCATCATTGATTATCTTGGCACGCATCAGCATTTGGCCGTGGATATCGAACTCAGCGTCGCGCCGAATGGCGGTCTCCACCTGCGTTCTGGCGCGCAACGATTCTACGAGGGATCCATTGCCTTCTCATTCCCTTTGCTGTTCTCGGGAATTGCGGACGTGTGCGAATGGTATGACGATGCAAAGCAGGAGTTCAGAATCGAAGTCAATGTAACCAACAATACGTGGGGACGTCTTTTCGGTTACAAAGGTGGTTTTCAAGTGGAATGGCGGGCAGTTCGCCCAGAACAAATCCCCACCGATATTCTTCCGTACCGTACAGAGCAGCGAGAGTAAGTCCTATTCTCGCGCGATGTTTGCTCAGAAAATGGCCGTACAGCATGAACGGACTTCCGACAAACAACTACGCCGCATTACTCGCGCTCTTCGGCGCCACCGCGGCCGCACTCTCTTCCCACTTCACAGAAACCAACTTCGAAACGCCAGGCTCCTGCATCGTCACACCGTACATCACTGACCCCATCTCCATCGTCTTGCGATTGTGCGTCACCACAATAAACTGCGTCTGCCCGCACATGTCCGCCAACATCTTGTTGAATCGCCCGACGTTCGCTTCATCGAGCGGCGCATCCACCTCGTCCAAAATGCAGAACGGGCTAGGCTGATACTTGAACACCGCAATCAAGAGCGCCAAAGCCGTCAACGCCTTCTCGCCACCCGAAAGCAGCAAAATATTCTGCAAGCGTTTGCCGGGAGGCTGCGCCACGATATCAATCCCCGCCTCGCCCGAACTGTCCGGCTCGCCCAGTCGCATCTCGCCATGCCCGCCGCCAAAGAGAGACTGAAACGCGATCGCGAAATGCGCATTAATAAAATTAAACGCCTCTTCGAATTTCTGCCGCGAGACTTGATCCAACTCATTAATCGTCAGCTGGGTGTTCTGGATCGACGCCACCAGATCATCCCGCTCCCGCCGCAAGAAGGTATCGCGCTCCTCGCATTCCTTGAATTCTTCCAGCGCCATCATGTTCACGGGACCCATCGCGTCCACGCGCGCCTTCATCTCGTTGTAATTCGTTTCTGCCGCGATCAATTCCTCGCCGGCGAGCAGCGTAGCTTCCTGCGCCATCAATTCTTCCGGCTGCGCATTCAATTCCGCCATGCAAGTCTGTCGCAGATAATCGCGATCCGCATCGTTGCGCGCTTTCTCGATTTGCCTCTGCCCCCGCTCCGCCCGGAATTCATCCAAAGACTGCCGCTTGCCGCGCACCGTTTCATCAAGCTGCGCCGCCCGCGTCCGCGCCCCTTCCCATTCCGTCTCCAGCGCCGCTTTTAATTCTTCCAGCCGCGCCTTCTCCGTGCGCAACTCTTCAACTTGGATTCCAAGTTGCTCGCAGGAACTCTCCAGCTCCGTTTTTTCCAACAACATCCCCGCGTGCCGCTGCTGCAGCGAAGCCATGCGTTCGCCCGCCACCGTCAATTCCGCGATCAAGTGCTGCTCGGCAGACTCCGCGCTCGAAAGCCGCTCAGACATCGTCGCCAATTCTTCGCGCCGCGCCACCACCTGCTCTTGGAGCGCCTGGAAATCCTGTCGCAGCTGCGCCAGTCGCCCGGAAACTTGCGTGCCTTCCGCTTCCGCCGCCTCGCGCGATTGCACAGCCAATAAATGCTCGCGCCGCGCATCCACCGCCCTCCGCCGTGCCGCTTCCGCGTCCGCATGCAGGCGCGCAATTTCAGCGCGCTCCGACGCGAATTGCTGTTCGATCCGCCGTAACTCCGCGCGGGCCTGATCTCTCTGGTGCGTCGCCGCCACCAAGGATTTTTCCGCTTCCATCTGCCGCGCAATCGCAGATGACACCTGCTCCTCACCACTCGCAATCGCCGTCTCGATCCGCGTCATCTCCGCCTGCTGCTCGTTCACAGCGCGATCCAGCCGCATCGCTTCCGCTTCGTGCTGCCGCAATTCGCGCTTTAGTGCCAGAGGTCCTGCTTCTCCAGCCCGTCCGCCAGAAACCATCCGTCCGTGGTAGCAAGTTCCCTCAGGAGTCAGAAAATAGCTGTGCGGATTGTCGTGCGCCATCCTCTCGGCCAGCGCGGCATTCTCCACCACGTAAGCCGTCCGCAATTTCGTCAGAAAATATTTCGCCGCCGGCCCGAGAGGCTCGCGGAATTCCACCAAACGGTCCAGCCGTCCCAGCACTCCGTCTGGCATCGGCAGGGAAGCATCCGCTTCCGGCGCAGCCAGATTCAATTTGTTCAGCGAGTCCACAAAGAACGTCGCGCGCCCGCCCATCTCATCCCGCAACAGCGAAATTCCCGCGCGCGCCTGGTCGAACGATTCCACCACCACATACTCCAATTCGTCGCGCAAAAATTGTTCGATCGCCCCTTCGTACTTTTCCTGCACTTCCGCGTAATCCGCCAGCAATCCCACCGCGCGAAATGCGCCGCCCGGAGTATCCGCGCTACGTTCGCCGCTCACATTAAAAAGTTTCTGCACCGCGTCCGCTGTATAAGCTCGCTCGCTCAAAATCTGCTCGATCGAAGCGTGCCGCGCCCGCTCCGCAGAAAGCCCTTCGCGCATGCGCTCCAGTTGTTGGCCGGTTTCCTGCTGCCCCCGGCGCAGTTCCACCAATCGCGCTTGCGTCTCGCGCACCGTCGCGCCCAATTCCAACGCGCTCGCTTCGGCCAAAGTAAATGTCTCTTCCGCCGTCGCGACTTTTCCAGCCAGCGCGCCGCATTCGATTTCCACCGCGCGCATGGCTGCAGTCCGCTGCTCTTCCGCCGCGGTGTGCCGCGCCGCCGCCTCTTCCGCCTGCACCGATTCCGCCTGTTCCCGCGCCGATTCCTCCACCAGTCGCCCCGCAATCTGCCGCAATTCTTCCATGCGTGCGTCCAACTGTTGCTGTTCCAGAATGCTGGCGCCAGAATGTTCGCTCGTTTCGCGCAACGAAGCTTCCACGCTTGCCGTCTGCTCCCGAAGGGCAAGAAGCGCCTCGCGATGCGCCGTCATGCGCGTGGTCATATCGCCGACTTGGCGTTCCGCCACTTCCGTCTCGACCACCAAACGCGCAGCCCGCGCATCAATTTGCGCCGTCTGCTCGCGATTAAAAGTAATCCGGTTTTCCGCGCGATCCAGATCCAGCGCCGTCTGCCCCAGCAAATTCTGAATTTGCCGCAACTCCGCATCCAACTCGTAAGTCCGCGCGCTCAACCGTTCCTGTTCGCTTTCCAACTCATGTACCGAACGCGCCTCGCCTTCTTCCGCCGTATCCATTTCGCGCAGCAATCTTTCCAGCCGCACCGCTTCCTGATCCAGGTGCTCGGCCTTGCTCGCCAGCACGCTGCGCAGCAATCCACGCATTTGCTCCCGCAATTCCGCAAAACGCCGCGCTTTCGATGCCTGCCGCTTCAACGAAGCCAGCTGCTTTTCCACTTCGACCAAAATATCGTGAACCCGCGAAAGATTTACTTTCGATGCTTCCAGCTTCGCTTCCGCCAAGCGCCGCTTGGTCTTGTACATCGTGATTCCCGCGGCTTCTTCGATAATCGCCCGCCGATCCATCGGTTTTGAATTCAGAATCTGCCCGATGCGCCCCTGCTCGATGATCGCGTAGCTGTCCGGACCCAATCCCATGCCCATGAAAAGTTCTTGCACGTCACGCAAACGCGCCACGCGCCCATTAATTAAATATTCGCTTTGCCCGGAACGATACAGCCGCCGCCCCACCACAATTTCGCCAGCCTTCATCGTAATCGCAGCTTTTTCCGTACCCCGCTTTTTCCAAGGCTTGCCCATTTCATCCGACGCGGGCGCAGGCTCCAGAGAAATTGCTCCAGGGGCAGCCGTATCCCGGTCAGCCATCTCAATAAATCCATCCACAATCTTCGTTTCCGGCTGCGCCGCGTCCTCAACAATCACAGGCCCCGTCGCTTCCACCACTGCGGGTGCCTCGTCCGCCGGTGCGTCCATCACCGCAGCCACTGCATTAGCAAGCTCCGGGTCCACCAGTGTCAGCATCACCTCAGACAATCCCATTGGCGGCCGCTTCGCCGTCCCATTGAAGATGCAGTCAGACATCCGCTCCGCGCGCAGCATCCGGTGGCTCTGCTCACCCAGCACCCAGGAGATTGCGTCCACCACGTTCGACTTCCCGCACCCGTTCGGCCCCACGATGCAAGTGATCCCCGTGCCACTGAAAGTGATCGGGGTCTTCTCGCAGAAGGACTTAAACCCAAATAATTCGACCTTGCGTAGTTTCAGCACCAGTTTCCTCGCACAGTTTACTCCCGCCGCCTTAATGGCTGAAGGAGCTTCAATTGCTCAAACTTTTTTCGGAGGTATTTCGAGACACAAACGCTGGAGGGTCAATAATCAAGAGCCCTTCCGCCTGGCGCTTCCGGGACGGCGGTTACGGGAATAAAAAGTAGCACGCGCCGCCACCAGTGTAAAGCCCACTTTTCCAGATTCTGCACATCCTGTAGTGCTCAATCGCGAAACACACCCAGCCCCCAGTATCGCGAAATCCTGAAGCCGCTAGTCACGAGCTGTGATGCCCCAAGGCGTGCGTTACACGTTGTAGGATGACCCGCCAGCAACTGCCATTTTCGTCAAACCCAGCCGGGGCACTCCGCTGACCACCCAGCCCTAAACCACGAATCACTTATCACTAATCACCAATCACCAATTACTAATCAAGCGCGGTTCGTCACTTGACACTCGCCACTAATCACTTTCTTCTTCATTGACTTACAACCATCCTCAACTTAGCATCCTGCCTGCAGGAGGCGCGCTTGCCTCAGGATCCCCGACCAACTTCCAATCACGCGTTGCCCGTTCTACTAATTCTCGCAATCATTTTTTTTCTTTCATTCGAAGGCCTGCGCCCGCCCGCACCCAAGCCCGCCACAGTCCCCGCCACAGAATTTTCCTCCGCGCGGGCTCGTGAAATTCTCAATCGCCTTGTCGGCGACGGCGTCCCGCATCCCACCGGCAGCGCGCAAAACGACGTAGTCCGCACCCGAGTCCTCGACGAACTTTCCAGCGCCGGTTACTCGCCCACCGTGCAAACCGGTTTTGCCTGCGATGAACAGGGCGACTGCGGCACGGTACAAAATGTCCTGGCGCGCCTTGACGGCGCAGAGCCTGCAGGACCCATGGTTCTATTAGCCGCGCATTACGACTCCGTCCCCGCCGGTCCCGGCGCTTTCGATGACGGTGCCGCCACCGCCACCGTTCTCGAAATCGCGCGCATCTGCAGATCGCTCCCGCAGCCCCGCCACTCCATCATCTTCCTCATTAACGACGGCGAAGAAGCCGGCCTTCTCGGCGCTCGCGTCTTCGTCAATCAACATCCCTGGGCCAAAGATGTCCGCGCCGTCGTCAACGTTGACAGCCGCGGCACGTCCGGCCCCAGTCTGATGTTCGAAACCGGTGACGCCAACCAGTGGGCCGTGCAGCTATTCGCGCAACACGCCGCGCATCCAGTCACCAGCTCGGTTTTCTACACCGCCTACAAACAAATCCCCAACGACACCGACTTCACAGTCTTCAAAGCCGCCGGATATCAAGGCCTCAATTTCGCCAACATACGCGACGTCGTCCATCACCACACCCCGCTCGACAATTTCGGAAACGCCGATCCCGCCACGCTGCAACATCACGGCGACAACGCCCTCAGCGCTGTCCAAGCCTTCGCCAACGCCGACATTTCCAATCCGCCGAAAAGCGAAGCTGTGTATTTCGATCTCCTCGGCTCTTGGACGGTCCGCTGGCCCGCCACGCGCACGGTCGCGATCGCCCTTCCCGCTGCATTTCTGCTGCTGCTCGAAATTCGGCTGGCTGTTCTACAAAAAGCGGCTCACCGCGATGGAGTTGCTGTGGGGATTGCTCGCCTGGCTTATCTCCATTCTTGCTGTCGCCATCTTCGGATTTCTTCTCAGTTTTATTTTGCGCAAAGCCGGAGCCATGCCGGTTCCCTGGACCGCGCATCCCCATCCCGCCCAAGTCGCGTTCTGGTCTCTCGCCATCGCGCTGCTTTCTTTCACCGCCCTGCGGTTTTGTTCCCGCTCTGGATTTTTCGGGCTATGGTCCGGCACGTGGATTTGGTGGGCATTGCTCTCCATCGTTCTTGCTGCGCGAATTCCCGGCCTCAGCTACTTTCTTCTCGTCGCCACGTGCGCGGCAGCGCTCGCTGGGTTGTTGTTCGTTTTTCGCCCGAACTCCTCATCGCTTGCCGCGATCATCCCGCTGGCCGTTTCCGCGCTCGTTGGTTTTCCGCTCGCGCTATTGCTATATCAGGGCTTCGGCGGCCGCGCCCTGCCCTTGATCGCCGTGCTAGTCGCCTTGCTCCTCAGCCCGCTCGCCCCATTCTGCGCCGACGTACAACGCCCTGGCGGATCCTCGCTGGTCGCGCTGCCCTGGCTCGCGGGAGCAACCATGCTGCTCGCGTCCTTCGGCGCCATCGTCGTCCCGTCGTTTTCCGCCAAGTCCCCCGAGCACGTCAATCTTGAATACGTTCAGGAAGCAGACTCCGGCAATTCGCAATGGGTCGTCTATCCTGCCTCCGGCCACCTCCCCGAACCGATTCGCCTCGCGACCAATTTCCGCGGACAGGAATCCGGCGCCTTTCCTTGGATCCCCGACCCCGCATTTTTCGCTGCCGCTCCGCACGTCGAAGTGGCGCCGCCCACCTTCACCATTCTCGAATCCTCCGAGCTTCACGCAAAACGCCGGTATCGCACTCTGCTTCGCTCCGAACGCGGTGCTTCAGAAGCGCTGCTCATGTTTCCGCCAGACTCGCGCATAGAATCCGTCGTCGCTGCGGACGAGCCGCTGCGATCGCAAACCGAAAAACTTCGCCAATATCAAAACGGCTGGTATGCCTACGATTTTTACGCGATGCCCGCGAAGGGCGTGGAAGTCAGCTTCACTCTGCCGGTGGGAAAGCCCGTGGAAGTTTACGTACTCGACGTGACCTACGCCCTCCCGCTCGAGGGCATGTTCCTGCTCAAATCTCGCCCGCTCACCGCAACTCCCTACGGCGAAGGCGACTGCACCATCGCCAGTCGTCGCGTCCAATTGTTACCGTAGCGTTTCCGGCAAGAGTTATTCGTTCAGGCAACGAGCCGCAGCTCGCGCAAAAATCCGCGTCGGGCCTCAATTCGAGCCCGCCGCAGCGAATGAGGGATCTGCTTCTCTTCGCGCGAATTCCGCGTCAGCCGCAAACCCCTCCCCGCACCTTCACCCAAACTTTCAGGCCAGCCTACTTCTTCGCCGCCGGCGCGATCACCAACTTCCCGTCTTCATCTTTGTCCAGCACAATCACCGGCTTTTGCTCGGCATTCTTCTTCTGCGTTTGCGCCAACCGCGCCGCTTCCGCCACCGTCAGCGGTCGAATCCCGGACTCCACTACCCCCAAGGCCACGGCATCGCCATACGTTGAAAATCTCGACGGCACGTATTCCCCTGGGTTTTTTGAACTTTGATTTACCGCGCGATCTGCCGCTGCGCCCGGCGCGCTGGCAGGCGTCGCTGGTGCTGACGCGGACCCTCCGTTTATGCTTCCGGCGCCATTGAGCCCGGCGCTTCCACTGCCTATGCTACTGGCGTTGTTCACCGATCCAGCACCATTGAGGGTTCCCGAAGGAGATTGCACGCCCTGCCCACGAACTGCTCCGGCCAGAACCAGGAAACTTGCCAGCAAAAATGTCTGTTTCATGTGTTCCCCATCGCAACCTCGCGCCAGATTCTCTGTCGCGAGCACTGATTTATCCCGTGCCGCTAACTCTACAGATTCCTCTGAAAGCGGTACCGTGAGTACCATCGGCCCTGCGTGGCCGTTCTCTCGATTACTATCTGCAATCGCATTTCCATTCCGCACTTTGCCCCGAACCCGCCCCTCAGCTACAATCGTCCTCTTGCCAATGTCCTGAAAATGACCGACATACGCCTCCACAACACGCTCTCCGGCCGCCTCGAGCCCCTTCACCCCCTCCACAAGGGCGAAGTCCGTATCTACAGTTGCGGTCCCACGGTCTACGACTATGCTCATATCGGCAATTTTCGTACCTTCGTCTTCCAGGATGTACTACGCCGTTTTTTGCTCTTCCGCGGCCTCCGCGTCCTCCAGGTAATGAACCTCACGGACGTGGACGATCGCATCATCCAGAACGCTGCCGCTGCGGGCGTCTCCATCCGCGAGTACACTCAAAAATACGTGGAAGCTTTCCTGCAGGACATGAACGCGCTACACCTCCAGCAACCCGAAGAAACCGTGCGCGCCACCGACCATATCGAAGACATGGTCACGCTCATCTCCCGCCTCCAGGAAAAAGGGCTCACCTATCCCAGCGAAGGTTCCATCTACTATCGCATCGCGAAGTTTCCGGATTACGGCAAGCTCTCCAAAATAGATATCGGCGGAATGAAAGCCGGGGCTCGCGTTGATAACGATCGCTACGAAAAAGACGACGCCCGCGATTTCGCTCTCTGGAAGGCTCCCAAACCCGGCGAACATTTCTGGGAAACGAGCATCGGCCCCGGCCGGCCTGGCTGGCACATCGAGTGCGCCGCCATGGCCATGAAGTACCTCGGCGAAACTCTCGACATTCACACCGGCGGTATAGACCTGGCCTTCCCGCATCACGAAAACGAAATCGCCGAAAGCGAGCCGGCCACTGGCAAGCCCTTCGTCAAGATCTGGCTGCATGCCGAGCACCTGATCGTTGACGGTGAAAAGATGTCGAAATCGCTTGGCAATTTCTTCACGCTGCGCGATCTCTTCGCCAAGGGCACCAAACCGTCCTCCATCCGCTACCTGCTGCTCTCGGTTCCTTACCGCCGCCAGCTGAATTTCACCGCCGATAGCCTCACGCAGGCCGCCAATTCCGTCGAACGACTGCGCAATTTCGTCACGCGACTGAAAACCCAACAATTCGCCGCCGGCTCCAATCCCCAAATGGCCAAGCGCGCAGCAAAAGCCCTCGCCGATTTCGATGACGGGCTGGCCGACGATCTCAACACGGCCTTCTCGCTCGCCGCCATCTTCGATCTGGTTCGCGACGTCAACACTGCTATGGACCGCAGCGAATTCCTGCAGCAGGACGCGCCCGAAGTCCTCGCAACCATGGAAAAATTCGACTCCATCCTCGCCGTCCTAGCCGACGATGACGACGAAAAACTGCGCGAGCTTGGCTTTGGCTCCGGCCCACCCCGCTGGACCCCAGAAAAAATCGAGAAGCTCATCGAAGAGCGCAACGCCGCCAAAAAACGCCGTGATTTCAAACGTTCCGATGAAATACGCCAAGAACTTCTGAACTCTGGTATCATCCTTGAGGACACGCGTGACGGCACTGTCCGTTGGAAGTACAAATGACCATCTCCGCAAAACTCGATCTCTCGCTGCACAGCCAGCCTTCTCACGAGCGCCCCAATCTCTTTGGCGTTGATTAAGTAAGTCCCCTCCAACATTCGTTTTCGGCATGCCTCCGGCGGGAACCGGTGTGCGCGCCCATTTCAAAATTCATTTCTGGAGGCTGTAATGCATGTGACAGACACCAAAGTTGATTCGAAGTTGCCGCACCTCATTACCGAATTGCCCGGCCCCAAGGCCAAGAAACTTGTCGAGCGAGATCATCATGTCGTCTCGCCGTCCTATACCCGCGATTATCCGCTGGTAGCGAGATTCGGCCGCGGCGCCACGATTGAAGACGTGGACGGAAACACCTTTCTCGATTTCGCCGCTGGCATCGCGGTCGTCGCCACCGGCCATTGCCATCCCGACGTCGTCGCCGCAATCCAAAAGCAGGCCGCCGAGCTGATTCACATGTCCGGCACGGATTTCTACTATCCCAGCATGGTGGAACTCGCCGAAAAGCTGGCGTCAATCGCGCCGGGCAAGGAAGCCAAGCGGGTTTATTTCGGTAACTCTGGAGCCGAAGCCATCGAAGCAGCCATCAAGCTTGTGAAATTTCACACCAAGCGCGACAAGCTGATTGCCTTTCACGGCTCGTTCCACGGCCGCACCATGGGCGCGCTGTCCTTAACGGCAAGCCGCGCAGTCCAGCGCAAAGGATTCGGCACGCTTCTCTCCGGTGTTTTTCACATGCCGTTTCCAGACACGTATCGCGGCACCTACGGAGTTCGTCCCGAAACTGCCTCCGCCGATTGCCTCTCCTATCTCGAAAACGAGCTGTTCCGCCGTCGCGTGGATCCCGAGGAAGTCGCCGGAATTTTCATCGAGCCGATCCAGGGAGAAGGCGGCTATCTACCCGCTCCCGCGGAATTTCTGCAAGGCCTGCAACGCATCTGCCGCAAGCACGGCATCATGCTTGTTTGCGACGAAGTGCAATCCGGCATGGGACGCACCGGCAAGTGGTGGGCTTCTGATCACGCCGGCATCGAGCCGGACATCATCTGCACAGCGAAGGGAATTGCCTCTGGTATGCCGCTCAGCGCAATCATCGCGCGCGCCAGCGTCATGAATTGGACTCCCGGCGCGCACGCTTCCACCTTCGGCGGCAATCCGGTTTGCATCGCTGCATCGCTTGCGACGATCGGCCTGCTCGAACGGAATTACATCGCGAACGCTGCGCAAATGGGCGAATTCATCCTCGGCTTGACTGCCGATTGGACCACGCGCCACAAAATCGTCGGCGAAGTCCGCGGCAAAGGCTTAATGATCGGCATTGAAATCGTGCGCGATCAAAAAACCAAAGAGCGCGCCCCCGATCTCCGCAATCAGCTCGTGCAGATGGCCTTCCACAAAGGCCTGCTGATACTAGGCTCGGGCGACACCACCTTGCGCTTCTGCCCTCCGCTCCTGATCGACGAAGAGCAGGCTGAATTCGCAGTCCGCACCGTGGACGCCTGCATCACAGAAATCGAACGCTCGATGTGACGATGCGACGAGCATCGTCGTCCTGCTTGCCCTGAGTGATTTTGCGAAGGGGGGCCGACGCTTTTGCCTCAAGCCGGCCGAAGGATCTCCCCCGTCGCCGTGTGGTGGGTGCTCAACGTCTCGCAAATAGCACAGGCCCGCACGCGCGAGCCTGTGCTATTTTGTTTCCCGCATTCTTTTCGCATCCGTGAGAAACTGAAAATTGACCGAAAAATCTTCCTCAGGAGCTGCTTTGCCGCGGATTCTCGACGTAGGCTGCGGTCCAAATAAGTATCCTGGTTCCATCGGCCTCGACATGAATCCGTCCACCGCCGCCGACGTGCTCTGTCATCTGGACCAGGGCGGGTTGCCGTTCCGCGATAATTCATTCGACCAACTCCGCGCCGAACACATCATCGAACACGTTGCGGACATCATCGCCACTATGGAAGAATTTCACCGCGTCACCAAACCCGGCGGCACCATCTTCATCGCCACGCCACACTATACGGACTACAGCTCCTTCCGCGACCCGACACATCGCTGGCACCTGAACACCTATTCGTTTCTCTATTTCTATCCTGGCGGAATGCACGGCCGCGACATGTGGTACACAAAAGTCCGAATGCGCGAGGTAAAACTCAAGCTCCGCCTCCTGAATCTATGGCGCGCGCTAGGCTTTGAATTTCTGGTAAACCGCAGCCGCTTCCTCCGCCAATTTTGGGAGCATTACCTGAGCTTCGTGATCCGCGGAAAGCTGATGGAGTTCACCTTCGAGGTCATCAAGTGATCTCGCCGCTGAGCCCGCTAGCAGAATACCGGAACGCTGCATGACCAACGCATCACCCAACGCCGAAAAATACTGGCTCGACGCCATCCGCCGCGATTGGGACACCCGCGCGCGAGAAAATGCCCGCGCCTACATCAATTGGCCCGACGTTCCCAACGAAGAGGACGCGTTCTTCGCCTCCGGCAAGACGGACTACGATCTTTACGTAACTCCGTTCCTCAGGAAAATGTCATTCGACCCGCGCGAGAAAACCGCTCTCGAAATCGGCTGCGGCATAGGACGCATCGCCCGCTGGATGTCCCAAGATTTCGCGGAATACATCGGTGTTGACGTGTCTCCCGAGATGATTCGCAAGGCCTCCAGCTACAATTTTCCGCGCACGCAATTTCAAGCCGTCTCCGGCGGCGATCTTGCCGGCATCCCCAGCGAAAGCGTGGATTTCGTCTGGTCCTTCGCCGTGTTCCAGCACGTCCCGGACAAGTGCGCCATCTTCAATTATTTTCAGGAAGCTGCTCGCGTTCTCCGCCCGAGCGGAATTTTTCGCCTGCACATGAAAGGCCTCTGGACGCTGCCGCTAGGCCGCCTGATGTTCGAAGCGGGATTCCCAGACCGCTATCGCGATCGCGATAAAGTATCGCCAAAATTCAAAATCCCGTTCGTCCGCCTGCGATATCTTGATACCTGGCAAGGCCGCTCCATCCGCCCCGACGAGGCGGTGCGACAGTGCCAATCGTTGGGACTCGAAGTGCTCGACACCACGGGCGAGTGGACGCCGATGATGTGGATCGGAGGTCGCAAAAGATGAACGCGCAGTCCACGCAGGCTTCGCAGGCACGCCCGACCATGCCCACGAACACCAAGCCTCGCATCCTCGACGTCGGCTGCGGCAGAAAAAAATATCCCGCCTCGATTGGCATTGATATGAGTGCCGCAGGCCAGGCCGATGTGCTCTGCGATTGGACGCTCACTCCTTTCGCCGACAGTACTTTCGACGAAGTTCGCCTGATCCACATGATCGAAGAAGTGGACGATATTTTTAAAGTGCTCGCCGAAACGCATCGCGTCGCGAAACCCGGCGCCCGCGTCGTGATCATGACGCCTCACTACACCGACCACGCCTCCTACTGCAGCCCGGCGCACCGCTGGCACCTTTCCAGTTTTTCGCTCTGGTTTTTCAGCGAGAAGCCTGCCGAATACGATTACTACGCTCCCGCGCAATTCCGCGAGCGCCGCGTGCACGTTACCCTGTTGCGCATCTGGCGCGCGCTCGGTTTTCAGTTCCTGATCAATCATTTCCGCTGGTTCCGCAAATTCTGGGAGTATTATTTGTGCTTCGTCATTCGCGGCAAGACAGTCGAATGGGAACTCGAAGTAGTGAAGTAGGCCTTTCCACCATTGCTAGCGCGTTTCATGTTCGCAGTGATTGATTTCGCTGCCCGGAAGGGCCTGGGCGCGACTCCGTCCTCACAATCGCCACCCACGGCCGCGGGTACCAACGCCAAAGTGCGCGCGCGCCAAACAGGGATTCGCGGAGAAACTTACGCTTACTGGTACCTGCGCCGCCAGGGCTACATTCTCATTGCGCGTAATTTCACCTCGCCAGGAATCAAAGGCGAAATTGATATGGTTGGCTACGACGGCCAGACATTGGCATTCGTGGAAGTAAAAACGCGCACGGTGGTCGAGCCCAGCGAATCGTCTCAATCGTCGTCCCGACCCGCGCCGCTTACGCCCGAAGAAGCCGTGAACTGGGAAAAGCGCCGCAACCTTTCGCGCATGGCTCGGCAATTTCTGCGCACGCGCCACATCGAAACCGCCCCGTGCCGGTTCGACGTCCTGGCCATCGAAACGCGGCCCGGCCAGAAGCTTGTCGTCCGGCTGCACAAAGGCGCGTTCAACGCGACGCAGCACGAGCATCGACCGTAGTAGAATATCCAAGCGCAACAACAAGGAGGGAAGGTTGCCGGAGCTTCGCAAGGATCCCGTCACCGGGCGCTGGGTCATAATCTCCACCGATCGCGGCAAGCGGCCGATGGATTTCGTGCGCGAGAGCGTGCACATTAAAGGCAACCCGGCGGTTTGTCCGTTCTGCCCGGGCAATGAAGGCAAGACGCCGAAGGAAATTCTCGCCTACGGTCGCAACGGCAGCGGCAAAGACACTCCTGGATGGACGGTCCGCGTGGTCCCCAATAAATTTCCAGCGCTGGGTATCGAAGGCGGATTGGATCGCGAAGGCGAAGGTCTTTTCGATCGCATGAATGGAGTGGGCGCGCATGAAGTGATCATCGAGTCGCCGGATCACCAGAAAACGCTCGCGATGATCAACGAAAAAGGCGTGGAAGAAGTTCTGTGGGCTTACCGCGACCGCATGCTGGATCTGAAAAACGATCGCCGCTTTCGCTACATTTTACTATTCAAAAATCACGGCGAGCCGGCCGGCGCGACCGTCGAACACACTCACTCGCAATTAATTGCACTGCCCATCGTGCCCAATCGCGTGCGCGAGGAAGTGGACAGCGCCAAACGCTACTACGAACAAAAAGAGCGCTGCATTTTCTGCGACATGATCCGCCAGGAAATCGAGACTGGTTCGCGCATGATTATCGAGAGCGATCATTTCATCGCGCTCGCGCCTTACGCTCCGCGCTTTCCTTTCGAGACCTGGATTCTGCCGCGCCAGCACAGTTCTTCATTCGAAAATATGCCTGCGCCCTACTACGCGCATCTCGCGCGCCTGCTCCACGATTTTCTCGGGCGCCTGGACGCCGCGCTGGCGTTTCCTTCCTACAACTATGTCATCCATACTTCGCCCATCGGCGAAGAAGTGAACGACCACTACCACTGGCACATCGAAATGATGCCCAAGCTGACTAAAGTCGCCGGCTTCGAATGGGGCACCGGCTTTTACATCAATCCCACGCCGCCTGAAGAAGCGGCGCGATTTCTGCGCGAAGCTACCGTTCCGGCCTAGTCCCGCTGCTTGCTCGGCACTTCTGCGGAATTCGCAGTGGCGCACTTCAGCGCGCCAGCGACGGTGCGGTGTACACCAATGGCGGTCTGAAGACCGCCGCTACAAAGACCCCGCGGTTTACCGCGAATTATTTCGCTGGTTCTTTTTTCTCCTGAATCGAAAGCAACTCTACTTCGAAAATCAGCGTGGAATTCGCGCCGATGGGTCCCTTCGCTTGCGGACCATACGCCAGATCCGCCGGAATAAATAATTCCCACTTCGATCCCACCGGCATTAGTTGGAGCGCCTCGGTCCAGCCCTTGATTACGCCGCCCACCGGAATCGTCAGCGGCTGATTGCGCGAATACGAGCTGTCGAATTCGCTGTTGTCGAGCAGGGTGCCTTTGTAATTGCATACCACTGTATCGGTCGCGGTGGGTTTCGGACCGGTCCCTTGCGTCAGAATTTTGTATTGCAGGCCACTGGGCAGCGTGACCACGCCTTCTTTGGTTTTATTTTCTGCGAGAAATGCGTCGCCTGCTTTCTTGTTGGCGTCAGCGGCCACTTGCGCTTTTTCCGCCTGCTCCTTGCGCAGGTTGGCCTGCAAATTGGTCATCACGGTTTTGGCTTCGTCTTCGGTCAAGGCCGTCTTGCCGCCGGCGAGAGCGTCCTTCATTCCGCGCGATAGAATATCTGGATCCACGTCCACGCCGTCTCGATGGATGCTCTTGCCGATATTCATTCCGATGGCGTAGCTTTCCTTATCCTTGTCGGTCTTGAGCACCAGAGGAGCAGCCGCGGCATGATGCTGCGCCGCTGCGCCTGTGGAGGATTTTGCCGCCGTACCAGTCTGGGTTTTCGTCACGCCGGCGGTTTGTCCCGCCGTGCCACTCTGCGATGAGGCGGCGGTCTGCGTCTTGGATGCTGAAGCTGCGCCAGGTTTCGGAGCCGGCTTTGCGGGCTTTGCTGCGGGCGTGGAACTATCCGTCGCAGGGGCGGTGGCCGCTGGCGGAGTGGTGGATGGATTTGTCGCCGGGGTCTGCTGCGCGGACGCAGAACCTGCGAAGAAAATGGTTGCTGCCAATACGCTTACGGCAATGTTGGGTAGATTTCGCATGGAGCTAGTTTCGCATTGCTGCGGCGAGTGCGCAAACGGAGTGATTTGAGACTGGTGCGTAGTGATACGTGATTTGGGAGACGGAATTGTGCGGGTTATACGTAGTGCTCGGTAGTTTGCGCGGGGCGCGAGGCAAAGGCGCGCCAAATGTGCCAAAAATGTGTCATTAGAATTAGGCGCCATTGTTTGTTTTGTAGGAGTTGCGGACGTTTCTAATTGTTGCGCCGTTGATTAGAAGCGATGGGTGAGGAAGGAAGGGTAAGTAGTGGTTAGTGACGAGTGATGAGGGCGTAGTCGCGAGCTGAATCTGCGACTGGCGTGAGTCTGGATCAAACTGAGTGCTTTGAGTCGGTCGAGTGGAATTATTAGGGATACGCAGCGACGGACGCGGCGCGGCTAAGGGCGCTGGGCGCTGTCTGGGAGGAGCCGATCGGCTGTTGGGTTTCATATTTTAGTTTTCGTTTGAGTGTAGCAAGGTCGTGAGGAAGAAACAGCTGAGCGTCGGGACAGAAATGGTACAGAACTAGTACTACCTGTCCGAAAGTTGCTGGTACAGCTGTGCTTGTTCGTCGGGCTGATGTTCTATGGATTTAACGCAGAGAGCGCGGAGGTGGGAACGGAGAGTTCGCAGAGGGAACCGAAGTCAAAGCCCAAGTCCAAGTCAACGTCTCAGTCAAAGTCAAAGGCGCCCGCCTGAAGGCGGCCGCTACACAGTCAAAAAATAAATGCAAGTTCAGAAGCTAAGTCGGCGGTCAAGATCTGCCGAGATGCTGACGCAGGTCGGGTCCCACGGACGCGGGACCCGACCCTTCGGACTCAAGAACAAAATCAATGCAACGGCGGTGCTACTCAGGTTTGTCCGGCTTGGGGGCGGAGTTTTGCGCGTTGGTATCGGAGTTTGCGGGTTTCTCTGCGACGACTGCGTAGGTGAGCATTTTCTGATCACCGTCGGCGACTCTCAGGTACATGCGGTCTTTTTTGATCTTGAAGACGATTTCCTTGCCGACGGGCAAAACGATGGGATGCTTGGTGTCCGTCGGACGGATGTGATATTCCATGTCGTCGGAAACGACCTCGTACTGCGGGCAAAGCTTCTCGTCGGAATTGACGTGGGTAATGCCGGCCGACGCCCAAACGGTGCCCAAGCCAGTTACGCCTTTTTCTTTGGCTCCGCAAGGAACCGCTTCCATTTTTTCGAGCATGGCCCTTTCGGGCGGTTTTTTCTTGTCGCCGCCTGCGCTGAGAGGAATCGCGGCTAGCAGGATGATCGTTAGAAGAAGTGCTGTCTTAGCGGTCTTAGCGTTCATGGTTCCTCCTAAATGGGATTCGCCATCCAACACCGACCCGCTGAGAATCTGACAGCGGGCTAAGGCGAGCGCGGCGCGTGCCGCGCATAAATAAAAGAACCGCCCGCGAAACGGGAAGGCCGATTGCGCTCGGCCTTCCCATCCTCGCGGCGTCGTTGCTGCCTACTGCTTCGGTTTGGCGGGATCCGGCACCGGAGTCTTCATGGCCGGCGCAGTCGTGGTGTTGCTGGTGGTGCTGAACTGCTGCGCCGACTTGACGAAGCTCTGAGGATTCGCCATCAATTCCTTACTCACGTCCGGATGAGACGAAAGATACTGCTTAAGGTCCGGATGGTTTTCCAGGTACTCCTGATTCTTCACGAGGGACGGGTCTTCGGAGAGACGCTGCGAGATCTCCGAGTGTCCGCCGAGGAATTCGCCGAAGCTGGCGGCCTGGCGATGGCTGGTGGCGTCGCGATCCATGCCGCCTTCACGGTTTTCATAACGGTTATAACGAGCTTCCTGCTGCATGAAGGCGTTCGGATTTGATTTGATCTGCTCGCGAAGCTCGGGATGCTCCCGCAGGTAAGATTGCAGCGCGGGATGGTTGCGCACGAATTCTTCGTTATCTACCAGCGAAGGATCCTTGCGAAGTTGCTCGGCTGTTTCGCGGTGGGTATCCAGGAATTGATCGAAGCGGGCCAGTTCCTGACGGTTGACGTCGCGATCTCGGTCGCGATCGTCTTCACGGCGATCGTAACGATCTTCCTGATGCATGAAGGCGTTCGGGTCTTGTTTTAGTTGCGCGCTAAGTTCGGGATGGTCCTGCAGATAGGCCTGCAATTCGGGATGGTTGCGGACATACTCTCGGTTGTCCACCAAGGAAGGATCCTTGCGGAGCTGGTCGGCGACTTCGCGGTGGCTATCGAGAAATTGATCGAAGCGCGCGAGCTCCTGCCGGTGGATGTCCCGGTCCCGATTGTCTTCAGTGCGATCATAACGCTGTTCCTGATGCATGAAAGCGTTCGGATTTTGCTTTAGCTGGGAGCGAAGTTCGGGATGTTCCCGCAGATAGGATTGCAGCGCGGGATGGTTGGTGACGAATTCCTCGTTATCCACCAGGGAAGGATTCTTGCGAAGCTGCTCGGCGGTTTCGCGATGAGTGTCCAGGAATTGATCGAAGCGAGCGAGTTCCTGGCGGCTGATGTCGCGATCCCGGTCACGATCGCTATCGCGATCACGGCCGTCTTCACGGCGGTCGTAGCGCGCTTCGTGACGCATGAACGCGTTGGGATCAGCCTTGATCTGCTCACGTACCGCTGGGTGATCCTGTAAATAGGTTTGCAGGGCCGGATGGCGGTTCACAAAGTCATCGTGATTTACGAGCGAAGGATCTTTGCGAATGTCGCTGGCGACTTCCGGATGGCTGTCCAGGAAGCGGTCGAAGTCCGCGAGTTCCTGGCGGGTAGCGTCGTCGGCTTGAAGAGCTGGATTATTCTGGGCGGGCGCGGATTGCGCGATTGCGGGGGCGCCGAGGCACAAAAAACCGGTCAGAGCCGACACTGTGAGCCAAGTCTTCAAGTGAAAATGTGACTGTTTCATGCTACTGCCCTCCTGCGGTGAATGTGTCACCCGAAGTGAAAGGTGCAAACGCTGTGCCAAACGAAGTGCAAAAAAACGAAAGTGAATACGATTCAAGGAGTTGGAGCAATGACCACGGCGCTGCTTTGCGTGAATTCGATGGATGACTCGAGGGAAATTCGACATGCTACGGGGAAAATCGCTGTACAGGATAGACCTTAAGGGAAGTTGATGGAGCAGGACGGTGCGGGGATTGAATGGCAAGCGAGCGTCGATAACAAATGAATTCGACGCTACAGAGTCACAGCCGAGATCCTGGGCGACGTCGAAGGCGCCCGCCTAAGGGCGGCCGCTACCCTTCGATCCCGCACTGCGGGATCTCAGGATGAATCGCGCTGCAGCGCGATTCACAAAGTCAACTCCGAGCTCAACGATTCGCAGCGGCGAGCAGCAGCGCTTCGACTAGCGCGGACCATTCGGCGTCGAGGGTGGGGCGTTGGAAGTTGCGACCGGCGCGGTGGTACCAGTAATCGGCGTTGGAGGTGGCGCCTTCTTTGCGATGCAGGTATGCGTGGACCGCCATGCCGTCGGCGGTTTCCAGCTCGTCAACCAAGGCGTGGGCTTGAGTCCAATCGCCTTTGGCATCCCACCAGAGCGCGGCGAGCGGGGCAGACAAACCTGCCCGTGGGTTCTTTTCGGCAAGCGATGCTGTGAAATCTTCGGCGTTCATGTCTCTCCCGTCTTTTTCCGCAGGGCTTGGAATCTTGCAGCATGAATATGACGCGCTGCTGCGAGCAGTCGCGAAGCAGCATCTTAATAATACTCCCGACGAATTGCAGTCTCTGGATTGATTCTGCGAGCGCAGGAAATCTCGGGCGGTGGGGCTCGTAAGTGTGAGTACAGGGGCCGCCCGGAGAGGCGGCCCACGGTTTGGGTGTTACAAACGGGTCTGCACTACTTGGCGGTAATCACGCCGAACAATCCAGCGAAATTATTGTCGGGGCCAGCGGTGAAGAAGAGGTGATTGGTAGGACCGTTGGAGCCGGTTCCGTCACCAAATTGAATTGCCCAGAGCTGGTCTATGCGGATCACGTCGCCATTGTCGTCCCTCAAGGTGCCAACGAATTGTCCGGTGACGGCATTGAAGGCATTGATGGTGCCGGTGTTGGTGTTGTTCGACACGAGCAAGGTGTTGCTGAATTCGCCGAAATTCTTGGGAGCGACGGCGAAACCCCAAGGTTGATTCAACGGCGAGCCGTGGGTGAGTTGTTTCAGGAGGTTGCCATCTTCATCGAAGATGTCAACAAAACCACCAGCAGCGCCCGAGTTGGCGGCGAACGAGACGTAAACGAGGCCGCCGAAGTCCTGAATGCCGAATGCCGAGAAGCCGGCGGGAAGAGTGGTATCGGTAACGGACTTCACGAGCTTGAAGGTGGCGTCATAGATGTCAATCTTGTTGTTGGCGTTGTCCGCAGCAAGGAGAACATTTCCGGAGGTCTTGGAGGAGATAGCCAGACCGGTGTAGGAGGCGCCCGGCGTGGTGACGGCAATCATGGCGGCGTTGGGGTTAATCGAAGGCACCCAACCACTGATCGTGCCGTCCAGAGTGGCGAACAGGAAGACAGCGGGAGATCCCTTAATGTGGAACTCCGACGATCCGTTGAAAACGGTGCCGGTGGGCGAACCGGGACCATCCTCGCCCTTCGTAGGAATAAACACGTCCAAGGGCACTTTGGTTCCATGGTTATCGTAGAGTGTGGACCAGCCGGAGCCTTCGTCGCTGACCCACCAGGGACTGCCCGGAGCGTGAGTGAGGCCCCAGGCGTTGACCAGGAGCGGATCCGTCGTTTTGGCAGTTTTTTCCTGATTGGAAACCAAATTGCGGACTTCATATTGTGCGCGGACCAGGCCGGGAACGATGAGCTGTGCGACGGCGAGGCACGTGGAAAGAGCGATGGTGCGGATTTGCATGCGAGATTCTCCTTTGTAGCGGGCCAGTGGGCGATGCGCGACATCGGCTGGGAGGAAAAGCTGACCTGCCCGGCGCGAATACTGGCATTCGGTGAGGAGAGGGTTGCAACAAGCGAGTCTCTATTTTGTAAACTTCTTGTGAAGAGGCAGTGAGAACGGAAAGCGCGGACTTGAAAAATCGGCTAAGCCGCGCCGTTCCAGATCGTCATTTGCGTGACGGCATGCCGGGGATTGATAAAGGAATAAATGGAGTCGTTTCAGGGGGAAACGCGGCGAACTGCCCGTTTTCAATGGGCGCTGTTGGAAGCGGATTCGAGCGGAGATTCATGCATGCTGAGGATGTACCAGTGATTTTCAGATTTGCGGCAAAGCATCATGCCGCGGCCGGTGGTGTGAATGGTCGCGGATTCGATGGTGTAGTCGTAGAGGCTCCAGACCACGCTGCCGACGGCGCGTTGATCATTCATGGACATGGAAAAATGGACGCGTGGAGTGAGGCCAAAATACATTTGCTGAAAATAATTGGTGGCTTGGTCGCGTCCGCGGAGTTCGCCGCTGGGAGAACTGAGAACGAAATCGGGATCGAAGCAGGCGGCGAGGTTGGTGGCGTCGGCATTGTTGAACGCTTCCGCGCAAGAGTGCATGGCCTCTTCCATTTCTGCGATGACGGAAACTTCGGTCGAACTGAGCGCGGCGATTCCGAGGCGCGCAACGCTGCGTTGAAGATCTATGGTTACGCCGAGTTGTTCGAGGAGGTCAACGCCGAGAACTCCATCGAGCGGGCCGCCGCAGGCTTTGGCGAGAGCTGAGAGATCGATCGCGGGGAGCGTGAGGTGGCGGAGGATGTGATTGGCCAGTTTGAGTTCGGCGAGCGAGACGACGTGGGCGTTGAGCGCGGTGGTCTGATTCCAGGATTGCACGCGGAGTTCTTTGGAGCGGCCGGAGGTGAAAGATTTCTCGTTGAGCATGGACGTGGCGGCGGTGTCTATCAGAAAGCGTTTGTCGGCGTTGTTTACCTGGAGGATTACGACGGGAAGGCGATCGCAGCGTTGCAGGGGGATTTCGGTAGCGCTGGCGTTCGCGTTTGTGTCTGGTGAAGTTTGCGCGCTGGCGCGTTGCGGTTGCGCTGCGATTGCCAGGAGCAGGCTCGCGAAAGCGCTAAGGAGCAAACCGGGAGCGATTCGCATCACTTCCTCGATGGTGCAGTTGTGGTGACCTGGTCAATGCGGCGCAGAATGGCGCCTTTGGCGGAACGAAAAGCGGATTGATCGCGGAAGAGGCGCGAGCTCCAATTGCCGCCCATGGCCAGGGCCTGAATTTCGAAAGCTAGCTGGTGGACGTCAATATCTTTGCGAATTTCGCCGGCGGATTGCGCGTCGCGGGCGGCGTGTTCCAGATTTCCCAGCCATTTTTTCATCAGGCCGACGATGCGATCGCGGACGGGGCCGGGGCGATCGTCGAATTCAAGCGAGGCGGCGGAGAAAAAGCAGCCGCCGGGAAAGGTTTTCTGTTCGCCGTAGGTAAGCCAATTTTCGCAAAGAGCGCGCAGGAGGTGGAGGCCGCGAAGTTGCGCGGCGGGAAGGACGACTTTTTCGACGAAGATGTCGCGGGCTTCGTCCACGACGGCGCATTGCAGACTCTTCTTTGGAGCCGAAGTGGGCGAAGAGGCCGCTCTTGCTGATTCGCAGGGTGGTGGCGAGCTTGCCGATGGTGAGACCTTCGAGGCCTTCCAGGGAAGCGATGTTGACGGCTTTGCGGAGGATGGCGCGACGGGTTTTTAGGCCGCGTGGGCGGCGAGATGGATGATTTGAGGCGGTGGCCGCGTGGCTTCGTGGAGGTGCGGAACTTTTTGGGTGAATGTTCATTTCGATGCGCTAATAATAGCACGACCGTTCGTTCTATTACAATAGGCAACTGGCGCGAAGCCTCGATACGAGCGCTGGCGGTATGGAGGCGGCGCAAGAATACGTCCGAGCGGCGATGAGTTGGTTGTTCTGAAAGACACGAGGTCGGCAATAACTCGTCTGCTTAGGCCGCGGCAGCGAGTAAGGGAATCTCCGTTCGATTCCGCCTTGCTCGATAAATTACATTTTAGTAAGCTGCCCGCGCTCTGAATACCTGAGCGGGGAATGAATGAGAATTTTGCCGCAGCTTACAATTCTGATGGTGCTCGCGCCTTCAGCGCTCGCACAAAATCAGCCGACCACGCGACCGGCTGAAAAGGCCGCGGTGCCCGCGGCAACGGCACAAGTGACCTCCGGCGGAGGCGTCGCGGCGGGAAAATCGAGATTTCGCGTGGTGCGCTCGATTTCCGGAACTGCCGGGGCGCAGGAAAACGGCAGCTACATCATTCGCGATCCGCGAACTATTTTTCGCATCCCGCAAGATCATCGAGTGATCGTTTATTTCGAGTGGGAAGGTCCGCTGGGGCCACATCGCTTCGAAGGTGTGTGGAAAAGCCCGGACGGAAAGATCACGTCGGTATCGGATTTTGATTATGAGGCGAAGCAGGCTCGGTTCGGCGGTTACTGGGACATGTTGATTGCGGAGAATACGCCGACAGGGCTGTGGATGGTGCAAGCGTTGGTGGATGGCGAACTCACTGGAACGCACACGTTCCAGGTGGTCGCGGGCACGGGCGCTGGCGGCGGCGCGGACGCGGCGGCAGGATCGATGGAACCGATCCGGAATCCGCTGGCACCCGCTGCGCTGTACAGCAAAGCGAACGCGAGCACGGTTGCGATTGAAAATCGGAATGAGCAAGGCAGCCGCTGAATGCAGGGGAGGGATTCTTTATCAGGCCGGGGCTGGTGCTGACCGCTTTTCAGGTGATTGATGGCGCGTCTTCGCTGCGAGTGGTGGGCGCGAGCGGCCGGGCGATTGATACGAAGACGGTGGTGGCGTGGAATCGGCGTCAGGACTGGGCGGTTCTGCAGGTTGCGGGAATCGAGGGACCGGAGTTCGCGATAGCGAAAACGGATTCCTGGGGCGTCGGGGATCGTTGCTTCTATTTGGACGCGGCGGGGCCAGGCAATCGGGTGATTGTGGCGACGTCTATCGTGGGAAAAAATACTTTTCCACACGCCGGCGACAGAATCAGCCTAGGGACTTCGCCTGCGAACGCGGGAATTGGGACTGCTCTGCTCGATGAGTATGGAGACGTGATCGGAGTGACGGGGGCGTGTTGGTGCCGGGAGTTTCAACATTGGAGAGCGTGCGCGCCGGCGTTCCCGCGAGCCTGTTGCTTGCTGGAGGACTGGCGGTGCCAGCAATGGCGACGCCGATGAGCCAGATTTCCCTTCCGACGCCCGACGCGAAGACGACGACGCTGGAAGAATTGATGCAGACAGGGCAGTTCGTGGCGCCGATCGTGCATCGCGAGGACATTTTGTTTGGCACGATGGCGCAGGAGGTGCGGCGGGGAAAAGACGGACTGGTGGATGCGCTGCAGGAGAAATACGAATTTTCGCGCAGCGACAGACACGCGGCGGTATTGCTGAGCCTGGAGCCAACCCGGAAACAAAAAGCGGCGACGACAATTTCGATTTATGATTTGGACAACAAGGCCGTCAGCCAGAGCGCTCCAGACGTCTCCGCAACACCCGGCGGAAAGCTCGTCTTCCTGAGTAAGACGTTGGACATCGGAAAGATGGGAACGGGAGTATATCGGCTGGACGTGGTGATGAATGGAAATCCGGTGTGGCGGACCTTTTTCAGAGTTACGGATTAGATTGGCTGAGATCTTATCAGTTACGCAGGGTCAGTTGCATGACACATCGAAGTTCAACGCTCGTAGCAGTTCTTCGACGATTGGGCGCAATCGGAAAATAACGGTTGAAGGTGAGACGCGAGAAGGCATGGCCGGGCGGGAAATGGGTGGAGTGGGCGCGACGGTTGGTGGCGCACGTCGTATAATGCCGCGATGATTGGGCGGACGGTGTCGCACTATCGCATTCTGGAACAGCTGGGCAGCGGCGGGATGGGCGTGGTGTATAAGGCTGAAGACACGCAGCTGCGGCGTTTTGTGGCTTTGAAGTTTCTCTCCGAGGATTCTCCTTCCGATTCGCAATCCATCGAAAGGCTACTGCGCGAAGCGCGGGCGGCATCTGCTTTGAATCATCAGAATATTTGCACGATTTACGAGATTGGACAGGATGGGGAGCGGCCGTTTCTGGCGATGGAGTTTCTGGAGGGCCAGACGCTGAAGGAGCGAATCGCGCGCGGCAAATTTAGCGCGAGTGAACTGCTCGATTTTGCGATTCAGGTTGCGGGCGCGCTGGATGCGGCGCACGGCAAGGGGATTATTCACCGCGACATCAAGCCGGCAAACATTTTTGTGGCTAGCACGGGGCAAGCGAAGGTGCTGGATTTCGGTTTGGCGAAACTGGGGGCGGGGGAAGGAATGGAGCACACGCAGAGCCTGCCGACCCGGGGCGTGGAACCGCTGCAGAGCGCGGCGGGCTCGGTGGCCGGGACAGTGACGTACATGTCCCCGGAACAGGTGCGCGGCGAGCAGCTGGACGCGCGCAGCGATTTATTTTCGTTTGGCGCGGTGCTGTACGAGATGGGCACGGGGAAGGCGCCGTTTCCGGGCGACACCACGGGCGTGATTTTCGATGCGATTTTGAATCGCGCGCCGGTGACGCCGAGCCGACTGAACCCGCAAATGCTGCCGAAGTTCGAAGAGATTATTCATAAGGCGCTGGAGAAGGATCGCGAGCTTCGGTATCAGTCGGCGGGGGAGATGCGGACGGATCTGCGGCGGCTGAAGCGCGATTCGGAATCGGGGAACACGGCGCCGATGATGGGAGCGGCGGCAACGGCAGCGTCGGAGAAGAGGCGCGGTCGAGGCAGGCTGATTTTTTCGATCGTTACGATCGCGGTGCTGGTGGCGGCGGTGGGCGGAGGACTGTGGTGGTATCGCGCGGCGCGGCCTGCGGCGCCGGCGAGCACGAATTGGCAGCAGATGACATTTTTCACGGACTCAGCGGTGTATCCGGCACTGTCGCCGGACGGACGCATGCTTGCGTTCATTCGCGGCGCCGGCACATTTTTCGGGCCGGGGCAGGTTTACGTGAAACTGCTGCCGGACGGGGAGCCCGTGCCGTTAACGCATGATGCAACCGCGAAGATGGATCCGGTGTTTTCGCCGGACGGGTCGCGGATTGCGTATGGAACTGCGACTCCGTTCGATACCTGGGAAGTTCCGGTGCTGGGAGGCGAGGCGCATTTGAGGTTTCCGAATGCGTCGTCGTTGACATGGATTGAGGGCGGGAAGCGGTTGATGTTCTCCGAGATCAAAAATGGAATTCATATGGCCGTGGTGACTACCGATGAAGGGCGCGGGCAGAACCGGGACGTGTACGTGCCGAGCAGCGATCGCAGCATGGCGCACCACTCGTATCTTTCGCCTGACGGCAAGTGGGTGTTGATAGTGGAGATGGGGCCGCAAGCGCTGTTCGTATCTTGCCGTGTGGCGCCCTTTCAGGGCGGCGGTCCGGTGCGTGAAGTGGGTCCCGCCAACAGCGTTTGCACGTCGGGGGCGTGGTCGCCGGAGGGCAAGTGGATGTATCTGAGCGCGAGCACCGGCGGAAAATTTCACATCTGGCGACAGCGATTTCCCGACGGAGAGCCGGAGCAAGTGACTTCCGGGCCGAACGAAGAGGAAGGGATCGCGATGGCGGCGGACGGCAAGTCGTTGATCACTTCGGTGGGGATGCGAAACGGAACGGTGTGGCTGCACGATGAACGCGGCGATCACCAGGTTTCTTCGGAAGGCGACGCGGAAGGAGCTAGTTTTTCCGAGGACGGAAAAAAACTGTACTACTTGATGGATAACGGCCAGACGCAAGGATTCGAGCTGTGGGTGCGCGACGTTGCGAGCGGCACGACCGAACGCGTGCTGCCCGGATATGTGATGCAGGACTATTCTGTTTCGGCAGACGGAAAGGAGGTTGCGTTTGCGAAGGCGGATGCGAGCGGCCGAACAGGATTGTGGGTGGCGGCGCTGAACCACCGATCCGCGCCGCGCCATCTGGAGTCTGCCGCGATCGAGGACTCTCCGCGTTTCTTGCCCGACGGCGAGGTGATTTTTCGTTCGATTGAGGGAGGAATTGATTTCCTGTACCGGATGCGGATGGACGGAACGCAGCGCGAGAAAATAAGTCCGAAGCGAATCTTCGATCTATTCGGCGTCTCGCCAAATGGCCGGTGGGCGATTGTGTTAGGTGAAGGGAGCAACGAGGAGAAGTCGCCTGCCGTCATGGCGGTGCCTGTGGAGGGAGGGACTTCGGTTGAGATCTGCTCGATAGACTGCGTGGCGGGATGGAGCGTCCACGGAGAGTTCATGTTTATAAATTTTTATCAGAAGGAAGATCAGAGTACGTACCTGCTGGGGTTACGAGAGCCGGGAGGAATTGCGGACGCGGCGGCAATTGGAAATGTAAGCACGGAAACTATGAAGAAAGTCAAAGCCGCTGAGGTGATTCCACATCGGGTCTACTCTATCGTGGATAAATCGCTCTACGCATACACGTTGGAGAGCACGCAGCGAAATCTATATCGTATCCGACTGCAGTGAGAGGGTTGTGCGATAGGTCTCGAGGGGCGGGTCCGGTGCAGTGGTGCGGGACCCGCCCCTAGGATCTCTCATGGTGACTTCAGTCGTGGCCGAAGAGCAGGGGGGCGCCTAGTTTGGCTGTGTAATTGGGGCGGTAGCGCTCGGTGTTGTATAGGGTTGCGACGTCCACTCTGCGCGCGCCGGCGGAAGATGCGGGCAGGGGGGCGGAGGCGTAGCAGCCATTTTGCACGCCGACCATGCGGCCTGTAACGCCGTCGCGAATCAAATCCAGGGCGATGTTGGCGTAGGTAATGGCGACGATCTGGTCGATGGCGTCGGGTTCGCCGCTGCGCAGGTCGTAGGTTAGATCGCTTTCGATGGTTTCTTCTCCGGTTCTCCGCTGTAGTTCATCCGCGAGGGCGTGGCCGATGTCCACTTTTTTTCTGTGGCCATAGGCGTCGGCTTCGCCGTACTCGTCCACGACGCGATTGGTCCAGGTGGCGCCTTCGGAAACGATCACCAGGGAGTAATGGCTGGAATTCTTGCGCTTATCTTCCACCAGGAGCTTACAGACGCTATCGAGATCGAATGGAAATTCGGGGATTAAGCAGCGGGCGGAACTGATGTACGAAGTGTAGAGCGCGGTGAAGCCGGCATCACGTCCAAAAATACGGAAGACGCCAATGCGTTCGTGGGAGCCGAGGGTGGTGCGCTGGCGATTAATGGCATCTTTGGCGCGGGTGATGGCGGTGGAGAAGCCGATACAGTATTCGGTGCCGTGGACGTCGTTGTCCATGGTTTTGGGAATGCCGATTACGGGGAAACCTTTGCTGGAAAGGACAGAGGCGAAGCTGAGAGTGTCGTCGCCGCCGATGGCGACGAGGCAATCAATGCCGAGGCGCTGGAGATTTTCGAGGACGATAGGAGTGAAGTCGTAGAACTTGCCGTCGAAGGAAAGTTTTTTGAGTTGGTCGGCGGAGACGTGCGCGGGAACTTTGCTGGCTGCGACTTTTCGGGGATTGGTGCGGGAAGTGTGCAGCCAAGTGCCTCCGCTGCGGTCAATGGTGCGGGTATTTTCGCGGGTGAGCTGGCGATCGAGGCGGTCGTCGCCGGTGTCGGCGTGATTCATGTTGGTGAGACCTTTCCAGCCCTTGCGAATTCCAGTGACGGTGTGACCCATCTCAGTAGCGCGATAGACCACGGATTTGATTACGGAATTGAGGCCGGGGACGTCGCCTCCGCCGGTTAGAATGCCGATATTCTTGCCTTTCGCCATCGAATTGTTGCTCCTTGGGATGCCGGTGGGGCGGTGAACACGTGTATCCGTTGGGCTGCTGTGAGTTGGCGGATATCGGGACCGGGCGCCGGGTGATTTCGTAGTGCCACGACTACGATTTAAATTATCTGTGCAATTCTACTAGTACACTAAAAACGCGAAAAGATGAATGGGGAAACGCGAGCAAATTGTGCGAAGACCATACGTGAGCGGGGCGCACGCGGCTAGAATTTGATAACGATCCCGGCTTGGAGGCGGAGATTGTTCTGGGTGCTGTTGCCGATTACGGTGGGGTTGCCGAAGCCTGTGCGAACCCAGTCGGCCTCGACGGGGCGGAAGGCGATGTGCTTGCTGAAAGGAAGGTCGATGCCGCCGCCGATGACCAGGTCGAAGGCATTGTTGTTTGGTAATTTGCTGAGGTTGATGCATTCGCCCTGAATGGTGCAGCTGTTGTAGATGTTCGTGTAAATATTGTTGTGGGTACCTCCGAACATGACCTCCGCAAAAGGCAGGACGCGCTTGAAGCGAAAGCGCAGGACGGGGCCGGCGGTGTAGGTGTAAACGTTGCCGCGAACGGATAGCGCGCAATTCGATTGGCTATTGCAGCCTTGAGTATTCGCCGGCACGGTAACGGTCTGCCCGTAGCTGCCGTAGTCCGAAAATTCGGCTTTGACGCCGATGTGTTTGAAGAAGAAATAGGCAACCGACGCGGCGCCGCCGTTGAAAGAGGTGCTCGGGACGAATCCGGCTTGCGGAGTTTGCAGGTAGGAATAACCCACCGCGACTTGAACTTTCGGCGCGTCTTGGGCGAAGGCCGCGGCACCGAAGAAAATGGCCAGCGCGAGCAACATCAATTTCTTCATTTCGAAGGCTCCCGGAAATCCAGTCAAGGGACGGCTGCAGGTCCGCAACGGTTACACGTCGCGGGCGTGGGCACACCGCCGCTCGGGCCATTATTTTAGCTGCAAATTGGTTTGCACGACCGAATATCGCGCGATTATTGTGCCGATTTTTCGCTGCCGACTATTGCTGATCCACTTTGGGATCGAGCTGCTTGGCCTTGGCGATATCGGCCTTGGCGCCTGACTTATCGCCTTTTTTCTGCTTGGCTAATCCGCGGGCATAGTAAGCGAGGGCGTTGTCGGAATCGAGCTTCAGGGCTTGTTCGCAATCCTGGAGGGCGAGGTCGTACTGGGCAGTCTGGTCGTAGGCGTAGGCACGGAGGCTGAAGACGACGGCGTCGGTGGAATCGAGCGTGATGGACTGGGTGTAGTCCGCGATGGCGAGGACGAATTCTTTTTTATGGCTGTGGGCCTGACCGCGGGCGACGAAAGCTTTGGAGTTCTTTGGATCAAGCTTGAGCGAGGTGTCGAGATCCGCAAGGGCGCGGTCGAACTCGCCTTTCTTTTCCAGGGCGGCGCCGCGCCGATATAGAGCTTCTGCGCTTTGCGGATTGTTCTTGATGGCCTGGTCGTAATCCTGGATGGCAATATCAATCTGGCCGTTGTCGGCGAGGGCGTTGCCGCGGTTGAGATAGGCGATGGCCAGGATTTCGGGCGTTTGCTGGCTCGTTTCGATCAGCGCGGAACAGCCGGCGATTTTGCGGCCGACGTCGTCGCCGGTGCACCAGGCGAGATTCTGGTTTTGGGCGCCCTGAGCTTTCGCGGAGCTCGCCGGCAGGGTGATGGCTGCGACTATTGCGAAGGTTACGAGAGCGACGCTGCTGCTGACACCGAGGAACAGTACCGCGGCGGTGCCGGGCTGGTGTGCTTGCTTGTTGAGCTGAGGCGCGATCACTTGCGGCATGCCAGCGCCTGCGTTTCGGGATTTACGCTCACCATCGGTGTTTGAATCTCCCTTTGCGTTGCGGACCATATCATATTTGGGATGGAAAGAATCCGTAAGTTGGGAGATGGTCGCAGACGAGACGTTAGGAACATGTAAGGCTGATATAAAGATTTCATAAAGGAGCGGGGAGCTCAAGCGAGAGGGCAATTATATTTGTGAATTCAACGCATAGGCGAAAGCGGCAGCAGGGAGATCTGCCTAGGTGCGAAAGAAAGTGGCGCGCCCGGGCGGATTCGAACCGTCGACCTTGTGCTTCGGAGGCACACGCTCTATCCATCTGAGCTACGGGCGCAATCGGGAATTAATTTGTCGTGGGATGATTGTATTACGTTCTGTTGGTGGGTCGCAATGGAACGGGGATGGGAATTGGCGAGAGGTTTCAAAGGCACCACAGATGAACGCAGATGAACACTGATAGAAGTAATGATGACGGCAAGGGAAGAAAAAGGTTAAAAGATTTAACGCGTAAGCCCCAGAGTTCGGAACGCACAGGACGCAGCGAAACGCTGAAGCACGAGATTGCTGCCGACGCACGGAGGCGCGGACAAAAAAAGCGAAGAGAGATCCTTCGCTTTGCTTAGGATGACGGCTTTGATAGCGTGGCGCGTCTCTGGGCTAGTTGTGGGTGCCGGCTAGTTCGCGGACTATGGAGTTTACGAAGGATTTGGCGTCGCCGAAGAGCATCAGGGTTTTGTCGAGGTAATACAGCGGATTGTCAATTCCGGCGAAGCCGGGGCTCATGCCGCGTTTGATGACCATTACTGTGCGGGCTTTATCTACGTCGAGAATGGGCATGCCGTAGATGGGGCTGGAGGCGTCGTTGCGGGCGGCGGGATTGGTGACGTCGTTTGCGCCGATTACCAGGGCTACGTCGGCTTGCGGAAATTCGTCGTTCACTTCTTCCATGTCGAGAAGTTTGTCGTAGGGGATGTCGGCTTCGGCCAGCAGGACGTTCATGTGTCCGGGCATGCGTCCGGCGACGGGATGGATGGCGAATTTTACGTCCACGCCGCGTTTGGTGAGCGCGTCGTAGAGTTCGCGGACTTTGTGCTGGGCTTGGGCGACGGCCATGCCGTAGCCGGGGACGATGATTACTTTATTGGCTGCGCCTAGGATTGCCGCGGCTTCTTCGGCAGAGGCGCTGCGCACGGGGCGCGCCTGTTCCGCTGTCGCGCTCGAGACTTGTTCCTGGCCGAACGCGCCGAAGAGAACGTTGGTGAAGGAGCGATTCATCGCTTTGGACATATTTACGGAGAGGATGAAGCCGGAGGCGCCGTCGAGGGCGCCCGCGATGATGAGCAGTTTGCTATCGAGGACGAAGCCCATGGCTGCGGCGGAAAGTCCGGCGTAGGAATTCAGCAGAGAGATGACGGTGGGCATATCGGCGCCGCCGATAGGGATGATCATCAGCACGCCGAAGATCAGGGGGATCATGAGCATCAGCGGGAAGAGATGGACGTGGCTGGGATCATGGACGAGATAGGCGGCGATGCCGATGGCTACGGCCAGGAACAAGAGATTGACGAGGTTCTGACCTTTATATGTGATGGGGCGCTGCGGGAGGATTTCTTGCAACTTTCCCGCCGCCATTAAGCTGCCGGTGAAAGTTAGCGCGCCGAGAATTACTTCCATCGAGAGTACGGACATCATGAACGGCGGCACGTTGGGCGCGCGCAGATAAAATTCGGCGGTGCCGACAAGCGTGACGCAGAAGGCGCCGAAAGCGTGGCTGAGCGCGGTTCGTTGGGGGACGGCCGTCATGTGGACCATGCCGAGGGGCACGCCGATGATGGAGCCGAGAACGAGGGCGATAGCGATCCATTTGTATTCGATGATGTTGTGATTTAGGAGCGTGCCAGCGATGGCCAGGAACATGCCGAGTTCGCCGGCTCGGACGCCGCGGCGCGCGGTGGCGGGCGTGCGCATCCACACCAGAGCGAGGATGAACAGCGCCGTGGCGATCAGGTAGATGATTTCGATGAAGGTGTCTGTTCCGAGCCAGGGGATCATTATTTTTTGGGGCCACTGGCCTTGAACATTTTGAGCATGCGATCGGTGATTAGGAAGCCGCCGACTACGTTGCTGGTGGCGGCGACGATGGCGAGGGCACCCAGGATGGTAGAGAGGGTGCTGCGATGTTCGCCGGTGAGGATGATGGCGCCGACTACGGCTATGGCGTCGAGGGCGTTGGTGAGGGACATGAGCGGGGTGTGCAGTAGCGGAGTGATCTGGCGGATGACTTCAAATCCTATGAAAGCGGCTAGCATGAAAACGTAGAGGCTTGTGAGCAGGTCCATCTTCATTGTTATTTTTTCTCCTGAGAGGCGGTGACCAGGGGCGGCAGTTTGTAAAAATCGCGCAGCCGCGAGTTGACGATTTCACCGCCGGTGGTCAGCAACGTGTCTTTGATGATTTCGTCGGAGGTGGCTTCTTGGCCGACGTCTGGGCGCAGCTTGCCGTCTTTTACGATGTGCAGCAGGAAGGCGGAGACGTTGCGGGCGTACATCTGGCTGGCGTGATACGGAACGGTGCTGGCGAGATTGTACCAGCCGATGATGGTGACGCCGTGGGCGACGATTTTTTCGCCGGGTTGAGTTAGCTCGCAATTTCCGCCGCGCTCGGAGGCGAGGTCAACGATCACGGAGCCGGGCGACATGCCCTTGACCATGTCCGCGGTGACGAGGAGCGGGGATTTTGTGCCGGGAACCACGGCGGCGGTGATGACCACGTCGCTTTCCGCGACTACTTTGCCGAGGAGCTCGCGCTGGCGGCGGTAGAAGTCTTCGTCCTGGGCACGAGCGTAGCCGCGGGCGTCTTCCGCGTCTTTGGCTTCGATGGGTAATTCGACGAAGCGGCCGCCAAGGCTTTGGACTTGTTCTTTGGCGGCGGGGCGCATGTCGTAGGCGGACGCGACGGCTCCGAGGCGGCGGGCGGTGGCTACGGCTTGCAGCCCGGCTACGCCTGCGCCGATTACGAAAACGCGGGCGGGGGTGATTGTTCCGGCGGCGGTGGTGAGCATGGGAAAGATTCTGGGCAGCGTGTCTGCGGCTATGACCAGGGCTTTGTATCCGCAGATAGTGGCCATGCTGGACAGGACGTCCATGCTTTGGGCGCGGGTGGTGCGGGGCATTAGCTCGACGGAGAACGCGGTGACGTTGCGCTGGGCGATTTGTTGGATGGTGGTGAGGCCGCCCAGGGGGCGGAGAAAACCTACGAGGATTTGATCTTTGTGAAGGAGCGGGAGGTCGGCGTCGCCGGTTTTGTCGTTCGAGCCGTAGCAGAGGACTTGGGCGATGATGTCGGCGGTGCGAAAAACTTCGGCGCGGTCGGGAATGATTTTTGCGCCTTTGGCGATGTAGGTGGAGTCGGGGTAGCCGGCTTCGAGGCCGGCGTTGGCTTCCACGATTACTTCCAGGCCGCCTTTTGCGAGGGCGGGGATTACGGACGGGACGAGAGCTACGCGGCGTTCACCTGGATAGCTTTCTCGCGGGACGCCGACGATCATGAAACTTCCTCCGGGAGTGCCTGGATCGCGATGCGGTCGCAGCGAAAAGCTTACGGCGACGGGAGTTGGAAAAAATCCCGAGGCTGCAGGCGCTGCGGCACGCCGTTGTGGAACCGGAAATGATACACCAAGTCGCGAGGATGTATGGCGCCGCCGATCTTCTCACTTGGCATCGCCGCAGCTGCTTTATAATCCGTTGCGATCGAGGAGAGCGCCTGTGACTGATTGCTGTCGTGACCTGTGCGGTTCGCGGAGTGACTTGCGGCGGGGCGTCGCGCTGCTTGTGCTGGCTTGCGCGGCTTTGTTGGGGGGCGGTTCTGCGTGGGCGCAGGGTCAGGCTCCGACTCACGATCCTCTGAGCGCGCTTTCTCCTGCGGCGCATCGCACTGTATCGCAATTGAGCGCGCTGAATTCGATTGCCGCGGCTGACTGGAAATTTCACGTGGGGGATGTGGCGCACGGTGAGGCGCCGGAGCTGGATGATTCCGATTGGCAGACGGTTCAGGGGAATTCGCACGCGCCGACGGACGCGGTGTGGTACCGGCGGTGGATAGAAGTGCCCAAGACATTGAATGGTTACGATTTGAGCGGGGCGCGGATCTGGTTTCAGTTCGAGGCTTATGCGAACGGACCCATGCCGGAAATTATTTATTTTAATGGGCGGCGCGTGGCGATGGGCGATGACCTGGAGCCGATCGTATTGTTCGATCATGCGCAGCCGGGAGAGCGCGCGCTGGTCGCCGTGAAATTATTGCACACGGTGGATCAGAAAACCTTTGCGCGGGCGAGCGTTGCTATCGAATTCAGCGCGACGCGGCCGAATCCGAATGACCTGCTGCAGGAAATACTTTCCGCGAACGCGTTGCTGCCTTCGCTTGGGCCGTCCTCCGCCGCAGTTCGTAAGGGAATCGAGGCTGCGAGCGCTGCGGTGGATTTGCAGGCTCTGGAGCAGGCGCAGCAGGCGGCATTCGATGCGTCGCAGGTGCGGGCGCAGGCCGAGCTGGCAAAAATTAAGGGTGATTTGCAGCAGACTTCCATTCGACTGACCGGAAATTCGCACATTGATGCGGCGTGGCTGTGGCCTTGGACGGAAACTGTGCAGGTGGTGCACAACACTTTTTCGACCGCGCTGCAATTGATGGATGAATATCCGCAATACACATTCACGCAGTCGGCGGCGGCTTACAGCGAATGGATGTGCCAGAAATATCCCGCGATTTGCCGGGAGATTCAGGCGCGCGTGAAGCAGGGTCGCTGGGAACTGGTCGGCGGAATGTGGGTTGAGCCGGATTTGAATATGCCGGACGGCGAATCGCTGGTGCGGCAACTGTTGCTTGGGAAGCGATATTCTTATGACAAATTTGGAGTGGATGTGCGGATCGGGTGGAATCCGGATTCCTTCGGCTACAACTGGCAGTTGCCGCAAATCTACAAGAAATCGGGCGTGGATTATTTTGTGACTCAGAAAATGGCGTGGAATGACACGAATCCTCTGCCGTTTAAGCTTTTCTGGTGGCGATCGCCAGATGGCAGCAAGGTGCTGGCGTATTTTCCGCATGATTATGCGCGGGGGATCGAGCCGGAGCCGTTGGCGGAGGACGTGGCGCGTGCGCGGCAACTGAATCCGGGTCTGGCGGAGATGATGCATCTGTTTGGCGTGGGCGATCACGGCGGCGGGCCGACGCGGGCGATGCTCGACACGGGAGTGCGTTGGACCGATCCGAAAATGGTGTATCCGAAGACGTTTTTTGGGAATGCGCAGGGATTTTTTTCGGATGTGGAAGCGACGCTGGATACGGCACATTCGCCGGTGTGGAATTACAAGACGATCGTGGGCGGATCCACAGAGTTGCCAGCGCCACCGGCGGGGATGGTGAGCCTGCCTACCTGGAACGACGAATTATATTTCGAATATCACCGCGGAGTTTTCACGTCGCAGGCGGCGCACAAACGGAATATGCGCGAGAGCGAAGAGTGGGTGCTGGACGCGGAGAAATATTCGTCGCTTGCGTGGCTTTCCGGCTTGCCGTATCCGGCTGCGGAGCTGAATGAAGCTTGGAAGAAGGTGTTGTTCAATCAATTCCACGATTTGGCGGCTGGGTCGGGAATTGCGGTGATTTATCAGGAGGCGCAGCGGGATTACGACATGGTGCGGTTTGCGGCGGGCGAAGCTTCTTCTGCGGCGCTGGCGGAAATTGCCGCGCGGGTGGACACGCGTTCACCTGCGGGGGCGAGGCCGGTGCTGATTTTCAATCCGCTGGCGTGGGAGCGGAAGGACATCGTGGAATTTTCGGCGCAGATGCCGGAGAGCGTGAAGGATGGTGTTTCAGTGGTGGATGCGCAAAATCATTTGCTGCCGGCGCAGGTGATTTCGTCGGACGCGGCGACGAACACGGTGCATTTGCTGGTTGAGCCGCGAGCGGTTCCGGGGCTCGGTTATGCGCTGCTGCGCGCTGAGCCTGGGCGGCGGGATGTGCCGGGAGATTTATCGGCGCATGATTTGACGCTGGAAAATTCGCTGCTGCGAGTAGTGGTGGATCCGAAGAATGGGTGCATCACGAGCTTGTATGACAAGCGCGCAAATTTCGAAACCATCGCAACAGGGGCGTGCGGGAACGAGCTGGTCGCGTTTGAAGATAAGCCGAAGGATTACGACGCGTGGAATATTGATGCGAATTTCGAGAAGTCTTTCACCCGGCTGGACATGGTGGATTCCGTGCAGCTGGTGGAGCGTGGGCCGTTGCGCGCGACGATTCGCGTGACGCGGACGTGGCAGCATTCGAAATTCGTGCAGGACATCACGCTTTATGCGGGGCTGGATCGCGTGGACGTGGTGAATAATTTTGACTGGCACGAGACGCACGTGCTGCTGAAGGCCGCGTTTCCGCTGGCAGCATCGAGCGAGCATGCGACGTACGAGATTCCGTACGGGTCAATCGAGCGGCCGACGACGCGCAACAATTCGTGGGAAGCGGCGCAATTCGAGGTGCCGGCGCTGCGTTGGGCCGATTTGGGCGACGCGGAGCATGGATTCAGCCTGATTAATGATTCGAAGTACGGCTACGACGCGAAGGGGAACGTGCTGCGAATTTCGCTGCTGCGCTCGCCGACTTGGCCGGACGCCGATGCCGATCGGGGGGAGCAACATTTTGCGTATGCGCTTTATCCGCATGCGGGGGATTGGAAGAAGGCGCTGACGGTGCGGCGCGGGTACGAATTCAATGCACCGCTGAGAGCCGTGCCGGTGAGCTCGCATATAGGAGCGTTGGCGGCTGAACATTCTTTTGTGGGAGTGGAGCAGGACAACGTGGTGTTGACAGCGGTGAAGAAGACGGAGGATGGCGACGCGCTACTTTTCCGGTTTTACGAGTGGGCGGGGAAAAACTCGCAGGTGCAGTTGAGCGTTCCGGCTGGGGCGACATCAGCGACTTTGACGAATTTGATGGAGCAGACTGAAGGCGCGCCGCTCGGAATTCTGCGCGGCGGGAAAGTTAGCGTTGCTGTGCATCCGTACGAGATTGTTTCGGTCCGGGTGGATTATCCCCTCGGAGGTTCGGGTGAGGCAGGTGCTCCGGCAAAATGAGCAAGTGAGAAGCGCCGGCGGCGCTGGGCCAAGTTGCAAGTAGTTCGTAAATGCTCCGGCGCGATCGAAGAAGACGGCTTCAGCGGCTAAAGCCGTTCTCGTTTTCGGAGCTTGTTGGCGGGGCTGAAGCCCCGCCCTTCCGGGTTCGCCGTGCAAGACGAGGCGCGCGCGCGGGCAGCGGAATCGTTGATACAAGGCAGAAACTTTTCGCGGGTTAGCCGCGCGAGAGATTTTTTATCTGCTTGGCCAGTTTCTCAACTTGCTCGGCCTTGTTGACCATCGCCACCGACAGAACGTTTGCGGAGTCGGTTTTCTCGACTTCGTTTTTGAGCTCGGTGGCGAGGGCGTAGAGTTTTTCGACGTCGTCGTGGATCTGTTCCTTGTTCTGTTTCAGGACCTGTTTGGGGTCCGGCTTCGCGGCGGAATCGCCGAAGGGATCGTTGCGGCCGTCGTACACCGGCGTACTGCCTGAAGGCAGCTTGGGACTGGGATTCTGCTGCGCGAAGGCGGTGCGAATTGCGAGCAGCGCGAGCGGGGCAGCGAACGCCCAGGAAAATAGTTGGGTGATGAAATTACGCTTTTTCGGGTCCATAATGCGTGCTCCCGTTCGCGGAATATGTTTGGGGTTGCGCCTCGCCGCACGGCATAGGGCGGCTAGCCGGGTGGTATAATTCCGCTCCCTCTATCTTATGACTGAATCGTTCTCACGGTGGATGGAAATTGCAGGGAAGACCGGCTTACGGCTGGCGGTCATCCTGCTGTTTGCGATCCTGCTGACCCGCATGCTGAAGGCGGTGACGGCGCGGCTGGTGCATCTGGCCAAATCGTCGTCGCGCGCGGGGCAGATGCGCGAGCAGCAGACGCGCACGCTGGCGGGGCTGCTGTACAGCATTGGCGCGGCGGTTATCGCGTTAATTGCGGTGCTGATGGGATTCGAAGTGCTCGGGTTCGATATCGCTCCGGCGATGGCGACGGCGGGAGTGGCGAGCATTGCGATCGCGTTTGGCGCGCAGAGCTTGCTGAAGGATTTTATCAACGGATTTTTCATCGTGTTTGAGGATCAGTACGTGGTGGGAGATTTGATTCAGGTGAATGGCGAGACGGGGCGGGTGGAGCACCTGACATTGCGGCGCACGGTGATACGAAATCCTGCGGGAGCGATGGTGACGGTGCCGAACAGTCTCGTGGGGCAGGTCGCGAATCTGAGCCGCGATTGGTCGCAGGCATTTGTGGACGTGACGGTGCCGGCGGCGGAGATGGTGGGACGAGCGCTGGCGACTCTGGAAAGAATTGCGGGAGATTTTCGGAATGACGCGGATTGGTCCGCGGCGTTGATTGATGGGCCGCGGGTGCTGGGGATTGAAGCGCTGTCTTTGGATGGCGCGGTGATTCGGCTGCAGGCGCGGACGATATTGAATCGCAAGGACGATGTGGCGCGCGAATTGCGGCGCCGGATTAAGCTGGGATTCGAGCAGGCGAAGATTCCGCTGAGCCACATACATCAAGTCATGCTGCAGGGCGAAACACCGCAGGGCGAAGGGTAGCGTCGAGCTCGTGGTGCCGCGCGAGTAGCTTCAACCGAACACCTTCAAGTGAATAGCTTTGAATTTATTGCTGCGACCGACAACCAGGAGGACGCGATGGGAGAAGTGACGCACGAGCAGGTGAATCTGATGTTGCGGCTGTATGACATACGGCGCGAGCCGCGTTTGCGCGAGGCGCGGGATTGGTACGTGAGGAATTTCAAGCCGACTTCGCTGGAAGACGTGGCGAACGTGGCGCCGCCGAATTCGCAGGAAAACGCGTTCATGCGCATGGTGATCAGCTATTGGGACACGGTGGCGAACATCGTGAATCGCGGGCTGATTGATGAGGAGTTTTTCTTTGAGAGCACGGGCGAGCAATGGATCGTGTGGGAACGGCTGAAACCGGTGGTGGCTGGGTGGCGTGCGATGTTCAAGAACCCGCAAGCTTTTGCGCGGCTCGAAGAACACGTGAAGCGGCTGGAGGCTTGGCGCGAGAAGAATTCGCCGGGCAGCACGGAAGCGATGCGGGCGATGATGGCGGCGATCGCGACGCGTGAGGGAAATTCCTGAAAGAAGCGGGGATGAATTGATGCGGGCGTCGTGGCCGCTCCTGAGCTCGCGCCCCCGGCCAGCGGTCAGAAAATTGCTATGAGGGGCGGGGGAGATATGGTAATTTTCTGCCCGACCCCCGCGATTGGTGTGTTCCCCGAGGACTTCAATGCACCCGGAAATTCTGACCTGAGACGCACAGGCAGGAGAATGGCCGGGGAGGTAGCTAAAGATGAAGGTCCGCCAACCATTAACGTGTCTAACTGCTCTGCTAATCTGCGTGCTGCTGGCGATTCCTGCGGACGTGGTAGCCCAAGCGGTCCAGGGCGCCCAAGCGCAGCATGCGGGGAAACTGACTGCGGTATTGCCGGTGGTGAATGTGATTCGCGGGCCGCAGCAGACGCCCGCTTCGACGTCTGAAGCGATCTATTGGGGCGACGTGATAAACACGGGACACCTGGCGCGGGCGCGCGTCGCGTTGGACGACGGCTCGGTGCTGAGTGTGGGATCGGATTCGAATCTGACGGTGACGAAACATGACGGCGGAGCGCAGCAGACGGAACTCGATCTGAATTACGGGCGGGTGCGCGCCAAGGCTGTGAAACAGGCGAAGCCCAACGCCAATTTTCAAATTCGCACGCCGACGGGAGTGGCGGGGGTCGTCGGAACCGATTTCGCGCTGGACTCGCAAGGGGACACGACGCGGATCGTGGTGTATGAGGGGAAAGTAAATTTCTGCGCGTACAAAGCGTCGAAAAAAGAAGAACAGGATGGGTCGCAGGGCGGTGAAGAGCAGAAGAAAGATAAGAACGGCCGGATGCTGGGGCCCTGCGTGATTGTGGGCGCGGGCGAGACGTCGAGCGTGCAATTTAATGCAGCTCCGACGCCGCCGGTGCCGGCGACGCCTGTGACGGTTACGGATATGACCAGCACGACGAGCGTGAGTGGAGGGGCCGGCGGAGCTGCGGGCGGGCTGGGAGTGGCGGGCGCGACGGCGGTGGGAGTGGGCGCGGCGGTGGCGGTGACGGTGGCGGCTATCGTGATTCGTGCGGCGAGCAAGACGAACACGTGTTCGACGCCGGCGGCTGCGGCGCATGTGGTGCCTACGGCGAATTGCACGGCGATTAATAATGCGGCAGCTGGGAAACTGAATGGGCAGCGCCCGTGATGATTCTGCGATTATTCAACGAGAGGTAAAGAGTCACGGCACGCCTAGGTAAGAGGAAGGCCGGGGACGGCATGCCGTGCCCCTACGGATTCTGAGACACCTGCGTAGTAGACCTTCAAAAGCGAATTCAACTTCCAGAGTAACGGCAACTAAGCCTGCTTAAAAGGCAGGCGGGCGCTAGCCTTCGATCCCGCACTGCGGAATCTCTGGATGCATTGCGCCTCAGCGCGATTCACAAAGTCGAGTCCGACATAATCATGAGCTTCGCTGGGATTGGTGCGCGGGAATTTGCTGCGCGGATAGAAATTCCATGATGGCGCGATTTGCCACGCCGGGTTGATCGGTTTCGAAAATGTGGCTGGCGCGGGGGATCAGGACGAGCTTCGCCTGGGGAATGCGTTCGGCGATCAGGTGGGCGTTCGCGACTGGAATCAACTGATCTGTTTCGCCGTGGATGGTGAGCGTGGGAGCTTTGATTTGCGCGATGCGGCTGTAGGCTTCCCAGGCGAGAATTCCTTGCAGTTGGCTCATATAGCCTTGCGGCGTCGGATACCACTTCATGCGGATGACCATGTCTTCGTCAATTCGCTGGCGCGGGGTGGCAGCGTCGTAAATGTAGGGGATGATGGCTTCTTTGGCTTCTTCTGGCGTCATGCCCTGGCGCGTGAGGATTTGCAGAACTTCTGCTGCGGCGCGCACGGCGTGGGGACCTCCGGCGTTCGTACAACCCAAAATTAGCGAGCGGACGCGTTGGGGATATCGCAGCGTGAATTCCTGGGCGATCATGCCGCCCATGGAGACACCGAACACGCGGGCGCTCGGGACATTTGCGGCGTCGAGAACGGCGGCTGCGTCGGAAGCCATTTGCGCGATGGGATAGACGCCCTCTGGCACATCGCTTTGGCCGACACCGCGATTATCGAAAGCGATGGTGCGAAACCGTTGCGCGAGTAATGGGCGGGTGCGATGCCACATGTAGGAGGGATAGCTGAGGCCCATGATGAGGAGCAGGGGATCACCCGAACCTTGTTCATCCCAATAAATTTTGGCGCCCTGATTTTCAGTGAAGGGCATGGGGCCTCGTGTGGATTGAGAGGGTTTGGAGGTGGCGGCTAGTGTGAGGCATGGAATGAGATAGTCACAAACAGATGAATGTTACTAACATCGGCGCCATTGTATATAATCCGGCTCACCATGCCAAATCAAGAAACGCTGTACGAGGTGGCCAAGCGGGTGGCCACGATTACGCTGAATCGTCCCGACAAATTGAACGCCTGGACCGCCGTGATGGAGCGGGAAGTGCGAGCTGCTATGGCGGAGGCGGAGCGCGATGAAAATGTTCGCGTGATTGTACTGACGGGCGCGGGTCGCGGATTTTGCGCGGGGGCGGACATGTCTCTGCTGAGCACCGTGGCGACGAAGGGGTTAGACGCGGCGCAGCGGGCTCAGGCGGTGCAGGCCGGAGCGGGTTCCGGCTCTGGCTCGAGCGATGGCAGTCCGCGGGCAGACTTTCAGAAGAAATATTCATATTTTCCGGCGATGAGCAAGCCGGTGATTGCGGCGATCAACGGTCCAGCGGTGGGATTGGGACTGGTGATCGCGCTGTACTGCGATTTGCGCTTTGCTTCGGACGCGGCGCGATTCAGCACGGCATTTGCGCGGCGCGGGCTGATTGCCGAGTATGGTATGGCGTGGATGCTGCCGCGACTGGTGGGACATGCGAACGCGCTGGATTTGTTATTTTCCGCGCGATTGATTGATGCGCCGGAGGCTTTTCGCATAGGCCTGGCGAATCAGGTTTATCCGCAAGATGTGTTTCAGGAGAAAGTGCGGGGATACGCGGCGGAGCTGGCTGCGAACGTAAGCCCGCGGTCGCTGCGCGTGATCAAGCGGCAAGTGTATGACGCGATGTTCCAGACGCTCGGGGAAGCGTTCGAGATTTCCGAGCGGGAAATGCTGGCGAGTTTGCAGTGCGAGGATTTCAAAGAGGGCGTGGCGCATTTTGTGGAGAAGCGCTCGCCGGTTTTTACGGGGAAATAGCCGAGACCTATGAACTTTGAGCCGAGCATCAAGACGAAGGAGCTGCAGCGGCGGTTGCAGACGTTCATGGACGCGCACGTGTATCCGAACGAGCAGCGCTTCGAAGAGGAAACGGCGCGCGAGCCGTGGAAGCCGACGCGGATCGTCGAGGAGTTGAAGGTGAGGGCGCGCGGCGAGGGATTGTGGAATTTATTCTTGCCGGAGGACCCGGGTGGGGCGGGGCTGAGCAATCTGGAGTACGCGCCGCTTTGCGAAATCATGGGACGCAGCCACATGGCGGCAGAGGTGTTTAATTGTTCGGCGCCGGATACGGGGAATATGGAGGTGCTGGCGCGTTATGGCACGGCGAAGCAGAAAGAAAAATGGTTGAAGCCGCTGCTCGCGGGGGAAATTCGCTCGTGTTTTGCGATGACGGAGCCGGATGTGGCGTCTTCGGATGCGACGAATATTGCAGCGAGCATTGTGCGTCGAGGGGACGAGTACATTATCAATGGACGGAAGTGGTGGTCGTCGGGAGCGGGCGATCCGCGCTGCAAAATCGCGATTTTTATGGGCAAGAGCGATCCGGCAGCAGCCGCGCACAAGCAGCAGTCCATGATCCTGGTGCCGCTGGATGCGCCGGGCGTGAAAACCGTGCGGATGCTGAAAGTGTTTGGTTACGACCATGCGCCGCACGGGCATGCCGAAATACATTTCGAAAATGTGCGCGTGCCGGCGGCGAATATGCTGCTGGGTGAAGGGCGCGGATTTGAAATTGCGCAGGGGAGGCTAGGGCCTGGGCGAATTCATCATTGCATGCGTTGTATCGGAGTGGCGGAGCGGGCGCTCGAGGCGAAGTGCAAGCGCGTGCAGGCGCGAGTGGCGTTTGGGAAAGCGCTGGCGGAGCAGGGAACGATTCGCGCGGGGATTGCGGAATCGCGGATGGAAATTGAGCAGGCGCGGCTACTGACGTTGAAAGCGGCTTATATGATGGATACGGTGGGGAACAAGGCAGCGCGCGCGGAGATTGCGATGATCAAAGTGGTGGCGCCGAATGTGGCGTTGCGCGTGCTGGATCGCGCGATACAGGCGCACGGAGGAGCGGGAGTTTCGCAGGATACTTTTCTGGCTGGGGCTTGGGCGATGGTGCGGACTTTGCGATTGGCAGACGGGCCGGACGAAGTCCACATCGAATCGATCGCGAAGTGGGAGCTGGCGAAGAGTGGTAAACCGGCGGGGAGTTCGGGCGGCGACTAGATTTCGGTGAGGACGAGCGATCGCGCTGGTCGCGCGCGACACTGTGATCGGAAGACCTTCGATGCCACTTGTTTTGAAAAATCCGCAGGAGCTGAAAGATTTTGTGGGTCGCGAACTCGGCGTGACCGAATGGCTTCGCGTTACGCAAGCGCGCATCGTGCAGTTCGCGGAGGCCACCGAGGACCGGCAGTGGATTCATGTGGACGGGGAACGGGCTGCTCGCGAATCGCCTTATGGAGCGACGATCGCGCACGGTTTTTTGACCCTTTCATTGATCAGCCAGTTCGTGCATCAGGTGATGCGGATTGAGGGCGGCGTGCGGCTAGCGGTGAATTATGGATTGAACCGCGTAAGATTTCCCGCCGCGGTGCGAGTGGATTCGAAGATTCGGGCGCGCATGGGGTTGCTGGCGTTCAAGGAAATTGCGGATTCGGTGGAAGCGATTTATAGCGTTGCAGTGGAAATTGAAGGGGCGGAAAAACCTGGTTGCGTGGCGGAGTGGATTGTTCGGTATTACGTTTAGGGCGTGGTGACTCCGCAAAAAAGCAGATCCCTCACCCGCTGCCGCGTGTTCGGGATGACAGTTTGTTTTTTATATGCGGCCGGACTGGGCGGTGTGCAGGGAGGTCCGCAGCAGCATTTCGACTGTCGCGGGCATGCTGGCAAAGCGGGCGTCTTTAGTCAGGCCCTGATGATAGCGATAGTAAATTTGCTGGACGATTACGGCTAGTTTGAAACGCGCGAAGGCTAGATAGAAAGCGATGCGGGAAACGTCGGAGCCTGTTTTTTGCGCGTAGTGCTGCACGATTTCCGCGCGAGTGAAACTTCCTTCCTCTGCTGTTGGTCCCCAGCGATTGTTTTGCACTTCTTGCGGATCGGTTTTGTCCACCCAGTAGGCTAGCGCGGTGCCAAGGTCTGTGAGTGAATCGCCGATGGTGCACATTTCCCAATCGAGGACGCCGACGACTTTGGTGATGTCGTTCTCGTCGAGGACGACGTTGTCGTATTTGTAGTCGTTGTGGATTAGCGAAACGGCGGTGGTGGGGGGCAGGTACTGCTGCATCCATGCCGTGATTTTTTCTACTTCGGGATAATCGTGCGTTTTCGAGCCGTGGTAGCGCTCGGTCCAGCCGCGGACTTGGCGCTCGAGATATCCGTCCGGCTTGCCGAGATCGGCGAGGCCAGCGGCGGCGTAATCCACGTGGTGCAGGCGCACGAGATTATCAATGAAGGATTCGCTGAGACTGCGGGCTTTTGCGGCGGGAAAATCCAAACCGTGCGGGAGAGTTCGGCGCAGGATAATGCCGTGGACCAGCTGCATTACGTAAAAGGGGGCGCCGACGATGGAATCGTCGTCGCAGTAGAGAAGAACTTCGGGAGCCGGGGAGTAAACAGAGTGAAGCTTCGACAGCACGCGAAATTCGCGGGACATGTCGTGTGCGGATTTTACTTTGCTGCCGAAGGGCGGCCGGCGGAGAACTAATTCTTTGGCGCCGAGGTGGAGCGAATACGTGAGATTGGAATGGCCGGCGGGGAATTGGCGGATTTCGAGAGCGCCGGCTTCATGGGGAAAGTGATTGCGCAGATACGGCTCGAGCGACGCTGCGTTCAGTTCTTCGCCGGAGCGGATGGTTGTTGGTTGGTCGAGGAAATCGCTCATCGGAAGATCTCCCTAGCGATATGTGAGCATTGCGGGATCGGCGATGTGTTCGTGGATATTGAAACTGCTGAGCGTGAAGCGTTCGGAGTTGTAAAGAAATTCGCTCCAGGATGAATTGCGCGACATCCAAGTCATTTGCAGCGTGCTTTCGGGCGAGAGATGCAACGCGCGCTTCGCGGCTACGGCGATGGGCCCACCAGAGGTGAAAATCGCTACGCGCTCACCGCGTTTTTCGGGGGCTAGGAATTTGTCGAGGCCGGAATTTACGCGGGCGCAGAATTGCGGCCAGGTTTCCACGTCTTCCGCGTAGATCACACCGCGGACCCAATCGCTGATAACGGCAGCGAATAGGTGCTGAAAAGTTTTGCGTTGCTCGGTGTTGCTGGAGGCGGTCTGGAACGCGGCGTGGAGCTCGCGGATTTCTTTGTCTTTTTCCAGCAGGGCGGGAAGAGTGGCGCGGAGCACTTCTTCCGCGTGATATTCGTCGAATTCCGGGAGGATTTGAGGTTCCGGGAAAGTCAGACCGGCTTTTTGATAGGCAGCGCTCACGAGTTTTGCGGTGTCTTTTTGGCGCGCGCAGGGGCCGACGCAGACGCGGTCGAACGTAATTTTGCGTTGCGCCCAGTATTCGCCGAGGAGGAGCGATTGGGTGTCGCCGAGTGCGGACAACTTGTCATAGTCCGGTTGGAGGAAGGATGCTTGCGCGTGACGGACGATGTAAAGGATGCCCATGGTCAGGTTGGTCGTTGGTTCAAGGTTGAGTCACCGGCAATATTGTGACGGCGAAATGCGCGCGGGTCCAGACGCGGATCGTACACGTCGTGAATTTTGAATTTGGGCGCGCGAATTAGCCCGCGGCGCCTTCTTCTTTGCCGAACTGGGCGAAAGTTTTGCCTTGGTCCGCGAGGCGCACTAGCAGCGGAGCGGGTTGCCAGATTTCACCGTGCTGGCGATGGAATTCGGAGATGCGCGCGAGAACATTTTTCAGGCCGACCGTATCGGCATACCACATGGGGCCGCCGCGATATGCGGGGAAGCCATAGCCATTGAGGTAAATGATGTCTATGTCGGAGGCGCGCAGCGCGTAGCCTTCTTCGAGGATGCGGGCGCCTTCGTTGACGAGTGCGTAGATGCAGCGATCCACGATCTCCGCGGGGGAAATTTCGCGCTGCGGGATTTTGGCCCCGGTTACCCATTTGCGGATCAGATCGTCAACGGCCGGATCGGGCGTGGCGCGACGTTGATCATCATACTTGTACCAGCCTGCGCCGGTTTTTTGGCCGAAGCGGCCCAGCTCGCATAAATTATCTTCGACTAGCGGCTGGCGGATGCCCGGTTTTTCCAGGTGGCGATATTCCTTGCGGATGCGCCAGCCGACGTCGAGGCCGGCGAGATCTCCGGTAGCCAGCGGTCCCATGGCCATGCCGAAATCGGCGAGAGCTTTATCCACCGCGGCGATACTGGCGCCTTCTTCGACGAGAAATTGCGCTTCGCGGCGATACGGGCCAAACATGCGATTGCCGACAAAGCCGCGGCAATTGCCGACGAGCACGCCGACTTTGCCGAGCGTTTTTGAAAGCTGCATGCAGGTGGCGAGCACTTCTTTGGAAGTGGATTTACCGCGGACGATTTCGAGAAGGCGCATCACGTTTGCGGGGCTGAAAAAATGGGTGCCGATGACGGAGGCGGGGCGCGGAGTCGCGGACGCGATTTCGTCAATGTTCAGCGTGGAAGTGTTGCTCGCCAGGATGGCGCCGGGTTTGCAGACGCGATCGAGTTCTTTAAAGACTTCTTTTTTTAGGGCCATACCTTCGAAGACCGCTTCGATCACCAAATCCGCTTTTGCAAAATCATCGTACGAGAGCGTGGGAGTGATGCGCTTGAAACGATCTTCTGCGTCTTGGCGAGTGAAGCGGCCACGCTTTACGGAATTTGCGTAATTGGACTGGATGGTGGCGAGGCCGCGATTGAGTGCGGCTTGGTCCGCGTCTTTCAGGGTGACGGGAATTCCGGCGTTGGCGAGGACCATGGCGATGCCGCCACCCATGGTGCCGGCGCCGACGACAGCGGCGGATTTTATGGGGATGAGCGGCGTGTCCTTGGGGACGTCGGGAATTTTGCTAACTTCGCGTTCGCTGAAGAAGACGTGGATAAGGGCTTTGGATTGGTCGGAGAAGAGGCACTCGGTGAAAAGTTTTTGTTCGACCTGGCAGCCTTCTGCGAACGGCAAAGTTGTGGCGGCTTCGATGGCGGTAATGGCGGCGACGGGCGCAAGCAGGCCGCGCTGTTTTTTGGCGACGGTTTCGCGCGCGGCGGAAAAAATCGGAGTGTTGTCAGCAGGAGTGCCGAGTTTTTCGTTGCGCTCGCGAGTTTTGGGAGCGGGCTTGGCGGCGACTTCACGGGCAAAGGCGATTGCGCCGGAGAGAAGGTCGCCTTCGATGATGCGATCTACGATGCCGAACTGCAGAGCGTCGGTGGCTTTTATGGGATTGCCGGTGGTGCACATTTCGACGGCTTTTGCGACGCCTGCGAGGCGGGGAAGGCGTTGCGTGCCGGCCGCGCCGGGAATGATGCCGAGCTTTACTTCGGGCTGGCCGACTTGCGCGCCGGAAACGGCGACGCGATAGTGGCAGGCCATGGCGACTTCAAGGCCGCCGCCGAAAGCTGTGCCGTGGATGGCGACGATTACCGGCTTTTGGCTGTTTTCAATTTTCAGAAGAAACGGGAGCAGGCCCGCGCCGCGCGGTTTGCCGGAAGTCATTTTGCCGAATTCTTTGATGTCTGCGCCGGCGATGAAGGTGCGGCCTCCGCCGATTAGGACGACGGCTTTGATGGCGTTGTCTTGCGCGATTTGATCGAGCGATTCGGAGATGCCTTCGGGGACGCCGGGGCTGAGCGCGTTGACGGGAGGATTATTTATGGTGATTACGGCGATGTCGTTTTCTTTTGTTAGTTGGATGAGATCGGTCATTGAGAAAGTCCTTGGTTTGTGAATTTAGTGTGTGACGAATCGCCCGAAATGCAAATCGCGGATTCAAAGTCAAAGGCGCCGACCTAAAGGTCGCCGCTACAAAGTCAAGAGCCCGCGCCAGAATACATTCTGCGAGCAGTTTATGCGGATTTCGCGGTGACGGTGCCAGAGTCAATCGCGGCGGTGTCGATCACTTTTGTGGCAATCCTCTCGCGATGAAAAGTGGCGTCGCCGAATGCTGTTTCCGAGCCTTTGGCGCGGCGATAGTAAAGGTGCACGTCGTTTTCCCAGGTGAAACCCATGCCGCCATGAACCTGGATGCCGCGATTGCCGACGGTGCGGGCGGCGTCACTCGCGTACATTTTGGCGATGGAAACGGCGGTTGATGCGTCCGGGGAATTTTCTTCGAGCGCCCAACCGGCATAGTACACCGCGGAGCGGGAACTTTCGGTTTCCAGGTACATGTCCGCGCATTGGTGTTGGACGGCTTGGAAGGTGCCGATCGGTTTGCCGAACTGTTTGCGCGTCTTGGCGTACTCGACGGTGATGTCGAGGGTGCGTTGCATGCCGCCGACTAATTCTGCGGAGAGAGCGGCTGCGGCGACGTCGAAGGCGCGCTCGAGGTTGGTGGTAGGGCCGATTTCTTCGGCTGGAGTGTTGCTGAATTCGACGAGGTAGAGTTTGCGGGTGAGGTCCATGGCGGTCATCGGAGAAATTTTCAGGCCGGGGGCTTTGGCGTTGACGACGAAAACGCCGTTGCGTGCTACTACGAGGATGAAATCGGCGATGGCGGCATCGGACACGAAATATTTTTCGCCGTCGAGTTTTCCGTTGGTCGCCGTGAGTTGCACGTCGCGAGGATTCCAGCTGGCATTTGCTTCGAGTATGGCGACGGTGGAGCGGGCTTCTCCACGGCAGATAGGCGCTAGATATTTTTGTTTGTGCCCGTGGGACGCGACGGCGTCAAGGACCGAACCGGCCAGCACGACGGTGGAAAAAAACGGGCCGGGAAGGAGCGCGCGGCCGGCCTCTTCCATCAGGAGCATGAGTTCAACTTTGCCAAGGCCGACGCCGCCGTATGCTTCCGGGAAAATGATGCCGGTGTAGCCCTGGTCGGTGAGCTTGGACCAAAGCGCGGCGTCGTAGGCGGTGTCCGTTTCCATGAGGCGACGCATTTCGGCGCTCGGGCATTCGCCGGCGAAGAATTTTCGCGCGCTGTCTTTCAGAAATTCCTGACTTTCACTCAAGCCGAATTGCATGGAGTTTCCCCTTCTGAAGTTTTTGGCCTAATAACTTCTGGGCAGGCCGAGCACAAAATGTCCGATGATGTTGCGCTGCACTTCGGAAGTGCCGGCTTCGATGGTATTGCCGCGCGTACGCAGATAGGCGTAGGACCACATGCCGTTGTCAATGGCGCGCGGGTCGCCGGCAAGGAGCTGGCCGTATGGCCCCAGAATTTCCTGGGCGATTTGCTGGAGGCGCTGGTTTAGTTCGCTCCAGAAAATTTTCTGGATGCTGCCTTCGGGGCCGGGTACGCCGGTGGCGGTGAGGCGGCTGAAGGCGCGCATCTGATTGAAGCGCATGATTTCGATTTCGGCGCTGCACTGCGCGAGATTCTGGCGAATGATGGGGTCCTGCGCGGCGGGCCGGCCATTGCGCTGAATCTTGCGCGCGAGTTCAATCAGGCGCGTGATGTAGCGCTTGAAAATCAGATGGAGGCGCGCGCCGTAGGAGCCGCGCTCGTACATCAACGTGCTCATGGCCACGTTCCAGCCGTCATTCACTTTGCCGAGGACATTTTCGGAGGGGACGCGGACGTCGCGGAAGAAAAGCTCGTTAAATTCTGATTCGCCGGTCATTTGACGGAGCGGGCGAACCTCGACGCCGGGCGATTTCATGTCTATCAGGAGAACGGTGAGGCCTTTGTGTTTCGCGGCGGTTGGATCGGTGCGTACGACGAGCTCGCACCAGTCGCCGACCCAGCCGTAGCTGGTCCAGACTTTTTGGCCGTTGACGAGGTAGTGATCGCCGTGGAGGACTGCTTGCGTTTGCAGGCCGGCCAGATCGGAGCCGGCGTTTGGTTCGGAGAAACCCTGGCACCAGATTTCTTCGGCGCTGAGAATTTTTGGGATGAAGCGCTGTTTTTGCGCTTCGGTGCCGTAGGCAATGATCGTGGGCCCGATGAGACCCAGGCCGAGAGAATTAGCCATGGGCGGGGCTTCGACGCGGGCCATTTCTTCCCAGAAAATCGCTTGCTGCATGAGGGTGGCGCTGCGGCCGGCGTATTCCTTGGGCCAGGAAACGGCGGCCCATCGGCCGTCCTGCAGCTTGCGTTGCCAGGCGCGGAGGTAGGGGAAGGATTCTTCGATCGGTTTCTCGCGCCATTCGTTCCAGTCTTTCGGGACGTTCGTCGCGAGCCATGCGCGAAGCTCGTCGCGAAACTGAAGTTCGTCTGGGGTTAGATTTAGATCCATGGATCAGACTCCTTCGGCTCGACTGCTAAAACATTTCCGCGAAACGTGCTGCGTCAATTTATTTCAGGCGCCGGATTTAGCTTTCGGCGGCGTTGGCACGGTGAAGCCCTGACGCATCGTGTCTTGCCCTTGCCAATATTTCTTGCGGATATCTTTTTTCAGGATTTTTCCGGTGCCGGTTTTCGGCAGGCTATCCACGAAGTCGAATGAGCGCGGACATTTGTAATGCGCGAGACGCGAGCGGCAGAACTCGATGAGTTCGGCTTCGGTAGCGGTGGCATTCGGTTTCAAAACCACCAAGGCTTTGGGCACTTCGCCCCATTTAACGTCGGGAACTGGGATCACGCCGACTTCCAGGACGGCGGGATGCGCGAGGATGGCTTTTTCTAATTCGAGCGAGGAAATGTTTTCGCCGCCGCTGACGATTATGTCTTTTTTACGGTCAACGATCAGGGCGTAGCCATCTTCGTTGAGGGTGGCCATGTCTCCGGTGTGAAACCAGCCGCCACGAAGAGCTTCGGCGGAAGCTTCGGGCTGGCGCCAGTAGCCTTCCATAACGCCGTCACCGCGGGCGATGATTTCGCCAATGGATTGGCCGTCGTGCGGGACGTCGTTGTCGTTTGGATCTACTACGCGTAGGTCCACGCCGGGAATAGCGTAGCCGGTCATGGCCTGACCGATGAAACGCTGCTCGCCTTGCCAACCCATGCCGGATTTCATCGGGGAAACGGAAAGCGTGGGCGAAGTTTCGGTGAGACCGTAGCCGGAGAAACATTCGCAGCCGAGTTTTTCTTCCACTTCGCGAATGAGCGTGGGTGACGAGGCGGCTCCGCCGATGGTGATGCGGCGAAGAGTCGTCAAATTGTAATTAGGGCGTTCGGGACAATTCACCAACGCAGTGGCCATGATGGGCACGAGGCTCAGCGAGTGGACGCCTTCTTTTTCGATGAGGCGGAAAATTTCCTTAGGGTCGAAGCGCTGGATCATCACGTGGCGGCCGCCGAGCAGCGTGAGGAAATGCGCGACGCCCCAGCCATTGGCATGGAAAAGAGGGATGGTGTGAAGCTCGACGGCGGCCCTTTCGATCTGCAATCCCAGGCAGACGTGCAGCGCGTGGAGATATATGTTGCGATGGGTGAGCATTACACCTTTGGGATTGGCGCTGGTGCCGCTGGTATAGAAAAGTTCGGCGAGCGAAGTTTCGTCAATGAGGGAAATGTCGGCGAGATGGGGACTGGCGGCAGTCAGCAGCGCATCGTAATTTCTCGGGGAGAGCCATGGCGCTTCGGGAGCACCATCGAGCTGGCAGAAAAACTTCACGGTGGGAATATCTTTGCGAAAGGCCTCGGCAACGGGGAGGAATTGTTTTTCGATGAAGAGCGCGGAGGCGCCGGAATCGTTGAGGATGTAGCCGAGTTCGCCGGGCGTGAGGCGGATATTGAGCGGAAGCAGAACGGCGCCGGCTTCTAGGACGCCGTAATAGGCTTCGAGCAAACGATGGCAATTGCTGCTGAGGAAAGCTACGCGATCGCCGGGTTGGATGCCGGCTTCGCGCAGGGCGCCGGCGAGACGGCTGACACGGTTGGCCATTTGCGCGTAGGTGAAGCGGTCGTCATTGCAGACGACGGCGGTGCGGCGGGGATATTGTTGCGCCGCATAGCGCAGGAAACGGAGTGGAGTGAGCGGGATGTTCATGGTTTATTTTGCCTGAATCAGGCGGATTGACCTCCATCAACTACCAGTGTATGTCCAGTGACGAAGTCGGATGCCGAGGAAGCGAGAAAAATCGCGGCGCCTTTGAGATCTTGCGGGCCGCCGAAGCGGCCCAAGGGTATTCCGGCGAGGATGGATTCTTTGTTGCGCTCGATGACTTTTTCGGACATGTCGGTAGGGAACCACCCAGGCGCGATCGCGTTGACCTGGATATTGTGCATGCCCCATTTGCAGGCGAGATCTTTGGTGAAGATGATGACGCCGCCTTTGCTCGAGCTGTACCCGATGGCGGAGAATTTCGGCGATGAACCTTTTAGCCCGGCGACGGAGGCGATGTTGATGATCTTTCCGCTGCGCTGCGCGATCATGGCGCGGCCCACCGCTTGCGAAAACAGGAACGTTCCGGTGAGATTTGTTTCGATCACTTTGTTCCATTGCTCGAGCGTCATAGTTTCGACTGGCGCACCCCAGGACGTACCGGCGTTGTTGATGAGGATGTCTATGCGGCCGAATTTTGCGAGCGTGGCGTCGGCGACTTTTTGAATGCTGGCCGGATCTTTGACGTCGCAGGCTAGCGCGAGAACTTGGACGCCGGCGGATTGGAGTTCTGCGGCTGCTTGCTCGCAACGTTCCTTCTTGCGGGCGCAGAGAACCAGGGTTGCGCCCATTTCGGCCAGGCCGTCGGCCATCTGGCGACCGAGACCTACGGAGCCGCCGGTAATGATGGCGACGCGGTTAGAGAGGTCGAAGATCTTCGAGGTGGTCACGTTGCGAGTTGTGGAGCCCGGGTTAATTTTTGGATCATTCAAAATAGCGTGTGTTTATATCATATGTTAGGAGCTAACGCTAGGTTGCGCATTCAAAAGCAAATTCAAAGACGCCCGCCTAAAAAGCAAAAGCGGGCGGCCGCTACCCTTGGAGCCCGCACCGCGGGCTCTCAGGATGAATCACCCTTTTGGGCGATTCACAAAGTCAAAAGAAAGGTCAGAGCCCGTACTTCAGCGGCTAAAGTTGCGGTCCGTTTGAGTCGTCAACGTCGCGGCTAAAGCCACGACCTACAAAGATTCGCCAATTCTGAAACGGACTCTCTGGCTATGACGTACAAAGATTCTCCGGCCACAGCCAACAAAGATCCTCTGCCTCGAACCCACGCTTCACCTGCGAGCACATTAGTACTGATCGCCGAAAGAGAAGCCTTGGGTGCAATCACTGCCGATGCCGAAAAAGCATGGGTGCGCGAACGCGTCGAATGGACGCAGATAGGGCGCCGGCGTGAAATCTATGAAGGCGGGTGGAGTGGGAACGATGGTGCCGTTCACCTCAAAGATATTGAACTGCGGGCCGAGAGCGGCGGCGTCGCCATTCAGGAGATTCGCTTCGATGCTGGGCCAGTGGCCGGTCTCCAGTCGTTGCAGAAGCGTTTCAACGGCGGCGATGGTTTCGGCGGGAGTGAAGGCACAGTGGCCGGCGCGATCCACGTAAGTCTGGCGCAGCAGACGGCTGTTATCGTCCACGCGGTCCACGACATCTTTGTAGGCTGATTCATTTTCGACGACGACGAGACCGTCGCCCTTGGTGTGCATGGTGACGACGGGAATGTCTATCTGGCCATCGAAAATGATATTTCGCTTCACGTATTCGACTGCATTCGGATTGGCTTTGATGCGGGCGGCGCGATTCAAAGTGTCGAGGTCCGCTTCGAGGCTGAGCCCGGCGGTCTGATAGAGTGCCCAGACTTCGTCGCGATCAACGGATTTTTCGAGTTGTTTGCGGTAGTCAACTCCGGTGTTCCAGGAGACATTGCCGCCGGCGCGGGCTTCGAGCTCCGCGCGGAAGGCGAATACGAATGGAAAATCAACTTGCTGATCCCAGAGAAACTGATTGGCTTCTTGTGAGGCGAAATCGGTGGGAGCAGGTTCCGGCGAAGTGGGAGTGAACCAGCCGGGCGTGTCGCTGAGGGCTGCGCCGAGAGCGATGCGTGCGCGGCCCTGTGGCGTCGCCTGGGCGGCGGCGAGAACTTCTTCGGCCAGATTCAAATTCGCGTCAGGGTTAGTGATGTTGACGACCTGCAGGCCTGCGTTGGGGGCGAGGAGCGTCTGGAAAGCGAATTCCGCATCGAGCGCTGTGTTCCAGGTGGCAACGCCGCCGGACAAGACGCCGCACATGGGCTGCGCGGCAGTGAAGCGTTTGGGATTCCTTTGAATTAATCCGGCGGTGATTATGCCGCCGAGAGAATGTCCCCAGGCGATGGTGGCGACGGGATGGCCGAACATGGAGTCGAACAGATCGAGCACGGCGATTTGATCGTTGAGAGCTTCGTGAATTGCCCAGCCGGTTGTGGCGTAGGAGGAGCCGGCGAGGGCGAATCCGTTGGCGAGAAGAAAAGCGCCGGTGGCGGGATCGCCGACGTCGGTAGCGGGATTGGGGCTGCCCGGAACGACGTAACCGTGGCTATAGAGGAACAGTGTTCCGTTCCAATTGTTGGGAACTTGGATCAAGTAGGTGGCGCCATCGCTGAGCGAGCCGGTTTTTGTAGTGAGGTTGGCTTGCGCGCGCGCGACTTTTGCAGTGGAGAGAGCGAGAATCGTGGTGACAGCAATAAGAAGCGCGATGTGTTTCATGTGCTGCGACATTTTACTCCTCCCAGTGCTGTGAAGTTCGAGGGCCCGAGGCCGGGGCAAAATTATTGGCCTGAAATTCCGGAGACAGCGCCGGCGGTGAATGTAGCGGGGACCGCCGGCGATTTTTTGCCGCGCAATCAGAAATTAAATCTGCAGCCGAACTGAATCTCCCGTTTCGTGAAGTCCGAAGTGTAGCCCAGAGGCGTGCTGGGGGAGAGGGCAGCGCTGCCATGTACGTTGAACGTAGTGAACCCGGGCGTGAGTCCCATCAGCGGGCTTACTTCGTTGTTCACGCTGGCGTAATTGGTGTGGTTGGCGATGTTGAAGCCTTCCGCGGTCAGTAGCAATGTGACGCGCTCGCCGAGTTTATGCTGCCAGGTCAAGCGCGCGTCAAAGTCAACGTAGCTGGGGCCGAGACCGGTGTCGCGCGGAGCACCGATGGGGCGTTCGTTGGTGGTGTGGTTGTCTCCGTTGACCTCGCCGCCGGCGAGCAAGTTGAAGGGATGACCGCTGTGGTATTGGAAAATTGGCGAAAATTGAAAGCCCGAAAGGAAGGCATTTTTCCAGGGGCTATTGAAGACTCCGGCGAGGACCACTTTGTTGCGTTCATCGAATTCGGAGAGAGCGCGTTCCGCGGCCAAGTCCGTGGGATCTTGCGGACCGAAGTCGGTGTTGAAATCGGTGCCGGTGTCGAAGGCCTTGCTATAGGTATAACTTCCGAAGAAGGAGAAATTGTCGCTGAAGCGTTTGTGGACTTCGATAATGCCGCCCTCGTAGAGGCCGGAAGACGCCGCAGTGTACTGGTTGTTCTGGGTGACCAGCACATTTACAAAGCAGGACGAAACGGGCTGACCAAAACCGTTGAGGGTAACGGCGCATGGATAAACCCCACCCGCGCCTGGACCGGAAGTTTCGAATCCAGCGGCTGGGTCGGTCGCCGCGCTCATGTTCCAGTTGCGATAGGAAACGGACTTGCCGGTTGCCAACGTTACGGTGCTCATCGGAGTCGAGGCAAAGAGGTTGGTATCAATCGCGACAGGGAGGTGCAGGGTGTGAGAATAAATAAAGCTTACGGACACGGAGAAGCCGGGCGTAATTTCGCGTTCGATGCCGAGCGAAGCTTGCTCGGAGTAAGGCGGCCTGTAATTGGGTGGGTTGCTGAAGAGTACGGTTAATGGCGAAAGCTGGCCGGTATTCTGAACGAAAATTCCCGAGCCGAACGTTTGTGGGAAAAGCCCGCCCGCGCTGGTCGGGAGGAGGGACTGCGGGGTGATGCAGGCGTTCTGGCCGGGCGCCGGTATGGTGCATTGAACCAAGCCGTTGGCGAAGAGGGTCTGAAAGATGGTGGCAGAGTTTTGTAGAAAAGGAAGTCCCGTGCCGCCGAGAGGATCCGCGTAAATGGATATGTAACGATTACAAGGGCTGGCACCAGGAGTGCCAGCAGGAATGCCAGGGAATATGGTGCCCCCAGGACCGAGCGCCGTGACCCCAATTCCGCAGGTATTCTGGGCGTTGAGGACCTGATCGGGAACCTGTGACGTATTGTGCTGATTCTCAACGGTACTGCGATTCTTATTGAGGACGCCGAGGCTCAGATCCACCTGGGCGATTTGGGCGTCAATTGGTCCGTAGAACATCCCGAAACCGCCGCGGACTACCGTCTTGTGATCTTTGAAGGGATCCCAGGCGAACGAGATACGGGGGGCGACATCACCGTAGTAGGTACTCAGCGGATTATATTGCGAGTCGATTCCATAACGGATTCCGTAATTCAGCGTGAAATTCGGGGCGATCTTCCAGGAGTCCTGCAAATAGAATTCGGTGAGCGGCCGCGTGTAGGCGGGGTAGTCCGCGTCACCAAAACCCTGTTGGTAAAATTGCGGCAGGCCGAGAGAAGCGCTCTGCAGCGAATTTAGGCCATCTTCGAGGCTGCTGAGTTGCGGGCTCAGGAGGGAGCCGGGAAGCGGTCCGAAGACGAAGCGGCCGGGAAGGAAAGTGTGGGATTCGGAGTGATTGCCACGTAGAAGCTCGGCGCCGCCGAATTTGATGGTGTGCGTGCCACGCACGAGAGTGACATTGTCCGCAAATTCGTAACGGCGGAGGATCGTCAGATTGGGCAGGAATATATTGGTGCCGAGGTTGTTGGCGAACCCAGCGATCTGCACGCCTACCTGTCCCGGCTCGTTGGGAATGACGTTGAAACTATCGTAATCCCATTGGAAACGGAACTCGTTCTGGGTGAGAGGACTGAAAACGTGGTACCAGGATGCCTGAAGATTGTTGTCGTAGTTGTGAATGGAACTGCCGGCAGAGAAGCCGGTGAGAGACTGCACGTCCGGGTTCTCCTCCAAATCGTGGCCGTAGCGATAGGCGAGAGTCACGGAGTCCGCTTCGCTGAAATGATGATCCAGACGAGCGGAGAACAGGTACTGCCGAGTGGTGTAGGGGAAGAGGCCGCCGTTGGATTCCAGCTGATTGATCCAGTAGGTGTTTAGCACGGATTGCCCGGTTCCCGGGAGGCCGGTGAGCTGGCTGGTCGTCAATGCCGATTGAAGCGCGCCCGCACAGAGAGGAGCAGGAAGAGAGGTGACAGTGCCGTTGGGATTATTGAGGCATGGCACGATGGTGGTGTTAGGCTGCGCAGCGAGCCCGGCGATGACGGTGTTCTGCGCGGCGGTGGGAAGAAACTCATTCGTGTTGGTAATCAGCGGAACGGCTTGTTCCGAATTCTGGCGCAAGCCTTCGAAGGACAGGAACAGGAAGGTTTTGTCCTTTTTGATCGGGGCGCCGACGGCTCCGCCGAATTGATAGCGCGAGAGAGAATTCTTGATGGGTATACCCACAGAATTTTTGGTGGGATCGAAGATTTCGAAAGGTGCAAGCGCTTGCGTGAAGGCGAAAGGATCGCGCGCATCCAGGCCGCTGTTGCGGAAATAGCTGTAGACGGTGCCGTGGACATCGTTGGTGCCGGATTTTGTGGCGATGTTGACGGATGCGCCGGTGGCGCCGCCCAGGTCCGCGGCGTAATTACTGCGATTCACCTGGAATTCTTGAACCGCGTCCTGGCTCACGGTGAGGCGAACGCCACCAGCATCGTCGCCTGTTTCGCCGCCGTCAACGGTGACGCTATTGCCGCGGCCGTTGCTACCGTAGAAGGATAAGCCGCTTTGCGGAGTTTGCTTGACGCGAAAATCCTGATCGTCGGTGAGGCGGGTAGAATCGGTGACACCGGGGAGGAGCAGGGTGAAGTTCAGGTAATCGCGGCGGTCAATGGGGAGATCATCAATATATTGCTGTGTGATGGTGTTGGATTGGCTGCCGCGTTCGGTTTCGACGACGGGCGGGGCGGCGGAGACTTCTACCACGGAAGATGTGGTCGCGACCTGCAAATGGAAATCCAGGGTGGCCGCCAGTCCGACCGTGATGGTGACGCCCTTCTGGATTTGCGATTGGAATCCGGCGATCTGCGCGGTGAGGTCGTAGGTGCCCGGGGGCAGATTGGAGAAGCGATATTGTCCGTTGGAGTCCACGTCGGAGGTGCGGCGAACACCTCTGGACACGTCCTGCGCAGTGATCGTGCCCTTGGGGACTAGGGCACCGCTGGGATCGGTGACCGTTCCGCTGACACTTCCTGAAGCGCCCACACCTTGGGCGTGCGCAATCGGACTTGCCAGCAGCAAACACGCTGCCAGGATCAGGGCGCAGGTAAATGAGATCAGAACTCGCATGGCTCCTCCTAATGTGTGGGACGGCCGCGGGATTGGGCCGGTTGAAGATTGGAACGGGCTTGATGGATGGTCGAGATTGCTGCCGCGCCCTGGTTCGCGCTCGCGACTGAGGACGGCCGGGGCGTTTTTCCGAGAGCCATCGGCAACACGGCGGAAAGTTTTCGACGAATTCGAAGACACACGACCCCCCGTCCGACCCATTTCCCAAGAATTGTGAGTGTAGGTATCACATCATAGTTACTAACGTCAATAAGAAAGCTGATGCGATAAATCAGAAATTTCGATGGAGGTGGAAAGAAATGCGGAGGTGCTTGCGGGATTCCGGATGGGGTGAATCTGGATATTGGGAACCTAAACTGAAGAGAGCGCGCCTTGGTGGGGCGCCCATCCGCTGGTGGAAAATCACCCAATGCGCCTGTGCCGAATTGCGCACCACAGGTCTAATGTGCTTGCGTGGCCGTGATGGAGAACTTTAGACCGAGCGCGTGCATTACACGGATCACCGTGCCAAACTCCGGGTTGCCCTCGGTGCTGAGAGCTTTGTAGAGGCTTTCGCGGGATAGCCCTGCTTTCTTTGCAATCTGCGACATACCGCGAGCGCGGGCGATGGTGCCGAGTGCCTTAGCAATGAAAGTCGCATCATTGGTCTCCAGGGCCGCTTCCATGTAGGCCTGGATCGCTTCAGCGCTGTTCAGATATTCGGCGGAGTCGTAAGGGCGCGTTAGGGAAGTTTTCCTTTTCTTTTTGGCCATAATTAATCCTCGAGTTTAGCCGCGAGGTTTTTTGCGGCTTTGATGTCCTTGGTCTGGGTGCTCTTATCGCCACCACACAAAAGGACAATTAACGTCTTGGCCCGTTTCATGAAGTAAACCCGATAACCGGGGCCGTACTGAATTCGAAGTTCGCTGACACCTTGGCCGACAGGCGCGACATCGCCCGGATTGCCGAGCGCCAGGCGATCGATCCGAACCGCGATTTTCGCCCTCGCGCGGTGGTCGCGAAGCGCCGCCATCCAGTCCGCGAAAACTGGCGTTTGGCGAACTTCCATTATTTGAGAGTGTATCCTATAAGCTACACAGCGTCAAGTCTGGCGGAGAGCCTCTAGTGCGGGGTGAGCACGATCCGGCCGGAGACGGAGCCGTTGCGCAGATCGCCCATGGCTTCGTTGACTTGTGCCAGGGGGCAGGTGGTCACTTGCGAGTGAATTTTTCCAGCGGCGGCCATGGCTAGCACCGCGTGGAGATCGTGGCGAGTGCCGACGGAGGATGCTTGGATACGGATTTCCGAAGCGGCCATCGAAATGGGGCGGAAGCAGATGGATTCGGCAGGGAGGCCGACGACGAGGAGAATGCCTGTGGGGCGGACGCAGAGAAAAGCAGCGTCGTAGGCGGCTTTTGCAGCGGAGGTTACGATAGCGGCATGGACGCCTCCGGCGCGGCGCAACTCCTTGGCGACGTTTGCGGCGGCCGCGTTCAGAGTTGCGGAGGCGCCAAAAATTTTCGCGCGCGCGAGTTTTTCGTCCGAGATATCAATTGCGGTGACGGCTGCGCCTAGCCCGACGCCGATCTGCACGGCGATCTGGCCCAGGCCACCGACACCGAAGATTGCCAAACGCTGGCCTGGTTGGATTTTGGCGTGTTGCAGAGCGCGATACACGGTGACGCCGGCGCAGAAAAGAGGGGCGGCATCGCTGGCGGAAAGCTGCTCAGGAATTTTCAGCGCGTGACTGGCGGGGGCTTTGACGAATTCCGCAAAGCCGCCATCCACGGTGACGCCGGTGATCTGTTGTTTGACGCAGAGATTTTCGTTGCCCTCGCGGCAGAATTCACATTCACCGCAACTCCAGTGCAGCCAGGGGACGCCGACGCGGTCGCCGACCTGCAGATTTTCAACGGCGGGGCCTTTTTCGACGACGCGTCCGGCGATTTCGTGTCCGAGGATGAGCGGTTTTTTGATGATGCGCGCTAGCTGCGGCCAATCGGCATCGGCCAAGTGTAAATCGGAATGGCACACGCCGCAGGCTTCGACCGCAATCAATACTTCGTGCACGCCGGGCTGAGGTTGAGGGACTTCTTCGATGCTCAGCGGAGTTTTGAATTCGCGCAGTAGGGCGGCTTTCATTACTTGCACCTCAGCGAGTTTGCAATTGTGAAGCGGGCTTGCGCGGAAGAGGCGCCAGCCGCCGCGAGCGGCACGCGAATTGGAAATGATTCGCGGTTACGGCCGGGCGCCTCGCAAGAAAAATTCGACGGCATTGTGCACTCGCTCGGTGAGTTTGTGCGGACCGGTAAGGTCCACAGCCCACTGGCGGACGACGGTATTGAAAAGTCCTTCCATGAACTCAGCGAGGTGCACGACCGGAAAGTCGCGCGTGACTTCGCCGTTTTTTTGGCCCTCGGCGATAATTTCGCGCAGCAGGTTCACGGTTGCCGCTTCGGCGCCGCGCAGTTCGGGCGAGCGCACGGGGTCCATGGCGCCGGCGAGAATTACTGCCTGCCACAACGGGCGGCCGACTTCGGTGACATTGCCGAGGGTTTCGTAAAAGCGGCGCAGGCGCTGTTCGGTGGTGGCTTTGGTGGAGAGTTCAGATTTCAGGCTTTCGGCTTGGCGGGCAAAGGCGCGGCGGCCGACTTCGCGCAACACTGCGTCTTTACTGGGGAAATAGCGAAAGAAAGTGGGCTGGCTGATTTCCAGGGTTTGCACGATGTCGTCAATGCGCGTCTTTTCGTAGCCGCGCTGGCGAAAGAGATGCAGAGCCGTTTCGACGATCTGCTCGCGGAGACGCGCTTTCTTGCGTTCACGAAGGCCGCCGAGCGGTGTTTTCCTGGAAGTGGAGTGGCGGCGTTTTCTGGCGCCGTCGCCGTCGTTTGTGGGCTCAGGCGAGGCTGGCGGCCTGGCGGAAATTTTTGCGCGGGGCATGATGCTGTTCCTCCAGCAAAGCGCACCGGGGTGGGGTGCGGAAGCTATATTGTGTTAGTGGCCCTAACATTATAGTGACTAACGCCAAGTTGCAAGCCCCGCATCGGTTTCTTCTACGCTCGACGAGTGAAGACGGGAACAGACGTGGACAGGAATTCTTCGGCGCCCCAGATAAATGCCAATCGCGGCGCGAATCTTTGCACGGAATCTACTTGCTGTGACGCCACGGGGCAAGTTCATCTGGCGCGGAAGTTGCTGGAAACGAGGGTTATTTCGTAAACACGTGAGCGCAAGCGGAGTGCGACCGCGGTTTTATTCTTCGCGAGCACCCTCCATTCGACCCGGTGCCGACTGGAGAGTTTTACTCGAACTCCAGCACGACAATTTCGGGATTCGATCCCAGCCGCAGCGGCGGCCCCCACGTTCCAGCTCCGCTCGAAGTGAAAACCTGCATCTTGCCGATTCGGCTTAAGCCGTACACAAATTGCCGGTAAACCCTGCGCGCCATCCAACTCCAAGGGACGAACTGGCCAAGGTGGGTATGTCCGGACAGCTGCAGGGATACGCCGGCGGCTTCGGCGACCTCTGGATGGTCGGGCGCATGCGTTAAGAGAATGCTCGCGCGATCGTGATCCAAGCGAATGTCGCGCAGCACCGACGCAAAGTGGGCACCGTGCGTCGCGTTTAGGTAGGACACGCCGGCAATCTGCAAACCGTCTGCATCCACTTTCTCATTGCGTAGCACGCGGACACCAGCGGCCGTAATTGCGTCGAGATATTTACTGTCGTCCCTAAATTGCTCATGATTTCCCGCGACGAAATACACACCTTGTGGTGCCGCGAGCTTATTCAACGGCTCCGCTGCTCGACGCGCGTCTATGGCGGTGCCGTCGTACAAATCGCCGGCGATAAAAATCGCATCGGGCTGTTCCTTCAAAATCTTCGCGACCATTCGCCGCAAGAAATTGCCGTTCCTCACGTGTCCGAGGTGCACGTCACTGATCAGCGCCGCTGTTCTGCCGCGCCATGATGCCGGCAGGTTCGCGAGTCGCACTGTGGCGCGCGTGATTCGGGTCCAGCTTGCGTTGATGACGCCGCAGAGTCCGGTCACTGCCGCAGCAGCGAACAGTAATTCCACGGTCCGGTGGAAGTTCACGTCCTGCCCCAGCAACCGCGCAACTCCAAATACAACCCAGGAGAGAACGGCGGCGAAAAAGAGGAAGGTGAGAATGCCCATCCAAACCGCGGCTGCGCGGTAAAACGCGCGCAGAGGAGCGTTGGTATAGCGGTATGCGAGCAGCGAGGCGGCTACAAAGCTCACCGACAAAACGAATAGCCCGAGTCTGATCCAGAATGCACCGGGTGTAACATCGCCCGCGGGCGAAAATGTCCACGTCTTATAAAGAAAAAGATGAATCAAGAAGAGAAGGGACTGAATCACTGCAATGAATCTAATCAATCGTGTCCGTGTCATTCGATTCCTTAGTCCGCGATTCGGACTGGTCTTGATTTCTTGCGCCTACACGGTGCTCGCGATTTGTGACGCTTCTCGTCCTTGCTTCGCGAGACTGGCGAGAAGTTCATAGGAGCGCAGCCGTGCCTGGAAATCGTAGGTGTTCGTTACCACGATCAACTCATCCGCCTGGGTGTCTTCGAGAAACGCGTTCAACCGGGTAGCGACCTGTTCGGGCGCGCCGAAAATCGCGGCGCCGAATTTTGCGGCCACCATCTGCCGTTCTTCCGCTGTCCACTCCAGGCTTCTGACGGGCGGGGGTAGCGGCCCGGGAACACCACGGATCAAATTCAGAAACATCTGGATTGGCGTGGTGGCTAAAAATTGAGCCTGCTCGTCTGAGTCCGCCAGCAGGATCGGGATTCCCACCATCACATAGGGCCGGTCAAGAACTTGGGAAGGACGGAACGACGCACGATAGATGCGCAGGGCTGGCAAAAGAGGGCCTGGCTGAAAATGAGCGGCGAACGCGAACGGCAAGCCGAGTTTTCCGGCCAGTCGCGCGCTGAAGTCGCTCGAGCCCAGCAGCCATATGGGAACGTTCGTGCCTTCACCCGGATAGGCATGAACGCGCTGCGAAGGTTGTGGTTCGCCAAGATACCGACGCAACTCGTCGAGCAGCTCAGGGAAATTGTCGCCCGTGGCGGCCACAGAACCGCGTAGAGCACGCGCGGCTTCCGAATCACCGCCGGGGGCGCGACCGAGGCCCAAGTCGATCCGACCGGGAAAAAGCGATTCGAGAGTGCCAAATTGTTCCGCGATGGCAAGCGGCGCGTGATTCGGTAGCATGATGCCGCCGGAACCTACGCGGATCGTTGAGGTCGCATTTGCAACGTAGCTGATCAAAACCGACGTTGCTGAGCATGCGACTCCGCCAATATTGTGGTGTTCCGCCAGCCAGAATCGCTTGTAGCCCAGGGATTCCGCGCGCTGGGCTAGTGTGCGAGCGTTCCGGAACGCTTCTTCGGCCGTGCCTCCCTGCCGCAAGTGCGCCAATTCCAGAATAGATAGCGGGGTATTGGTGAGACGCGAACGATCTGGCATGGATTCCTCGATTCTATTCGACCGCCAGGTACCGATACGGGTATTGAACGCCTGGACTAATTGGATGCTTGAATTCTCTTGCCGATGCGGCTAAGCGCTGCATGCAAGCAAAGTTGTCGGCCTGGATATAAGCGAAGGGAAAGCGTTGGGCGCGTAAGTCGGTGACGGAGCTAGGCCTCGCGTCGGGAGGAGTTACTGGAGGCGCGGGTGGGAATCGAACCCCCAACGCTTTCGTGTCTACTGGATTTACGGAACTTAACAAACGGTAGAATCGGTTGGAATTGGGAGGATTTGCCGCTTTCCGTACAATTTCGTACAAAAAATCTTGGTTCTGAAGTTAGCTACGTCGCGCCAAAACTCTCCAGCAATTTGACGCACATGAGGTGTAGAGCATGTGGTTGACAATCTTCCGCGTGAACTCGAAGTATCGACCGCCCCATCTGTATATTCTCTGCGCCGTTCGGAACCTTCGGACGGTCGCGCAGTGGGTTTTCTAGGCCGCACCGTGCCCGATTTCATAAGGGAATTTGGAAATCCAAAAATCTTCTTTTCCCTGTCGTCTCCACACGAGTAGCGTGTCGGTCCCTGCCTTCACGATAGTCGTCTGACGGAGCGGTGGAAGGTTATACATATTCGAATGATCTCCTAGCGATTCTGAAAACTCAATAGACCCGCCGCCCGACCTGTTCCGTTTCGGTACTCTACTTGTCCGGTTTGAGCGTCAATCAGGCATTAGCCGGTTTGTCCTAACTTGAAGTGAACTTTATTTCAATCCTAAGGCAGTAGGATGTTTCGGCTGGTACAGGCCGACCTCGCCGCCACCGGGAAGGCGCACCTTCGTAATCAAGCCCCATCGTGCTTCCTCGACCTTAGAGCACTTAACGTCCTTCATGGCAAGTGAAGCCATCTCGGTCTTGAGGTCTTCGCACATGAAATAGAGTTCGTGGAGACCGTTCTCTTCGGACGGGTGAAATGCCGCTTCTCCCGCCGGCAGCGCGAAGATCAGCCAGCCATGTCCCGCGTCCACAGATTTGAACCCGAGAACGTCACGGAAGAATAGGCGGTCCGCGTCGGCGTCTTTGCTGTAAACAACTACGTGAGTGCCTGAGATCATAGCCCCTCCAAGGAATCACTCCGAATCCATATCCTAACCCAGACCTTGGGATCGCCGGGCACTTGTCCGGTTTCGGCGTTTATCAGGACCTAGCCGGTTTTTGGGCGATAATCTCTGTTGCCGTCAGCCGTTCCGCCATAAGATGGCGACGTGCGAATGCCTCGATTCAGACCGTTCTCTATGCGGATTCTTCTCGTCGTAACCAGCCTCAATATTTGCGCCGTAACGTTGTTTGTTAGTTTGCAGGGCGCACAGTCGAATGGCAGTGACGCGCGGCTCCGCTCGACCACGCGTCTCATCCAGGTCAATGTAATCGTGACGGGCAAACACGGTAACCCCATCACCGGGCTCACAAAAGACGAGTTTCAGGTTTTTGACAATAAGAGATCCCAGGAGATTCAATTTTTCTCTGCACAGGACAATCTGGCGCCGGATCAAACCACGGCGCCGCTACCACCCAACACCTTCACCAATCGAGTTGGAAAACAGGCGGGCACTCCAGAAAGCGTTACCGTAATTCTTCTGGACGCGTTGAATTCGGATTTCTCCGATCAGGCTCTTGTGCGCCAGCAAGTCTTGAGATTCTTGAACCAGCTTCAGCCGCGTGATCGCGTCGCGCTTTACTGGCTTGGCCAGCGTCTTCATGTTTTGCACAATTTCACAACAGATGCGTCACAACTGCGCGACGCTCTCGTGGGCTTTGCCACCGATTCGAGCCAAAGCCTTGCGAATTCACAAGTCGACGACGCCAGGCTGAACAATTCCAATTCCTCCTCGCCCGCAGGCCAGACGTCGAGTCGCGAAGCTTTTCGGGAAGCTTTTGCCCAGAGAGTGACGAACGAATCCACCAGGGACCGGGTCCGTTTCACCGTTGCTGCGCTAATTGAGGTCGCGAACCATATCGGCTCGTTGCATGGCCGCAAAAGCATCGTGTGGGTTTCTGGAAGCTTTCCGATTGATCTTGGAAAGGAGAAATTCGATTTGAATTGGGCGAACGACACCGGCGTGAGCTTCTCCGCCGAAGTTGCCAGGGCCGCACAAGCTCTGAGCGATGCAGACATATCGATCTATCCGGTGGATGCGCGCGGATTGATCGGCGACGGCGCCAGCGCGACCCAGGATTCCTCCGACGCACATCCAGAGTTTTCAGCGGAGGACGGACATCTTCCGACAGGCAACGCAACCGGAAATGTCGAAACGATGAAAACTTTAGCCGCTCGCACGGGTGGCAAAGCTTTCTACGGCACCAATGACCTCTCCGGCTCCATCCGCCGCGCCCTCGATGATTCCCGCTCTACTTATACTCTTTCCTATCTCCCTGCCGGCGTGAAATGGGACGGCACCTTTCACAATATTAAGGTCACAGTCAAAGTACCAGGAGCAGACGTGCGGGCGCGTGCTGGTTACTTCGCCATTGCGGATTCCGTCGCGACCTCCTCTAAGACGGTCCAGGAGATTATCTCGCAAGCTGCTCTCAGCCCGCTCGATGCTACCGCGATCGGCATGCGTGTCGAGATCCGGGCTCCTGATAATCCGGAGTCGCGGATCGTGACGACCTACATTCAACTCGCTCTGCACGAAATTCAGATGCAACTATCGAACGGCCGATGGGCCGGAGCGATACAATCTACGTTCTTGCAGCTCGACAAGCGTGGCGAAATCATCCACGTAGACGATGAAACTTTCGAGTTAAACTTGCCCCCTCGGCTGTACGAACAGTATTTGAAGAACGGCGTCAGAGAGACGGAGCGCGTTCAGATTCTGCCTCTTGCAGTACAACTGTGCATTGCTATGCGCGATCCATCAACCGGCAATCTCGGCTCCATAAGTATTCCACTAGCGAAGTACTTTCCTCCAGAGCCGGTCAACCCCAATTGAGCAGTTAGCGGAGTCTGAATCCGGGGCTGACAGCCGAATGTGTGACCAATGCTGCAGGCAAGAACAGACCCGTAGTACGTGGGTAACCGGAAACTAGGAAAATCCACTTTACCGGTTAGGGCGGTGGTCTCAATGGGTCGACGCAACACTAAGCTAGAACTCGCCTGGCACTGAAAACAAAAGCTAAAATCGCTTGCCAGGGTCAGACCAGCGGGAACGCTGCTCTGGCTGGGTTTTGACCTGGCAAAGCCAAATGGCTGGTTCCCCCGCGCAAGCATTGCCGAATCAAGGCACTATTTGGTGTTGCATCGACCGGTTGAGCTGGCAGCGTTTACCAGGAGTTGACTCCATTCTCGATCAAAAATGCGCCACTCGCCATTCGGCTCGCTACTAACTAGCCGCTTGATCCTCAAAAACATCCGGCTCCGTGACCGCAAATGATCCACAGCAAAAGTTGCAGCATCCAATGTCCGAAGAAGTACACAAAGACAGACACAAGGGCGAGAATAGCAAGGGCGATAGTGAGTCGTCGTTTCTGTTTCGGGTTCATGCGCGGATTTTACTCCGGCTCTCGCCTCCGTAATGCGGATTTTGTGGCCCGGGTTTTGGTTTCGGTGCTGGGGTATCAAGATCGTGAGCCAGAATTCCAGTGCGAACGCAGGGCAAGGGCCTCAACTCCCGGTAAGTCGCGTTACCCGACAATGAGGCCACTTGTCCGGTTTGGGCGTTTATCGGGAGTTGAGTTCGATTATCAGGGAGACAAGTTCGGCGCCAAGTAAATCACTGGCAGCGCAACACCATGTTAGTGAAGTCGAAATCGATGCGTTTTGCATGTAAAGCTGCCGCACCAAGAATACCGTCCACTCCCGGAAGGTCGCCTTGACCAGGACCATCAATCAGAAACACAATCCGCACCTGGTCCGATCCGCCGATTCGCATGCCAGGCAGACTGACCTCGGTAGCTCGCACGCCACTCTCTACTACCTCTTTCGGTTCGCCTTCCGTGCGCATCTTCGGCAACTTTTTCCGAATGCGGTCTCTGTATAGCAGGATGCCTTGAAAGCCTGTATCCACAAGCAGCTGTACAGCCGCTCCTTGTACGACTATTGGAATTTTAAAACCCCGCACAGGGGCCCGCTCGTCAGGTCGTCCATTCGCCAACTGGAACAACAGAATCCTTCGATCGTAATCAATACTCAAGTGCTCGCTTCTAGTTAACAGATCCAGGCCGACAACGCCGTCAACGTCCTTCCCATACCGTGAATATCTGGCAAGATCAATGACCATGACCCAGAGTGCTCTAGCAACGATCGGCCCCACCCTGAATTCCGGAATCTCCATCCACTCGACGGAAATGCGTCGATTAAAGGTCATAACTTTCCCGTCGGTCTGCGGCAACCGTAACTTGTCAGCCACCTTCGCATCGATCACGCTACTGGCAGCGCCGGTGTCTATGATGAACCTCATAACTCTCAGATTTCCGATCTGCCCGTTCACAACCACCAGAAATCCCGAAACCAACTCGAAAGGCATCGTTGGGCTAGTGCTGGCTCGGACTACGTCTTGTGCACGGGTCGGGGAGGTGGAGATCATTCCAAGGACTAGAATGGTCCTGCCTGAAATGCGCATCCAACGATGCATCCCACACCCCTCGGCCGCAGCAGCGGGTTGGGCTAAGGGTCGAGCAGGCGAGCTGGTACCTCAATGCACCCAGCTTCTCCTCGTTGTATTGACATTGTTAACCTCTAATGATTTGATAACGCAGCTAGTTAGGTTTAGTTGTCTCCGCGCACAATCGCAGCGAGGCACCGAATCGCAATGCGGGTTACTTGCGAGGTAGTGAATGTCTGAGTCCGTTAGAGATTCCAAGATTCGATTCGGGGTCTTCGAGTTGGACATGCGATCGGGCGAGCTTCGCAAAGCGGGCACGCGGATTAGTCTGCAAGATCAACCCCTAAAAGTTCTGACCGCCCTTGTGGAAAATCCCGGCGAGGTGGTTACCCGCGAGGAACTGAAACGCCGAATCTGGCCGAATGACTCCTTTGGCGACTTTGATCACGCCGTAAACGTCGCGGTAGCCAAGCTCAGGGCGGCGCTGGGAGATTCCGCGGATGTCCCGCGCTATGTTGAGACTCTGCCTCGCCGCGGCTATCGTTTCATCTTACCCGTTGCCCTGCCAACCGCGCTGGACTCAGGAGCACGATCTGGTGAGGCGGAGGCCGAGGTAAAGCCCGCCAAGAGATCCTCGCGGTTTCTATGGGCGGCCGCTGCTGCGACAATTGTGATTGTCGGACTGATCGTGGGGGGCAGGTGGTTTTTCTCGCGCAAGACAAACGCGCCAATGCAGCTCAGCGCCGAACTGCCAGTTGGCGCAGGAATTGATCGGTTCTTTGGCGCTCAGCTGGCGCTATCACCTGACGGTACTCACATCGTTGTTTCCGAGGACGAGCCGGACCGCAACTGGCGCCTGGCCATGCGCAGTGTGGATCAAAGTCAGTTTGTGCCGCTGTCCGGTGCCGACCACGCTTCCCGGCCCTTCTTTTCGCCTGACGGTCAGTGGCTCGCCTTCTTTTCGGATCACAAGCTCAAGAAGTTGCCAGTACAGGGCGGCGTGCCTGTGACATTGGTCGACGCGCCTGGATACAGCGGCGGCGCAAGTTGGGGTGACGATGGAAACATTATAGCGGCCTTGAGTGGGGGCACTTCCGGCCTGGTGCGAGTTCCTTCAGGCGGAGGTGCACCCGTGCAGGTAACCCATCTGAGCAACGACAAAGGCGAAACCGCGCACGCTTGGCCGCAGGTTCTGCCGGGCAGCCAGGCGGTTCTATTCACCGCCTACGGCAGTGGCGCTTATGACGACGGAGATATTGTCGTCTTTACCTTCAAGACTGGCGAGCGGAAAACCCTTCTTAGCGGTGCCTCGTTCGGTCGGTACCTGCCAAGTGGACATCTGGTCTACATGCATCAGAACACTCTGTGGGCCGCTCCGTTTGACCTTCGTCGACTGGAAGTGACCGGAGCCCCGCAGCCTGTGCTCGAAGAAGTCAACAGCAACGTTAGTGGGGGCGGCGATTTCGCCTTTTCCGAAACCGGGACTATTGTGTACGTCAGCTCGAAAATGCCGATTCCGTTTCCCTATTCGATCTGGTGGCTAGAAAGCACGGGCCAGACCAAGGCGTTACAGACGCCCCCGGGATTGTATGAGAATCCGCGTTTTTCACCCGACGGTAAGCGCTTGGCATTTGAGTTGGCAACTGCTTCGGTGCGGGCGGACATCTGGGTGAAAGACCTCGAGCGCGACACTGTGTCGCGTCTCACAAACCTGCCGGGCCGGAACAATTTCCCCGTGTGGACCCCGAACGGCAAAAATATCGTCTTCGAATCGTGGAACTGGGCAGGCTCGGGCATGTATTGGATCCGCGCTGACGGTGTGGGCGAGGCGCAACGGCTAACCGAGGCGAACCTAAAGACTTTTCAGTCCCCGTACTCGTTCTCGCCGGACGGCAAAAGGCTCGCTTACTCTCATTATCAGGAAAGCTCCGGCTTCCGTGCGGAGATCTGGACAGCACTCTTGGAAGGCGACCGGGACCATCCGCGGCTCGGAAAGGCGGAGGTGTTTCTGCGCGCATCATTTTCCGAGTCGGATCCGGCGTTCTCGCCTGATGGCCATTGGTTGGCGTATTCCTCGGATGAGTCGGGGAAGGACGAGGTGTACGTGCGACCCTTCCCAGGACCGGGGGGCAAGTCACAGATCTCAACCGACGGCGGCGCGTACCCCCTCTGGTCGCGCGATGGGCGCAAGCTTTTTTTCCTTACTCCGGATTGGCTCATCATGGTGACCAGCTACTCCGGCAAAGGCGGCTCCTTTGCCGCCGGAAAACCCCAGGTTTGGGCCCGGGAGAGCTTACCGTTTCTGGGCGGTAACTACCCTTACGACTTGGCGCCCGACGGCAAACGTTTCGCGGTGGTGCTGAATCCAAGTGGGACGCAAGTGAGGTCCACCGACAGCGTCACGGTCCTCCTGAACTTCTTCGACGAGCTCCGCCGGAAAGTGCCCCCCAGGTAAAGATTAAGAGTGTTTTCGCGAATGTGAGCCCTAGCATCGCGCGGTTTGAGCAGGAGAGGATTAGGGATTCCGGTCCTCCAACTTTGTAATGATTCGATTCGGTGCGGCTCAGCGAACATTTCAATTTCACGATCGTATTCTTCGTGGTCGGAATTCATATAGATACCGATTCGTGCGGCTATGTATATCAATCGAATTCCACGTGCCTGGTAAGTCGCGTAACCGGACAATGACGGCTAGTTTCCGGTGACGGCGTTCATCAGGACTTGGTGCGTGCCTGGGCAGCAGTTCTTGCCTCGCAACGATGGATGTCCACAACCTGTAGCGAGTCCGTTATCCGATGGAAATAAATGTGCTAACGTTTATCGCCCGAGGCACATCAGAGTATGATATCTATGGTGGTGCCGTAGACTCATCCATGTCTAAACGAATAGCACTACGACTGCTGGCGGTGGCCCTGGTTCTCTCCGTGGGCCTCTTTGCCATGCAGGCTGCAGGCCACTGGCACGGGCACTCCTCCGACGAACAGCATTGCCAGGTCTGCCACACCGGCCATGTCGCGGTACCCCAGCCCGCCACGCAGTTAGAAACGCAAACGCCGATCACCGTCGCGCGATTTGCGGCTGCCGAAGATCAGAAACTTAGCCTCGATCCTGTTTGCAGTCATAGAATCCCCCGCGCGCCTCCTGTCTAACCTCTCCTCCCAGAAATCGTAATCCCTTAACGCGTGCCGTGTTCTCAGCGGCAAGTGTCGAATTCCATTTTCATTCTGCAATTCATCCGCGGCCCGCGCTGCGCAGCGCACACGTCGCCATTCATAAAGGGAGATTCACTAATGAGATCCGTAAGAGTATTTCTAGGGACTTTGTTTTTCCTATTAGTTGCGCTTGCAGCCGCACCCGCGAGCATCGCGCAGACCGGAAACTCGGGGAACGTCACGGGCACCGTGACCGATCCTTCGGGCGGCGTCGTCGCCAACGCAACCGTCTCCGTCCACAACCCGGTCAGCGGCTTCGAACGCTCCACCACCAGCGACGCTTCCGGCAATTTCAGTTTCGCCAACGTCCCGTTCAATCCCTATCACCTGTCAGTGAGCGCCGCAGGATTTGGCGCGTACGCGCAGGACATTGACGTCCGCTCCTCCGTCCCTCTCGCCCTAAAGATCGGCTTAACAATCGCCGGCAGTTCGAGCACCGTCACCGTTGAAGGCGGCGGCGACCTCCTCGAGAACGAGCCAACCTTCCACACCGACGTAGATCGCGCCCTGTTCGACAAGCTTCCCTTGGAAAGTGCGTCTTCTTCCATCAGCTCGCTCGTGACGCTTTCTACCCCGGGCGTCGCCGCAGACTCCAACGGCCTGTTCCACGGGCTCGGCGACCACGCCGAAAATTCGTTTTCCGTGGATGGCCAGCCCATCACCGACCAGCAGAGCAAGGTGTTCTCGAATCAATTGCCGATTGACGCTGTCCAATCACTGGAAGTTATCTCCGGGGCCCCGCCTGCCGAATTCGGAGATAAGACTAGCCTGGTCATTAAGGCAACCACGCGCTCCGGCGAAGGTGTCACGACTCCGCACGGCAGCGTGACGGCCTCGTACGGCGCATTTGGCACCGCCAATGCCGGCTTCGATCTTGCCTATGGCGGCCAAAACTGGGGCAATTTCATCTCCGTCAACGGATTGAACAGCGGCCGGTTTCTCGACGGTCCGGAGTTCACCGTGATGCACGACAAGGGCAACGAAGAAAACATCTTCGACCGCGTGGATTATCAATTCAATGCTGCAAACTCCCTGCACCTTGATCTGCTTTACACACGTTCCTGGTTCCAGACGCCGAATACGTTTGACGGGCAATTCGCCTCCCCTTGGTTCGGCGTGGTGGTTGATAACGGCGGGCTTGGTCCGAACGGCGTTCCTGTCGGACCCACCGATCAACGCTCCAAGATCGGAACCTACAACATCGCGCCGACTTGGACGCACTTAATCAACTCCTCGACAGTGTTCACTCTCGGCGGGTTTGTCCGCCGCGACCAATTCAATTACTACGGCAGCGACAATCCTTTCGCCGACCTCGGCCCCTCGAACCTTCAGCAGGAAGCCGCTAATCAATTCCGCACGCTCACCAACGCCGGTGCTCATGCCGAGCTCTCCGTCGTGAAAGGCATTCACAACATCAAGGCCGGAGTCGTGTACGAACAGACGTTCCTCACGGAGCACGACACGTTCGGAATCGTGGATCCCACGTTGAACGCCGTCTGCCTCAATGCCGACGGAACTCCGAACACCAATCCAGCGATTACTTCCCAGACGCAATGCACTGGGGCGCTCACCCCGAACCTTGGCCAAGGCTCCGTCGGTGCATTTGTTCCCATCCTCGGTTGCATTGACTTAACCCGAACCGCTGCGCTGCCGGCGAGCGACGGCTGCAACACCGGCCAGACAAACAGCGCTGAGTATCTTTTCCCCGGTCACACGGATGTGAAACAGCTCGCGATGTACGTCCAGGATTCCATCAGCTGGAAGAATTGGTCGTTCAACCTTGGTATCCGCGGGGATATCTATGAGGGACTCACTCACGCGACGCAGGCGGAACCGCGCCTCGGTGTTGCCTACAACGTCAAAAAAACCAACACAGTTCTGCGTGCTTCTTATGCGCGCACTCTCGAAACCCCGTTCAACGAAAACCTGGTGCTTTCCAGCATCGGGTGCTTGAACCCAGTCGTCGGTGCTCTGTTCGCAGCCGAGGGCGAGGGTTGCACATCCGGCACCGCCACTCCTCTTTCTCCCGGCTTTCGCAATGAATTTCACGCCGGTCTGCAACAAGCCTTCGGAAAATACCTAGTGATAAACGGCGAGTACATCTGGAAGTATACGCACAACGGCTACGACTTCAGCATTCTGGGCGCTACGCCGATCACATTTCCGATCGAGTGGAATAATTCGAAAATTCCCGGCTACGCAATCAGCGCGAATGTCCCGAATTATCACGGCCTCACCGCGCTGGTGGTGATGTCCAGCGTCGCCGCGCGCTTCTTCACTCCGCAAATCGGCGGCGTGGGCGCGGTTCCCGTCGTCGCAGGAAGTTTCACGCCCTTCCGCATTGACCACGACGAGCATTTCAACGAAACCACTCACCTGCAATACCAGCCGAAGAAATTGTGGCCCTGGATTGGTTTCAACTGGCGCTACGATAGCGGCTTGGTCGCGGGTCCGGTACCGTGCGATGGCGGCAACTGCGCCGGCGCGCAAATCCCAGGATTTGTGGACGTCTCCGGCCTGTCGCCCGATCAGCAGTTTGAAGCTGGACTATCCTGCGCGGGAGTGTTCGCGACTCCGCCGAGTCCGAGCAATCCCACCGGCACGCCGATCATCGCTTCTGGCTTGTGCCCCTCGTCCCAATACAACTCGAAGTTCTTGAAGATTCCCGCTCCCGGGACCGAGAACGACGATCGCAATCCGCCGCGCGTCGCTTCCCGCAACCTCTTCGACCTGGCTGTCGGCGACGACAATCTCTTCCGCGGCGACCGTTACAAGTGGAGCCTCCGCCTGACCGCCATCAACATCGGCAATAAACAAGCGGTCTACAACTTCTTGTCCACGTTCAGCGGCACGCACTACGTAACGCCACGAGCCTTGTCCGCGGAGGTCGGCTTCCACTTCTGAGATTGGCTCGCGGGATGAAGGCCCTAACGGAATAGAGCACGTTCTATCGGGGCCTTCCTTCTCACGGGGAAGGTACTCGTTCCGACGGGTGTGCTATGCCAAAGAAGCTGAGCCTTCACGAAATGGTATCGCTCGCCGGGGCGAGGGGAGGACAGTGCCTTTCAACGCTCTACGTCAATTCAACAGTTCCTCTCCTCTGGCAATGCACAGCTGGTCATCGCTGGAATGCGGTCCCAGCGACCATTCAAAAAGGGGGCTGGTGTCCTGCTTGTGCCGGGGTACGACGGCTGACGCTTGAACTGATGCAACAGATCGCCGAATCTCGCGGCGGTCGTTGCCTTTCCGAAAGTTATCGGAATACAGTGACAAGACTGGGATGGCGCTGTTCGACGGGTCACGAATGGACCGCGACGCCTCTTCAAATTATGAAGGGCCACTGGTGTCCATTCTGCGCGAGAGTTGTTCGTCTGACCTTACATGAACTGCGGAGAATCGCCGTACTGAAAGGCGGTCAATGTCTCTCCCACGAATACTTGAACTCGTCAAAACGCCTGCGATGGAAATGCGCGGTTGGTCATGAATGGGTAGTGCGGCCATCCTCGGTCAAAGCAGGCAGTTGGTGTCCAGTCTGTGCGCACAACCAAAGACTCAAACTGGAAGAAATGCAAAAGATCGCAAGAGAGCGGGGAGGCAGGTGCCTTTCGACCAACTACAAGAATGGTCGTACTCCTCTCGTGTGGGTATGCAGACACGGGCATTACTGGAAAGCATCTCCGGCTAACGTGAAGAGCGGAACGCGGAGGAGAGGAACTTGGTGTAGGCAGTGTTACAACCAGCGGAGAAGGTTTTATGCGAAACATAACATCGAAAAAATGCGAAAGTTGGCCATCGCTCGCTCGGGCACATGCTTATCTACGGAGTACATCAGCAGCAAAGCCAAACTGATTTGGCGATGCGCGCAAGGGCATCGCTGGCAAGCATTGCCGACCTCAGTTGTCCAAGGAACTTGGTGCCCGCTCTGCGCTCGCAATCAACGGCTTGGATTGTCCGAGTTGCAGGACATTGCGAGTAGCAGAGGCGGAGCGTGTTTGTCTGAAGAATATCTAAATGAGCGGACGGCATTATCGTGGCGTTGCTCATATGGGCATCGGTGGAAAGCAACGCCGAGCAAAGTGAAGCGAGGGTCGTGGTGCCCGTTCTGTGCGATCATCCACAGGAGGAGCAAGTGGACGCTCAGACGCGTGTCCCGTGCGACATCTGTCGCGGGAGCGAAGTCACGTCCAAGATCAGAGTCGATTCTGAAACACAGCTGCGGGGAAGTGAACCGCTCTTTCGAGTGAAATGGGGCAATCTTTCAGCTACATTGGCGAACTGGACTAGTCAGCCGCTACGCGCTGCGGCAATATGTATTCAGTAAAGGCCTTTGACCGTCAGCCTTCGTCGGTATGAAACTGCATACGAATCTCCGAAAGTTATTTCGTGCTCTCGGCACTGTTCTTGTACTCGCCTTCATACCAATGAACAGCGCCGGTGGTCAGACCGCAGAATCTTTATCACAAGTGAAAAAGGTGTTTGTGGACTCGTTCGGTGCGGAGGGGGTGCATCGGACCTTCGAGAGGCGACGATCAAAGCGCTTCGCAAAAGTGGGGACCTCAAAGTTGTGGTGACCACCAGCGAAGCGGATGCGGTAATCACGGGAAGCGGTAAGATTTGGGTAACAGGCTCCATGAATATGGGACCTCACGGTGGAGTTTCAGAAAAAACTTATGATGGATATCTTCAGGTTGAGTTGTTGGGTAAAATAAACAAAACGCTATGGACATTCCGTGCGACGCCCAGCAGGTTCCCGTGGAATGGCATAGTTTGGGATCTCGCGAGCCATGTCGTGAAATCCTTAGTGGAAGCTCTCCGACAGAATCGAAACTCAGGCTCTGACAGAGATTGGTTACAGCTGCCCGTGACAAACGCGCGGCGCGACGCGAAAGACACGTTAAGTCCTGGTAAGTCGCGTTACCGCACATCTCTAACAATGTCGGCCCTGTCAAACACTTTTTGAGCAGACCTCTCCAATCACTTAAAAGAGTTTTTCTTCCGCTTCCTGGGAGATCCTTCTTGCTGGCCTTGACGACTTCGGCTCGTTCGTAATCTGGCGGTCGGCTTCAGTCCGACCCATACATCTCTTCGATCGTAAATTTCAGACCATGATTAGTTATTCGAACTCCCTCTCGCGAGGGAGCGGGATGCCCATTCAAGTGCGCGGCGTTCTAGTTCACGCCATCTCCGGTACCGAGCTGTCCCGCGTGCGAACCGAATTCCGGCTCCGTCTTCTCGAGCCTATCAACAAAAGCCCACTCGAGTCGAGGGGGGCCGACATTGTTATGCAATCAAGTGAAGCCATCCGCGTATCGAATCAAGCGCGCATCATTCTTTGCTCATTTCCCGAAGTCCCGCAATGCACAAGTCAGGTTGGGCGTCCTGACGACGGAACCGATAACACCGGCTTCTTCAATACCGAATACTTCGTGGACCTGAAGCCCAAGAACCAGTGGCGGCCCATCTTCCGCGAGGACAAGAACGAGCTGATCGGAGCCATGCTGAGAGAACTGAACAAAATCCCCGGCGTAATCTGGGGCTTTTCGCAACCCATCGAAGACAACATGGAAGAAGCCGTCAGCGGCGTGAAGGGGGAGCTCGCCACCAAAGTGTACGGCGACGACCTGATGGTTCTGGAAGAAAAAGCCGATCAGATCGTGAACGTGATGCGCGGAGTTGGGGGCATCGAAGACCTCGGCGTACTTCGCGTTCTCGGTCAACCGAACATCAACTTCGCGGTGGACCGCGATCAGGCTGCGCGCCATCAAATCAACGTCGCGGATGTGCAAGATGCCATCCAGACCGCGGTCGGGGGCAGCGCGCTCACACAAGTACTGCAAGGTGAGGCGCGCTACGATCTGGTATTGCGCTATCTGCCGCAGTATCGCTCGACCAAGGAAGCCATCGAAAACATTCGCTTGTCGTCTCCATCCGGCGAACGAGTTTCTCTCGCGCAGCTCTGCAAGATCGCAGAGCGTGACGGCGGCTCTGAGATCTATCGCGAGGGGAACCAGCGCTATGTCGCGATTAAGTACAGCGTTCGGGGGCGCGATCTTGGCGGCGCCGTCGAAGAAGCAATTCAGAGGGTCAATGCGAATGTTCTGCTGCCGCGTGGTTACCACATTGACTGGGAAGGCGAATACGAAAGCGAGAAACGCGCCCAGGCGAGAATGCTGATCATCGTGCCGGTAACGATCCTGGTCATCTTCCTGATTCTCTATACGATGTTTAGTTCGCCGAAGTGGGCTGCGCTAATTCTAGCGACGGTCGTAATGGGCAGCGTCGGCGGGTTGCTAGCCCTCTTGATTACCGGCACGCATTTCAGTGTTTCTTCAGGCGTCGGTTTCTTGGCGCTTTTTGGCGTATCGGTTCAGACAGGCGTCATCCTGCTGGAATATATCAACCAGCTCCGGGCGCGAGGCCACTCCGTCGAGGAATCCGCGATTGAAGGCGCCGTACTAAGGCTTCGTCCGATCATGATGACGATGTTAGTTGCGACGCTCGGACTATTGCCCGCCGCTCTATCACATGGGATTGGTTCCGATTCGCAACGCCCCTTCGCCATCGTCATCGTAGGGGGCTTGATGGTGAATTTGGCGATGAGCATTTTCATTTTGCCAACCTTGTACGTTTGGTTTGCGCGAGAAGGCGACACGCTTCCTGAACCGGAGGAGAGTTTTGAAACCTAGTCCTCCGATTTAGGCTTCTCAAAAGTCAAGGAGATATGGTCGCTTCGCTACTAGTGAGGGATAATATCTCACTTGCCTGGTAAACGCTGCTAGCTCAACCGGTGGATGCAACGCCTTCTAGTGCGTTGGTTGCGCGATGCTCCCGCGGGAGAATCGTGTGTTTGGCGGTACGGGACCAAAACCTAGCCAGGACAGCGTCCCTGCTGGTCTATCCCTGGCGGGCGATTTTGACGTTTGTTTTCAATGCTAGGCGGGTTCGAGCTTAGTGTTGCGTCGACCCATTGAGACCACCGCTCAAACCGGACAAGTAAAGTTCTAGTACGGGACTTGATTGCATAACAATGTCGGCCCCCTCGACTCGAGTGGGTCTTTGTTGATAGGCTCGGGAAGACGGAGCCGGAATTCGGTTCGCACGCGGGACAGCTCGGTACCGGACATGGCGTGAACTAGAACGCCGCGCACTTGAATGGGCATCCCGCTCCCTCGCGAGAGGGAGTTCGAATTACTAATCATGGTCTGAAATTTACGATCGAAGAGATGTATGGGTCGGACTGAAGCCGACCGCCAGATTACGAACGAGCCGAAGTCGTCAAGGCCGACAAGTAAGACCATCCAGGAAGGGGAAGAAAAAACCCTTTTCAGTGATTGGAGAGGTCTGCTCAAAAAGTGTTTGACAGGGCCGACATTGTTAGAGAGGTCCGGTGCTGGGAGCGAGAGTGCCGCGGACCCACAGCGCGCCTTCATCGAGGTGGGGGAGGAATTCCGAACCGAGCACACCGCCCACCGTAAGATAAACGGCGATGGCCAAGCCCACGCCTGCCACGCCGACCGTTACGAAGCGATGCTCAATCGCCCATCTGGCGGCTACGCGGTATTTGGTTTTCAAGAACTCCATTGCGGGATTGCGCCACTCGCTCACGCCCTTCCTGAATAAGATGCTGGAAAACACCGGCGCAACGAGAATGGAATATAGCAACGCACCCAACAGCGCAAATGCGACGGTCCAGGCCATCGGCTTGAAGAGGCGGCCCTCGACACGTTGCAGGGTGAAAATGGGCAAGTACGCTGTGATGATGATGGCGATCGCGTAAAAGACCGGGCGCTGCACTTCGTGCGCCGCGTCGCGGATTACTTCCAGAGTGGCGATCGAATCGGTCTGGCGTTTCTGGCGTCCTAAATGCCGGACGATGTTTTCTACCATCACCACGGCGCCATCCACAACCATTCCGAAATCCAAAGCGCCCAGCGAAAGAAGATTTGCGGGAATATTCTCCAGATTGAGGCACGTTGCGGCAAATAACAGCGAGAACGGGATCGTAACGGCGACAATAATCGCTCCGCGTATGTTCCCGAGAAATAGAAAGAGAACGATCACGACAAGAATGATGCCCTCCGTGAGATTGTGCAGCACCGTACCGGTCGTGTAGTGCACCAAGTCGCTGCGGTCAACGAAGGGAACGATGCTTACACCACGGGGCAGAATGTGCTCATTCATTTCTTTGACTTTCGCGTGGATTCCCGCGAGAGCTTTGTCGGCATTTGCGCCTTTGCGCAAGAGCACGATGCCGGAAACCACGTCGTCGTTATCAATGATTTTGCCGTCTTCGCGATGGATGGCGCGGGCAAACTGGCCTAGCCGGATCTTCGGACCTTGCGCCACTACGGCGATGTCCCGTATGTGCAAGGGAGTTCCGTTCTTCGCGACGATCACCGTCTTTTCGATGTCCGCCACACTATTGATCAAGCCAACTTCCCGCAGATTCACTTGCTGCAAGCCGGATTCGATGAAGCTGCCACCGGCGTTGACGTTATTGTTGATGAGCTGTTGCTCCACCTGAGCTAGGCTCAGGCCGTAAGCGACGAGTTTATTCGGATCAACGCGGACCTGATATTCGCGCGTAGGTCCGCCGAAACTGGCCACATCCACGACGTCGGGCACCGCTTTGAAATTCTTCTCGACTACCCAATCCTCTAGCGATTTCAAATCCATCACGTCGTATTCGGGATTATTGCTGTGCAGCGTGAAGAAATAGATTTGTCCCACGGGACTCCAGTCGGTGCCCATTTGCGGCACGACGCCCGGTGGCAAGGCAGCTTGCGAGAGGCGCTCCAACACACGTTCGCGATCCCAAGCGTTGGCCTCGTCGTCATCGAAAATCAACTTCAGGTCGGAGAGCCCGAAGAGAGAAAAGGATCGCAAATGGGTGATATGAGGAATACCGTTCATTACGATTTCCAGTGGAATCGTGACTTGTTGCTCGATTTGTTCAGCGGAGATTCCCGGCCATTGTGTGATGATCTCCACATAGTTGTCTGCAACGTCGGGATATGCTTCGACCGGCAGCCGATGAAAGGAGATTGCTCCGCATACGAGGAGCACCAGTGTCGTGGCGACGACCAGGAAGCGGTTCTCCAAAGCAAAATCCACCAATTTGCGAATCATGTGGCACTCCTCGCGGAGACTTAGGTCTCTCGCGATTCATTCATTTTCGAGTGTGGATTTCGTTGAGTTACGGCGATCACTGCCAGAAGGTGATCTGCACGCCGTCCAGACGAGAAACAGAGCTTGGAGTGATTTACGGCTGCGTACGGTGGGCCCACAACGAAGAGACGAGAGCGTAGGTTGCCGGCCGATAAGCCGCGTGTTTAGAGGTAGAGAACTTCGGAGGGTGGTGCGCGCCCTGCGGATGAGATCACGAAAGGATCGGTCGGGAAACCCGCACTCGACCGCGGAATCAGCCCCGTCAGAGAACGGTCATGCGGTATTTCTGCTTCTTCCGCTCCGATGCCAGTGCCGGACTCGGGTGGAATCCCGGGAATGTTTGCCGTCGGGATTGTGGCGGGGAGCCAATTCGTACTGCAGCCGATGAATGCTCCAGGGAATGAAGTCGGTGCAGCGCGAAAGAATTTGCCGTGGCCGTCGTTTAGCAGTACCGCTACGGGCTGCCGGAACCAAGCGGTGGTGAGGACTAGGTCAATGGCGTTGTCTCCATTGACGTCGCGCGCCTCGATCAGCAGGCCGCCGCGAGGCGCATCAAGTTGGAAGGATTGGCGACCCGCCGCGGAGAGTTGCAGTTGAATCCAGTAAGTGCTGGCTCCGGCAGGAATTCGACGCGTTTGACCTAGCCGCCACCGCTCCGTGTTAAGTCTCACTAGGTATCATTGCGCGAGTTAGAAGACGTTTCTGGATTCGTAAGCGACACCAAACAAGCCATTTGGATTTGACCACGGCTTGCTTCGAACCAGAGGGTCGGGAGTTCGAATCTCTCCGGGCGCGCCATTTTCCCAATAAATCGAGTGAGTTCTTGCGTCGAGTGCGTTCAAGGTGAATCGGTTTTACCTTAATTTTACCACCTTTAGACGTGTCACTTATAGTTTTTCCGCGTAATTGCCCCGGTCTGCGACCAAAAACTTGTCTCTGGTCCACTCAGCGACACACCGACGTTGATACCCGAATCGAACATCCCTTCATCAAGAAGATGCTTCAAGAGCGCCATATCCTGATTCACACACTGGGTATTGTTGATGAGGACTGCATTGCACTCAGCGGTGACACTCAGGTGCGATTAGGCGAGCGCATTAGAGTTCGCAGCTACGAAGTGAAACGCCTGAAGAAGCGCAGTACGGCGGCGCTATTCCTCACGCAGTGCCTGCATCGGATCAACCCTTGCCGCGCGCAACGCCGGCACATAACACGCTAGCAACGCTGACATCAGCAGCAGAGCCGCAACGCCGCCGAATGCCGCAGGGTCCAGCGCGCCGACCCCGGTGAACAGGCTGTGCATCACGCGGCCGACAAAATAGGCGCCTGCCAACCCAACCAGCAAACCTATTCCGGCAAGCGTCATACCCTCGCGGATAATCAATCGCACGACGCGGTTTTGACCAGCGCCGAGGGCGATGCGCAATCCGATTTCGTGCGTTCGTTGCGCCACGGCAAAAGACATCACGCCGTAAATTCCCAGCGCAGCGAGGAGCAGGGCCAAGCCCGCGAAGCTTCCGAACAGAAAAGCGCTAAAACGATCGCCAGCCATCGATTCGTCCTTGATTTGATCCATGGTCTTGACCTCCGCGAGCGGAAGATTCGGATTCATGGAAAGGACGATCTCTGAAATGCTTTTCGTCAAAGCCGCGGGATCGACTGAGGCGCGCACCGCAACGTTCGACCCCGGCCAGGGGCTCTGCCAGAACGGCACGTCAATTTCCGGGAATCCCTCCGCTCCCACGCCGCCGTTATGTACGTTGTGGTAGACCCCTATGATCTGCCACTCGATGTAAGGACCCAACCTGGTAACGCCGGGAATCAACTGTTCGACGGCGATCCGTTGACCCAACGGATCGACGCCGGCGAAATAACGTTTCACGAATATTTCGTTCACCAGAGCCACTGGAGCGCCGCCGGCCAAATCCTGATCCGTGAACTCTCGTCCCTGGTCTAAGCGGATGCCAAACGTCCGAAAATATTCTGGCGTGACCATATTGAATCCGGCGCCGGGGCGCTTGGAAGGATCGTCCACTGTTTTCCCGACAATTTGAAAAGGCATGCCAAAACCCGTGCCGCGAAGCGGCATGCCGGTGGAGATCGATGCGGCCGAAACGCCTGGTAGAGCCTTGATTCTGTCGAGAAGTTGGCGATAGAAAGAATTAATCTCGTCCGCGGAAGTAAGCTGGTCGTGTGGAACCGGTAGGTCAAACGTGAGCAGATGGTCGGTACGAAAACCGAGATCCACGTGCTCGACGTTCCACAAGCTGTGGATGGCCATTCCACCGCCTGCGAGCAAGCTGAGCGCCAGTGCGAATTCGGCAATCACGAGCGCGCGGCGTAGCCCGTGCCGGCCGCCGCCGAACGAGGTGCGGCCGCCTTCCTTCAGCACGTCGTTCAGATTCAGGTGCGACGACTGCCAGGCCGGGGCGCAACCGAAAAGCACGCCCGCGAGGGCTGTGGCCGCCAGAGTGAAAAGCAGCACCGGAGGATTCAGGCGGACATCTGCCTCATACGGCAGAGTGAAAGGCGGCATCATAAGCAAAATAATTTTCAACAGCAGCCATGCCAGCGCAATGCCTAAAATCCCTCCGATCGAAGCCAGCGCGAGGCTCTCGGCGAGAAACTGCCGAAACAGCTGCCAACGGCTGGCGCCGACCGAGGCGCGCACGGCAACTTCCTTGCGGCGCTTAGTCGCGCGCGCCAGCAGCAGGTTTGCCACGTTGGCGCAGGCGATGAGCAGCACAAATCCCACAGCGCCCAACAGCAACCACAGCGCGCGAATTACGTCACGATCCAGAAAATCGTTCTTCAGCGGCGAGACGAGCGCGCCCCAGCCTTTATCCGATTTCGGGTAAACCTCCGCGATGTGCTGTGTCACCCTGTCCATGTCCGCGTTGGCCTGTTCGACGGTGACCCCGGGCTTTAAACGTCCCATGACGAGCAGCCAGTGAAAATCGTGGTTGATCTGTTCGGGCTTGAAAGAGAGCGCGATGCCGAGCTTTTCTCGCCCGCGATCGGCCGGGCCGGGGCCGAGGACCCCGACGACTGTGTACGGCTCGCCATCTAGCCGGATAGTCGTGCCCACGATCGAGCGGTCGCCACCGAATCGATCCAACCAGAACCGGTAAGTAAGAATGGTGACGTGGTCCTTGCCGACCTCGCCATCCTCCGGCAGAAAATCGCGGCCCAGTAAAATTGATTGCCCTATCACCGTGTAAAATCCCGGCCTGGCCCTCAATGCTTGCACCTGTTGCGGGTGGCTGGCGGTGGCGAGATTCACGCTGCCGCTGGTCCACGCTGCCAATCCTTGAAAGACGGTGCTCTCGCGCTCCCAATCGAGGTAATCGCCGGCAGCAACCACGTTGCGCTGTCCCTGGATTTTCGACCACACCATCACGACTTCGTTGGGGTGATAATACGGCAAGGGTTCGAGCAGGGTGGTGTGGACGATGCTGTAAATCGCGGTGTTTGCGCCAATGCCGAGCGCCAGCGCCAGGACGGCGACCGTGGCGAAACCGGGATTTTTGCGGAGCAGCCGGAAACCGAAGCGAAAGTCACGCCAGAGACTATTCATACCAGAGTCCTTAAGCTCCTGGAGCTGGAGCTATTTGGAATCGTCCAACCAAACGCTGCGTGTAATGCCGCGCCTGAACATGAAACGCCTGCGCGCGAGGAAAAGTTCCGTCACCCCGCCAACCGTTACAGGTTGTAACACATGAGGTTCGAATTTCCAACGGGAATCAGATGGTTCATCGATGAGCTCGAAATTACCTGCGGCGGGAACGCCCTATCGAACATGGTCGACAACAAACTGGGTTGTTGAGGTATGGTTTAGCAACCCGAGAGATGACAAAAAGGTTTAAGCACTACGGTGGCCAAATAAGTTAGCGAGGGAAGTGAAGATGTCCCTACATTTTTCGCGCCGGAAGTTCCTTGATGGAGCGGGAGTCGTGGCGACTTCAGCGATTCTTGCGCCGTCAACTTTACGTTTTGGTTCGCTTCGCATGGGTGAGCAAATGAAACCTGAAGAACTCCGCGCCAAGCTTCGTGGAGTGATTGCATTTCCGATCACACCGTTGCAACTGGATTTGTCCTTGGATATCCCAGGACTTCGCAAGAATCTTCAACGCCTCATGGAGAATGCACCTGCTGCCATCGTCGCCGCAGGCGGGACAGGCGAAATGTATTCCCTGACTCCTGCGGAGCATTTAGAGGTTGTAAAGGCCACAGTAGAGGAAGTGCACGGCCGGATTCCGGTAATCGCAAGCGCCGGATTCAACCTGCCGATAGCGATAGAATTTGCCCAGCAAGCGGAGCAGGTGGGTGCGGATGCCATCCTAGCGTTGCCGCCCTATTATCCAAACGCCGATGAACAGGGACTTGCGGAATATTACAAAGCAATCGGTGGGGCATCCCCGCTGGGAATGTTGGTGTACAGCCGCGATTGGGTAAACCCTGAACCGGCGTGGGTCGAACGTCTGGCGGAGGAAATCCCCACACTCGTGTGCTGGAAGGATGGCCAGGGCGACTTGCGCCGGTACGAGCGGATTATGAATTGCGTCGGAGACAGGCTCTATTGGATTGGTGGAGCTGGCGATGATTGTGTCCCCGGCTACTACAGCATCGGCATCCGGACGTACACGTCCAGCATTGCGACGGTAGCGCCAAAGCTTTCTCTGAAACTTCACGAGGTCGCTTCGGCGGGAGATTCCTCGGTTCTCATGCAGCTCATGAACACCTATGTGATCCCACTCTACGAGCTGCGCTCTCGGCGCAAAGGGTACGAGGTTTCCGTCATGAAGGAGGCGATGAACTTACTTGGAATGGCGGCAGGTCCAGTACGCCCGCCACTTTCAAACCTTCGCCCAGAAGATGTTACAGAGTTAAAAGTTATGTTGGATCGCTGGAAGCCCTTCCTCTCGACATAGTATCCCGCGCATCCGACGATAACTGGAATTTGCATCCTTCCTCGGCTCGACGCGGAAGAGGTACGCAGGCCGGAAGAAGTTAACGTGCGGAAACGCTGCTGCGAGCGGTCTCGACAAAAACTCAGGTGGAATTCCGGCAACCTGTCGTATCCTTTTCGACCGAACGCTGCGGGCGCTTAAGGCCAAGCAGCAATTAATCGAGGGGCGTGATGCTCACACGACGGAGATTTCTTGCCACTGCAGCCTGGACGGTGGCTGCAGCACGTCTTCATGCGCAGGGCCAAAGCAAAGTCCGGGTTACCCTTGCCATTCCCAGCGAAGCGACTGGTCCTCATATGCCTATCGACTTTGTCGGCCTGTCTTATGAGGTGCAGCAACTCGCGGACCCGAGTTTCTTTTCGGCGCATAACAGCGGATTGATTCGCGAGTTCAAAGCGCTTTCGTCAACCGGGGTTCTGCGTCTTGGGGGCAACACCAGCGAGTTCGCTTACTGGAAACCTACGCCTGACTTTCCCGAACCAGAGCATCCTCAAGTGCGTGAGGTCGTGGGCGAGCCAAAGGCTCGGTACTACGCGGTGACGGTCGAGGCAGTCAGAAACCTCGCGCAGTTCCTCCAAGCCACAGGTTGGACTTGCGTGTACGGCATCGGGATGGGCACGAATACGCCGGCACGCGCCGCCGAGGAAGCGGCCTTTGTAGCCGAGACGCTCGGCGACCGCCTCCAGTATTTCCAGATCGGAAATGAGCCGGATCTGTTTAGCCATCACCTGCGCGACCCGAAGACGTGGTCGGCCGAGACGTACCTCGCACAGTGGCTCTCCCTGTCGCGCGCTATCGTTGCTCGGGTGCCCGCATCAAACTTCGGTATGCCTGATGTCGCGAGCAACATGTCATGGCTCACTGAGATCGTTGATCAATGGGGTCCCATCCAGGGTCCGCCCCACGTAACGACCCTGACTCATCATTATTATTTTGGCGGGCCGGCGACGAACCCGGACGTCAACATTCCGAACCTGCTGAAACCGGCGACCATGCAGAAAGTGCAGAACACGGCGACTATCGCATCGTCCGCAGCCAGCAAAATGGGTGCGCGCGTACGCATGACCGAAGGAAACACTTGCTATCGGGGAGGTAAGCCGGGTGTCTCCGACGTGTTTGCTGCCGCGCTTTGGTCAGCTGACTATTCGCTGTTGCTAGCCAGTAATAACTATTCCGGCGTCAATCTGCACGGTGGTACGGGCAAATCTGTGGCCAATTCCGTTGGCGGATCTCTGCCGGGTGACACGCTTCTGGAAGCGAATGGCGAAACTCCCGCACAGATTGCTGCGCGTCCGCATCCGTTCTATACGCCGATTGCGACATTTGGCTCGGACTACATGCTGGAGCCAGTTGCGTATGGACTTAAGTTTGCAGGCTCGTTCAGCGGCGGAACACTGTTGAAGACCGAGTTCTCGACGAAGCTGCAGGCCGCGGGAGTCAATGCAACGGCCTATGCCGCGAAGCTGCCCGGCGGACAGACCTCGGTAATCATTCTGAACAAGGACGCGGCGGCGGACCTTGAAATGGAACTCGATTTCGGTCGCGACGTCAGTGGCGTGGTGCAAACCGAGACATTAGACGCGCCGGCACTAGACAGCCGCGAAGCGCGCATCACAACCTCCACGAAAACCGACTCGCTTAAGCAGGGCAAGTACTCCGTCACCGCCCCCCGCGCAACAGGATTACGCCTGACGCTGAGTTGAGACGCTGGCACATTCCATTCATCTATGAGCCTGCGTGAAGTCGAAGTAAGCGAGGTTCATGTTGCCACCGGTCAATATGTGTATGGTCAGAACGTTCTTCCCTTTGTTGAGCCGAACTTTGAAAAGTTGCGACGCCAGATTCCAGTGGTGCCACTGACGCCAGGCCACCGGGTCTGCAGGATCATTTGTTGTGATGATCTGCAAAGGTCCGGTTACGTCCTTTTCGTTCACATCGACTGATATTGTTCCGCCGCGATTCGATGTGTGCAGAAGATCGGCGGCGTATGTTCCCGCGCGTGTCACATCTACGGTGATGTTGAACCACTCTCCGGGTTCGGTCCAGCCAACATAGAGCAGGTCTGGAGGAGGAACAAAGTTGTCGAAGGGATTGTCGTCGATCGGATCCGGCTTGCGATGAAACTTCGTGTAGGAAGTATCCACCCCTTCGTTGATGCGAAATTCATTCAGGTAAGTTCCATCAGCTGGATTCAACTCTCCGCTGCCGTGATTCTTTGGATCGCTGTCGTGATACGCGACCCCTTCACCGCCCAAGTCGTAGTAAGCGCACAATACTCGTCCCGGTATTTTCTGTGGCCCGCCACTGTAGCGCGTGTCGTGATACGGCAAGCCTTTATACTGGCTCAAGAATGATTGCGAAAACGCAATCGCCGGTAGCATCGCTGCCGTTGCGAACCACAAGGAAACCGCCCTCCAGCTCATCCTGCCTCCCTGACTACCGATAACAACCGATAAGCTGTCTGCAGTGGCGCAATTCCGCCAATCAGAGGCAGCAACGGCTCAAATAAGTTCCGCACTTCAGACTTGGAAAAGTTCGATCCCCTGCGCTTTTCCCAGATTGCGCGAGTACTTCTTGTCTGTCCCGTTGTTCCAATGTTCGTGTACGCCCAGGCTGCGGCATCGGACGCCGTCGCGTTCCGGATCATAGAAAGTCTTCGAAGGTGGATCATTCGCCAAGGCAGATTCGCGAAGGTAGTTATCGGCATTCGCAATATCCGGAAGATCGGGCCATTCCGAAGCGAGAAAATCGAAGCCGACGGAATCGATCGCTACGCCGTCAAGCGACATAAAAATGCTGTTCGGCCAAGCATCGTTGAATGGCGCCATCTTCCACTTGCGATGAGGTGGACCATCCACGTTGTCGTTTCCGTAGAGCCCATCAATAATAAAAAGCATGGTTTTCTCGCCGAGATCTTTATGACCCAAATAATCCGTAAACGCGGAGTAACTTGCCGAACCATCGCTGTTGTGGTGAAAGCCGTCGTGCGCGTTCTTGCGCCAATCTGGGTTGATACTAGTAGCACCGAACAGATTCTTCGCGCAAAGTGTCACGCCTGAACTCACATGCGCTCTCAACACGGCGGCATCAATTAAGTAGGCGGACTCAACTACCGTGGTATCCAGTCCTGTGGCGTTGTGACTTTCAACCGAGAAGGGAATCGCGTTGGATCTGAACTCGGCCTTTATTCGTCCATCGCCTCCGATATGGTCCACAAATGTGACGCCAGGAAATCCGTGGTGGATCTTGTCGTAGAGATTGCCTGGGATGAACCGGCTGGAATCGAAGACGATGATGGATGTTTCCGGTACTCGTCCCGGGCCGGTCAACTGTCGGACGAGCGAAAGGATCAACTGAGGCGAGGAGTTCAGGCGTTCGATCGTGCCATGGTCCGTTGTGTTGTTCAGATTCGCCTTGATCGCAATTTTCTCCCCAGCACTGTATCCGGCTTTGCCGCGCCCGTGAGTGCGATTGAAGTATTGAAAGATGGAGTTCCATGCCTGGGGGTCGCTTTTTTGATTTGTAAGGCCGCAAATGGACCGGGCAACCATGCGGTCAATTACAGCCTGATCATTGTGGGCATCGGTCCACCACGAACCTGTGCCATCCCAGGTCACAGCCGCCGGATCGTGCGCCCAAGTGACTCGGCCGGGAACTACGCCGCGAGGAACTCCTAACGGGGAAAGCGGCTCGAACAAGGAGGGCTGCAGGTAGGTGCTAGCTGCAAGAGCCAGGGCAAATTGTCGGCGCGTCATGTCCATATTGACTTGCTCCTCTCGGACAAAATCTTAAGGTTCCGTGGATCATTTTTCCTGAAAGCGCAGAAACTGCTGCGGTCTCTTGACAGACAACACGGTCTTGATTTGGAGACCGTTAGTTGCAGCGCGCGAATCTTGAGCTGCGCGGTGAATTGTACATGACGACGCAAGTGGAATCCTCAACCAGCACGTCGTTACTTAAAAGTTCGTTCATCGTCGCATTAGCCCTTCAGTCGTGGCGCGCGCTGGAACAGGCAACGGTGAGGGAATCCCGCCGGAACACTTTGTACCGCTTCAGGGCTGACGGGGTGAATCAAGGTAAATTATCAGTTTTGCTGAGGCAAGCCATCCATTCTGACTGCATTGGTCACCGGACGGAAGCCGTCTGCGGACTTGAGCGCTTGATTTGTGACTTTAGGGGTTGTCGGGTTGCCGACAGACCGAAATCTGAGCGTATGATTATGTCCGGTTTCGCGCCAGCTTCCTCCCGTAACCGGACGCCGCCAAACCGAAGATGCTTGGCGACTGACCTATAAGCAGCTATAAAGCAAATGCTTAGCTGGGAGCAAGGTTCGGAAAGTCACCTGCTATAACCTCAATCGATTTTAGGGGCAATTTCGATGCAAACGTTTTGGCAAGACTTGCGCTTCGGACTGCGGATGCTGGCGAAGGCGCCGGGATTCACGGCGGTAGCGGCACTGACGTTGGGTCTCGGCATTGGCGCAAACACAGCGATCTTTAGCCTTGTCGATGGAATTGTTTTGCGGCCACTGCCATTTTCGAAACCGCAGGAACTTGTGAGCGTAACCGGCACGGAGGGCACGTATCCGAAAGGAGCGTTCGCCGCGATGCGCGAGCAAATAAAGTCCTTCGACAGTGCGGCGTATTTCGAAGGTCACGAGTTCAATCTAACCGCAGATGGCGAACCGCAGCGACTGACTGGAGCTGTCGTCTCCGCGTCTTTTTTCTCCGTACTGGGCGCGCGGCCTGCGCTGGGTCAAGCGTTTCACCCCGGTGACGACAAAGCAGGGCAGGACGATTTCGTAATTTTGAGCCACGCGCTCTGGCAACAGCGATTTGCGAGCGATCCGACTGTCATTGGCCGGCCGATCAAACTGGAAGGAGTGAGTCGGGTGGTGGTTGGCGTGATGCCAGCGGATTTTCGGTTTCCGTCGCCGAAAACGCAGGTATGGATTCCGCTGCACAACGATCCGCGAGACGCGATTGCTTATTGGGCTGGCGATTTCATGCCGGTGATCGGACGGCTGCGTCCGGGCGCGACGATGGACGGAGCACGCGCTGAAATTCGCGTCTTTCAATCGCGGGTGGTCAAACTGTTTCCTTGGCCGATGCCGGCCGGCTGGAACGCAGATGTGAGCGTCGTTGGGTTGCGAAGCGGCATGGTCTCGGATGTCCGCGGTCGGCTGGCGCTTCTTCTGGGAGCAGTAGGACTTATCCTGCTGATAGCGTGTGTGAATGTCGCGAATCTTGCGCTCTCTCGCACCGCGTCGCGCGACAAGGAAATTGGAGTGCGCATTGCGCTGGGCGCGGATCGCGGGCGATTGATCCGCCAGCTTCTTACCGAAAGTGTTCTGCTCGCTTCCTTCGGAGGCGGGCTCGGAATTTTGCTCGCGGTGGAAGGATTGCAGCTTCTAAAGCTCGCGCTTCCGGCGGACACGCCGCGTCTGGCCGAAGCACAAATTGATTGGCGCGTGCTCGCTTTCACCGGCGTGCTCGCCATCCTTACCGGCTTTCTCTTTGGACTCGCACCCGCGATTCACTCCTCACGAGCAGCCTTGGGTGATTTGCTGAACTCGGCGGGGCGCGGCGCAGCAAAATCCGTGCCGCAGCGTTTGCGCGGCGCACTCGCTGTTGCCGAGGTCGCGTTCGCGATGTTGCTGGTGATCGCTGCGGGATTGCTCGTTCGCAGCTTCCATGCGCTGTCTCATGTGGATCCCGGCTTTAGCGCCGGGCGGATTTTGACCGCGCGCGTCACTCCCAGCGAAGATTTTTGTAGCGATTCGTCGCGATGCATTTCGTTTTACCGCGAACTGCTTAGGCACACTCAGGCTGTCCCAGGGATAACATCCGCTGCGTTTGTGAATACGCTGCCGCTCGATAGGCGCGTAGCCAAGCGTTCACTCGAAATTGAAAATCAACCCGTGCCCGCTGGCGAACCGATGCCGCTTTTCTGGATGGATGTGGTGACGCCGGATTATTTTCACGTGATGAATATTCCGCTTGTTTCCGGTCGGAGCTTTACTTCTGCGGACGAATCGGGAAATGCTCCCGTTGCGATCATCACGGCGGCAACTGCACGGCGCTTCTGGCCGGGGCAAAACGCTATCGGCTCGCATCTGCGAATGAGCGGTGCTACGGAGTGGGAGACTGTTGTGGGCGTGGTGGCCGACGTGCGCGCGTACGATCTGCAGCGAAACGTTCCGGAATGGATCAACGGAACAATTTATGTGCCGTACGGCCCGAAGGCGACTATGGAAGGCGGGCGCGTACCCTCAGATATGACGCTCGCGCTTGAAACGCGACTAGCCGAATCGCAAGTGCGCGACGTGCTGCGCCTATCGATTCAAAGTTCGAATCCTGAAGTCCCTGTAGTTGAAGTGAAGTCGATGAACGCCGTTGTGGCCGAATCGGTCGCCACGCCGGGGTCCACTACGTTGTTGTTTGCGACGTTCGCCGCCCTTGCGTTGGTGCTCGGAGTGATCGGCATATACGGAGTGTTGTCATTCCTCGTTTCACGACGCACGCAAGAAATTGGGATTCAGCTGGCCCTGGGCGCGCAGAGCCACGACGTGCTCTGGCTAGTTATGAAGGAAGGCGCGAAATTCTCGATAATAGGGATCGCAATCGGCATGACAGCTGCGCTGGCAGCCACACGGCTGCTTTCGAGCGAACTCTACGGAGTGTCGCCGCTGGATCCTGTGACGTTTCTTGGAGCGGCGAGCGTGATGGCGATCGTCACGCTGCTGGCTTGCTATATTCCGGCACGTCGCGCGATGCGCATGGATCTGATGGTTGCACTGCGATTGGAATAGTTCGCAGCCCCTTCGTCTGCACTCCCGGCTCAACTGCAAATCGGCTAATCCAATGAGATCGGCGAACGTAGAAGTATCGTTGTGAACCAAACA
>CAVQBU010000020.1:0-128872 GCA_963710845.1 uncultured Acidobacteriota bacterium | reverse complement strand
GAACCCGCGACCTCTGCCGTGACAGGCGACAATTCACCGACTGGCGCACGCAATATCAGGAGGTTAGGTGTACGGTGGTCGGCAACCGTTGGGGATACCGGGCGTGGTCGGGCGGATTTTGTGCAACGATTGCGCAACGACCCTACGCGGAGATTTGAAGCAACATTTTACTTTACCGGTAAAGGCGGTGGTCTCAATGGGTCGATGCAACACTAAGGTCGAACCCACCTGACATAGAAAACAAAAGCCAAAATCGCTCGCTAGGGTTAGGCCAGCCGGAACGCTGCCCTGGCCAGGTTTTGACCGAGCGCGGCTAAGCAGATGGTTCTCCCGCGCAAGCATTGTCGAAGCAATGCGCTGAATGGTGTTGCATCGACCGGTTGAGCTGGCAGCGTTTATCAGGCACTAGCCGATTTCTCGATTGCAGAAGAGGATCCTATTCGGGCACGGCCTACGATTTAGGCCTCGACCGCACCAGCCACGTCCATACGATGATGACGGCCGATGCCGCAACGATGAGCTCGGCCCAGATAAACGTAACGTAGTCGACAAGCGCTCCCACTGGCGGAACGCCCGGCTGAATATTGCGAAGCGCTGGCAATCCGAAAATCAGCGAAATTGAAACCGAGAGCGGCAATAGGTCCACCCGCTCCACTGTGGTAAGGGCCCGTATGGCCATCGCCAGCAAGCTCATAGACAAGGCTGTCATCATTAACATCACGATTAGCGATACCGCAATCACACTAGTCGCTCGCGTGAGATGCAGGATAATCCCGGTAGGTTCTTGGCTGCTGCCCCGCGAGACATTCCCTTCAAAGCGGATGCCCGGTACGGAAGCCGATAATGAGATCGAAAGCGCGATCGGCGCACTTTGACGCAGCGCACTCGAGCTGACCGCCAATTCATCGGTCGGGTGCGTATGTTGGGGAATACTTGCGGGTATCTTCGGCGCTTCTGGCTGCACAGTTCGCGCAGGCGTGGTCATTAGAAGCCGCACAGTCGTGTCATATCTATCCAACGGGTACTTATTCAAATCACCGTTAAGAGGAAACACTGCCTCGATCCGATTCATTCGTTTATCTTTCGGGAAATCGAACTCCTGCTCTCCTCGGAAGTTGTTGAGCAGCAGGTGCAGATCGACGTCCGGAGTAACTTCGTCTTTGGCTAAGTTTCCAGAAAGGCGAAAGCTCACCTGGGCAGTCAGTTCGTGAGTTGCCGGATTGGCGTTTGTGATCACGATAGAAATAGACACGCGATCTGCCGCATCGGTCTCATCTCGCAGCAGTAACGAGCGCCGCGAGCTCTCGGTTAATCCACGGAACACCACTGCTGAATAGAATGCCAATACGAGCACGATTAGGAGGATCCAAAACCGTCTGTCCTTGTTCGGCATGAGATGTCACCGAATCCCTTTTCCGACCATCGAACTCAAAGCACGAGCAAGCCCATTCGCATCTCTCTCAATCCGTGATCCTACGAACTTACGCCTAACCGGTGAAATATGTACAGGGCAGGCCGGTGGGCCCTCGACGCTGGGGGCGGGTTAGTCCTTTTGGCGATCAACCTAACACGTCTCCGCCAGTCTTCAAATCCGCTGAAGACCGAGACTCGTGCCGCATTCAAATGCCGGTTAGCCGTGTGCTCAATGGGGTAAACCAGCCTTAGCTCCCGATAAGCCGCGCCAGCTCAACCGGTCGATGCAACACCATTCAGCGCATTGCTTCGACAATGCTTGCGCGGGAGAACCATCCCTTAGCCGCACTCGGTCAAAACCTGGCCAGGGCAGCGTTCCGGCTGGTCTAACCCTAGCGAGCGATTTTGGCTTTTGTTTTCTATGTCAGGTGGGTGCGACCTTAGTGTTGCATCGACCCATTGAGACCACCGCGTTAATCAGGCATGCGGATTACTTCCAAGCGGCCCGTTATCCGGCCAGAACTCCAAAAGAGTTTGTATTCGACCATGCGCCGCCAGGATCACGCGACGGGTGACTCGTCCACCGGGCAGTCGTCGAGAACCGTCAATGAAGTGCAGGCCATAACAATACTAATTCAAGAAGCGCAGTCAAACCGGCGGTCTATGATGATTCCATCCATCTCATGGGCGCAGGTTCTTGCCCTGCGGATTGGAAGTCACAGTTTGCGTCTTCGCCTGGATTTGTTCCTTGGTCGAGCGACCACAATCCTCTGCTTGTTCTTAGGTCTACAGGTGTCCTTGTCGGCCCGGACTCGAACGGAAAATACAGTTCTGTCAGATGGACCAGACGACGACGTGAGAGAGTTCCGAATGGGCGAACTTGAAACGGCGCTGCTGATGGCCAGCTTGCAGGCGTCGTCGCGCTCGCAGGCGCCGCACGCATATTCCGATCTGGCCGCGCTAATCGGCGACGTGGATCGATTGGTATACGCCGCGTCGCCCGACCATTTTTACGCCGCACTGTTTTACGCGGAGTACGACACTACCACGCGGCTGCTGCGCTATCTGAACGCCGGGCACAATTCCCCGCTGGTGTTGCGCTGGCGAGATGGCCAGTGCAAGCTCTCCCGCCTGAAGCCGGGCGGCAACCCGATTGGGATGCTCAAAGGTTTGAAGTTCATTTCCGACCAGATTCAACTCGAGGTCGGCGACGTGCTGGTCGCTTACACCGACGGAATCACCGAAGCCGAAAACGTGCAGGGCGAATTGTGGGGATATCGCCGGCTCGAAAATTTGCTGCGAACCTGCCGCAACCACAAGCCGGAGAAAAGCATTCGCTGCATCCTGGATGAAGTCGCAGCTTTCACCGGCGGCGGCTCGCAGCGAGATGACGTCACGCTGATGGCGATTCGCGTGCAGGAGGATGCGAATTAGTAGCGACGCCGCGGAAGAAGAATCAAAAGCTCCATTCTTCCAAAAGCAGGATGGACGGACGAATCTAGAAATCCAAGGTAAAAAGCGCTCGCGGGCAGCGAATCGAGCTGCGCTGCCCGCGAGTTCCAAACTGCAAGTCGCGAGGACTATTTTGCCGCGATCACGTAGTTCACCTTCTTCGAAGTCCCGCCACCTTGCGGCGGGTTGAATACCGTGACTGCCACGGTTCCCGCAGCGGCCACGTCCGACGCCGGAATATCAGCGATCAAGACGCTATCGCTCTGGAAGATCGTGGTGCGGTCCGCTCCGTTCCAGCGCACGACTGCGCCCGGAACAAACCCGCTGCCCTCCACCGTCAATTGGAAATTCCCATTTCCAGCTTTAACTGCGGGAATGGCCGACGTCGCCACCGGAATCGGATTTGGACCCACCGAATGCTGAGTCTGGCTGCTGCGCAGCAAAACCAAATCGTTTGTGTTGGTCTGGTAGTTCTGGTAGAGCAGCGCGAAACCATCGGCGCCCCAGCGCAACAGCGCGGTTGCAGTTGTGATGTTCGACGGCAGCGGGATCGAGCCCACCTGAGCAAACGTGTTCTGGTCAAACACCAGGATGCCGCCCGCTCCGTACGCAAGGCCGTAGCTGAGTCCGACGGCCGAGTCAGGAAGAAAGTCATAGAAAAAGCCTCCCAGTGGGGACATGTAGGCTCCGATCGTCTGATTCGCGACCGGATCAAACACCAACCCTGACGAGGTGTAGATGTACTTGCCGTCGCAGTTGAACTGGCTGGCGAAGCCCTGGGGCGCGGACGAATCTACGTTCACTTCCAAATATGTTTTTTCCTGAATAACCATCCTCAAAAGCTGTTGGCCGTTCGAGCCGTAAAAGGTTTTGGGATCGGAAAGGAAGCAGAGACTGGAGACGTTTACTTGAACCGGGTATTGGCCCAGCGTGGACACAAGACTTCCGTTTTCCACCAAACCCACGCCGGCCTGACCGAACTGCGTAGCCAGGCTAGTGACATATTGCTGCGGCTTCCCGGGAACCACGTCTATGAAAGATGCGGTCTCCGGATAGCCTGTTGATAGCGCCGCCAGAGATACGAACGTACCCAGTTTGCCACTGGGGATTTTGACTTGCTGAACGGTATCGGCTTGATCCAACCCGGCGTACAGCAGCGTGCCGTCGCTGGAAAGACCCAAATGGTTAGGTCCGCCGCCCACGGCGATCGGTGTGCCCATCGCCTGCGTTACCGGATCGATGCTGACGATGGTGTTGGGATTTACCGTTGCGTACGAGCCAATCGAAGCATAGAGCTCCTGAGTGTAGGGTTCGTAAACCAAGCCGTTCGCATTGATCGGCAGGTCCTGATACACCGAAATCGGCGTGCTGTTCGAAATTCCGCCGCCCGGCGCCGGTGTGACTACCTGAACCAGAAGTTCCCCCAGGTTTTTCAGCATGCCGAGTGGAACCTTGGCGGATAGCGCCGTTTCACCAAGATAGGTCGTCGCGAGTTGCGTGCCCTGAACGCTGATCCGCGAGGTCTGGAAGAATCCGGTGCCGAAGACCGTGATGGCTTGCGCCGGAGATCCTTGCAGAATCGCATTCGGGCTGACTCCGGTGGTCGAGGGAACCGGATAGGCGGTGAGGCCGTTGCCCATGACGGTCACGGTCTCCGGACTATCCAGCGCGTTGTCGGTGAAGGTTAAGGTTCCAGTAATCGGTCCGGCAACGCTAGGATGGAAAGTGACGTAGATGACGCACGCTTGTTGCGGCTGTACAGCGGTGTTGCAACCTTTCTTGTTCACCGTGAAATCTGCCGTGTCGCTGATCGTTACCGAGGAAATCTGCAACTGATAATCTCCCTGATTAAAAACGATTTCCGCATCGGGGAGACCAGTCTGGCCCACCAGTTGGTCGTCGACCTGCAGCGGATTATTCTCGAACTGCACCACCGGTGCGACCGCTTGTCCGGACAGTTGCAAGACCAATGGCGTAATCGGTGCGTTGTCCGAGATGGTCAGAGTTCCGGTGAACGTGCCTCGCGCAGTGCCACGAAAAACCACAGTCACCGTGCACGACAGCCCCGGCGCAACCGCAGTCTGGCAGGTATTCGTTTGCTTGAATGGGCCAGTGACGGCGAGATGCATAACACTTAGCGGTGCATTCCCGCAGTTCGTCAGCGTAATAACCGACGGCGGAGAATTCTTATTCACTTCGGAGTAGAAGAAGAGGGAAGACGGACTCGCGCAAGCTCCGGCGGCCGCAACACTTAGATCGAATTTCGTAACGAACGCGTGGCCGAACTCTTCGTAGGGCGGTGGCTGCACCACCGAAGTTTGGAACGCGCCCTGGGTGGTAGGCAGATCGGTATCGAAGCTAGTGCCGGTTATGTAGACCTGATTTGAATTCGCCGGATTGACCGCCACGCCAGAGGCTTCGGTTCCTATCGATCCGGAGAACAGAGTGGAGAAGAGGAGTGCCGAGCCGGTCGAATTGAATTTGGTGACGTAGGTTGACGTACCATTTCCGTACTGCCCAGGCGCAATCGTGCTTTGTACTGGGTTCAACAACGGGAAAGTGGGACTGGAGGTATAACCGGTTACCACCGCGTTTCCAGCTCCGTCGAGCGCAATGCCGGTGGCGTAATTTTGATATTGATTGGTCGTGCCGCCGAGAAAAGTCGAATAAACCAGCGCAGTGCCGGTCGGATTCATTTCCGTAACGAAAGTCTGGCCGCTGGGTTGACTGCCTGGAAAAGTCGTGGCGAACGCGCCCGGCGTGGTGGGGAAGTCGGGCGAATAGGTATTTCCAGTCATGAACAGGTTTCGGTTGGAATCGAGCACCAATCCCGTCACCTGATCCCCCTGAGATCCCCCGAGATACGTGGAAAATATCAGCGCTGAACCATCGGGTTTCAATTCGAGTGCAAAACCCATGGTGCACCCTCCGCAACCCGGTGCAGGCCCGATGTAAGTGGTTTGATACGCGCCAGGCGTGAGCAGTAGGCCCAAACTCGCGCCGCCGGCAAGGTACACATCACCAGCCGAATCGACCGCGATGGCATTCTCCGAGAAGTCGGGCCCAAATCCCCCGAGCTGCGCTTGAGGATCGGCGCCGATGGTGGTGGCGAAGGTCAGTGCGCCAGCGGGAGTAAATTTGGCAACGAAGAAAGCTTGATTCGGATACGACGTAGGAGTTCCGATAACGTTCGTTGGAGGCGTGACCGGAAAATCGAGCGAGTCGGTAAGCCCGGCAGCATACACGTTATTCGCCGCGTCCGTAGTCACTTTGGTCAGGTAAGCGCCGTTTACCCCGCCCAAATACGTTGAGAAATTCAGCGCCGAGCCGTCCGGTGAAAGCGAAGTCACGAAACCGTCTTGCTCTTGAGGCAAAAGCGTCTGGATGGAATTCTTGACAGGAAAATCGGGAGAAGAAGTCACACCTCCGACGACTGCGTCGCCCAAGCCATCGATCGCAATGGAGTTCCCTTGGTCGTAAGCCGACCCACCCAGATAGGTCGAATAGACCAGAGCAGTACCGGTGGCGTTCAGCTTGGTCACAAACACATCGGGACCATCGCCACAGTTGTCGCAGGCCGCCTGATACGCGTTCGCCGTCGGGAAATCGGTGGAGAAGGTATAGCCCGTGATGTAGGCGTTGCCCGCCGAATCGAGCGCGATTCCGGCGGCAGCATCGGTCGAGCTTCCAGCCACGTAAGTCGAATAACTGAGAACCGGATCGATGATCAGCGGAAGCTTTTTGTCATAGGAACCGACGTTAAAGGCCAGCTCGTTTTTCTTTAGCCGGTAACCGCCGCTGACGTCGATATCCTGGCCGTCGCGGACTTGATAAATTCGCGGGGCCGAAAAACGCACGGTACCGCTGCCGCTGAGAACTTCAATGATTACGCTGCCGTCCGCATTCTTGCGGATTTTCCGGCTGCCGCTGATGTCGAGCGCGATGGCACGATAGTCCGCTCCCGGTTGCACGATGAAATCGTGCTCGAGCATGCGCTGGTTGCCGTAGAAAACCAGATCGACGCCCGGGTACAAAGATTTGTAGCGAACTTGCGAGTAGTTCTCGAGGTTCGTCCGCCATTTCGCGGGATCGTTGCCCAGAAAATAGTTGCTCTTGCCCGGCTGAATATCGAGCGGCAGGATTTCCGAGTTCCGATTGGCGTTCGCAAAGCGAATCTTGATTTCGTCGGATCGCTGGCCGGCGGGATTCTTGCCATCCTTCGCGCGCGGCTTGGCCACCACGCGCAGCACCGCTTGATTCTGCTCCAGCAGGAGCAGATGGCCGGTCGAGTGTGACAGGAACTGAACCGGATCGCCGGCCTGCCCGCGATTTGGTTCGAAAGCCAGAGGCAGATCACCATAGTGCTGCGCTGCGGACGGCTTGGCCAGCGGCGACGCTGGTGCCGCTGGCGCAGACGCGCTATCGGACGATTGGCCCCGTGAGCAAGTTGCCGCAGCAAAAAACAGTACGACCGCGCAGGCGTGTGCCAGCACAATACGGTTCAAGGTGCGCACGGGACTCTCCCTGTACAACTTTGGGTGTAGTTGTGAGAACAGGAGCGCCGTCCAAGCCGCGACCGGCAGCTCCTTATCGCGGCATAAGCTAGCCGTTAGGTACAGTTTTGTCAAGTATCGAAACTGGGACGAAATATAATCGTTTAGGTACTAGACTGCAACTACCAGGCTCCGCGCCAGGTTTTGCTTTCGGGCAGATCGATTTCGAGGCTCGGGTCGTGGGTCCAGGTGCGGGCATCGTTGCGGCGGCACCAATATTGTAGGATTTTCAGGTTGTAGCAGTCGGTGGAGTGCCGTCGCGGCAGCAACCGGGGTTGGGGGATCGCAGAGCTGCAGATCGCCGCGGCGAATCGCGGCGGCCAGGGGCGGACCGGCACGTTCGTACGCTTCGAAATCGAGGCTGGAACAGGCCAGTTTGTAGATGGTCAGGCAGCCGAAGCAGGCGATCTCCGCCAGGGCCGCTTCGTCGGCGTAAATGTCGGCGACGCGGTGCGGCGCGAATTCCACATAGCCCGGCACGCGATGCTCGTCCCACCACTGCGGCGGTTCCGGAATTTTGTCGAGGATGTCGGAGTATTCGGTGAACATGGCGTCTTGCGGCTACGATGGATGATCGCAACAAATGCCGATCGGAACGGTAGCGCTCGATTCTACTCCGAATTTGCGTTTCGCAAACTCCGCGCTCGCCCTCGCGTTGCCGGAACGCAGGTCGCACCATAAGATTAGCCGCACGTGCCGGACGCCCAGCCCCTGATTGGCCGGACCATTTCGCATTACCGCATCGTGGAACTCACGGATGAGATCGTTCGGCTCCAAGAAGAGAATCGCGGGCTCAAAGCCCAGCTTGGAACGAAACAAGCAATGTCTCCGCGTGGTGACCATAACTACTTCTACAAGGGTGATGAGGGACCGTATTGCCTGACGTGTTGGCAGAAAAGCAAAGCCGAAGTCCTGCTACCCGCGCCTATAAAAGACACCTCAGGAACACCGCGCTCCTCTCGCGTCTGTATGGAACACTATTACGAAACGAAGAAACAACAAGCAACTCAGATTCGGCCGCGTACCGGGCCGTGGAGCTAGAAGAACTCGCTTACCGCAAATGACTGACCCTCACGTCGCAAGGGTTTCGTTTCAAGAGGAAGTTCGCGCAGCTCGCATCAAACCGCAGCGCGGAACTTTAGATGAGGACCTCTATTACCACGAAGTCATGCCGGACGGTCAGTTTCGGGCTACCTATGTGACGCTCGAAGGAAAGACGGTGACCGCACTTGTTATGTTCGGTATGGCAACCACGCCAGTGATTGACGGTCACTTCTGCTTTGCCGTTGGGTACGCGGTGCCCGAAGAATATCGGAACCAAGGTCGCGCAAAAAAGATTGTCGAATCGGCAATTCAGGAAATAAGGAACGACATGCCGAAAAACAGACAGAAAGCCTTCCATGTGGAAGCAATCGTCGGTGAGGACAGCATAGCCTCTCAGCGTGCCGCCAAGTAAGTCATCTCCAAGACGCCGACCAACATCAAGGACAGCATCTCTGGAAAACCTGCGCTGCGCTATCTTCGGAACGTTAAAGTCTAGTTTGACGACCGTGAAACACCGCGCACATCAAAACCAAACCCGTTTCCGATGAGCGCTGCGTGTCATTCCAGAATGCGCGTTCGCAAAGGCCTCATTCCCACTCTCCTTCGGCGTGACCAGCGGCCTTACCATCGTCTGCCGGATTCGTGTCCTCTCTGAGCGTCCCTGAAGTGCCTGAGGCCATTTCGCAGCGTGGGTGTGGTCGGTGAACCATGGTGAAATGGCACGTTCAAAACACAACCGAGCAAGCCCGGCGGAAATTCGACAAAATCCACTTGTCCGGTAAATGCGTTTATCAGGACCTAGCGAACGGACGGATTCAATTCGCTCTTACGAGGAATTCGGCCGTCAATAGTGTGTCGAACGAGACGGTGTGTGCGTCGTCACACGAGCCTCTCGTCATCAAAACCGAAAAAGCTGAACTGCGTGATGAAGCAATTGCGCTTACCATTTGCTAGGGCGCGGAGCTTCGTTGGCATTCAAACTGCCTTACCCTGGGCGTCCGTCATCGACCAACAGAGGAGGTTCGATGAATCACCGGCGTCTGTTTCTCGCAATCGCTCTAGCTGCGGTGCTGGCGGCTAAACCTTCCACCAGTGCGGCCCAGGAGGTTACAGCCGCCACCGTTCCGGGAATGCTTAACACGTTCCAGGAGGATCTTGCCTTCAGCAAAGATGGACGGCTCCTGCACGAGATCAGGACGGTTAGCACCGACGGCTCTCAGCAGAACGGCCATGTGTACGCCGTCACCTATATCGCCGCGACCGGCGCGGTAAGCCACGTCTGGAATCTACCAGTCGATACGTGGCTCTGTTCGACCACCACCGACGAGAGCTTCGCAATTGTTTCGGCCGATCGCGACCGCGAGGGTGTCCGTGCCCATCTTTTACTCCTGAATGTCGAAACCGGGCGAACTCAGGACATCCCGCGTGAGTGGTTTGATGCTGACGTAAACTCTCCCTACGCGCAAATTTCGGGAGATGGGAAGCTCATCTCCGCGTATTCGGAATCGAACGACGGCATGCAAGTGAGCGTATATGAATGGCGAACAAGAAAGCTCGTCGCCAAACAAACCAGCGGATTCTTTGCGGGTGGCTTTATGTGGGGCGGCGTGACAACGGACGGAAAAATCGAGTTTTCGAACAACCGTTCCGGCAGCAATGTGGTCGACCCGAAAACCGGCCGCGGGCTCGTTTCGTATGGACCGCACGGGGTTCGCTCCGCCGATGGCAAATGGATCGTCGACTATCCGAATCCAAGTTATGGAGACGACGGCACAGACGCACACATCCGGGACGGTATCACCGGCCAAACGATCGCAAACGTCGATCTTCGCATTACGGACGACGAAATTAGCATGTGGTGGACCGGCGACTTCTGCGGCAACACGGGCCGATTTGTCGCCTCCGGCCCGGACAGAGTTTTTGTCTTCGAAATTCCCTCAGGAACGATAATCGCCGCGATAACTCTCGACAAATGGAAGGACACAAAGGTGACTGAAAAAGGCGTCGCCGAAGTCGCATGCAGTCCGAATGGCAAGCGCATCGCCATCCGCTCAGGCTCCCGGCTCACGATCCACGATCTGAATTGAAGAAAGCTACTCTCTTATCGCCAAAACGGACCCCAACGACGAGCAGTTACTTGGGCGCGCGGTCCAACTCCTGATAAGTTCTATAAAAGGAGTCAAGGAAAAAACACCTTCCCCGCGGCTGGATTTTTTCTTGCCGTCCAGCCCACCTCGTTGAGCTGGATTGTTCGGGCCTTCCGTTCCGGGATCTCGGGACGCTGCTTCAATCGGGCAGCGCTTTGGGTTTTCTCTGCCAGCGGTTTTCGTCATTTTGCCGCGACGAAGCCAGTCCGTTCGGAGACCACAAGCAGCACGGTTGTCAGGCGCCAACCATGGTTCTATTGGGGACTCGTGGCCCATAGCTTTTTCGGGTTGTTCGAGGGGGACTAGGGTCGCGTGAGAGACTCTGCATGCCCGAGGCATGCCGAGCCTAACTAATCAGCTGAGACTCGCCCTCGAACCCGAATGTCTCCAGAATCCGACTCGCCACCACCGCAAGAAATTCCAGGATGGATCGGATTGGCTCGAGACATTCAAGCGGTTTGTGGTTTCAGATGTTGGGCGTCGAAGCGCACTCCTTTCTTCCAGACCAGCAAGGTGATGGCCGCCATCTTGCGCGCCAACGTCAGACGCGCCATTTCCGGCCTGATTTCCTTGGCCAGCAACGCATCGTAAAACTCTTTGAACGGGCCCGCCTTCGCGGCGGCCACGGTGGCAGCACCCTTGAAAAGATTCTTCAGCTCGTGATTGTGATTGCGATTCAGCCCGCGAATCGAAGCCGGCCTCTTCGCGCGCTGCAGCTCTCCCTGCACGAACCTCTGCTCGGCGCTGCTGTGCGTAGCGTAAGGCCGAACACGATTTCAAACTGGACGAAACGATTCCGGGGTGGCACGGCTGGTATTCGCTGCGATGCGGAGTTGCAACTACACTTGCGGGACTGACAAGAGACGGAATGGCGTCGAAAGCCTTGCTGCGCCACACGAACCTTGCGACTACGACGCGGCACTACGTCTGAGACATTCCAGAAAACACGCAAAGCGCCATGATGCTGCTCGAAACATTGTGCAACCGACTCCGATGTACGACCTGACTAAGTCACTGAAAAATATGGCGGGGACGACGGGACTCGAACCCGCGACCTCTGCCGTGACAGGGCAGCGTTCTAACCAACTGAACTACGTCCCCCGCGTGTAGCCTAAAACGTGTAAAACGATCCGATGGCGGGCGGCTACGAATTTGCTCCGCAAACCTTCGCAACGCAGGCGCGAACCAATCAACTATAACACGCCGCCGATGCGTGATTAAGTGTCTCTAAAATCTCGCTCGTCCGCAAGTCTCACGGCCCACATTTATCAGACGCAACAGACCCTTCGAAGCTGCACTCGTCGCCACATTTTTTCGGTGTTTTATCGTGCGTTGGCCAGTTACAGCGGATACTGCCCACGCGCCCAGATAATCGTGCGATTTACCATCGAGAGGGGAAAGATCGTGGGCCGGACGAAGTCCACGAAAAGCACCACTCGGTAGGAATCCGTTTCGTTCCACACCTCGTGCTCGTTGCTGTCATCGAAAATTATGCTCTTTCCTTCCTTCCAGCTGCGCACGTTATTTCCCACTCGGATTCTGCAGCTGCCTTCCGCCCCGGGAATCATCAGTCCCAGGTGGTAGCGCAGCAATCCCTTGTAGGGCCCGCGGTGTGGAGGGATGTGCTTTCGCGGCGCCAGAATGGAAAACATTGACTGCCTCAACCCCGGAATATTTTGCAGCAGTCGCACCGTCTCCGGGCATCTTGCGCAGTTCTCTTCGATTTTCTTGCCGCCAAAGGTAGAAAGGAAGAAAGTCTTCCACTGGTCACCTTCGGTCAGAGCTCTCTGCGACTTCGACACATCCTGGAAGTTTGGAATCTCCTCGCGCCGCACCATCAATCCGTCTAATTCTTTGCGGATTGATTTCCATTCCGCCTCTATTCGGGCCACCCACGGAAAGTCTTCAGTTTCGAAAAATGTTTTGTCGCCGTCACGGTAGAACAGCGTTTTTTCTACGATGTCTCGCAGCATTTTTAACCTCTCGCGCTTCTATCCCACGATGCTCTGTGGACTGGAGTGGTCCACTGAACTCTTGGAAACATGGATGGGCGAAATCAATTCGAGGGGCCGGTTCGCTTCTACTGCCAATCCCACTCCAGCGGATTCAACTCGAAGGTAAATGGTGGGCGGTCACGGATTTGAACCGCGGACCTTCCCGGTGTAAGCGGGATGCTCTAACCGCTGAGCTAACCGCCCGTCAACGCGCCTCATCGTAACAGACTCCCGGTGTCGCGCGCTAGGCCCCCGAGCCTCGCCGCGCAAGATTTTTTCGGGCGGCAACCGCGTAAAATTGCGGCCAAAAAACGCCGCAATTTGCCAAAGATCCGCGGCCAGAAATTCCGCAAAATATTCGGGACTTTTCGCGCGCGATAGCGAACGTCCAATCCCCGCTAACTTATTCACAGCAATACACCTGTCCCTTAGTACAGGAGCAAAAAATAGCCTGTCCTTAGGTACAGGTTTGTCCGCAGCGTATCGGCTGTTAGCTGATTCACTACGAGCGCTCCACCCACTGACTTTTTTCGGCACCCTCCCATGCTACGCTGGCTCATCGGGTGGGTTCCAGTACCACTCTCGGACACTCATGTCTTCTCGACTCGGTGAAATTCTCGTCAAAGACAGCCTGATCACTGCCGATCAGCTTCGGCAGGCGCTCGACCACCAGAAAAAGACTGGCGGCCGCCTTGGCACCTGCTTGGTCAAGCTCGGTCTGGTCAGCGATGATGACATTACCGCCGTCCTCTCCCGCCAATACGGCGTGCCTTCCATCAATCTGAAATTTTATGAAGTAGATCCCGCGGTCATTAAGCTCGTGCCGCAGGAAACCGCCATCCGTTATCAGATCGTCCCGCTATCCCGCGTCGGTTCAACGCTCACCATTGCGATGACCGACCCGACCAACGTCTTCGCGATGGACGACATCAAGTTCATGACCGGCTTCAATGTCGAGCCCGTCGTCGCCTCCGAAACCGCCATCAGCGAAGCGATCCATAAATTCTACGGCGATGTCGAGAGCGTCGAACAACTCGACAAAGTAATGAAAGACCTCGCCGGCGACGAAGCGTCGCTGGAACTTTCGGCCGAAGAAGCCGAGATGGACCTGGCCACCCTCGAGAAAGCCGCCGAGGAAGCCCCCATCATCAAGCTGGTCAACTTGATTCTCACCGACGCCGTCAAGCGCGGCGCCAGCGACATCCACGTGGAGCCGTACGAAAAAGAATATCGCGTGCGCTTCCGGGTGGACGGCATTTTGCAGAACGTCATGGCGCCGCCCATGAAACTGAAAGACGCCATCACCAGCCGCGTCAAGATCATGGCCAAGCTGGACATCAGCGAAAAGCGCCTCCCGCAAGACGGCCGCATCATGATCAAGTATCTGAAAGACGGAAAGAAAAAAGAGCTCGACTTCCGCGTTTCCACCGTCCCCACGCTCTTCGGCGAAAAAATCGTTATGCGCTTGCTCGATAAAGAGAACCTGCGCTTGGATATGACCAAGCTCGGTTTCGAGCAGGAATCGCTCACCAAATTCGAGCGCCAGATTCTGAAGCCGTACGGCATGGTACTGGTCACGGGCCCGACGGGTTCCGGTAAAACCAACACTCTGTATTCTTCGGTCGCGCGCCTGAACACTTCGGAAACGAACATCATGACCGCCGAAGACCCAGTTGAATTCCAGCTGCCCGGCATCAACCAGGTGCAGATGAAGGAACAGATCGGCCTGAACTTCGCCTCCGCTCTGCGCGCTTTCTTGCGCCAAGACCCCAACATCATTCTGGTCGGCGAAATCCGCGACTTTGAAACTGCCGAAATCGCCGTGAAAGCCGCGCTCACCGGCCACTTGGTGCTTTCTACGCTACACACCAACGATGCTCCTTCCACCATCAGCCGATTGATGAACATGGGTATTGAGCCGTTCTTGGTCGCCACTTCGGTGAACCTGATCTGCGCCCAGCGCCTCGTCCGCCGCATCTGCTCGAACTGCAAAGAGCCTCTGCAAATTTTGCCGCAGGCCCTGATTGACGCCGGCTACACCAAAGAAGAAGCGGACAAGACCGTCATCCAGCACGGCCGCGGCTGCGGCACCTGCAACAACACCGGCTACAAAGGCCGCGTCGGCCTCTACGAAGTCATGGAAATCAACGACGATTTGCGCGAGCTGATCCTGGTCGGCGCGTCGGCACTCGAAATCAAGAAAAAGGCTTTGGAAACGGGAATGATCACCTTGCGGCGCAGCGGGCTGATTAAATGCGCGCTCGGTCACACCACTCTCGAAGAAGTCGTGCGCGAAACAGTTCTCTAAGTGGAGGAAATATGGCAGGCATCACGTTAAGCGAACTCTTGAAGAAGATGATCGAAATGTCCGGCAGCGACTTGCACCTCTCGACCAACAGCGCGCCGCGGATTCGCGTGCACGGCAAGTTGCGTCCATTGGATATGCCTCCGCTCACCGCGGCAGACACCAAAGCACTCGCTTACAGCGTGCTGACCGACGTGCAGAAGCACCGCCTCGAAGAAAATCTCGAACTCGACTTTTCTTTCGGCTTGAAGAGCCTGGCCCGCTTCCGCGGCAACATCTTCCATCAGCGCGGAGCCGTCGCCGCCGTCTTCCGTACCATTCCATGGGAAATCAAAACCTTTGACGCTCTCGGCCTGCCCAACGTCGTGCGCGGCCTTTGCGACAAGCCGCGCGGCCTGGTGCTCGTGACCGGCCCGACCGGCTCCGGCAAATCCACCACGCTCGCCGCCATGCTCGACAAAATTAATAACGAGCATGAAGAGCACATGATCACCATCGAAGATCCGATCGAATTTTTGCACAATCACAAAAAGTGCCTGGTCAACCAGCGTGAAGTGCACTCCGATACTCACTCGTTCTCGAATTCCTTGCGCGCCGCGCTGCGCGAAGATCCAGACGTCGTACTCATCGGCGAAATGCGCGACCTGGAAACCATTGAATCCGCTCTGCGCATTGCTGAAACGGGCCACTTGACCTTCGCCACCCTGCACACCAATTCGGCCGTTTCCACCATCAACCGTATCGTGGACGTTTTTCCGGCGCACCAGCAGCCCCAAGTTCGCGCGCAGCTCTCCATGGTGCTCGAAGGCATTCTTTGCCAATCTCTGCTTCCCAAAGTTGACGGCCGCGGCCGCGCGATGGTCATGGAAATTCTCATCCCCACCGCCGCCATTCGCAACCTGATCCGCGAAGACAAAATCCACCAGATTTATTCGGCGATGCAGACCGGCACGGGCGCCTCCGGCATGCAGACCTTTAACCAGAGCTTGGCCAACGCCTATTTCCAGAAGTGGATCACCCTGGAAGTGGCCCTGGCAAGGTCTTCGAACCCAGACGAATTGCAGGACTTGATCAACCGCGGAGTAGTCTCGCCGCAGCAGGGTGCCGGCAAAGCTCCTGTCCGCCGGTAAGCGAGACTGTACGCAAGCGAGTGAGCAACGAATTTAGCGACAAGGTTTAGAGGAGGTAACTAGCCATGCCAGTATTTACCTATCGCGGAACCAACAAGACGGGCGCGACCGTCGCCGGGGAACGCACCGCGGGCACCAAGGCGGAAGTTTCCGCCGCGCTGCGCCGGGAGAATATCAACGTCAGCAAGCTCTCGGAAAAAGGAAAGGAATTCAATATTCCTTCCTTCGGCGGCAGCGGCGTGACTTCCAAGGAATTGGCCATCTTCACGCGCCAGTTCTCGGTAATGATCGACGCTGGTTTGCCTCTGGTGCAGTGCCTGGAGATTCTTGCCGGCCAGCAAGAGAACAAGACTTTCCAGAAGGTCCTCAACGGAGTGCGCGGTTCCGTCGAAGGCGGCGCCACTCTCTCCGCCTCCATGAAGCAGTTTGATAAGATCTTCGACCCCTTGTACTACAACATGGTCGAAGCCGGTGAGACGGGCGGTATTCTGGACACCATTCTGCAGCGCCTCTCCAGCTACATCGAAAAGAACGTCAAGCTGAAACGCGCCGTGCAGTCCGCGATGATCTACCCGATCGCAGTCTTCAGCATCGCCGGCGGCGTCATCATCCTGCTGCTGTGGAAAGTCGTTCCGATTTTCACCCAGCTCTTCAACGGTCTGGGTGTGGATTTGCCGCTGCCCACGCGCATCGTTATTCAACTGAGCGAATTCGTCGGCAGTATCTACGGTTTGATCATCGCCGCGTTCTTCGCCGGAGGCGTGTTCGCCTTGAAATCCTGGTACGGCACTCCGCAAGGCCGCATGGTGATTGACAGCATCATCTTGAAGATTCCTTTGATCGGCCCGCTGATGAGAAAGATCTGCGTGGCGCGGTTTACCCGCACGCTCGGCACCTTAATCTCCAGCGGCGTGCCCATCCTGGAAGGCTTGGATATCACGGCGCGCACTTCCGGCAACGCCGTCGTCGAGCGCGCCATCATCGCAACGCGCAAAGCCGTCGAAGCCGGACGCTCACTCGTTGATCCTCTAAAAGATACCGGCGTGTTTCCCGGCATGGTTACCCAGATGATCGGCGTCGGCGAGCAAACCGGCGCGATGGACGCCATGCTCCAGAAAATCGCAGACTTCTACGAGGATGAAGTGGACGCGGCCGTGAAAGACCTGCTCACCGCCATGGAGCCCATCATGATCGTCGTCCTGGGCGTCGTCGTCGGCGGCATCGTTATTTCCATGTACCTGCCTTTGTTCTCGTTGATCGGCAAACTGGCAGGCCACTAGAACCCGTGCGGCTCTTGCCCGCATCCAGGCGCCTCGCTCGCGAACCAAAGCGAAGCGGGGCGCCTGCCGATGCCCTGGCAAGTTTCCGCGGCGCGGCAGGATTCGGGCACCAGATAGTTCGGGTGCCAGACAATTCAGGTGCCTGCTCGAAGTGGCGCTGCTCGCGCCAGTAACGCGGTGATAAATCTGAGATGAAGTCCACACCCAATGTGAATGAATGGCTTTCGTGGCTGGGACGGGTCCGCTTCCTGGCCATTACTTTCCTTGTCGGCATCGTCATCGCCGCACGCCATCTCACTCCCATGCCTGTGCCAGTCCGTTCCTTTGTGCAACTCATCGCGCTCTGGTACACCCTCGCGATTTTCTACGTCATCCTCCGCCGCTGGGTTCCACAGGCGCGCTGGCACGCGCCTCTGCAGATTGCCTGCGATCTGTTGCTCGTCACCGGAGTCGTTTACGCCACCGGAATGCAGGACAGCTATTTCGTCTCGCTCTACCTTCTCGCCATTCTGATGGCCAGCGTCCTGTTCTCCCGCCGCGGAGTTTTCCTAGTGGCGGGATTCTCCTTCGTGCTTCTCGGCGGCGCGCTCGAGCTCATCCTCTACGGCGCGCTTCCGCGCACCGCCAGCTCCACGCCCACGCTGCGCCTGCTGGATTCCTGGCTGGCCAGCAATCTTTTCGCGTTTTTTGCCGTCGCGTACCTCGGCAGCCTGCTCGCGCAAACCCTGCGCAAAAAAGGCGTCGAACTCGAAGCCAAGAGCGAAGAACTCAAAGATCTGCAAACTTTCAATCAGGACATCATCGAATCCATGCGCGGCGGCTTGCTAACCACCGATATGGAAGGCCGCATCCTGGTAATGAACCGCGCCGGCGCCGAAATCACCGGCTCCGGATTCGGCCTGCATCGCGGCGAAAAAATCGCTGACATTTTCCCCGGCTTCTGGCCCGTCGAACGCGACGAGCAAGGCAACCCGCTAGCCGCGCGCAAGGAAATCGAATACAAGACCGCCGAAGGTAACTCCCGTTTTCTGGGCCTCTCCATATCGCCGTTGCGCACCGCGCAAAATCAGAATATGGGCTTCGTCTATAACTTCCAGGACCTCACCGAACTCAAGCGCCTCGAGCGCGAAGTCGTCACCACCGAGCGCATGGCCGCCCTCGGGCGCCTTTCCGCCGCCATCGCCCACGAAATTCGCCAGCCGCTCACCGCCATGAGCGGCGCCTTGAAAGAACTCGCTCGTCTCGCGCCCCTCGATGAAGACGACAAAAGACTCGTCCACATCGTCAGCCGCGAATCGCAGCGCCTCAATCAGATCATTACCGATTTCCTGGACTATTCGCGCGTCAAGTCCTACCACTTCGCCGATATTGACGTCGTCCCGCTCATCAAAGAAACCCTGCTGCTCATCGAACACGACGCCACCGCTGCCGGCAAACTGCGCATCGTGCGCAATTTCAAAGTGCGCAGCCTGCGCGCTCGCGCCGACCGCGACGCTTTGAAACAAGTCTTCTGGAACCTTTGCAATAACGCTCTGCGCGCCATGCCCACCGGCGGCGTACTCACCGTCAGCCTCGCGGCAGATGATAACTGGGTCTGCATCCAGATTGGCGACACCGGAATCGGCATTGACCCCGCCCAAGCCACGCGCATCTTCGAGCCTTTCCAGTCCGGATTTATCGGCGGCACTGGCCTCGGCCTCGCCGTCGTTTATCAGATTTTGCAAGCGCATCGCGCCCGCATTCGCGTCGAAGCAGAGAAGGGAAGCGGCGCGAATTTCATCGTCGAAATTCCGCGCGCCGCGCGCCCCGCCCGCGCCGCCGCGCCTAAATTGCAGGATCCTCGCGAACATGACGAGCACCTCCGCGTTGTAGGGAAGAGGTAGCCCGCCATGGCTCATTTACTCATCGTCGACGATGAACCCTCCATCTGCGAATTGCTGGAAATCAGTTTCCGCAAGGAAGGTCACAAAGTTGAAGTTGTCTCCAACGGTCAAGCCGCCAAGCGCCGCCTCGCCGCGCAAATTTTCGACATCGTAATCTCCGATATTGCCATGCCGGACATGAACGGCGTCGAGCTGCTGCAATTTTCCAAAGAAGTCTCGCCCACCACGATCTTTATCCTTATTACGGGCGTGCCTACGGTTGACACCGCAATCGACGCCGTGAACTTCGGCGCCGACCGCTACGTCGTCAAAGGCGATCGCCTGCTCGACGAGCTTCGTCCTGCCGTAAAACGCATCGCCGAAAATCAGGCCTTGCGCAAGGAAGCCGGAGAACTTCGCCGCCAGCTCCGCCGCTTCACCGGATTCGATCACATCATCGGCGCCAGCCCCAAAATGCGCGATCTCTTCGACCTGATCGAAACCATCGCCCCCCAATCCAGCCGTGTGCTAATCACTGGAGAAAGCGGCACCGGCAAAGAACTCGTCGCCCGCGCCATCCACGAAAATAGCGCTCGCGCGAAAGCGCCCTTCATCACCATCAATTGTGGCGCATTCCCCGAAACCCTGCTCGAATCCGAGCTCTTCGGCTACCTGCGCGGGTCCTTCACCGGCGCAAATGAAAATCGCCGCGGGCTCTTTCAAGCAGCCGATGGCGGCACCCTCTTCATGGACGAGATCGGCAACATGAGCCTTACCATGCAAGTGAAGCTCTACCGCGTCTTGCAGGAAGGGAAAGTACGCCCGCTGGGCAGCACCGAAGAAAGCGATGTAGATGTCCGCGTCATCGCCGCCACCAATAAAGATTTCGCCAAGGAAATTGCCGAAGGCCGCTTCCGCGAAGATCTCTACTACCGCCTCAGCGTAATCCCCATCCACCTACCGGCCCTGCGTGAACGCCGCGAAGACATTCCGCTCCTCGCGCGCTCGTTCCTGGATCGCTATTCCAAATCCATGGGCAAAAAAATCGAAGCCATTGACCCCGAAGCCATGCGCCGCCTCGAAGTCTATGACTGGCCCGGCAACGTCCGCGAACTCGAGAACACCATCGAGCGCGCCGTAGCCCTGGAATCCTCCGTGCGCATTTCCGCCGACGCGCTTCCAACCCGCATCCGCGACCATTATCAAGAGACCATCTCCAATCACTCAGGCAAAGGCCACGGCAATGGAAACGGCAGCGGCAATGGCAACGGCTCGGTCCTTCCCGCCGAAGGCCTCGATCTCGAAGTGTATATCCAGCAGCTCGAGCGCTCCTTCCTTCTGGCCGCCATGGAACGCTCCGGCGGAGTCCGCACCCGCGCCGCCGACACCCTGAAAATGTCTTACCGCTCCTTCCGCCACTACGCAAAAAAATACGGCATCTAATGCCGTCCGCTAATCGTGGCACAGCCACTCTTGACTATGCTCTTCGCTTTTTTTTCGACGCTGCAACGATCATCGCCATCTTCGTATTAACTCGACACCGTCGCCTTAGCGGTTGCCTTTGCCGTTGTCGTTGAATTTGGAGCAGCCGCCTGCTTTTTTTGGTAGGCGGGCGTCTCTGAATTTGCCTTTGCCCCTTTTTTTGAACCCGCCGGCGAATACATCCTTCTCTCTCTGTGTCCTCCGTTGTTCCTTGGCGCCCTCCGTGTCAAATCTTTTGATTTTCGCCACGTCAAATGTATCCGTTAACTCTCGCCTTCATGAGTGCCTTCATCATTGTTCATCAGAGGTTTCTTTGAGTTTCCTCCCACTTTCGCGCCGTCGCAACTCGGGAACCTCCGTTCCAAATCGGAACGCCGCTCGTATCCCGCGTCACTCCCGCCGCATTCAGTCTGTTGCAGCAGTCACAATTCGGCAACGTTCTTCATGACTTCCGCCCTCAATTATCTCCGTAACTATATGAGAAATTTATAATACGCCCCACCCCGTTCAATCCATTCCAAGTGCGCCCGCGCGCCCCCGCATCCCCCGCAATCGCCGCGACTGGCCTTTGCCGTGCACTTGCCGCCGTGTAACCCGCCAGTGAGTTTCAATATTTTGGTTACACGAGTTTCAAGGAGAAACAATGAAAAGGAATCAGAAAGGCCTTTCACTAATCGAGTTGCTCATCGTCGTGGCGATTATTTTGATCATCGCGGCCATCGCAATTCCTAACTTGCTTCGCGCCCGCATCGCCGCCAACGAATCATCGGCGGTCGGTTCCGTGCGTACGCTGGTCACCTCCGAAGTCACCTATTCCTCCACGTGGGGAACCGGCTTCGCGGCGGCGATTGGTCTTCTCGGTGGTGCGAATCGGTGCACCGCGTCGGCTGCTACCGCTTGCTTGGTTGATCCGGTCGTGGCTGCTGGCGCCAAGAGCGGCTATACCCTGGCAGCGCCGGGTGGCGTCGTTTTGGCCGGTATCGTTACCACGTTCGCAGTAAGCGCCGTTCCCCAGAAGGTTGGTTAGACGGGACAACGCGCGTTCAGCTCCGATGAATCTGGTGTCGTGCGTTTCGACGTCAGCGGCTTGGTCACCGCAGCGACGGACACAGCGTGCGCAGCTCTGCCGCCACTGCAGTAGTCTCCTCGTAACCTCGAAGCGGGAAGGAAGCGTAACTTCCTTCCCGCTTTCGTTTTTCAGAAGGGAATGGAAGTAGCTCCAGAGGAGCCTCAACGGATCTCGTCATGCGCGCCTTATTACAAACCGCTAAACCAAATCAGCATCAACACCGCGAGCGCGGCTTTGCGCTCATCGAACTGCTCATCGTAGTGGCCATCATCTTAATCATCGCCGCGATCGCCATCCCCAGCCTTCTGCACGCCAAGATCGCCGCCAATGAAGCCGCCGCCGCGGAAGTCATTCGGACCATCACCACCGCCGCAGTCACCTATAGCTCTACCTACGGCAATGGCTACCCTGCCGCGCTCGCCAATCTCGGTGGTCAGTCTGGGGGCGTTACCACTTGTGATCTTGCCGTGCTCACGGACAACGTCATCGCCACCGCTCCCAGCCAAAAGAGCGGCTTCACTTTCGCCTATACCCCCATCGGCACGCCCGTAACCGCCGTGCCAGGTTGCTCGGCGCCAGGTTCGAACGCCTATCTGGTCACCGCCGCTCCCATATCCGAATTCGTGACCGGCATCCGCAGTTTCTGCACCGACGAGCCCGCCACTCTTCACTACGCCACCCCCGGTGCCACCCCCGGCAGCCAAAACGTCTGCGAAACCTTGCCCGCCCTTCAATAGCCCTCCGCGACCGCCGCTCCACAGACCATTCAAAGTATGTGAGTGAACGATCATTTTCGTCAAAGCGTGGCTTCAGGGTCGGCGTGGAAACTAGCCTTTTCCGTAAGCGCACGACTTCAGCCGTGCCCAAAACCGTCGCTGATTCCGAGGGGCTTCAGCCGCTGAGGAAATGCATTGAGGGAATGTGCGTTGTGCCCGCACAGAGGTCCGTCACTCTCTCCCGCTAATCGCGCCCGTTCTCATTAGCAACTCATCGTTTAGCTCTAGCGTCCTGCCCCGCTTCGATTTTCGCCCTTCCATTCAATACCTTCGCTTTCGCCCCTCTCCCCTGCGCTTAGTTCGCCTGTTTCTGTCGCCGCCGCCAGTCAAAAATAGTCACCTTTTACGGCCATCTGCAATTGCGGTATAGTCGCTTCTGGCACAGCTCTGGGACAACGCGGCGTATCTCCTTGTGCATCATAGTGATGCGCTAGTGTGCTCCAAAAGTAAACTGCGTGCTCCAATTTGGAATGATCCTTGCTTCTATCGCTGGCGTACCCCGCCAGGGCGTACGAGAGAAAATTGCGAAATTCGCTTCAAGGAGAAACGATGAATAAGAAACAGAAGGGTTTTTCACTCATCGAGTTGCTGATCGTCGTGGCGATCATTTTGATCATCGCGGCTATCGCAATTCCGAACTTGCTCCGTGCGCGCATCGCGGCGAACGAAGCCTCTGCAGTGGGTTCGGTTCGTACGTCACCACGGAGGTAACCTATTCCTCTACGTGGGGAGTGGGTTTTGCTCCTGGCCTCGCGCAGCTCGGAGGCGCGGCCGGCTCCTGTGGCCGCGGCAGCTGATGCTTGCTTGATCGACCCGGTACTAACGGTTGGAACCAAGTCTGGTTACACTCTGGTTACAGTCGGTGCGACCGGTGCAGTACGCAGATTTCTCCGTTCGAGACTTTTGAAACCAATGCAACGCCACTAAGCCCTTCGACCGGTACACGCGCATTCTGCTCGGATCAGTCAGGTGTGATTCAATTCAACACAACCGGCACGGCAATTGGCACCGGCCCGGGTATTGCGCAGCCTTGTCGGAGAATATTCTCCAGTAATCTTGGTTGTCTGATTCGGGGGGAAGTGAGATTACTTCCCCGTTTATTTCTCGAATAACAAACGGATTGCACCGACTATGTCTCGTAACAAGCATAACGAGACAAATCTTTGCGATTCGGTTGCCCGGTCACTTGCTGAACGCTTGAAGCGGTTCAGAAACAAAACGAAGGAGGGGGGAATTCCGATGTCAGATAAGCTGCTCCAACGCAATGGACAGAAGACGCAACCGGGGATTCTCGCTAATTGAACTTTTATGGTCGTCGCGATCATTCTGATTATCGCCGCCATCGCTATCCCCAATCTTCTGAATTCCCGCATGGCAGCTAACGGCGCTGCTGCGGCAGAATTGTGCGAACGATCACCACCGCTGCGATGGCCTATAGCTCGACCTACGGAAATGGATTTGCGCCTTCGCTTGCAGCTCTCGGCGGCCCGTCCAGCGGCGTGCCCAACTGCAACCAGTCGATTCTCCTTGATCTCGATTTTGTCGACAGCGCCGAATCAGAAAAGTGGCTTTGTCTTCGGTACACACTCCGTAGGCCCGCCCGTTACGGCTCCGCCAGGTTGCGGGCAGCCGGGAAGCAAACGCATATCTGGTGACTGCGGCCCCCTGACTCCCGGGCTGTACGGGAATAGACAGTTATTGTAGCGACGAGCCTGGTACGATTCACTTTCGTCAACGGCGTCGCACTGCGGATCAAGCCGCGTGTGAAGCATTACCCGCCCTGCAGTAATTCCCATCCTGCTGCCGTGTTCATGGCTGTAGTGTGCTCGCGGCTCCTTCTCACAGTTCTGGCAGCGCCTTGAAATTGCCTTCCTCGCCCTCTCCGTACCTATCTTCCGTCGACTCTTTCCGTCGTCCGTAACAGTCAAAATTGGTCAGTTTTTGAGGGGCGGCGACCTTCTCGCATCGCGACGCCAGGCCAACTCGCCCGCGAAATGTTGTGTATCGCCCGTGTTATCAGTACGCTAGGACGATGTTTCGTTACGGTAAACAGCGTGTGCCGGAGTGGAACGGCGCTTGCTGTTTCATTCCTCGTCACCCGGCTGGTAGTTCGCACTGGCCCTCAGACTTTCAAATTCGAAGGAGAGATTAGACAATGAAAAAGAATCAAAAGGGTTTCTCGCTGATCGAGTTGCTGATCGTTGTGGCGATCATTTTGATCATCGCGGCCATCGCAATTCCGAACTTGCTTCGCGCCCGCATCGCGGCCAACGAATCTTCGGCCGTCGGTTCGGTCCGTTCCGTGGTCACCGCCGAAGTTGCTTATGCTTCGACGTGGGGCACCGGTTTTGCGGTCACGCTCACCAATCTTGGTGGTGCGGCAGTTCCTTGCGTCGCTAGTGCGGCCACCGCTTGCTTGCTGGATCCGGTTCTTTCGGCCGGTACCAAGAGCGGATACACGATTGCAGCTCCCGGCGCCGCGGCTGTCGGCGGTGTCGTGCCGGGTTTCGCGGTCAGTGCGGTGCCGGTAACCGTTGGACAGACCGGTCAACGCGCGTTCTGCTCGGATGAATCCGGTGTGGTTCGCTTCGACCCGACCGGTACGGTGACTGCGGGAACGGACATCGCGTGCCAGGCGTTGACGGCGCTCCAGTAGCCTCATCTATACCACTAGGGACCGGGGAAGAAGCAACGCTTCTTCCCCGTTCTCCTTTTAAGGCGGCAAAAAATCTGCGCTATCTAGGTTCGAACTTCGTCCTAAATTGCCGGCCCTGCAACTCTCGTCGCGTGATTTCCTGCTAAACTGTAGGCGTGCTCGCAGCCATTTTCATTGCTATCGTATCTATTTTTCGTCTGCGCCCGACGCTCAGGCCGTGCTCCACGCCTTGGAAGCTCGCTATCACCGCGCTCAGACGTTGAAAGCAGCTTTTACGAGCGGTATAGCGACGACAGCGCCGGCGGTTCCGCCGAATCTGGCACCGTGTACTTCTCTCATCCTGGGCGGATGCGCTGGGAATACGAATCGCCTGAACGGAAGCTGTTCGTTGTGGACGGCACCAACGTCTGGTTCTACGTCCCCGCCGACCGCGCCGTCAGCCGCGCCAAAGTAAAAGAAAGCTCCGACTGGCGCACTCCGCTAGCTCTGCTAACAGGAAAGTCCGATCTTTCGAAACTCTGCCACACCATCGAAATCGTGGATTCCGCCAAAACGTCAGCGAATGCCTCCGCCAATGCAAATGCAGAAGACGCCGAAAAGCGCCCTACCAGCCCCGCGAACACCGTCCTGCGCTGCATCCCCAAACGCGAATCCGCGGGCGATCAGGAAATCCGCGAAGTCCTGCTCGAATCCGACCCCGACTCCCATCTAGTCCGCCTAATAATCCGCCAACCAGGAAATCTCGAAACCGAATTCCGCTTCGCGAACTGGCAAGAAAATCTCCCCATCCCCGAAACCATGTTCCATTTCGCCCCACCCCCAGGCGTCACAGTAGTTGACGAATCCGCCCTCGCCAACCAAGTCCACTGACCATGCGATGAGCATCGTCATCCTGCCTGCGGCAACCAGAAACCGCCCACGCCTTCAGAATTGCGCGTCGTCGTCCTGAGCGCAGCGAAGGATCTCTCTTGCTTTTCTCTGGGTCGGCAGTGTCTCAGCGGCAAACGCCTTTTGATCTCTCCGATTTTCCTCCGCCTTTTATCATTTGTATTTATCGGTATTCATCTGCGTTCATCTGTGGTGCCTTTGAATTCCTCTCCACAACTCCCACGGCACCTGTCCCGTGTTACTCCGGTATTAATTCTAAACACCAACCCTCAACCCCCCATTTACCCCCGAACGGGTATGCTAAACTTTGCAAGAGACGTCCCACCCTCCGGGCCGTCTATACGCACGTGGGCCAATATGTATGTAAAGTCGGAGATACTTCCGGCCGCATCTTCCAACAATTGGAGACGGCCCAGTCCGAGGGCGAAGCCCGCCAGCGCCTCGCTGATCAGGGCTTTCACGTTTTCTCCGTCCGCATGCATTTCGATTTTCTCTCGCAGCTCAGCGGCAAACACAGCGCCAAAAAAATAGTCCTCAACGACTTCCTGATCTTCAATCAACAGTTCAACACGCTGGTGAAAGCCGGCCTGCCCATCTTGAAAGCTCTCGACCTCCTTGCCGAACGCGCCGCCGCCCCGCGCCTACGCCCCGTCCTCCAAGACGTCCGCCAGCGCGTCCGCGAAGGCGCCCTGCTCTCGGAAGCGCTCGCCGCGCAAGGCTCCTTTCCGCCGGTGTACGTCACCGTCATCACCGCCGGGGAACGCAGCGGCAATCTCACCGGCGTTCTGGAACAATATATTTCCTACTTGCGCGTCAGCGCCGGCTTCAAAAAAGCGCTCATTACCGCGCTGATTTATCCCGCGATCCTGGTCGTCGCCGTCGTGGTTACTCTGACCTATCTCGTCACCTATGCCATGCCGCAGTTCGCAAAGCTGTATTCCGACCTCGGCATCCCGTTACCCCCAATCACCCAATTCATGCTCGATTTGGCTGTGCCGCTGCGCGACTATTTCTTGGTCGTCGTGGGCGTGCTGGCGATCGCCGCCGCGGCCATTTTTATTTGGACGCGCTCGGACCGCGGCGCTCTCGCCATTGATCGCGTCAAACCTAAATTCCCAGTCTTCGGCGACATCTGGCTGAAATCCCAAATCGCGCAATTCGTGCGCACGCTTTCCACTCTGCTCGCCGGCGGCACGCCGCTGGTAGCAGGCCTGGAAACCTCTTCGCAGGCCATCGGCAGCCGCCTCATCGCCACCTCCGTGCAAAGCGCTGCCGGCAAAGTGCGCGAAGGCCGCACCCTCCACGAGAGCCTGGCCGAAACGCGCCTCATTCCCGACCTCGCCCTCGAAATGATTGAAGTTGGTGAAGCTTCCGGCGCGCTCGCGGCCATGCTCACCAGCGTCGCCGAATTTTATGAGGAAGAAGTCAGCACCCGCTTGCAACGCACCTTGATCTGGATTTCGCCCGCCATTTTGGTGGTCATGGCCGTTGTGGTAGGCTTTATCTTGATATCCCTTTATCTGCCGCTCTTCTCCCTCCAGGTGGGCACCGGGGGTTAGAATCCAATAATGGCAACCATCACCAACAATCCGGTTGTTCCCGGCGGCACAGACGACGCAGCCGAACGCGACCTGGCTCGCAAACTGGCCGAGCGCTATCGCTGTCCCTTCGTGGACCTGCGCGAACAGCGCATTGATCCCGACCTGTTCCGCAGCATCCCCGCCGAGCTGATGTTTCGCTACAAGTTCGTCCCCCTCGAAGCCCACGACACCACGCTAGTCGTCGCCCTCGCCGACCCTAGCCAGCTCCATCTCACCGACGAACTTTCGCTCCTCCTCGGCAAGCGCCTGCAAATTAAAGTCGCAACCACATCGCAAATTGACGATCTCCTGAAGCGCACCGAGCAATCCCAGCGCGTCCTGGACCAGGCCACGGAAGGCTTCACGCTGCAAGTCGTCAGCGATGATGACGACAGCGACGAAAACATCTCGATGGACAAGCTCACGCGCGATTCCGGCGTCAGCCCCGTCGTCCGCCTCGTGGACACCGTCATCTTCACCGCCCTCGAACGCCGCGCCAGTGACATCCACATCGAAACTCGCAACACCGAAGTGGTCGTCAAATACCGCATTGACGGCGTCCTGCAATACGCCATGCAACCCCTCGCCAAGGAATGGCACGCCACCATTCTTTCGCGCATCAAAGTCATGAGCGAGCTCGACATCGCCGAGCGCCGCATACCGCAGGACGGCCGCTTCCGCGTGCGTTACAAGGGCCGCTTCGTGGATTTCCGCGTCTCCGTCATGCCCTCGGTCCACGGTGAAGACGCAGTGCTCCGCGTCCTCGACAAAGAAACGCTCAGCGAAAAATTCCGCAACCTGACGCTCGACGTGGTCGGCTTCGATGGCCCCGACAAAACGCGTTTCCGCCGCTATATTCAAGAACCCTACGGCATGGTCCTTGTCACCGGACCCACTGGCTCCGGCAAAACCACCACGCTGTACGCCGCCATCAACGAAATTAAGAACGATGAAGACAAAATCATCACCATCGAAGATCCTGTCGAATATCAAGTCCGTGGCATCACTCAGATTCCCGTGAACGAAAAGAAAGGCCTGACCTTCGCCCGCGGCTTGCGCTCCATCCTGCGCCACGACCCCGACAAAATCATGGTCGGCGAAATTCGCGATCAGGAAACTGCGCAGATCGCCATCAACTCCGCGCTCACCGGACATCTGGTTTTCACCACTGTTCACGCCAACAATTGCACCGACGTGATCGGCCGTTTCATCAACATGGGCGTCGAACCTTACAATTTCGTTTCCGCGCTGAATTGCATCCTCGCGCAACGCCTGGTCCGCGTAATCTGCGAAAATTGCAAAAAACAAGTCCAGTACGCCCCCGAAATCCTGAAGGAATCCGGCCTGGACCCCACCGAATGGTCCAAAATTCCGTTCTACGAAGGCGCAGGCTGCCTGGAATGTTCCGGCAGCGGCTATCGCGGACGTTCCGCCATCACCGAACTCCTAGATCTCTCCGATCACATTCGCGAAATGATCATCAATCGCCGCCCCACTTCCGAAATCAAGCGCGTCGCCAGAGAAGAGGGCATGTCCTTTCTGCGCGATTCCGGCCTGGCCAAAGTCCGCGGCGGTACCACCACCCTCCGCGAAATCAACAAGGTGACTTTCCTTGACTAGCTCCACCAGCCTGGCCAGTCAATTTTTCGAGCTTGCTCCTGTTCAGCGGCTGGAGCGCTGGCTCAGCGCCATGCCGCACCCCTCTGTCGTCGTGGAGATTGCCTCTACGCACGTTGCCGCGGCGCATTGGTCCGCCACCGGCCGTCATCTGGAGGCGCACGCTATCGAACCGCTGCCTCCCGGCGCCATCATGGCTTCGCCGGTGGATACCAACGTGGTGCAGCCCGACGCCGTTCGCTCCATCCTGCGCAAGGTTTTGAGTCGCGTTCCGGCGAACAATTCGCCGCTCGCGCTGCTAATTCCGGATCCCGTCGTCCGCGTTTTTATTTTGCCGTTCGACACACTGCCGCGCCGCGCCGATGAAGCGCTCTCGTTACTGCGCTGGCGCTTGAAAAAAAGTGTTCCGTTCGATGTGGACGAAACCGCCGTCTCCTGGATGCGCCAATCCGGCCGTCAAGGCGCGCTCGAAGTCGTCACCGCCGTCGCGCGCCAGCGCATCGTCAAGGAATACGAAGATATCCTGCAGCCCTTGGGCGCTAGCGCCGGAGTGGTGCTCAGCTCGACCCTTGGCACGCTGCCGTTGTTAGGTGATGACGGTTCCACCCTCCTCGTGCGCATCTCCGGCAGGACTCTCACCACCGTGATCGTCAGCGGCGGTAATCTCTGCGTCTATCGCTCCACCGAAATGTCCGGCGAAGCCGCGGCGCTCGATCCTCAATCCATGCTTGATGAAATTTTTCCGGCCGTCGCCTATTTTCAAGATACATGGGGCGGCGCTCCAGACCGCGCCCTCATAGCCGGATTCGGCGCGCGCGAAGAAGTCTTCCGCCGCGCGCTTTCCGCCGAACTGAAGTGCCACATCGCTACGCTTTCGGAATCAGACAAGGCCCTTGCACTCGATTCCAGCGCCAAGGATTTGATCCATCAGGATCTCGATGCGCTGGTTGGCTGGATGCTCAACGGAGGTTCCTGAGCGGCTCGCGCGCCGCAAGGACACATGAAACTTCGCCTCAATCTTTCCACCACGCCGCTCGATAACAAGCGGCCGTTCCTCGCCGCCGCAGGCGCGCTGGCTGTCGTGGGCCTGCTCATATTCGTGCTGCTGGGCCACGCTGCGTACACTTCCTGGCGCTCCAGCCGCGACCTGCGCGCGGAAATTGCGCGCTGGCAGGGCGAAATTCGCGTCAATCGCGAAAAGCAAGCCGCGCTCGAAGCATATTTTCAGACCGCCCAGGCCAAACAAGTTCTGGATCGCGCTGCATTCCTGAATTCTCTCATTGGCCAGCGTAGCTTTCCCTGGACCAAAGTCTTCATGGACCTCGAGGAAATTCTTCCTCCGGGCGTGCGCGTCGTCAGTATTTCACCTAAGCTCGACAATGGCCGCGCCCAGGTCCAGCTCACAGTCGGCGCCGAATCCGACGAAAGCAAAATTAAATTTCTGCAGAACTTGGAACGCTCCAAGGTCTTCACCGATATCCAGGTGAAAGACGATCGTCATTCCGAACAGCTCGCCAGCGGCGATAAAATCACGGTCGAGTTGACTGCCTGGTATTCGACCACCTGACCATGAACATGACCTGGACAGTTTGGAAAAAGACGCTCGCCATCGCTCTCGCGCTGCTCTTCGCAGCGGACTTGGCGCTCGTCTATCAGGTCTGGTCTTCTTCCCGCGAAGGCGCCGAATCCTTGTCTGCCCAGCGCGACCGCCTGAAGAAACAGGCCGCCCTGCTGAAAGGCGACGTGGCCCGCGGCGACCGCATTCGCCAGGACCTTTCCGGCGAAGGGCGGGAATATGACACCTTTTATCACACCACTTTTCTGCCCGCGGACAGCGGTTACTCCACCATCGAAGACGACCTGGGCAGCATTGCCGCCAAAGCCAATCTGCGCAGCTCCGGCATCAGCTTTAAACAGAAAGAACTGAAAGGCCGCGACGTCACCGAAATCGAAATCTCCGAGACCGTCGAAGGCGATTATCCCGCCATCATTCAATTCATCAACGGTCTCGAGCACTCCAAAAATTTCTATCTCCTCAGCAATTTGCGTTTGCAGTCGCCCAGCACGCCCGGCGGTGGAATCCGCTTGCAGCTCGATCTGCAGACTTATTTCAGGACCTGAGCGATGTCTAAACAAACCCAAATCTACGTGCTCATCGCTCTGCTGCTGATCGCGGCTTATGTGTTCTATGCTGAACGCAGCGAGGGCCCCGGCATTTCCGGTGTGCTGGCCTCCGATACGTCGTTTCGCCCTCTCGACGTCGAGGAACCGCACCTGCGCCTGGATCTGCTCGATAAAATCAAAAAGCTCGATTATTCCGGCTCGCATCGCAATATTTTCACGTTCGGCCCTCCGCCACCTCCGCCCAAATCTGCGGAACAAATCGCCCGCGACAATTATCGCGCCCAAGGTCCGCACCCGCCGCCTCCACCGCCGCCCGTCACTGTTCCGGCGCAGCTCTTCGGTTCGGCCTTGATGTCCAAGACCGGCAAGCGCGTCGCATTTTTTCTAAATGGTGATGAAGTGCTGGTCGTCGAAGAAGGCTCGGTATTTCTGGACCGCTACCGCCTCGATAAAATCGGCAACGACTCCGCGGACGTCGAGGAAACTTCCTCCGGCCGCCACGCCACCGTGGCAATGGTCCAACCGACCAACGAATCCGGTCCCGGCAATCCGAACCAATGAAGCCGCACCACATTCTCGGCGCAATCCTGATGCCGTGGCGTCGCTCGTGTATTACCGCGTCACTCGTGGACTCGCCACGCCGCAGCGCAGCCCGCGGCATCGCGCCCAGCCCGTCGCGCCGTCGTAGCCAGGAATCCGGCTACGCCTTTCTTTTTGTCTTGGGCCTGATTCTGGTCATGCTCGCCGCCAGCGTCACCGTCTTGCAAATGGGCGCTACCATCCGCCGCCGCCGCATCGAACAGGAAACCATCTGGCGCGGCAATCAATACGCCCGCGCGATTCGCCTCTACTACCACAAGACCGGCCATTACCCGCAAACGCTCGACGATCTCGTGAAAGGCATGCCCGATCTCCATTTCCTGCGCCAAGCCTATAAAAATCCCACCAATTCCGGCGACGGTTCCTGGCGCTTCATCTACGTCAACGCCAACGGACAAATTATCGGGAGCACAAAATACGCCAACCTCCAGCAAATGGCCCTGATGGATGCCAACGGCGGCCAGCTTCCCACAATCCCCGGTCAGCCCGGCGTCCCAGTCTCCAGTCTCGCCGATGCCAGTTCCGGCGGCGCCAATTCGCAGCCCGCGCCAAATAGCACGCCCGTCCTCAACGATAATTCCACCGGCTCCACGCCGGCCGGTTACACCCCGCCCGATTCGACGCAGAACGGCTCCGGTAATCCGTCTTCCAACCCGCAAAACGGCCAACCGCCGAACGGCGATAATTCTCAGTCCGCCCCCAACACCCAAAATTCGCAAAACTCGCAAAATCCCGGCGCGAATTCCTCAAGCCTGAATAATCTCGGTGCCGGCCAAAATAATTTGCAAAGTACGCAAGGTCTGGCAGGCCTCGGCCAAGCCGGCCTCGCCGTAAATCAAGCCGCGCTAGCCGCCATGGCCCTGCTGAAACCCACAGGCCCTGTGGACGGCCCCGTCCTGGGCGGCTTCCTCACAGGCGTCGCAGGCACTCAAGACACCCCCTCGCAAAGGGTCTATCACGGCGGAAAAAAATATATCAATTGGGAATTCATCTGGAACCCCCTGGAAGACGCCGCCGCTGCAATGCAACAATCCGGCAACGCAGCCGGCGGACTCGCCGGCGGCCTGCCCGGCAGCGGCCTGGGCCAAGGAACGACCAGCCCCTTCGGCGGCCAAGGCGGCAACAACCCAGCTCAACCAAATCCCTCGCCCGCGCCCAGCAACCCATTTCAACAGCAACCGCAACAACCCCAGCAAAACCCACCGCAATAGTCACCATACGCGCAGCATTTCCTGGGAACGCCAATCTCCTGATTGGCGCTCTACTGTCGCACGGCGACTCCTGGATTTTGTGGCACAGCCACTCCTGGCTGTGCGGCAAGGTTGACGCGACACGAGCTTCCCAGTGGACGCTGCGGCGGCTGTTTGGTCTTTTTAGGCGGATGCGTTCGACGTTGCGTTTGAAATCGGGAATCGCGCAGCCTTCAATTTAAATCGCTTTACCGGAAGGGACGCCGCCTGAGGAGAATTCGTTCGAGGTTCACACCAACAACTAATTCTTCGCCACCAAACTTTGTTCCCGCCCAGCCATATGTCCCGTGATCAGCCGCACATATTTCTGCGTCTCCGGAAAAGGCGGCACTCCGCCATAACGCTCCACCATCTCCGGCCCCGCGTTATAAGCCGCCAGCGCCAACCGCAAATCCCCGCGATACCGCGCCAGCAGATCCTTCAAATAACGCGTACCCGCATCAATATTCTGCGCCGGATCAAAAATATCTCCCACCGAATAAAGCGCCGCCGTCTTCGGCAAAAGCTGCATCAACCCCTCCGCCCGCTTCCGCGAAACTGCCCGCGGATTAAAATTCGATTCCACCGCAATTACCCAGCGGATCAGACTCTCATCCACCCCATGCTTCTCCGCCGCTGCATGAATCAAATTCCCAAATGGTCCCGGCGCAACAATCGGCGCAGCAGCCACCGCCGCAAAATGTTCCTCCGGCTCCACAGCCACTAAATCCAGAGCCGCCACACTCACTGTCCCGCCATCAACCGTCAAACGCACCCGCTCGCCGTCGCGCTCGTATCCCGTAATATGCAGACGCGCCCCCGAACGCAATACCGCATAATCCGCCGACGCCACAGCAGGGAAGAGCGACGTTGCGCCGAGCGCTACCACGAAACCCGCAACCGCAAATAATTTTCGCATCCTCAAATTCCGCCAACTCCGCTGTCAATTCTCATTCAAAGCATAATTCCGAATCGCCGCTGCCACTCCATCCTCATCATTCGATAAAGTAATCGGCCACCCGCACTCCTTCAACTCCTCGATACAATTTCCCATCAGCACCGGACTCCCCGCAAACTCCAGCATCTGCCGGTCATTCCAATTATCCCCAATCGCCAAGACGTTCTCGCGCCCAAACCCGCGTTGCCGCGTCCATTCCGCCAAAGCCTTGCCCTTCGTGACGTCCCGCCGCAGCACATCCAAAATCGAAAAATCCCGCTCCTCATACTCCGTCAAAGCCAAAGTAAAATCCCGCGCCCGCGAAAGCGCCTCCAGACTCTTCATCGCCGCCCGCATCGGCGCGCAATTTCCCGCATACATCACCTGAATCGGATCCTCGCTCCCGCTCAAACAATCGCCTAAAGGCGCGACCTCCGCAATATACTCGCGATTCCGCCGGAAATATCCCCCACGAAACGGATCGTCCCAATCCACCCGCTCCATAATCACCTGCCGCGCGCCCGGGCGATCAAAAATCACCGCCGCGTTCCCGCGAAATTCCGGAGTAGCAGCCAGCACCTGCCGCGCTGTCTCCGCCGGCAACATATAACGCAAATGCGTCTCGCCGTTCCGCGATTTTGCCAGCGCCCCATTATTCACAATCAAATGGAGGTCGCACGGCAGCGCATTCGCAATCGGCAAAGCGAAATCAAATCGCCGCCCAGTCACCAGCACAATCTCAATTCCGCGCGCCGCCGCTTCCGCAATCGTTTCCGAATTTCTCTCCGATATCTCGGACTTGCTGTTCAGCAAAGTTCCGTCAATATCCATCGCAATCAGTTTGATAGGCACGCCCCAATTCTACCGCGTCCAGCCGCTTGGCGTCACAGTGTCTATGTTATTCTTGCCCTGCACCAAAAGGGAACTGACCTGACGGACAGGCTCTATTACCACGACTCTTTCCTTCGCGATTTCGACGCCACCGTCGTTTCCTGCACGCCCGATGGCCCGCGCTGGAAAGTTATCCTTAATAGGACCGCGTTCTACCCCACCTCCGGCGGCCAACCCCACGATCTAGGCACGTTAGGCGACGCCCAAGTAGTAGAAGTCGTTGACGCACCAAACGCCGCCCTCCCAAACGCCGCAAACGCAAGTGATCCGCATCACGTAGTCCACTACACCACCGCCGAAGTCCCCGCCGGCCCCATCCACGGTCAAATCGACTGGCCCCGCCGCCTCGATCACATGCAGCAACACACCGCGCAACACCTGCTCTCCGCCGCCTTCATCGAACTCTTCAACTTCCAAACCGTCTCCTTCCATCTAGGCAAGGAAATTTCCACAATCGATCTCGCCGCCCCCTCCCTAGTCCCGCGCCAAATCGAAGCCGCCGAGCGCCGCACCAACGAAATCATCTTCGAAGATCGTCCCGTAGTAATCCGCTTCGGCACCGCACAAGAACTAGCCGAATCCGGCATAAGAAAAAAAGTGGACCGCGAAGGAATCCTCCGCGCCATTGATATCGAAGGCTTCGACCGCCAGCCCTGCGGCGGCACCCACTTGGCGAGCACCGGCCAAGCCGGCCTGATCCTCCTCCGCAAACTGGAACGCACCCGCGAACACTCGCGCATCGAATTCGTAGCAGGCTACCGCGCCCTGGCAGCAGCCCGCGGAGACTTCGCCACGTTAACCCAAGCCGCCACGGTACTAAGCTGCGCCCTAACCGACGTCCCCGCCGGCGTAACAAAAAATATCGAAGAACGCCGCGCAAATTCCAGCGCCATCAAGCGTCTGGAAGAACGTCTAGCCAATCTAGAAGCGAGCGCCCTCCTCCAGCAAAATCCAGATACTCCCGAGGCCGTCCGCCTGATCGTAGCGACGCCGCCAGACGCAACGCCAGCCTACCTGGCTCTGTTAGCCGCAAAACTCACGACAGAAAAAAACGTACTCGCCCTCCTGGCCAGCCGCGAATCCGGCCACGTAGTAGCAGCAAGGTCTGCAGATCTAACGCAAGACATCGGCGCCACCCTCCGCGAAACTCTCAAAGAGTTTGCCGGCAAAGGCGGCGGCGCCAAACACTTCGCCCAAGGCGCCCTCCCAGACCCAACGCAACTCGAGGTCTTCCTCACCACCGCCAAATCCCATCTGCTGAAGCCCTGACGCGATGCGACGCAAAATGCGTCGTCAGCCTGAGGCGGGCGAGTTTGCTTCGAGCCAGCCGAAGGCTCTCTCTCTTTCTTTCTCTGTGCCCTCCGGTTCTCCTCCGTGCGCTCTGTGTAAAATTTTTTGACTTTCTCTTCGCTCGCTTTCATCACTGCCTTTATCAGTGTTCATCTGCGTTCATCAGTGGTGATTTTTACCTTCTCTGAGTTCTCCACGTCTCTGCAACAAAAACCTAACCCCTGCTATAATCGCAAGCGTCACAAATTAAAAAATCATCAATCACCAAATCTCCCAGGAGTCCCCAATGAAAAAATCCCTAATCGCATTCGGCGCCGCACTACTCCTCACCGCCCCCATCGCCCACGCCCAATCCACCACCTGGCAGCTGGACCCCGCCCACTCCAACGCTCAATTCTCCGTCCGCCACTTGGGCATCTCCAACGTCCAAGGTGAATTCACAAAAGTCTCCGGCACGGTGCAACTCGACGACCAAGACATCTCCAAATCCACAGTCACCGCGAGCATTGACGTTGCCTCCCTCGACACCCGCGTGCAAAACCGCGACAACGACCTCAAGAGCGACCACTTCTTCGACGCAGCTAAATTTCCGACCATCACTTTTCAATCCACAAAAATCCAGAAGACCGGCGACGACACGTCCAAAATGACCGGCAACCTCACCATCCACGGCGTCACCAAAGAAGTCACCTTTGACGTAACCGGCCCCACCAAAGTCATCCAAGTAATGGGGACCCGCCGCGGCGCCTCCGCCACCACCAAAATCAATCGTCAGGACTTCGGCATGGTTTACATGAGCAACACCCTCCCCGGCGGCGACCAAATGATCGGCGACACAGTAACCATCACCCTCGACATCGAAATGGTGACGAAGTAACCGGCCAACATTTTTGCGCGGCCGAGGTAAGGGCGCTGCTTGCGAATCGCCCGGCAGGGCGATTCATCGTGAGGACCGGCAGTGTCGGTTAAAACGGCTGCGCCCCAGTTCGCCGCGATGTCAACCCGCTCGCAGGCTCGCATTCGTGTAGCGATGCATTGCCCAAACCCACCCCGCGTAGTAAATTAGTCGCGCAACCAACGAGCATCCACCAAACATCCAAATCCCAATGGAACTAGCCCTCAACCTAATCTGGCTCCTGCTGGCTCTAGCCGCGATTGCCCTCTGGCGCCTCCGCTGGACGAATCAACCACGCGCCCGCCGCCAAGCTCCCTGGCGCGAATGGACCTCCGTAGCCTGTGCTCTCGTCCTGCTCTTCTTCGTAGTCTCTCTAACCGACGACCTGCACGCCAACGTCCTCGCACTCGAAGACTCCTCGATCTCCCGGCGTCAGGTAAATTGCCTTTCCCCCGCACATCACCAGCCGCAACCAAAACATTTCCCGACAACCCCAGGCGTCGCCATACTCCCCGCAGCTCTAATCGGAGCCGATTTCGCCGCCGGCCTAGTTTTCGCCGCAACATCAACGCCGCAACAATTGTGCCAGCGACAGGAAACTCATTCCGGCCGCGCGCCCCCAGTCGCCATCTAATTCTCGAATTTGCCGTTGTCGCGGCGCACTTCCGTGCGCCATCGGTCGCGCAGCATTGTTTCACTGCAGCGCGCGGCGCGATAATCTTTGAGGTCGTGGTTTTAGCCACGCCGTAAACGTCACCGTAGCGCACTGCGGCTTTAGCCACTGAAATGCTGATTTCGCACTCGTAACAGAAGCGCCTGTACTGCTGGCGCACCGGCCCCGGAATATGCAATTCTTACCTGGTCTTTACGCTTTCTTAACGGCAACTGCTGTTTACTGCATTGCACTTATAATCTGAGGGCATTCATGAATCGCACAGGCACCGTAAATCTAGCCCTGTGGCTAACCGTCGCCGGACTCCTCGTAACCAGCTGCGGCAGCGACCCGAAACAAAGCGCCGCAGCCGAAGCTCCTCCCCCCACCCAGGTCGAACACGAAAACGACGCCAACATCGTCCAGGTTGACGACCCTGCCCAATTCCCACTAGCCGCAGCCACCGAATACAAGGCCGCGTCGCAACTCACTGTCACCGGCGTAGTCAGCCCTGATGTCTCCCGCACCGTCCCAGTAATCTCCATCGCCTCCGGCCGCGTAATCGAAATTCGCGCCCGCCTCGGCGACACCGTAAAAAAAGGCCAGCTCCTCCTCCGCGTGCAAAGCTCGGACATCGCCACCGCCTACGCGGACTACCGCAAAGCCATCGCCGACGAAACTCTAGCCAAAACCCAGTACGAGCGCGCCAAGGGCCTCTATGACCACGGCGCAATTTCCCTCAACGATTTTCAAATAGCCGAAGACACCGCAAACAAATCCAAAGTGGACGTCGAAACCACCGCTGAGCATCTCCACGTTCTCGGCGCCCCGCTCGATCATCCCTCCGGCATCGTGGATATCGTCGCGCCCATTTCCGGCGTAATCACTGACCAGCAGGTCACCAACGCCGCCGGCGTCCAAGGCCTCTCCACCACCAACCCGTTTACGATTTCAGATCTCACCGACCTCTGGATCATCTGCGACGTCTATGAAAACGATTCCTCCAGTGTTCGCCTCGGAGACACCGCCCAAGTTCGCCTCAACGCCTATCCCGATCAGCTGGTCACCGGACGCATCAGCAATATCGGGGCCGTACTCGATCCCAATATTCGGACCGTGAAAGTTCGCATCGAAGTTCACAATCCCGGAAACCTCCGCCCCGGCATGTTCGTCACCGCCACTTTCCACGGCCAGAAAAAAGAATCGCACGCCTCGGTGCCCGCTTCCGCGATCCTCCACCTGCACGATCGTGATTGGGTGTACGTGCCGGCGGGCGGAAAAAAATTCAAGCGCGTCGCAGTCGTCGCGGGAGAAATGCTCCCCAATAACTCCCAGGAAATAATCTCCGGCATCAATCCCGGCGACCAGGTCGTCTCGAACGCCCTAGTCCTGCAAAATACCGTGGAGCAATAGTTGCCAGCTAATCGCCACCAAGGAACACCAGCCGCCCGATGCGACGCCTGATAGATTTCGCGCTCAATAATCGCTTCATGGTTCTGGCGCTCGCCGTTGTCTTTCTCGTTTGGGGCGCCATCTCATTCCACGCCCTCCCGGTGGAAGCCTATCCCGACGTCGCCAACAACTACGTCCAGGTAATCACCCAATGGCCCGGTCGCGCCGCCGAAGAAGTCGAACAGCAAGTCACCATCCCCATCGAAACTCAAATGAACGGCCTGCCCCACCTCGCCCACCTTCGCTCGGATTCGCTCTTCGGTCTCTCCAGCGTCATGCTCATTTTTGACGACAACTCCAACGACGACTGGAATCGCTCCAAAGTTCTCGAGCGCTTGTCGCAAGTCACGCTCCCCAACGGCCTGCAGCCGCAGATGGGCACAGACTGGAGCCCCGTCGGCCAGATTTACTGGTACACGCTGCGCAGCACCAATCCCAAATACGACCTCATGGAACTAAAATCCATCGAGGACTGGACGCTGGAAAAGCAGTTCAAGTCCGTTCCAAATGTCGTGGATGTCTCCAGCTTCGGCGGCATCACCCGCGAATACCAAGTCCGCGTGGATCCCAACGCCCTCGTATCCCACGGCCTCAGCATCAGCCAGGTCGAACAGCAACTCGTTAACAACAACGCCAACGCCGGCGGCAGTTTCGTCGAGTCCGGCCTCCAGCAAATCAATGTCCGCGTCGTCGGCCTATTCAGCAATGTCGCAGACATCGAACAAACGGCGATCACCGCCAAGAACGGCACGGTCCTCCGTGTGAAAGATATAGCCACTGTCACGCAAGGCCCCCGTATCCGCCTCGGACAAATCGGCAAGGCCATTCGTCGCAAAGACGGCACGATACTCGACAACGACGACGTCGTCGAAGGCATCGTCCTCCTTCGCAAAGGCGCCAACGCCGACGAAACTCTCGTCGCCATCCACAAAAAAGTTGACGAGCTGAACAACGAAATCCTCCCGCCCGGCGTGAAAATCGTCCCGTTCCTGGACCGCAGCGAGCTCGTGCACCTCACCACCCGCACCGTCCTCGACAATCTCACCGAAGGCGTACTGCTCGTCTCCATAATTTTATTTTTCTTCCTCGGCAATTCCCGCGGCGCCTTAATCGTCGCGCTCACCATCCCGTTCTCGCTTCTCTTCGCGTCCATCTGCCTCGATCTCAACAAAATTCCCGCCAATCTCCTCTCGCTCGGCGCTCTCGATTTCGGCATGGTCGTTGACGGCACGGTAGTCATCATCGAAAACATCGTCCGCCATTTCAGCCTCTCCTCCAGCGCGCAAAAAACTCCCCTGGAAATCATTCGCGACGCTGTAATGGAAGTCCTGCGCCCCGTTTTCTATGCCCGCGCAATCATCATCACCGCCTATCTCCCCATCTTCACTCTGCAAAGCGTCGAAGGCCGCCTCTTCAAGCCTATGGCCTGGACCGTTTCCTTCGCCCTGCTCGGCGCCCTGATTTTCGCGATCCTGATCGCTCCCGTCCTCGCGTTGCTGGTCTTCAGCCATGGCGTAAAAGAATGGCCCAATCCAGTAATGAATTTTCTCCGCGACAAATATCGCGTCGCGGTCCGCTGGTCGATCCACCATCGCGTTTTCACCGTAGGGGTAGGAGCCGCCGCCTTCGCCCTCGCCGTTTTCCTGATGATCAGCGGCGTAATTGGCTCCGAATTTCTCCCCCACCTCGACGAAGGCGCCATATGGGTCCGCGGCACCCTGGCCCCCAGCACCGGCCCCACCGAAGGCGTCCGCGTAGCCAACCAAGCCCGCGACATCCTAGCTTCGTTTCACGAAGTCACCATCGTCACCAGCCAGGTGGGCCGTCCCGACGACGGCACAGACACCACCGGCTTCTTCAACACCGAATATTTCGTGCAGCTCCTGCCCAAAGAAAAATGGCCCCCCGTATTTCACAAAGATAAAGACGAGCTGATCTCCGCGATGGACACCCAACTAAGCAAGTTGCCCGGCATCCTCTGGAATTTTTCGCAACCCATTGCGGACAACATGGAAGAGGCAGTCAGCGGCGTAAAGGGCGAGCTAGCCATAAAACTCTATGGCGACGATCTACAAATTCTGGAAGAAAAAGGCGACGAAGTCGTAAACGTAATGCGCGGCATCTCCGGCGTAGAAGACCTCGGCCTCTTCCGCGTCCTCGGCCAACCCAATCTGAATATTTCCGTGAACCGCGAGCAAGCCGCCCGCCACGGCATCAATGTCTCCGATGTCCAAGATGCAGTCGAAACCGCAGTCGGCGGCAAAGCGGTAAGTCAAGTGCTGCAAGGCGAACAGCGCTACGACTTGGTAGTCCGTTACCAACCCAACTATCGCGACACGAAAGAAGCTATCGAAAATATTCGCTTGCTCGCACCGAGCGGCGAACGCGTATCGCTCTCGCAATTAGCCACGGTAAACGTTCGCGACGGCGCCTCCGAAATCTACCGCGAAGAAAATTCCCGCTACGTCGCCATTAAATACAGCGTTCGCGGTCGCGACCTGGGCAGCGCCGTAGAAGAAGCCATGAAGGAAGTGAAAGCGCGCGTAAAACTTCCAGTCGGCTACCACATTGACTGGGCCGGCGAATACGAAAGCCAAAAACGCTCTCAAAAACGTCTGATGATCGTAGTCCCCGTCACCTTGCTCGTAATTTTCATCGTCCTCTACACCATGTTCAGCTCCGCTAAATGGGCCGCCCTGATCCTGGCCAACGTAGCCGTCGCCCCCCTAGGCGGTCTGCTGGCGTTACTCCTAACTGGCACGCATCTCAGCGTGTCCAGCGGCATCGGTTTCCTGGCCCTCTTCGGCGTCTCGGTCGAAACCGGCGTGATCATGCTCGAATACATCAACCAACTCCGCGCCCACGGCCACTCCATCGAAGACTCCGCCATTGAAGGCGCCGTGCTCCGCCTCCGCCCCATTATGATGACCATGCTGGTAGCCACCCTAGGCCTCCTGCCAGCCGCCACCAGCCGCGCCATAGGCTCCGACTCCCAGCGTCCCTTCGCCATAGTAATAGTAGGCGGCCTGATCACCGCCCTGATCATGGGCATCTTCCTACTCCCAGCCATGTACGTCTGGATAGCCCGCGAAAGCGACAAACTTCCCGACACCGAAGAATCCTTCGAAGTCTAACAACGCCGTTGCATTTGAATTTGTAGCGGCCGCCTGCTTTTGCTGTTCAGGCGGGCGTCTTTGACGTTGTTTTTGATCTTGTTTCAGACTTTGCTTCCGCCTTTGCCGTTGAGCCGTCATCCTGAACCCGCGAATGCGGGTGAAAAATCTCTCTTCGCTTCTCTCTTCGCCCGCCTTCATCACCACCTCTATCAGTGTTCATCTGCGTTCATCAGTGGTGATTTTGAACTCCACTCGTCGCGCTCCCCAAGTCCCCGCGCCAGCAATTTTCCCACTCCACCCCCACAAAACTCCGCTAGAATCGCCGCGTCATAAAGCGCCCAACGCCCCGAGGCCCACACGCGATGAAACGCGATGAAATCCACGCCCGCATCGAACAAATCGGCATCATCCCCGCCGTCCGCCTCTCCTCCGCCGAAGACGCTCTCTTCGCCGCCGAAGCCGTCTCCCGCGGTGGCATCCCCATCGTCGAAATTGAAATGACGGTCCCCGGCGCCATCGCCGTGATCGCCCACCTCGTAAAACACGCCCCCAAAATGATCGTAGGCGCCGGAGACGTCTTCGATACCGACGTCGCCCGCCAGTGCGTTGACGCCGGCGCCCAATTCCTAACCAGCCCCGGCCTCGATCTAAAAATTATCGAATTCGCTCTCGGCGCAGACGTAGTCGCCATGCCCGGCGCCCTAACCCCCACCGAAGTCACCCGCGCCTGGAAATCCGGTGCAGATTTCGTAAAAGTTTTTCCCTGCGCCCAAGTCGGTGGCGACACCTACATTCGCGCCCTGAAAGCCCCCTTCCCTAATCTCCCGCTCGTCGCGTCCGGCGGCGTAAATCAACACACCGCGGCCAACTTCATCCTGGCCGGCGCCGCAGCCCTGGGCATTGGCAACGAACTAATCCCCAAAGACGCCATCCGCCTCCGCCAATCCGAACGCATCTTCACTCTCGCCCACCGCTTCGCAAAATACGTCTCGAGCGCTCGCGCCTCGCTCCATTCCGTCGCCGCGCCGCCAGCAAAATAAACCAAGGAAAACTTCCGAGCGCCATCCTTCACGATTTTGCGGGGTAGAGGCGCGGCATGCCCGTGCCCGCTTCGAGTGCGCTCGCCCCAGCCGAATCTTCCACACGCGTTGCCTTTAGCTGCGTTAACCCGTGGCGCTCTTCGACCCTCCGGTTAACGTGCCGCCCCAATTTTCCTTTTTCGATTTGCGCTTTCGCCTTTATCAGCGTCTATCTGCGTTCATCGGTGGTGATTTTGAATTTCGCCAGCACCACCACTCCACGCGATCAACTAATGCCCCGGATGATTCCCGTTCTGATTGTGCCGCCACGAATAATATTCCTTCTTCTCCGCATCACTCCGCTTCGCAAAATCCTGGTGGTCGCGATGTGTCTCATGTTCCCAATTGTTGTAATAAACCACCTCGCCGTGATTCCACCGGTGGTAGTCGTGGTAATCAACATCGTAGGTGCGTACCTCGCCCTCACACCCCGCCACCAACACCGGCCCCGCCAAAGCCACCGCCAAACCCGCCACCGCAAAGCTCCTCGATAGATTTCGCATCAGCAGTTCCTCCCAGCAGAAATAATCCCGCAGCCCTTCCAGATAAGTAACCGAGTCAATCTCTGATTCCGCGCCGGAAAATCCTGTACCCCGAAATCTCGATCATGCTCAAGCAAACCGCAGTGTTCCCGGCAGGGGCGCTGCTTGCTGCGCCCGCCTTTCACTCGCTTTTGACTCGCTCTCGAATCGCGTTTGACTGCCTTTGAGTGGCCTTTGACTCGCCCTTGCAGCGGCCAGCTTCAGCTGGGCGTCGGTGCTTTAAGTATTGGTCGCAATCCCCCCGCGCTCTTGCCCTCACCTATCGACCGCGCATCTTTCTACTCCCGCAAGTTCTTCAATTCCTCGCATGCACAATCCGCTGCAAAAACTCCCCACGACGTTTGGCGCTCCTCCCCGCCTTTGCTAGAATGTTTCCTGCACTTGCATCACTCGATGGGCGTGTAGCTCAGTTGGGAGAGCGCCTCGTTCGCAACGAGGAGGTCAGGGGTTCGAGCCCCCTCACGTCCACCAAATCCCCCGAACGATTTTGAATTTGTAGCGGCCGCCTTCACGCGGGCCAGCGCGCGAGCGCCGGGAAACAATCGCAAAATGACGCGGAGCGCCGTTTTACTCTGCCCGCGACACGGTGGAACAAGAATCGCGGCACTCGCACTCAGGAGGGAACTGTCACCGCAGAATCACGAGGATCAACGCGCACCATCAACTCCGAACCCTTCACAAACCCGTCAGCAAACCGCGCTCCCGATTCCTGCACAATAAAGGGCTTCTCAAAAGCCGCCCCGTACTTCCGCCCGCCCACTATATATTCGTAATATACTGTCGCGACGGTACACCCATAGCCAGCATGCGGACACTCCGCGCTTAATACCGTAGCCCGCATAACCGGCCAATCGCGGCTGCGCACCAACGGCACCGCGCGAACAGCCACACGGAACAAGTACTCAACGAAAATGTCTATAAACCAGCCGGCCATTTTCTCATCCGCGGATTTTACCCGTGAAGAGGTTCCCATGACTCACGAAATCATCGCCCCTGAACCACACTCCCGAGGCAACTGGGGAGCTGGCTGGGAACACATGCCGCGGTGGATGCGAGTCGTGCTCACGATTATCGCCATCGCCGCCATGGCCGTCGTCGCATACTTCATGCGTTGAGCCGCACGCATGGCTCCGCTAGCTACTATGAGAATCAAAATGAGCGTCGCCGGTGTCATCCTAATACTCTTCGGAGTCGCCTGGCTCCTGAAGGGAATCGTTGTGTTGCCGGGCAACATTATTACCGGCACAGTTCCGTCGGTTTGGCTCGCTCGTCTCCCAATCCTTATTGGTATTCTTATGCTAGCCGGTGCCAACGCACGTCCGAAAAAACTAAAATGAGCTGGCGGGTGGCAAATCCTTCCACACTACCCGGTTGAGCGCTCGAACGTTTTTAGCGTGCCTCATCCTTCGCACCTGTGGTTTTTGCGAAAGTGGGGGTTTAGATTTCACCCCCTTCGCAACTCGTCTCGCAGCATTCGAATCGATCGCAAACTTTTTCGCGTATCGTCAAGACATCGCGGCTCCCGAACCCCAAAAATAATTTCCAGGCCAGTTAGTACTAGCACTGTCCCATTTCTGTTCACTCGTACAACTATTCTTTTCCAACCCAACTGCTACCTTTGGACAGGAGAAGAAAAAGATGAAACGTTTCAGAAAATTTCGCGACCCACGATTCGCACTCACCACTCTGCAAAATACCACATGGGAAGTCCGCACCCGCGCCGAGCTAATCCAAGCCGCGCAAGACGCCCTCGCACACCACCCAGACGCCGCTGAACTCCCTTTCGCTGCAAGGCCCAGCGCGCCAATAATCCCACCACCCGCCACAACCATCCCAACGCCTGCCATCGAACCGCCTCTCGCCGACGCACGGCGCCAGCCCCAACCGCAATCCGAAGCGGAACCCGAACTTCACTCGCAACCGGAAGTGCGACCCGTTCCATCAACCGTGCCCGACGTAGCTCCGATCCCGCGCCCCCTTCCCAAAGTAGCCGCCAAAGGCTCCGCCAAGCGCACGCGCAATTCCAAGCCCCAGCCCAAGCGCCAACCCCAACCGGTGCATCTCTCCAAAATCGTCGCCGGCACAGACGCCGCCGAATTCGTCGCCGAAGCTCTCGACCGTCACGCCAAAAAAGCCGCCGGTCCCCACCGCAACAGACCTTCTAAACTCCCCACTCCCGAGCGGCACTCCCGCAAATGCGCCATCTGCCATCACCCCAACCGCGCCGATATCGAGGAGGACTTCCTCTGTTGGCGCGACGCCGACCTGATTCAGAAGGAGTATGAACTCCCGAATTACCACACCATCTATCGCCACGCGCACACCCACGGTCTTTACGAACGCCGCCGCGGGAATCTGCGCTTTGCCGCCGAACTTCTGATCGAACATGCCGATCAAGCCCAACCCGATGCCAATGTCATCCTGCGCGCCATCCGCGCCTGCGCCTGCATCAATGACCGGGGCGAATGGGTCGAGCCGGCCAGGCGCGTCATCTATTCCTCGCGCGACCAACAAGCCGCTGCCGCTCCCGCGCCGCAATCCACTCCCCAACCCGAATTCCAGCAATCCGTGCGGGAAGCCGCCTCATCTACGCAGTCTCCCGCCTCGATCAGTAGTAATACGGATGCCAATTCGCCGATTCTAATCAACAACCCGAAAATTAGAAAATGACTCAACCGACTGAAAACAAAGAACCGCGCCAGTTTCTAATCACACATTTTTCGCGAAAATTGGCAGCGCGCGCGCCCATCTCGATCCGTCGTGATCAGCCGGATGGCGGGCGAAAACCATTGCCCCGAGTAGCCAGGCGGGCATCTCCAAGCCGGCAGCGGGAAAATCTATGTGTTCAGATAGAAGGGCAATGGTCCCGCGCACACCACGGAATCAAGCGCCTTGGAATGTTGAGGAAGTGTCTTACGGTATTGCGGGTACGCCATCCTTCGCGCCTATATATCTCGCGAAAGATGGCAGCCTTTAAATCGCTCGGCTCGAAGGCCTTACCGCGCCCAGCGAACGTGTTATCGGGCCCTAGCTCGCTACCGCAGCTGCGGCCATTTGGTTGGAGGACTCTCTCGTGGGCTCGGTCTGCGGCGCCATCGTGCCGCCTGCAGGCGCGCTCGGGCTCGACGTCACGATTGTCTTCCCGAAAAATGCCGCGCGGGCCTTTTCAAACGAATCTTGCTGGACTGGGTTGGTCTGGCTCATCTGGTCTTATTAATCTCCTCGTCGTCCATCGCGTCAAACTCAAAGGCCGCAGCGGGCTGGCATTGGCGTCCTTGAACCAAAATTTTTCCTATTGCATCCAACCGTCTTCCCCTACACCTGAGTGCAAGGATCGGGTGGATATTCCATCAGAGGCTTGACTGGCGAAACGCCCTTTATTTTCAGCGACTTACGGCCTCAAGAATTCTTGGCTTTCTTTGCCGCCATCGCAGTCATCCTCTGCAAGCTCGCTTCACAGGCAGATAGTGCAATTCGGCGACCAGACGTTTCATAACCGGGGAAAACTACGGACGACACATATCCATGGGCTTACGCACCAAAAAAAACAAGCCGCGGCCCAGTACGGAGCATGCTCCAATGTTGAATTGTTCAACGCGCGTTGAGTTTTTAACCGATATTTCCACTACAGGGACCCACGGTCCCTTCCAGACGCGGGTTCAGATGGGGGCAGGCCGCGACTCGCGCCGTCAATCCGGCAACAATGCGGTCTGGACGTCAATCGGAGTCTTGTTGTGCGGCTGCGGTGCGGTGGCGCTCAGGAACAGCCGCATGCCGCTGAAATCAAACGTCACTGCATACGGCCGGAAAAACTGATGCGCCACCAACCCAGCGATGCGAAACCCGTAAGCATGTTCCCATCGCGCGGGAAATGCGCCTGCAAGCCCCGCCACATTCTGTTGCCGCACATCGCCCAGGATCAATTCGTTTACCACCAAGGGTGCCATATTCACCCGACGCTGGTTTGCCGGGACCATCGAACCTTGCCGGTCGAACGTCAGCGATGCCTGCTCAATCATGGACTCTGGGCATGTGAATCCCAGCGCGACGCCCGTCGCTACCACCAGCAGCGCCGGCGGCGCCTGATTTACGCGCCCGCGCGCCACGATCATGTGGTCGCTTGCTAGCCAGAAGGGCATTGCGACTTGCTTTTCCAATTGGGCGCGCGTTTCGAATGCGTGCAAACTCTCCGCCGACCGGCGCCGCAGAATCAATTCGCCACGCCGATAATCCAGGGTCGCAAGAAAGTGGTACAGCAGCACTGTTCCCAGCACGCCGTCGAGTTTGCGTCCCGCGAATACCGGAAGCGGACGTATCCCCACCGGCACGTTGCGCACTTCGAACTCTCCCAATTGCAGCTCAGCCACTCGACTGCTACGCAACTCCGTCTGACTTCCGTCCAGAAGAGTCCCCGAACTTCCGCCTGCGGAAGTCAACTTCAGCCGCTGCGCGAAATCGGCATCAAGCTGTACCTCCGCGCCGCCCGTATCAATCAGGAACGTTGCAGCGTCCCCGCCGTTCACACGCACCTGAACGATCGGCAGCGGATCCGTCGCCACGAAGGGCAGCCGCGTTTCGTCACGCGGCCCGTCAATCGTGTACGCTGCCTCTTTTCCGAAGGATTCCAGCGGCTCGGCCCGCTCGCCGCTTCCTCCGGCGCGAAACCATCGCGCCGCCTCCGGAAATTGGTCACGCCGGTAGAAAACTTCGCCCAGAAGATTCTGTGCCACGTTCTGGAACGGTCCCGTCTGCGCCGCTGGCCGCAGATATTTTTCCGCATCGTCCAGATGGTTGGAGAAAAGTGAAATCATGCCCAACAGCGTGCTGACTTTCAAATCGTGGGGATTCTTCCGCAGCGCATCCCTGTACGCGCCTTCCGCTTCTGGGAAAAATCCGTTCGCGAACAGCGCATCAGCGCGCTCCAGCGCCGTGGCGCCTGGCAGCGAAGCGCTCGCCAACAAGAAAAGTCCAACGACGAAGTTGACACGGCGCGCTCGCATATTTCAGTACGGACGCCGCAGTTTGTAATTCGTAAGCCGCACAAATCCATTTATCGGCGCGCGGCGCAAAAAACATTATGATCCCCACAACCACGTACGAAATTTCGGAGAGCCGCGCCACAATGCGTAAATTCGTACGCTCGTCGTGCGTACGTTCGGAGCAGCTCGTAGAAAAACCAGGCAAGAATTGCTCGCGCCAAAGTGACAAAGCGCTTCGTATGCGAATACTTTTAGCGCCTTCCTCTCCCCAGACAGGCGCTCTCACCGCGCCCCGCAGTTTCTATCCGACGTCGCGGCGATTAGCACCGTCCGCAGCCTCCGCAAAACAAACGATGGCGAGCCATACGAGTGAACTATTTTTCACGTTTTCCGCGCACTCCACCGACCGCGTCCGTGGCCAATCACGAGGCATGAATGAGTATTTTACGTTTACGCGCGGTTTGCCTGCCTCTGCCGTCTCTGCTAAAGTGAACGGGATGGCATCCCTCATCCAGGAAGTCGGCGAAACTTTCTTCACCCTCTACAAGGGCTTCAGCGTGACGTTACGCACCATGTTCCGCAAAACTACTACCGAAAGTTTTCCCGACGCGCCGCCCACCGTACAGCCACGCTATCGCGGCATCCATGTTCTGCAGCGCGACGAGCACGGGTATGAAAAGTGCGTAGGCTGTTTTCTCTGCGCCGCAGCCTGTCCCGCGAATTGCATCTATATCGAAGCCGCTGAAAATTCCGCCGCCAACCGTATTTCTGCCGGCGAGCGCTATGCGAAAACCTACAACATCGATTACTCCCGCTGTATCTTTTGTGGCTACTGCGTCGAAGCCTGCCCTACCGACGCCATCACTCACGGCCACAGCATCGAACTAGCCCCCTACAACATCAACGCCCTAATCTATCGCAAAGAACAACTCCTCGAGCCCTGGCCCCCCCGCAACAAACAGTAACCTCCGGTCGCATCAAGTCAAACCGCAAGCCCACGCTTTCGCGCCACAAAGCGGCTCGTCCGCTTTCGCAAGGCAATAAGTCCCGTCGCGCCCGCGCTAGCCAGTGATCGTACCTGCGCCTCGGCGAAACGAAGAACCCTGCCCGCACCAAAAAGCCTAATTTTCAATGCGTTGCGCCGTACTCGCCCACCGCGCGGTTACGCCCGGCCGCATCCTCGTTGTTGCGCCCAGCCCCACGCGTCCCGATCATTTCGCTCCGATGTCGCCACGCTCGCGCGCAGGCTCAGCCGTTCCCACCCATTCAGCCCTACTTACAATCGCAGAGAGCAGTCGTGGCCGTCACGACCGATTCGCCCGCGTTTGCCGCAGTAGCGGGTAATTGTACCCGTTCGGTTCGGACGCGAACTCCATCAAGATCTGCGCTCTAATACCGTCGGTATGCCTCGCTCAATAGCATAATTCCAATTCATTCGAAGCCGCGAAGCGAAGCCAAGGCCACCCGCGCAACGCGGCCCAGAAGTAATCCGCCCAACTTCCTCCTCACACCACCCCCGCGATCGTCCCGACCCACGAGTACAACGCCAGACCGATCCCAACGCCAGACCGACCCCAACGACGATCGGATCAGTCTCAACAAATAATCCCCTCAGCCTCAAAAACTCACCCATCCCAGCAACTTTGATTCGCCGCCTCGCGCCCCGCAAGTCACGTCCCCTCTCTTCCGGGAATGGGTACGGTAGGGTGGGGCGAGCATGTCATGTGTTTGTTGGGTTGGCGTTCGAATCGCGCGCGGAGTCAGAAATTTTCGCGGATGCTTGGGCGAAGGCGGGCGGCTCACTTGGCGGAAGGCTGGAAGCATCGTGTGGAGGCGCCACGAGAGGGCGCGCTCGTGACAGGAGCACCAGCACGAAGAAGGAAGCGGTTTCGGAAGGACGCATGGAGCGAAGGAAGCGTGAGTCGAAAGCGCTGCGAGACGAGCCGCTGCGCAAGAAACGAACGAATGAGACGGAAGCAGTTGCGACAGTCGTCGTGGCGGGTGGAAAAGCGTGAGTCGAACGCGCTGCGAGACGAGCCGCTGCGCAAGAAACGAACGAATGAGACGGAAGCAGTTGCGACAGTCGTCACGGCGGGTGGAAAAGCGTGAGTCGGTCACACTTCGAAACGAACGGTGGTGAAAATCAGGAACGGGATGGGGGGGTGCAGGTGATTCGAGAACCGGCACAAACAGGAGCACGGTTGCGACAGTCGCTGCCGCGCGTGGAACGCCTGAGTCAACCGCGCTGCGAGACGAGTCGTGGCGCAATTTAGGAACGAGGCGGAGGGATGCAGCGGGAGGCATGGGACGAAAACGTATGAACGGCGAGTGGTTGGGTCGGGAGCCCGGGCTGAAAGCGTGACGACGTGGACAAAATCAAGATGGAGCTCGATCGCAAATTTTGTTGTGAGCGAGTAGTAGTCACGCGAAGCAGGCGATGCGGTGATCGAGTAGACGGTGCGAGGCTCGTTGGGCGAGGAAAATATCGGTGAACACGCGAACCCGGTTCGGACGGAGGTTCGGCAAATCGAAAAATAGCGGCTCTGAATATGCTCGTTCCGTTATTCCCAATAGAAGTTGCTCCAGGTCAAATGGAGCGGGTGAGCTTTCAGGCCGCGACGCGTGATGGGAAATGTGCGAATCCGCAACGGAGGCACGAAGCAGGCGGAGGAATTGGACGATGGTCATGACCAAGGCGCGCGTTGAAACAGAAATCGTCGGTAGAAAACAAGCTGGTGAAAACAATGGCGGCGTTGCTGGGTGGCGGTCGAATTGTGGATCCACAGTGGAGGCAACCGCCAGGCTTTCTCGCGAAATGGTCTGTGTGCAAAAAATCTCGCCGCAGGGTCTACGAGTCGAGGCCCTACGCGAGCCATGAAACCGCGGCCGCAATTCCAAGCCGGCCCAGAATTGTTCAGTTTCGAAGCAGAACCGCACTTCGGCGGAGCGAAAAGTGTCGAAGCGAAAGTTGAACTGACGAAGAACGGCACAGGTCGTTCTGGTTTCGGTGTGGCGCGAATGCGTACTCGCTGCCCAAATTTAGGAGGCGGGAATGCGAGCGTCCAAACGGACTCCATTTCGACTGCGCAACAGTTTTTTCGGGGGTGAAGTGCTCACTTGTGGCAAATGTGGACGCATATCGAACTACATATTGCGTCGATTGGTCGGTTCCAGCGAGGACATAGGTCAGCTGTGACGAAACGTTTCTCGTTTTGTGAACTGGCGCAAATTGAGGGAAAGGAAGAAATGGGCAGGATGGCGATGAATCAGTCGCATCGAAATCCAGCAGATCGATTGGCTGGTCACCAATCGCCCGAGCTTTGCAAAGCGCGCAATGTTCCAGCGAGCGGAGAGAGGCGGAAGCATCGTGAGAAACCGGCGAATGTCGAATCGGTGGCCGCAATTCAAAAGCTACGCTGTCAACCAGTTCAACCAGTGAAGCGAATGGAAATTCGACCGGAAGTTCATCGCCGCTCGCCAGAAGCAGCCGTTCTGAAGAGTGCGCCACGCTGCGGAGCGCAAGCTGAACTGGAACGCATGCAGGGAGCGCCGTCGGATTCGGGAAGGACGTGCCTAGATGGCGGTGCTCGCTGACCCAACGCGCGAAGCGCGCTTCGATTTCGAGCTCGATCGATTCCTGGAGGACTTCACGGAATTCTTTACGGAGTGTTGCAATGCGATTGAGACAAGAGAGTTCAAAGCCTTCTAAGCAACTTTGCGAAAACTGCAACAGAGACTCGAGCGGCGGGTGTGTGCTGCCCATGGGTCGGCCCTCCCCGGATTGTGGTCTCCCCAGCGCGGCAGGCAGGGAAGGTACGGTAGCACGTGAGATATGTACTATGATGGTATTGAAGTTACAGTACCTGAGGAAAAACAGTTCGCGTCGAGAACAACGCGCGCGCTGCGCAGGCCCGCCACGCGTCATCAGGCGCCAGGTGGGCGGAAAAGAAACGGTTCATCTCGCGGCATTCGAAATTGAAAACACAGGTAGAAATCATTAGCGCACTAAACGAGCGATGGGAAATGTCTGTGAGTGAACAGAGGTCCGTGGACGAAGAGAAGCACGCAGATCAAGCCGGGGAGGCAACCGTGCCTGACGATCAAGCGCAAGAATCAGTGAATCAAGGGATTTGTAGTCGGGAAAGCCGCGGCGTGGAAATAGCGCGGCGCCGCAAGAACAATCGTGAAGGCATGCGTCGTCGGCGCGCGGACCCGGTGCGCTGCGCGCGCGAACAGGAAAAACGAAAGTCCAGGCAGTCTGCAGCAAATGCGAACGACCCGTCGCTCTCGACGAGTGTAGCGCAGCCCATGGGACGCGTCTGCGCGATGTGCCACTTGCGAGCGGCAATCGAGGAAATTACGCGGCTCGAGCCTTCGGCATTTACGCGGGGAGGCTACGTACAAGTGCGGCTGCCGTACTGCGGGCGATGTTGACGGACGTCTGTGAGATCTAGCAAGTTGCAGGCCGGCACAGGCGCAGGGTAGTCGTTCGATACGTGGCGCTCGGGCGTTATCAGTTGCGAGATTGTGTATGCGCGAAAAGAACTTCAACACGGGACTCCGAGGCGTGCTCTTCGAAGCGCGCCATTACGCGCGGATGGGCTCGGCAATCTGGCTGTACGGCTGGCTGGTGCTGCGGCAGACGCATCAGACCGGAACTACCGGTTGGGTGCTTGGAGGCGCACCGATCTGCTATCGCGAGATCGAAGGCGAGACCGGATTCAACCGGCGAACGCTGGAGCGTTGGATGAGCCAGCTGCGGCGGAACGAATACATCGAGACGGAAGCGGCGCCGGGCGGCGTAGTTGTACGCATACTGAAGGCGAAGAAACACCTGCAAGGCGCCCACGTTGGAACTCGAAGCAGCACGCAAGACGTCCGCAAATTTGCGGAGACGGTACGCAAAGATGCGGAGCGGAATCCGCAGTCCTGCGTAGAGAATCATGGTCAAAGATACAGGAATGAGCGAGTTACGGCCCAGATAGGTAGTTCATCAGTAGTAAGAATAAAAGATAAAGAGCAGCAAGATATTCACAGTGCTGTGGAAATCAACTCAAGTCTTCAGGCCGAAAAACCAGCTGCGTTCGCAACGGTTGGGCGAAACCAAGCCGCAGAAGAAATTCAACACTGCGAACGACGTGAATTCCAGCAGGAATTTCGCAAAGTTGCACAGAATCACGACTTGAAAAACTCCTATTCAGAGAAAAGCAACACCACAGTACAAACCCACCGCTACGAGCAGCACGAAAATCAACAACACACTGACGATCCAATCGAAACGCAAAATCAAAGGGCCGCCGAAGGCCGCGCGACACGGCCACTCACGCAGCACAACTTTCCCTGGCAGTTACGTGAACGCACGCGTTTGCTTCGCGCGGAATGCGATGAGGCGGTGCGGCGCGAGCTCGCCGTGGGAACGGGCCCGGAGGTGCGACGCCCATGATGAATCGTTTCAAGGTTCGCAAGGAAGTGAGCCACGGTGGTGTGATTCCTCGAGGATGGCAGATGGCTTGGTACGAGCCGCGCCGGCGAATCGGAGTCTATTATCCAGCGCCGTTGCACTGGTTGCTGCGCGGAATTCGCGAAGTTGTGCATCGAGTCCGTGAAGCGGTGCGAGCGCCAGCGATCGAGCGAACGGAAGTGTTCCAGATGCAGCGCGTGCACCGCGAGCGGGAGCGGCTGGCAGAAGAATACGCGCGCGGTTATATGGCAAGGTGGCGCGAATGTTTTCAGTCGTGCCTCTCCGCCGTGGAAGAAGAAATCGGGCGCGCCGACGATACATGGGATGTTGGATCGTTTCTGCCCGCGGCGCCAAAACCTCCTGGCCCGGAAAACTGACAACGGGTCGCGGGCGCGAACAGCGACGTGCTTTCGCGAAATGCGATACCGCCCGCCGCAGTGTCTGGAAAAGGTACGGGCAAGAGCAACTACCGATCAACAGACAACAGGCGGGCGGAGGAAAAATGAAGAGTACGGACATTTTCGATGCGTGTTACGGGCGATACCGCAGCTTGTACGAGTGGCTGGAGGATACCACCGGCAAAGTGCGCGCGATTGATCTGGAGTCGCCATCCTCAGGATATTCCTGGCGTCCGGCGCGCGGGCGAGCCTGCGAATACATCGCGGATTTCGAGCGCATTGGGCGACGGTCATTGCGGCGGCCGCAGTGGAAGGGCCGGTTGAAGCTATTTGAAATATATTTTCTGCACAGCATGGAATACCGCAATGCGATCAAGTTAGTGGGTGTAGCGGAGGGCACTTTCGATTACTGGATGCAGGAAGTAAAACGCTCGGCGGGTCGTGAGTTTTCGCGCTGCGGCCTGTTTCCGCCGTCGAGGTATTTCCATTCGTGAGCTACGAATTTCGATGGGACGAGCGGAACAGCTGCCTGAATAGCGAGAGTCCCCCTGTGAGCGGTAACGCGACGAGATTTTTCAAAAACGAGCCGCGACGGTCCAGCTTCTCCTGGATCGAGTCTGCTTCAGTTTGCTTCGGTGCCACCACCGCGGCGATGTATTTCACGAAATTGATTCCGCATTTTTCGCACTTCACGCCGGTGCGCTGTTTGTTGCCGCAAGATGGGCACTCGAAGCGCATCGTCATGTGGCAACGCTGGCAGAAGCGCGCCACCTCGCGCACCGCCGCTCCGCATTTCGGGCAGGGAAGTGTGGCTTGCGGGACTGGCGCTGCCGTTGGATCCCAGGTGTTCGCGTGGCCTGGAGGTTTGGGCGGCGTCGCGCTTGAGCGTGCTGTCGGAGGCCGCGCATCGGGGGTCGTCGTCGGAGGTTGGAGCGACGCAGGACGCGCATCCGGTTGGACGACCTTCGGCTGGGGCTTCGTCGGAAGCGCAGCGTCGGAGGCGGCGCCGGGCGGCTTGCCGTCACCATTTCCCGAGGATGAGCTCCCAGTCATACTTCATCTTAGCGGGAATCTTGGGACGATTTGCGCACTGCCTTGAAGCCTGCATCCGCCGGGTTAACCTGTTCGCAAGTACAGGTTACGCAAAATCGATCGTTTTTTGCGGCGGGCATGAAAAGTGATAAGCCCGCGCGCGGCTACACTAGTGCGCCGTCTTGGCGGATTCCGGGTCCGAAGAGCTGGATTCGAAGTGGCTCGCGTGAGCTGCCCCGTTTTTTGCAATAGGACCTCGGTAATTCCTATGCGACGGTGCGTGTCTGATATTGAAACCAAGAGCGCTGCTCTAATGAGGAGATCTAAGCTAGTGCGTCCGAAGTGTGCTACTATCATCATTCTGTTCAGTAAGTTACAGGGATTCCCGCTCAATGCCAAGGCCAGGCGACGCTCCGCTTAGAGTCCGAAACCGGTACTAGCAAATCCAGCCCACATGTGCTATTATCGTAGTGGAAAGCGATCTAATCTTAAGTGACACTTTAATTGTCTGAGGGGACCGGCGAAACCTTTCGCTAGGTAGCCGCGTCTAACTGAACATGAGCAAAGAACAGCTGAAGGGCAGTGGGCGGTTAGTGCCGACGCGTTTGACTGGCGTCGAGTACAAAGTAAAGTATGGCATCGAACTCACCGAGGAAGCCAGAGAGCATGGCGGCGGATGGGGAGCTGCGCGCGGTGGCCGGTGGACCCGGTGCTCCGTTCGTGCGGCGCACCACCACCCGATCCCAGACGGAAGCTATTTCCTCCACGCCGATGACGGGCGCGTGCATCAGTTGAAGTCCGTCGACGGCCAGTGGCAGTACCTGGCGATCATTTAGCAGCCGCGCGCACCCAGCCCTGCGCCTGCAACTCTCAGTGACGTCTGACGAGCACGGTATTGGTGTGCCTGAACGGATGGCTCGGCGTATACTTGTGTTTGCACTCTTCATCCAGCCTGAGATCGGCTCGAGACTGAATCGGGAAGAGACAATCGAACATGATCGCCGCAAAAGACATCTCCAAATTGCTCGTTAGTGTTCCCAAGGGGGCGTGGGTAGCCCTGTCGAGTGATGAATCGCGTGTAGTTGCGTTCGCGTCGGAACTGCAGGATGTGCTAGCCGAGTCAAAGGAACTCGGGGAAAAGAATCCTGTGGTGATGCGTGCCCTCGACGAAGGCTCTTCGACTCTATTCGTGTAAATTCGTGGCTATCCACACGCTCGCCTACAGCTACTTCGACATTCCATCGAGTGAGGCCTTTCCGCAAGGGCGCAGAGCGCCTCGACCCGTCCTGAAGTTAACCCTCATAAACCCAGACAACAACGCGCATCAGCTGGCATGCTACGCAATAATTGATTCGGGAGCGGACCGCTGCGTATTCCCGCGTTCGTTTATGGAGCCCCTGGGCTTTGATCCGCACGCGTGTCCAACCGAAATGATCGCGGGCGTTGGGAGCAAAAACGTTCCTACCCATTACACAAATGCCACGCTAGACCTTCAGGGTATTGTTCAATACCAAGCATACATAGGTTTCACGACGGGTTTGGAGGAGCTTGGGCTAGGATTACTCGGACAAATGGGGTCCTTCGACAGATTTAGGGTGCATTTCAGACTTCCCGAGCACAGCTGTGACATTGAAATATTGTAACGACTACGCCGCCAGTCTATGTGGCGAATAGGGGTGCGCCTGAATGGCGTGGCCTCCGGCGATAAGCGCTCCAGCGGTATCGTCTAATTCTCCGCGCGTATCTCCTTGCTGACCTTGCCGCCTTCGTCGAGAAACTGAATCACGGGATTACCTTTGGCGTCCACGCGGATGATTAGGCGCTCGTTCCCTTGTTCATCTTTGATCCGCAGAGACGCGGATTTGTCGGGCGACCGGCCCAGGTAGATTCGGTTCGCGTCACCGGTATGAGTAGTGAAGAATTTCTTCCATTCCGCATCCTGCTGATCCTTGGGCAGTTTATCGATGCGCAAGCCGGCATCATACGCCTCCTGAATCGGGTAGTCCCCCCGTTCGCCGATGCGGATCGCGGAGAACTTCTCCTGGTCCTCGCGGCCGGAATCGATAGCAAAAATCTGATCCTGCTCGTATTGATCGAAACTCAGGTGGGCATGATTTTGGATTTTGCCGTTTTTGTCTTTCAATCCCCCCCAAATGAAACCTCCCATTTCGGAAGCTTCGTCATTCATGAAAAGCAGGCCGGCCGCGTCGCTCCGGTCCGGCCGCGGATACTCCTTTCCACGCATGAAGGCGCCAGGAAATTCGGCGCGATCGGAAATGATCAGGCGGGGCGTGCCGTCCGGCTCGACGAAATTGATGCGGTGCACCGTGATTTGGTCGAACGATTGGCTGCGCAGCGCGGCGAACCCACAAAGCACGGTGACGGCGAAAACGATGGTGAGAACTCCCGAATAAATGGCCAGAAATCGCTGGTTCGAGAAAAATCGCATGGGCTCCTCCATAGCGGCGTCCTGCCAGGTTTTATACCCGATTTGCCCGACGAAAATCTCGCGTTTCGTTGACGGTATTTCGGGTGGCTAAAGTAAGTCTTAGCCCGGGGAATCCTAACATGTAGAATGTTTCGGCCGGATTGCGGATGGCGTTGGTGTGGCGGTTCGCCAGTGCGACGCGTGGGAACTCCGGAAGGATGACGACGATGAAGATGCTTCGCGCGCTTCCGAAGATAAAATTATTCTGGATGGGAGTGTGTGCGGCAATGATCAGCATGCTGGCCGTGCTGCTCGCTTCCGCGCCACGTTCAGCGCACGCGCAGAGTACCAACCCGCCCCAGGAGGCCGCAGTGGCGCCCAACGAAAATCTCGTGGTGGAAAATATTCCGCCGATTCCGCAATCTCTGGCCGAGAGGGCGGACCGCTACACGAATTTTCGCTCGGCGTTTTTCGCCAGTTGGCATCCCACCAAGCGCGAGATGCTGATCTCCACCCGCTTCGCCGACACATTTCAGATTCACCAGGTGAAAATGCCGGGAGGGGCGCGCACGCAGCTCACTTTCTACGTTGACGATGTGCGCGGCGCGCTCTACCCGCCCCAGGGCGGCGATTCCTTCGTCTTCAGCAAGGATATTGGCGGCGGCGAATTCTACCAGCTCTATCGCTACGACGATGCGACTGGCGCAGCGACGCTGCTTACTGATCGGAAATCCCGTAACACCGACGAAGTCTGGTCGAATGACGGCAAGCAAATGGCCTATGGCTCGACGCGCCGCGACGGCAGGGACGTGGACATCTGGTTGAGCGAACCTGCGCACCCCGACGATCCCAAGACCAATCGCATCCTCGCGCCGCTGGCCGGCGGCGGTTGGTCCGCGCTGGACTGGTCGCCGGATGACAAACAGATTGTGGTCCTGGAAGAAATCTCCGCGAACGAATCGTATCTGTGGCTGATGGACGCTGCGACCGGCGAGAAAACTCTGCTGACTCCCAAAGGCGGCGCCGACAAAATCTACTATCGCAGCGCGAAATTCAGCAAAGACGGGAAGGGAATTTACGTCCCCACGGACAAAGACTCTGAATTCCAGCGTCTCGCCTACATGGATCTCTCTTCCAAGAAATTGACATTCCTCACCGACCATATTCACTGGAACGTAGAAGAATTTGACGTCTCGCCCGACGGCAAGACGATCGCTTTCACAGCGAACGAAGACGGCCTGAGCGTCTTGCATCTGCTCGACACCACATCCGGAAAAGAAAATCCCGCTCCCAAGCTTCCGGCCGGGCTGATATTCGACGTGCGCTGGCATCAGAACGGCCGCGACCTCGCCTTCGGAGTCGCCGGTTCGCGCTCGGCTCCCGATGTGTATTCCGTCGATGTCACCACCGGAAAAGTGGATCGCTGGACCCGCAGCGAAACGGGCGGCTTGAATCCGGAAAGTTTCTCCGAAGCCGAGCTGGTGCACTGGAAAACTTTCGACGGAAAGTCCATCAGCGGCTTCCTGTATCGCCCGGCCGCGCGCTTTACCGGCAAGCGTCCGGTGATTATTGATATTCACGGCGGCCCTGAAGGGCAATACCGTCCCGGGTTTCTCGGCCGCAACAACTACTATATGAACGAGCTGGGCGTCGCCATGATTTTCCCGAACGTGCGCGGCTCGACGGGCTTCGGGAAAACTTTTCTCACGCTCGACAACGGATTCTTGCGCGAGGATTCTTACAAGGACATCAACTCGCTTTTCGATTGGATCGCGCGGCAGCCCGACCTCGATTCCAGCCGCGTGATGGTCACTGGCGGAAGTTACGGCGGGTTCATGACTCTAGCCGTCGCGACAAATTACAATGACCGGCTGCGCTGCTCGCTGGATGTCGTCGGCCCATCCAACCTGGTCACGTTCCTCGAGAACACGTCCGGCTATCGCCAGGATCTGCGCCGTGTGGAATACGGCGACGAGCGCGACCCCAAAATGCGGGCGTTTCTGGAACGCATCGCGCCGGCGAATAACGCGCAGAAAATCACCAAGCCCCTGTTCGTGGTACAGGGCAAGAACGATCCGCGCGTACCGTGGACCGAATCCCAGCAGATGGTCGCAACGGTACGCAAGAACGGCACGCCTGTCTGGTTCCTGATGGCCAAGGACGAAGGCCACGGTTTCAGCAAGAAGAAAAACGTGGACTACCAGTTTTACGCCACAGTTCTATTCATCCAGCAATTTCTATTGAACTAACTCGCCGAGAGGGGTGCAGCAGTCGGAATTGCCCCCGCTCGACTGGCCGCCAGGCCCTCAGGCGGGGTCATTAATTTACATCCTGTTTCTGTGTCCCGCGCTTCGCGGGCCTATTCCACCGCGAAATTCACGGTGCGAATTTGCGTTAGGGCGCCGTCGGATTGGCTGGCTTGTATTTTCAGGGTGTACTCTCCCACGGGAAAGTTTTCCAGGGGCAACTTCAGCGCCACCGGAATCACGGGGTTTCGCTTTTGTATGTAGCTGGCCATGTCAATCCCCGGCATCGAGCCCAGAGTCTTGCCGGTTTTCGGGTCGAGGACCAGGTAGGTGCATTTCACCGTGGGAGGATTCTCGGCCGCCAGCTGGGGCGCGTAGATTTGCGCGTACACCGCAACCTTATCCGTCTTCTTGAAGCGATTATCAGCGGAAGGCGTAATTTCCAGGTTGCGCACCACAAGAGGCGCGCGGTCGGCCAGCAAATCGGCATCCAGCGTGCTCCCCATTTCAGAAACCGGCTGGAATTGATTGCTCAGCGCCACGCCGCTGAGGCTGAATTTCTTGCCGTCGTAGGGATCCACCGTCAGCGGCGTTTCAAATTTCGCGAATTTATCGCCGCCGCCGCTTACCACGACGCTCAAACGATATTGCCCCGGCGCCACCGAGAACTGGTTTTGATACTGCATCGGCGCCTGCATGAATTTTTCCCACTGGTCTTTTTCCATGTCCAGCGTCACTTCATCGCTGAATCGCGAAGCCACGGTGCCGTCCGGACGGTAAGCGATACCCAGCACGTTTACGTCCGCGTGATATTTTCCTTTCACCTTGGGACAATCAATTGACGCCGTCGGAACTTCTACCGCCAGATGCACGCGCGCCTCGTTCGGCGCGGTGTAGAAGAATGGCGCTTCCAGCGAACCCGTGCCACCCGCTCCAGCGCCGGGCTTTCCACTGACGACAGCATTTCCACCGGACGTTCCGGCCGCCGACGCGCGCGACTCCATTTCCTTCTCAATCGGTTTGCCGGCCAGCAGGTCGGTGGAAACAATATTGCAAAATCCGCTGCGTGAGCGCACAGTGGTGCCGCTGCGCTCCACTTTTACTTTCAGAGCGTGGCAGCTTCCCGCCGGCGATTCCGCGGGCGCATACCCCAGCAAATAATACTGGCTCTGTTCACGAGCAATCTTTTCGAGGCCGGACATCAAGTCGTTCGTGTTCAGGATGGGGAAGCCACCAGTTCCCGATGCCAGCATGTACATCACCTGCTGATTAGTGGATGCAGTCGTAGGAAACTGCGGAACGATCTGCCGCGCCTGATTGTAGGGCGTGTTGCTGTACGGATTCCCGACAGTAGGTCTGCCGGTTCCAGTGCCGCCGCCCGTCCCGCCCTTGCCTCCGCCGGTTCCTCCGCCCGTGCCTCCGCCTGACCCGCCCTTACCGCCTCCAGCTCCACCTCCCGTTCCACCACCTCCCGTTCCACCACCACCCGTGCCACCGCCGCCCGTTCCGCCGCCTCCAGTACCTCCACCGCCACCGTGGCCGCCGCCTGCTCCACCACCGCCAGCGCCGCCGCCGTGCTGTGGCTCGGCAACTGCTGCCGCGGACATTGGATGATATGCGGCGAGCTGAAACCCAGCCTGCGAGGATTGCGTCGTCGCACTGCTCGCTGCCGCGGACGTCGAACCGTCACTCAAGCCCGCCGCATTCCATCTGGCGCCTGAATTGTGGGCGCTGGCAAATGTTCGCTGCGTTCCGCTGCCCAGCATTTGCGAGAATCCCGACACCAGCCCGCGGACATCCAGCGGATAGACGGCCACGTTCGCCTTGTTGCACGCATCAATCGTCGCGGTCAATTCCGAAAAGCGCTCCGGGTTGAGCTCGAAGCCCGCGGTAAACAGAATCAGGCTCTTTCTGCCGGGAATCGGCGCGAGGCTCTTCGCCATTTGCCGCAGCGAGAGCAGCAATGTGTACGCGCCGAAATTGCCTTCGGCATTCCCCAAGCTCGGCAGCCCGGTTTGCAATCCCGAGGGTGCGTTGGTGTTGATCGCGCCGCCGGGCGAGCTGGCGATGTCTCCGCCATTGGACGCGGTGGGATTGGATGATAGCGATGAAGTCGAAATGCCGGAGACCGCCTGGTGCAGACGCGTGGCATCCATCGTGAAGTTTTGCGCGAACTGCATCGTGCCGCCAAAATTTACGATAGCCATCACGCGGTCTTCTCCCGCGTAGGCATCAATAAACTTACCCGCGGCTGCGCGCGCGCGCGGCTGGTCTCCCAGATCCATCGAGGAATTGTCGAAAAACAGCACCATGTAGTGCCGTTTCGCTTCCACGGGAATATTGGGATCCGCGCCGAAAGAAAAGGAATTGATCGATTGCTGCTTGTCGTCCTCGTACAGACGAAAATCATTGGTGGTCAAGTCCTGCACGTAGTTGCCCTTCTTGTCCGTCACCACCACGTCCACGCGCACTTCGCGAGTTTCGGCCTTGATCGAGGCTCCAGCAGGAGTCTGCGCTTGCTGCGCCGCAGCCGCTGGCGGTGCCGCCTGCGCCGGTGCGGCGGTTGACGCGCCCTGCTGCGGCGGAGTCTGGGCTTGCGCTGCTGGAGCCGATGAAGACTGCTGCGCGCGCACGATTCCGGGGGATTGAATCGCTCGCCAGCCGAGACCGGCGATGGCAAAAGACAAAAGCAGGATTGTCCAGGTAGAAGCTACGCGCCGTCTTTTCATTTTTCACCTTCCTGCATTAAACGTGTTCCTGGTCACGAGCATCGTGCCGAAATCTACGGAATCTCCACCACGCCATTGCGCGCGGAAAGCTGCGCGGCCTTGCTATCGCGCACCACTAAGCGCACCAGGTATCCGCCGGGCTTCACGTCAAAATTGGTCTTAAGCGTCACGCCCGTCTTGTCGAGTCTCTCGAGAGTCGAGTCCTTCAACCGCAGCTCCAAAGTCTTTTCCTGGCCGGTTATGAAATTTCCATTGCGATCGAATAACGCAGCCACGATCGTCAGATCGTCATAATTGCGGCCTTCCGATTTCTCGAAGCCCACCTTGGTCAAATCCACGTGCGTCAACACCGAAAGCTGCGCGTTCTGCGCGTCGGTCTTGTAATACTGCAGGTGCAGCTGAATCGGCAAGCTTTGCTGTTCTTCCTGCGAGAACAGCGCGTCTTCGATGTCCTGCTTCGCCAGTTGCTCGGGCGTCTCGCCGCGCTTGGGCGCGAAAAATCCCTTCCGCGCCTGCACCGTATATTTTTCCTTGGTGGTCAGTTTCACGCTAATACTGTGAAATTTTCCGTCGTTTTTCAGGCTGTTGGGAACGAACGCCAGCAGGTAGGAAACTTCCGGCTCGGCCGCCGTAGTGCGAAATCCCGCGTCCAGATCGTTGTTGTTTCTAAAATAGAAGCCGCCGGTGCTGTAGGCCAAATCCGAAAGCACGTCTGAATCTATCTGCTGTTCTGTGACCCGATATTGCAGAGAAAGGCCGCTGGTGGTGGCGTTCGCGCGCAACGGCGCGTCCTGAGTGATGTCACCAATGGGATCCACGGTGTAAAGTCCGCGGGCGTCCAGCGTATTGATGAAAATATCCGAGTGGTTAGCTTTGTCAATTATCTGGGACACATCGTACTCATACGTCGAAGTGAGGAATCCCGGCGAAACCAGCACGATGCTGCGTTGCCCGGGCAGTGCGGCGACGCGGCGTACCACTTCCTGCAAACGCTTCACCGCATACTGGGTATTAATCTGGCCCGCGTTGATCACTTGCGCCACCGTGGACGAAACCATTCCAGCCGCCTGCTGCTGCGCGCCTTGCGAGGTTCCCGTCATCGCTACCGCGCAGGCCACTGCATCCGCGGTAGCCGCGGCCAGAGCTTGCTGATCGTTCTTATTCTGAATCAAATCCGCCTGATAGTAGGTTATCTGCAGGCAGTCGTGCTGCGTTGCCGGATCGTAGGCGCCCACCGGGTTGGTCATCATGTGAGTGATGGCGTCGCGGATCTTCGCGTGGTCGTCTGTAAAGTCCACCTGGTTGTGTCCGGACACGGTGTACACCGCCAGGCGCTGGTTCGGCTTCACGGAGGAAGCGATAAATCGCAACGCCGCGATTTTCGATCGCTGCAAATCGCTGACGTCCAGGTGCGCGTCGTCAAATAGCAGGGCCACGAATCGGGAGGGCATTGTCAGCGCGCCGGCTGCAGCCGGCCCGGGTTTTGTCGTGTCTCCGGCCGTGGAATCCGTTAGGGAATACGAAGTCGCATCCGGCGGCAAGGGAATCGCTTCGCCGCGCGCCACCTGTTTATCGGAGCTACCGGGGGTCACTACGGAAAAATGTGTGATGAATTGCAGTTTGCCGTCTTGCTTGATCTGGAAATCATCCTTCTGCAGAGTTTCCACCGCGCGGCCAGAAGCATCGTGAACGACCACGCGCACCGGCACCAGGTTCGCGCGCGATTCCAGTGGCACCGTTGAAGTACGCGTGTTGATCTCCGGCGTGTTCGCCGCGGCGGAAGCAGCGTCTGGGCCGACGGCACCCGGTGTAGGCGAAGGTGTCGCCGCTGGCTGTGGCGCGGGTGACGGTGTCACGGACGGCGCTGTGTCAGCAGCGGCCGTTGGCGACGCGGGTTGCGAACTTACAGCCGGCGCGGGAGATTGTCCTGAGGTCTGCGCCGCGGACCGGCCCGCTGTCTGTCCGTTCGATTGCGCAGTTGCAGGATCTTGCGCTGCTGGCTGTGCGGAGGTCGAACGATCTGGCGTCGCCGTGCCTTTCGCTGCGTCCGGTTGTGCGGCTGGTGTTTGCTGCGCTGGAGGAGGCGCTGCATTTGTTTGCGCGGGCGCCGGTGCGGGTTTCGGATGTTTGATCAGGGATGGCGGAGGATCATCGGGCGGCGTTTGCGGAGGCGCGGCATTTTGCGCGGGCGCCGATTGCGCGTGGCAAGGCCGCACCACGCATGGGATGGCTAATCCGAGGCCGGCACAGAACACTAGAGCGCAGCAGCAGCGCGCTAGTCCGCCGTAAATCCCGGCACGCGTCGCACATTTGCCCGCAACGGTACTCATTCGGCCACTCCTGCCTGCCGCTTCTGTGCGGAAACCGCGCGCTCCGGTCGTTTACGCCTCAGTCACTCTTGCACGGAGTTTACTAGCCTCGCACAGCCGCGTCAATCGGCGCGCCCGGGGTTGACCTTGGTGGGTCGCGCAGGCGAACAATTCCTATATCTCGCGGCTTACTCACCTTGCTAGAATTTTGCCGCGCCACTTTTCACAACCGGAGGCGAGATCGCCATGCATCGGGACCCGAAGTCAGATCAGAACCCAGAGTTTGAGACGAAGCGCGCCGCAGGATATTCCAGTGATCGCGAACGCGCGGGCTTGAGCCGCCGGGAGTTCCTCACGAACTCTACCGGCTTCGCGGTCGCCGGAGCGATCGGCGGACTGGCTGGGGATGTTTCGCTCTCAGGTCAGGAATCGACGCCGGCTGGCGCAGCCAAGCCACATTCGTCCGCCACCCCGTCGGCGCCTACGCCCGGCAAACCGCGGCGCATCATCATTGATACGGATCCAGGAATTGACGACGCGATGGCCATTTTTCTCGCGCTGCGCTCGCCGGAGCTGAAGGTGGAAGCGATCACGCCGGTCGCCGGAAATGTCCCCCTGGATTTAACTCTTCCCAACGCGCTGCGCCTGCTGGAAATTGCCAAACGCAGGGATATCCCGGTGGCGGCGGGCGCGAGCCATCCGCTGGTGCGGCGTCTGGCGACGGCGGGGCATGTTCACGGCGTAAACGGGCTGGCAGGGGTCGAATTTCCCGAGCCAAGAATAAAGCCGGTGCACGACACCGCTCCCGAGCTCATTCGCCACATCGTGCGTGAAGATCCGCACGAGATTACGATCGTCGCCGTCGGTCCACTGACCAACATCGCGTTGGCCTTGCGCGCGGATCCTGAAATTGCCAGCATGATTCACGCGATCGTCATCATGGGCGGCTCGCTTTCCGGAGGCAACATGACGCCCGCGGCCGAATTTAATATCTACGTGGATCCAGAGGCGGCGCGCATCGTCTTCGACGCGAATATCCCGCTCACAATGGTCGGGCTGGATGTGACCCGCAAGTGCCTGGTGCACGAGCAACACATTCAGCAACTGGAAGCCGCGAAAAATGCTGTTAGCCAGGCGGCAGGAAAAATCCTGCGCGCCACCTACGAACGCATGCGCCACGGCGGGAAAGTGACGGACATCGCGCTGCACGATGCGCTGGCGGTTGCGTCGCTGATTGACCCTGGTGTGATCACCCGGCAGGACTATTACGTGGAAGTGGAAACGTTCGGTGAGTGGACTGCGGGCCAAACGATCGGCTACGACGGCCACGCACCCATCCGCAAATCGGCGCAGATGGAAACCAGCGCGCCCGAGCCGCCGCCCGCGGAAATTCCGTACAAGCCCAACGCTCAAGTGGCAGTTGGAGTTGATCCCGATCGCTTCTTCCATCTGCTGATTTCGCGCCTGACCGGAAGCGCAGCGTAAATCGCGGACTGGAAATTTGTGGGGAATGGAGCATCGATCTCGGCAGGGAGTCGCGGGCAATCAACTAAAGCACGAACGGCACCAGGCGCGAGGTGCGGCGCATGTATTCACTGTAAGGTTGGCCCAGCGCGCTGACCAGCGCCGCCTCTTCCACGTGCATCCGGTACGCGTATCCGGTGGCGACGCACGCGACGACTGCAAACAAGCTGGCCCAATTTCCCAGCGTGAGGCCCAGTCCGATTACCGTGATCAACGCACCCGCATACGAAGGATGCCGGATGTAGCGATATGGCCCCGCCTCTATCACGGTTTGACCCGCATGCACGTCCACCTGATACGTGAAGTAGCGCCCCAGCACCCGCATGCAGTACCAACGAAACACAATTCCCGCCCACATCAGCGCAATTCCCAGGAAAAAAAGCTGCGTACGCATCCACGGGATGAACGCCCGCTGCAGGCCGAAACAAAATGTAAACGCCAGCGCCACACCGATCCAGATCATGCAGATCAGAAACCAGTTGGAACCGCGGTCGCGCGCTTTCTTGGGGTCGGCGGATTTTCGGGCCCTTCCCGACACGATTTCGAATATCCACCACGCAGCATAGGTGGCGATCCAGATCGCGTCGAGCCACAAATTACCGGCAAACGGCACAGGCACCATGCGCGCGCCTCCTATCTATGTATACGCCGGATTGTGTGAATAATTTCAGGTAACCCGAGGAAATCGCGGCGACAAAAATTCTTCAGAAGCAACGTGAACCCGCCAGGCGGAGGGACAACAGTCAGATGTATGTAGCAGAGCCAGAATTTCCCGGCGGTAAAAAAGCCAAACCCGCTATTCGCGCTTTTCCGAGATTGTGAAGTCCACAACTGTGGGTTGGCCGGGCTTCACATTCACCTTTTTGGTCCAGCTGACCGGCGAGCTGTACATCGGTCGTTTCACTTCCACCTGTGCGCCGACGTCCAGCACCTTCGCTTCGGATAAAATCTGCCAGCCTTCATGCCAGGCCACGATTTCGTATTCTCCCGGCGGAACGTCGGAGAGTTTGTATGAGCCGTGATCATCGGTCACCGCGTAGTAGGGATGCTTCACCACCAGCACGTTGGCGTTCATCCATACGTGCCCCGCGTTGCATTTCAATTCAATCACGCCATTCCGCTGCAGCGTCACCGGAATAAACTGGTGCTGAAAAGGGAAGGGAATATTGTTGGTCGCGACACCGAACATCTGCACGGTGTGCAGCACGGGATCTTCGCTCTCGATCTTCAGCGTCCCGGCTTCCGGAACAATCATGATGTGTGGAACGTAGCGGCAAGTTTTCTGGTCCAGTTGCATGCGATTCGGCGGCAGGTCCATGGCTTTGCCTTTGGTGACGCCGCGCAGAAACACCACGGTGTTGGCCACGCCGTTCCCGTCGGGATTTATCAGCAGACGTTCCAGATCGCGCATCTTCATGCCTTCAGGATCGCAAACATCTGGATTCTTGCTGATCGGCAGCTTGGTGAGCTTGGGCACCGGCCCCGTCCAGGTGACGGTTCCGGCGATGGCGCCGCCATTTTCCACCGTGATCGCCGTGTAATCGGCCTGGGCTGCTGCTCTACCGGTGGAGAGGGGAATGAACAGCAAAAGGATGCAAAACGCACGCATGACTCGGTACTTCGTTTTTTTGTTCATTGCTACCTCGCAGGCGATGCCAGGCGCCTCGCCATGTTTTCTTATCCGGCGCAAGCACACGTCCCGCTTGACGCCGGGTGGACAACACCCGTAATTGTCCGGTGGATCTTAAACTGTATGTGGCGAAGCTAAATCCAAACCCAGTGCGTGCCCGTGTCCGCGCCGCTGCCACGCGAACCCCCCGTTCGCGTAGACCCCGGACCCCTTGGGCCTGGCTCCCGTGTCACTCACAGCTCCGAAAAACAATGTTTCGATCGCGAGCCGCACGCCGTAGTGGAACTCCCGAACGTGTGCCTATGCAGGCCCGCAATTTCAAAGATACGCCTGCCGCCGCCCAACGCAGCAAGCTCTGCTATAAGTTTGTCTTATGAGTATATAAAGTCGAGGGAATGGCACGTATGCAGGTTGTTACGGCTGGCAGGTCCGCTGCGTGAAGCACGTCAATTCAGGTGGACGATCCCGGAACTTAGCGAAGCCCGACTCGCACTACCTCACCTGGCTTGATCGATTTCATCTGTTCGAAGCAATCGGATACGTACGGCACCAGGTCCCCGAGTTGATTCGACCTAGCCCGCAGGATGATGATCGCAAGGCTAAGGGCTCGGACGTTTTGTTCGTATTCCACACCTTTATCCATCGTCAAAAAAATCTCGTACTTCTGTTGTTCTGCAAGAGAGATAAGCTCTCCGTTTCGCTTGCCCGCCAGGCCGGCCTCTGGAACCGTCAGGCAATCATGCTCGGTCAAATGGTTCTTGAGTCTGCGCGGCAGGCATTCGTCGATCAGAACTTTCATTCCAACTGGCCGACGACGAGCAACTTCGCCAATTCCAACGCGGAGATTGCCGCCGCTCGCGTGACGGTGGGAAAGTCGTCGAGAAACTCGTCGAGTGTCTGGCCGCCTTCGAGGTAATCCAACAGGGCTTGGAAGGGAACGCGCGTGCCGCGAAAAACTGCGGTGCCGCCGAGCAGTTCAGGGTCCTTTACGATAATTTCATTAATAGTGGGCATCGCGTCGCTCCTTTCGCGTTCGCGCAGAGTGTTCCCAGTCTACCGCATCCGAGCGAAGCTGCTCCGATTTTCGTCCATAACCGTGCGGGTTGACGTGGCAAGCAATTCCAATGGAGCACCAAGGCAGAACTGGCGGCACGTAACGGGTCAGCGCTGCAAGGGCCCGCTAGATCGTCTGCAATGGGTGTTCGGCTTCCTGGCCGAGTGCCTCGCACATTTTTTTCAGCAGCGATTCGCGTGAAAAGGGCTTTTGCAGGTGCGCGGAATCCGCCACGAACTCTTCGTCGGAGTCGTGCTCGAGGTAGCCGGACATGTACACAATTTTAATGCGCGGCCGCGCCCGTTTCAGCCGCTGCGCCAGCTCCGTGCCGCGCATGCGCGGCATTTTCACATCGGTCACCAGCACGTCAATCGCTCGGGCATCCTGCTCCGCCTTTTCCAGCGCGTCCAATCCGTCTTTTCCCGTGATCACCTGGTATCCGCTGGAGCGCAGAAATTCGCCGGCCAGGTCGCGCACCGCTTCCTCGTCTTCCGCCAGCAGCACGGTTCCTTTGCCGCGCGAATATTTGGCCGCCGGCTCGTCCTCGCTGGGGAGCTGCGGCGCTGCGGCGCTTTGCGGCAAGAATATCTCGAAGCGCGTGCCTTGGCCCGGAGCGCTATCCACCCAGATGTATCCACCGCTTTGCTTCACCACGCCGTACACCGTTGCCAGGCCCAGCCCCGTGCCTTTACCCAATTCCTTCGTGGTGAAAAACGGTTCGAAGATTCTTGCCCTGGTCGCATCGTCCATGCCCGCGCCCGTGTCCGCGACCGTCAGCAGAACGTAACGTCCCGGAACCGTAGGCGGATGGCTGCGCGCGTACGCCGGATCCAGCACCACATTTTGCGTCGAAATCGTCAGCTTGCCGCCCTTGGGCATCGCGTCGTGCGCGTTCACTGCCAGGTTCACGAGCACCTGTTCGATCTGCGACGGGTCCGCCTTCACCCGCGCCAGCGAATCGCCCGCGCGGAACGAGTATTCGATTTCTTCGCCGATCAGCATGGGCAGCATCTTGCCCACATCGAAGATCAGCGAGTTCAGATCCAGCACGCGCGGCTGCAACACTTGCATGCGGCTGAACGCCAGCAGCTGGCGCGTCAAGGTCGTCGCGCGATCCGCGGCTTTGCGCACTTGCGCGATGCTGGGTTGCGCGGGGCTAATCGTTCCCAATTTCATTTCCAACAGATCGCTGTGGCCCTTGATTACAGTGAGCAAATTATTGAAATCGTGCGCCACGCCGCCGGCCAGCCTGCCTACCGCTTCCATTTTTTGCGCTTGACGCAACTGATTTTCCAGCGACTGCCGCTGCTCATCGTTCTTTTGCAGCGTGCCACGCATGCGCGCGAATGCCGCGGTCACTTCTGAAACCTCATCTCCGCTATCCGGGCTGAGTGGATAGTGATAGTTGCCTTGTTCCAGCGCGCGCACGCCCTGCACCAGCGTCTCCAGCGGCTGCGTGAATGTCCGCGAAAGCACGAACACCAGTGTTGCTCCGGCGAACACCGCCAGGAATCCGAGCGTCATCAGCGTCCGATTCAATCGCGTCAGCACCGCCATCGCGTCGTCATAGGGCTTCAACACCGTCAAGGTGAGTGGCGGGGAAGACCCGGGCGTCAAGTTCACCGAACTGACCAGATAACTCTTGTCGCCAATTTCGATCTTGTCCGTGCCGATGGCGGACTTCAGGCCGTTCGCAGCCATGGCGTCGTCCATCGTGGAAAGCGAGCTGACCACCGCTTCGTCGCCGTAGCGGAACGCCACCTGGCACAGCGCGATTCGGGCCACCTCGGCGGCCACGCCCGAATCAATCTCGCGCCCAACGACTACCGTGCCCAAATACATTTTTGAAGATTCGCCGCGCAGTTGAATCGGGCGCAGCGCAACCTGATACAGATGGCCGCCTCCGAACCACCAGCCGCCCTCGTCATTCGATGCGGACGAATGACTTAGCGCCTGCTCCGCGACTTCCCGTGGAAATCCCGGAACCAGCGTGTGCAGCGCGACGACTTTCCCCGTCCAATCCGCCAGCGCAAAAAGTTCCGCGTCGCCGGAGTGCCACATTGGTTCCGAGGCATCCTGGATTCTGCCGACCTGGTCGTCCGCCATCATTTCCTTCAATGCCGGAAGCGTGGCCAGCAATTCGGCGCTGCGTTCCAATTGAATCTGGCGTTCCGCGCGCAAATTTTGGAAGGTCAATACGGAATTGCGCGCATCTTTCACCACGGCGGCGCGCACCTGGGCTTCGGCGGCGTGGCGCACTACGGCGAGCGTGGCAAAGGTGAGTGCCGCGATCAGCAGGGTCAACGAGAGCAGTAATTTTGTGCGCAGGCGCGCCTTCGCCAGCACGGAATCCGATGCGTCCAGCCAGCGAAGGAAAGTCGAACTGATAGCGTTAGCCATACCCCTGCCTGCGCCGGGAGCGGATGGCGCTCTTGGAGAATAGCGAGCAGCGCGGCCGCAGGGAAATGGGCCATTGGTACCGAAATTGTCAATTTTGAGGGCCTAAGGGTTTCGTACTAAGGCCCGGCGAATGCGGCCTGCCGCGAGCGGCGTCGGACGGCGGAACGTGCGTCTCGTCGCACGCGCACTTGCTCGAACGCGGGAGATTAGAAATAGTTCCGCCGCCCGCCGGCTGCCAGCAGGGAAGGCCGTCGTTCGGAACGCTGCGCGACAGCTACATCCGCTACATCGCGCCTTCGTCCGCCGATGGACCGTAAGTTGCCGGCACCGCTATGCTGTTCAACCGCAAATACACTCCCAATTGCGCGCGGTGATGGATGCCGTGGTTCATCACCCACGTGCGCAGGCACTCGATGCGCGGCATGGCGATGATCGTCGCGCCGTTGCTTAGAAGTGACCATTTCTTGTGCATCTCCGCGTCGCTGGCTTTCGTCAGCAATGCCCGCGCGGCCGATACATTTTTGTCAAACTTCGCCAGCAGTTCCTTGGTAGTTTTGGGCGGTGGAGGCGGGGTGGGCGAGACTCCGTTGGGAGCCATGTCCAGCGACTCTTGCTGCAGGGTGTACACCGCCCACTCCGGGACGTCCGCGAGATGATTGGCGAGCCAGCCCATCGTTCCGGACTTCTCGTGCGGCTTCCAGGAAAATTTTTCGGTCGGCACGCGCTCGAGGGTCTTGCGCGTATTGGCCATTTCAGCGTCGAATTCTGGGAGTAATGCTTCGTTCAGTGCCATAAATTCCTCCAAGGTGACTAGCGTGTTGGGGTCACAACGCCGAAAAGTGTAGGCGAAGAAAAAGCGAAAGTCAAGTCGTCATAAAAAGCGGTAGTGCGTCGCTTTCCGATGAGGGCGTTTGCCAGGTGCTCGGTGGCACTAGCCGGCCGCGGATTCCGTTTGCCACAAACAGCGGGTGAGCCGTTCCTGCGAGCACACAGCCACTGAATCTAATTCGATGCACCCCCACTGGACTGTGGGGCCTTGTTTGTACGCCTGCCGAGATGTACTTTACGATTATCAGGCGATCGAATCGCGCAGAGTCCATAACTGTCTTTCGGGAACTACCAACGAAAACAAGACGCAATTGGCGAGCGGTATTGATCGCGATGGGGTTGATGGTGGCCTGGTCGGCGCTAGTAAGCGCGACGGCATCCTCAACGAGAATCGCGGAACTCTATGGGGACGTGGGCGAAAGCACGGTCCAGTCTTCTTCAGCATTGCTGCCCGTAAGAACAATCTTGCCGGTAAGCCTGCACAAGAACCTTTCAGCGGACGAAGCGCAGGCGGGCCAAGAGATTGAAGGCGAAATCATGCAGGATGTGCCGCTGGAAGGCCGCGATAAAATTCGCGCGAGGTCCCAGGTCAGCGGCACAATCGTGTCCGTCGCGCCGGCTGGAGGTGGCGCAGGCACTCAAGTTTCATTGCGCTTCGACAAAATCGATAATCACGGCGAAATCGTTTCGATGATGACGAGTTTGCGGGCGATCGCTTCGTACCAGGCCGTGAGCGCTGCACAGGCGCCTCTCAACAGCTCCAACTCCGGAACGCCTGCGGGTTGGGCGGACACGGTCTTAATCGGCGGCGATGTGCGGTATGGGGACGGCGGCGAAGTAGTGAACCCCCAGAAGCAAAAAGTTGGCAAGGGAGTAAGCGGTGGCGTGCTGGTGCACGTGAGCGCACAACCCGGTTCCGGATGCGACGGGCCCATCAATGGTGACGATAGCCTCCAGGCGCTTTGGGTTTTTTCGTCGGGCGCATGCGGTGTGTACGGACTTCCCGGCATCGAAATCAGCCATAACGGCAAAACAGCTCCCCTCGGCGTGATTACACTCAGGTTTGGAGGATCAGAAACGAAGTTAGCTGGGCTGACGGGCATGCTGCTGCGCGTTGTTGCTGCCCGATAATCGCTGCGCCTCTGAGGAATGCTCGGAAACGAATCGGCTACGGACTGACTCCAGGCTCGCAGCCTCGGCAGACGTCTTCGCACTCCAAGGCACCTCTACCGTAAGGGCTGCCAGCTCAACCGGCCGATGCAACACGATCCAGTTCATTAATTGGGCAACGGTTCTGGGAATTACCATCTGTCTGGCCGCACTCGGCTAAAGCCTAGCCAGGGCACGTTCCGGCTGGTCTAACGCGACTGAGCGATGTTGGCATTTGTTTTGAATGCTAATGGATTCAAGCTTAGTGTTGCGTCGACCCATTGAGATCACCGCATTTGTCGGAAACTGAGCCACTGCCTAAAAAGCGCTATTGGAACGGTTCCCGACGACGCCGTTTATCCGGCGCCGAGGCTCGAGTCGGCGCGTAAGAAGTTGGTCTTCGTTGACTTGTTTCTCGGGGCATTTTAAGATGAGCGCCGCGTGCCCAGCTCTGATTCGTATATCGGCCAAACCATCTCGCATTACCGCATTGTCGAAAAACTCGGCGGCGGAGGCATGGGTGTTGTTTATAAAGCCGAAGACACTTCGCTCGGCCGCTTCGTCGCTCTGAAATTCCTTCCTGACGATGTGGCGAAAGATCCACAATCGCTGGAACGGTTTCGCCGTGAGGCCCGCGCTGCTTCCGCGCTTAACCATCCCAACATCTGCACGATTCACGAAATCGCCGAAGACGGTGGGCGTTTGTTCATCGCCATGGAGTTTCTGGACGGGCTGACGCTGAAGCATCGCATTGACGGGCGGCCGATGGAAATCGAGACGGCCGTGTCATTGGCGATTGAGATTGCCGACGCGCTCGACGCGGCACATGCGGAAAACATCGTCCATCGCGACATCAAGCCCGCCAACATTTTCGTGACCAAACGCGGCCACGCCAAGGTTTTAGATTTCGGCCTAGCCAAAGTTAATTCCAATTCTGCCATTCAGCCTGCGTCGTCAGTTACGATGACGGTGGACGAACAACATCTTACCAGCCCCGGCTCCACGCTCGGCACCGTCGCCTATATGTCGCCAGAGCAGGCGCGCGCCAAGGAACTCGACGGGCGCAGCGATTTGTTTTCGTTCGGCGCGGTGCTGTATGAAATGACGACGGGAGTGCTGCCGTTCCGCGGAGAGAGTTCCGCGGTCATTTTCAAAGCTATTCTGGACGCCACGCCAACTCCGGCGGTGCGGCTAAATCCGGAAGTTTCAGCGAAGCTCGAAGACATCATCAACAAAGCCCTGGAGAAAGACCGCAACTTGCGTTACCAGCACGCCTCTGAAATGCGCTCGGATTTGCAGCGGCTAAAGCGGGATTCAGACACGGGGCGATCCGCTGCGGCAAGTTCCGCAACAGTGGCCGTGGCGCAGGAGGCAGCTTCGCAAGTTGTGCCGCCGCAATCCTCCGCATCCGGTTCTGTGAGTGCTGCGCCTTCTTCATCGTCAGGTGTGAAGGTTGGCGAAATTCCCGCCGCGCGAAGAAAATTTTGGACGATTGCAGTCCCCACTGCCGTAGTGGTAGCCGCTGCGCTGGCCATCGGTGGGTATTTCTATTCTCATCGGACGCCGGTGCTGACTGAAAAGGACACCATCGTGCTCGCCGATTTTACCAACACCACGGGCGATACCGTATTCGATGGAACGCTGCGCCAAGGACTGGCCGCACAACTGGAGCAGTCGCCGTTTCTGAACTTGCTCTCCGACGATCGCGTGGCGCAGACTCTCGGCCTGATGGCGCAACCGAAAGATGCGCGGCTGACCCAAGGGTTGGCCCGCGAAGTCTGCCAGCGAACGGCTGGCGCGGCCAGCATCGAAGGCTCGATTTCCAGCTTGGGCAGCCAGTACGTGGTCGGGCTAAAGGCGGTGAATTGCCACAACGGCGATGTGCTGGCGAACGAACAGGCTACAGCGAATGGCAAAGAGCAGGTGCTGAAAGCGCTGGGTGAAGCGGCCACAAAGATTCGCGTGAAGCTGGGCGAGTCGCTCGCTTCGGTGCAAAAGTATGACGCGCCGGCGGAGAACGTGACCACGTCCTCGCTCGAAGCGTTGCAGGCGTACAGTCTGGGATTTCAAACGGCGTCCGTGAGACGCGATGACGCCGCTGCCATCCGATTCTACCAGCGGGCTGTCAGCCTGGACCCCAACTTTGCCATGGCCTACGCCCGGCTGGGGACCAGCTACAACAACTTGGGAGAGGTGTCTCGGGCCGCGGAGAATTCCCGGAAGGCTTACGCGCTGCGCGAGCGCGTCAGTGAGCGCGAGAAGTTTTACATTGATTCGCACTACGAACAGTTTGTTATCGGGAACCTTGAAGCAGCGCGCCAAGCCTATGAACTCTGGGCGCAGACCTATCCGCGGGATCCGGTACCGAGCACCAATCTGAACATCATTTACACCTTTCTGGGCGATTACGATAAGGCCCTGGCCGCGAGCCAATTGTCGCTTACGATGAATCCAGGAAGTGGGCTTTCCTACGCGAATCTGGTCAATTCCTATTTCACTCTCAACCGTTTCGACGAAGCTCGGGCCACAGCGCAGGAAGCGAAAGCCCACAACTTGGATAGCCCCACGCTTCACCTCATTCTTTATCAAATTGATTTTCTGCAACACGATGCGGCGGGAATGGAGCGCGAGGCGCCCGAGGTATTGGGGAAGCCTGGATACGAAGACCAACTTTTGGCGGTCCAAGCCAACATCGCCGCGTATGCTGGGCAGTTCTCCAAATCACGAGAGCTAGTTCGTCGCGCCTCCGAATCGGCACAACGCGCAGATGAAAAGGAAAATGCCGCGGGTGACCAAGCTGGAAACGCGCTGGAAGAGGCGTTGGTCGGCAACACGAGCCAGGCCAGGCAGCAAGCGCAAGCCGCGCTTGCTCTCTCTACCGGAAGAGACGTTCAATCGTATCTCAGCTATCGCCCTGGGGCTGGCAGGTGACGCCGCTCAATCCACGCGATTGGCTGCCGATTTGGCCAAGCGCTTTCCCCAAGACACATTTGTCCAGTCTTTGTATTTGCCAATGATCCGGGCGGTGATTGCCTTGCAAGCGGGTAAGGGCGACGCAGCGATCGAAGCGCTTGCTCCGGCTGCTCCGTACGATCTCAGCTCCTCCGCCTTGACCGTCTACCCCGTTTATTTTCGTGGTCAGGCCTATGTGGCGGCGCACCAGGGCCTGCCGGCGGCAGCCGAGTTCCAGAAAGTTCTCAAATATCGGGCCCTCGAAAACTGCGATCCGATCGGCGCGCTGGCGCACTTGGGCCTTGCCCGCGCCTACATGCTCGAAGCTCAATCAGCCCAACGCCCCGACGGCGACGCCGCCCGCGCGAAAGCCCGCGCTTCCTACCAGGATTTCCTCGCCATCTGGAAAGACGCAGACCCCGACATCCCCATCTTCATCGCTGCCAAATCCGAATACGCCAAGCTGCAATAGATACGCGCAGACAGTTCCAACTGCTGGTTACTCAGAGTATTCGTCTCAGTAATTGGGAAGTCGTGCGGGCCCGAGGGGTCGGCGCGTTCTATGCCGCAGGTGCTCGCGCACGACAAGCTGGGTCTGCGAGATTCGCAAGAAACTCTGGCCTGCTCCGTGGCATCCTATCTGCCAGTCAGTTTCGTACGGACTGATGGAGGGTTCGCTTGCCTGTCATTCGCACCTGCAGCCAATGCAAAACGCAGAACCGCATTCCGGCGAAATTTCTGGCGAGCACGGGCCGCTGCGGCTCCTGCAAATCGCCGCTGCCGCCGCTCGCGGAGCCTCTTGCGGCAGACGAGCAATTATTCGATGAGATCGTGCAAAATTCGCCAGTTCCGGTGCTCGTGGATTTCTGGGCGGGATGGTGCAGGCCATGCGTCGCGGCTGCGCCGGAAGTGGCGCGCACTGCCGCGGACATGGCTGGCAAAGCAGTGGTGTTGAAAGTGGACACGGAGAAATATCCGCAGCTGGCGGGGCGCTTCAACGTCAACAGCATTCCCAACTTCGTGGTGCTCTCCGGCGGCCGCATGGTAACCCAGCAAGCCGGTCTGGTGGATCACGATCAAATGGAGCGTTGGCTGAAGTCTGCCGCGGCTGTCTCCGCATAAGCGGAAATTTGTACGGCACTGCGTGGATGCCAACGCGGGTGCGCGACGGCTGCCCGGTCCCACAAGACGGGATCGGCTGCTACGGAATCAACGGCAGCAGCAACGTCAAAGACGCCCGCCTAAAAAGCAAAAGCAGGCGGCCGCTACAAAGTCAAAATCAAATACAAACTCAAGAGCAACAGCGACTACGAGGAGCCCGCGAGACACGTCAATGTCCCGCAGCGCTCGGTTATTCTCACGCTTAGCTTCCGGAGGTGCTCACCATGCAATATGCATTCCTGACCGCCCGATACCTGCTGGCGCTAGCCGCCAGCCTCCTGTCCCTTGCGACGCTCGCCGCGCCCACGAGCGCGCAACAACAAGAAATCCCCAAGGCCACTGCCGAAAGCATCGGCGGGATACTCAGCTACACCCAAGATCAATTCCTCTCCGTCGCCGAAGCCATGCCCGCCGAAAAATATTCCTACATTCCCAGCACGCCGGGAGGCAAATTCGATGGCGTGCGCTCCTTTGCCGAACAGGTGAAGCACGTGGCCTGCGCCAACTTCGCCTTCTTCAATGAAATCGAAGACAAGACCCCTCCGGCCGATTGCGAAAAAGGTGGTCCCGCGCCGGCGAAGACCAAAACCGAGCTGCTGCAATACCTGCGCGATTCCTTCGCCTACGGCAACAAAGTCCTGGCAACCATCAACGCGCAAAACGCGATGGACCGGGTCGAAGGCCGCTACGGTGGACCGAACACCAGGCTGGGAATGGCGGTCATAGCGGTCTGGCACATCGCCGATCACTATGGCCAGGTTGTCTATTACTTGCGCCTGAACGGCATCGTCCCGCCGCCGACCCAACTACACGGCCTTCAGGTGCGCTGAAGCGGCGCCGCGTCCCATGCGCGGTACACCCGGGGATTCCCCTAGCCCAAATTTCAGGTATTTACTGTATGGCCGAATCCGCACCGTTTGGCGATTATGCCTGCGGGACAATGAGAGCGCAGGTTGGGAAACCTTATTAATAAAATTTTAAGGGCTGGGCCCCTCCTGCGCTCTCGACTCCCATCCTCTATCTCCTCCGAGTAGTTGCTACAACACCGAGTGGTTTCCCCGCCACTCGTGTGCCTGCTTCCCAATCACATTCCCGGGATGGGCTTGTGCTGGCGCTCGCGAGCGTTTAGGCTGGCGACGATGCCGCCGCCATTTCTGCCCGATTCGCCGGCGAACAACCCCGCGGCTTTCGCGTCGCAAGATGAAGGGCGCCATCGCGCCACGGCAATGCGCGCGCGCCTCGAACGCCTGCCCGCCACGCGTTACATCTGGTCGCTCGTGCTGCTGCTTTCGCTGGGCGGGTGGTTCGAATATTACGATTTATTTTTCACTGCGTACGTTGGGCCCGGTCTGGTGCGCAGCGGCCTGTTCGCCAGCACGTCGGCTGCGTTCTTCGGACTCAATGGACTCGCCAGCTTCGTCGCTGCCACTTTCGCGGGACTGCTCATCGGCACTTTGATTTTCAGTTTCGCGGCCGATCGTTTCGGACGGCATCTGATCTTCACAACTTCGCTGCTGTGGTACACCGCCGCCACGATCGTGATGGCGTTCCAACATACGGCGCACGGAATTGTGCTGTGGCGCGTGATCGCTGGGGTTGGCATCGGCGTCGAGCTAGTCACCATAGACACGTACATCACTGAGCTGATGCCGCGACAGTTGCGCGGTCGCGCCATCGCTCTAAGCCAGATCGTCGGTTTCACCGCGCTGCCCGCCGTCGCGCTGCTTTCGTGGTGGCTGGTGCCGCATCAGCCGCTCGGGCTGGATGGCTGGCGCTGGGTGGCGCTCGCCGGATCAGTCGGCGCGATTTTAGTGTGGTTTATTCGCCGCGGATTGCCTGAAAGCCCGCGCTGGCTGATGACGCATGGAAAATTCGACGAAGCGGAGCGCATCACCGCCGCGATGGAAGCGCGCGTCGAGCAAGACCTCGCACGCCAAGCGGCGAGTGGATCCCGCGCGCCGCAGCTCTCGCGCACGATGCTCGTCGCGGGTCGCCCCGCCGAAGTTCGCGGCAGCCTGCTCGAACTCGCGCGCCCGCCCTACCGCAAACGCACGCTCATGCTTATGGTCTTCAATTTTTTCCAGACCATCGGCTACTACGGCTTTGCGTCCTGGGTCCCCACGCTGCTGATCGCGACAGGCATCACCACCACCAGCAGCCTCCAATATTCTTTTCTCATCGCGCTCAGCGCGCCTCTCGGCCCCCTGCTCGCCTATCGCGTCGCCGATCGCATCGAACGCAAATGGCAAATCGTCTTCACCGCCGCGTGCATCGCCATCTTCGGCGTGTTGTTCGCGCGGCAACGCGATCCGGTGTGGCTCATCACCTGCGGCGTGCTGCTTACCTGCGCGAATAATTGCATGTCCATCGCGTTCCACGCGTATCAGGCGGAATTATTTCCCACGCGCATTCGGGCGCAGGCAGTGGGCTTCGTTTATTCCTGGAGCCGCCTGAGCGCTATATTCACCAGCTTCCTGATCGCTTTTTTTCTGCGCCATTACGGCACGCGCGGTGTCTTCGCCTTCATCGCCGCGGCCATGGCCATCGTCATCCTGGCCATCGGCATCTTCGGCCCGCGCACACGAGGCCTCGCGCTCGAAGATATTTCGCAATGAACCGCGGAATCGGCGAACGCGCGCTGGTTTCGTAGCGGCGCACTTCAGAACGCCATCTGTGGCGCGGCAACCACCGATGGCGGTCTGACGACCGCCGCTACAAAATCTTGTCGTGCGTCGCACAGGAGTCGCCGCGATAGACAGCGCTGCCGCAAAGCGCTACCGTTGGATTTGCTGTCGCCGCAGAGCTTGCATCCGAAGAAGGAGCCATCATGAATTACGATTCGCACTACAGAGCCGCCGAATTCCACGAAATGGCCGCGCACGCTCACCGCGCCGCCGCCGCGCAGCACGACAAGCAGGATCACCTCACCGGCAACGAACATTCCCGCCAAGCAATGGAACACGCCAACAAGGCGCACCAGGCGACACTGGAAGCTTTCGCGCAATCGGCGGAACTAGCGAAGGCACATTCGAAATAATTGCGCAGCGGCGCCCGCTATTGAGTCCGCGCTCTACTGCGCCACGTGCTCCTGCACGTTGATGAACACTTCCTGCTGCACTCCCGTGGCGGGGAACCGCGAATGTTCCACTAACTCCACCGCAGCCTGCGCCAGCTCGGGGTTCGTGTCCTGGAGAGCTTCCGCCTCCAGCACCCGGCCGTCCACATTGCTCAACGTCGCGTGCACGATTACCGGCTGAATCATCTGCGCCGTGGCATTTTCCAGTATTCCGGCGCGCATCGGGAATCGTCGCGGGTAACCCAGCACGAATGCCGGTCCGGCGCTGAGCATTTCGCGTGTCGGCTCGAATATGCGAGGATCGAGATTGTCCGCATCCTTCAAACTATCAATGTGAATCTGCAGCACCGGTTTGTTTCCCTCCACTACCGTGATCTGCCGAGCCAGCGTGCGCCCATGGAACTGGATCGCATCGCTGTAATCGTAGTTCACGTAAATTCCTGGCGCCGCCGACCAGGAATGTAGCAGCGCTGTCGCCGGATCAATGCAGAATTCCGTTTCCACCCACTGTCGCGGCATCGGCGCCGTCGGCACGCTGCCGGAAAGCAGCAGGCAAGTGAGTTCTTGCCCGTCGCGTTGCACCGTTTGCGCACGGATCATGCCGGTACCCGGCGCGGGTCCGATCGGCTGAAAGATTGCCCCGCGAACCATCTGCACGCGCAGCGGCACCGGCTCGCTGGGGTTCGTCGCGAACGTCTGCCCGCCCGATACGATGTGCATCTGCGAGGAACTGGCGAGCCGCTCCGTCCAACGCAGCACCGGGCCAGCGTAGAACTCTTCCAATGTTCCGTCGCCCTCAAATTGTGAATCGCCGCTCGAGGTGAACGATACTTTCATTTGGAAAGGAGGTACGCCCGCCGCGTGCAACGTCACGTTCTGCCGCGCGCGAGCCAGCAAATCCATCGCCTCATCGCGCGCTTCCGGAGTGATCAGCGCGCGCGCCGATCCGGTGACCAATTCCAGCGGTGTATCCGGCACGGCCGCCAGCGCCATTGCCTGGCCGCGCGCCGCCGGAGCTTGCGCGAGCACGGAGAAGGGAATTGCCGCCAGCAGAAATGCAGATATGCCGGAAATATTCTTAAGTGGCCGTGGGTTGGTCATCGTCCCACCTCATGCGGAAAGTCTAAGTGCGGGGAACAGCCCACCCGCATTTTAGTCCAAGATGCAAAATCGCTGCAAGAGGAGGCCTGCCACCGCACCGCAAGTAGCACGCGCAGCGAGGGTCCTCCCGCCAGCTACACGATCCGCTGGCTAAGATCCAGGGCGCGCACTGAATGTGTCAGCGTTCCCAGCGAAATCGCATCCACTTCCGTGGCGGCGTACAGCTCCATATTCGTCTCGGTAATTCCGCCGCTGGCTTCCACCACCGTGCCTTCCCATACTTTTTCGCGGCGCATCGCTACGATGATCTGCCGCACATCGTCTGGCATCAGGTTATCGAGCATCACCAGGCAGGGATATTCGCGCGTGGCCGAAGGAGCCTCCGCGCGCAGACGCTTGAATGCGTGCGCGGCCGCCAGCGCTGCTTCTTCACCGCGCACTTCCACTTCGATGAACGGCGCACGCCGTCGCGATTTCCACGCTTTCTCGACGGCCAGCGGCGCAGCCTGCTCTTCACGCCGCGCCAGCAGCGCCAGATGGTTATTTTTCACCACGATGCCGTCGCCCAACCCCAGCCGGTGCGTGCCTCCGCCGCCCAGGTGTATCGCGCGTTTGTCGAGCAGGCCCCACGGCGTCTTGCGCGTCCCCACAATTCTGGTAGCAGGGCACTGCCGCCGCGCCCGTTCCTGGAAACGCTGCGTGGCCGTTGCGATTCCGCACATGCGTTGCAATAAATTCAAGCCCACGCGCTCCAGGCTCAAAAGTTTGTTCTCGCCGCCCTCCGCGCGCAGCAATACGTCGCCCGTCTGAAACACATCGCCATCTTCTTTCTTCAAAGTGACTTTCACACCGCGCTGCCGCAGCAAATACGCGTATTCTTCCAAGCCCGCAGCCACACCCGGCTCGCGCGCCAGCACCTGAGCAGCCGCCCGGCGGCTCTTGATGCCCAGCGCCGCCACGGTTAAATCGCGCGGAGACAGATCCGGCACCAGCAGGGCATCCAGCAGCGAGCGCAGCACGCAAAGATATGCGGGATTTTCCAGCGTCAGGCGGGCGCCGTGAAATAGTGCTTTTTCCACGCGCCGCTGCCGTTCTTCCGGCATGGGGAATTGCAACGAAGCTTTCATGTAACACTTATATTACTATCACACGCCTTGCGTGGTTTATAAGAGAATCGGGCAAGCGTGGAAACTCTGCGTGGCCAATCCAATCACGCGCGCACGGACGCGTTGGAATATAATGTGCCCATGAAAACGCAAAACGAAAAAGCGGAGTTGTTCCGCTCGCTGCACCACGGCCCGGAAATTCTGGTGCTGCCCAATGCCTGGGATTGCTCGAGCGCGCGTATCTTCGAACAAGCCGGCTTCCCGGCAATCGCCACCACCAGCGCCGGAATCGCATTCTCACTTGGCTATACAGATGGCGAGCGCATCCCCCAGGACTTGATGCTCACAACCGTCGCAAGAATCTGCGCCGCCGTGCCCATTCCGATGACCGCGGATTTGGAATCCGGCTACGGTGACGTCGCCAAAACCACCGCGGGCCTGATTGCGGCGGGGGCCGTTGGCCTGAATTTCGAGGACATGGATCATGAATCGTGCGCGCTCGTGCCCATCGCCGCGCAAACCGAAAAAATCGCCATGATTCGCCGAATTGCCGCCGGGCTGGGTGTGAACGTAGTGATCAACGCGCGCACCGACGTATTTCTTGCTCAGATCGGCGATCCGGCCACGCGCTTCGAGCGCGCCTGCGAGCGCCTCCAAGCCTACATCGCGGCGGGCGCTGATTGCGTTTTCCTCCCCGGTGTCGCCGACGAAAATATAATCCGCCGCGTAATCGAAACCCTGAAATTCCCGCTGAACATCCTGGCCGGCGCGAACTCGCCCAAGATTCCGCGCCTGCGCGAATTAGGCGTCGCCCGCGTCAGCGTCGGCTCCGGCATCATGCGCGCCACGCTCGGCCTGACCCGCCGCATCACGCAAGAACTGAAGCAGTCCGGCAGCTACACCGCGCTCCTCGACGGCGCCATGCCCTTCGCCGAAGCCAACGCCCTCTTCGAAAAATAGAAGTGAGTTGGGTAAAGAGGTCTGCAATGAAACTATTCTATCGTGTCGTGCGACCGTTTCAAGCAAAGGCCGCAATATCCGGGCGGGAACGACAGTTCATTCCGGATGACACCTTCTATATGGATTCAGGTCAAACAGGTGCCACCTTGCTGATAGATGCCGACGAATTTTTCTTTTCTGTGGACCGTATCACGTTTCGATCGTGCTGCGTGTTTCAGGGAGAGGCCTCCGTTTGAGATTTGAAAGGGAATATCGGACGGCATAGCGAGCCGTGTGCGCCGCTACGCAAACCGCTTGCGTCTCGGCTATTGCCCTAGATGTGTGAGCGCCGCTCGGATCGGGGCGCCGGAGACGTGGATCAGTCCTGCATAGGGGGAGTACATTTCCAGAATCAAGAAAATCGCGCCGGAAACCGAAAGCGCGGAGACCAACAAACTGACGACTACGGTTCCATTGCGAGGGGCGAACAGTCCGAAACTGAGAAATATAATGGTGAGCCAGGCAACCAGCACGACGAGCATCGGTACGGAAACCGAATTAGTCTTTTGTGCAGCGAGCAACAGGCGTGTTTGTCCCAGGGACATCAAAGTACTCAGTGCTTGGGCCTGGATCGAACGCTGCACATCGTCTTTCGGCGAGAGCCCCTGGACTTTGTCGTAGAGAGCTTCGCCGTTGGAGGATGTTCCAAATTGGACCGCGTTGTCAGCACTGCTGGACGACAGCATATCAAGAACGCTCGCAACGGAGCCGCGTAGCATCTCGCGAGCTTCTTTCGCTTCGGGTCCGTAGTGGACGAGGATGCGGTCCAGCAAGACAGCTTTGCTGGACATCTCCGTGATCTCGGCGTTCTGGGTGTCAAACGATGACTTGGCAGAAGCAATCAGCAAACCCAGAACCAGAGCAGCCATCGTCGCGATCAGGCCCACGCCAAGCTTCACAACTTCTCTTGATTCACCGCTCAGTGCTTCCTGAGGCAACACGGCACGAAGCGCGATGCCCAGCAGCGCAGCTCCAAAAACGACTGCCAACGTCACCAAGCTGATTTCCAGTGAGCTCATTCTGGCCTCGACGGTGAAGATGAACCCTGCAAGATTCAATACCGCTGCAAGGATTGCGATCAGGCGATGCAGCGTATAGTGCAAACGGTGGAGGCGCGCCGCGCGCCTCCACTCCGCGTGCGGTTAGTTGACTTTGGTAACTTCGGGAATCTTCCACGAGCCGTCTAAAATGCTCGGGGGTTTCTCCTTCGGCCAATACAGACGCATCATCAGGACGAAATCGTCTTTCGGTGCTGGCAGCCAGTTCGCTTCCTTCGCTTTACCCGGCGAGTCCGCTTGAATGTAGATGTCTGTCGAGCCGTCAGCATTGGCGATGAATTTGTTGCGCTGGCTGACGTTGTAGCGATTGAGCGGATTATCCACGAAAAAATACTGCGCGTTGTACATCGTCACCGACCAGAAACCGTCCACCGGCGGCATCTGGCCTTTGTCGAAATGCAGAACGTACTTGTTCGCACCATTATATTTTTCTACGATTTTCGGACCTTCCGACGTGGGATACACGGCGTCTTGCGGCCGGTTTGCGCCCAAGCCGTACCAGGTAACGGTCGCGCGTTGAATGTAATTACTGCCGTAGAGCCCAGTTTTGGTGGTAAAGACCCAGCCATTTTCCAGTTTTGCATCTCCCGCAGCGATGCCTTCTTTGAACCAAGCCGCGATTTTATCCTGCGCCGGCTTGGGAGCCTTCGCGATCCCGGCAGCTGTGCTGGGGTCTAGCTTGGAGGCGTCGAAATCCTGCCCCGGCACGATCCCGATCTTCGCGAGCTTGGCCACCATGGGGCCGTCGTCGGCAGTGGGCGGATCGGTCTTCAGCAGTTCCGCGAAATGCTTGAAGTACGAAGCTCCGTCCATCGCATTGACTTGGTCGCGTACAGCAACCTTCTTATCAATGGTCGCGTCCACTATCCCGGTCGGCGGTGTGTATGGCTTCCCATACGACGACAGCGGCACAGCGCTCATCTTATCTTGCAGCGCCTGCACTGCTTTGTAATCCTCGGGCGTTCCGGTGCAATAGATACGACCAAGCAACCAGACCATCCCCGTCGGTGACTTGTATTCCGTTACTCCAGCTGGAAGCGTTCCACTCCAACCCGGGCCTGTAATTGCGTACTTCTGTGCAGCGGTGCCCGTGGTCCGTTTTCCCGGAACCTGAAACACGTCGGTCCAGCCGTCCAGCATCGGGAATAGCGCATAACGTCCCTTCATGTCCGGAATGCTGATGACCCACGGCTCCTTGGACACGTCGAGCCATATCGTCGTGTATAGCGTGTCCGCGTTTGGTGCGGTAACGGCGTTGAACGACGCGTTGGGATATTCGCGCAGCTTGGCGAACTGCCCCACCGGTGCGGAGGTCCCTTCAGGGCTGGCAACGTTCGTGGTGACCCGTCGCGTCATATCCATCGTCATCAGGGGGTAGGCGTAGACGTACGCGTCTTTGGCGGCTTCAAACGCCTCGACTTCCTTGGCATCTCGCTCCACTTTTGACGAACTGCCGCAACCTGCGATCAATAAACCGAGCAACGCCGCTGCGATGAGGCGAGGCGCAATTCCTTGCATACTTTTCCTCCGATGGATTTCCCCGCACAGTTCCGTGCGGAGGGCATTGGGTGCCGCCACCCTACACCAGCACCGAGGAGGACGATATTGTCAAGATTGACAGTGCGGCGTGCTGCTGAACGCCCGTGCAGAAATAGGATTCGCGCCCCCGCTTCGCTTGCTTGACTTCGTACCGTAGCGCGAGTACGCTTCCGGCGATCCCAGCCAATTTATCGTGTTTCCGTGCGGGGATCTCCGTTCGGCCCTTCCATGTTCGTAGTCCGCTCACGTGTCTCCGCCGAGGAGGTCGGCACAAGATGAAAACTGTTTTGACCGCCGTACTGTTGGGTAGTTGTCTCTGCATCGGCTCCGCTACTGTCGCGATCGCGCAGGAAAACGCCGCGGGAAAGGACATGCCGCCAAAGGTTCTAGTGGTTAACCGCGAAGTGATGAAGCCCGGCAAGGGTGGTAGCCCGCACCAGCGGACCGAGAGCGCCTTCGTGCGCGCGATGGCCGCCGCAAAAGACACCGAGTATTATCTCGGCATGGATGCCATCAGCGGAGCCAGCCGCTCCCTCTTCTTCACCGGTTACGATTCCTTCGCCGCCTGGGAAAAAGAGGCGCTCTCCGAACAGAAGAACGCCGCGCTTTCCGCCGCGCTGGATCGCGCCGAAGTCGCCGATGGCGACCTGCTGCAATCGTATGAGACCAGCATGTTTGTTTTGCGCGACGACTACAGCCTCAACCTGGGCACCGACCTCGCGCACGATCGCTACTTCGAAATCGGCGTCTTTCACGTCAAGCCTGGGCACGACGGGGATTGGGACACGATCATGAGTTTGGTAAAGGGCGCCTACGCGAAAGTTGCCGGGGTCCAGTGGGCCATGTACCAACGCGCCTACGGCGGCTCCGAAGGCTACTTCATCTACATCACTCCCATGAAGTCCGCCGCGGAAATTGACACCAATTTCGCCAACGGTCCGAAATTCGTGGAAGCCATCGGCAAAGATGGAATGAAGCAGCTCAACGAACTGATGTCCTCTTCAGTGGACCAGGCCGAAATCAATCTCTTTGCTCTGAATCCCGCGATCAGCTACGTGAATCCGGAACTCGCCAAGGCCGATCCGGCGTTCTGGAAGCCCGCCTCCGCTGGCGAGCCGAAGAAAAAGGCCGAAAAGGCCGCGCAGTAGCTCGAGCAGTTAGTCGCACGTCAGAAAACAAAATGCCCCATCCGCCCTGCGTGGAGCACGGATGGGGCATTTAATTTTCCTGCGAAAGTCTGTGCGTCCCTACGTGGCCGCTCTCTCCAAGTCCTTGCGGTCCCACTTAGCCAGATTGGCCGCGGCCTCGTACGTACTCTGTAAAAATTCCAGCAACGCCTCGCGCGGAGATGCGGCCGTCCTTAAATCGTCATACTTCAGCAAAAATTCTTTCATCTGCGGATGATAGTAAGCCTTCGCAGGCCGCACCGGCGCCGCGCTGAATCCTGCCGGCTCCGGCGCCGCGTACGCGTAGAATGCCGCACCCTTAATATCCCCGCCGCCCGGCCAAAAACCCGCGCTGCTCACTTCATGCGAATATGCTTCCCGCGTAACGGCATCCGCCCCGGGCCGCTCCGGCGCCCGCCGCCCCGAAAATCGCGTCGCCGCCAGATCGAAACTTCCCCAGAAAAAATGCACCGGGCTGGCCTTGCCGATAAACCGCGCGCGAAATTCCGTGAAAATCTTTTCGCTGCTCGACAGAATCCGCCAAAAACGGTTGGCGTACTCTGGATCGTAGGATGCGTGCTGCGTATCCTGATCAAACGCGATCGGATTCGCAATCTCTACCGGCATTTTCCAGATTTTCACGGCGATATCCAGCGAAGCCAGTGCCGCCATGAAGTCACCGTAAAAATCCGCCACCGTACGAGGTCGCAGCCCCACGGTCGCCGCGGTGTTTTGGCTGGTCTTGATCGTCAGCCGGTGATGTATGAAATCGAACTCGATTTCGAAATTCCCCTCGGGGTAGGGAATCGCGGAAGTGGTCAGCCCGAGTGCGCTCACGTACAGCGGCACTTCCCACCAATGATTGATCCGCGGAGCCAGCTCCAGTCGCACCTTGCCCACGATCTGCGACCACATGTGCAGCGTCGCGTAAGTGTCCTGCCAGGCCTCCAGCGGCAGTTCCGGCCAATCTTCCTGCGTGGCGCGCGCCATCGTTGCGCTCATCGAGCCTCCGCGAATTCGGGAATTTTTGCAGGTCGTGCCTTTAGCCACGACATAAGTTTTGCCCAACGCGAGCGGCTTCAGCCGCTGAAGTACAGGTCTTTCGATTGTCGTGCAGGCTGTTCGACCCGTGAAGTCACGCTCCCAGATCGTCGCCGAATACTTGTTCGAGGGCCTCTAATGCGGCGCGAAGTTGCCAAATCCCATCAGCACCACGACCGACTTTCCGTACGATACCGACGCGGAATTTTGGCTCATCCCGATCACTCGGTAGCCCTTGCTCGCAAAACGATTGATCTCGTCCTGATGCTCCTGCTCCGCGTCGCCGCTGACAAAAATATACGGCGTCGGATTCTTCTCATCAATTTCGCTGGCGGTGGTCATCGAAGTCCTCTACTCCAAGACTATACCGCCACGGTTTCCGTTCAACAACAGCACGCGCCCGGGTCGTGCGTCAGTTTCCGGTAAGCGCGTTAATCAGGACCTAGCGCTCCAGCTTTGAATTCAAGGTGGGGTAGAAGGCAGACAAAATCAGCGATCTCGGGAAACAAAATGCAAAGAATTTGAATCGACCATCCGCAACCCATCCGAATTGATGAGAATTATAAGACTGGTGAACACATGAATTAGCTCAGCGTCCCATTTTGCTGTGAATCGGTTGACACAGAGAAGCAATTGGGTTCACTAGTGGAGGTGCTAGCAGCGGGCCAAGGGCATGCACCCGATTGGAGAACCCCTAGTGTAAAGAGTAGAACGGCGATGCTAAGAACGATTTTGGGCGCGCTTCTTCCAATGGTCGTGACGTTTCTGCTCGGCCTCATGGCCGCTTGGCATCACGAATTTGGTCAGAAGGAAGCCTCAATTCTGAATCGGATGGTGCTGCTTTACGCGGTGCCATTGGCGCTTTTTGCCGGTACAGTTACGTCCTCGCGCGGAACTAAGCCAGGATCTCTCGCTAGTTGTCGCGTTGTGCGTTGGCACGATTGGATTTTACGGCGCGGTTTTTCTGCTGGCCCGTATCGCTTTTCGTATACCGATGGGCATCAGCGCGTTGTGCGCGCTCACGGCTTCCGCGCCGGCAGTGCCTTTCGTAGGTCCAGCGGTTCTCGGCGATCTGTTGGGACGCCCCAATGCCGCCATTCCGATAGCGGTAGACAGTCTCATCATCAACCTCACGGTCGTGCCAGTCACGATTCTTTTTCTCGCATTAGGTACAACAGGGAGAGAATCGAACGGGAGTAGGTCAGAACTACAAGACGGGGCTAGTTCGGCACCGCCCCACACATCGCCGCTCGCGTTTCTCTCGGCCAAAATCAAGGAGACAGTGAGGGAACGGATGGTCTGGGCTCCTGTTCTCGCTTTCGTTATCGTGCTGATCGGCTTCCGCATTCCTGAGCTCCTCGTCCATTCGCTTTACATGCTGGGACACGCATCCGGCGGTGTCGCCATATTCGCCTGCGGGATCGTTCTTGCATCCGGCAGAATCATGTTCAACTGGCGTGTCTTGTTCTTCGTATTTCTGAAAAACTTCGTACAGCCCGGGTTGGTTCTGGGTGGCTTGCGATGGCTCGGGTATGGCAATCCTACCGTAAGCGACGCGGTGCTGACGACGGCCATCCCAGCCATGCCCATTGTCGTCATGTTGGCCCTCCAATATCGCGTCGTTGAGGCGGAGGCTGCCTCTGCTGTGTTCCTCAGCGTGATCGGCTCGGTGATCACGATGGGGATTTTCATCGCCCTGACATCCTAAACAAATCAACTCGGAAAATAAAAATGGAGGATTCCACTGATGACTCAAGTCGAAAGTCTCGCGAAGTATGCGGCTCGCGCTACTTTTGCCGACCTCTCGGCCGAATCGCGCAAGCAATTGCCAATCCATATTCTTGACTCGCTGGGCTGCTGCATCGCCGCCCTGGGAGCCGGTCCGATCCAAGCCTGCCGCGAGCAGGTCACGGAGTTCGGCGGCACAGGCCCGTCCCCGCTAATTGGTGGCGGGCAGGCTAACCCGATCTACGCTGCGTTCTGGCACACAGTACTCGTGCGCTATGTCGATTTCATGGACAACTTCCTTGCGCAGACCGAGACCTGCCATACGGCAGATAACTTCGGCGTGGCGTTGACCATCGCCGAGTATGTGGGCGGCAGCGGAAAAGACCTGATGCTCGGGGTGGCGCTGGGCTACACGGTTCAGTCACGGTTCGTCGATCACGCCGATTTCATGACCAGTGGCTTCGACCACACCTCGCAACTGGCCTTTTCGCACAACGCTGCTGCCGGACGGCTGATGGGGTTGAGCGAGCAGCAGATTGCGCACGCCATCGCGATGGCAGCGGTTAGTGATGCGTCCTTCGCAGTGGTTCGGGCCAAGCCTCTGTCCCAGTGGAAGGGCCTCGCCTCGGCCCAATCTGCGCTTGGCGCTATGAACACGTTGTTCCTGGCTCGACGCGGCGTCGAGGGACCGTTGCAAGTAATCGAGGGCCCGATGGGCATCGACCAACTCCTAAGGATGACGATCAATATTGACTGGGACAAGGAGGGATATGAGGGTGTCGTGGAGAGCACCATCAAAAAGTACAATTCCATGATCCACACGCAGTCGGCTGTTTATTGCATGGTCGAACTGGTCAAGCAGAACAAAATCGACCCCGCCAAGGTGGTCTCGATTGAGGCAGATGTGTTCCAACTCGCCTACGATTTCGCCGGGGGCGGCCTTTATGGCACGGACAAAGTCATCCGGACCAAAGAACAAGCGGATCACAGCCTGCCGTATCTGCTTGCGGTGTCCCTCCTTGATGGCGACGTACAACCAGCGCAATTCAAGCCGGACCGCATCGTGAAGGCGGACGTACAGGCACTACTGAAAAAGGTTTCCGTCCGGCCGAACCATGAATACACGGAAGAATATCCCGCGAAAATGCCAGCCAAGATCACCGTCCGGCTACAAGACGGGAAAGTGATCGAGCACGAGGTTCAGGACTATCCGGGCCTCGCTTCTCGTCCGTTCACATGGGTGGACTCTGTCGAGAAGTTCGATAGGCTCGTTGCTGGCCGCGCTGACAAGGGACTGTCCGAGGAGATCAAGGACGCCGTGCGGTCGCTCGAAAGCATCCAGGTTGGGGACTTAATGCCGCTACTCGGTCGCGTCAGAGCAGCTGCTTCGGCCGCATAACCGGAGATTACCTGACAAACCCCGTAATATAGATCGCCAAGAAAAGGAGAAATCCAGATGGCGATTACACTCGATCGCGTTCGCAATATCTTCAAGGGACTTGAAAACGGCGACGGCGCTGCCTTCTTCGAACATGTAGCCGACGATGTGGACTGGATTGTAGAGGGGACACACCCGCTTGCCGGTCACTACCTTAGCAAGAAGGCCTTCATAGCAGGAACATTCGCCAAACTGGGGCAGGTTCTTCCACAAGGTGCCCAGCTACACGTGGAGAATCTGATCGTCAATGATGATGAGGCGGCGGTCGAGCTTCATTCTCTAGCGACTGCCAAAAACGGGATGCGTTTCGACAATCGCTACTGTTGGGTAGTCTATTTCCGGGATGGAGTGATCGTACGCGTTCGCGCGTACCTCGACTCGGCCATGGTCGCCCGATTGTTCGAGGAGAACCCGATAGCAGGCTCGGCGGGAACCGTTTAGCTTTGGGTGATCCAGCCGTCCATCAAATCACCTTCAACCTGCAACGAAAGATATAGGAGAAATTCGGGTTCAAGTGCCTGGTAAGTCGCGTACTCGGAAACTGACCCACTAGCCGCGCCCGAGAGATATCTCGCATGCTAATCACTGCGAGCGGGTACCCGATCCTTCGTGCGTTGGCATTCGTGGCACAGCCCTGCCCGCGGCAGGCAGGCACTCCTACCTGTGCGGATTTGTTTTTCTCTGCGCCCTCTGCGCCTCTGCGGTAATCCTTTGTCTCTCTGTGCCCTGCGTCGTTCCGTTGTGATTTCTGTGTCTATTCCTTCGCCGTTGCCGTTGCTTCACCGCTCGCGCGAAGCGCTGTAACGGGCGGCGTCACGGCGTGTATAATCCGCGCGGCTGTTCACGCGGCGCCGGTGTCGTTTTTACCTTCGCGTGCGGAGAATTGGAATGCGGAAGAGTTTCGTCGCGGCAATCGGTGTATGCATCGCCTCCATACTTGCCGCCGTGAGCGTAGCAGCGCAGCAGCCCGGAACAGCTCCAAATTTCATCCGCGAAGACTCTCCCGTCATTGCATTAACGCACGCGGAAGTGATCGACGGCACCGGAGCTGCGCCGCAAGCCGATCAAACCGTGGTAATTGATCACGGAAAAATCTCAGCAGTAGGCAAAACCGCAAGCGTACAAGTCCCGAGCGGCGCCAAAGTCATTGATGCCACCGGCAAGACCGTAATTCCCGGCATCGTCGGCATGCACGAACACATTTTCTACCCCTCCACCGCCGATGGCCCACTCACCGCCGTCGAGCAATTTTTCTCCTTCCCGCCGCTCTATCTTGCCAGCGGAGTCACCACCGCTCGCACCACCGGCTCGATGGACCCGTACGGCGACATCGAAGTAAAAGCTCGCGTGGACAGTGGAAAAATGATTGGCCCGAATTTTTATCTCACCACTCCGTACCTGCAAGGCGCGCCTTCGCTGATCCCGCAGATGTACGAACTAAGGGATGCCGATGACGCCCGCGCCTTCGTGCGTTACTGGCATTCCGTCGGCTTCACTTCCGTTAAAGCCTACGTGGACGTGACGCCCGACGAACTACGCGCCGGAATTGACGAAGCTCACAAATTAAATATGAAAGTCACAGGGCACATCTGCTCCGTCGGCTACAACGAAGCCGCCGACATGGGCATTGATAATCTCGAGCACGGCCCCTTCGGCGCTCCCGATGGCGAACTGTATTCGCAACGGAAGGCCGGCATCTGCGGGCCGGATTATTTCGCGGAACTGCGAGACATCGTCATGAACGTCGAGCCAGACAGTCCGCAGCTGAAGCAAACCATCCAGAATCTCGTCGCGCATCACGTGGCTATCACTTCCACTCTCGCCGTCCTCGAAGGCGGCTTGCGTCCGCCGATGGATCGCAACGGCCTCATGGCCCGCAGCAGAATGCTCCTGGTTCCGGAAGCTTGGTCCAAGGTCATGACCGGTCGCGCCAACAGGGAAGCCTCTGATTCGTTTTTCCAGGCGCTGCTGCAGAAAGAAATGAAATTCGAGCGTGAGTTTGCGGCCGCCGGCGGCGTCCTGATGGCCGGATGCGATCCCACCGGCGATGGCCACACTCTCGCCGGCCTCGGCGATCAGCGCAACATCGAACTCCTTGCCGAAGCTGGCTTTACGCCAGTAGAAGCAATTCACATCGCCACGCAAAATGGCGCCACATTTCTAGGCGAATCAGAACGCATCGGCACGGTCGCGACTGGCAAACAAGCCGACCTGGTGCTGCTCGATGGCGACCTCGCCAAAGACATCACCACAATCGAAAAACCAGAGGTGGTGTTCAAAGCCGGCGTGGGCTATGACTCAAATGCAATCTACCAAAGCCTCCGCGGCAAAGTCGGCAGGCAATAATCCGTGAGCGCGTCCACAATTCGCCAAACAATCGTAGCGCCACTGGCCGCGATCCTCTTTGCAACGCTCTTCACCGCGCCGTCGCCAACCCTCGCCGATCACAATCCAGTCCATGCTCCCCACGCCATCGTCGCCAGCATTGACGGACTCGCCTCCAAAGCCGGCGCCGAAATAATGCAGCGAGGCGGCAACGCCATCGATGCGGCGGTCGCCACAGGATTCGCTCTCGCAGTCGTATATCCGCAAGCGGGCAATCTCGGCGGAGGCGGTTTCATGCTCATCCGCACGGCCGACGGCAAAACTCATTTCATAGATTTCCGCGAAGAAGCCCCGGCCGCGGCCACGGCGAACATGTACCTCGACGCGCAGGGCAACGTGATCGAAGGCGCCAGCGAATATGGCTACAAAGCCGTCGGCGTCCCCGGCTCAGTCGCAGGCTTGGTGTACGCCGAAAAAAAGTACGGCAAGCTGACGCTGCCGCAAGTAATGGCCCCGGCAATCCGCCTGGCGCGCGAAGGTTTTGCCCTCACTTGGCAAGAAGCGCGCGATTTCCGCGAGGATTCGCACCTCGCCGACTATCCTGAATCTCGCCGCACCTTCCAGCGCGACGGCAACTACTACAAACAATATGAAATTTTCCGCCAGCCCGACCTGGCCCGCACGCTGGAACGCGTCGCCAAAAATCCCGGCGATTTTTATCGCGGCGCCATGGCCCACGAACTCGCCGCAGCAATCCAGGAGGGCGGGGGACTGGTCACCGCCGATGATCTCGCCCGCTATCAGGTGAAGGAACGCGAACCTCTGCGCGGCACCTATCGCGGTTACGAAATAATCAGCGCCCCGCCGCCTTCTTCCGGCGGCACAGTGCTGATCGAAACTCTGAATATTCTGGAAGGTTACGACCTGGCAAAAGCCGGCAGCCGCTCGGCCGAATCCGTCCATCTCACCGCCGAAGCCTTCCGCCGCGCGTTCTTCGACCGCGCCGAATTCCTGGGCGATCCGGATTTCAGCAGACTTCCGATTGCCCAGCTCACCGATAAAAAATATGCCGAAGCGTGGCGCGTCACGATTGATCCCGACCATGCCACGCCGAGCAAAGATCTGCAGCGCCCCGCGATTTTTCAAACCCTCGCGCAATCGGAGTCGCAGCAGTCACAACAAAATCATCAGCAACCGATCCCAGCGCGCGAATCCCCGCACACCACGCACTACTCCGTCGTAGACGCGGACGGCAACGCCGTGGCCGTCACCACCACTATTAATGATTGGTTCGGCTCGCGCGTCACGGCCACAGGGCTGGGTTTTCTGCTCAACGACGAAATGGACGACTTCTCCGCGAAAGCAGGCGCCCCCAATGGCGACGGCCTGATCCAAGGCGCGGCGAATGCGATCGGCCCCGGCAAACGCCCGCTCTCTTCGATGACTCCCACGATCGTCCTGAAGGACGGCAAGCTATTTCTCGTCCTCGGCTCGCCCGGCTCCTCGCGCATCATCACCACGGTCGCGCTGGTCATCATGGGAGTAGTGGACTACGGTATGAACATCCAGGAAGCAATAGACGCCCCGCGCTTCCACAACCAATGGATGCCAGACATCCTGAGCGTCGAAGCCTGGTTCGCGCCCGACGCCGTCCTTGCACTGGAGAAGATGGGCTACAAAATTGTAGTGGGCCTGCACGAGGACGGCAGCTGGTCTCCGTACTGGAGCGACGCTGAATGTATCGCTATAGATCCGAAATCCGGTGAACGCTTGGGCGCTAGCGACGGCCGCAGCAACGGCAAACCTGTCGGATATTGATAGCGTCCTTCGCGCGGGGCGCACTTGTACGTTTTCATACAACATTGGTAACTTGTACGTTTTCGTACAAGTAATTACACCGCCCGTCAGTCAAGTGTCGCATCGCATGTACCGCTACTTATCCGTGTTGAATATGTCCGCTTCCACTTTCCATGTTGGGCCGAACTTCCGCCACGTCACCACATACTTGCCGGGAATTTCCATGGGCTGCCCCTGAGCATCGTTCACTCGCAGCTCGAACGTGCCGATTTCCCAGGCCATGTCGCCCGCGGACGCCACCTCGATTTTTGTGGGCACGAAAGTCAGTGAATAGCCCGGCTTGGCCATCAGCGCCGCCCACGTTTTCCGGATGGCGTCGGGTCCCGTCGCGATAGGAGCGCCGAACGGCAGCATAGACGCGTCGTCGGCGTATGGATGCACCGCACCGTCCAGATCCTTGTCGTCCGCGGCTCTTGACCACAACGCGTCAATCTTGCGGATTCGCGCTTCGTCATCGGAGCGATTGCCCGAATTTAGATTCGCGCGCGCCACCGCCGCGCCCACACCAGCTGCGAACAGCCCAATCAGAATTGCAAAACAGACTGGCTTCATTTGCGTCTCCCTTGTGAAACAGTTAGACCACTTCGTCATTCTGGGCTCGCAGCCTAACTTACAGCAAACCATCGCGCCGATGACGGAGTTTCTACTCTCGCGAATCCGGGCTCGCACCTTGTAGCGCCCCCGATAGCGGGTCAGTTCCCGAGGAGCGCGGTAATCAGGACTTGAGAATAAATTTACGGTGATTTCTTGACCGTAGTTGAACTGCCTGCGCGCACAACGCTAATCCAGACCGAGTTGGTATCAACATTCCCTTGCCAAGCCTCGAAAGGCAGTTTTTTGATTTGCTCTGCGCTGTCGGGAATTGGTGCCGTGTCCCAGCAAGGTGACGAGGACAGGTTACCGATTGATTTGTACGTACCGCCCAGTCGCCATCGACCCGGTGTATAGAGTTGCGGAAAGGAATCGGGATACACGGAAATATCCGCGCCATAAAAGTGCCCTGGTGGGAGAACGGTCCAGCGCCATAGCAATCGCTTCGCAAAACTGTCCTCGGCGGTGTAGATACAATCGCCCGCACAGCCGTGGCCGGGTCCAGATAGGGGTTTCATTGGAGGACCCAAGTCGAGCCGCAACGATAAGGGCGCAGCAACACACAAGTTATAAATCTCATTGCTAATAAAGAGTGTCTTGGTACCGACGTTCCGAATCTCAACTCGGACCTCCAGAACCTCACCAACTTTAATCGACTTCTTTTTCGGTATTAGTCGAACCTCGATCTTAGGGTCCTTGGTTTCCTGTTCCTGAGGGTTTCCCAGCGCCAACGTCTGGAAGGCACAGAGCATTGAAATTAGAGTTGCGGCGGTAACTAGCAACCAGGAACGGTGAGCGTTCAATAGGCACCCCCGTCTATTTGACACCATTTGGAATCGTAAGGGTGAGCGTCAGGGCCTGATTCGTCACGTAATCGGAAACTGACCCACTGCCGCGCCGCGGGCCGACTCCGCTCTAAACTCTTTCGATGGTAAAATCACCTGACTCGTAAACAACTGGGAGCCACTGTCATGACCGAACCAACCAAAGAAGAACTGCTCGCGCGCATCGCCGAACTGGAAAAGAAAGCCGCAGGCCCGAAATGCCGCGGAGCGCTGGAATTTCGCGTGGGAGAAAAAGGCGGCGTCAGCGTGTACGGCCTGGGACGCTTCCCGGTCACTCTATATTACGAACAATGGGATCGCCTGCTGAAAGTTGCCGACGACCTGCGCGCCTTCCTCGAAGAAAATAAATCGCGCTTGAAACTCAAGAACGCCGAGTAACACGCGCCGCCCGCCGCGTCGCACCCGGCCGGCGCCGCTCATGAACTCCGTTGCCGCGATTGCATGCCCTCATAATTGGAGGAAGCGATGGCGATAAATAGAAACAGCAGCCCCGCGTCCAAGAAGCTGCGCACGTCAATCATGTTGCCTTTAGTCATGATGCGCACAAACGCGATTCCCAACGCGTCGCATAGCCGTCCTACCACCGACACCAGCGCGCACACCACTCCCGACCAGTAACTTCCCAACGCGATATATTTCACCAACATGCTGTCCTCCCGCATCCCCGCCAAATAAGTTCGCGCCGCCGGCGGAATCTGGCGCTGAAAGTACATCGCCAGGGCCACAGAGTCAACGCCGCGCGCCTCCCACTCCCGCTGAAATCTTGCCGCAATAAACCAGTGACATTCCTCCGCTTTCCGCTATCATTGAGTTCTCCTTCCACTCGTGCCTGCGCTTTTGTTGGCGGGGTTTCACCTCTGCGGACAACGTGCTCCGTCCGCACGCACCATCAACTAAAACCATTACCGTACATGCATTCGGCCGTTCAGGCGTCTAGGGGAAACGATGGGATCAACCGCGGGCGACGAATTTCGCGATCTTTTGGCTCTGGTGCGACAAAGCGGCCTGATGGCCAAGCAACCCGGGTACTACCTCCGAAAAATTCTGTTCAATTTCGTCATGTTCGCGGGCGCCTTCGTGCTTATCGCCCTCTTCCACAACAATCCCTGGATCGAACTTTGCAACGCCGCGTTCCTCGCCTTCGTCTTCGCGCAACTCGGCTTCATCGTCCACGACGCCGGCCATCAGGAAATTTTCAGCGGCCCCGCGGGAAATGAAGTCCTCGGCCTGCTGCATTCCAATCTGTTGCTCGGATTCAGTTACAGCTGGTGGCTGGACAAGCATAATCACCACCACTGCTCGCCGAATCACGTCACAGCCGATCCCGACGTGGATTTAATCCCGTTCGCGTTCTCGAAAGACCAAGCCGCGACGAAACACGGCCTCGCGCGCCTCTCCGTGAAATATCAGCATTTTTCTTTTTTCCCGCTGTCGCTGCTCGAAGCCTTCGTGTTGAAATACGACAGCATTCGCTTCCTGATGCGCACGAAAGTCGCGCACCCCGTCCTTGAAGTCAGCTTCCTGATTCTCCATGCGATCTGGTACATCGGCCTGCTCACTTATTTGCTCGGCTTTCCGCACGCCGTTCTGTTCGCCATCGCGCACCAAGCGTTCCTCGGCCTCTATCTCACGCTGATCTTCGCGCCCAATCATCAAGGCATGCCGCTCGCGCAGGGCAGCACTGCGGTAAATTTCCTCCGCGAACAGGTCCTCACCAGCCGCAACATCAAAAATCATCCCGGCATTGATTTCTGCACCGGCAATCTGACCTGCCAGATCGAACACCACCTGTTTCCCACGATGCCCGCCAACAAGCTGCGCAAAGTCCAGGAAATCGTGCGCTCGTACTGCCGCTCACACGACGTTCCGTACCACGAGACCTCGCTGTTCCAATCCTATCGGGAGATTTACCAGAACTTGAAAGAAGTCAGCCTGCTGGTAGGAAAAGAAACCGAAGCGGAATCCAGCGCGGATTGAACCGAATCACAACGCAACGTTACAACGCAACTCTACTGCGCAGCCTTGCCTTCGCGCAGCAACACCACGTCTGATACCAGGTGCCCGCGCACCACAGCCAGCGTCTTGCCGTCCGGCGACCACGCGAAGCTGCGAATATGATCCGTCGTGAAATTCGTCACCTGTCGGCCTTTCGATCCGTCCACCGGCTGCATCCAGATGTTGTCCGTGCCGTTGTCCACCACGCGATACGCCACATTCTTGCCATCCGGCGTGAACTCCACCGGAAACGTAATCGTCGCTTGCGATGGGAATACGCGTATCGCCGACGCCGTGTTCTCCACCACGTCAATCAGTGCCAGCGAATGAATATCTTCCTGCGTCTTGGGATCAATTTTCGTCACGATCGCCGGCAACCATTTTCCGTCCGCCGAAAGCAGCCCTCCCGCCGCGCCTACGAATCCATTCTCCATGACGCTCGCTTTCAGCAATTCCGGCGTTCCGCCCTCGATCGGCACCCGATAAATCTCGTAACTCTTCGTCTGGTCAGAGTAGTACGCCCATTTTCCGTCCGCGGCGCAAGCCGGTGACTCATCGTCCGCTCCATGGCTGATCTGTTTCGGGTGCGATCCATCCGCATCCAGCCGCCAGATGTCGGTCGTATCGCGGCCCTCCCGCGCATACCAATTCACCAGGAGCGGCCCGCCATTCGGGCAGGCCACCGCGTGCTGAATCATCGCGTTGGGGTCCGTCACCACCTTCGTCTGGTGGCTTCCATCCGGGGAAGTGCGCAAAATTTGGTGCGACCCAACGATCAGCAGATTCCCATCCTTGTCCCAGAGCACATCTCGGATTCCCTCGCCGTTCGGAATATTTGGAACCGTCGTTGCGTTTCCCTGTCCCGACGCCGCGAGCAGCACGATGGAAGCGGAACCCTGCCGCTGCATTGCCGCGATAGACTTTCCGTCGGCGGAGATGCTCAGTGTCTGGTATCCGCTGGTGTCATTCGTCAGCGCGTGGAATTGCGCCTCTGGAAACGACAAGAACCCGAGTTGCGAGCGCTGGAATCCCGTGGAGCGATCCGTGTACACCAGCATCAGCCCGCGTCCGTCCGGCATCCATGCAACACTCGATGCGACCTTATCCGTCAACGTCGCCAGTGGCTGATTCTTTCCGGAGGCCAGCTCAATCGTCCGCACTGTCCCTTGTGCGTCTTGCCCGGACGCCAGAATATATGCCATCAGCTTTCCGTCAGGTGACCATGCCGCCCACGACGGAAACGGCGTCGGCGCCGTGTACAATACTCTCTCGTCACTGCCGTCCATATTCGCGCTCAATATCAGATACTTGCCAACCACCGGATCGTTCGCGCGCACGTACGCCATGTGCTGCCCATCCGGCGAGAAAGTCGGCCCCACATCCACGTCGTGTGAGACCTGCACCGCCTCTCCTCCCAGCACTGGAATGCGGAACAGATTGAAGGCGTTTCCCGCTGCATCGCTGGCTTTGCTGTAATAGATGTAGTTTCCGTCCGGCGAAAATGCCGGGTTCTGATACAGCGCGGCTTCTGGCGGCAGGACCTGCGTATTGCTCCCGGTGGGAATATTGCGCAGCCACAGACTCATTTTCCCGCCGTCCTCCACAATGCTCAGGACGTACTTCCCATCAGGCGCCATCGCCGCGTAGCGCACGTTCCCGGAGTTCGTCACCTGCGTAATCGTAAAGTTTTGGAAAGGTATGCTCGCCGCTTTCCCGCGCAGCATTTCAAAAACTCCGTAGCCCGCTACTCCCAGAATCAGGAGCGCAATCACCGCGCCCGCCATCAGCTTTCCTTTATTCTCCTGCGCTGCTTGCAGAATCGCCGAGCTGCCCGAACCCGGCGCCGCCGCCGCGGTCGCCACAGCAGTCCCTATCGATGACCCGGAACCAGGCTGCGTAGCTTGCCCGCCCGAACCCGATCCCACAGCTTGCGTGCCGGTACTCGGAGTTCGCGTCGCCACCGATCTTCCCGAATCCGTGTCGCGCTTCAACCGCTGCAAATCCGCGCTCAGGTCCGAAGCATGCTGATAACGCAGCTTGGGATTTTTCTCGAGTGCCTTGGCGACGATCTGATCGAACGCCGCAGGCAAATCCGGATTCACTTGCGACGGCGGCGGGGGCTGCCGCTCCAAAATCGCCGCGAAAATCACCCCCGAAGTGTTTCCCGAAAACGCCTGGCGTCCCGTCGCCATTTCATACAGCACCAGCCCCAGCGAAAATAAATCGCTGCGCCCATCCAGCGTTTCTCCCCGCACTTGCTCCGGCGACATGTATCCCACCGTGCCCAGCGCCATCCCGGGACTGGTGAGATTCGGATCGCTGTCCAGCGTCGCGCCGCCCACCGTCACCGCCTCGCTCACTCCGCGCGCCACCACCATCTGTTTCGCCAGCCCGAAATCCAGCACCTTCGCTTGCCCGCGGTCCATCACGAAAATATTCGCCGGCTTGATGTCGCGGTGCACGATGCCTTCCGCGTGCGCCGCTTCCAGCGCGTTCGCCACATCAATTCCGATCTCCAGCAGGGAATCCAGCGTCAGCGGCTTGCCATTGATGCGGTGCTTCAGCGTCGCGCCCTTCAGCAGTTCCATCGCAATGAAAGGTGTCCCGCCGTCATCATCAATATCGTAGATAGTGCAAATGCTGGGGTGGTTCAACGCCGAAGCAGCTTGCGCTTCGCGCTGAAACCGCGAAAGCGCGGCCTCATCTTTCAAAACCTCCGGCGGCAAAAATTTCAGCGCCACCTGCCGCTTCAGCTTGGTGTCTTCAGCGCGATACACCACGCCCATGCCTCCGCCGCCAATTTTTTCGACGATGCGGTAATGCGTGATGATTTGCCCAGCAGGAAGGTTCAAGTCCGTCATGTAGGCGCCATTCTAGGATGCGCCCGCACCCAAGTCAACGCAGCTCACTGCTGGTAGTCGGTAAATTTCGGGCAACCACGTCAATAAATCTGGCCCTACACGACATCGTGGTGATCATCGCTGTTCGCAACTCCTGTTTGGCCGGCGAAGTCCGGTCTTAGCGAATATGGGCGTTCGGTGATTAGTCGCTTGTCTGCGGGAGCTGGCCCTGGAGTTGGCGACCCCTTCGGAAATGTTTGCATTCCGCTGCGCGCCGCGAATGTGGGAAAATACGGTCGCTGTACGATCGATGTTCGACCCAAGTATTTCAGGAAACCCAAGCGGGAGGGACCGATGAGCAACGTGAGGGTACTGGTGGGGACACGGAAAGGCGCATTCATCCTGACCGCGGACGGCAAACGCGAGCACTGGGACGTCAGCGGCCCACATTTTGCCGGCTGGGAGATATATCACCTCAAGGGCTCGCCGGTTGACCCGAATCGCCTGTACGCGTCGCAGTCCAGCGGCTGGTTCGGCCAAATAATCCAACGTTCCAGCGACGGCGGCAAGACTTGGGAAACTCCCGGCGGAGAGCAGATGCCAAAACCGGATGGCCCGCCTGCAGGGAAGAGCAATAAATTCGCGTACGACGATTCTTCTGCCACCGGCAAGCCTCTCACCACCCACCAGTGGTACGACGGCACACAACATCCCTGGGAATTCAAGCGCGTCTGGCACCTCGAACCGTCGCTCACCGATCCGGACGATGTCTATGCCGGAGTAGAAGACGCCGCACTGTTCCGCACCAAAGATGGCGCTCATACCTGGCAGGAAGTTGCAGGACTTCGTGGCCACGGCACAGGTCCTATGTGGCAGCCCGGCGCCGGCGGCCTGTGTTTGCACACGATTATTCTGGATCCGAAGGACCCCAAGCGGATGTTCATCGCCATCTCTGCCGCCGGCGCGTTCCGCACGGACGATGGCGGCACGACGTGGCGGCCGATCAACTATGGCCTGCGCTCGCCGTACATTCCCGACCCGAATGCCGAGATCGGCCACTGCGTTCACCATGTCGCCATGCATCCTGCTCGTCCAGGCGTCTTGTTCATGCAGAAACATTGGGACGTCATGCGCACTGACAATGCGGGGGACTCCTGGCAGGAAGTTAGCGGAAATCTTCCCAGCGATTTTGGCTTCGTGATCGATGTTCACGCGCACGAGCCGGAAACAATTTACGTTGTGCCCATCAAGAGCGACGGAGAGCACTTCGTTCCGGAAGGCAAGCTGCGCGTTTACCGCAGTCGCAGTGGCGGAAATGAGTGGGAGCCGCTCACCAAAGGTCTGCCGCAAGCCAACTGCTACGTCAACGTACTCCGCGATGCCATGGCCGTGGACTCACTTGATAAATGCGGTGTCTATTTTGGGACCACCGGTGGGCAAGTGTACGCATCCGCCGACGCCGGAGACTCGTGGTCGGCCATTGTGCATGATCTTCCATCGGTGCTTTCGGTTGAGGTCCAGACGCTGCCATGATTCGCGTCGTGCTACCGCCGCACCTTCGGGGGCTCGCGCGCATTAGCGGCGAAGTCGAGCTCGACCTTCCGGCGCCGGTCACGCAGCGCTCCGTCGTTGACGCGCTCGAGAGCCGCTACCCGGTGCTGAGCGGTACGATCCGCGACCACGTCACGCAAACGCGCCGGCCGTTCCTGCGTTTCTTCGCGTGTGGCGAGGACCTTTCCCATGAACAGCCGGACACCCCATTGCCTGAGGCGGTTGCCTCGGGGACGGAACCCCTGCTCATCGTCGGCGCCATCGCCGGCGGCTGACGTCGCTGCGGAATGATCACCTCACATCCAGAAGTAACCCGTTTGAGAAATCTGAAATCTGAAAGACTGCCTCGGAAGCCTCTTTCCCTCTGATCATCCGATCCCGGCTACGTTCGAGATTGCTGCAAGCACCCTGTAAGCGAGTGTCGCGCAGACCCATTGGGGCCACCGCGTTAAATCGAGGCCTATGGAATCGCGCTGGTTTGACCTTCGGGCTTCGCCCTCGTCCCTGTTCAGACCGCGACTCCCGCCGTTGACTTATGCAAAGTTCTAACGTATTGTGCCTGCCATTCCCCGGGCCCCAGCAGTAACTCAGAAATTGGTTTTCTGCGCAATAGTAGTCGCGCCGCTGCATTGGAGTTTGGCGACAATGCGCGAACCTCCCATAGCAGAATTTCTCGACAACGCGGGTTTCGCAATCCAAGTTTAAGAAGGAGAGCTGACATGAAATCGCAAATGACAAGAGTCTTGGCGTCGCTTCCAGTTCTAATACTGCTCGTGATCTGTTTGCCCCAGTTCGCGTCTGCCCAGGAACGAATTAAACCTCGCCCACACCCCTTCGATACACCCCAGCACGCGCCCGCGCCGACTTCCACTCGTTCCCAGTCACGCGCCGCCGTTAAGCGCGCGAGTACGACTAGCAATGCCGCCTCTCCATGGACGCCGCTGACTAACCAATCACCATCGGGCCCCAACGGAATTCAAATCATGATTCAAGCGACGGACGGATCAATCCTCGTCCAGTCATATGACGGCCAATCGTGGATGAAGTTGACGCCGGATGCGAAGGGCAGCTACATCAACGGTACCTGGGCCGCGTTGGCCTCGGAACCCGTTGCCCGGTTGTATTTTGCCTCGCAAGTCTTGACCGATGGCAGGCTCTTTGTCGCCGGCGGAGAGTACAGCGGACCGAGCCTGCTGCCGAACTGGTCGAACACGGGGGAGATTTATGACCCGCTTGCCAACGCCTGGACCCCGATCACGCCGTATCCCAATCAACCCAACTGCCCGTACCTCTATTATGTTTCCGGGAACACAACGAGTGGCAGCGCCCAGATAACCGGGATTTATCCCTACGCAACCGGGCTCACTGTGGGTGAGCAAGTATTCGGCAATGGGATTCCATACCCCGCGACAATCGTGAGCGTGGATTCGCCCACGCAAATCACAATTTCTTCCTCCGCTTCGCAGACGGTCACCGCCAACGTCATCACCTTCGATCAGTATTATGAACTTACTGGCTGCCTGGGGGACGACCCCTCGGCACTCCTCTCGAAAGGAAAAATCCTTGTAGGTGACTTGGTCAGCGCTGGCACTTACATCTACGACGTTGCCTCGAACTCCTGGCATCCCTCAGGAACGAAAGTGTACCCAGCGGAATCCAGTGACGAAGAAGGTTGGACCAGGACGAGTGAGGGCTCGATCGTCACCTACGACCTGTTCCAGAGCATCGCCACAAATGCCAGCTATGCGGAAAAGTACAACTCCAAGACCGGGAAATGGAGCAGCATCAGCCCCTCCGATGGCTCAGCCTTTGGCACTATTCCTCAGTTGAGCAGCCCGAATCTAGGCTACGAACTCGGCCCATCACTCAGGCTTCAGGATGGGCGCGTACTCGAAATTGGCGCCTCGCAGCACACCGCGCTCTACAATCCTATTTGGAATACATGGGAAGCCGGGCCGGACATCAGCGGCACGCTCAACGGGATTGCATCCCCGTTTGGCGCAGACGATGCTCCCGGCGCGATCCTGCCCAACGGTCACGTGATCTTCGCAGCCGACGCCGGCGCCTCCCAGTTCACTTCTTCGGGAAACATCACCGCAGGCTCCCCCGTAATCACCGGCATTCCCTCCACGGCGATCTTGCAGGTTTTCTGGAGTGTGAGCGGCCCAGGAATTCCGGGCGGGGCCTACATTGCCAGTGTGGACTCTACCTCACAGGTGACCATCAACAGTCCGGCGACAGCAACCACCAGTGGTGATGCGATCAGTTGGGGAGGCACCTTCAGCTTGCCCACGGAGCTGTTTGAGTTTGATCCGCTGCGGAATTCGATTCACCAGATCACTGCGGCCCTTCCGGATGGCAACCTCCCGTTTGAAGGCTCCTATCCCACGCGAATGCTGATCCTTCCCACCGGCCAGTTGCTTTTTTCCGATAGCAGCTCGCAGCTTTGGGTTTACACCTCGGAAGACGCGCCCAATCCGTTCTTGCGCCCCATCATTACCAACGTCAACTACCAGGGTGGCGGCAAGTTCCGGCTCAGCGGCTTGCAGCTCGATGGGCAATCGTCGGGCGCTGCCTATGGCGACGACGACCAGATGGACTCCAACTATCCGATCGTTCGCATGGTGGATTCGCACGGAAACGTGCTCTACGCCCGGACGTCGAACTGGAGCAAGATTGCCGTCGGTGCGGACGGAATCGAAACTGTGGACTTCACGCCTAACCCTGAAGCGACACCCGGCAACTACTGGCTCATCGTGAGCGGTGCCGGAATATCTTCGTTCCCATTTCCGATTGACCTGAAGCACGATGAGGTGAAAGGCTCAGGCGACTGACGAGACTGACGGGACGCATTTGGCCGATAGGGCAAACGCTCGTCCTGGTAAGCCGCAATCCAGTTCTGGCAGCTGTTTGAGAAATGAAACAGCAGGGCGCCAGTGTCCATGTTTGGCCTTCATCGTTAAACCGAAAACCTATAATCCCGTTTGCTTGGGTATAATCGATCGAGTCGCGCGCCTCTCAAACGGAGGATGGGATGTTTTTCCAAAGACGCCAATTGCTTCAAACCTTGTCTGTCGCTTTCGGCTCGAGCTTCATTTTGGGGCGGAAGCAACTCGCCATGGCGGCGCAGCCAGCCACACAGCCAAATGTTTCCCTTCCCCCTGCGGGGGCCGCTGTTCGTGATGGGATCTCTGGAGGAGCAGAAATGGAAAAAGTGACTGGAATCGGAGGATTCTTCTTTCGAGCCAAAGATCCGAAAGCGTTGGCGCTTTGGTACCAGCAGCACCTGGGGATTTTGACGATACCAACGTCCGACGGGGAAACCGCGTGGCAGCAAGATGCAGGAGCAACTGCTTTCACTCCCTTTCCCGAGACCACCAAATATTTCGGCGATTCCAGCAAAGTTTGGATGCTGAATTTCCGCGTGCGCGATCTCGACAAAATGGCGGCCCAGCTGCAAGCTGCGGGAATCGAAGTGAAGGTTGACCCGGAGGCTTATCCCTACGGCCGGTTCGCGCGCCTGCATGATCCTGAAGGAAATCCGATCGAATTGTGGCAACCTCCCGCAAAAGACGCGCCACATTAAATTGCTCGCATTGCAGAACTGTTTCTGAACTTCTCCGCGGTTACGGGCTGACCGGAACTTATTCCGATTCACAAGCCTCGTCGCGTGGAGTCGCGACCTCTCCGCGCACTCGTCGGATTATTCGCGTAACCGGAAGTCTGAACTCACATAGACGCTTACAGCGCTAATCAGCCGAGTGGATCACGTCAGGATTACCCGTCATGCGGGAAGAATCCCGACGTTAATGCCTGCTCGCACTTACAATATTGGGCACATTTTGTCCCTTTAGCACTAGCGGCCCATGGCTATCCGCGCCTCCGCCTGCCAGGCTGTTCACGTCGTCATATGACTGCCGTGGATGCTGGAAACCGGCAGCGCTGCGAGTCGAATCGGATAGCGAGCTGCCTTCCGTTTCGAATTCGTCTTGGCCATTGTCTCTGCAATTTCTCAACGGGTAGATGCGTCCATGAGCTTGCTAACCAGGGCAACGGCCGCTGCAATCTTCGTGTTCGCACTGCCTTCTGCGGTGCGCGCGCAGGCACCGGCGCAATCATTGGCCCCGGCGACGGCACCTCCGCCGCACAACGGCTTTATTGCTGATCGCGAGTCCGCCGCTGCCGGAGATGCGCAGGCCCAGTTCGCCATCGGGAACCAGTATTTCAGCGGCGTCGGTGTTCCTCAAGACTACCGTCAGGCGCTCCTCTGGTTTACGAAATCCGCGAACCAGGGCTTTGCTGCGGCTCAAAATCAACTCGGCTACATGTACCAACATAAGTTCGGAGTGCCCCGGGATTACAAACGAGCCGTCGCCTACTATCGTTCCGCGGCGAAGCAGGGCTATGCGCTGGGGCAATACAATGTGGGCGGAGTGTACGAGGATGCGGTCGGCGTCAAGCGTGATTACAAACAGGCCTTCGATTGGTACCGCAAAGCGGCGGACCAGAATCTGCCGCAAGCGGAGAAGCAAGTCGGCTACTTTTACCAGTATGGCTATGGAGTGAAGCAGGATTATGCTCAAGCTCATTCCTGGTATCTCCGCGCGGCGGGGCACGGCAACTCCGACGCCGAAAATCAGTTAGGCTTCTTCGCTGAAGAAGGATGGGGACAACCGAAGGATTACAGCGAGGCTCTTATCTGGTTTTACAAAGCTGCCGAACATGGCAGCAACGACGCCGAGGAAAACATCGGTTACATGTTCCAAAATGGCCTCGGTGTGCAAACCGACTATGCCAAGGCCATGTCTTGGTACGTCGAAGCTGCGGCTCACGGCAACAGCAACGCAGAGAATCAGCTTGGTTGGATGTATCAGTTCGGCCAAGGCGTAAGGCCCGACGACGCCCGGGCCGTCACTTGGTACCGCATGTCTGCCGCTCTTGGCAATCGCCGTGGCGCCATCAATCTCGACGCTTTCAAAAATGTCCTGGAGATTCGCGGCCCGGGAAATTGGGACGCCGCTAACAACACCGTCACCGATCCGGCCATCGCCCGCGCTCAGCGCTGGGCGACAATTCAGGATCTTCAGCGCCGCATAGCCGGATTGGAAGGCGATGCACAAGACCAGGACGATCTTGCCGACCAACTCGAGCATACCGGTAAAGGCAAAAACGACACTCTCACCAAGATTTTCAATGCCGCTGGCAGCGTTCCTGCCGTCAAGTACCATGCCGAGGCGGCAAACTATCGCGCCCAAGCGGCGAGCCTGCGCCAAGAACTGGCTCAACTCGAAAGCCAGCCCTAGCCGGCAGCCAGCGTTCCCACTCCCTAACGTCATTCCCGCGGGTGTGCCGCAACGCGGTTTCGCACTCTCGCAATACTGCGAACTCCCCTTCGGTCGTGCCGGCTCAACCGGGCCGCCGCGCACTCGTTTGCATCTAACCCATCGCTCGCGTAAAATCCTCGCCCTGTGCCGGACACCCCGTCGATCGTCGGTCAAACCGTTTCCCACTACACCGTCCTGGATAAATTGGGCGGCGGAGGCATGGGCGTCGTTTACAAAGCGAAGGACACGCGCCTGGGTCGCAGCGTCGCGCTGAAATTTCTCCCTGACGATATTTCCAAGGACTCGCAGGCCGTCGAACGCTTCCGTCGCGAAGCTCGCGCCGCGTCCTCACTCAATCACGCCAACATCTGCACCATTTACGACATCGGCGAATTCGAAGGCCGCCCCTTCATCGCCATGGAACTTCTCGAAGGTCAAACCCTGAAACACGGCATCGCCGGCAAGCCCATGGATATTTCCAAGCTGCTCGAGATCGGCATCCAGATCGCCAACGGCTTGGACGCGGCGCATTCCAAGGGGATCGTGCACCGCGACATTAAGCCCGCAAATATTTTTCTGGTGGAACGTGGCCCCGCGAAGATTCTCGATTTTGGGCTTGCGAAATTAACTCCGATTGTCGCCCACGAATCTATCGGCACCGCCACCATCCACACGAAATCCCACAATCTCGGCGTCGATCAGCTCACCAGCCCCGGCAGCTCCATGGGCACGATTGCTTACATGTCGCCGGAACAAGCTCGCGGCGAAGAGTTGGACGCGCGTTCGGATCTGTTTTCGTTGGGCGTAGTGCTTTACGAAATGTCCACCGGCACAGTTCCATTCGCAGGCGCCACCGCAGCCGTCGTTTTCGATGGAATCCTGCATACCACGCCGGCGAATGCGAAAGACGTAAATCCTGCGATTCCTCTGGCCCTGGTGCAAATTCTGGAGAAGACGCTGGAGAAAGATCCCGACCTGCGCTGCCAGACCGCCGCCGAGCTGCGCGCCGATCTAAAACGCCTTAGCCGCGACCTCGATTCCGGCCGCCGGCCCTCCGCCAAAAACGTTCCGGATTCCGGCGCGCAAACCATTCCCGCGAAACAAAAATCCGTGGCGGTGCTTTATTTTGAAAATCAGAGCGGCGCGAAAGAAGATGAATATTTTCGCGATGGCATTACGGAAGACGTAGTCACCGAACTATCCAAAATCGCCCAGCTGCAAATTTTCCCGCGCTCGGAGATGCTCGCTTTCCGCGACAAGCCGGTCACCGCGCAGCAAGTTGGCCAGCAACTCGGCGCCGCTTACATTCTTGAAGGCTCCATTCGCCGCTCCGGCAGCCGCGTGCGCATTACCGCGCAACTCGTCGAAGCATCCACCAGGCATTCCGTCTGGGCCGACCGCTACGATCGTCAGATGGACGACGTGTTCGCCATTCAGGAAGAAATCGCGCGCAGTATCGCGCAGGCTCTGCGCATCACGCTAACCCCGCAGGAAGATAAAATCATCGCGCGCAAGCCCACGGAAAATCCGCTGGCGTATGACTTCTATCTGCGCGGCCGCAATTATTCCCGCCGCCAGGATTTCGACTACGCATTGCAAATGTTTGAACAAGCCATCCAGCTGGATCCCAATTTTGCTCTAGCGCACGCCGGGATCGCGCATCTTTGCGGAGTCATCTTTGAAGTTCGCGACCAAAGTCCCAGTTGGATGCAGCGCGGCCTTGCCGCATGCGACCGCGCCACCGCCCTCGCGCCAGACTTGCCCGAAGTGCTCGTCGCGCACGCCCGCATTTTCTACGCGCAGAAGAAAAACGACGAATCTGCCTTGCTCGCCCTGCGCGCCATCGAGCGCAAGCCCGATTGTGACGGCGCCTGGAACATCCTCGGACGCGCCTACTTCGCCTCCGGTCGTTACGAAGAGGCCGCCGCTGCCTCCGCGCGCGCGCTGGAGTTCAACGGCGACGATTACAATATGTTTATTCCCTACGAGCAGTCTTTCGAGCGTCTGGGCCGAAAAAAGGAAGCGGATCAAATCCGCGATCGCATGATGAAAGTCCTCCGCCAGCAGCTGGAGCTGGTCCCCGAAGACGTGCGCGCACGCGTCTTGCTCGCCACCAACCTTGCCCACTTCGGTCAGGAAGCCGACGAGTGCATTCGCCACTTGCAGACTGCCATTGCCCTGCGTCCCGGAGATTCCAACACCCTCTACAACGCCGCCTGCACCTACGGCGTGCTGGGCAGAAAAACCGAATCTCTTGAAACGCTCAGAAAAGCCTTCGCCGCCGGATTCGGCAACCGTTTCTGGGCCGCCAAAGACGCCGACTTGGCCTGCCTCTACGACGACCCCGAATTCCAGAAACTAGTCGGCCTAAGCGAAGGCGCCGCGTCGTAGTTAGGCATGAACACTCGATGAATGTCTTAATTTTCGGCGCAACCGGCATGGTGGGCCAAGGCGTCCTGCGCGAATGCCTGCTCGATCCCAGCGTGCAAGTGGTCGCAACGATAGGCCGCACGGCCACCGGACAGCAAAATCCCAAACTCCGCGAAATCGTCCATCCGGATTTGTGGAACTACACGCCACTAGAAGAAAAACTCACCAATTTCGACGCCTGCTTCTTCTGCCTGGGCATTGCTTCCGCCGGAATGACGGAAAAAGACTACGAACACATCACCTACGGGATCACCATCGCCGCCGCGGAAACTCTCGTGCGCCTGAATTTGAAAATCGTTTTCATCTACGTCTCCGGCGCCAGCACAGACAGCTCCGAAAAAGGCCGCATGATGTGGGCGCGTGTAAAAGGTAAAACCGAAAACACCCTGCTGCGCATGCCCTTCGCCGCCGCATACATGTTCCGCCCCGGGTTCATCGAACCTGCGCACGGCGAAGTCTCCCGCACCAAGCTCTATCGCATCAGCTACGCCGTCGCCAAACCGCTCCTCCCCTTAATCCGCGCGCTGTTCCGCAATCAAATCCTGACCACACAGCAAATTGCCCGCGCCATGCTGAATCTGGTCACGCGCCCGTATCCTAGGCACATATTAGAAATCAAAGACATCCGCGCTGCGGCGCAACTCTAGCCGGCACATCCGATGACACGGCGCGCCCTTCATCCCGCAAGCGCGGGATGAAGGGCAAAAAGGGGCCGCCGATAAACGTCACCGTCGCCGAACGGTTTGGTTACGCCGTCGCCGATCGCTGCGTTTTGAAGAAGGCCAGCAAGTCGGCGTTAACCACGTCGGCATGCGTGGCGGGCATGCCGTGCGGGAAGTCTTTGTACACTTTCAACGTGGCATGCTTCAGTAGTTTGGCAGCGGCAGGGCCGGCTGCGGCAATGGGCACGATCTGATCGTCTTCGCTGTGCATCACCAGGACGGGAATATCAATCTTCTTCAAATCTTCCGTCGTATCGGTTTCCGAGAAAACCTTGATGCAGTCGTAGTGGGCTTTGATGCTGCCTAGCATGCCCTGCAGCCACCAATGCTCGCGTATGCCTTCGGAGATTTTCGCTCCCGGCCGGTTGTATCCGTAGAACGGCATGGTGATGTCCTTGTAGAACTGCGGCCGGTTCGCTGCCAGAGCCGCACGCAGGCCGTCGAAGACTTCGATCGGCGCGCCTAGCGGATTATTTGGCGTCTTCAACATCAGCGGAGTGATGGCGCTGATCAGCGCGGCCTTGGCGACGCGCTTGGTGCCGTGGCGTCCCAAATAGCGCGCCACTTCGCCGCCACCCGTAGAATGTCCCACCAGAATTGCATCCTTCAGATCCAGCTTCTCGAACAACTCGGCGAGATCGTCGGCGTAGGTGTTCATGTCGTTGCCGCCCCAGGTTTGGTCGGAACGGCCATGGCCGCGGCGGTCGTGGGCGATGACGCGGTAGCCCAGGTTGCCGAAGTAGAGCATCTGCCCGTCCCAATCGTCGGCGGAAAGCGGCCAGCCGTGGCTGAACACGATGGGCTGCCCGGTGCCCCAGTCTTTATAAAAAATCTTGGTGCCGTCTTTCGTAGTGATAGTAGCCATCGGATTTTCTCCTTAGTGGTTGTGGTGCAGGCCTGCAGAGTTAGAGTGCGTGCGCGCGGCACGCGATGCATTTAATTTGTTGTGGAGCGGTGAGGAGCGATTGGTGAGGAGCGGATCACACGCATGGGGATGCGGTGCGAAGGGGCGGTGGCGGATCGAGGGGTGAAACGCGCGGGGCGCGATTCACGAAGAGGCATTTTCTGGCCAATTAGAATCGGGGTCGCCGTTTGGTTTCATGGGGTTACGGGGATTTTTAATCGCGGGGGGGCCGATTAAGTCCGCGCGAGATTCGGCGCTTACGATGGCGGCGGATGGGGCGGGAATATCTTCGTGGTTGTGAATCGCGGCGGCTGGTGGGGGAGTGGGGATGCGGGCGCCGGAGGAAAATACAACGTGGGTGGGGGGTTTGAGCCATTGGCCTTTTTCGTTGAGGCTGGCGCTGACCTGGATGGCGCGGAGGACTGCGTCGGCGGAGGGGACGACCTGGTCGGCGTGCTCGATGATGAGGTCGGCGGCGAAGCGGAGATTTTCGCGGCGTTTTTCCATCAGTCCGGTGGCGCGAGCGTGACGGTAGATGGGACGGAAATCGCGCAGACCATATTGTTCGCGGATGAGATCAGAGTTGCGCCAGTTGAGGAAGTGCTCTTCGATGCCGACGCGATCGGGATGGTGGCAGATGATGCATCGGCGGGAGTGGCGCTCGTGAGGGGAGAGCCGGGGATCGTCGTATTCTTCGACTTCTACCTCTACTTCCAGTTCGAGGTTGTCGCCCATCTGGAGCTGGGAGAGGTGCTCGGGGTGGTCGTGGGGCGCAGCGCCGGTGTGCTGCTCGATTGCGTGAGTGGAGGCTGCGGACAGAGCGCCGAGTTTGTTGGCGCGCACGAGGAAGCCTGCGAGTTTATTGATTTCACGCGCGAAGGCGGGTGCGGGCGCGGGAGTTTGCATCCGAGCGGGAAGGGAATCCGGCGCGGAGTTGCGGCGAGGCTTCGCGTGGCGTCGTTTTTTCGCGCTGCGAGCGCGTGTGGATTTTCTGGCGCGGCGCGATTTGCGCTTGGGGAGATTGCGGGGCTTTTTTTTGGGCGCGAGGGTGGCGCTGGCGTCGAATTCATCGGCTGACGGCTCGGGTTGGCCGGCGGGCGGGAGGGGTTGGGCCGATTCGAGCTCGGGTTCGAATTCGGGTTCGACGCTGGGTTCCGAGTCAGGCTCGATTTGGGACGCGATTTCGCGCTCGATTTCCTGGGGCGCGGCGGTGAGGGGCGGAGTTTGCGGCGGCGGGTCGGCCTGGCGCTGACGTTCGCGCTCTGCTTCGGCGGCGGCAATGAGTTCGGCCTGGGTGCGGACTTCCCAGGTGGGATTTTGCAGGGTGGTGAGGGCGAAGCGATCGTCAATAAATCTTCGAATGAAACGTTTCATATTTTTTCTCCCACGCCAAGCTAACACTGTGGAAGTGGAAAAACAGCTGTACGTGAGGATGGGAACGCGTGAAAACGGGTGGTCATTGGGACGGGCGAGGTACAGTTTTAGTACTTACTGGCCGGGATGATTTCTAGGGGTGTGGGCCGCGGAGGTTGCCGGAGGGCGAAGGTATAAATCCGCACGCTTCAAAAGCTATGGGTTTCGGCACCCGGAAAATCAAAGGCGTTCGTCCGGGTGGTTTCGAAGGGTGGCCCGTCTGCCAACGATCAGGCTCGGCGTTTTCTGGTCGCGACTGGCACGAAATTGATTTTAATTCTCTGGTTCAGCGCTGAAGCAATGCGGCTAAGAGTGCTCAGAGTTACGTTCGATGCTGAGTTTTCAATACGCGAAATTTTCGATGCATTCATTCCGGCGCGGGCTGCCAATTGCGTTTGGTTCAGATTTTCCCGCTCGCGCAATTTGGCAATTTGAATACCGACTTCAAGGTCTTCAAGTTCCTTGGCGACCAGAGCACGCATCTCGGCGTCTTCCATTTGCTGATCATAATAGCGACTAAATCGGCTGGCCATCGGTCATTTCTCCTTTGAACTTGGATGAGTTTTATTCAAATCTGCTTTAGCCTTGAGCCTCTGTTCGTGGCGCGTCATTCTGTCCAGGGCAGTCTGAATGTCGGACAATTGCAACTTTGCCGTGTTCTTCCTCACGCCGTGCAAGAGCTGAAATTCCTGGTTCGCATCGCCGAAGTACAGAATGCGAAGTTGTGTTTTGCCGAACTTTGTCCTGAGTTCCCGCAGCTTACCTTGCACCTGAGACGAAAAGGGAAAAGGCAACGTAGGGCCGTGTACTTCCAGTTGTTTAATGGCTGCGAGTAGTTTGGCACGTTGTTTCTTAGTGAGGCTATCGAGGAAAGCCTCGACGGGGGCATGGCCTTGCGCATCCTCAAAGAAGTTCACTCCATGCGCCATGCCATACAAGGTATTCCTTTTATGGCATTATGTCAAGATTAATCTGTGGTTGAACGAGTGCGGCTTGAAAAATCAAAGGCGTTCGTCTGGGTGGTGTGGAGGGGGCCGGGTGCGCTGGATTAATCTCCGGCAATGTCCGGAAGGTTCCAGGTTACGATCACGGTGAGAATCGTGGCAAAAACCACGAGCAAGCCAATCGCTCTGCGTTGTGTTTTTGGATTCTGCATATTTTTCTCCTGGGGCTGGGCGGGCGGGAACGGGCGGAGCGGGCGGAAAATGCGCGCCGGTGCGCGCGCAGCGGACTGGCTACATTTGCCTGTCTTCAGGCCCGGTTCGATCCGCTATTTGTTTGCGCTTTCGACTTTGGCCGAAATAGCATCCTCCGATCGCCAGAAGCAAAAGCCCGATAACGATTACTGTCACGACGGCTATGATTTGCGTCATAGGTGTCACACTTCCGCGAGCCTACGTGGCCTGCGCCATCGCGCCTGCCGGTAGGCCGGCGTTTTGCCGGCGATTCGTGAAGTCGATCTAAACCAGCTTCGTTCGAGGCGTAGGCTTGTGAGGACGCATTGCGAGCCGCCACTCTGAATTCGTTCAAGTTGTCCAGCACCGCCTCAAAACTACGATGAGCATCTTGATTGCCATCGGGGGAGGGGAAGTGTGGCGGGGAAATCAGCGATTTGGCGGCTGATATAGCGTCCGGTGCAGTTGTGTCGCAAACTTATACCGGGCAATTTTTCCGGGAGACTCGACTTTTTGTCGTACCGGAGTTTTGGTAGGCGCAGCCGCCGGGGCGTGCTCGATGGTGCCCGAGCAACTCGAAAACTCGCGGGAAGTGCACCGCGAAAGGTATGCCGCTTCGCGGCATTGATTTTTTGTCGGAGCTAAAGCTCCGACCCACAAAGATCGAGCGGGGCGCTGCGGTGGTGGATTGCAGCGATTTGTCCTACTGTGATTGGAATTATCCCCATGAAGGAACTCAGAGAAAGACACGTACCTTGGTATCGCGTCCTGCTATGGACGAGATTCGTGCTGATGTGGCCGGCAATGATTTGCGTCGTGATGGGCGCGATTCAATTTTTCAAAGATGTCTGACGCGTGGGCGGATGGGCCACGTGTCCGGTTAACGGCTCATGCGCTGCGCTTGCCGTATAGAATTACTTTTCCATCGGCCACAACCGCGATGTACCGGCCATCCTGAATAAACTGCATTACTTTCTTCCCGGCACGCGCCATGGCAGCCCAACGTGATTTGGTTTTCGGATTCTGTTCGATGCCGATGAACGATTCTCCATTAAAGTCGAATACAACCTGGCGCAGCTTTTTCGCCCTGCTTCGGGTAACTGGATAACGCTCGCCGGCCAATGTGACGACGGGGTTGTTCTCAACGAGCACCTGGCGCCATATCGCGGTTGCGATTTCTTCAAAGGAAGTCTTCATTGTCGAATTGTGCGAGTCTGCGAATCGCGCTGCGGCGCGATTCATCCTGAGGTCCCGCTGTGAAGCATCGAAGGGCCTGCCGCCGTAGGAGGGCATGGTGGCGGGCGGGAGGCCCATCCGCGTGGGATCTACCGCAATCAACCGTTCAGATATTCTTCGAAGTAACCATCGCCGAACGAACTGACTTTCCGAAAGCCGTTCTCGAGGAAGTCTTCACAAATGGCGCGTGTCCTTGAACCTGAGAATACGAGAATTTCGGCGTCGGGATTCGAGTGCTTCAGCAAGAGCTCTCTTGCTCTTTCATCAGCCTTCGGCATGCTGTAGCCGATGACCACTATCTTTTCGGCGGAACGAAGGGATTGTTGTCCTTGCTCCCAGATGTGATTCCAGAAAGGTTCCCACTCACGCCCGAAGGACGTCTGATGAAAGAAGTTCTTGTGAAGGGTCGGAAGAATCAGTGCCGGATTTGCTCCTGTCCTCGTAACGCCCTTGCGCATGGGGTCGCAAACGTCCTTTGAGTAGCCAAGGTACGTGAAATCACGTTCGCTGAAAAGACAGGGCCTCGGACCATATACGTCCGAAACCTGTGAAAAACCCATATTCCCGTCGAATAGCATGCCTAGCCAGTTTGTGCTGCCATGCAGCTTCAATACTTTCGTCTTTGAGAGTGGACTTGTCCCAACACCGAGAGAAAATCCGTACCCGTCGCCGACTTCCCACGCCCCTTGCGTCCTCAGAGCACGTTCGCATGCCAAATCATAGTTAAACGTAAGGATTGCGTCCCCATCGCGTATTTTTTTTCGAGCGAATTCTCCGTACAGGTCGCGTCCTGATACCGATTTTCCTCGCACGCTATTAAAGAGCTCAGGGACCGCAACTTTAACGCCCATTATTGTATTGCCGCACTGCGTCTTGCTCCAAGCTGCAGGAGGTGAACCGGAGGGACGCTCGTGGAGCTCTGTCAGTATCCGTTCTAAATCCGTCAGGCTTCCATATTGGTCAAAAAGCTCCTCAAGAGCCCCTCGCCACATGAAAGCGTCGTTTTGGCGCGCCCAATCGAGAAGATGGTCGCCAAGACGGGCGGTTAAGGGATACCCCGCATGAAGTGATGCGCCTGCACCGAAGACGAATGTGACCATGATGAAATGCTAGCATGGCTACGAGAAGCGGGGGCTTCGGAGCGGGTGGCGCACCCCCTAATCCTCCTTACGGTCTGGTTTAAGTCTCAATTTCTTGAGTTCTACGTGAACCCATTTGACGAAGTTCACGACGTCTGACGTGGCTTGCAAGAAACTATCTCTATCGACCGTTAACGAGCCTTCTTTGATAAACCTGGGAACGGCCACCCTTCTTCTATACTCCTCGAGAGCGGAACCATCCCAATGGAGCCCGGCATTTCGGGCGAGAACTAACTCCTCGAGGTATCCGATCGGAATCGGACCTTCAGCGAAATCAATATTGAATCTTACTCGGAATTCATCTTGCCTCCGTTGCACCCAACCACGCCCCACGTAGTCCCGACACGGCGGATGACTAACATCGAAATATCTCGCCATGGCTGATAGGCATTCTTTAACTGACGTCGCCACAAATCCCAAACACGCGGCCCCAAGTAGCTGGCGCTGCTCGTCCACGTTTGTCTCTCGATACGCGGCTTCGCCTCGGGCATTCCTCTCATCGACCTCATCTTTCGCCTCAGCGATCGCTGCTCGAAAGTCGTCGTCGACCTTTTTTAGCCAATTCGTCAGGTTCTGGTCTGTCGCCTCAAAAAGTGGCAGTGCAATTTGCTGCAGCTGCGATTCGAAAACCTCAATTTCGACGTCGAACAAATCAACTTTGTCAAACCCCATAGAATCACCTCTCGCGCCGGGTAATCCGTAACTGGAGAGTTAGTGTAGCGAATAAGGGATAAAATCTTACTGCGAACCGTCGCCATCGCGGCGAGTGGGCCACCCACCCACCGACCTCTCCAAGCTGGGATGACATGTAACCGTAATCCATCATCTAACTTGCCATGTATGACATACTCCTGACTTTGGCGTAGATACAATTTTCCCGGGTGAGAGGCGTCCATGCGCGAACCAATAAATGTGTTCTATTACCCCGATTCCTTCGTGGACTTCACAACTGTGATGAAGGCAATTTTGCTCTTCGATGAATTGCACTTCATGGATAGACCTTCGATGTTCTTCGGCGGTGAGGCTGGCCAATTCGGAACGATCGGGATGGCGTCTCCTCTCAGGCAATACGAAGCCGCGATTAGAGCCGAAGGCGTTCCATTTTTTGTACATTCAGCACCTATGGGAGCAGTACGGGGCGAGTGGTACGAGCAAATTGCCGCAGACGTCAACGATCCGAATTTCCTTAAGCGATTTCAACACGGATTGAAATCATCGGCAACGTTCCGTGCGCTTCAGATAGCTCCTGGTAACTACGGTGAATGGGGCGACGAAAAGGGCATCGCTGAAAAAGTGCTGAGCGTCGACCTCTCTCGCGACTTCGCTTCTCATCCGACCCCCATGGCCCTCTTTGAGGACCCGGAAGTCCAACAGTACAAACTAGCAACTGCGATGGGTTGCGCTAAACAGTTGGTCAGTGAAGCAGTAATTTGTGCTGCGAAATTGAATTACGCGCTGGATGTTTCTGCGAAACAGGGGTTCTATCCTCTCGCCGATTCAAACCCATACGGAGATTTGCTCGGTGCCAAATACGCGAGAGCGATTAGCTCTATGGAACCCGCCAAAAACAAAATACAGATTACCGATTTGAGTTTCGCCATCTTTGATGAGCTGATATCAACAGAGCGACTTCGCCAACTCAGCCTGAAGGATGTCATTGAATATCGAAAGAAATCCGAATCGTCTCGGGAGGAGTTTCTGGAACACCTGAACATGATTCGACAGAAGCAAGCGACGATCGGACTGGACGGCGACTATGCGGGTGCGATAACAGACTTGGTCAATAGCGAAATTAAACCGGCGATCCGCGCCTTTAAGAACAAGATGAAAACAATAGACGACGCGCTCTTTGGAGCGATTGCAGTCGGCGCAATTGGAGGGCTAGCGGCATTAGACGCCTCAACGAACGGCTCGATGCTCACGGTCTTTGGGGATCTATCGTGGCTCAGAATTGTTTCGCTGGCGGGATCCTTGGCTGGATACGCGGCGATTCCCACCCTCGCTTCGATCCTGGCCGAGCGCGCGGCGAAGCGCGACTGCAGCATCTCATACATTTTGGCGCTAGACCGCTGATCGAACCATTGAAGTGGGTGGCCCAGTCTTTGACTTGTCCTGTGCCGCATCCCTTCGGTTTTTAAAGGGACGGGTTTGGACGCGGCATCGCCGGGCGGCGCGCCTGCTTGATTAAAAGAACGACGTCATACTCCTCTACTGCGCTTCCTTGGGAGCGGCTGTTCCATCTGACCACGTGAGCACCGGAATCATGAACTCGGTTATCGGCTCCAGACGCCGAAATTGTGGATTCAACGTGACTGGAGTGCGGGGCAAATCCGGTCGGCGGGATTTGGGGTGTGTGAGCGGAGCGAAAAACATCAGACGCATCGAAAACTGGGATGGAACGATTAACGAAGGTGTCCACTATGGTACATCTTTGGAGTGTGCGTCTAGCTATTCTGGCCTCCACGTGGAATTTCGGTAATGGAGGCAATACGCATGAAAGTACTCGGAGTGATCAGCACAACGGCCCTATTTTTGATTTTCGGAGCGAGTGTACCGGCGTTCGGGCAGGAGCAGCATCCGGAAGACGGCGCGAAGCCAGCGCAGCATGAGGAGCAGGCCAAACCTGCCGCGAAGCAGGAAGAAGCCAAGCCACAGAAGCAACAAGAGCAGGCGAAGCCAGTAAAGCAGGAAGAAGCCAAGCCGCAGAAACAACAAGAGCAGGCAAAGACTGCGAAGCAGGAAGAAGCCAAACCCGCCAAGCAGGAACAGCAACAGCAGGCGAAGGGGCAGCAACAGCAGCAAGAGAAACAACAGCAGCAGCAGGTGAAGACTCAGCAGAACGAAGAGAAAAATCAGCATCAACAAGAAGGCAAAGGCCAGGCGCAACAATCACAGAGGGAGTTTGCACACAACGGCCAGAAAGACAGCCACGGGCACGAATATAACGAAAGCCATTTCGGGCCAAACCATCATGCACGGTTTGAGGCAAACGGCGGGCGCGAGTACAACGGACGCCGCGAGTACTCGTATGGCGGGTATTGGTTTTATGCAGGAGCCTACCCGGCGTGGTTCTACCAGCAGGATGTGTACTTCATCATGGGAGCGGATGGGCTGTGGTATGCAGTGGCGTACGGCAATCCTTCGCTGATGTTCCAGGTGGATATCGGGTAAGCAGGAGGCTGCACGGTTTGCATGCGGACGGAGAGCGACCGGGTGGTTCGCGGCCTGGTCGCTTCAGCGGGGGCGCGCGTTGTAAGAGCGGGGGAGGATTCGATGAGCGAGCTAAAATTCGTATCCTGGAAAGAAATAGTTACGAAGGCTTTGGATGAAACGGATGCTGAAAGGCTGGCGCGGCTGGTGCCGGAAGCGGAGCTGGCGATGTTCAAGCGGCGGCAAGAACTCGATGCGAGCGCGTGGAATAGCGAAGAGTTGAGCACGATGGCGGTGGCGTCGGAAGCGCTGCGAGTGGTCAAGCGCAGGATGATGACGGCGGTGGTTTATGGGCCGGCGAGGAGCGGTGAGGCGCGAACTGGGGACGCGGTTCGGCGATCGAAGTCGGCGTAGGGCTGAGGGTGGTGTCCACTGGCGGACTGGGCGACTGTTCCTCTGTTCAAATCTTGCGCGATGAAGACCACCTCAGGCCCGCGAACTACGATCGCTGATCGCAAATCCGGCAGCTAGTCTGGGAGCCGAAACACGATCCGGACGTCGTCATGGACTTCCGTGCGATGGCCATCGAAAAGAGTTGGACCATAGCGCCACTGACGAACGGCAATTTCGGCGGCGGCGACGAGCAAAGGCGGCCCGCTCACCGGTTCGAGGCTCAGGACTCTGCCATCGTCGCCGATCACAGCATGCAGCTGAACGGTGCCTTCAATGCGTTGCTGCATGGCTTCGGTGGGGTAAGAGGGATCGACGCGTTTGAGCAGCCGACCGGCTTGTACTTTCTTTGGAGATTGTGTTTCCGGGTTGACGCCGGAAGGCATTGGGACGGAACGGCGAGAGCTGACCGCGATTGAGGAAGAACTGCTGACCGCTTCTTCCGGCAAAGCGAGAGACGGAGGAGGGGATGGCACGCGTGCGGGGCGGCTCGACAGATCAGCTGGCGGCTGGCGCAATGGCACGGTTGCTGCGGAATTTCGAGCGTCTGAATGAGGCGCAGGCACGTTGGCGGCAGGCTGCCGGGCCGAAGGTGATTGTGGAGCACCGCGAGCAGTGGCGTCAGCGGTTGGCGGGGGAGCTGCTGCGTCTTTGGCCGGCTCGCTATTTTGTTTGGGCTCCTCGATGACCGGAGCGGGCTTCGGAGGAGGTGGGGATTCGACGATGCTCTGGACGCGAATGGTTCCGGTGAGGCCGTCGAACGTGCCGGTAACCATGACATCCTTGCCCACGAGCTTCGCGGCTTTCTCCTGGTCGTCGAGATGGAACCAGACGTTATTGTCGTCGTCGCGCAAGACAAAGCGCACGGCGTTTTGGGAGACGATTTTTCCGTAGAAGGCCTGGGTTTTGGGCTGCTGCTGCGGTAACGAGTCTTGCGAGAGGTTGAAATGTTTTGTAAGGGGAGGCAACAGTGCCCCGCAGAGCAGAAGCGAGATAGCCGCCTCGAGGGCAGCCGACTTTTTCATGCGTCACCTCGAAATCGAATAGGAGTTGGAGCAGCCCGCGCGGGACGGATCGCAAACCCCATCTAGATTGCATTTCCGCTGATGAACGGCTGGGGACCACACGCTAACGAAGAGCTTCGTAAAAGTAAATGGACCTCAGATGCGCTAGTTGCGGCCCAGGATGAAGCAGAGCCGGCTATCGGCGCGCGAATTCAATGGCTCGCGGCCGCCACAAATTGGAAAGCGTCTTCGACCGCTTTGATTCCGGCCTTCGAACCCAGCGAGTTTGTTTCCACCTTCGAGAATTGATATTTCCGGCGCGGGGAAAAACTTGCGGGATCGAAATCGCCTTTCTCGAATTGAAATATCCAAACATATTGACGGTGTGCTTTGTCGGCATCGGATTCGGACATGAGCGCGGAGTCGATCATGGTCATAGGGGTAAAGTCAGAAAACCCGTTGAGCTTGTGGACCGGCTGGGGCATGGTGGCGCTAAAAAAATCTACGTCATGCGTGAAGATAATCACGAACTCGACTTTGGAAGGATCGGGGGCCGGACAGACATTGGAGAAAAGCTTTTTCCGGTTCTGGGCGATCCATTTCGTCTGGTTGGGCGTGAGGCCGTATGCAGAAAAGTAGTTCTGGCAGGCGACGTCCGCGCTGAGATTCTCGGGCTGAGAATCGGAGATTTCGTATGAATCGCTGGTTGGCGGCGTCGAATCTTTGGAAATTGCGCGTGAGGAAGAATCGCCGGCGGGTGGAGCGGCGCGTGGATGATTGATTTCGCCGTACGCGGCGACGGGCAGCATGGAACCGCCTGCGGGTGACTTTTTTTCGCCGGGGCTGATCGCTGGAGTTTCGTTCGCCGAAATGGTTGCCGGCGGACCTGCGAGCCGCGCCGCATCTGCAGCCGCTTGGGCAGTTGCGTTGGCGATTTCCTTTGCCTGGGCTTGTTTCGCGACCAGACCGACGTCGAGAGATGGGTCTTGACGAACGGCGAGCGGGGGAATGTTGGCGACGGAGGTCTCCGGGATGTAGCCCTCGACGCCATTTTGAGCGCGAATCTTTACGTAGTCTTTAACGCGTCCAATAATTTCGACGTTGTCCCCGCACTTAAGTTTCGCCTCGACACCGAAGCTATTTAAGGAATCGTAGACCCAGATTTGATCGCGTTGCGAATTACACTTGAGGGCCGCGGGATTCGCTGACGCAGATCCCGCGAGAAGCGATACGCCCAACACGCCGGCTAGCAACAAACAGACTCGCGCTGTGAGGTTCATTTCATCCCCCAAGTTGCCCTTGCGAAGGAACCTTGGCCATAGTCTAGTACTTTGGGTCAAGCGAACAACTGTACGTGAGTACAGAGAAAGGACAGGTAGGGTATCCGACTGGACCTATCGCAGAAAGGTGCAAATCGGGATTAACGCTGCCAGGTCAACCGGTCAATGAGCCGGAGCAAGGATCCTGTTGGGCTGACGCTCGGGAGCGATTTTGGCTTTTGTAGTCGAGGCAAGAAGGGTTCAAACGCATTGGATTGAGGATGGGACTTCGGAATTTGAGCTTTCCAGCAGCGATGCAAGGGAGGTGGCTGGGGAGTTGCAGGGAGCGTTCGTTGCGCTAGCTTAGGGTGGAGTAAAGCGACTGGTAGTGAAGAGTCGGGCAGCTGGCGAAAAATAAAACAACGGAATGGCGCGAATGATGCGGCGAGGCGCAGGGCCGCAGGCTGCGGGGATTCTGGTGGTTCTAGTTGAGCTTCTGCTTGCGACGCGCCAATGCGTAGCCAGCCAGCGCCAAAAGCCCTGAACCGACAAGGATCACGATTCCAGGCTCTGGAACCGGCGCCGGATCACACTTTTTGGGCTGATCGCCGCTGGGGACGCAACCGTTCTGGTTGTCCGGGTCAGCGTTAGCCAGCGGAGCCAGAAGCGCAATGCCCAACAGTATTGCAAGTCCGAGTTTCTTCATTTTGGCCTACTCCTAGTTGGCGATGTCCACTGGCGCACACCACCGTTAAACGAAGGAGCAGGTTGGACGCCAAACCTGAAGGATGCGAGGTGACTGAATTCGGCCTAGATTCTAAACGGCATACGAAACTTCGTTGTTTGACGGGTTTTCACTAAGCCAAAGAATTACCTATTCTCGCGAAGGTTATTCCCATAGGACCGCAGCGTGGCCGGAGCCGCGGGCGTTGCTAGCTGTGCTCGGCCACCGGGGCGAATGGCGCAGCAGACTCTGAGTAGGTTGGTAGGGAAAGCGCCAAAGCAAACCTTTGTGATAGTTAATGAGCTAAATGGTTGAGTAGCTACTCACGAGCAAACTTTGACGGCGGGAGAGCTGTGGCGCCCCGATCGCGGAGGCGGGTGACACCGGACGCGCATGCTGCCGAATTTGCAGCATCGCGTTACCGGGGAGAGCTGTGCGTACGCGTCGAGGAGATCGAGCACGGCGCGGCGGGTGCCGCTGAACTTGCGGCACCGTGCTACGTCCGGTAGAGCTGTGCGGCGCGAGTCGAAGGGGACAGCGCGGAGGAGCGGTCAGTGTCCGATTATGCGAGCATGGTTGGCAGGTGACAATCGTGCTGCTTGTGGTCTCCGGACCGAGTGGCTTCGTAGCGCGATGGCGATGAAAACCGCTGGCAAGGATAACCAAAAAAGCTGGCTGAATAAAACAGCGTCCCGAGGTCACGGAACGGAAGGGCCGAACAATCCTGCTCAATGGGGTGGGCTGGACGGCAAGAAAAATCCGGCCACAGGAAAAGTGTTTTCTTCTTGACTCCTTTTATAGAACTAACCAGGACTTTCGACTCGGGTTTCTTCCGGCAGTTCTCCAATTTGTTCTACAGCGCGACGACTGTCACACCCGCGATGAAATACAGCACCACGTTCAAGACGAGAGAAATCGCCCATAACATTAGGTTCGCGGTTGCTAGCTGATCACGCAGTATTGTTATATAGTCTTTCAATCAACGAGATAATAACGTGGCACGATACTACATGCGCGTATGTCTTTTTTGTATCGGCACTATAGGCCTAATTCTCGAAGGCTGCGGCGGAGGCAGCGCGGGTTCGGTCGTCCCACCCCCTCCGCCCCCCCACCCGCTAACACGTTTGCGGTAGATGTCACCGTGTTGGGTCTCTTGGGAACAGGCGGGGGTTTGGTCCTGACGGATAACAACAATGACGATTTACCAGTAACGACAAACGGAACCTTCCAGTTTCCGACTCTGATTCAGAGCGGAGGCAGCTACGCCGTTACCGTGCAGACTCAACCGACTTCCCCCGCACAGACCTGCGTGGTAACCGACGGTAGCGGAATCGTGACCAATGCTGCAGTAAAAGTCAGTGTTGCGTGCGGCCAATCCGGCCACAGCAGCCAGGCCGAGTGGGCTTGGATCGGCGGCTCTACTTCCTATAATCAACCCGGCACATACGGCGCCTTAGGAGATCCGGCCCCCAACAACATCCGTGGAGCAAGAATGTCCGCAGCAAGGTGGGTCGATAAACAACGCACCCTGTGGCTGTTTGGCGGCGTTGGGTTGGATTCGGTGGGTGCTTTTGACGGCCAACTGAGTGACCTCTGGACTTTCAGCAATAATCAGTGGACCTGGATCGGTGGATCGGATATGGCGTACCAAACGGGAATATACGGCACGAAAGGCTCTGCCTCTGCAACCAATTGGCTCGGGGCGCGCGGAGACGCCTTGACCTGGACGGATGCGGACGGGACGTTCTGGCTTTTCGGAGGCTTCGGTTTCGATTCGACAGGCACACGAGGCTACCTGAACGATCTTTGGAAGTATTCGGGCGGACAGTGGACGTGGGTCAGCGGCTCTCAAACCTGCAATCAAGCGGGATCGTACGGATCAAAGGGAACAGCCAGCGCGAGTAACGTTCCCGGTGGCCGCTACTACAGCGTAGCCTGGCTCGGCAAAGACGGAAGTTTTTGGCTCTACGGCGGGGCCGGCTTCGATTCGACCGGGCAAGTGGGCTATATGAGCGATCTATGGAAGTACAGCGGGGGCGAGTGGACATGGGTCGCGGGTCCGAAGGTATGGGGCAAGGATGCAACGTATGGTACGAAAGGCACGGCCGCAACAGGCAATACCCCGGGGGATCGGAACGGCGAAGTCAGCTGGACGGACTCATCTGGAAACCTTTGGCTCTTTGGAGGCGAGGACTCTAACTCCGGAGCCTTCTTGAACGATGTTTGGGAATTCAGCAACGGCGAGTGGACGTGGGTAGCAGGGTCTTCCACCGAGCAGCAAGGCGTCTACGGCACGCAAAGTGTGGCTGGCGCCGGGAATACCCCTGGGGGACGGTCCTTTCCAGTTGTATGGCAGGACGTTTCAGGGAACGTGTGGATCACTGGAGGGTTTGGTCTGGATTCCACTGGCCGAACTTTGAACTTTCTCAGCGATCTGTGGAAATATAGCGGAGGCGAGTGGACGTGGATGGGCGGGCCCATGCTTGCAGCACAACCCCCTGTCTTTGGGACGCAAGGAATACCTGCACCCAACAATGTGCCTGGACCCCGCTACGAGGCCATTGGATGGGTGGATCCAAACCAAAATTTCTGGCTATTTAGTGGTTATTACAGCCCCGATTATAACAGCACGTTTTATTACAACGATGTCTGGAAATTATTGCCGTGATTTGTCAGCGTGGGGAAATCAAGACCTGAGTGCTCTTACCGGAGAAGTGCCGTTGGCCACGGAAAAACCAACCCTTGCTAGCCCAACACGCTCATGAAAGACTCGGTTCCTCCGCCACACAGAGGAACAACCGTGCCGAAGAAGCCTGACCCTGAGCAAGCGCAGTCCATTGGCCAAGCAGTCCTGCAGGCCGCTGAAAGATACGAACACGAGACAGGAAAAGCAGCGTCGACGATTATTATTCGCCTCACGGGGAAATTACCAATTCCAGGACGGGTTTCATCGTCGGCAACTGCACTGAACCAATACCACATTTCAGTGAAGGTCCAGGAAACTTGTGTTAGTTCAAGGTCGAGATAATTCTCATGCCAACACCACCTTTACGGAGCAGATTTACATTAGATGGTGTTGCATCGACCATCTGAGCTGGCAGCCGTTACCGGAGAAGTGAAATCGCGACAAAACCGGACGCGCGGGAACGCGACTCCTCGGGCGCAACCCTGAAATCGCGATAGCTTCGGCTTCGCAACTTTCAGTTTTGGAGCAGACGTGGCCTTTTCATTTCGTAGGCTCCCACGCTTTAGTATGGTTGGGCTCGTGGTTATCGCAGCCATTTTCCTGGCGTTAGTGTATTTCGCCGCGATTAGAGATTGAAAATAAATGCTCTTGCCCATATGAGGATG